>NZ_JBFUJZ010000007.1:0-140630 GCF_056401105.1 Sphingomonas sp. P4_G3
GGGTTGAGCATGCCCCGCATGCTCAAGGATCGTCCGGGGGACGATCCGACCCGATGTTGGTCTCACGCGGTGACGCGATACCGCTTGAGATCCCAGCTTTCGCTGGGATGACGAGTTTTGGAAATGGGTCGCTTTAAGAACAACGGCTTATTTTGGTTCTCGACCTAGTGATCAGAGGATCTCGCGCACCTTTTCGGGTGGCCGGCCCAACCGGACGCCCTTGGGCGTCTCGACCAGCGGACGTTCGATCAGGATTGGATTGGCGGCCATCGCATCGAGGATCGCGTCGTCATCGGCCTGTTTCAGCGCCTTGGCGCCATCCTCGCTCTTGCGCAGTCCTTCGCGCGGGGTCAGCCCGGCCGCGGCGTAGAGCGCGGCCAGTTCGTCGCGCGATGGCGGGTTTTTGAGATATTCGACAATCTCGACCTGAACGCCGGGTGTCCCTTCCAGGATCGCCAGCGTCTCGCGCGACTTCGAACAGCGCGGATTGTGCCAGATCGTCGCCTTCAATTCGTCTTCTCCGTCAGGAAATCCACATCGGTGCGCTCGGGCCCGATCGCGGTCCACACCACCAATACGACCACGGTGATGCCTGCGACGATCGCCATGGCCAAGCCGAAATTGCCGCCATGGCTCTCCGCGATCGACGCCTGGATCGGACCATTGCGCGACGCGATCAGATTGCCCAGCTGATAAGCGAAGCCGGGGAACATGCCCCGCACCAATGAGGGCGACAGCTCATTGAGATGCACCGGCACGATCCCCCAGGCGCCCTGGACGGCAACCTGGATCAGAAAGGCTCCCAGACCCAGCATGACCGGCGTGCTGGCGAACGCCCATAACGGAATGATCGGGATAGCGAGCAGACTGGCGATGATGATCGCGCGCTTGCGCCCGATATGTTCGGACCAGATGCCGAAGGAGATTCCGCCTACGATCGCGCCGACATTGCCGATCATCGCGAGCAGGCCGATCGTCTTGGTGTCGAAGTGATGCTGCTCCTTGAGGAACGTCGGATACAGGTCCTGCGTGCCGTGGCTGAAGAAGTTGAACGCCGTCATCAGGATGACGAGATAGAGCGCGATCTTCCAGTTCCTGACCAGTTCGCCGATCGGATTTGCCGGCCGTTCGTGACGACGTTTCTCGAATGCCGGGCTCTCCTCGACGTGCATCCGGATCAGGAAGACCAGGATCGCCGGCGCGATCCCGACCATGAACAGGCCGCGCCAGCCAAGCGCGTCGAACAACAGGAAATAGATCAGGCTGGCGAGGAAATAGCCTGAGGGATAGCCCGATTGCAGCAGGCCGGAGACGGGCCCGCGCAGCTTGATCGGGATCGATTCCATCACCAGGCTGGCGCCGATTCCCCATTCGCCGCCCATGCAGAAGCCGAACAGGGTCCGGATCACGAACAGGCTGGTCAGCGACCAGGCGAAGGCCGAAGCGAACGAGAAGAGCGAGAATAACAGGATCACGATCATCATGATCGGCCGCCGTCCCCAGCGGTCGGCCATCCAGCCGAAGGCGAACGCGCCGAACGGCCGCGCGGCGAGCGTCAGGAAGGTCGCTTCCGACACCGTCTTGATGTCGGTGCCATATTCCTTGGCGATCGCCGAGAGCATGAAGACGAGCAGGAAGAAGTCGAACGCGTCGAGCGTCCAGCCGAGATAGCTTGCCCAGATCGAATGGACTTGCTTGCGCTGCAATCCCTTGAGCTCTGCGACCAACGACATCCGGTTCTCCCCGATTTGGGAAGGGGCTACGCCAAACGCCGCGTCCGCGCCACCCACCAGGCGAGCATGGCGAGCACAGCATAAGCGAACAGCCCGAGCCAGCCGGTTGAAGCGGGGGCAGGGCCCGCTTCACTCGGCTGCGGCGTGGTCCAGTTGACCGCCTGGAGCACCGCCATGCCGATGGCGAGGGCCCAGGGCGACCATTTGCCCATTGCGCCGATCGCCCGCGTCCGGCTGACGAAGAACCACAATCCCCCGAACGCGAAGACGAGCTCCAGCGGGATTTCGATCCAGGGATGGTTCCACAAGCCGAGGCCGAGTTTGGGCGCGCTTCCTGCCAGCGTGAGGTCGGGGCGATGGACCAGCAGATCGATCAGCCAGTGCGACACCACCACCGCGCCACCGATCAGGCCCGCGGTCCAGCTACCGCGCAGCGCTTTCACCGCAACCGCGAACAGCACGCCCCAGCCGATCGCTCCGGCCAGACTGTGCGTCCAGGGCATGTCGTACAGGTCCATGCCGTTCATCACGGTCGCGCCGGGCAGCATCCGCATCTTTTCGACGCCCAGGATCAGGAAGCTGAAAAAGGCGATGTCGACCAGTTGCGCGGCGACGAACAGCGCGCCGAGCCGCGGCGATTTGGGCGATGTCGCGGCCGCGAAGGCCGGCGCGTAGTGACCGATGAACATATGAGTCCCCCCTCCGCGATTTAAGCCCTCTCCCGCTTGCGGGGAGAGGGTTTGGGTGAGGGTCTTCTTTCTTCTTTTTCAGTCTCTTCCACTTGGAAGAAGAAAGAAGACCCTCACCCTCCCACCGCTTCGCGGCGGGCCCCTCCCTCTCCCGCATGCGGGAGAGGGTTTAGGCTTCAGTCGGTCTTGCCCGATTTCCAGGCGTCGATCGCGCCCTTATATTCGCTCGACCCTTTGAGCCGCGCCATATAGCTGATCGGCCGTTTCGATGAGAGCGGGATCAAGTCGAATCCGCTGAGCGAACCGCGCGCGCCGCAATAGGATTGGCAACTGCCGTCGCCGTCGTCGAGCAACAGGCTCTTGCCCTTGGTCGTGATGGTCAGATGACAGGTCGGTCCGCCGTCATAGCTCGGCTGCTTCTCACTATAGACGAGCTTGCCGCCGGCCGCCTTGGCGACACCGGCGATCGAGCAGCTATGGCCGTTGTAGAAAGCGAGCTCGGCGCGAAAAAAGGCGTGGCCCGCGTCGACCGGAACGATCTCGACCACGTCGTCGGACCAGAATTTCGACCCGTCGACCATCCCGTTCTGGAAATGCTTCGAATAGCGTCCGGCCAGCGAGGTGACGGGGGAGACGGGCGCCGCGGCGATCACCGCGAGCGTTAAGATGACGATGGCTTTCTTCATCGCTCAATTCTCCCCGTTGAGAATCGGCGTTGCCCGTCAATAGCCCAGATCGGGAACGCCGGTCGGTTGGCACATCATCGAAAAGGTCATGCGCAGGGTGCGATGGTCCGGACGTTCCATCGCCACCATCATGTCGACATGGTTCGCCGCCCGGTCGTACCGAAAGCTCTGCGAGCCCGTGAGAGCTCCCATCGCGAACTTGCCGGTGTCCGCGACGATCAGCGTGTCGGAAAAAGCCGAATAACAGGCGGCGTCGCGCGACACGCACATGTCCTCCAGCTTCGCCGGCGGACCGGTTAGGAGGTGCGCGACGCGGCGGGCCTCCTCGTCGATCACGAAGACCTGGTCGGCCTTCTGGGTCTCGGTCCTAGGGAGGCCGCCGAGCGCGCGCTCGTCTATATTGAGCGTGCCGGCGCAGGCGATTGCGAAGCGCTTCGCCTCTGCGGCTGCCGGGGCGAGCGCTGCGGCCAGCGCCCACGAGATCAGCAATGCGGCAGCCCCCCGGCGCTTCATCATGCTCCCTGCCTGTCCAACCACTCCTCGAGCCACTTGATCGTGTACTGCCCCTGCAGGAACTCAGGATCCTCGATCAGTGCCTGGTGCAGCGGGATGGTGGTCTTCATCCCCTCGATCACGAATTCCTCGAGCGCGCGGCGCAAGCGGCGGATCGCGCCCTGACGGGTCGTGCCATAGACGATCAGCTTGGCGATCATCGAATCGTAATAAGGCGGCACGCGATAGCCGGCATAGAGCCCGCTATCGACGCGGACGTTCATGCCCCCAGGCGCGTGATATTGCTTCACCAGGCCCGGCGAGGGCGCGAAGGTTCGCGGATCCTCGGCGTTGATGCGGCATTCGATCGCGTGGCCGCGAAACTGCACGTCTTCCTGGCGCAGTGTCAGGCCATGGCCCTCCGCAACGCGAATCTGTTCGCGGACCAGGTCGAGGCCAGTGATTGCCTCGGTCACCGGATGCTCGACCTGCAGGCGGGTGTTCATCTCGATGAAGTAGAACTCGCCGTCTTCCCACAGGAATTCGATCGTGCCCGCGCCGCGATAGGCCATGTCGGCCATCGCTTTGGCGACGATCCCGCCCATCCGCTCGCGCTCTTCGGGCGTGATGACCGGGGAGGGCGCTTCCTCCAGCACCTTCTGGTGGCGGCGCTGCAGCGAGCAATCGCGCTCGCCGAGATGGATGGCATTGCCATTGCCGTCGCCGAACACCTGGAATTCGATGTGGCGCGGATTGCCGAGATACTTTTCGAGATAGACGGTGGCGTCGCCGAACGCGGCCTTGGCCTCGCTCCCAGCCTGCTGCATCTGGGTTTCGAGCTCTTCGGGCGAATTGACGACCTTCATGCCGCGCCCGCCGCCACCCGATGCGGCCTTGATGATCACCGGATAGCCCGCCGCCTCGGCGATCTTCTTGGCTTCCGTGATATCGCTGATCGCGCCGTCCGAGCCGGGCACCAGCGGCAGGCCGAGCGCGCCGGCGGTGCGCTTCGCCTCGATCTTGTCGCCCATCGTGCGGATATGCTCGGGCTTGGGCCCGACGAAGATGATGCCGTGCGCCTCGACGATCTCGGCGAAACGCGCATTCTCGCTCAGAAAGCCATAGCCGGGGTGGATCGCATCAGCATGGCTGATCTCGGCCGCCGAGATGATGTTGGGGATGTTGAGGTACGATTCGGTCGCCGAGGGCGGACCGATACAGATCGCCTCGTCGGCCAGCCGCACGTGCATCGCGTCCGAATCGGCGGTCGAATGCACCGCGACCGTCTTGATCCCCATTTCATGGCAGGCGCGGTGGATGCGTAGCGCGATCTCGCCGCGATTGGCGATCAGCAGTTTCTTGATTTCGGGCATCGGTCGTTTTCCTAGGCGGTGCCGGCCCGCTCCCCCACCCGGCCTCCCAACGGCAGCATCATATGGGGGGCCGGGTGGGGGAGCGGGCCGGAGCGGCACATCGGCAAGAAACTTCTTACTCGACCACGACGAGCGCCTGGTCGAACTCGACCGGCTGGCCGTTTTCGATCAGGATCGCCGATACCGTGCCGGCGGCCGTCGCGATGATCGGATTCATCACCTTCATCGCTTCGATGATCACCAATGTGTCGCCCGCGGCGACCTTCTGCCCCACCGCAATGAACGGCTTCGCTTCGGGGTTCGCCGCCAGATAGACGGTGCCGACCATCGGCGACTTGACCGCGTTGGCGCTGATTGCAGCGGGTGCCGGATCGGCAGCCGCTACGGGAGCACCCCCCGGCGCAGCGGGAGCCGCAACGGCCGCCGGTGCCGCATAGTTCATCGCCGGCGCGGCATGCACCTGACGCGCGACGCGGATGCGGCGGTCGTTATCCTCGACCTCGATCTCGGTAAGATTGGTTTCGTCGAGCAGAGACGCGAGCTGGCGGACCAGCTCGACATCGACTCGCATGCCCCCGTCATTGTTATTGTCTGCCATTCGACCCTTCTTCGCCCTGTTGAGGCTGACTCAAAGGCGCGCCCTCTGTCAGAGTCGGGCGGCGGCTTCAAGCGCAAGCATATACGAAAGTGCGCCGAACCCGGAAACGGTTCCGCGCGCGGCACGGCCGACAAAGCTCTGGTGGCGGAATTCTTCGCGCGTCAGCGGGTTCGACAAATGCACCTCGATCACCGGCACTTTGATGCCCTTGATCGCGTCGTACAGCGCCACGCTGGTATGCGTCAGCGCGCCGGCATTGAGCAGGATCGCCTTCACGTCCGATCCCTGCGCCTCGTGCATCCAGGTGATCAGATGCCCTTCGTGATTCGACTGGCGCATGTCGATCTCGAGATTGAGTTCCCTCGCGCGCTCTTCCAGTCTCGCCGCGATGTCGTCGAGCGTATCGGCCCCATAGATTTCCGGCTCGCGCGTCCCGAGCAGATTGAGGTTGGGGCCGTTCAGCACCAGGATCGTTTCGGTCACCCTTGCCCTTTCGGTTGTGGCGCTATCGGTCGCGTCCCTATATCGCGATTTGCCATGAATACCATGCACACCGACGGAACCGTCTCGATCCGCGTCAATGGCGAGCATCGCCGCGTCTTTGCCGGGCTCACGCTCGCCCAACTTGCCGAGGAGCTTGGACTCCTCGCCGAGAAGGTTGCGGTCGAGCGCAATCTGGAGGTCGTGCCGCGCTCGACGCTTAGCCAAGTCCTGGTCGAGGATGGCGACGAGATCGAGATCGTCCACTTTGTCGGCGGCGGCGACCATGCGTCCGCGGTGAAGGAAGATACCTGGACCGTTGCGGGCAAGACGTTCCGCTCGCGGCTGATCGTCGGTACCGGCAAATATAAGGATTTCGCGCAGAACGCCGCCGCGCTCGAAGCGTCGGGGGCGGAGATCGTCACTGTCGCAGTGCGCCGGGTCAATGTCAGCGACCCCAAGGCGCCGATGCTGACCGACTATATCGACCCGAAAAAGATCACCTACCTGCCCAACACGGCGGGCTGCTTCACTGCCGACGAAGCGATCCGCACCTTGCGGCTGGCGCGCGAGGCGGGCGGCTGGGATCTGGTCAAGCTCGAAGTGCTGGGCGAGGCGCGGACGCTCTATCCCGACATGGTCGAAACGCTTCGGGCGACCGAGATCCTCGCCAAGGAGGGCTTCAAGCCGATGGTCTATTGCGTCGACGATCCGATCGCGGCGAAGCGGCTGGAGGATGTCGGCGCGGTCGCGATCATGCCGCTGGGCGCGCCGATCGGCTCGGGCCTCGGCATCCAGAATCAGGTCACGATCCGGCTGATCGTCGAAGGCGCCAAGGTACCGGTGCTGGTCGATGCCGGGGTCGGCACCGCGTCCGATTCGGCGGTGGCAATGGAACTCGGTTGCGACGGCGTGCTGATGAACACGGCGATCGCCGAGGCCAAGGACCCGGTGATGATGGCGCGCGCGATGAAACTTGCGGTCGAGAGCGGGCGTTTGGCCTATCTCGCCGGCCGGATGGGCAAGCGGCGTTATGCCGATCCCTCCAGCCCGCTTGCCGGGTTGATCTGATCCAAGGAGGCTCGATGCGCCGTTTGCTGCCAATCACCGCGCTCGTTGCGCTCGCTGCCTGCCACTCCCAATCCAAGACCGACAATGCCGATGCGTTGATCAACGAAAGCGCAGCGGTGAAGGACCATGCGCCCCAGGCCGTGACGCTCACCGCACCCGACGGCGTGACCGTCTATGGCACTTATTATCCCTCCGGCAACGCGCGCGCGTTGATCCTGCTGTTCCATCAGGCGGGATCGTCGAAGGACGAATATGTCTCGATCGCGCCGCAGCTTCAGCGCGCCGGCTTTGCCGCTTTGGCGATCGACCAGCGCGTCGGCGGCGGCCTTTACGGCAACAACCAGACGATGGCCGGCTACAAGGACAAGGCCGATTATCTCGGCGCGCTTCCCGATCTCGAGGCGGCGCTGGCTTGGGCCAAGGACAAGGCGCAGGGCAAGCCGATCCTGCTCTGGGGATCGAGCTATTCGGCCAGCCTGGTGTTCCTGGTCGCCGCGTCGAAATCAGCGGATGGCAGCGTGAAGGGCGTGCTCGCTTTCTCGCCGGGCGAATATTTCGAGGACAAGAAGATGGTCGAACAGGCCGCGGCCAAGATCACCGTGCCGGTCTTCGTCACCTCGGCCAATACGCTGGTAGAGGAGCAGGAAGCGAAGGCGATCCTGTCGGCCACCAAGAGCACCGATCGGCAGCAATTCATTCCCAAAGCGGGCGTGCACGGGTCGTCGACCTTGATCGCCGCCAAGAATCCGGGCGGCGCCGACGATAACTGGCAAGCGGTGCTCGCCTTCCTGAAACGCGTTGCCCCTTAAGTCTTAGGAACTCCGCGTCCGTCAAACCGTTCTATTTCCGTAATTTCAACGCGCCGGCGATCCGCTGTCGCGAATGGAGAGGAACAACCGATGGGTGAGCTGACCGACAAGATCAAAGGCAATGTCAACGAGGCGGTGGGCAAGGTGAAGCAGGCGATGGCCGGCGACGCCGACGACCCCAACCGCACGCGCAAGGACGACGAATTGGCCGCCGAAGGCGCCGGCCAGGAACTGAAAGGCAAGGGCCAACAGTTCGTCGGCAAGGTGAAGGGCGCGCTGGGCGACGACATCTAGTCGCTGTCCGGCTTGCAGCGCTCACCGCGCTGACGTGGGGGCCGTGCGGTACCGCGCGGCCCCCTATTCGTGTGTCGCGACCAAAAGCCCTCTCCCGCGCGCGGGTGCACCGGGTCGGTCATGCCCCCGGCATGACCTGAACAGCGCGGGGCGCTGTTCACCCGGTGCAGGTTGGGTGAGGGTCTTCTTTCTTCTTCCCAGCAGCTATGGTCCAAGAAGAAAAAAGAAGACCCTCACCCTCCCACCGCCTCCGGCGGCGGGCCCCGCCCTCTCCCGCAGGCGGGAGAGGGGCTTCGGGCTAACTCGTTCACGCCAAGCCTGCCGCTTCCGCGAGATCCGCTACCTGCAGGCCGCGCAGCCGGTCGGCGTCGCGCGACGGCGGCGCGCCGAACATGCGGGCATATTCGCGGCTGAACTGCGAGGCGCTTTCATAGCCGACCGAATAGGCCGTGCGGCTGGCATCGTTGCTCGCGACCAGCATCCGCCGCGCCGCATGCAGCCTGAGCGTCTTTTGATATTGTAGCGGGCTCATCGCCGTCGCCGCCTTGAAGTGGCGGTGGAACGACGGGACGCTCATTCCTGCAATCTCGGCCAGCCCTTCGATCCGCATCGCCTGGTCGAAATGCGCCTGGATCCAGTGGATTGCTCGTCGCACACGCGACAATTGGCTGTCCTCGCGCGCGATCTGGCGCAGCAATCCGCCGTCTGGCCCCTGCAGCAAGCGATAGAGGATTTCGCGCTCGCGCAAAGGCGCCAGCACCGGAATGTCCTGCGGCGCGTCGAATAAGGCCAGCAATTGCGCCCAGGCGTCGAGCAAATCGGGCGTGACCGGCGTCACCGCGAAGCCGGCGGTTTGCCCTTCGGGAGAGGAAGGCATGGTCGCGAGCAGATCGGCCAAGATCGCGCGATCGATCGTCAGGCTGGCGGCGATATAGGGCTTGTCGGGCGACGCCTCGATCACACAGCCGGACACCGGCAATTCGAGCGAGGCGATGAAGGTGCATGCCGGGTCGTAGTGCAGAATGCGGTCGCCGATCATCACCTGCTTGGCGCCCTGCAGCACCAGGCAGATCATTGGTTCGTACACGGTCGGCATTGGCTTGCTCGGTTGATCGACCACCCCAATCCCGACTCGTGGGATCGCCGTGACGAATGCCACGCCTTGCGTGTGGCGCATGACGCGCCGGCTCATCTCGTCGAGTTTGTCCTGCATGATAGCGAAGGTGGTCGCGGCGACGGGAAGCGCAAGCGCTTCCGACCTGAAATCGTGCGCCGCTGATAGGATTGGGCAAGCGATCGAGACGATCGGGCTCCGCGGTGGCGACCTCCGCGCCCAAATAGGCGGCGAGGGCGCATGGCGATCGCTCCGGGCCCTCTTTCCGACATTCATGGAGAATGATGATGACGATCCAATTCGGCGAGAAATCGACTACCGAGGATGTGCTCGCTGGCGTTGATCTGACGGGCAAGCGCATCCTGGTCACCGGCGTTTCGGCCGGGCTTGGCGTGGAGACGGCGCGCGCGCTGGTCGCGCATGGCGCGGAAGTCGTCGGTGCCGCGCGCGATGTCGCCAAAGCGGAACGCGCGACGGCGGAGGTCCGCGCCGCGGCGGAAGCGGGCAAGGGCGCCTTTTCGATCGTCGAGCTCGACCTTGCCTCGCTCGCCAGCGTCCGCGCTTGTGCCGACGCGCTCAACGCCGATGGCCGCCCGTTCGACGTGATCATCGCCAATGCCGGCGTCATGGTCCCGCCGTTCGGACACACCGCCGACGGCTTCGAAACCCAGTTCGGCACCAACCATCTCGGCCATTTCGTGCTGATCAACCGCATCGCGCCGCTGCTCAAGGATGGCGGCCGGCTGGTGAATCTGTCCTCGGCCGGGCATCGCTATTCGGACGTCGACCTCGACGATCCCAATTTCGAGCACACGCCGTACGAACCGTGGATCGGCTATGGCCGGTCGAAGACCGCCAATGTCCTGTTCGCGGTCGAATTCGACCGGCGCCATCGCGATCGCGGCGTCCGCGCGACGGCGGTTCATCCGGGCGGCATCCAGACCGAGCTCAGCCGCCATATGGACGAAGGCCAGTTGGCCGCCTTGGTCGCTTCGATCAACGAAACCGCGGCCAAGGCGGGCGCACCGGCTTTCGAGCTCAAGACCATTCCGCAAGGCGCAGCCACCTCGGTCTGGGCCGCGATCGTCGCCGATCCGGCCGAAATCGGTGGGAAATATTGCGAGGATTGCCACGTCGCGGAACTACAGGAAGGCGAAGGCATCCGCGGCGGCGTGCGCGCCTACGCACTCGACGCCGATCACGCCAAGGCGCTCTGGGCGAAGAGCGAGGAACTGGTCGGCGAACGGTTCTGATTACTGCGGTGATACCCCTCTCCCGCTTGCGGGCGCATCAGGTCGGTCATGCCCCCGGCATGACCTAAACAGCGCGGGGCGCTGTTTACCTGATGCCGGAGGGGCCCGCCGCCAAAGGCGGTGGGAGGGTGAGGGTCTTCTTACTTCTTCCAAGCAGACGGGGCGAAAAAGAAGAAAGAAGAAAGAAGAAAGAAGAAAGAAGACCCTCACCCAACCCTCTCCCGCGAGCGGGAGAGGGCTAAGAGCGACGACCGCCCTCCGCCAAAACCATCTTCCTTTCGCCCGCGGGACGCGGCATGACCGTTTCGAAGACCGGGTATGAACCCGGCCATGACGAGCGGGAGTGGGGCATGGAGATCGTCGCCGACGGATTGCGGTTTCCCGAAGGCCCGGTGGCGATGGCCGATGGCAGCGTCATCCTGGTCGAGATCGCCGCCGGCCGCATCACGCGAGTCCGCCCCGACGGCTCGAAGGAGACGGTGGCCGAACCTGGCGGCGGCCCCAACGGCCTGGCGATCGGCCCTGACGGCAAGCTCTATTGCTGCAACAATGGCGGTTTCGATTATATCGACAATAAAGGCATGCTCGCGCCGCACGGCATCGCCCGCGACTATTCGGGCGGGCGGATCGAGCGGATCGACATCGCTACCGGCAGCGTGGAAATTCTCTACAAATCGGGCGATTTCGGCTGCGTGCTGCGTGGCCCCAACGATATCGTGTTCGATGGCGAAGGCGGCTTCTGGTTCACCGACCATGGCAAGGTCGATTACGACAAGCGCTGCCACGACATCGTCGGAATCTTCTACGGCAAGGTCGACGGCAGCCATCTCGAGGAAGTGATCTTCCCCAGCCAGAACCCCAACGGCGTCGGCCTGTCGCCCGACGGTAAGCGGCTTTACGCGGCGGAAACCTATACCTGCCGGCTGATGGCCTTCAACGTCATCGCCCCGGGCAAGGTCGACGGCAGCGCTGGTCCGGGCGGCCCCGGCATCCCGCTCTATCGCCCCGCCGGGTACAAATTCTTCGACTCGCTCGGAGTCGAGGAGTGCGGCAATATCTGCGTCGCGACGCTCGGCGAATGCGGCATTTCGGTGATTTCGCCCGGCGGCGATTTGGTCGAGTTCGTCGCCACCGACGACATCTTCACCACTAACATTTGTTGGGGCGGGGACGACATGATGGACGCTTATATCTGCCTGTCGGGGACCGGGCGCCTGGCCAAGCTCCGCTGGCCGCGCCCGGGCCTCAAGCTCAACTATAACGGATGAGCAGCATGATCCGCATCATCGGCAACCACGTCTCCCCTTATGCGCGCAAGGTCTTTCTGGCGCTCGACCATAAGGGCATCGACTATGAGATCGACCCGATCGTGCCGTTTTTCGGCGGCGACGAATTCACCCGGCTCAATCCGCTCAGGCGCATTCCGGTGCTGATCGACGGCGATCTGGTGATCCCGGATTCGACCGTGATCTGCGAATATCTCGACGATCGTTATCCCGAGAAACCGCTCTATCCGGCCGATCCCGCCCAGCGGGCGCGGGCACGCTGGCTGGAGGAATTCGCCGATAGCCGCTTGGGCGACGTGATGATCTGGAAGCTGTTCTTCCAGCGCAACGTCAAGCCGCGCGTGTGGAAGCAGGAGACCGATGAGGATGTAGTCGCCGCCGTCATCACGCGCGATCTCCCCGAAATCATGGATTGGCTCGAGCCCCAGGCGCCCGTCGCCGGCTTCGTGTTCGACGACCTGTCGATGATCGACCTGACTTTCGCCAGCTTCTTCCGCAACGCGGCGCTGGCCGGCTGGACGCCCGACGCCGCACGCTGGCCGCGCACCGCCGCGTGGATCGACCATGTCTTTGCGACCCCGCTGTTCGCGCGATCGGTGATGGTCGAGCAGATCATGCTGACCACGCGCGGCGCCGACCAGCGCGCGGCGCTTGAGGCGGCGGGATTGCAGGTTGCGGATTCGAGCGTGCGGGGCGACATAGCGCGACGCGGACCCATGTCGGTTTGACGCAGGAGACTATCATGGGCCGCTGGCAAATCGAGATCGCGCGCGACGACATCGCGCAGGCCAATGTCGCCGATTTGCCCGACCGCGCACCTGGGCCGGGCGAAGCCGAATTCGCGATCGATCTGGTCGCGCTGACCGCCAACAACATCACTTATGCCGCCCTGGGTCAGAAGACCCCGTTCCTCGGCGCCGACGCGGGCTATTGGGACTTTTTCTCGGCGCGTGATGAGCCGGGCCGGTTGCCGGTCTGGGGGTTCGCGACGGCGACGCGATCGGCGGCCGAGGGTATCTCGGTTGGCGACCGCTTCTACGGCTATTGGCCGCTCGCCAGCCACGCGGTGCTCGCCGCCGAGCAGATCCGCGGCACCGGATTCACCGAGGTGACGCCGCGGCGCAAATCGTTGCCGGGCGCCTATAACCAATATTCGCGGCTCAAGGCGTTGGGCGATCACCGTGAGGCCGATCACGATTGGTGGCCGGTCTATCGTCCTTTGTTCCTGACCGGCTGGCTGATCGCGGATCAATTCGAGGACGAAGACGATTTCGGCGCCGGCACCGTCATCGTCAGCGGCGCTTCGAGTAAGACCGCGTTGGCCTTCGCGCACGTGATGAAGGCGCGCGGACATGGCCCGCGACTGGTCGCGCTCGCCTCGTCGCGCAGCGCCGCCTTTACCACCGATACCGGATTGTACGACCAGGTCGTCGACTATGGCGCGATCGACGCGATCGCGGCTGAAGGGAAAGTCGCGTTGGTCGACTTCGCCGGTAATCCGGCGGCGACGCGTGCGGTGCACGAACGCTTCGGCGACGCGCTGGCGGTCGACATGGTAGTCGGCATCACGCATTGGGATTCCGAACGCGGTGGCGCCCCGCTGCCGGGGCCGCGTCCGATCGGTTTCTTCGCGCCGGGCAGGATGAAGAAGCGCTCGGCGGATTGGGGCGCGCACGGCTTGCGCCGGCAAAGCGAAGATGCATGGCTGGACTTCATGCCGATCGCCAAGCGGCTGACCGCGATCGATCGCCGCTCGGGCGCCGAGGCTGCGCTTGCCGCCTATCGCGACGCAGTCGCCGGCAATGTCGATCCGCGCATTGGTCTGCTCATCGAACCATGACGCGCGATACCGTGATCTTCGACTTCGGCGGGGTGATCACCTCCTCGCCGTTCGAAGCATTCAACCGGATGGAGGCCGAACGCGGCCTGCCGCACAATCTCGTCCGTCGGATCAATTCGGCCAATCCCGACGCCAATGCCTGGGCGCTGTTCGAGCGCGCCGAGATCGACTCCGACCGGTTCGATTCGCTGTTTGCGGAAGAGGCGCGCGCATTTGGTCATGAGCTTCCGGGGAGCGATGTACTCGCATTGCTGTCCGGCGACATTCGTGCCGACATGGTTGATGCGGTCGATTGGCTGAAGGCGAACGGCTATCGCATTGGCTGCATCACCAACAACGTTCCCGCCGGCCATGGCGCCCAGATGTCCTCGACCGCGGACAAGGCCGAGGCGATCGCGGCGATCATGGCGCGGTTCGACCATGTCGTCGAAAGCTCGAAAGTCGGCATCCGCAAGCCCGATCCGGCAATCTATCGCCTGGCTTGCGACGCGCTGGGCGTGACGCCCGACCGCTGCGCCTATCTCGACGACCTCGGGATCAACTGCAAACCGGCCGCGGCGCTCGGCATGGCGGCGATCAAGGTTTCCTCCAGCGAGCAGGCCTTGGCCGATCTTGAGGTTGCGCTTGGTCTTGAAGGTGGCACGTTAAGCTAAGGGTGCTCGGAAAAGCACTTATTGTTCCGGTCCGGAAACCATCTACGGGGGACGAATGGCGATCCGACGACATCGCGAGCGGCATCTGGTCCAGCGCATCGGCTGGCTGCGCGCGGCCGTGCTCGGCGCCAATGACGGCATCCTGTCAACCGCCAGCCTGATCGTCGGCGTCGCCGCCGCCAATGCCGACCGTACCACTGTCCTGCTGACCGGGATTTCGGGGCTCGCCGCCGGTGCCTTGTCGATGGCGGCGGGGGAATATGTGTCGGTCAGCAGCCAGGCCGATACCGAGCGCGCCGACATCGCGCGCGAAACCGCGGAATTGTCCGACGAACCCGAAGCCGAGCGCCAGGAACTCGCCGCCATCTATCGCCACCGCGGGCTCGACCATGATTTGTCGCTTCAGGTCGCCGATCAGCTGATGGCGCATGATGCCCTGGGCGCGCACCTGCGCGACGAATTGGGGATCAGCGAGGATCTCGCCGCGCGGCCCGTCCAGGCTGCGTTGGCCTCGGCCGCGAGTTTCGCCACCGGCGCGATCGTCCCGGTGCTGATGACCTTGTTGTTCGGCGGCCGCTCGCTGGTCCTCGCAGTGATGGCTGTCACGCTCGTGCTCCTCGCCGCGACCGGCGCGATCGGCGCGCATGCCGGCGGCGCGAGCCAGATACGCGGTGCGATACGCGTCGTGTTCTGGGGCGCGCTCGCCATGGCCGTCACTGCCGCCATCGGCCACGTGTTCGGGACGCAGGTCTAGCAACGAAAAGGCCGCGCGAGTTTCCCCGCGCGGCCCCTGCTGTCCGTATTGGGTCTGTACTCAGACCCTGGTCGATCGTCTGATCAGAACTTCACGCCGAAGCCGACCAGGCCCTGATGGCGAGCCACATCGCTGTCCGAATAGTTGGTGTAGCGATATTCGGCCCGAACGAGCAGGTTGTTAGCCAACGGCAGTTCGACGCCGGTGCCGACGCGCCAGCCGTCCGAATTGGTGCCATCCTTGGTGGTGGTCCCGCCGGCCGTGTAGGTCGCGTTGATGCGGCCATTGGCATAGCCGCCCTTGACGTAGAGCAGCGCCTTGTTGCCGACGACCACACCGGCGCGGACGCCGGCATAGAGATCGCGGCCAGCCTTGACGCAAAGACGATCGCCCGCGGCCAAGACGTTGTTGGCGCAATCCTTGGCGGTCGAACCGTCGATTTCACCTTCGACGCCGAACACGGCCTTGCCTGCCTGATAATCGTAGCCGACGACGCCGCCATAAGAGAGGCCGGTCTCGTTACCGGCCGAGCTGGTGACATGGTCGATGCCGGTCACGGCGAGGATCTTGAAACCCTGGAATTCCTTGCCCTCGGGGGCGGAGGCGGGGGCATCCTGCGCCAGGGCAGGGGTAGCGATGGCGGCACTGGCCAACAGGGCGGACGCGATAAGGAAACGCATAAAAACTCCTGTAAAAACAAAACCGGAGGGCCTCGCGACCCCCCGGTTCGTCGCGCTTTGAACACGGTTCATGGCGGGATTGGGGCGGAAGGACCGGGCGCCCGCCGCTATTTTGCCGCACATGCGAACAGTGAGTCCGGCCCGGCCGCAAAGTCGGTGCGCGCGCTTGCTCCTTCTCGCGCCGCCATCTATTCGGCGCGCATCACCCAAGGAGTCCGCATGGCCCGTAAGCTCTATTCCGATGCCGCCTCGGCGCTCGATGGCGTATTGTTCGACGGCATGACGATTTGTGCCGGCGGGTTTGGCCTGTGCGGCATTCCCGAGCGCCTGATCGACGCGATCCGCGATGCCGGCACCAAGGACCTGACGATCGCCAGCAACAATGCCGGCGTGGATGGGGAAGGGCTCGGCAAGCTGCTTCGCACACGCCAGGTCAAGAAGATGATCTCGTCTTATGTCGGCGAGAACAAGGAATTCGAGCGTCAATATCTGGCGGGCGAACTCGAGGTCGAATTCTGCCCCCAGGGCACGCTCGCCGAACGCTGCCGCGCGGGCGGCGCCGGCATCCCCGGTTTCTACACCAAGACCGGGGTCGGCACTCAGGTCGCCGAGGGCAAGGAAGTGAAGACGTTCGACGGCGAGGACTATATCCTCGAACGCGGCATCCGCGCCGATCTGGCGATCATCAAGGGCTGGAAAGCCGACGAGGCGGGCAACCTCATTTTCCGCAAGACCGCGCGCAATTTCAACCAGCCGATGGCGACTGCCGGCAAGGTCTGCATCGCCGAAGTCGAGGAAATCGTGCCCGTTGGCAGCTTCGATCCCGATCAGGTCCATTTGCCCGGCATCTATGTGAACCGGCTGATCGTCGGCAGCCCCTACGACAAGAAGATCGAATTCCGCACCGTGCGCGAGCGGGCCGCGGCGTGAGCAAGGCGCGCTTCGCACTGCTGATGCTGCTGGTCGGCAGCACCGCGACCAGCGGATGCGTCGCCGCAGCCGTGCCGGTCCTGGCGGCGGGCGCGATCGGCAAGAAACAATTCTTCGGCAAGAAGGATGAGGATCTGCCGTCGGCGACTCCGCCCGCGGTCGCCGCCGCCGGCACGCAGGCCGTGCCGACCGGAATCCCGGCGGCCGACGCAATCCCCTCCGCCGGCCCGACCACGCCAGCGGCACCTCCGCCGCCGGCGCCGGGCACCGTGCCGCCTGGAATGCAATATCTCTACGGCTCGGGCGAAGCGTCGGCGGTGTCGATCCAGGCCTATCTTACGCTGACCGATTTCCTGGTCGCGCGCGGCGGCGATTTCGCGGTCGGCCATCCGATCTCGTCGGTCGTGCTCGCACCCGACGCGACGTTGGATGCCCCCAAATTCCTCAAATGCGGCCCCAGGCAGCGCCCCGCGGTCGTGCTCGACATCGACGAGACCGCGCTGCTGAACCTCGGGTACGAAGCCGACGACAGCCAGCGCAGCGGTGCTTATGACCAGCAACGCTGGGATCGCTGGGAAGCGAGCGGCGTGACCGCGGTCAACCCGGTCCCGGGCGTGCTCGATGCATTGCGGGCGGCGCGTGCCAGCGGCATCGAAGTGGTGTTCAACTCCAACCGCGCCTCGGCAAACGCCTCGTCAACGATCGATGCGCTCACCCTGGCTGGCCTCGGTCCCGTGGTTCACTTGCAAAATCTGTGGTTGAAGGGCGACGACGCGACCGGCGGCAGCGGCAAGGATGCCCGGCGCTGGGCGATTTCGGCCAAATATTGCGTGATCGCGATGGTCGGCGACCAGCTCGGCGATTTCACCGACTTGTTCAACACGCCCGGCATGACGCCCGCGCAACGTCGCGCGCAGACCAACTCACCCAAGCTCAGGATGCTGTGGGGGCATGGCTGGTTCGTCCTGCCGAACCCGGTCTATGGGACCGCGCTCAAGGGCGATATCGACGACGTCTTCCCCAAGGACCGGCGCTGGACCGATCCGGGCGCGCAGCCGCTCGCGCCGGTCCCCGCGACCGCGCCTGTTCCCGTTGCCGCGCCGGTGCCCGCGGTACCCGCGCCGACACCCACAGCGCCCGCGCGCCCCGACCTGTGGCGGCGTCCGCCGCCCCGTCCGTGACGATATGACCGACAAACCGATCCCGATCGACCTCGTGTCGTTCGCCGAAACGCTCGGCGACAGCCGCGAATTCCTGCGCGTCTGGGCGAAGCACGGCGGCACGTTGAGTTTCGTCAATCCGCGCCCGCTCGGTGCCGACCCGGCCTTGTTCGGTATCGCGATGGTCGATGTCATCCGCAATGCGGCGTCGACCTACGCCAAGGCGATCGGCGTGCCCGAAGATCAGGCGCTCGACCGGATCTGGATGGGCCTCGATGCCGAGCGCGGCGCGCCCACCGAAGACGATGCTCTGCCGCCCGCCGTGGTGGTTGCCAGAAAGGATGATTGATGGCCCAAGAAAACAAGGGTTGGACTCGTGACGACATGGCCGCCCGCGCCGCCAAGGAGCTGCGTGACGGTTATTACGTGAATCTGGGCATCGGCATCCCGACCCTGGTCGCGAACCATATCCCGGCCGGCGTCGAAGTGACGCTGCAGTCGGAGAACGGCATGCTCGGGATCGGCCCGTTTCCTTTCGCCGGCGAGGAAGATCCCGACCTGATCAACGCCGGCAAGCAGACGATCAGCGAGCTGCCGCAATCGGTCTATTTTTCCTCGGCTGACAGTTTCGCGATGATCCGTGGCGGGCATATCGACCTGACCGTGCTCGGCGCGATGGAAGTCGCGGAGAATGGCGACATCGCCAACTGGATGATCCCCGGGAAGATGATCAAGGGCATGGGCGGCGCGATGGACCTCGTCGCCGGCGTCAAGAAGATCATCGTCGTGATGGAACATACCAGCAAGAACGGCGATCCCAAGTTCATCCCGGCCTGCACCTTGCCGCTGACCGGCAAGAACGTGGTCGACATGATTGTCACCGATCTATGCGTGTTCCAGCGGCCCGATCACCAGTCGCCGTTCCGCCTGATCGAGCTTGCGCCCGGCGTCACCGCGGACGAGGTCGCGGCGAAGACGACAGCCAAATACGAGGTGCTGGCCACGGCGTGACGCAAGCCACACCGAGCGGCAACCGGTGTGGACGGGAAATGGCGGAGATAGAGGCCGGATAGCATGCGCGTATTGTTGACGGGATCGACCGGTTGGCTGGGCCGCCATCTCGCGCCGATGCTGCGCGCCGCCGGTCACCAGGTGGTCGGAATGGACGTCGCGCCCGGTCCCGACACGCGCGTCGTCGGCAGCGTGGCCGATCGCGCCTTGGTAGAACGCGTGATGTTCAGCCATGGGATCGAGGGAGTGATCCACGGCGCCGCGCTGCACAAGCCGGATATCGTGCGCTATCCGCGCCAGGCGTTCATTGACGTCAATGTGACCGGGACATTGAACCTGCTCGAATGCGCGATTGCCGCGGGTGCCGACCGGTTCGTCTCCACCTCGACCACGTCGCTGATGATCACCCAGGCAATCCGCGACGAGACTGCCGACGAGGCGGTGTGGCTCGACGAGAGCAGCGGACCGCTCAGCCCGCGCAACATCTATGGCGTGACCAAGCGCGCGGCCGAGGAACTGTGCCGCTTGGTGCATGCCGAGACTGGCCTGCCGATCATCATCCTGCGCACCTCGCGCTTCTTTCCCGAAGATGACGACACGCATCGCGATCTGTCGGGCGAGAATATGAAGGCCAACGAGTTCCTCAATCGCCGGCTGACGGTCGAGGATTGTGCGCAGGCGCATATCGCCGCGCTCGAACGCGCCCCGACGATCGGCTTTGCCACCTACATCGCCTCGGCGCCGACGCCGTTTTCGCGCGACGATGTCGTCGAGCTGAAACGCGATGCACGAGCCGTGATCGCGCGGCTGTTTCCCGACGCCGCCGAGCTGTTCGCGGCGCGTGGCTGGCAGCTGCCGCAACAGGTTGGGCGCGTCTACGACGCTGGCGCGATCGAACGCGGGCTGGGCTTCCGCTGCGCGACCGATTTCCCGGCGATCCTCGCGGCGCTACGCGAAAATGGTCCGATGCCGTTCCAACATGACGCGAGCTATTCATCGCCCAAAGAGTGATTTAATCTCACGATAGGAAATTGGCCCATAATGGTGGCGAAATATTATTCGCCGCTTGGACTCTTGTCGAATCGATCTAAGGTTGAATCCGACGTAATTAATTTACGCAACTCCGTAAAAGTGCGTTTTCCCGCCAAAACATCATTTGTCAGCGGAAATTATATTTCAGCTGGGAGGAGAGCGGTCATGTCTGCTTCGGACGACGCCTTGCATGCGGTCGTGACGGCGACCGTCGATCAGATGGAATCTGAACCCGAACCAGCGGAATAGTATCCGGCCCACCCCCGGGCGGCGGCGCGGCGAATCCTGTCGCGTCGCCGTTTTCTTTCATTCTGACCGGCTGACAGTTTTCCTTTGTTGCTTGCGATCGGGCGCGGAGGGAGTAAGTCGCCGTCATGACCCCCCACCCGCAGACCCTCTATGAGAAAATCTGGAACGCGCACGTCGTCGAACGCCGCGACGACGGCACGTGCCTGATCTATATCGACCGCCACCTGGTCCACGAAGTCACCAGCCCGCAAGCGTTCGAGGGGCTCCGCGCCGCCGGACGCGCGGTGCGCCGGCCCGATCTCACGCTTGCGGTTCCCGATCATAACCTGCCGACGACGCCGCGCGTCGATGCCGCCGGGCACGCGATCCCGATCGCCGATCCCGAAAGCGCCAACCAGCTCGAGACGTTGCGCCACAACGTCGCCGAATTCGGCGTACCCTATATCGACGCGCTCGCCGCGGCGCAGGGCATCGTCCATGTCGTCGGCCCCGAACAGGGCTTCACCTTGCCCGGCACGACGCTCGTCTGCGGCGACAGCCATACCTCGGCGCACGGCGCGCTCGGCGCGCTGGCGTTCGGCATCGGCACCAGCGAGGTCGAACACGTCCTCGCCACCCAGACGCTGTTGCTCCAGCAATCGAAGACGATGGAAATCCGCGTCGACGGCGAACTCGGCTTCGGCGTGTCGGCCAAGGATGTCGTGCTGGCGATCATCGGCCGGATCGGCGCGGCTGGCGGTACCGGCTATGTCATCGAATATACCGGCGACACGATCCGCAATCTGTCGATCGAGGGGCGGCTGACCGTCGCCAACATGTCGATCGAGGCTGGTGCGCGCGCCGGCCTGATCGCACCCGACGACAAGACCTTCGCCTATCTCAAGGGGCGTCCGATGGCGCCATCGGGTGAGGAATGGGACAAGGCGGTGGCCTGGTGGCGGACGCTGCCGACCGATGCCCAGGCGGTCTATGACGCGACCGTCCGCCTGTCGGCGAGCGACATCGCGCCGTCGCTGACCTGGGGCACCAGCCCCGAAGACGTGGTTCCGATCACTGGACGCGTGCCCGATCCCGACAGCTTCGCGGATCCCTCGAAGCGCGTCGCGGCGCAAAAGTCGCTCGATTACATGGGCCTGACTCCGGGCACCGCGATGCAGGACGTTGGCGTCGATCAGGTCTTCATCGGCAGCTGCACCAACAGCCGGATCGAGGATCTGCGCGCCGCAGCCTCGGTGGCGAATGGTCGCCATGTCGCCGACGGCGTCCGCGCGCTGGTCGTGCCGGGCTCCGGTCTGGTCAAGCGGCAGGCGGAAATCGAAGGGCTCGACCGCATCTTCATTTCCGCCGGATTCGAATGGCGTGAGCCCGGATGCTCGATGTGCCTGGCAATGAACCCCGATAAAGTACCGCCTGGTCAAAGATGCGCTTCCACCTCGAATCGGAATTTCGTAGGAAGGCAGGGTCCCGGGGCGCGAACACATTTATTATCCCCGGCAATGGCGGCGGCGGCGGCGGTAACGGGCCGATTGACCGACGTCCGCGAGTTGATGGGGGATCGCCAATGAAACGCGTACTCGTTCTGCTGGTCGCCGGTTCCATCCTGAGCGGTATCGCCGCTTATGCCGCGATGGCGATGCCTGCTCCTCCCGAAAAGCCAAGTGAAAAGCCCAATAAGTGACCCCAGTCCGCAAGGTTGAAGGCCGCGCCTATCCCTGGGGCGCGAAGAACGTCGATACCGATGTGATCATCCCGGCGCACTGGTTGAAGACGATCAGCCGCGCCGGCCTGGGCAAGGGCGCGTTCGAAACGGTGCGCGCCCAGCCCGGCAATATCTTCGACGATCCGCGCTATGCCGGCGCGCCGATCCTGATCGCCGGAGACAATTTCGGCTGCGGGTCGAGCCGCGAGCACGCCGCCTGGGCGCTGATGGACATGGGTGTGCAGGCGATCATCGCGCCGAGCTATTCGGACATCTTTTCGGGCAATGCGGTCAAGAACGGGATCGTTCCCGTCGTCCTGCCGCAGGACGCGATCGATCGCCTGGTCGAGGTCGCGAAGACCGACGACGTGACCGTCGATCTCGAAACCATGACGGTCACCACGCCGTTCCAGGACCGCTTCGAATTCTCCATCGACCCTTTTCGACGCCAGTGCCTGATGGAGGGACTGGACGAGGTGGGATTGACGCTGGCAAGGGATACCGCGATTTCGAAATACGAATCCGCGGTCTCGTCAGAACGGCCGTGGTTGAGCCGGGAGAGAGACTATGCGGGCCTTGCTGTCGAAAGCGCCGGGCGGACCTGAAACGCTAATAATGGACGATCTGCCCGATCCCGTTGCAGGGCCGGGTCAAGTGGTCGTCGCGGTCAAGGCCTGCAGCATCAATTATCCCGACGTCCTGATCATCGAGGACAAATACCAGATGAAGCCGCCGCGCCCGTTTGCCCCGGGCAGCGAGATTTCGGGCGTGGTCGAGAGCGTCGGCGAGGGTGTGACCGACTTCAAGCCGGGCGATCGCGTCTTGTGCACGACGGGCGCCGGTGGCCTGGTCGAGAAAATCGCGGTGCCCGCCGCGTCGCTCTATGCGCTCCCCGCCGAACGCAGTTTCGAGGAAGGGGCGTCATTGCTCCTGACCTATGCCACCAGCATCCATGCGTTGCTCGATCGCGGTCACCTCAAGGAAGGGCAGACCCTGCTCGTGCTTGGCGCCGCCGGTGGTGTCGGCCTAGCCGCGGTCGAGCTCGGCAAGGCGTTCGGCGCGCGCGTCGTGGCGGCGGTGTCGTCCGAGGAAAAGGCGCAGGCGTGCCGCGACGCCGGTGCCGACGATGTCGTCATCTATGGCCGCGCCCCGTTCGACAAGGATCAGTCAAAGGCGCTCGCCGATCAGTTCAAGGCCGTGCTGGGCGCCGGCGGCGCCGACGTGATCTACGATCCGGTCGGCGGCGATTATGCCGAGCCGGCGTTGCGCTCGATCGGCTGGGAAGGGCGCTATCTGGTCGTCGGTTTCCCTGCCGGCATCCCCAAATTGCCGCTCAACCTGACCTTGCTCAAGAGCTGCGACGTCTGCGGCGTGTTCTGGGGCGCGTTCGCCGCGCGGGATCCCCAGGCCAATCGCGCCCATGTCGATCGCCTGTTCCGCTTGTGGAAGGACGGCAGCATCGCGCCGCGCGTGACCGAGGTCTTCCCGTTCGAACGCGGCGGCGACGCCATCGCCAAGATGGCGGCGCGCGGCGCGATCGGGAAGCTGGTGGTCAAGGTCGCGGACTAGCGCCTTCCCATCCGTGTTGGGGAGGAACGGATCCACCCCTTCCCATAGCCGCCGCGCAATCCTATCTCCCCAGGCGTAACGAAACGCCAGGGAGTAGCCATGACCACCTTCGACGACCGCGAACGCGCTTTCGAAACCAAGTTCGCGCGCGATGAAGAAATGGCGTTCCGCGTGATCGCCCGGCGCAACAAGCTGCTCGGCCAATGGGCGGCCGGGCTGATGAAGCTGACCCCCGAAGAAACCGACGCTTATGCCAAGGCAGTCGTCCAGGCCGATTTCGAGGAAGCCGGCGACGAAGACGTCGTGCGCAAGCTGTATGGCGACCTGACCGCTGCCGGGGTCGAGGTGGAGGAAGCCGATGTCCGCAAGGCGATCGAGGACCGAATGGTCGAAGCGCGCCGGCAATTGATGGAATCCAACTAAAATGCCGATGGCGGCCGATGACATACGCGCGTTGATCGTGGCGAATATTCCCGACGCGCGGGTCGAGATCACCGATCTGGCCGGCGACGGCGACCATTATTCTGCACGTGTGGTGAGCAAGTCGTTCAGCGGCCTGTCACGTGTGAAGCAGCATCAGGCGGTTTATGCCGCGTTGGGCGGCCGGATGGGCGGAGTGCTCCATGCGCTCCAGCTCACCACCGCCGCCGAATGAAGGAGTGAAGACGATGACCGACGCCGCACAGGCGCGTATTGCGGAACTGGTACAGCGTTCTGACGTACTGCTATTCATGAAAGGGAGCCCCTTATTCCCGCAATGCGGCTTTTCGAGCCGCGCTGTGGCGATTCTCCAGCATCTTGGGGTCGAGTTCGACAGCGTCGACGTGCTCCAGGATCAGGAAGTCCGTCAGGGAATCAAGGCGTTCAGCGACTGGCCGACCATTCCTCAGCTCTATGTGAAGGGCGAATTCGTCGGCGGCTCCGACATCATGATGGAAATGTACGAGAGTGGGGAGCTGTCGCAGCTTCTCGCCGCACAAGGAGCTACTCCCGCCGCCTGACCGGCGCGCGTGTAAAAGGGAATAAACATGCTGCTGCAAGGCGACCCCCCGCGCCGCGCAGGAGAGAGCGGTGCGCCGCTGATCCTATGCGATTTGACTCAAAGCTACGCGCCTTCGGGCGGTGGCGGTATCAGCACCTATCTGCGTGAAAAGCGCGATTATGTGCTGACTCACACCCCGCATCATCTGCTTCAGATCGTGCCGGGGCCGGAAGACAAGATCACGGTCAATGGCCGCCACATCTTCGCGGAGGTGGGCGCTCCGCCCGTGCACGGCAGCCCCAATTACCGGTTCATCCTGCGCACCGCCGTGGTCCGCGACATCCTGGCGAAATACCGGCCCGACGTGATCGAGTCGCTGTGTCCCTGGGTGCTGCCCTGGACCGCGATCAATCATCGCAGGAAATTCCCGGAAACGACGTTGGTCGCCGGCTATCGCACCGATTTCCCCAACGCGCATGTCTATCGCGTCGGCCGCGACAAGTTCGGCGAGACGATCGGCCGCGGATTGCAATGGCTGAGTTATGGCTATGCCGAGCTCACTTATCGCGAGTTCGACTGGGTCTATACGTTGAGCGAGGACGCCAGGGAGGTGCTGGCGCAGCGCCGGATCACGCGCACCGACGTGCTGCCGCTGGGTGTCGATATCGATATGTTCTCGCCGGCCAAGCGCGACCCTGCGTTCCGCCACGAGCTCGGCTTCGACTTTCGCGGGCCGCTGCTCGTCTATGCCGGCCGCGTCGATAACGAGAAGCGCGCCGACCGCTTGATCGCCATGTTCAAGCAATTGCCGCGCGATCTCGACGCCGCGATGGTGATGATCGGCGACGGCAAATTGATGGATCGGCTCAAAACCGAGGCGAGGGGCCTACCGGTCGCTTTCCCGGGGTTCGAAAAAAACCGCGCCGAACTTGCTCGCGCCTTGGCGTCATCGGACATCTATGTCTCGGCCATGGCCGATGAGACGTTCGGCATCTCGGTGCTCGAGGCCCAGGCTTGCGCATTGCCGGTCGTCGGCGTCGCGTCGGGCGCGATGCCCGATCGCGTGCCCCCGGGTCTCGGCCTGCTGGGGCCGGTCGACGACACGAGGGCAATGGCCGCGAACGTGCTCAAGATCTGGCGCGACGATCATCACGCGATCGGCATCGAGGCGCGCCATCACGTCGAAACCAACTTCAGCTGGAAGCGTACCTTCGAGCGCTTGCTCGGCGACATCTATCCCAAGGCGATGGCGCATAGCGCCGCGCGCGCGACCGCCGGCAAAAGCGGGTGGTTCGGCGGTGTCCGGGAGCCGCAACCGCTCGCTGCCGAGTGACCGCGAGGAAAGCTTGATCTGTGAGAAGCCGGGTGAGGGCGGACCGGCGCGAGATCGGGGGAGCGACCGGTCCGCCCTGCTGAAGCGGGAAACCGCTCGGGCACGCGATACATTGCAGAGGGCGTGCCAGTCCGTGCCAATGACGGATTTCCGCGGGACTCGATGGTTAACGGCCATCGGGTGGCCGTTGTCTCTGTAAGAAATCCCGACGTTTTCTATCGTCCGTCACGAATCCCTCTCCCGCTCGCGGGAGAGAGAGGGGCCCGCCGCCGAAGGCGGTGGGAAGGCGAGGGTCTTCTTACTTCTTTTTCTGCTTCTTGAATTTCATTCTCTTGGAAGAAGAAAGAAGCCCCTCACCCAACCTGCACCGGGTGAACAGCACCCCGCGCTGTTCAGGTCATGCCGGGGGCATGACCGACCCGGCGCACCCGCACGCGGGAGAGGGCTGATGGCATCACCGTTAGCCGCATGGCCAAGTCGATACCGGGACGAGCCCGGCATGACGGAATATCGCGAACGCCGCCCTCTGTTCTTGACTACACTCGTAATCAATGCGATTACATGCGTAGTCGTGAGGGAGAACGAGTCGTGGCCGAACGCATCAGCGATGCCGAACATGCGGTGATGGAAGTACTGTGGGAGGAAAGCCCCCTGACAGCACAGGACGTCGCCGAGCGCGTCCCGACCGAGCGCGGCTGGAGCGCCAATACCGTCAAGACCTTGCTTGGGCGCCTGCTCGCGAAGAACGCGATCGCGCATGAGGAAGAGGGTCGGCGCTACCTCTATCGTCCGCTCGTCGAGCGTGAGGATTATGTCGCGGGTGAATCGCAGCGGCTGATCGATCGCCTGTTCGGCGGCAAGCTGACCCCGCTCGTCGCGCATCTCGCCGACCGCGACCAATTGACCGCGCAGGACATTGCCGAGATCGAGGCCATCCTGAAGGAGCTCAAGGCGTGATTGCCTGGGCGATCGAGGCGCTGCTCGCCTCCACGCTGCTGATGGCGGTAGTGCTCGTCATCCGCGCGCCGGTCCGCCGTCAGTTCGGACCCGGAATCGCCTATGCGCTTTGGGCGCTTCCCTCGGTCCGGCTGCTGCTGCCGCCTCTGCCRCAACTGCACAGCGCGGCACCGCAATTGCTCAACCGGGCAAGCCAGACCGTCACCATTTACGTCATCGAGCCGCTCGGAGGCTCGGCCGCCGCGCCTACGTCCCTCTACTCCTCGCTTGGCGCGGCTCTGGCCGTGCTGTGGGGCGTGGGCGCGGCGGCATTCCTTGCCTGGCACGCGCTTGGCCATTGGCGCTTCTGTCGCCGGATGATCGACCAGAGCGTCTCCACCGAGCGCGCCGGCGACATCGAAGTGATCGAGACCTCGGCGGCGTCGGGGCCGCTCGCCTTCGGCATCTTCCGCCGTTACGTCGCCTTTCCCCGCGATTTCGCCGAGCGCTACGACGCCGACGAGCGTGAACTCGCGCTGCTGCACGAGCTTGGCCACCATCAGCGCGGCGACCTGATCGCCAATTGGGTCGCGCTGGCGGTGCTAGCCCTCCACTGGTTCAACCCGTTGGCCTGGCGCGCTTTCCGTGCATTCCGTGCCGATCAGGAAATGGCCAATGATGCGCTCGTTCTCGCTGGCCGTTCGGCGATCGACCGGCACACTTATGCCTGTGCGATCGTCAAGGCGGCGCATGGCGGCGCGGTGTCGGTGGCCTGCCACCTCCACACCATACAAGATCTGAAAGGACGTTTGAGGATGCTTACCACCGGACGCCGTTCACGGCTTCGACTGACGCTGGGCGGCACCGCCGTCACGGCGCTGATGATCGGCGGCCTGGCCGCCACCGCCAGCGGCACGCCCGCTGCCGCCACCGTCCGCGCCGGAGTCGAGAAGGCCACCGGGATCGACATCGCGACGATCGACGCGCGTGTCGCGGCGAAATTGCAGTCGGCGCCAGCCGCGCCCCCGCCCGCGCCCGCCGCCGAGCCCGAAGGCGTCGATCTGCCGGCGCCTCCGCCGCCGCCCGCCGACGTAGCGCCCTTGCCGCCCATCGACGGCAGTAATGTCGCGATCAGCGACGGCGGCACCAGGAAGGTCTCCAAGCGCTTCAAGATCGTTCGCGTCGGCAAGGACGGCAATTCGGTCACCGAGGATTGGGTCGGCCCGGTCAACGTTCCCGATGTGCGGTCGAGCAATTGCGGCGGCGGCGGCGATCGCAACATGGTCGTCAACAAGACGCGCGGCGACAAGCGCATCGTCATCATCTGCAACGACCGCATCGAACGCGTCGTCGCGATGAGCAATGCCAATATCGAGAAGTCCAAGGACATCCAGCGCATGGCCTATGCCCATGCCCTTGAAGGTCTCCACCGCGCCCGCGAGCGGGTCGCCCGCGATGAGCGCATGGGTGCGGAGGCGAAACGCGATGCGCTCGAGAGCATCGACGACTCGATCAGGGACATGCAGGCCGACATGGCCAATCCGGATTGATCGCTTTGCCCTCTCCCGCTTGCGGGAGAGGGTTGGGTGAGGGTCTTCTTTCTTTTTCCAAGCGTTTGCCGTGACAGAAGAAGAAAGAAGACCCTCACCCTCCCACCGCCTTCGGCGGCGGGCCCCTCCCTCTCCCGCAAGCGGGAGAGGAGCTGGCAGATCAGGGAGGAAGGGCGGCGGCGCCGCGCGACCTCGGCTATGCGGCCGCGGTAATGCCTAAAGCCCTCTCCCGCTTGCGGGTGCAGCGGGTCGGTCATGCCCCCGGCATGACCTGAACAGCGCGGGGCGCTGTTCACCCGGTGCAGGTTGGGTGAGGGTCTTCTTCCTTCTTCCAAGCGTATGTCGAAGCAGAAGAAAGAAGACCCTCACCCTCCCACCGCTTCGCGGCGGGTCCCTCCCTCTCCCGCAAGCGGGAGAGGGGTTCCCAGATCAGGTCCACAGCACGCCCGCCGCCCGACCAACTGACCGGGTTATTTGTGGTCGCACCGCTTTGCGGAAAACCGGTATCCACTTTTCCGCGCGATGCTCCAACCCTTGCCAAGCCCCGTTCCAGCCGCCATCTCGACCGGCATGGACGAGCAAAAGCCCGGCGTACCGCAGGTCCTCGAACCGCTGGTGACGCGGGTTCTGGCGGATAATCCGTCCCCCTTCACCCATACCGGCACCCAGACCCACCTGGTCGGCACGACCGATCTGGCGGTGATCGATCCCGGTCCCGACGATCCCCGGCATATCGACGCGCTGGTCCGCGCGATCGGCGGCCGCACCGTCACCGCCATCGTCATCACCCACACGCATCGCGATCACAGTCCGGGCGCGGCGCCGCTCAAGGCGCGGACTGGCGCTCCGATCGTCGGCTGCGCGCCGCTGGCGCTCGAGGATCTCGGACCGCGTGCCGATGCCAGTTTCGACGCCAATTACGCGCCCGACGCGGTGATGGCGGAAGGCGAGAGCGTGTCGGGCAGCGATTGGACGCTGACCGCGATCGCGACCCCGGGGCACACATCGAACCATCTCGCTTTCGCGCTTCCCGAGACGAAGGCGCTGTTCACCGGCGATCATGTCATGGGCTGGTCGACCACCATCGTCTCGCCGCCCGATGGCGACATGGCCGCCTATATGGACAGCCTCATCAAGCTCCAGGCGCGCGACGACCGCATCTATTACCCGGCGCATGGCGACCCCGTCGACAAGCCGCAGCGCCTGGTGCGCGGGCTGATCGGCCACCGCAAGCAACGCGAGGGGCAGATATTGCGCCTGCTCGACGCCGAGCCGCGCACGATCCCGGCGATGGTGGCGAAAATGTATGTCGGCATCGACCCGCGCTTGTTTCCCGCCGCCGAGCGATCGGTCCTCGCGCACCTCTATGAACTGCGCGACCGGCACATCGTCGCCGATCAGGGGGATATATGGCAGAAGATCTGAAACACAGCCGCAATGGTGCTGCGACCAGCTTTCTGATCAAGTTCGGCGGCGCACTGGCGCTGATCGCCTTGTTTTTCGCCGGCGGATTGTGGGTGGTGCAGTCCTACATCAAGGCGCGGGTCGATCCCGATCCGGTGACGATCGCCACCGCGAGCATCCAGGGGCTGCGCGAGCAGAACAAGCTGTCGGCCTTCCAGGCGAGCTATGTCGCCGTCGTCACCTCGACCCAATCGCGCTTCGGCCTGTCGACCGAACGCACCTTGATCATGCCCGGAACGGTCGATTACGATGTCGACCTCAGCAAGCTCACCCAGCGCGATGTCGTATGGGACGCGAAGAGCAAGACCCTGGGCGTGACCCTGCCGCAGCCGATGCCGTCCGCGCCGCGCATCAATATCAACGCGATCAAGAGCTATGGCCATAACGGCGTACTGGGCACCTTCACTGACGTCGGATCGCAACTCGACGACACCAACAAGGCCGCGGCGCAAAAGGAACTCGCCAGCCAGGCGCTCCAGCCCGAGCCGATGAAATTGGCGCGCGACGCGACCCGGCGCGCGGTCGAACAGAGTTTCGCGCTGCCGCTCAAGGCGGCGGGACTCGATGCGACGGTCCGCGTGCGCTTCGCCGGCGAGGGTCAGAATGACGAGATCTGGGACATGTCGAAGCCACTCGATGGCGTGACCTACAAGCGCTGATCGCAAGGTTCCCCACCCGCGAGCGGGAGGGGAGTAGGGGCTCCGCGCAATTTGGCTAATCGCAACGGGCGCGTTATGATCTCTCCGCGGGAAAATTCGTGGGGGGTACTCGAATGGCGACGCTGGCACCGGCCGGTCATGGCATGACGCGAGAAGATCGCGTGTTTTTTTGGGGTGGCATCGCGATGGTGCTGGTGCTCGTCGCCGGCTTCTCGATGCAACTCGCGGCGGGACGATCGAGCTTCGGCGCCCCACTTTACGTCCATGCGCATGCACTGACGTTTTTTGGGTGGACGATGATCTACCTCACCCAGACGTTGCTCGGCACCAGCGGCAACATCGCCCTGCACAAGCGCGTGGGGTGGATCGGCGCGGCGTGGATCCCGTTGATGGTCGTGGTCGGAACGATGGTCGCGTACCAGTCGCTCCGGCTGGGCCGTTCGGCGCCGATCTTCACGCCGGCCTATTTCACCGTGATGGCGCCGCTGACGGTCTATACCTTCGCCGGCCTGTCGACCGCGGCGATCATGCTGCGTCGCCGGACCGACTGGCACAAGCGCCTGCATTTCTGCGCGATGGCCGGGCTGATGGGGCCAGGGTTCGGCCGCATCCTGCCGATGCCGTTGTTCATTCCCTATACGCCGCATGTCGAGACCGCGACGATCCTGCTCTTTCCGCTGATCGCGATCACGATCGAGTGGCGGCGAACCGGTAGCGTGCACCGCGCCTGGCTGTGGGGCTTCGGCACGCTCGTCGCGGTGCGGATCGTGACCGACCTGCTCGGCGCGTCGCCGATCGCCGCGGCGTTGCATGAGTGGATTACCGCTGGTTCGCCCGGCGCCGCGCTGCCGCCATTCGCCTATCCGCCGCTGCCGGGGGCGTGAGAGCGCTACGGTACGGATCCTAGTGCAACTGTCGCCTGTCCGGAGGGAAAAAGCATGGCAACAATCGCGGCACCATTCATTGGTTCGGGTTCGGACGGCAAATTCTTTCTGAAGACGTCGGTCGCGATGGCGGTCATCATTGCCGCGGGCTTTTCGCTGCAACTGGCGATGGGCCGGTCGACCTTCGCATCGCCGCCGCTGGTCCACGCGCACGCCATCGTCTTCATGGGTTGGGTGACGATCTACCTGTTGCAGAACATATTCGCGGCGACCGGGTCGATGGTGCTGCATCGCCGGCTCGGTTGGCTGGCGGCCGCCTGGGCAGCGGCGATGGTCGTGCTCGGCTGCGCGGTGACCGTGGCGATGGTGCGGCGTGGACAGGTGCCGTTCTTTTTCACTCCGCTGCAATTCCTCGTCTTCGATCCGATGACCGTTTTCACCTTTGCCGGCCTGACCGCCGCGGCGATCGGGATGCGCCGAAAAACCGACTGGCATCGACGGCTGCATTATTGTGGCATGTCGCTGTTGCTCGGCCCGGCCTTCGGACGGTTGTTGCCGATGCCGTTGCTCGCGCCCTGGTCCTATGAGGCGACATTTGCCGCTACGATGGTCTTTCCAGTGATCGGCGTGATCGCGGACCGGCGCCGCACCGGCCGCGCGCATCCGGCGTGGCGCTGGGGCATCGGCACGATGATCGCGTCGCTATTATTGGTCGAACTGATTACCTTCAGTCCAATCGGCCGCGCCATCTATCGCGGCGTGACAGCAGGGTCCCCTGGCGCGGCAATCCCACCGCTCGAGCCGGGTGTGCCGCCCAGCGGTCCCTTGATCACGGGGCGTTCCGTGTCCACATGAGCCGCTTAGTGGCGGGAGCATGTAGATGGACGCGCGCAAAGGTATTGGTGGGACGCTGACGGGCCTCGATTTGCGCGCCGAGATCGATCGGCTGCGCAAGGAGCGCAATGCCGTCATCCTGGCGCATTATTATCAAAAGCCGGAAATCCAGGACATTGCCGATTTCGTCGGCGACAGCCTCGATCTCAGCCGCAAGGCGCAGGCGACCGACGCCGAGGTCATCGCCTTTTGCGGCGTGCGCTTCATGGCCGAGACGGCGAAGATTCTGTCGCCCGAAAAGATCGTCGTGCTGCCCGACATGAATGCCGGGTGCAGCCTGGAGGACAGCTGTCCGCCCGATCAGTTCGCAGCCTTCCGCGCGCAGCATCCCGATGCGATCGCGTTGACCTATATCAACTGCTCGGCGGCGGTGAAGGCGCTGAGCGACGTGATCGTCACCAGCTCGTCGGCGGAAAAGATCCTCAGCCAGATTCCCAAGGATCAGAAGATCATCTTCGGCCCCGACCGCAATCTCGGCGGCTATCTCGCGCGCAAGACCGGCCGCGACCTGATCCTGTGGCCGGGCGTGTGCATCGTGCACGAGGCGTTCAGCGAAACCGAATTGCTCAAGCTCAAGGCGCAGCATCCGGGGGCACCGGTCGCCGCGCACCCGGAATGCCCGCCGGTCATCCTCGATCATGCCGATTATGTCGGCTCGACCAGCGGAATCCTCAAATATGCCCAGGATTTCGAAGGCGACACGCTGATCGTCGCGACCGAGCCGCATATCATCCACCAGATGGAAAAGGCGCTGCCGAACAAGCACTTCATCGGCGCGCCGGGCGCCGACGGAAACTGCAACTGCAACATCTGCCCGTACATGGCGCTCAACACGATGGAGAAACTCTACGTCGCGCTGCGTGACCTCGAGCCGCGGATCGAGATGGCGGAAGACCTCCGCCTCAAGGCCAAGAAGAGCCTCGACGCGATGCTGAGCATGGCCTCGGCAACCGTCGGGATGGGCGATCTCGGGCCGGCGAAGGTGACGGGCGATTGAGTGCGAAATCCGACACGGAGATCGTCGTCGAGCGCGTGCAGTCGGAGGCGCTCGGAGCGCTCATATCGATCCATTCCTATCCGGAGATCGGCGACGCATATTTCGACCGGTTTCGTACCGCGGTATCCGCCGCTATCGAATATTTCGCGGCCGAACCCGCCGTGCCGGCAGCGTTGTTCAAAGAGCTCACGGGATCCGTGCAAATTTTGCGAAACGAGGCATCGACCCCCGCGGGGCGATCAGCAGCCTGTATGGCAATGGCGAATTGGCTTGATGAGGCGAGCAAAAAGCTCGCGAAAATTTAAGTGCCGAAATCCGAGAGATGATGCGCACTGGACGCCTCACTCGATCGGCAGGCCGAACACCAATTCCCGCACGAACCGTCCCGGCGGCGAGCCATGCGCCAGGACCGCGTCGTTATAGGTTTTGAGGCCGAACTTCGCGCCCCAGCGGCGTTTCGCTTCCTCGCGCATCGCCATATGCTCCTCATAGCCTGAGAAATAGCTGAGCAACTGGGTCGAGGAGAGCTGCGCGCGGACCCATTTGCCCGCCGCTTCGCGCTCCTGCTGGAACGCGCCCTTCATCATCAGGTCCATCGCCTGGTCGCGCGTCATGCCCTCGGTCTGGATGCCGATGTCGAGCAAGGTATTGGTGATCGACCGCAGCCGCATCTTGAGCACGGTCAGCTTGAACAGCGGATCGCCATTCAGATAGCCCTGATCGGCCATCATCCCCTCGGCATAGACCGCCCAGCCTTCGACGAACGGCCCCGATGACAGCACCGCGCGCAGCACCGATTTGTTCTGGTTCGAATGGTCGATCTGCAGCCAATGCCCCGGCATCGCCTCATGGATGCTGAGGTCGTGGATCATATAGCTGTTATATTCGCGCAGGAACGAGGTCGCCTGCGCCTCGCTCCAATCGTCTGGGATCGGCGAGATCGCGAAGAACGTATCCTGTCCCTTGTCGAGCGGGCCGGGCGAATCGCAATAAGCCACCGCATTGCCCTGCTGGAATTTGGGCATGGTGATGATCCTGACCGGCGCGGTCGGCATCGTGACCAGTCCCCTGGCCCGGACGAAATCGCTCGCGCTGGCCAAGGTCGCCTTGGCCGCGGCTTCCACCCCGTCGCGCGCCGGACGCTGCGCATAGGTCAGGTCGAGCGCGGCCTCGATCGCCTTTTGTTGCTGGTCGCGAGTCGGATTGGCGGGGAGGGCAGGGGCGTTCGCCTTGCCCGCCAGCACCTGTTGCGCCAGCCGGTACATCTCTGCGCGCGTCGCCGCCGCGGCGGCGGTCGCCTTGGCCTTGAGCTCGGGCCGCGTCATCGTCGACATCAGCGCGAACTTCATCTTCTGGTCGTAAAGCTTTGCGCCCAAGCGGAAATCGCCCTTGGCCGCGGGCACCAGCGTCTTGTCGAGCCAGACCTGCTGATCGGCCACCGCGGCCTTCAATCTGCTCAGCGCGGCATCGAACCGTGCCTTGTCGGCGGGCGCAAGCTCATTGGCGTGCGGGGCGAGCATGCCCTCGGCGATCTCGACGATCCCCGAATTCTGTTTGGCGACCGTGCTCGCATAGATTTGCGGCACTTTCGCCGCGATCAGCTGCTGCCGTGTTTCGAGCAGGAAGGCGGGGAGCGCCTCCATTCGCGCGGTCGCCGCCTTGAGCCGCTTGGGCCAGGGCGCGAAATCGCGCGCGGCCAGCGTGTAGAGCGCGCCGGCCGCGGCATCGTTGTAATTCTGCGCATTCCACGACCAGCTCTTGAGCACCTGGATATCCCAGAGCTCGTAATCGAGCGCGTTCTTGAGCAGCAGGAAATCGACCTGATTGTCGCGGCTCAGCGCCTTGAAATCGATCCGCGCCATAGAGCCCAGCATCGCCTGGTCGAACGCCGCCTGATTGCCGCGGCCGCGCGCGGTGATGTCGGGCAATTTGTCGTCGAAGCGATGGTCGCCAAGCTGCGTTCCGCCGACCGGCGAGAAGCGCGCCAGGCTGTCGACATAACGTTTCGATAGCGCCGCGAACTGCACGTTGGCGCTGATCGCTTTCGACACGGCAGGCGTCGCGGCGGGCACCGAGGCGCCGAGCGTGGCAGTAGCGGCTAGCAGCAGGAAGGCGGTGCGGCGCATGCAGATTTCCCCTTTTGTCGCGGGCTTGTGCGGAAGCCCTTGTCGTTGCGGGGATGTCTAGAGCTTCGCCGCCATCTCCGCCAGCTTTGCGACGGTGTTCATGTTGCGCGCCGTGCCGGTTTTCGCGCCAGGGATCTTAAGTTTCGAATCCGCCATGCCGTGCTCGGGATAACGGATGAAGATCTCACGTTTGCCGAGCGCCATCTCCTCGCCATTGACGTTCGTCGCCTGCTCGATCGCGTCCTTCGCCGGCGCCTCATCCAGAAACGTCGCGACGACGCGATTGCCCGGCGCATCCGCGAACGGATTGGCGTCGCGCACGGCGGCCATTTCGGCGGCGGTGCGCACCATCACCCCGACCGCTTTGCCGGCATAAGCCTGCATCGCCTGTTCGAGCGCGCCCTTCACCGCCGCTTCGCTCTTGCCCGAGGCGAAGACGACATTGCCGCTGGCGATATAGGTCTTCACCTTGGCGAACCCGGCCGCTTCGCACATCGCCGTCAATTCGGTCATCGGCAGCTTGCCGGTCCCTCCGACATTCACCGCACGGAGCAGGGCGATATAGGCGGTCATCTCGGTCTCTCTCCCTCTCGCGACAGGCACGGCCGCTCCTGCGCTCGTCGATTTGCCCTCACATAGTTGGCACAAAGATATTCGGCAGCAATTCAGATTCGACATCAGCCGGTTGACCTGGACCAACGCGCGGTTCGCCACGATCGGAAAGAAGCGTCAGGCGGGCGCGGTATCGGTAGTCTCGGCGGCGACCTTCTGACGATTATGGGGTCGCGCGCCCGATCGCGGCGCGCTACCAGCATGGCCATGTTCGACCTGCCTGGTTTCGACCTCTCCGCCTTCGTTCGCGCCACGCTCGCCGAGGATCTTGGCGATGGCGGAGACATTACCTCTGCCGCCGTCATCCCGGCCGATGCGCGCTTCACCGGCGTGATGGACAGCCGCGACGCGATCACCGTCGCCGGCCTGCTGATCGCCGAGGCCTTTTTTCGTGCGCTCGACCCCGGCGTGGCGATCGAGCGGCTGGTCGCCGATGGCCAGCGGGTTGCGGCCGGCACCGACCTGATGCGCCTCGAAGGCATGGGCCGTGCGATGCTTACCGCCGAACGCTCGGCGCTCAATACGATCCAGCATCTGTCGGGCATCGCCACGATGACGCGCGCTTATGTCGACAAGATCGCCGGGACCGGCGCCATTCTGCTCGATACGCGCAAGACCATCCCGGGCCTCAGGTTGCTCGAGAAATACGCCACGCGAATGGGCGGCGCGACCAATCATCGCATGGGCCTGTGGGATGCGGCGATGATCAAGGACAATCATGTCGCGGTAGCCGGATCGGTTGCTGAGGCGGTTCGCCGCGCCGCCGCCGCCGGGATCGAACGGATCATCGTCGAGGTCGATCGCGTCGATCAGATCGAGCCGGCGCTGGCCGCAGGGGCGACGCACCTGTTGCTCGACAATATGGATGTGCCGACCTTACGCGGGGCGGTGACCCTGGTTGGCGGGCGCGTGCCGACCGAGGCGTCGGGCGGAGTGCGGCTCGACACGATCCGCGCGATCGCCGAAACCGGCGTGACCTATATTAGCGTCGGGCGGCTGACGCAGTCGGCGCCGGCTGCGGATATCGGTCTTGATTTCGCCGCGATCGGCTGACCATTATAAAAGATATCAGGGGCTTAGGGGGATTTATGGCAAGACCGAAGTCGATCAGACTGTTCGAACTTTTCTATCTGGGGTCGGTGCTGGTGGAGGCGGTGAACACCGCCATGACCTGGGCCGCGACCGACGCCAACCCGCAGACGATGCAGGTCAAGCAGATGCTCGGCCCCTGGTTCCCGGCGCTGCTCACGGTATTCACGTTCACCTTGTGGCTGCTGCTATGGTATTTCGCCGCGCGGACGCGCAGCAATGTCGCGCGCTGGGCGATCGCCATCCTCTATGTGCTCGGATTGATCGGGTTCGTCTTCTCGCTCACCGTCAGCGGGCCGCAATTGGCGCTACCGCTCGGCCTGTCGGTGGTGTCGCTGATCCTGACCACGCTGGCGGTTATCTGCCTGTTCCGGCGGGACGCGTCCGCCTGGTTCGGAGCGTCGGCGTGAAAGCCCGCGCCACGCTCGCGGCCCTGACGGCCTTGGTCCTGCCCGGCATCGCCAATGCCCAGGCACTGGTCTGCACGCTAAGCGCCAATCCGCCGCGGCCCAACCCGGAATTGCCGACCGCCGACCAGCCGCAGCGCGTGCTGCCGATCGGCGGCTATACGCTGGCAATCACCTGGGGACCGCAATTCTGCCGCAACGGCGGGTTCACGCCCTCGGCGAGGTTTCAGTGCGGCAGCGGCAATCGCTTCGGCTTCACGCTGCACGGGCTGTGGCCCGACGGCGTCGGCAAGGACTGGCCGCAATATTGCACGGCAACCAATCTCGTGCCGCCGCCTGTGATCAAGGGAATGCTCTGTACTACTCCCTCGGCGCAGTTGATCCAGCACGAATGGGCCAAGCACGGCACCTGCATGGGAACGACCCCGGCGGCCTATTTCGCGCGGTCGAGCGCGCTGTACGCCAAGCTCCGCTATCCCGACATGGACGCGCTGTCGCGCCGGCCGCTAACCGTCGGCCAGTTCGCGGCGGCGTTCGCCAGGTCCAACCCGGGCATTCCGGCGAGCGCGATCCGCGTGACTGCGAAGAGCAGCTGGCTCGACGAGCTATGGCTGTGCCTCGACCGGCGCTTCGCTTACGAACGCTGCAAGCCCAATACCGGCGGGCTTCCGGGCAATGCGCGGTTGAAGATCTGGCGCGGCCGGCGCTGAGGCGACTGACGCAATTTTAGGTAGATCGGCATCCGGATTTTCCCCTCCCTGCTTGCAGGGAGGGGATCAAGGGGTGGGTTGAGCATCGGGCGAGGCTCGATGCCTCGTCCGATGCTGTTTTGCCCAGCGGAACCGGAGTTTTTGAGAGCGCGCAGACGCGCGCAGCCACCCCCAACCCCTCCCTTGCTGGGAGGGGAGTCTGAAATACCTATGCGCATGAGCGGTTGCGACGGCGCCTAGCCGCTACGATCGCAGCTACCCCTCGATCACCGCCGTCGACGGGTGATGCTTGTCGAGATGCTTGCGGATGATCTTCAGATTGCGGCTGTTCGACCGGAAGAAGAAGTCGGGCACCGCGCCGACCCAGGGGATCAGCCCCAGCGCGAAGTCGACGCCGACATTGCCGAACATCCGCGCCATCTGGGTTTTCGACATGCCCAGGTTGCGCGCTTCCCATACCATGTACGATCCGAGCGCGGCGCCGACCAGGTCGCCGATGCCCGGGACCAGGTCCAGGATCACGTCCAGGCCCAGTTTCTGGTTGGTGCCGGGGATCTTGATCAGCCCTTCGAGCAAATGCTCCAACCCCTCGATGCGCTTGCGCACGGAGGCGGCGTCGCGTCCCATCGGGACGATCTGGCTGATATCGGGACGCGGGATACGGGTCGTGTTGGCCATGGTCCGATCTAGTTGGTGTCGTTCCGTAGTCGATTCAACGGGTGCCATGCGCGCGGGTTCCCCTGCCATTGCTGCAGCCGCAGCGACACGAGCGACCAGCGCAACGGCGGGGCGATCGGGATGAAGGCGACATCGGCGGCCAGCGCGGCATCGGCTTCGGCGATATGGGTGGCGCGCTCCGCCATGGTCGGGGCGTCGCGCGCGGCGGTCAGCGCGGCCTGCGCGTCGTCGCTGCATGTCACGCAAGCGGTGGCGAGATACCAGCGCGCGCTGTCATAGGGGGCGACCTCGTCGATCAGCCGCAGGTCCGCCTCGGCCTTCATCGCCACGCGGATCGGTCGGATCCCGATCGTCGCCAGCCGCGCGCCGATCTGACCCCATAATATGTTGCCACCCGGCGTATCGGGCAGAGCCACCCGCAAGGCGATCTCTCCCGGATTGGCGAGGCGATAGGCCGCCACTTGCTGGCGGGCGTCGGCCAGCCGGGAATCGGGCGTCAGCGTCGCCCAGGCCGATACCGCCGGCGCGCTCGCCGAATCGAGCTTGTCGGGCAACAGGCGCTCGACCGGCTGCCCCCAATCGGGCGTGAAGGCGGCGATCAGGGTCGGGCGATCGATCGCCTCGGCGATCGCGGCGCGCCCGGCCGCCGCGGCGAGCAAGCCGTCGCGCTTGACGATCGCCAGGCCGAACAGCCCGGCGGCGGGGTCCAGGCGAATATTCGCCGGCGCGACCTTGGTCATCGCGACCAAAGGCCAGTCGCCGATCGCCCCGCCGACCACGAAATCCGAATCCTTGTGCCTGAAACGCAGCAACGCACGTGCGGCGCTTTCGCCGATCAGCTGGACATTCTGCTCGGGGCCGGGCTCGGCGACCTCGTCGTCGGGCGATCGTGCCGGATCGAAGGCCGGGCGCAGCATCACCGAATTGGCGGCCGCCGTGGACACCCGGAACGGTCCGCTCCCGCCCGGCGGATTCTCGCGCCGGACCGTCAGTTCGGGCTGCGCGAACAGCTTGAGCAGATCGGGGCGCGGCCGGCTCAGCCGCACCTCGATCACCTGGTCGGTCATCGACACGATATCGTCGATCGCGGTCAGGAACGGCTTGAGCGGATTGCGCGACGAGGGGGCGATAGCGCGCTTCAGGATGATCGCGACGTCGGCGGCGGTGACCTTGCCGCCGTCGCTCCATTCGGCCTCGCGCAGGCGGAAGATATAGGTGCGGCCCTGGTCGATCACGATCCAGCGCTCGGCCAGCCCCGGCTCGATCTGGCCGCTCGCGTCGAAACGCACCAGGCCCTGCGCGGTGGAGTCGAGCAACAGGCGCTGCGTGGTGTCGGCCGGGCGCTTGTTGACGTCGGGATAAGACGGCCGCCCGCCGATCGCGCTCACCACCACCGGCCCGGTGTCGGGGCGCGGATTGCACGATGCGAGCAGCAGCAGGAGCAGGGCAGGGATGCGGCGAGGCGCGGTCATAGACGCGTTGTGCCAAACTCCGCGGCGTGGCGCCATGGTGCGGACGGCGGAACCCCAAACCCGCTGCGAAGGAAGCGCAGGGCTTACAGGCATAAAGCCTTCAAGTTATTTATCATTTTATAGTTGCTGGACGCCCCTCCGGTCTTCCGATTTGGTCACGCAATCGGCCAAAACAGTCGGCGTCCGCAGTTGCTCTGCAGCCATAGCTGCGCACCCCGATTTCGTTCGTTCGCCGTATCGGTGATTTACCATGAAAGCAGGCGCTCGACTGTCGCCGGCCACGCTTTCGGCAATCGCGGTCAACGGCCGAGCGTTAACTATTGCGCTTTTGCGCCGGGCGATTTCATCGGCTCGCCGCGCAATGCGCTCCAATTATCCCTGCAACCACCACCATCACGGGCGGCGTTCATGTGCGCGAAAGGTTGGTCCGAACACCCAGCAAGTCCCTGATGTTCGCGTACGGCGTCGCGTCGCACTTGCCGAGGAAAACTGGTGTGGCGTGATCAACCTGCCCGATGGGCAACACGGAGAGGACGGCCCGGCGATGCGTGCGACCACCAACGCCCGGCTGGTCAGATTTCAAGGAGCAATGCGATGAGTGCAATTTCCAAAAACCCAAGAATGCTTTTCATGCTCGCCATGCTTACTGGCACGATGTCGGTCGGCGTGCATGCACAGCAGACGCCGCAAGATGCGGCTCCGGCTCAGGCTCCCGCTTCGGCGCCGGCCAACCCGGACATCACCGTGAACGGCACCGCGCCCGCCGACTTGACCGGGATGCCGGACGGGCCCGACGTCGAAGGCTTCATTTCGGCGCGCAATGATCAGAAGATGCAGGTGACGACCGCGGGCGGAACCAAGACGGTGGTCCTGATCAGCGATGGCACCAGGATCAAGTCCAAGGGCGGCCTGCTGGGCCTCCGGAGCAACAAGCTTGCCGCGGACCAGCTGCTCAACGGCCTGCCGGTCGACATCAAGACCGTGCAATGGGGCGGCGGCCTGGTGGCGAGCCAGATCGCGCTCAAGACCAAGGATCTCAGGACCGCGTCGATGATCCGTAACGGCACCGACCAGCGCTTCGGCGAACAGGCCGCGGCAACGGAAGCGCTGCGCGGCCGCGTGGCCGATATCGATCAGTATAACGTCAAGGGCACGACCAACGTGACCTTCGATACCGGCAAGGCGGTCCTGTCCCCGCAAGCGAAGGCCGATCTCTGCGCCGCGGCAACGCAAGCCGAAGGGATGAACAACGCGTTGCTTCTCGTCGTCGGCTATACCGACTCGACCGGAAGCCAGGATTTGAACCAGACGCTGAGCGAGAAGCGCGCCAGCCGCGTCGTCAATTTCCTTCAGCAAGAGTGCCATTGGAAGCCGTATCGCATGCTGACCCCGACCGGCATGTCCGAAGCGGATCCGGCGGCACCCAACGACACAGCGGCCGGCAAGGCACAGAATCGCCGCGTGGCGGTGAATATCATGGTCAGCAAGGGCCTCGACGGCATGTAAGGCGCTTCGGGGTGGGCATTGCCCACCCCGAGTTCCGCTTTGGCCTGGGCAGATCCGCATGAAGCCAAAAGCGGCCGGCGCGAACGCCCGCACGCAACTCAGCGCCGGCTCACTCCAGGTCAGTCTGGATCCATTGCGGCGAGTGATGGATGTCGATCGTCTGGAGCCGGCCCGGCCCCAGATTCTCGAACTTGTGCGGCACGCCCGCCGGACCGAGCACGACCTCTCCGGCGGACGCCTCGACCGCGGCATCGCCGACGAAAAAGCGTGCGCGGCCCTGTATCACGATGAAGGTCTCGTCATAGGGATGGACATGCAGCCGCGGACCAACGCCGATCTCATCGGTACCATAAGCGAGCACCGTGACCGGCCCGTCGAGGTCCAGCCCGGCGACCGAGCCTCGCCACGGTCCTCCCCCGGCGGGATCGAACAATGTCGCTCGTGACGCCGGCCGTCCATCCGGCTGAATGCTGGCCGGGTCAAAATCCGCACGACTCATTCTCAACCTCCATCTCCGTCGGCATTTCGGGGCGATCCATCGATCGTAACGGCTCCTGGCGCAGTCGGATGCTCCCGATTCGTCGTATTTGGCGTCGCGCCTCCCATATACGGTCTGGGAGAGCTGATTTGGACCGGACAATACCATCGGACGTCATCGAGCAGTGGATGACTCACCTTCGGCTGCAGCGGACGCGGGCACGCGACGCGGTCTGGCTGATCGAGGAGGGCGCCACCCTGCATGACGGGCGCATCGGCCAGCCGATGCACGATGCAACTCAGCGGTGGCTTAATGAGCAGCGAGAGGTCATTGCGGAAGTCGACCGGCTCGTCGCCCTCTATGACGAGCTGAACGCCAGACAATGATGCGCGGATGGTCGCGCGCCTCCTAAAAGATCGAGTAACAATGCGCGTACCCCGCTTTTTTTCCACGACGTCCAACGACATGGCGATCGACCTCGGCACGGTGAACACCATCGTTTACCTGCGCGATCGCGGTATCGTGCTCAACGAGCCATCGGTCGTGGCGATCGAGCTGATCGACGGTTTGCCGCGATTGCGGGCGTTCGGGATGGAAGCCAAGCTGATGATCGGGCGGACGCCGCAGGGCACCTCGACCGTGCGGCCGATGCGCGACGGCGTCATCGCCGATGTCGATATCGCCGAACAGATGATCAAGGCGTTCATCGACAAGGCGCATGGCGGCCCCTCGCGGCTCCCGCGTCGGCCGGAAATTCTGGTCTGCATTCCTTCAGGTGCGACCCAGGTCGAGCGGCGGGCGATACGGCAGGCCGGGACCAATGCCGGCGCGCGCAGGGTTCGCCTGATCGAGGAGCCGATGGCAGCGGCGATCGGCGCGGGCCTGTCGATCAACGAGCCGATTGGCACGATGGTCGTCGACATCGGCGGCGGCACGACCGAGGTTGCGGTCCTCTCGCTCGGCAACCTCGTCCATCACGCATCGACCCGCGTCGGCGGCGACAAGATGGACGATGCCATCGCGTCGAGCATTCGGCGCAACCACAATCTGGTCATCGGCGAGACGACGGCGGAGCGGATCAAGCTGGAGATCGGCGTCGCGCGGATGCCGGAGGACGGGCGCGGGCTTGTCATGGCCGTGCGCGGCCGCGACCAGGTCAACGGCGTACCGCGCGAGATCGACATCTGCCAGGCTGACATTGCCGGGCCGCTGAGCGACCTCGTCGATCAGGTGATCGAGACCGTGTTGCGCACGCTCGCCGCCACCGCGCCCGAACTCGCCGCCGACATCCACGAACACGGTATCGTCATGACCGGCGGCGGGTCGCTGTTGACCGGCATCAGCGATGCGCTGGCCGAGGCGACGGGCGTGCCGGTGATCATCGCCGAAGATCCCCTGACCAGCGTGGCGATGGGCGCGGGCAGGGCGCTCGAGGACGAGGCGTATTCGGGGGTGATGATCGATAGTTAGGGGTTGTGGGGGCTGGTCGGGGTTGCGGGGTTCTGACGGTAGGAGAGCTGCGATTGTGGGCCCGCGCGACCGGCAGTTCAATGTCATGACCGCAATGCGCCCAAACCCGGTCACTTAGCGATCGATTTCCGCTTCCCGAAGCCGCCATTCGTTCATGCGACGGTCTAATGGCCGTTTCTGGGTGGGAAGCGGAACGGCGGCTTGTGGGAGCCGAAGGAGCGATAGCTGCCGTTCAGGGGCGGACCCTCCGGGAATGCCTAACGACCCCAGTTGCGAACGCCTGTTAGAGTCGGTTACGTTCTGCCAATGAGAGAGCGTCTTAACGAGCGCATTCCTTGTTTCCGCGCTTCTAGTCGCTGCGCCGGCCTCAGCCGGGGGGCATGAGTACCTCTGCGCCAACGGCACGTTTCCGGATGAAAAAGCAAACTTTGGCTTGGCCGTCATAAACGGCGGAAATCGCGCTTATCTTTACGATGTGGACGATTGTTTAAACCCGTCCCGCTGCGAGAAAGTGCGTGCGGGTCACGTTATGCCAGGAGAGCGAGTCATCACCAGCCGCACGAAGGGCAATTACGTTTGTATCTTTTTCTTCAGCAACTGGGGATCGACGGGATGGGTGGAAAAGTCCAAGCTTCGCGCTCTCGCGGTCAAATAGCAAACCAGCGCGTTCTTCGTGGCTTGGACGGTGGTCGGTTGAGGGAAATCCAAGCGTGCGCATCACGAACAAGCGCGGGATGATGCACGTAGGAGGCGAAGCATATTGGCCGGGACCCGACCTCGATCCAGACTTGCCGCCACGTCATTCTGGAGAAATTGACGGCAAACTCACGCTGCTCGGTAACCGCGCGCGCTACGGTGATGATAACCGCGCGCGCTACGATGATTATTGCAAGATTGATTTCACCTTGGTCGGCGACATTCTAATCGCCAGTGACAATAGCTGGTGCGGCGGCACGAATGTCCGGTTTAGTGGGGTCTATCGTCGCGTTCGGGCCTAAGCCCGCTACCCACCACTTCCCGCTGTTCAGGGCGGCCACGTCGATGATCGCCGGCTAACGCCCGGGAATGGGTGGTTTGCGGCCCGTCTGCTTACGAGTGTGGCGGATTGGTTCGCTGCCGTTGCGCTTCCTGGGGCAGGCCGATTATCTTGCGCGGTAGGAGGCAAGATGACTGACGAGTTTCTGATCGACGGAATGCTATCGGGGACTGGTGTTCGCGACGCCATCAACGGTGGCTATGTCGATCCGAAATCTCTTGGATTGTCTGAGGCCCTCGCACGCAACCTCGCTTCTTGGCAGGCGCGCTACGAAGAGGCACAATTTGCCGGCTTTCCTGACGATCTCGTGGCCGAACTCGACGAGGAAGGTGTGGCGCTCGCATCGAGGTTTCAGGAAGAACAGCCCGGCGCAAAGGTTGGCTATTTCTCCAGCGGGCTTATGAAGCGCCTAGATTAGGTCCGCTTGCGGACGACGCACCTGCATCCTTTAATGGCCGGCCTTGGGTCGTTATCCGCCATTCGCGCCTCTCTCGATCCGGTGGTCGGCTAAGCGCCCCATCTTGGTCATTCCAAAGTTTGACCAGCGGTCCTAAAAGTGGTCGTTCGTTCAGGCTGACCTCGGCTGGGCGACACGGCCCTTCTGCTAAATACCCCGCATGGACAGAACCCTTTATGCGATCGGTCCACATCTGACCTTTTAGCTGTTGCCGTTTCGGAGCTGTGATGCATCAACTGCTCCAACGGAGTAGGGGGCATGATGGCACGGAAGCGAAAGCCCATTCAGCATATGGGTCGGCTAGTCGTCGACGTGCTGACGCGGAACCAACTGCGGCGCCGTCGGCGGCGGCTGTTGCGGCTCGCTCGGTTCGCCGCTCCGGCGCCGGCGATCAAGGCCGCTGGCTGGCTTGCCACCGAACCCTATCTCGGAGAAGTCGTGCAGGACGCGCTGGCCGAGGCCTATGGCAAGCACTTCTACAATGATTTTTACAAAAAGTTCGACGCGCTTAATTTGGATACCGACCGCATCGGTATGTTGGTGGACAAAACTGCCGCGATCCTAAAGCGCGCGTTCCCCCCTGTCGCATTGCCGGTCGAAGAGCATTTCCACGATCCGGCCAATCCGATGCTCAATTTTCAGGCCTTTCTTCAAAAGATGAAAAAGGACGAAACGCTCGGCGGACTTTCCGCGGCGCTGACTCCGCTGGCGCATTACTGATGGCGGGCCGTCCTTCCCGTCTGCTCTGTGCAGCAGCGCTGGTCGTGATACCTGCTCAAGCGATCGCCGCTGGACCACCGCAGGATGATTTTTGCGATACCGGCAAGCCCGTCGCGCGCGAGCGGCTCGCCTACACGCTCCTCGCCTATGCTGGCGTATCACCCTATCCGCTCGCCTGGGCGATAACCAATCCGATCATAAAGGACGATCCCAAGAAACCCATTCCGACCGCGGATCTGCCTTTCCGAGATCTGTCGCCAGCATGGCGAGTGATCGCCGACGACAAGTTCTGCACGGACAGCCCTGCGGTCACCGGCGATGTATTGCCACGCTGCGCCAAGGACGATTCCGCCAAGCTTGAAGTCGCGCGTCAGGCCCTCTTTCGCATGTTCCGGGCTGGCTCAAACTTCAGTTTCGAGCGTGGGACAACCGGTACTGATTATATGATGAAACCGGCGACCTCGTTAATCTGCCCCGCGGAAACGCCAAAGGCCGATCCGTGGATCACGGGACCGAATCTGGCCGGCGATCTCAAGCTGCGGATTCGCGGTTCGAGCGACGGCTTGCAATTCAACAGGACAGACGACAGCGAACAGTTCGCGGGGCTGGATCGCGCGACCATTTCCTGGGCGGACGACCGGACCAAGGATACGTCCACCTTTAAGCTGACACTGATCGCCGGCCTCGCCATTCCGGTGCCGGGTACTGCCGACAAGGCGCAAATCATTCCTTATGTCGGCTATAAGATTGGTCGAACGAAGAAGCTGCCCGACCCCAAGAAGACCGACGATGAAACGCTTCGTGTCGGTGCAGTCTATGCGTTCTATACGAGGAACGGTGATCTCACGAACCGGGTCGCCATTCGGGGCGAATATGCGGTGAACAAGGTCGAAGGTAGTGAGATCTTCAGCGAGAACGTGAGTTGGACGCCAAAATGGAAGTATCTCAACGGCTATTACGCGGTCCGGGATGCAAATGACGATTCACTCTTCTCAATCATGCCGCGGCTCGAGTTGCGTACGACGTTTGGCCGCTTCTTCGATCGGGGAACGCGCAGCGACGATGAAAGCCATAATTTCTGGCGAGCAGGATTTCAGTACGGCGCCACGGTCAAGAGCGACCTCGCCTGGCTGCCGGTTGACGTGACCGTGCTTAATACCAGGCTCTGGGCGTTCAAAGGCTATCCGAACAGGCTCAGTCAGTTAAAGGGCACTATCTCGGCTAATCTCAGCAAGGACAAGATGTTCGGCGTCGATCTCAGCTACGTTCGAGGACGGTTCGAGGATCTGTCGAAGCGGGAAGACGGGTGGTCGATCGGGTTCGGGGCCAAATTCTAGAAGCTGGGTGATGCGGTCTCGGCCAATCCGGTCTGGTAGCCGTTCACCACCGATCGCGACGATGTCAGCTTTTGCAGGAAGAGTGTCCAAAAGCTCCCAGTCCGCAACCGACTCAAATTCAGACAACGCCTTGGTGAACTGATCAGCTTTCGCTCCTGTGGCATCTAGCCTCGTGGCGCGCCTGCCGATGAGCGGCAGATTGGGGTTTATTTTGATCACAGCCTTGCCATGGCCAAAATAGAATCATCGCTAAGGCCCGCTATCCGCCGCCTGATAAGGCGCAACCGAGCCGCCAAGCGGCGCCACAGGATAGCGTCTGATCCACGCCGCGCGCACCGCTCTGCGCCCGGGACGCTCGATCAAATGGAGCGCTACGTTCGCCAGGGCCAGAACGACGATCGAGAACGTCACATAGAGCGCGATGACGCCCGTCCAGCTGGCATGCGACTTGCCGAGCGCGGCGAAAAAGATGTTCAGGACCGGATAGTGAACCAGATAGATTCCATAGCTGCGCTCCCCCAGCCACAGGAACGGGGGCGCTTCGAACGTCTTGATGCGCAGCACCAGCAATAGTGCCGCCGGCCAGGCCAGCAGGTCCAACGGCAGCAATGGACTGTAAGAGCCGACATTGATCGTCACGCCGATCGCCAAGGTCAGGGCAAGGGCGATCGTCGGCACCCGCGCCAGTATCTCACGATATTGCCACAATAGCTGCCCGATGAAGAACCCGAGCACGCCTCCGATCAGATAGTCGGCGCCCCAGGGCCCACCGGGCAATCCGAGCATGGCGAGTTTCGTCACGATGAGCGCGACGAGTGCTACCGAGATCCAGGTGAGCGCTCTTTTGCCCGAACAGGCCGCCAAAGCGAACAGGATGTAGCAGAGGATTTCGACGGAGATCGACCAGCTCGGGCCGACGAATCCGCTATCGGCCCCGGGCACGAGTCCCTGCAGCATGAAAAGGTGGCACAGGAAGATCGGGAGCGTGTTTTCCGGCCTACCCCAATCCAGGACGGCCACGATCAGCAACATGGTGAGATGGAGCGGATAGAGCCGCGCTATGCGTGCCACGGCGAAATCGCCGAGCTGACGCGCGGTTCGCAGCCCCGCGCCGCCGAGATAGACATGCGCGAAGATGTAGCCCGAGATGAGGAAGAACAGGTCGACGAAGGTCCAGCCCCAGCGGAAGAACCAACCGGCAACGCCGCCAAAGAAGTCACTCAGGCCGTTATAATAGAATATCTGGAGGTGATATCCGGCGACGACGCACGCGGCGATGCCACGCAGGCCGTCGAGCCGCGCCAGACGGGGAACGGCTGAAGCGTCACGCGGTCGGGGGGCATCTGAGAGCTGCTCCATGAAGGACCGCGCTAACGGCCCGACACTATTTTATGATTAACGCGACCGGCGCGCGCATCAGCTCCTCAATCTGGTGCGGGCGGCGGGACTGGGCCCTGCGCTCTAAAGGATGGGGGTCCTATTGCCGTCCAGACGCGCTCGTTGGCGCCGGCGATATTGCGATCACGGCCGGACGCGAGACCCCTGAGTCAGATCGGTACGGGCTTTGATAGCGCTACCTATTGACAGCGCTCGTGCAATAAATCAGACAAATGAAATACGCCACGATGATGGCGACCAGTCCCGCTCGGCGCTTGCCGCGCAGGGCTGAAAAAATTTGGGATGGGCGGGGATGAAAGGCTTATTCAAACCGGTTCTGGTTGCTGCCCTGTGCGGCGCGGCGCTTGTCGCGCCGGCGCAGATCGTGGCGGCATCTAAAGCTGCGGCGCAGTCTTTTACCTGGAAAACGGTGCCTTGGGGCGGAGGCGGATACATTCCGGCATTCCTGTACCATCCTAAAAGCCCGAGGATTCTATACGCGCGCACAGACGTCAGCGGAATGTACCGCTACGATTACAAGGCCCAGAAATGGATTCCCTTGCTGGACGATCTGAGCCGTAGCGACGCGGACCTGATGGGTGTGCTGGCCATGGCCATCGATCCCAACGACCCTCAAAAACTTTATGCGGCGTGCGGCCTATACATCTCCCAATGGGCGCGAAAGGGTGCGATCCTGCGGTCGAACGATCAGGGCCGGACCTGGCAGAAATTCGACCTCCCGATCGGCGTCGGCGGCAACGCTGATGGACGCGGCACGGGCGAGCGGCTGGTCGTCGATCCGGCCAACGGCAAGATAATCTATTACGGCAGCAACCGCGACGGCCTGTGGAAGAGCAGCGATGGCGGGGCCAGCTTCGCGCGCATTGCGGCGCCGGTGAGTTCGATCTCTTTGCTGTTTTTCGATCCGCGCGACCATGTGCTGTATCTCGGCGGCGTCGACGGCCAGGGCCATCTGTTCGCCAGCAAGGACGATGGCAAGACTTTCACGCCTGTCTCCTCGACCCCGGACATGATCCCGCAGCGCATGGCGCAGGGATCGGACGGCACGCTGTTCGTGACCTATGCCCGGGGCGACAAGGAGGGCGAGGTCAATCCGGCCGCTGCGACAATTGGAGGCGTGTGGCGCCGGGATCCGCAGGGCAAGTGGGCCGAGATCACGCCCGAGAAACCGGTGAACGGCGCCAAGTTCGGTTATTCGGGGGTCGATGTCGGTCCGGACGGAACGCTGGTCGTCACCACGCTCGACCGGTGGTGGCCGGGAGGGGAGATCTATCTCTCCCACGATTCCGGCAAGACGTGGATAGGCCTCCACGATCAGGCCAAGCGGTCGGAGGGTGATTATGCCTGGGCCAAGGACTGGCAGAGTAACGGCTGGTTCGGCGGCTGGATGTCGGACGTCAAGATCAACCCGTTCAACAAGAACGAGTTGATTTACCAGGATCAGGGCGCCTGGGTGGTCACCAACCTTAGCGATGCGGGCTCCGGCAAGGCGTTGAATGTCGTGTTCCCCGACGAGGAATTGGAGGAATCGGCACCGCTCGATCTTGCCGTCCCGCCACAGGGCGCCCAGTTGTTGCTGGGGATGGGCGACAATGCCGGCGGAGCCTATTTCGATCTGACGCTTCCCCCGGACCAGGGTCTGTTCCGTCCCGCCCGGGGGAACGTCCCGGGCATCGACTATGCCGGGTCGAAGCCGCTTTATGTCGTTCGCACGTCGGATTCGGCCAAGCACAAGGGCTTCGTGTCCAATGACGGCGGGATGAGCTGGGCGGAGCTGCCGACTTCGATCTTCGAAACGCCGGGCTATCCGAAGGCGGACTGGTATGATCCGGGACGTATCGCCGTATCGGCGGGCGCCACGTCGCTCGTCTGGGCGGCTGGTAGCGGTCCGCCTTATTATTCGAAGGACGGCGGCAAGAGCTGGACGAAATCGGGTGGCGTACCCGATCTCAAGGATCGCAATTTCCGCCCCATCGCCGACAAGCGGCTCGACGGCGTCTTCTACATCTTCGATCCCGCGGGCCGCATCCTGATCAGTACTGATGGTGGAGCCAGTTTCACGCCGATCGTGACGGGATTCCAGGAGGTCGCGCCGTGGCAGCGGGCGAAGCTCGAAGTTGTGCCGACCATCCTGCGCGACTTGTGGCTGGCCACTCCCAACGGCTTGTTCCACTCGCCGGATTCCAAGCACGCCGCTAATCAGATTGGCCATGTCGACGCGGCCTGGGCCGTCAGCTTTGGTGCTCCGCGAGCGCCTGGCGGTTACCCGACAGTCTATATGGCCGGGAAGATCAATGGCGTAAGCGGACTCTGGATGTCCGAGGACCAGGGCGGATCCTGGGCCGAGATCACCAATGAAGGTCGCAGGATGGAACTCGTCGGCATCGTCGCGGGCGACATGAAGAAGTTCGGCGTCCTGTTCGTCAACACGCCCCATGGCGGGATTATGGTAAGCAGCGCGGCGGAAGTGGTAAAATAGCGAACTATACTGGGCCCGAATCGCGATACACGGCGACGGCGCACGCAGCGATAACCGAGCCGTCCGTCAAGCCGCGCCGTCCGGGAAACGGCTAAAACGTCGCGCCGCGGGGGCCTTCGGGTCGCCGCGCCATCTTATAATCTGGTGCGGACGGCGGGACTCGAACCCGCACACCCATAGGGCGAGGGATTTTAAGTCCCGTGCGTCTACCAATTTCGCCACGTCCGCGTGTCGGCACAGGTCGCGCAGGCGCGCGGCTTGGTCAAGCGCGGAGTTGGCAGGCGAGGGGTGCCGTCACGCGAGTAAATCGCGTGACGTCGGTCAGGCGCGGCGCGCCTGCCGGCCGGCCTTCGGTGAGTCCTGGTTCAAGCTGCGCTTCGCGTCGCTTGAGCCAGGCCACCTTGGCTCAGGAAACGTTGAGCCGGACGCGCATTTCCTTGCCGGGCTTGAAATAGGGGACGCGCTTGGCGTCGACTTCCACTACTTCGCCCGTCCGCGGGTTGCGACCAGTGCGCGCACCGCGCGCACGCGTTGAAAAAGCGCCGAAGCCCCTCAGTTCGACGCGGCCATCGGCCGCCAAACGCCGCGAAATCTCATCGAAGAACGTCGAGACGATTGCCTCGACATCGCGGAGCGCAAGATCTGGATTGGCTTCTGCAAGCTTCTGAATCAGTTCCGAACGAATCATACGAACACGGTCTCCCCAGAGTCGAAGGACCACCGGGGCACGTCCCGGTCTTCTCCATCAACTACCCGTTTTTCCGAGAATTTCCCCCTCGCGGAAAAAGGGCCCCCACCGATGCTTATCATAAAGAAAAACCGTCGAACGCAATAGGACCGATTCGACAGTGAAACTGTAACAAAAAGGGTAGCGTCTTCAGGACGCTACCCGTTTTGAGCTTACTTCTTGGTGTCGCGGGCCTTGAGCGCTTCGCCCAGAATGTCGCCCAACGATGCGCCCGAATCGGACGAACCATATTGCGCGACCGCCTGCTTCTCTTCGGCGATCTGCATCGCCTTGACCGAGAAGGTCGGCTTCTTCGAACGATCGAAGCCGGTGACCATGGCGTCGAACTTCTGGCCGACCTGGAAACGCTCCGGACGCTGCTCGTCGCGGTCGCGGCCGAGATCGGTGCGCTTGATGAAGCCGGTGGCGCCATCGTCGCCGACCTGAACCTCGAGGCCCGCGTCGCGGACTTCGAGCACGATCACGGTAACGACCGAGTTCTTGTTGAGCTTGTCGCCGGCGCCCGAAACCACGGCGGCCGACGGGCCACCACGCTCGAGCTGCTTCATGCCGAGCGAGATGCGCTCCTTTTCGGCGTCGATGTCGAGCACGATCGCGGTCACCATCTCACCCTTGCGGTGCAGGTTGAGCGCATCCTCGCCCGAAATGCCCCAGGCGATGTCCGACATGTGGACCATGCCGTCGACATCGTTGTCGAGGCCGATGAACAGGCCGAATTCGGTGGCGTTCTTGACTTCGCCCTCGACCGTCGAGCCGACCGGATGAGCAGCGGCGAACGCTTCCCACGGATTGGCCTGGGCCTGCTTGAGACCCAGCGAGATGCGACGCTTGTCCTCGTCGACCTCGAGCACGACGACATCGACTTCCTGCGAGGTCGAGACGATCTTGCCCGGATGGACGTTCTTCTTGGTCCAGCTCATCTCGGAGACGTGGACCAGGCCTTCGATGCCCGCTTCGAGCTCGACGAACGCGCCGTACTCGGTGATGTTGGTCACGCGGCCGGTCATCTTGGCACCGACATGGTATTTGGCGGCGGCGCCATCCCACGGATCGCTCTCGAGCTGCTTCATGCCGAGCGAGATGCGCTGCGTGTCCTTGTTGATGCGGATGATCTGAACCTTGACGGTGTCGCCGATGTTCAGAACCTCGCTCGGGTGCTGGACGCGCTTGTAGCTGAGGTCGGTGACGTGGAGCAGGCCGTCGATGCCGCCGAGATCAACGAACGCACCGTAATCGGTGATGTTCTTGACCACGCCGTCGATGATCTGACCCTCGGCCAGGCTCTGGATGAGGCCCGAACGCTGCTCGGCGCGGGTTTCCTCGAGCACCGCGCGACGCGACACGACGATGTTGCCGCGCTTGCGGTCCATCTTCAGGATCTGGAAGGGCTGCGGGATGTCCATCAGCGGCTGGACGTCGCGAACCGGGCGGATATCGACCTGCGAGCCGGGCAGGAACGCCACGGCGCCGTCGAGGTCGACGGTGAAGCCACCCTTGACGCGGCCGAAGATGACGCCTTCGACGCGGGCCGACTGGACGAATTCGGCTTCGAGCTTGTCCCAGGCGGCTTCGCGGCGCGCGCGGTCGCGCGACAGCATCGCTTCGCCATTGGCATTCTCGACGCGGTCGACGAACACTTCGACTTCGTCGCCGACCTTGAGGTCGGCCTTCTGGCCCGGCGCGGCGAATTCACGCAGCGGCACGCGGCCTTCGCTCTTCAGGCCGACGTCGATGACGGCCATGTCGTTTTCGATACCGGTGACGGTGCCGTGCACCACGCGTCCCTCGAAGCCGTCGGCGTCGCCAAGGGTCAGTTCGAGCAGTTTCGCGAAATCGTCACGTGTCGGGTTTGCCGTAGTGGCCATAAAAATATTATTCCTAATCAACTGTTTCCGGCCAACCGGTTGTCTCCGGTGGTCTTGGCCAAAACGCCGCGGCGGCCGAACGCCGACGCGGCATCCGCTGGGCAGACGCTGCGGAGGATGGGCTCAACGCTAAAATGCGAAAAGGGCGCCAGAGGGTACCTCCGCGCCTTCCTCCGCGAGAACCTGCTCGCCGGACGGGCGGGCTCATAGCCATTTAGGCCCTCCAAGACAAGCCACCGCATGCGGCCCGTAAGAACCTTGCGACGAGACGACCTGAGCGCGGGTCAGCCGTGATCGTGACGTCCCCTTTTGACCTGGCTAGTTGTAATAGATCGTTTCTCTAGCGTACCGGTGAGTTCGGGACGAGCCGGAGCGTAGAAGGAGGAAGCCGCTTGTTCAGTCGATTTTTTCATCATCCGACGGTGGCAGCGCTCGCTAACTGGTTGGGCGTCGCAACCGTATTTGGCGGCCTTCTAGGCTGGCTGCTTAGTCGCGTGCCGCAATGGACCGGCGCAATGACTTGGCAGCAGATCGTGCTCCTTGGCTTCGCTTCTTCGGTGGTCACGTTGTTGGCTCTTGCAACTACGGCTGCGCTTACCGCTCACGCGCTCCGTCTGCTACGATCACCGAAATCGATAGTTGCGCAAATTCCGACTGAGCGAGCTAGCGAAGTGAACCGCGCGTTAGAGGCTTGTAAATTGGCAGATGGCTCTCTCGATTATCCGCGTCTTCGTATCGAAATGGATCGAATTACAAATCCGAATAGAGAATACGAAGAAGCGTTTGATAAGTTTGCAAACGGAGGCAGTCGGCCGGGCGATCAAGTTCTGCGAACGTTTTTCAGGTTGGTAGGGGAAACTTCGACGCGCGCCCCTCAAATCGTGCGCACGGGGCTAGCGATTGCCGCGAACCGGCGATTGGCGAACGTGAGAGTCTATATGCAGAATGGGAATATGGCTTCCGGTTGGGGGCGGCCGCCGCCGCATTGGACGCCATTGTCCGAACGCAAAATGATATACGAAAGCGCCTTGATACAGGCGGGCGAGATCGAAGAGATCTTGCTAATCGAGCGAGATTGGGCGGCGACTGATGATATTATCTTGGCCGGAGAATCCATCGAGGCACCATCCATCAGAACCTGGCCTTATCGGAGGCTTGTTTTCCAACTTTCGTGCGACGATTATCAAGAGACACGCGAATTAGTTCTATTTGCGCCTGGCTATCAACCGATCATGCTTGTGGATATCGCAGCTGTTCCGCTGTCACGCAGTGTAGAAGCTGGCCCTGTTACGCTCAACGATCCTTTGTTGCGTTAAAATAGTCGAGATCAAGGGGATCGAGCATTCTGCGGCCTCGATCAGTTCTCCCTTCAGCGCCAGCGCGGTGAAGTCGATCCGTTCTGAGGCGGCGGTGACGAAGGGCGCCCGGCCATGGCGCGAGGCGGCGAGGAACGCCACCTTGTCCATGTGCGCGAGCGCCACCCCGCCAAACAATGTGCCGTGATGGTTGGTGTCGCCCGGGAACACCATGTCGATGAGGCGGACGACACCCGACATCAGGCCGGTTCCACCACGCGGACGCGCAATTCGCGCGCGGCCGCGACCATCGCGTCGATCGCCGGCTTCACTTCCTCCCATTTGCGCGTCTTCAGGCCGCAATCGGGGTTCACCCACAATTGCTCGGGACGGAGGTGATCCTGCGCCAGCCGCATCAGCGCGACCATCTCCTCAACCGTCGGCACGCGCGGGGCGTGGATGTCATAGACGCCCGGCCCGATCGCGCTCGGATAGCGATAGCGCGCAAAGCCTTCGAGCAATTCCATCTGCGACCGCGCGGTCTCGATCGAGATCACATCGGTGTCCATCGCACCGATCGACGGCAGGATGTCGTTGAACTCCGAATAGCACATGTGCGTGTGGATCTGCGTCGCGTCGGCGACCCCGGCGGCGGACAGCCGGAAGCAATCGACTGCCCAATCCAGATAAGGCTGCCAGTCGCGCCGGCGCAGCGGCAGACCCTCGCGTAGCGCCGCTTCGTCGATCTGGATCGCCTTGGCGCCGGCTTTCTCCAGGTCGACAACCTCGTCACGGATCGCCAGTGCGATCTGGCGGCACGATGCCTCGCGCGGCTGATCGTCGCGGACGAACGACCAGTTGAGGATCGTCACCGGACCGGTCAGCATGCCCTTCATCGGCCTGTCCGTCAGGCTCTGGGCATAGCGCCACCAGTCGACCGTCATCGGCTTGGGCCGCGACACGTCGCCGAACAGGATCGGCGGCCGCACGCAACGCGAGCCATAGGACTGGACCCAGCCGCTGACGGTGAAGGCGAAGCCCGACAATTGCTCGCCGAAATATTGCACCATGTCGTTGCGCTCGAACTCGCCATGGACGAGCATGTCGAGCCCGGCTTCCTCCTGCCAACGGATCGCGCGCTCGGTCTCCTCGCGGAGGAAGTGTTCGTACGCCGTGTCGTCGAGCGTGCCGCGATTGTGATCGGCGCGGGCGCGGCGCACCTCGGCCGTCTGCGGGAACGATCCGATCGTGGTGGTCGGGAAAGCCGGCAGGTCGAGCGCCTCCGCCTGTGCCGCGCCGCGAACGGGGTAGGGGGATTGTCGCGCGCGATCGCCCGGCGTGATCGCCGCCAGCCGCTCGGCCACCGCTTCATTGTGGATCCGCGGCGAAGTCTTGCGCGCCGCCGCCGCAGCGCTCGATGCCGCCAGATCGTCGGCGACGCTGTCACGGCCTTCATTGAGCGCACGCTTCAGCGTCGCGAGCTCGCCGACCTTTTGGACAGCGAAGGCCAGCCATTGCGCGATTTCCGGATCGATCTTGCGTTCGAGCGCGAGGTCGACCGGGGTGTGGAGCAACGAGCAGGACGGGGCAAGGACGATGTCGCGCTTCGCGGCGATCGGCTCGAGCCGGTCGAGCAACGCGGCGAGATCGGCGCGCCAGACGTTGCGCCCGTCGATCACGCCGAGCGAGAGCAATAGCGACTTGGGCGCCTTGGCCAGTACCGCATCGAGCTGTTGCGGCGCGCGGACGAGGTCGATGTGGAGCCCGGCGACCGGCAAATGGATCGCGAGGTCGATATTGTCCTCGAGCCCGCCGAAATAGGTCGCGAGCATCAGCTTGACGCCGGCGCGCGGCAGCTTGGCATAAGCGCGGGTGATCGCGTTGCGCTGGCGTTCGCTCAGGTCGAGCACGAGCACCGGCTCGTCGATCTGCACCCATTCGGCGCCGGCCTGGCCGAGCTGGGTCAGCACGGCCGAATAGAGCCCCAGCACCTCGTCGAGATAGTCGAACGGATCGACCCCGCGGCCCTTGGCGAGGCTCAGCCAGGTGATCGGTCCGAGCAGAACGGGACGCGTCTCGAACCCCTGCGCCTTGGCCTCGCGATAGTCGTCGACGATCTTGGCCGAGCTCAGCGCGAGCTTCTGCCCGGCGACCAGCTCGGGGACCATATAATGGTAATTAGTGTCGAACCATTTGGTCATCTCGCACGCGGTGAGGCTACCGTGCCCATGCCCGCAGCCGGCATCCTCGCCGGTCGTTCCACGCGCCATCGCGAAATAGGTGGCGAGGTCGGAATCGCCCGCCGCCTTGCCATAGCGTTCGGGGATCGCGCCCAGCATCAGGCTGGTGTCGAGGACATGGTCGTAGAGCGAGAAATCGTTCGACGGCAGCCAGTCGGCGCCAAGCGCCCGCTGCCGCGCCCAGGCGGCGGTGCGCAGCCCGGCGGCGGCTTCGAGCAGATCGGCCTCGGACGATTGGCCCGACCAGAAGGATTCGAGCGCGAACTTCAGCTCGCGGCGCGGCCCGATGCGCGGGAATCCGAGTGTGGCAACAGTGACGGTCATGGTCTTCATACCCCGATGAAAGGCGGAGGCAGAGACCAGACACGAGCACGCACGGGCGACACGGGGCCGACCGCGGGATGCAAGCGGCCAGCCCGGACACCCCGCCGGTGGACGTTATCGCGTCGGAGGCAGGTCTCCTGGCTCACGGGTCAACACGCCGGTCCGGCCTTCCCAGGGGATTGGACGCCCCCAGTGACACTCATCGACCGCCGCTCGCCGCTTACAGTTGCGGGGGCAGCGCCGGCCTTGACCCCGAAGGACCGCACCGGCTTCCCGTCTTAGCTTCGACGCGGGCGAACCCGTCCGAAGAACCTCGACACACGCCTTATCCTGCGCCGAACGAGTCGGGTCAAGCGGGATATAAAGAAATCTTTATATGATGGGGCGAAACTCAATCCTCCCCGTTCACGGGGAGGGGGACCAAGACGCGCAGCGGCTTGGTGGAGGGGGCGAGCCCCAAGCGATGTAGATGAGGAGGACCCCCTCCACCACTCGCTACGCGAGCGGTCCCCCTCCCCGTAAACGGGGAGGATTTAGACCGACGCTACCCGTTCGCCGCCTTCAGCCGCAACTGCCGCTCGACCAGCTCGATCGCGCGCTTCACCGCGGCTTCGATCGACAGGAAACTGGTGTCGAGGATGCCGGCGTCGGCCGCCATCACCAGCGGGGCGGCGTCGCGGCCCATGTCGCGCTGGTCGCGCACGCGGATATCGGCCAGCACCTTGTCGAAGCTGAGCGTGCTGCCGCGCTCTCTCAGTTCGGCATGCCGCCGCCGCGCGCGGATCTGCGGCGTCGCCTTGACGAACAATTTGGCGTCGGCGTCGGGTGCGATCACCGTGCCGATGTCGCGCCCATCGAGCACCGCGCCGCCTTCTTGCTGCGCGAACTTGCGCTGGCGCTGCAGCAACGCCGCCCGGATCAGCGGGTGCGCCGAGACGATCGAGGCACGCTGCCCCGCTTCGTCGCTGCGCAACACGGGGTCGTCGAGCAGGCTGTCGTCGAAATTGCTCGCCGCAACGGCATCGGCCTCCTTGGTCGGATCGAGGTCGAGGCGATGCACATTCTCGGCGACCGCGCGGTACAGCAGGCCGGTATCGAGGTGCGGCAGGCGATAATGTTTTGCCAGGGCGCGGGCGACGGTGCCCTTGCCGCTGGCGGCGGGACCGTCCACGGCGATGATCATACGCTAAACTCCATCGCGACCCTCTAGGACTTAGCGTCCTGTCGCGCCAGCCAGCCGCGGATCAATGCGACCGTTTCCAGCGTCCGATCAGCGAAGATACCATGCGCCGATCCGGGGATGGTGCCATATTCGGCGCCCGGCACGCGCGCGGCAAACCCCGCCAAAGTGGTCGGGCGCGCTTCATCATATTGCCCGCCCAGGAAGATCGTGCGCCGCCCATCGAGCCTGGCCAGCAACGGCTCGCCGTCATAATCCTTGAGGCTGCCGGTGCAGGCGAATTCGCTCGGCCCCCACATCGCATTGTAGAGCTTGGGATTGAAGCCATTGGGATGCGCGCCGGCATAAGCGATCGCCGCGGGCTTGGCCGGCTCGCGGCCGTTGAACGCGCGGTAAAAGGCGTTGACGCCATCATCGCAACCCCGGCTGGGCCCGGTGTCGCAACTCGCGATCTGCGCCTGCACCGCCGCCGGCAAGGTCGCCCGCAAGGCATTGGCGTCGGCGATCCAGCTCTTGGTCGAGACCAAAGGACTGGCCATCGCCAGCCCACGCAACGCCGCCGGCCGCCGCGCACCATATTCGAGCGCGAGCGTGCCGCCCCAGCTATGCCCGAGCAGGTGCCAGCGATCGACGCCGAGCGCTTTCCTGACCAGCTCGATCTCATCGACGAAGCGGTCTACCCGCCAATTCTTCGCATCGTTGGGCCGGTCCGACTGCCCGCTGTCGAGTTGGTCGTAGAGGATCACCGCGCGCTCGTCGGCCAGCGCGACCGCGGGCATGAAATGCTCATGATCGCCGCCCGGGCCGCCATGCAGCATGACGATCGGGGGCTTCGCGCCGCTCAGTCTGCCGTTGACGCGGACATAGACGCGCCCGCCTTCGACCGGGACCATTTTCTCGAGATCAGGCGCCGGATAGCCGTCCGCCTTGCGCGCGAACAGCAAGCGGGGGAGGGCGAAGCTGGCACCGAGCGCGAGGCCACCGGCGAGCAGCTCGCGGCGGCCGAACATGCGGCTCATGCCCGGCCCGTCAGATACACTAGCGTGTCGAAGAACACCGGATAGCTCGTCGCGACCGGGGCGACGTCGTCGATCGTGATCGGCCGCCGTGCGACCAGCCCAGCCACCGTCATCGCCATCGCAATGCGATGGTCGAGCAGCGACGCGATCGTCGCGCCGCCGGGGATCGGCTCGCCGCCGCTGCCGGTAATCGCCAGGCCGTCGTCAAATTCCTCGACGCTGACGCCGCACGCCTCGAGCGCCGCCGCCATCGCGGCGATGCGGTCGGATTCCTTGACGCGCAATTCGTGCGCGCCGCGCGCGACGGTGCGCCCCTCGGCCAAAGCCGCGGCGACGAACAGCACCGGATATTCGTCGATCATGCTCGGCGCGAGATCGGGCGGCACGTCGATCGCCGTCAGCGCGGCGTGGCGCACGATCAGATCGGCGACCGGCTCGCCGCCGACGGTCCGCGCATCGACCTCGGTGATGTCGGCGCCCATCATCCGGAGCGCGGTGAAGATGCCCGCACGCGTCGGGTTCAGCCCGACATTGGCGATCGTCACTTCGCTGCCGGGCACGATCGACGCCGCGACGGCCCAGAACGCCGCCGAGCTGGGATCGCCCGGCACGACGATCTGCTGCGGCTTCAATTCGGCCTCGCCATGGACCGAGATCACGCGCCCCCTGTTGCTCGCCTCGACCGTCAGATTGGCGCCGAACCCGGCCAGCATCCGCTCGCTATGATCGCGCGTCGGCACCGGCTCGATCACCCGCGTGATCCCCGGCGTGTTGAGCCCGGCCAGGATCACCGCCGACTTGACCTGGGCCGAGGCGACCGGGAGCGTATAGTCGATCGGCACCGCCGGGCAGATGCCGCGCACCATCATCGGCAGGCGGCCGCCTCGGCTCGACGTGAAGTCCGCCCCCATCAGCGACAGCGGGTCGATCACCCGCCCCATCGGCCGCTTGCTGAGCGAGGCGTCGCCGATGAACGTCGCGGTGATCGCATGGCTGGCGACCAGCCCGGCGAGCAGCCGCGTCGACGTCCCCGAATTGCCCATGTCGAGCGCGCCCGCCGGCTGCAGCAATCCGCCGACTCCGACACCCCAGACGCGCCAGATCCCGTCGTCGTTGCGCTCAATAGTGGCGCCCATCGCCCGCATCGCGGCGGCGGTCGCCAGCACGTCCTCGCCTTCCAGCAGTCCTTCGATCCGGCTTTCGCCGACCGCCAGGCTGGACAACATCAGCGAGCGATGGCTGATCGACTTGTCGCCAGGCACGGTGACGCGGCCGGTCAGGCCGGCGGACGATTCGATCAGGAGAGGTTTGGGAGCAGCATGCGACATCGGTCGCGGGCTTTGACAGCCACCTTGCGCTATGGCAAGGCGCGCGCCACTTTAGGGGTCGATCCCCGAAATTTGCATTAAATCGAAAGGTACAAATCGGCATGGTTAAGCCGGAATGGGGCACGAAGCGTACGTGCCCGAAATGCGCAACGCGCTTTTACGATCTCGGCAAGGACGACCCGGTGACCTGCATCAATTGCAACACCGCCTGGGCGCCCGAGCCGATCCTGAAGTCGAAGCAGCCGCTGCCGTTCGAGGTGGTCAAGGCCGAGAAGCCCGAAAAGGACGATTCGGATCTCGAGGGTGACGATCTGGAGATCGGCATCGAGGACGAAGGCGAGCCTTCGGCCGATGATGAAGTCGATCTGGGCGGTGACGACGATCTCGGTGTCGAGACCGGCGGCAACGAAGACGAGAACTGATCGACGCAATTTTTTAAGGCAAGCGGGCTAACCCCCGCTTGTCAAAGGGGCGCCGTCCGGTTAGGGGCGCCTTCCTTCCCGGAAAGTGTGGGGCCGTAGCTCAGCTGGGAGAGCGCTGCAATGGCATTGCAGAGGTCAGGGGTTCGATCCCCCTCGGCTCCACCAACCCTTTCCATAGGACTGAAAGAGCCCGCAGCGCCTGATGGCGCGGCGGGCTTTTTCGTGACGGTTTAAACTGGCACGAATCTCCCGACCGCCACCGAAGTGTAGCGGGGGTGGTTCGCTACCGGGCGCTCCGCTTGCCGCTGGATAACCAAGAAGTCAGTTAGCAGCTGCCACGATGGTTAGCGCTGACTGCGTAGCCCCGGAACCCCAGTGGGCCGCCGACTGAAACAGTCTCGGTGCCCGGAATGCATTTGGTTGTGACGCAGGTGTGAATCCTTTTTGCTCGCTTCTTGGCGGCGGCGTTTGCTTCGCCGCAAGCAGCTTGCGGGGACTTCCCGTTCGCCCAGTGATATGTGCCAGCAAATGACGGCGTCGCTACGCAGAGTAAAGCGATACCAAATACGATACGCATAGGCCCCTCCTTATGGAGGCGATAAATTGCCACCGTCCGCCGACGCCGTCGATCACAAACGCTACCAGAATGGGGCTAATGGTCTGGGCTCAGACAAGACTTGGTTTGCGTTGCCTCAATGGGGAGCTTTTCGTGCCCGTTTAAACTGTCCCGTATCTGCCTAGCGCTTTTTCGCTAAGCAGCGCAGAAATGCTTTGCGCACAAAGCCGGGTAGTTCGCCGCGGCTTTTCATGCCCAACAGTTCATCGAGCTTCGGTGATCTGTCATTCGGCTGAGCCACGCGCATCGATCGATAGGCATTCAGCGCGCTCTCTACCCCCGCCAATTGCAGTGCGTCCGGATCATTCGACTTGCTCGGATTCTCGATGACGAAAGCGGCCATGCCGAGCATGTACTGAACGACGATTTCCGGATTATGCACATAGCCCTTTTCGGAGACGCCCCCGATCGGGTCCGCGCATACGGTTACCGACACATCCGGCGCATCCGTCAGCCACTGAATCGCCCATCTCCGATCGCTCTGCAGGCCTGGATCCAGCGGAGCGCGTTCGAGATTCTGCACGACGGTCACGAAACGTCGCCGATCTTCGGGCGACGAAACCGCGCTCGTTTGGGCGAACGTTGGAGGTGCGCAGACCAGAAGCGCGAACAGCGCGGAGAGCAGAGCGGCTATCTTCATCCGGCGGGTTTGGAGCAAAGGGCAGATGTCCGCAATCGGGTCGACGGCTGCTATTCCAGGTGAAGATGAAGCTTTCTCGTGCCCGTTTAAACCGGCACGGGTCTCCAAGCATCAGTATCGCCCAGGTCGCCGGTTCCGGGACGCCAGCCGTGCCGCGCCCCGGAACTCTCCCGATACCTGGCAAACCGTCATCGCAACCGGCTCGGCTTCCGACGCCATAAGTATCTGCCGAACCGCATACTGACGAGCTTCATCAAGAGGCGAAGTAGGCTTTTGCCGCGTCGCGGGCATATTTGCCCGCTTTTCCTTTGGCGACGTCCCAAACATTATCCCAAAACCCGGGGGTGCTCGGCCAGCCAATCTGACCGCCAACCGTTCTTTTGTGATAGATAAAGAAATCCGGATCGGAATCGTCAGCTTGTTCGTTCATAATCGCAACAACTGAACCAAGTTGAATCGGCACGCCCAGCTGGTCGTCTTCGCGAAACAAGCGCCACTGAAACACCGGAGTTTTCGACCAATTCAAGTTTATACCGTAGTCGCGATGCGAGTAGAATAGGAACTGCTTTTCCTCGCCACCGACCGCGAAAGCTACCAGTTCGCCGGATAAAATGTCGCGCTCGGCATTATCGGGTGTACGGAAATGTCCCGTGCGTCGATTCGAATCGCCAACAAACCCCAGGTTAATTCCCCAATCTTGATGCTTATACGTCAGATATTCTTTATTCGGAGAGCTATACATCGTGTATCCGCTGTTGTCCGAATAACTGTTGGATGAACGGATGTTGCCGGAGCCGCTGCCGATCGTCCAGGTCTTGACCACGCCGGGAATTGTTAAATCTGCCATTTTATTCTCCTTAGGTTGAACTCATCCACTCCAATTCATGCCTTTCATCCGAACCGGGATGGCCGGCCCGACCACCCCGCGTAACAAGCGGAACACGCCGGCCTGCGCGCTGTTCTCCGCATAGGCCGACCATCCTCGAAACAATCCGTCCTTACCCTCAGGCTGGTGGACCGCGTGCGTCGACTCTATGGTGCAAATCGCAGGGGCCTGATCGATCCCCAGCTTGTTCTTCAAGCCGTCTATCGACGTGCTTTCGCCGGGACCGGACAGCAGGATATGGCCATAGCCGCTGCTTCCGCCCGGCTTCACTTTGCCGTGTTCATCGACGAGCACGACCAGAATTAGTTGAGCGGGATCGACGTCGCCGACGTGCTTATATTCCGTGCCCGAGAACCGATTCCAGATTATCGAAATGTCGCTATCCGGCCCGATCTCGTTGGTCGAATTGACGTCGTCCCAAGCGACCCCGTACAAGACGTGACGAAGATAGTTTCCGACAAGGCCGTTGCAGTCGAGGCCAAGCCAGGTGTCGCAATACGATTGGAAGTTTTCCGGCGAAACAATTGCCGGGCTGCCCGGAAGATCGACCGCGGCCAGCTGGAGCACGATCGAGACTGCCTCCGGCGAGCCCTTGCCGACGAACGGATAGCGCAGCAATGCCCAAAGCTGATCCGTCGCGTTGGTCGTGAACGTTGCGAAGGTCCTGCGCTCCGCGCCCGAGCCGCTGTCCACCGAGACCGATATTCCCGCCGCCGGGTCGGCTGCTCTGAGGATTGATAAATCCTTCAAGACCTTACGCGCCAGCTTGGCGCGCTCGTTCATGATGCCTTGCTGTCTAGCGGGCGTATTCAGCAAGTAGCGATCAACTGAAATTGTCGCCGGATTCCAAGCGCCGCTAGCGCTCGAGACTATAATTTCCCGATACCGCTGCATGTATTGTGGAGGTGACAGCATCACAACTCCCCATCCGAGAATCGGCTAACGCCTGTTCGTGTGTTGATCCTGAAACGACATAATCACTCGCCACTCTGCCGCGTCGCGTTGCAAATTGTTGCAAGTTGAGGAAATGTGAGGCGCGCGGAGTAGGTCTAATGCAGGAAGATCGGCTTGACGGCTGGAAGGCGATAGGCAACTTCCTCAACCGCGATCGCACGACCGCGCTGCGCTGGGCCAAGGAACGGCGGCTACCCGTTCACCGTATTCCCGGCGGAGGTACGAGCAGCGTTTACGCGCTTCGATCCGAATTGGCTCTCTGGCTCGCTGGCGATGGTGAGGGCGATGGGGTGCCGGCCGTTGAAAGCGTTGTTTCAACCGGCACCACGTCTCGACGAGCATTGGTGACGGGCGCTGCGGTGCTTGGTGCCGCTGGCCTGGCGGGCGCCGGCGCGCTGTGGCTGCGTCCGCATGCTTCGACGCCGGCCCAGCCTCCCGAGGTCGAGGCACTTGTGACGCGCGCCCGTGACGCGCTCGAGACCAGCGGCGACGACGGCCAGGACCAGGCGATTGCCCTGATGCGCAGAGTCGTCGCGCTCTCGCCGCGTTACGCGGACGGCTGGGGGTTGCTTGGCCTTGCGAATGCCGTCGCCTCGCATTTCCGCGATCGCGCGCTCGGCCTTAGCTTGCGCGCTCATGCCGAGGCCGCGGCGCGCCATGCGCTCGACATCGCGCCGGACAACGGACTGGGCGAACTCGCATTGGGCGTGGCGCTGCCGCTGGTTGGTGCATGGAGCAAGCGCGAGCGCCACCTTGAACGCGCTCTTGCTACCGCGCCCACAACGGAGGAAGTGCTCGAATACGCGGCGGTGTGTAGAATCTTCAATGGGCAAGCGAGCAGCGCACTTCCGCTTTACGATCGGATGCGGCGGCCCTTCCAACCCCAGACCTTCGCAAATTACACCCAGGCGCTCTGGAGCGCAGGTCTGCTTGAAGAGCTCGATCGAGCGCTCGATGAGGCTGCCTCGCTCTATCCTGCACAGCCGCGCGTCTGGTCCAATCAGATGCGCATCTACCTCTACAGCGACCGCGTCGACCGTGCCTTGGAGATGATTCGTCAGCCGATCGGACGGCCACGCTACATCGACGCCGAAACGATCGCTGAACTTGAGGGAATTGCCGGCGCGATCCGCGATCCCCACAGCGCGCTGGCCGATAAAGTCGCTGCAAGGCAGGTGGCTCACAAACGGCGCATCTACCCCGCGACCGAAGCTGTGCGGGTGCTCGCTGCGCTTGGGCGCATCGATGAGGCCGTCGCGGTGGTCGAGGCGCTATATTTCGGCAAGGGGTATTTGGTCGCCGACCATTATGGCGCGGCTGACGCATTTACGCCGGAACAGCGCGACAGCCGGGTGCTGTTCGAGCCGGGAACCCGCCTCATTCGCGCCGATCCGCGCTTCGAAAGCGTGGTGGCGCGGCTCGGGCTGGACGCTTTCTGGCGCACGAGCCGCTTCTTGCCCGATTATCGCCGATCGGGGTCACTAGGTTGAGACTTATGTCGGAAGTTTCTGCGTCGAACGTCGTCTAGGCGCTCTCGATGCGGCCGTTCGCGGCTAGGACTGTCATCCCAAAAGCTGCTGTGCAGTCATCTTTCACCGCCCATCGCCTTCGAAGCCAGCGCAGCTCGAGCTTTCTCGTGCCTGTTAAACTGGCTCGGATTTCTAAAGATGGATGATCCCCCGCCGCGCCGCGTGCGCCACCGCATCCGTGCGCCCCGTCGCGTCGAGCTTGTCGATCAGCCGGCCGACATGGAATTTGGCGGTGTCGGGGGAAATGCCGAGCCGCTGGCCGATCGCCTTGTTGGACAGACCTTCGGCCAGCAACGCGATCACGTCGCGCTCGCGCGGCGTCAGGTCGAACCCGTGCTCGCCCGCGTCGGACGCGCTGAGGACCAGGTCCGACGCTTCGTCGGCGCCCACGATCCGCAATTCCGGGATCCGGCCCAGGATGTCGGCGAGCCGGGCGGCGAGCGTCGGGTCATCGACCTGGATCGCCAGACGCAGGCCCGCCGCGGGATCGCGACTGCTCACCGGTCCGGCCGATCCCCGATCGTCACCGTCACCTCCAGCGGCGCGCCCCCGCGCCGAACGCCAAGCACGACCTCGGTGCCGATCGGTGTCGCCCGCAGCGTCCGCAGCAGCGCGCCGACATGCGGCAGTCGCTGGCCGGCCCAGGACAGGATGATGTCTCCCTGATGCAGGCCGGCGCGCGCCGCCGGGCTCTCGCGATCGAGCGTCATCACCATGGCGCCATGGCCACCGTCGTCGAGCGGGACATCCTTGAGACCGACGCCGAGATAGGCGATCTGGACCCGGCCGTGGTCGAGCAATTGCCGGGCGACGCGATCGATCGTCGCCGCCGGGATGACCAGGGTCCGGCCACGCGGGCCGCGCACGGCCATGCCGAAAGCGCTGCCGGCGCCATCGACCGCAAGCCCGCCCTCGGCGCGACGCCGCAGCCGCAGATCCAGTTCGATCCGGGCGTCGATCGTGCCGCCGCGCATCGATTGCCAGGCCGCGCCGACCGCGGCGATGCCGCCGAACGCGATCAACGGTGCGCTATCGGCCGCCGCGACTATCAAGGCGAGCGCGCCGGGCCGGACGGCCATGTCGGCAAGCGCCGCCACCGGTGCCTTCAAACCCTCGACCCGGAGCAGGGCAATATCGGTCGCCGCGTCGCGCCCGATCAGGGTCGCACTGCGCACCGTGCCGTCGCTCTCCTCGATCTCGATCGACCCTTCATCGGCGAGCGTCTCATCGGGCGTGATGACCAACCCGTCGCGCCAGACGAAGCCGCTCGCCAGCGAATGGCGCGACTGGACTTCGACGATCGAGGGCGTGGTGGCAGCGGCGAGGTCGGCGATCGATGCGGAAAGCTCGGCGAGGGGCGATGAGGTTGTCATGGGAAATCTCCTGAGCACGGGAGATAGGGTGCCGCCGCGATGTTTCGCTACTGCCCGGTCGGGTAGGCTCGTCCGCCCGATCGCCGGTGCCAAAGGCATTTTCGTGCCTGTTTGAACTGGCCCGGATTTCCGGGTCACGGTCATGGGGCTTGCACAAGACACGTCAGCGTTTTTCGATCGAAGCAAAATGCCGAGTTGTAATTGAATCGCCATTAGTTGCGGTATTTTTGGTGAAGTGTGCATAGCCCTTAAATAATAATCCGATTTTGCTGCAGGCGTTTATAGTACGACCGCGCCCAACCGTAGAGCCCGATGGCGCTAACCGAGCCGAGCCAACACTTCGCGCAACTCGCCCAGATCAAGCGGTTTTGGCAGCAGAAAATCGACATGCGCCGGCGCTTTTCCTCCCATCGCGAGACGCCGCCCCCAACCAGTCAGCAGCACCACCGGCGTCGCGGGGAACAAGTCCTTGGCCGAGCGCGCGACCTGGTTGCCATCGACATAAGGCATACCGAGATCCGTGATCACCACGTCGAACGTCTCGCCGGCAGCAAGCGCGGCGTGTAACGTGTCGATTCCGGCCTGCCCGCCGTCAGCCGCGGTGACGTCATGCCCCATGGTCTTGAGGACTGTTACAGTCGACGTCAGGACCGCGGGATCGTCATCGACGATCAGAAGACGCCGCGGTGTGTTGGCGGCTGGACCTTTGGTCGATTTGCGCGGCCGCTGCGTATCGCGAACCGCATCGAACTCCAGAAGGATACGCGTCCCTTTCCCGGGTGCGCTGTCGATGTTGAGTTCGGCCCTGTGGCGCAGCGCCACGCCTTGCACCATGGCGAGCCCCAGGCCCGTGCCGCGCTCGCCCTTGGTGGTGAAAAAGGGGTCCAGACAGCGACTGCGGATTTCTTCCCCCATCCCAAGGCCAGTATCGCAGACCTCCAGGCACACTCTGGGTCGGTTTTCGGTCCTGGCCTCGACGAACGTTTTGATCGTGAGCGAACCCCCTTCGGGCATCGCATCGACTGCGTTGAAAACAAGATTGGTCAACGCTTCCCGGAGTTCGGAGGCATTTCCCATCACTTGGGGAAGACCCGCATCGAGCTCGCTTGACACCTTGATCACCGTGCCGCGCTGTTGGGGCATGTCGCTCCATCGCGCGCGCGTCAGTTCAATTACCTGTGGTACCAACTCATTCAAGTCGAGCGGCGCGAGGTCGACGTCCTCGTCTCCCCGGTAGAAATCGCGCATCCGTCCGACCGTGGCGGCGACGTCCTTGGTCACCCTGCCGACCAACTCGAGATACTCGCGCACTTCCTGCGGCAGAGCGAGCTCGCGTTCGATGATTGACTGCGTATAGACAGCGACCGGCGAAATGGCGTTGTTGATGTCATGGGCGATCCCGCTCGCCATCTGCCCGATCGCACGCAGCCGTTCCTGTTCCAACACCGCCTGCTGCGTTTGCTTCAGGTCGTCATAGGCCCGTTGCAGACTGTCACGCAGCTGCGTCTGGTGCGCGGCAAGCGCGACATGTTCGCCCAATTGCCGGAGAAATTCGCAATCGGCACTGAGAAACGCCTCGGCGCTGAGGCGCGCGACCACGAGCACGCCGAACACTTCGTTCTCGATGGAGAGTGGCGCGATCACCAGCGAACGGAGGCCTTCGCGCGCGAGTCTCGCCGGAAACGGGAAATCGACCTCGGCCAAATCGGGCTCGTAGACCAGCTCGCCAGCGACGCAGCGCGATAGTCCGTTTCTGTCGATCGGAACCTCGCCTTTCTCGATCATCCCGAGTTCGCGACCGAGCGGCTCGCTTCCGACCCCGACATTCGCGACGGTCAGCATATGCGCAACGCGATCGTAACGGCAGATGCAGACGAAGTCGGCGGGAAGACGATCCTCGAGCGTTCGAACGACGACCTGGAAGATGCTTTGCACGTCGTGGCGCTGGCCGATCGCACGCGTGATCTGCTCGAGCAGGTGCAGTCGGTCGCGCTGCGTCTGGAGTTTCGTTTCAGCCACCTTGCGCTCGGTGATATCGCGGACGAAGGCGCTGAAGCTGAGCGCGTCGTCGGTGCCGATCGACGTGATCGAGAGCTCGATCGGAAATTCCTCGCCACCGCGACGAAGCGCCGCGAGCTCGATGCGCTTGTTCAATACGCTCGTCTCGCCCGTGGCAATATAACGCGCGAGCCCTTCGCGGTGGGCGCTGCGGAACCGCTCGGGCATGATAATCCCATCGACGCTACGCCCCAGCACTTCGGATTGCTGCCACCCGAAGATCGTCTCTGCCTGAGAGTTCCAGCCGGTAATCAAGCCGGTGCCGTCGATCGTCACCACCGCGTCGAGTGCCGATTCGACGGTCAAACGGTTACGCTGCTCGCTGGCCCGTAGCGCATTCTCGGCGCGACGTTGCTCGGTGACGTCGGTCGAGATTCCGAATATCGCATAGACTTGGCCCGATTGATCCCTGAGCGGCGACTTCACCGAAATATAATGATGTGGTCCATCGGTCTGCGGCGCCACTTCTTCCTCGGTCAGCGCCTGCGCGGCATTCGCGACACGCCCGTCCATCGCCCGGAAGGCGTCCGCTTCTTTTTTGGGGAAGAGCTCGTGATCTGTCTTACCGGTGATTGCCGCTCGATCGAAGCCGAAAATCTCGGCATAGCGCTGATTGACCATGAGGTAGCGGCCTTCGAGATCCTTGACATAGATCACAGCTGGGCTGTTCTCGAAGATGGTTTCGATCAATTGACGGCTTTGCTGCTGCTCGGAACGCAATTCTCGATTGAGCGCGAGCAGTTCGCCTTCCGCGAGCCGGCGCCGGACGGTATCGGCGGCACCGATTTGCGTCAGATTGAACAGCAGCAGCACGTCGCCGACGACCTTGCCGAGATGGGCAACCATCGCGATCGAGTCACTCGGCGAGCGCGAATAGAGCATGGCGAGATGAGCAAGAAGCAGCACGGTCGCGGACAGGGCGATCGCGTGAGCGATCTGGGACTTTTCGCGCTGCTTCCAATATGCCGCACCGACCACCAGCCATAACAGGGGCACCGCTGCGAGCGTCGGCCGGGTGATCCAAAGCAGACCGGGCGCGGTGTAGCGCGGCACGATAAGGAAAAACGCGGTCAATGCGCCGCCGAGCACCACCAAGCCCAACGCGAACAGCCAGGCAAAAGCGCGTGGGCGATCGCGCAGCCATAGAGCGGCACCCACCCCGAGCGGCAGCAGATATGCAGCCGGTCCCCATGTTCCGGCGCGCATTCGAACGTCGAGCTCGACCCCGCCGCCGAGCCAGCCGAGCACGGCCATCACGTGTAGCGTCTCCGCGATCGACAAGAAGGCAAAGGAAATCGCCAGCAATAAGGGCCAGCTCTGGTCGACGCGGCGGCTGATATCCCACAACAGCAGCGCAACCAGCGCACCGGTCAGCGCGACGCTTGTGTCGAGGACGGTATGAAGCGCCGGATCATGCGCGTCCCCCACAAATATCGCGATCGCCCCGGCGATGAACAGGGCCAGTGCTATCGAAAGGTTGTGGGCGAAGCTGAGGACGATCGGCGCCCGCGGAACGGACACGACGTCGGCGATCATGGTTTCGGTTCCTCCCACAGCTGCGATTTGCGCCGTCAGCTCGCCGGCAAGGCGTTCCGCCCCTGCTTCAGACTGCATCTATGCATAGCGGAAGTCGAGCCGGATTGGATCCGACTTGGTGCGATCGACGACCTCGATCTCACCAGCATTTGTGGTGACGGCATTTGCGACGACGTGTGTATAAATTCCTAAATAACAATTCGGTATTGTTGCACCCGACACCGTATTGAAATTGGCTGGAAAGCTGCCACGAGCCCCCTTAATGTCGCCACATGAGCAAGCCTGATGCTTTCGGCGCTCGCATGGGGGGGAATGAATGTTACGCACCGGTCTTTTCGTCTTGTCGGCAGCCATCGCGGCCCTTGCGGCCGGCTCGGCTGACGCCAGGCCATCCGTTGGCGATTCCTCGCAGTGCGAACTCCACATCTGGCCGACCGAAACCTTTTGGGGAATTCCGTACAAGGTCGGGTACATCACCGGGCGGGCCTCGAAGGATGAGATCGTCGGGTCGATGGAAAGTCTCGTCGGACCGTCGGCGCAGCTTGCCGCCTTGCGCGATGCCGACCCGGTTCGTGCGCTCGGGCTGCCGGCCGGCACTCGGATCGTCGAGCATCAGGACCTGCTCGACCGCAAGACGGTCACGAAGATACGGACACGCCGGGCGGCATCCACCTCGCCCTGCTATTCGGAACTGATCGTCTTGCAGCACTTCCTGACCGAAGACATCGTCTGGGGCGACCGTTTCGGCTCCGCGTTCATGTTCCGCAATTTCGGCGACAAGCCGGAAGCACGCGGGTCGATCAAGGGCGTGGGCGGCAACAAGCTGAAGGTGCTGACCCTGCCCGAGGCAGCGCGTCCGGCCAACACGGCCGAACTGGTCGCGACGGCATTGAAGGGCAACTTCCTGGAATTCGCGAAAAACGCCCATCCGCAAATGGCGGCCGGTTCCGCGCGATAGGTCATTGCGACGTCGGTGGCGTGGAGGTTTTTCGTGCCTGTTTAAACTGGCACGGATCTCCCGCTAGGCTACCGGCACATCGGAGATGCGACGTACTCGGTGATGAACTCCTGATGGCGCTCGACCAAATCCGGCGATCGGCCCACGTTTGGAGATAATTCGAAGGTCATAGACCCGCCGCAGCACGCGCCGCGCTCGCGGCCACTCGCGCGTAAGGGTTCAAGATGGGCGGTCGAATTCAGCTTGGCGGCGTGGCACTGACGCGAAAGCTGGGTGCACGCAACCGCACAGCCACGCTCCAGCGTCGCTTTGACGATTTCGGGTCGCGGCGTGTCGTGACCTCCCCGCCCGTTCGAAAACACCACTGACCGGGGCTCGACTGCCGCGATAAGCCGATTGGCAAAGAGCGCCGGATCGGCGCTGCCGGGAAGTCCACCGTGATGCGGGAAGACCAACACATCTGCGACAAGGTCGATGTTCGACGCGAGGGCCGCATCTAAGCTTACCTCGTCCATATCGGCAGCCAACAATATGCCTCCGGCGTCGCCGCACCTGATCCGCAAGACACCTGATAGGGTATTGGCGGTGACGGCCTTGCCTGTATCCGGGGTCTTCCCGCCGACCCCCGTCAGCGCAAGGGACGCCGAGGGACTGAGCACCGCAATCTCTGCATCGCCGACGGCGATAGAGCCCGGTGTCGTCGTCGACAGACTGGTCATGATCTCAACGGTGCCCCGCTGCTCAGCGTCGGCGACAGCGACGCGAAAATCCCGCCAGATTTTGGTGTTCTTCTGGCCGTCGGGGTTGACGAAGATCCGCTCGACGCGGACGGGATCGCTGCTCAGCAGCGAAAGAATGCCGGCGATGTGATCTTTGTCAGCGTGCGAAATGATCGCGGTCTCTACTGTCTCAACGCCGAGGTCGTCCAACGTATCGACCAGCATTGCCCCCGTGGGACAATCGATCACTGCGGTCGTCGCGGCGCTGCGCACGATGGCGCAGTTGCCGTGCCCGACGTCCAGCAGGATGACGCTCGTCATGCGAGATGCTCGTTCGGCGGGGGCGCGATCTTGCTAAGATCGTGGAAGAAAAGATCATCCTCGTGCGCGGCGCCAATGTTTACTTCGCCGAACAGATAAACGCCGGGTTTGAGATCGCGGTGGAGCTCGTGGGCTACGCAGGATATCGGGATGGATACAGCGTGGTCCGGGCGCCAAGCCGGCACCACGACGTCGAGCTGAGACATCTGACCGTCGCTTACACCGTCTACGCGAATGAGCGAGCGATGGGGACGGCGGTGATCCACCGGATCGGCGGCGATTTCGCGCCTGCAAACTTCGAAATAGTCGCCAAGCCGTTCAGGGTCGAATTCGCCGCGGTCGACGATGACCGGAACCTCGAAGCGCGACGCGCGCAAGCTTACGCGGTCCGGTGAAGCATAGGTGGTTAGAAGCATTGCGGGTTGTTGCCGCTCGACCAGTGCTTTCACCACCGAAGAACCGTAAAACTGCGCCATCTGGCGCGGCTGAAGGCGGTTATCGCAAATGACGAAACTGGGAGACGTTGCCTCGATCGCCGCGATCATATCCCCCAACCGGTCGTCGAAGCGTCCGGTGACTGCGCGGGGCTCAAATCCGAAATCCCGAAGAAGATCGCTAATTTCCTCGCAACCTTCCTCGTCATCGTCGATCACCGCGACGCGACTCGCGGGTAACAGCGTATTGATCTGCACTGCCACGTTCATCAGCACAGCACCGTCATGGCAGCGAAGCGTGCCGTAAAGCGTGCACCTCCGAACTCCGATCGTGCGATCACGTCGATCGCGCCGCCAAGATCTGCGACGGAGTCGCGGACGATCGTTAAGCCGAAGCCGGTGCCTTCCGGCGACGTCGTCACGCCGGGTAGCCAGATATCGTCGACCTCAAGACCGTCGATGCCACCGGCATTGTCTTCGACGACCAATATAACGTACGAATCTTCCAACCGCGTCTGGATGCGGATCGTGCGATTTTCCTGCGAGTAACCTTGCCGCTGAAAGGCATTCATCGCGTTCATGATCAGGTTTAGGCAAATGCCGTCGATCAGCGCGGCGCTGCCGTTGATATCGGTATAGGATTCAGTCAGATCCAGTTCGACCGATACCTTGAAGAACTGGTTGATGGGGTCGAGCAGGCTGACAAGTTCTCGCACGCAGTCATTAACGCTGATGCGCCCCGAGCGTCGCTTGCGCTTCGCCAGTAATGTCAGCGGGATCGACATGAACGAGTTCAGGCGCTCTTTGGCAACCGCGATCCGCCGGACCTTACGTTCGGCATCTTCTTGCCTGTCGGTCGGGATGAGTCGTCGCAGCGACACGATCGCTTTATCGATCATATTGAGCGGCCGCCCAATTTCATGCACGAACACCGCCGACGCCATTCCCGCGGTAGCTAGCGAGCGATAGAGTTGGAGTTCGTCTCGCAACGAACGCGCTTCGACCCCCGATTCCTTGACCAATTGCTCGATTGCTCGCTCGACGCTTTGGCGTTCTGTGCTCTTGACCGACTTTGCGAGTACGGTTTCAAGTTGTGACCGGGCTCGCCCTGTCGCGCGCTTTACCTTCTCGCTCTCCGTACGACGGTATGCGTCGCGCGCGCGGATTTGAATCCGCGCGGCCCAATCGAGCACATCGGTGCAGACCCGCTTTAATTCTTGAAATGCCTCGTTCTCGATATAGCCATTGCGATCGGTTTTCTGCGCAAGTCGGCCGGATTTGTTGGTAACGCGCACCAGTCCGATCGACGTGTTTGTCGAAGGCCGCCCTTCCGGGCTTCGGGCACGGCGCAAGTTCATCTCAAGCCAGTCGTTGCCCGAGCCGCCGTACGGCGGAACCCTGATGCCGTCCTCATAGACGTGAACGCCGCCAACCTCGGTCAGCCAATCACGCACTTCGCCAATCGTGGCGGATCTAGTGGAGAATGATTGCGCATCGAGGATGAACACCCAAAGCTCGAACGTCATCGGCGGTGCGTCATAGGTGGTGCCGGCAATTTCTTCGTCGAGTAGTTGGCCTTGCCAGTCCAGTCGTCGAAAAATGACCGTACCTAGCTCGTTGACGACTGCCTGCACGCGATATTGCGCGTCGGTGAAATAGCCACTCGCTACCTTAGCCGCGAGGTCGGCGAATTCCGGGGTCTCTAGTTTCGCTCGAAAGCCCGGATCGACCGTCGCATCCTCGGCGGTAGCCACCTCCCTAACGCGGTTCGCTGCTCCCTCGAACGGGTCCGATAGGAGCAGAAGGTTGCGGGCCAGTTTGTTGACGGCAACGCGGCCGAACCTTGTCGCCACCGACTCGATGACGATGTCTGTCCCAGGCGCGAGGTCAGTCGGGCCACTTTCGACGACGAGCGATATGTCCTCAACATGGTCAGCGCTTGCGAATGCCGACCAGTCGATCGTGAGCTGGTGCTGGACGCCGGGTTCGCTGGCCGGCCTAGTCATCAGCCGCACACGTTCCCCGAGCCGTAACGCTGCGAGACGACCCAATCCTTTGTCGCCTGCCGGGACGCGTCGGTAGACGTCGGTCGCAATTTTCTGTTGCTTGGCCGAACGACCAATGACGAGCCAGCCGTTCCGTATTGTATCGGCGGTCATGCCAACACCATCGTCGAAAATGCTGATCGTGCCGTTTCCGGAATTGACAGCGTCGAGCTGAACTACGCAAACTGAGGCGTCGGCATCGTATGCATTCTTGGCAAGTTCGATGATGCCTTGGTCTGCATCTGGCACAAGTTCCTCACCCAAGCGGGCGAGGATGTCTGGGGAAAAGCGGAACCCGTCGCTCACGCGTCGGCCCACGGGATAGCGGACACCGAGCCTGTCGTTAGATGACGGCATCGGATGCTGCGATTGAGGTAGTCCGAAGTGCGGTCCGATCTCAATACTTCCAGCAGTGCACGGCATCGCTCATAACCACCGTCGATCGGCATTATGACGATCAGGTGGTTTTCGACTGCGACCGGCGCATCTCCAACGATGATGGCGCCGACGGCGCGCTTACGATCGCTCGGGCTGGAGGTGCGCCGCACAACGACGAAGGGCGGGTCGAAGACCGTTCCCTTGAAGCGGCGGCTCGCGGTCGGTCTAAAATCCTCACTCCACGCCGGCACGCTTTTTGCGCAAATGAAGCGACGCCACGGTCCCTTATTCTCGTGACGATGCGGCACAACCGGACCCACGCGTACCAAATAGTGGTCACCCACCGTATCGCCTTGCGGTTCGGCTGCCGACCAGAGGGGGCCAGGTGCAGCCCGCAGCATGGTTGTGAACACGTCGACGTCGGTCCAGGCGTCAAACTGTCCCCTTGATGCAAAATCGCCGCTTATCCCGCGCTCGACCAGCATCGTCCGGAACGACGCATATCGGGAGCCGCATCGTAACACTTCGGGGAGAACCGCTGCGATTGGGGCGTCGGCGCGCGCAGCCGTGATCAGCGCGTCTAAGAAGAGTGCCGCCGAACTAAGCTTGCCGCTTCCCCAGCCTGCAACCCTATGCTCGCTCGTGCAGCCAAAGGGTGGGTTGAAAAGGAACCCCGCCGCGGCCGCAAGTCGATCTGCCTCGGCGAACATGTTTCCTACGATGATGTGCGGGAATAGCTGCCCGAGTTCGTTCAGCGGATCGCAAAAGCGACCGCGTCCGCGAGCGAGGGCGACGAGACGAGCCTTAGCCATGGCGACAAGTTCTGGACGCGGATCTATCCCTGCAATTTGTTCGCCCCACCGGGCGAGCGTTTCGGCAAGAGTGTCGCCGAGGGGTAATTCCGCAGCATAAGCAAGCAGCAAATCGCCCATTCCGCAGGTTGGATCCAACACACGGGCGCCCTCGGGCACTATAGATCGCAATCTGGTAGCCAGCTCGCGCGCTAACGTTGCACCAGAGAAGAAGGTACCCGCCTGTCGACGGTCATCGAGCGCCACCGACTGCCGGAAGGCTTTGTAGGGTACTCCGTTCAACAACGGCTGCTGTGCAAACGGGATGTGGGCGGCAGCACCACTTAACGCTTCTTCTTGGGCGCGACCGAGCAGCGCGTCATACGTCGATAATGTCACGGTCGGCGTGGCCGTATCAGCATGCGCGGATCGCTCTTCAAATATCTCACGCCCCATGCCGATACATTTGGCGAACCGTAGCACTAAGCGCAATGGGCGCTCTATCGCGCTGACGCATCGCGTTTTTCCAATTCGGCCCAGTTCGAGCCATATTCATGCTACCTCGTCGGCGTCCGCTTTGGAAGCAACAGAGCGCTGTTGGCCACGTCGCCGCCAGCGCTCTCTCCTTGCGCCCATCCAATTATTGATAATGACATTGACTCGCAATAGCGACAATCATACGAGCCGCGCTTCCCGATCGCATCATGGAAGGCTCGTCGATGACCATTGCCCGCAGGCACCTCGCTCTCTCTGCCGTATTGGCGCTGGCGTGGAGCCATCCGGCCTGGGCCGCCGGGCCTGAGGAAGAGGGGGATGATCAGGCGAAGGCGGAAATCGTCATCACCGGCACGCTGGCGGCGAATCAGAGCGCGTCGTCGACCGGCCTGCCGCTGACGCTGCGCGAGACGCCGCAATCGGTGACCATCATCGACCGCAGCCGGATCGACGACTTCGCGCTGACCAACGTCAACGACCTGCTCGATCAGGCGGTCGGGATCAATGTCGAGCGGGTCGAGACCGACCGCACCTATTTCAACGCGCGCGGCTTCGACATCACCAATTTCCAGGTCGACGGGATCGGTATGCCCTTGCTCTGGGGGCTGCAATTCGGCGCGCTCGACACCGCGCTGTGGGACCGGGTCGAGACGGTGCGCGGCGCTAATGCGATCATGACCGGCATCGGCAATCCGTCGGCGACGATCAATTATGTCCGCAAGCGCCCGACCGAAGACTTCCAGGCCTCGGCCTCCGTCATGGCGGGATCGTGGAACCAGCTGCGCTTCGAAGGCGACGTGTCGGGGCCGCTCGACGCGTCGGGCACGGTTGCCGCGCGGCTGATCTACGCGCACGACAATCGCGATTCCTGGCTCGACTTCAACCACGTCAACCGCAACGTCTATGGCGGCATCGTCTCGTGGAAGGTCACGCCGCGGCTGACCGCGACGGCCGGCTATACGCGGCAGGAAAACCATGCCGATGGCGTGATGTGGGGCGCGTTGCCGCTGACCTATAGCGACGGGACGCGGATCGATTACCCGGTCTCGGCCTCGACCTCGGCGCCCTGGACCTATTGGGACGTCACCGATCAGAGCGCGTTCGGCGAGCTTGCCTATGATCTGGGCGGCGGCTGGTCGGCGAAAGGCGTGTTCACCTACAAGCGCTTCGAGGAAGAAGCGAAGCTGCTCTATGCCTATAATTTCCCCGACCGCGCGACCGGTTTGGGCGTCGCGGGCATGTCGGGCATCTATCCCTCGGCCTACGATCAGTATCTCGGCGATTTCTACGCGTCCGGCCCGTTCACGCTGTTCGGGCGCCAGCACCAATTGGCGTTCGGCGTTTCGACCGCGCGCTCGCATGGCCGCGAGTGGGAGAATTTCTCGACCGACGCGATCGCCTTTCCGGCGGTCGGCGATTGGGGCAAGACGATCGTCCCCGAGCCGAGCTATCCGGGCGCCTATCTCGCCGCCGATTATACCGACCGGCTGACCCGCGCTTATGGCGCCGCGCACCTCAACATAACCGACAGGTTGAAGGCAGTGGTCGGCGCCAGCGCGATGTGGCTCAAGTCGACCGGCACATCCTATGGCACCGACCAGTCGCGCGACGCGCATGCGGTCAGCCCCTATGCCGGCGCGGTCTATGACCTGACCAGCAACGTCTCGCTCTATGCGAGCTATACCGACATCTTCAATCCGCAGAGCGAAGTCGACATCGATAACCGCAAGCTCGATCCGGCGCGCGGCAGCAGCATCGAAGGCGGGATCAAGAGCGAATGGTTTGGCGGCAAGCTCTATGCCACCGCGTCGCTGTTCCGCGCCAGGCAGAAGGGGCTGGCCTCAGCGATCGGCGCGTTCGGCGATCCCAATGGGCCGTGTGTCAACGGGCCGGTCGGCGGCACCTGTTATGCCGGCGTCGACACCACCTCGCGCGGGTTCGAGATCGAGATCGCGGGCAAGGTCACCGACAATTGGCGCGTGAGCGGCGGCTATACCGGGCTCGAGATCGACGACCAGGCCGGCAACCCGACGCGCACTTTCCTGCCGACCAAGTCGCTCAAGCTGTCGACCACCTACACAATGCCGCGGCTCAACGATCTCAAGCTCGGCGCGCAACTGCGCTGGCAGAACGCGATCCGCTACGCCGATGCCACGGTGCAGGCGATGGGCGTGGTCAGCGGCGACGTCCTGCTGCGCCAGGACAGTTATGCGGTGCTCGACCTGATGGCGGGTATCCGGTTGCTCGATCACGTCCGCGCGACGGTCAATGTGCGCAACGTCACCGATACCAAATATCTCGCCAGCCTGATGTGGGGCCAGGCCTATTACGCCGCGCCGCGCAGTGTGGCGGTGACGATCGGGCTCGATTTCTGATGGGCGCGCGCGCGGCGGAGCGGCGCGGCTGGCGTTATCGCGGCAATGTCGCCGCGCGCGTGCTTGCCGGGAGCCTGGGCGCTTATGGGGTCGCGTCGTGCCTGGCGATGGCGGTCGCGCGGTTGGGCGCGGGCGGGCGGATCGACGGCGTGATCGCGGGGACTCTGTGCGCCTATCTGGCGGTGCCCGCGGTGGCGGTCTGGGCCTTCCTCGCGCGCGGGCCATGGCGGGCCTGGGGCGGGGTGGTTGTGCTCGCCGCATTGTTCGGCGGCCTGGCCTGGATGATCGGATCGCCGGTAGGATGAGCGCGATCCGCGAGGGCACGCGGCAGGTCATGGCCTGGCTGCACGGCTGGACCGGGCTGGCGCTCGGCTGGGTGCTGTTCGTGATGTGCCTGGCCGGCACGATGAGCGTGTTCAAGCCCGAGATCAGCCGCTGGATGCGCCCGGAAGCGACCGCCAGCGCGGGGCGGGTCGAGGCGATTAATGCGGCAACGCGCTGGCTGGCGGCGAACGCGCCCAAGTCGGCCGGCTGGTACCTGACCGCGCCCGACGATCGCGCCAATAACGTCGAGGCGACCTATGACAGCGGCGGCGACTATGTCGCGCGCGCGCTCGACCCGGTCAGCGGCGCACCGGTCGCGCGCGAGACGCTGGGCGGCGAGTTCTTCTACCGGCTGCATTTCGAACTCGAACTGCCTTATCCCTGGGGCCGCTGGCTGGCGTCGATCGCCGCGCTGACGATGCTGACCGCGCTCGTCACCGGGATCATCGCGCATCGCCGCATCTTCCGCGACTTCTTCACCTTTCGCCCGCGAAAAGGACAAAGGTCGTGGCTCGACGGGCACAATGCGCTCGGCGTGCTGGCCATGCCGTTCCACCTGATGATCACCTTCAGCGGGCTGGTCACGCTCGCCTCATTGAACATGCCCTGGGGGATCGTCGCCAATTACGGCAACGACCTGGCCGCGGCGTTTCACGACCTCGCGCCCGGCGCGGTCGATCGGCCGGCGGCGGGACGTCCCGCGACGCTGGCACCGATCGCACCGATGCTGCGAGAGGCCGAGCGGCGGTTCGGCGGCGCGCCATTCTCTCGCGTATCGATCGCCAATCCCGCCGACGCCGCCTCGGTCGTCACCGTCTATCGCAGCGACGCCGCGCAGATCGGCGCGACCACGGCAGAGGTCAGCTTCGACGGGCCGAGTGGCCGGGTGATCGGCGCCTGGGCCGAGACGCGGCCCGCGGTCGGCACCTATGCGGTGATCTACGGCCTGCACATGGGGCGGTTCGCGAATGGATTGCTGCGCTGGCTCTATTTCCTCGGCGGCGCGATGCTGACCCTGGCGGTGGCGAGCGGGATGATCCTGTGGGTGGTCAAGCGCCGCGAGCGCGCGCCCTTGTCGCTGGCGAACCGGATCGTCGAGCGGCTCAATGTCGGGACCCTCGTCGGGGTGCCGGTCGGTTTTGCCGCTTATCTCTGCGCCAACCGGTTGCTGCCGCCGGGGCTCGCCGATCGCGCACAACTGGAAGTGACGGTCGCGCTCGATGCCGCCGGCCTCGCGCTTCTCGTCGCGCTTGCCGTGCCGCCGCGTCTGGGGTGGTCGCTGCTGCTGGGAGTCCTCGCTTTGCTCTGTCTTGCGGCACCAATCGTCGGGGGCGGGCTACCCTATTTGGCTCAGGCATTGGCCCGCGGCGACTTTGCGCTACCCGTGACCGACGCGTTGCTCATCGCCGTCGCCCTGGCCGCGTCGGTCGGCGTGCGGACCGTGACACGCCGCCGCGCCGATACCCGCCGCACGGTGCGGGCGAGGGCGATCGCATGACCTTCGCGATGCTGGAATTCCTCGGCCTCTACCTGCTTGCCGCCTCGATGCAGCCGCATCGCGGCGTCCTGCTCGGCAACTGGCGCACTATCGCCACGCCCCGCGCGACCGTGATCGCCGGCTGGGTGCTGCTGTCGCTGTCGCTGGGGCTCGCCGTCGCCAGCCGCCAGCCAACCGACATCGTCACCTGGTTCGGCTTGCTGCCGCTAGCCTGCGGCACGATCCTCCTCGGCCTGAGCTTCGCCCCGCATCTGGTGCGCGCGGTCGTCGTCGCCGGCCTGGCTGGCGGGCTTGTCGCGATTGTCCTGCACTAATCCGTCACCCCAGCCCATCCTCCGTCACCCCGGCCTTGTGCCGGGGTCCACCGGGCGGCAATCCCGGGAAAAGAGGTTCTGCTACTGCGCTAACCTGCACGGTGGATGCCGGGACAAGCCCGGCATGACGGTTGAAGCTTATCGGGCTCGACTCCAGCGATCACCCCGCCGCGATCACGCTAATCTCAACCGCATATTCCGGCCCGGTCAGCCGCGCCTCGACCGTGGCCCGCGCCGGCTTGGCGTCAGGCGAGACCCACGCATCCCACACCGTGTTCATCTCGGCAAAGCCGCCGATGTCGGCCAGATAGATGGTCGCGCTGAGAATGCGGCTCTTGTCGCTGCCGGCCTCGGCTAGCAGGCTGTCGATCGTGCGCAGGATCTCGGCGGTCTGCTCCGCCACGCTCTTGCCGGCATTGTCCTCGGCGACCTGGCCGGCGGTGAAGATCAGGCCGTTATAGGCCACCATCTGGTTCATGCGGGCGGTCGGGTGCCAGCGTTTGATCTCGGTCATGCGATTGTCCTTCGATAGGGATGATGGTGGGCTCAGGCCCAGGCGGAGCCGGCGAGCTGATCCATCGCCCCGCGGATCGTGTCAACGACGAAGCTCCGCTCCTCGTCGACCAGCGAGAGGCGCGGCGAGCGGGTCCATTCGGGCGCGCCATAGACGAGGTTCTCGGCCAGCTTGATATACTGGACCAGCTTGACGTGCGTATCGAGATGGAAGCTCGGCGTGAGCATCCGGTAGAGCTCGCGCGCCTTGGCGAACTGCTCGTTGCGGCACAGCTCGAACAGCGCGACGCATTGCTTCGGCCAGACATTGGTCATGCCCGACACCCAGCCGGTCGTGCCCAGCGCCATGCTCTCGACGATCAGATCGTCGACGCCGCAGAAGATGCTGAACCGGTCGCCCAATGCCACGCGCAAATCGGTGACGCGGCGGATGTCGCCGCTCTCTTCCTTGACGCAGACGATCTCGGGCACGTCGGCCAGGGTCTCGAGCACCGCCGGGGTGACGTCGACGCCATAAGCGATCGGATTGTTGTAGATCATGATCGGCAAATCCGACGCGCCGGCCACGCCGCGATACCAGGCCGCGGTCTCGCGCGGATCGCTCTTATAGCCCAGGCTGGGGAAGACCATCAGGCCTTGCGCGCCCCAGGATTTGTAGAGCTTCGCATTCGCTCGCGCGGTGTCGATCGTGATCTCGGCGAGGCCCGACAGGACGGGGACGCGCCCGCCGACGGTTTCGACCGCGGTACGGATGACGGTCTCGCGTTCGGCGAGAGTCAGCGAGGCATTCTCGCCGAGCACCGGGAGGACGATGATTCCCGACACGCCGTTGGTCACCAGCCGCTCAATACTTGCACGAATCGCGTCAAAATCGAGATTTCCCGCTTGTGTCATTTTCGTCGTCACCGCCGGGAAAACGCCCGTCCAAGCCTCAGTCATGCCTTTTTTCTCCGTCAACAATTGTATTGGATACATATAAAATACAAACTAGGATGTCGATAGCGATTGCCGCAGGGGCTCGATTTCGCCACATCGACCCCGGAAGCGGCGGCGTTTCGCCAGGGCAAAGGACAGGAAAATGGCAGTGCTGGAGTCGCCATCGGAGCGGCATGAGATCGAACGGCGGAGCCTCCCCGCGGACATTCGCGAATCGCTCCAGGAGCGTATCTTGAGCGGCGAGTTCCGCGATGGCGAGGCCCTGGTCCAGGATGTGCTTGCCGAGGAATATGGTGTCAGCCGAATGCCGGTGCGCGAGGCGCTGAGGCAATTGGAAGCGTGCGGGCTGGTGTCGATGGAGACCCACAAGGGCGCCGTCGTCACCTCGATCCCGACCGAACAGGTGGAAGAATTGTTCGAACTCCGTGCCTTGCTCGAAACCGACATGCTGGCACGCGCGATCTGGCGGATGACGGACAGCGATATTGCCGAGGCGCGGGACGTCCTTGGCCAGCTCGAGCAATCCTATCGGCGCGGCGACATGGCGAGCTGGGGACGGCTCAACTGGGCCTTCCATCGCCGGCTCTATCTTCCCGCCGGGCGGCCGCAGACCCTGGCCGTCCTCCACGGCATCAACCTCCGCGTCGAACGCTATATCCGCCTGCATCTGTTGATGACCGACGGCCTCGACACGGCCGAGCGCGAGCATCGCGAGATACTGCGCTTCTGCGCGCTGCGCGACGCCGAAGCGGCGGTCGCGTTCCTGAAACTGCACATTCTCGACGCTGGGCGGACCCTCGTCATGGCGCTGCGCCAGGCCAGGGCCGCGGAGCACTAAAAGCGCATCGATGCAAAAATTGTATCCAATATCCAATCGGGAAGCTGAATTATGCGCTTGCAACACCTCGTGACGGTCGTCGGCGCGCATGCCGAAGGAGAAGTCGGCCGCGTCATCACCGGCGGCGTCATCGCGCCACGCGCTTCCTCGATGTTCGAGCAACAACAAGCATTTATCCGCGATCAGGACTGGCTGCGCGGCATGCTGCTGTCCGATCCGCGCGGCAGCGTGAACGCCGCGGTCAACCTCGTCACCCCACCGATCGCGCCCGAGGCCGATATCGGCCTGATCGTGATCGAATCGGATTATTATCCTGCAATGTCAGGGTCTAACCTGATGTGCACGGTCACTGCCGTGCTCGAAACCGGAATGGTGCCAATATTAGCACCAATCACGCACCTAATCGTCGATACGCCGGCCGGATTGGTCCATGTCGAAGCCGAATGCGACAACGGCAAATGCCGCCGGGTATCGTTCCGGAATGTGCCCGCTTTCGTCATGCATCGCGATGCGGCGGTCGAAGTGCCGGGGCTCGGCACGGTCACGGTCGATGTTGCCTATGGCGGGATGATCTATGCGATCGTCGATGCCGGAAAGCTCGGCTTCACCCTGGCACGCGATGAAGCACGCGCGCTGGTCGAGATGGGCGAGCGGATCAAGCTCGCCGCGGCCGAGCAATTGCCCTCGGTCCATCCCGAAAATCCGGGCATCCACACGATCAACCAGACCCTGTTCGCCGGGCCGTTGACCGAGCGCGACGGGGTCAAGACCGCGAAGAATGCGGTGGTGGTCTCGCCCGGCCGCATCGACCGCAGTCCGTGCGGCACCGGCAGCTCGGCGCGCATGGCACTGATGCACGCGCGCGGTGAGCTCGCGATGGGCGAGCGGTTCGTTCACACCTCGATCCTCGACACCGAATTCCTCTGCGGGATCGAGGCGGAGACCAAAGTGGGCGGCGAGCCCGGCGTCGTGACGCGGGTCGCGGGGCGGGCATGGCTGACGGGCGTTTCCTATTACGGCGCCGATCCCGACGATCCGTTTCCGCAGGGGTACCGGCTCAACGATACGTGGCTGGCGTGCTGACCAAAAGCGCGCGCATTTTTAAACGCTTCCCCGGCGAAGGCCGGGGCCCAGTGCAACGCATTCTCGGCGGCGGGATGCCATCTCGGCATCATAGGTACTGGGCCCCGGCCTTCGCCGGGGAAGCGTGGGTTTTGGGTCTGCTGAAGTAGCCCAAGCGATTCAGTGCCGCCCATCGACAAGGCAGTAATTGTACTGTATTTATCTGAAGAACAATTGTGGTGGGGTGAAGGTGGGATCGTTGGTCGGAACATTAGGCTTCGTCGGTACGGGTACGATCGCCGCGGCGATGATCGAGGGGCTGGCGTTGTCGGGCAGCGAGCCCATTATCGTCTCGCCGCGCAATGCCGATATCGCCGCCGACCTCGCCGCGCGTTTCCCGCACGTCACGATCGCAGCTGGCAACCAGGCGGTGGTCGATGCCAGCGACATGGTCGTTCTGTCGGTCCGTCCGCAGATCGCCGATGAGGTACTGCGGCCGCTGACCTTCCGCCCCGACCATCACGTGCTGAGCCTGATCGCGACGATCTCGCTCGACTATCTGCACGAGGTCACCGCGCCGGCCGCGACCGTGACCCGCGCCGTCCCGCTGCCGCCGGTCGCGCGCGGGCAGGGGCCGACCGCGATGTTTCCGCCCAATGCGCAGGTGAAGGCGCTCTACGACCGGCTCGGCACCGCGATCGAGCTCGCCAACGAAAGCGAGTTCGACGTCTTCTCCTCGGCGACCGCGACGATGAGCAGCTATTTCGCCTTCGTGCGGACCGTGACGTCGTGGATGGAAGCGAACGGTGTCGATGCCGGCAAGGCGCACGCCTTCATGGCCCAGATGCTCGAAGGTCTCGGCAGCGCTTCGCCCGCTGCGCCCGAGCGGAGTTTCGCGCAGCTCGCCGACGAATATCAGACGCGCGGCGGGATCAACGAACAGGTGTTCCGCGCGATCACGCGCGACGGCGTGCTGCCCGATCTCGATGCCGCGCTCGACGGCGTGCTGGCGCGGCTGCGCGCGGGCCGCGGGATCAAGGATTGATGCGCGCGGTGCACGACCTGATCGGCGACGTGATCAGCGCGATCGGCGCGCCTGATTTCCTGGCCACGGCGGCCGACAGCGTGCGGCGTTTCGCCGGCTTCGATCTCGCCGCCATCGTCCTCCATCCCGATGGCGAACGGCCGCGCGTGCTGTTCGACGATTTCGACCGGATCGGGCGGCGCGACGCGATCGAGACCTATGCGCGCGTCACGCATCGCATCAATCCGATGCTGGCGCGGCCGGGCGTGGTCCGCGCGCGCGATTTCGCTGGCACCGCACCCGATCGCATCGCGGCGCTGCGGCCCTGGTTGGTGCCGGCACCCGAAGAGGAGCTCGGCTTCCGCACCGCAGGCTGGCCCGAGCGCCAGGAGGAGCTTGGACTCCATCTGCGCGGCTGGGGTGGGACGATCGAGCTCGGCCTGTACCGCGAACGCGGGCGCCATGCGGCGCCGGCCGCGACGTTGCGTGCGCTCGATGCCGCCGCGACGCCGATCGCCGCGGCGTTCGAGCGCCATCGCGTGCTGACCGGGGAGGGCGCCACGCTCCGCAATTGTCTCTCGCCGCGCGAGAATCAGGTGTGCGATTTGCTGCTGCTCGGCTGTTCGAGCGATGCCATCGCGTTGCGGCTCGGGATCAGCCGACATACGGTCAAGGATCACCGCAAGCAGATCTTCCGCAAGCTGGGGATCGCGTCACTCGCGGAGTTGTTCGCGTCGGTTCATTAGGGACTCTTCTCCCCTCCCTGAAAGGGAGGGGATCAAGGGGTGGGTTTAGCGGCGGGCGAGGCTCGATGCCTCGACCGGCGCTGTTTTGGCGATCGGCTAATGAGTCTTTTTGGGCGCGCAGACGCGCGCACCCACCCCCAACCCCTCCCTTACAGGGAGGGGAGTATCAGCCCCCTCTCAAGAGGGATGGCGCCGACGCGCCGATCCGGCACAATCGCGCGTGCCCGCCCGGGGCCAGGAAAGGGAAGACGATGCGTTACGTCCGGATGCCGATCGAGGTCGAATCGCCCGAGGAATATGGGTACGGCAACATCCGCAACAATCTGTCCGAGAGCTCGATCGTCGATCAGTCGATCGGCAGCCTCGGCCTGACCGTCCCCGATCTGACCCTGCTGTACGGCGAGCATCGCGGCAGCGAGCGGTTGCGCTCGCTGATCATCGAGGAGACGCCGGGCCTCGCGGTCGACGACGTGCTGATCTGCGGCGGTGCGGCCGGCGCGCTGTTCATCATCGCCACCGCCTTGCTGAGCAAGGACGATCATCTCGTCGTCGTGCGTCCCAATTACGCGACCAATATCGAGACGCCGCGCGCGATCGGCTGCCAGATCGGCTTCGTCGATCTCGAGTTCGACAACGGCTTCGCGCTCGACCTCGACACAATCGCCGCGACGATCACGCCCGCGACCAAGTTGATCAGCGTCACTTGCCCGCACAACCCGACCGGCGTGATGATGAGCGAAGCCGAACTCACCGCGCTGGTCGCGCTCGCCGCCGAACGCAACTGCCTGCTGCTGGTCGATGAGACCTATCGCGACCTCGCGATCACCACCAGGCTGCCGATCGCGGCGTCCCTCGGTGACCACGTGATCAGCGTCGCGTCGCTGTCCAAGGCGTTCGGCGTGCCCGGCATCCGCGTCGGCTGGATGATCAACACCGATCCCGCGCTGATGGAAATATTTCTCGCCGCCAAGGAGCAGATCAGCATCTGCGGCAGCGTGATCAACGAATGGGTCGCCGAGGAAATCCTCGCCAGGCGCGACGCCTTCCTGGCCCCGACGCTCGCCGAATGGCGCCGCCGGCTCGACCGCGTTGCCGAATGGATGGCGGGCGAGGAATTGCTCGAATGGGTGCGCCCGTCGGGCGGCGTGGTGTGCTTTCCGCGGATGAAGGCCGACCCGCCGGGCGGCACCGACGCTTTCTATCGCCGTCTGCTCCAGGATCACGGCACCTATGTCGGCCCGGGCCATTGGTTCGAGATGTCCGACCGCTATTTCCGCGTCGGCTATGCCTGGCCGACCGCCGACCAGCTCGAGGCCGGGCTCGTCGGTATTTCCGCCGCGCTCCGCGGCTGACCCTCCCAGTCCAAGGATCCGACATGACCGCCCTGATCGACCGCATCCGTGACGCTCATGTCGCGATCCGCCCGCACGTCCTGGTCTCGCCGCTCCAGCGCAGCGACGCGCTGTCCGACGCGCTCGGCTGCGACCTCTGGCTGAAATGCGATCACCTCCAGCCGACCGGATCGTTCAAGCTGCGCGGCGCGACCAACAAGGTGCGGCTGCTCGCGCCCGATCATGAAGAGGTGTTCACCGCCTCGACCGGCAATCACGGCCGTGCCGTCGCGCATGCCGCCGCGGCGTTCGGGATCGGCGCCACCGTCTATGTCAACGACAGCGCGCCGCAGATGAAGCTCGACGCGATCCGCGCGCTGGGCGCCAAATTGGTGACGGTCGAGGGCAATTCGCTCAACGGCGAGTTGCAGGCGCGCGCCGAGGCCGAGCGGCGCGGCGTGCCGTACATCCCGCCGTATAACGATTACGACACGATGGGCGGGCAGGGGACGATGGGGCTCGAACTGATCGAGCAGGCCGACGACCTCGACGCGGTGTTCATCTGCACGGGTGGCGGCGGTCTGACCGGCGGCGTGGGGACGGTGTTCAAGGCGCTGTCGCCCGAAACGCGGATCGTCGCGGTATCGCCCGCGGCCTCGACCTGCATGCTCGACTCGCTCGAGGCGGGCGAGATCGTCGAGACGCCCGAAAGCCCGACCTTGTCCGACGGCTCGGCGGGGGCGATCGAGCCGGGATCGGTGACCTTCGACGTCTGCCGGCAAGTGATCGATGAGACGGTCCGGGTCAGCGAGTTGGAAATTGCCCGGGCGATGCGGCGGCTCGCCGAGAGCGACCGCTGGATGGTGGAGGGCGCGGCCGGTGCGGCATTGGCTGGGTTGGTCCAGGTTGCCGAGCGCTATCGCGGCAAGAAGGTCGCGGTGGTGTTGTGCGGGCGGAACGTCGCGCTGGATACGTATCTGGGCGCGCTGGAGATGGGGCGGGGCTGACGGGGGCCTGCAGTCCGTTCACCCGATTTCTAGCTGGGTCGTAGTCTCATAAAGCGGTCTGTTCGGCGAGCGACCCAGTTGCGGTCGGTCGATCGCCGCTAAAAGGAATGGCAGGAAGTGGGCCGCTTGGAGACTAGCAGGTTTCAGGACCGCAAAGGCTATAGCTGCCGTTCCTTCGCCGTCCTCGTGGGGCAGGAGCCGTCAACAAAGCCGGCATTCCAGGGCAAAATCAGATCGCCCAACCTCCCTCTCATTTGTTGTACTGCGATTGGGGACGCTTCAGCAGTTCCCGTATTCCGGCTCGTATTCGATCTGGCGCTCGTCGGTTTCGGTGTGTTCCAGTTCGTACCCCGCCGCGAGAACCTCGGCTTGGCCGGTGAGGTGCAAATCGCAAACGGGGCAGGCGAACTCGTCTGCTGAGTAGGTAATCTCGACAGTTTCCCACGGACCATCATCGTAAGTCTCGTCGATGACTTCCTCACTAACGCTGTCGCCTGCCAGAAAGCCTTTGGCGGTGCAGACGATGCACTTCGCTTCCCAGGTATTGTCATTGGTCCACTTGAAGAGATCGGTGTAGTGAACGACGCTACGGGCCGCCGCCTCTTCTATAAGTTGCTCTCTCAATTTCTGTGAAATTCCCTGTATTTTCACTTTGGCGGCTTCGATTTTGACCGCCACGGAGGCCTTTAGCTTCTCGGCGGCGATTGCCAGAAGCTGTTGTTTTTCTTTCGCCTCGCCTTCGCCGATCCAATCATCCAGATTGCGCCCCATCGAGGCGAGGATGATGTTGCAGGCGTACCAGTAGCGCGCCTCCCACGCCTCCACCTTCATCGCTCTGAACGGGACATCGCCGGAATGCAATTCGGCGTTGCGTCTTTCGGAGATGGCTTGGCAATTTTGACGGACATCCTCATCGAAGGCCGGGATCAGATGGCGGAGCCGTTCGAAGAGCGTCTTTGCTGTGATGGTCTTTACGTCCGTTGTGGCGGTGACGCCAGCGGCGACAAAAAGCGAAGGGGAGTGGGTCGGATCGACCACAAGGCACGGGTGACGGTGAGCGAGCGCCGCCTTGCCCAGCAACTCAAGCGCCAACGATGCCCACAGCTGGTATTCCTCAAGATCTTTCTCGCCCTTTCGGTGCAATGCCTTCGCGATGTAGGCCCGCGACTTCCCGAGCAGCGCCTCCTCTGAAATGGCGGTATTTACATCGGTCATTGAACGCTCACTCGAAAGAGAAGGCGGCCGTCTGCTGCCGTCGCAGTTCGGCCATGTAACATGCTCCAATTGTCTATCAGCAAGATTTCGCCTCGACGCCATTCGTGCTTTATTACTTCGATGCGCTCAATCGCATCACTGACGATTTGAAGTGCTTCTTCGCCGCGCGCGTCCAAGGGCTCCAGGCATCCCGGATCATAGCGGAGGAAGGGACGGCCCTTATCCAAGATGGTCGAATAGAACGAGCGCCGTCCGGTGCGCACCAGCACCGCAGCAGAGGCTAACAGTGAAAGCTCGGCGGGGGAGAACTTGAGGGCGCTGATGGGGGCTAGCCGGGTCTGCGCTCCCGAGTGCCCGGGATTGGCGCAGCCGAGCAGAAGATAGCGGGCGGGCCGTAGATAATGGGCCGTATCAATATGCATCGGCAATTCGCTCAACCCATACGCCGCGCTCAGAGATCGCTCTTCGGCTGCTTCGGTCGGGCGCGGGACAATTGGTTCAATGAGCGCGCCATTGCGGCCAGCAACTACAGCGCCGATGCGCCGGGCAAACGCGAGAAGAAGCGCTGCGAATGCTTCGTGACTTTCTGCCGATGTACTGTAGCATCGCCAGCCATCCTGCTTGTGGGTCCGGATTATTCGCTGCCCGGACATATGAACCATTCAACTCCCTCTGACTTACATCTATTTTCCATTTCATATAGATTAGAAGTTTGGTCAAATCACGCTATTGATGCGACTCGACGTCTTCGAGCGGACCGTGTGACCGCATCCCCCTCCGCTTTTCGACACCAATCGACCGTGATTTATTTGCGCAAACCGGCAATAACACCGATGCTGTTCGTCGCAGTCGTTGAAGTGTCGAGGTGGGGATGCAGGCATTCGATCGATCCGAGGAGGAAACCCCGGCCTATCTGCGCAGCGAGGAGGCCAAGCGCTCGCGCGTCCTAATGGCCGACTACATGTTGACCGATCCCGCGCGCCGCAACCAGATGGACTCACCGCGCTCCATCCTGAAGCTCGACGACACCACCGTCACCGAAGCGCTCAATCGACTGTTCCGCGGCAAATGCGCGTTCTGCGAGGCGCGCGAACCGACCACCGCCTACCGCTTCCGCCCGCAGGCCGAGGCGCTGCCCTCGCAGTCGCCCGAGACTGGCCATCTTTACTACGTGTGGCTGGCCGACGCTTGGGAGAACATCTACCCGATCTGCTCCAGTTGCCGGCCGGCCGAGCCGAATTATTTTCCCGTCAGGTCGAACCGCGCACGGATCCCGACCAAGACTCAGATCCAGCGCTATGCCGAGAGCGAGCGCGGCCTGTTCTGGCGCAACGACCCGCCCGACGAGCTAAACCTGCTGCTCGATCCCTGCCGCGTCCGCACCGATTTCTCGCGCATGCTCGTGCCGCGCCTCGACGGCGTCATCTGGTCAGATCGCGAGGAAGGCTCGCTCACGATCGATACTTTCAAGCTCGATGCCCCCGCCCGCGTCAGGGCACGCGCGGTCGCTTACGAAGGCAATGTTGATCGCCTGCTGCAGTGCTTCGACAATTTCGGACACGACGACAGCGGCGAGCAGATCAAGGCATTGTTCGACTTTGCCGAGCTCGAGTTCGGCGGCACCTGGTTCCTCCTACTGCGCCGCCTCGCGCGGATCGTTGCGCGTGCGTACGAAAAGACTCCCGTGCTGTCGCGGGTCCAGCTGCCGATCTTCTATCGCCGCCTGATGAACGAGGACGGCGCCGAGGCGCGGATGCGCACTGCGCTCGTCGCGCTGCGCGCCGAAGACGAGCGCGGTCCCGACCAGCCACAAAGGGAGGTTGCGGCGCGCCCCAGTCGGGCGCGGGTCAAGTCGGTCAGCCTGACCAATTTCAAGGGCGTGGAGTCCTTGACCATCAAGCTTCCCGAGGACGCCGAGGCGCCGACCATTCCAGGACGCGAGCAGTCGGTGCCCGCGCTTCTCATCGTCGGCGAGAATGCCACCGGCAAGAGCTCGATCCTTGAGGCGATCGCCTTGGCGATGTCGCCACGCGAGGCGCGAGACGGCCTCGACCTCGACCGCCATGACTTGCTGCTTGACCCCGAATATCTCGGCCAGGAGGCGGGCAAGCGGCGCGAGCGTGCGGACATCCGCATCGACATGAACGACGGCAGCTCGCGTACGCTCACGATCACGGAGGCGAGCTATCGGGTCGTGACCAGCCAAGCCTTCCAGCTGCCGCCGGTGTTCGCCTATAGCGCCTTTCGCCAGTATCGCGACAGCGCGCGCCGTTACTCGGCGATCAAGTACATCCAGAACCTGTTCTACTCGGACACGTTGCTGTCCAACCCCGAGCAATGGCTGCTATCGCTCGACGACGATCATTTTCAGATGGTCGCCCGCGCCTTGAACGACATCCTGTCGATCGAGCGCGATGATATCGACACGATCCATCGCGATTTCGACGCGCGCCGCTGCATTCTGACGCTCGATGTGAGCGAAGGCGCCGGCGAACGCTTCAGCCGCACGCCGCTCGGCGTCGTTTCCTCCGGCTTTCGCTCGGTTCTCGCCATGGTGTGCGACGTCATGGCCGGCCTGATGAACAAGCGGGTCTTTCCCGAATTCGAGACCATCCGCTCGGCGCGCGGCATCCTCCTCATCGACGAGATCGAGGCGCACCTCCACCCACGCTGGAAGATCCAGATCATGCGCGGCTTACGCAAGGCGTTGCCGAACATGACGATCATCGCCACCACCCACGATCCGCTGTGCATCCGCGGGATGGGCGACCGCGAGGTTCGGGTATTGCAGCGGATCGACGGCGCACAGGACCCCGACACGCAACTGCCGATCGCGCTTGAGATCATGACCGACCTGCCGCCCGCGTCCCTCATGCAGATCGATCAGTTGCTCACCTCGAACGCCTTCCAGTTATTTTCGACCGACTCTCCCGACTTCGACGATAAGTTCGCCGAGATCGGCGACCTGCTAACCAAGCAACTCGCCGGCGAACATCTCGACGAGAGGCAGCTCATCATGATCGACGCCTTCGAGCGCGACGTGGCGGCGGCATTGCCGGTCGGCACCAGCGCCGCGCACCGGCTCGTCCAGGAGGCCGTGGCCGATTATCTTCGCGAGCGCCGCGTGCTGCCCGAGGCCGAGCTCCGCACGCTACGCAACACCCAGCGCGCGCGCATCGTTGAAGCGCTGAAAGGGATCTAGCCGTGCGCTACGTCGATCGCGGGACCGCCGCCGCGCCGAAATCCCTGACCAAGCTGAATGCCGCCGGCCAGACTGAGTTCGACCGCGCCAAAGCGCACGACGCCAACACCGATCCAAAAAAGGGCGCGTTCAAGTATTCGGTCTACAAATCGGATGAGGTCAAGCGGCGGCTCGAAGCGCTGTTCTTCGGCAAGTGCGCCTATTGCGAGTCCTTCTTCGCCGCGGTGGGGCCGGTCGATGTCGAGCATTATCGGCCCAAGAGCGCCGTCGCCGAGAGCCCAGGGCATGGCGGCTATTGGTGGCTTGCGATGGCATGGGACAATTTGCTGCCAAGCTGCATCGACTGCAACCGCAAGCGCAAGCAGACCGTCCCGGCCGCCACCACGAGCCTCGTCGACCTTTACCGATTCGGCCTGGCACCGGGGACTGGGCAGTCGGGCAAGAAGGACAGCTTTCCGATCGCCGGCGCCTATGCGGCAAAGGATGGCGACGACCTCGCCGCCGAACTCCCGTTGCTGCTCAACCCGTGCCGCGACAAACCCGAGGATCATCTCAAATTTGACTTGGGTGCCGGCTCTACGCTGGCACTCATACTGCCGCATGGTCCGGCTGGCCCGAGCCCGCGCGGCGCGACCTCGATCCAGGTCTATGGGCTGAACCGGCTCGGGCTCGTCCAGGCGCGCACGCGGTTGGTGCGCCAATTGCGCTTTCTCGGCTGGCAGGTCCTCGAGCTCGGCAAGGTCCTCGGCGCGCTCGAAGCCCCGGCGGTCAGCGACGCTCTCCTCGCCGCCGGCACGCCGGAGGTCGCGAAGATGGTCCGCCAGCTCCTTGATCGCACGCTCGACGAAATGAAGGCCTTGGCCGACGAAAAATCCCCCTTTTCAGCGCTCGCTGTCGCTTGGCTTCGTCAATTTCGTGCCGGCGCCGAAGGATAATGTGGCGCCGTTCGCTCGACGGGACTGTCGTGTCGTAGCTTGTGGCGACCGGTAAATTCTGCGCGCCCAACCTAGAGTGCGGCGACGTTTCGACTTTAAGTAAGGCAACTTCCGCTGCGCGAATGTCTGCTTTTGCTCGACTAGCTGACTTCTGAGTGTCCGAAATTGGGCGCCTTGCTGACGAACCATCCAAAGCGGCTCGCATGGCGGCTCCCGACCCAGTTGCAGACGTTCGTCCAAGGCAGTTATAGTTGCTAGTGCGGGGGAATGATGCGGCTATTTGGTAAGAAGGAAACACCGCACCCTCTGGCAGAGATGCCCGTGTGGATTGTTCCCTTGCACATTCGAGCGGGAACAGAGCAGCTTCCTGCTCCGCTAATTGGTGCATACGTTCAGGTTTTCTGCCGTGGCGACGAGCCGGTAGCGGCGGCGTGGGCGGCCATTCAAGCCGTCGAAGCGATGGGGTATTCGGTTCCAGAAAACCCACCACGGTTAACCAGATGCCAGCCGCAGATTACGATAAGTATGTTTCATCGCAGTGGCCGGAGCAACGGACGGCGATGCCTAGCCAAGCGGAGTTCTACGAGAGCATGGCTGAATTTCGCGTCGTGTTCGGCCCCTTTGGCGGATACGATACTCCGGCGTCGAACAACTAACCTAACGTCCACTTCCCACCCATTTCAAGCCCCTCGGCCCTTGTGCTTATGGGGGCGTTCACGGCCCCACGGCCCAGATCACTCCCAACTTCCCCCGTCACCCCGGACCCATTTCGGGGGCCAAGCCTCCCAAATGGGCTCCGTCCGTCGTGGCACGTTGGATGCCGGGACAAGCCCGGCATGACGACGGGAGACCGTTGCTATCGATCACGCCGCGCGAGCATCCCGCCGCCGTAGGTTCGCGATCGACCACAAAGCCGCCGGCAGGAACAGCAGTACCAGCGGCACCGCCGCCACCAGCCCGAAGATAATCGCCGTCGCCAGGGGTTGTTGCAGCCCGGCTCCACGGCTTACCCCCAGAGCCAGCGGCGCCAGGGTAAGCACAGCGATCAGCGCCGACATCAGGATCGGCCGCAGTCGCTTGGCGCCCGCTTCACGCAGTGCGTCCAGCGTCAGCGGGGCATCGCGATCGATCTCCGCCAGGAAGAAGATCACCAGCTCGGTGACCATCCCGACCACCATCGTCAGCCCCATCAGTGCCGAGATGTTGAGCTCGATCCCCGTCGCCCATAGTCCGGCGAGCACCGCCGCTGCGGACAACAGGATCGTCGCGAGCGCCGCCCCGGTCCAGGCAAGCCGCTCGAACAACAAGGTCAGCAGCAAGGCAGTGAGCAGGACGGCAGCCGCGAACACCAGGCTGAGGTCTGCGAAACTCTTCTGCTGCTCGGCATAGAGGCCGCCATAATCGACCCGGACCGACGCGGGCAGGTGCAGCCCATCGACCGTCGATTTCACATCGCGCATGCCTGAGCCCAGATCGCGCCCTTCGAGCCGCGCGGTGACCGCAATGAACGGCGCGAGATCCTCGCGAGTCAATTGCTGCTGGCCCGGATCGATCGAGATCCTGGCGATCGATCCCAGCCGGACGGCGTGGCCGTCGGGCGCGGTCAGGACGAGCGCCGCGATCTGGTCGGTGCGGCGGCGCAATTCCTCGGGCGCGCGGACGCGGACGCCGACCAGTTGTTCGCCGGCGCGGACATTGGTCGCGGCCGATCCGCCGACCAGCGCCTCGACCTGGCTCGCCACCGCATCGGGATCGAGCCCTTGTTGCGCGGCGGCGCCCGGGTCGACACGCACGCTCACGGCATCGCCCGCGACGCGCAGGCCGTCGACCACTTCGACCACGCCGTCGATCTTGCCGATCGCTCCGCCGACCTTGGCGGCGGCATCGGCGAGCTGCTTGGGATCGTCGCCGAACAATTTGACCTCGATCGGCTCGGGCACCGCGGTGAGGTCGCCGATCAGGTCTTCCATCAGCTGGATCAGCTCGACCTCGAGCCCCGGCACCTTGGCCGCAACCTGCTGGCGGATATCGGCCATCACTTCTTCGATCGGCCGGCGCGATCCGCCCTTCAATCGGATGAAGTAATCGCCTTCGTCGGCCTCGGTCAGGCCGCCGCCGAGTTGCAGGCCCGTGCGCCGCGAATAGCTGGCGACTTCGGGCGTGGCGCGGATGATATCCTCGACCTGGCGGAGCAGGCGGTCGGTATCCTCCAGGCTGGCGCCCGATTGCGCCTTATAGTCGAGCACGAAGCCGCCTTCGTCCATCGCCGGCATGAAGCCCGACGGAACGTGGCTCCATGCGAGGACGCCAAGCACGACGAGCGCGGCAGCGACGATCCCGGCGAACACCGCCGGGCGCTTGAACGCGCGGTCGCCAGCCGAGCCGTACCATTTGCCCAGCCGCCCCATGAACCCATCGGCGCGCTCGGCCGCTTCGGCATCCTTGTCGCGCAGCCAGTGCGCGGCGATCAGCGGGATGACGTAGCGCGCGTAGAGCAGCGACACCGCGAGCGCGGCGACCATCGTCACCGCGAGCGCCTGGAAGAAGCCGCCGGTGACGCCACTGACGAACGCGAGCGGCAGGAAGACGATGATCGTCGCCATCGTCGATCCGACCAGCGGACGGCCCATTTCGGCGGCGGCCTCGAGCAAGGTCGGCGGCGTCGTCGCGCGTCCTTCCTGTATGCGGCGCATGACGTGTTCGAGCATCACCACCGCGTCGTCGACGACCAGCCCGACCGCGGCGGCCATGCCGCCCAGGGTCATCATGTTGAAGCTCATGTGCAGCGCAAACAAGGCGAGGCAGGTCGCGGCGAGCACGGCGGGCAGCATCAGTCCGGTGATCAGCATCAACCGGCCCGACCGCAGGAACAGGAACAACACGAGGCCTGCCAAGATCGCGCCCAGGATGATCGCGTCGCGCACCGCGTTGGCGGCGCCGGTGACGAGTTCGGACTGGTCGTAGAATGGCGTCGCCTTGACGCTGGGCGGGAGGCCGGCCTGTTTCAGCCGCGCATCGACCGCCTTGACGATCGTGACGGTATCGCCGGTCAGCGCCTGGCGGACATTGACCAAAACGGCGTTACGGCCGTTCGAGGTGACCTTGGTGAAATCGGGTGCGGGGGCGGGATGGATCCGCGCGATCTGGCCGAGCGTGACCAGGCCGGCGCCGCTGGTCTGGCCCGACTTGACCGGGATCGCGGCGATATCGGCGGCCGAGGCGACGCGGTTCTCGACCAGCACGAGGTAGAGCCGGTGGCGATCCTCCATCTTGCCGACGCCGCGCACGCTATTGGCCTTGCCGATCGCGGTGGCGACATCGGGCAAAGTCAGGCCAAGCGCCTGGAGACGGCCGGGATCGACATCGACCGCGAATTCGCGTGGGGAACCGCCGAGCACGTCGACGCCGGCGACGCCGGGCACGGTCGACAGCGCGGGCAGCACCTTGAGTTCGGCGATCTGGCGCAGTGCCTGCTGGTCGAGATTGTCCGAGGTCAGCGCGATCCCGAGCACCGGGAAGATCGTCGGATCCGAGCGGCGGACGTCGAACCGCGTACCGGCGGGCAGATCGGGCAGGATCGTCGCGATCGCGCCCTGCGTGGCGAGCGTCGCCTGGGCCATATCGTCGCCCCAGTCGAAATTGAGCGCGACCTCGGCCGAGCCGCGGCTAGTGGTCGATCGGATGCGCGTCACGCCGGGGACGGCGCGCAACGCGACCTCGATCGGGCGGGTGATCTCGGCCGCCATCTGCGCGGCGTCGCGATCGCCGGCATCGACCGCGACGACGACGCGCGGATAATCGATATGCGGGAACAGGCTGACCGGCAGCCGGGTCGCGGCGAGCAGGCCGCCCAGGGTCAGCAGTGCGACCGCGAGCCAGATCGACCGCGCGTGACGCGAGAGCGCCGCGCTCATTTGGTCCGCACCTGCATGCCGTCCTCGAGCGCGGTGCCGCCCTCGGTCACGACCTGGTCGCCGGGCTTCACGCCCTTGACGATCACGATGCGGTCGCCGCTGACCGCGCCGGTCTCGACGTCGCGGCGATGCGCGACGCCCTTGGCGACGACGAAGACATAAGGCTGGCCGGCATCGTCGAGCAGCGCGGCATAGGGTATCGTCAGCGCCGCGCCGTCACCGGTGCTGCCCAGATCGAGCTGGCCGTTGAGCGCGGAATTGGTGCCGATCCCCGATCCGGCGGGCACGTTGACGAACAGCGACGCGAGCTTGGTGGTCGGGTCGACCACCGGATCGACCGACAGCACCGGCGCGGAGAAGGGAATGCCGCTCGGCGGCGTGACGCGCAGCACCATGCCGCGCCTGACGCGCGATGCCTGGGCAGGGTCGATCCCGAAGCGCGCGCGCAGATTGCCCGATCCGGCGATCGAGGCGACCGCGGTGCCGGGCGCGACCAGATCGCCGGGTGCCGAGGCCACGCTTTCGACGAAGCCCGCAGTGGGCGCACGCAAGGTCAGCGCGCCGTTGCGGGCGCCCAGGCTGGCGCGGGTCGCACCGGCCGTCTGCGCGGCGGCGCGCGCGGTCTCGACATCGGCATCGCTGACCAGTCCGTCGGCGCGGAGGCGTTGCGCGCGGGCATAAGCTGCCTGCGCGGTGGCGGCGTCGGTCGCGGCCTTGGCGTAATCGAGCCTGCTGGTCGGGCTGGGCGCTAGGCGGACCACCACTTGTCCGGCGCCGACCTTGGTACCGACCGGCGCTTCGATCGCGACGACGGTCGCTTCGGCCGGCGCGGCGAGGACATGCTTGCCCATCGCCCCGGCCTCGACCGCGCCATAGACGGTCAGCGTCTCGTCGACCGCGCCTTGTTGCGCGGCGGCAAGCGCGACCAACGCGACCGGCTTGGCCTCGCCATCGGCGGCATCCTCGCTCGAGCCGCAGGCGGCGAGCAGGATCGCCAGGGTCAATGCCAGTCCGGCCTTCATTTCCAATCCTCCCTGGGCACGCCCGTCAGCAATTCGAGCGCGATCATCGCTTCGTCGATCGTCTGGTCCGCGGTCGCGAGTTCGACCCTTTTGTCGCGCAGCGCACCTTCGGCGGTTTCGGCGGTCGCCCGCGACACGTCGCCACGCGCGGCGGCGGCGCGGCTGACGCGCGCGAGGCGGTCGAGCTCCGGCAGCTGCTCGCGGACCGCGTCACGCTGGCGCCGCGCCAGGCTCACCGCGCTGGCCGCCGCAGCGATATCGGCGCGGGTCTGGAACAGCCGTGCGTCATATTCGGCCTTGAGCTGCTCGCGGGTCGCGCGCTCGACCGCGATCCCGCCGCGATTGCGGTTCCATAACGGCAAGGTGAAATCGACCGTCGGCCCGAGGATGGCATTGCCGCCGGTGTCGCGGGTGAAATTGAGGTTGAGCGCGAGAGTCGGGAATTGGTCGAGGATCGCCTTGTGCACCGCTGCTTCCTGCGCGTCATAGCCGGCGCGCAACGCCTGCAAATCGAGGCGATTGTCGAGCGCGATCCGCGTCAGCATGGTGGGGTCGAGCGCGGGGGCAGTGTCGACGCTCGGCGCCAGCCGCAGCTGGGTTTCGGGGGGCAGGCCGAGCAACTTGACCAGTTCGAGCCGGGCGGCGTCGAGATCGTGTTCGGCCGTCCGCAATTTGTCCGCGGTGGCGACGGCATCGGTTCGCACCGCTTCGACGCTGGTCGAGGCGACATCGCCGCGTGCCGCCGCGCGCAGATTGCGCCCGAGCAGGGATTGCGCCGCCGTATCGTCGATCCGGAGCAGATCGATCGCGCCCTGGAGCCGGCGGATGCGGACTGCCTGCAGCCGCGCTTGCCCCGCGGTCTGCCATTCGGCCCAGGCGAGATCGAGCCGCACCTGCTTGGCCTGCGCCTCAGCCGCCTGACGGCGGACTTTTCCGGTGCGCAGGGCATTGAGGTCGAGCCCGAGGCCACTGGCGATCTCGCTGAACGGATCGGGCCCCGACAGAATGCCGCCGAGTCCCAGGCTGAAGGTCGGATCCGGCAACAGGCGCGCGGAGAACACCTGGGCATCGGCGACGCCGGCCTTGGTTCGCATCGCCTTGAGATCGGGATTGTTGAGCACCGCGATCACCGCAATGGCATTGTCGTCGAGCGGTGCGGCGAGATCGACATTGGCGGGTCTGAGATAGGGCCGGTCGATCGTCGCCGCGTCACGACTCAGCGCGGCGATATCGCTGTCGGACGGCGTCGTCGCGAGCGGCCGCGGCGTATAGGAAGCGCACCCGGCGAGAAGAAGCAGGGCGAGCGCCGGGCCGGAACGGGGGGCGAGCGATTGCAACATGACTCCTCCCTAGCAAATCTCTACTGACACGGTCCTGACGAATGCGAAAATACAATCTGTCAGCCGAGTGTCAGCGAACCAGGCGCATAGGAGACAGTGATGACGATCAACGGGCATCATCCTGAGGAGCGGCGCTGATGCGCGCGCTGGTGGTCGAGGACGATCCCGATATCGGGATCGATGTCGAAAACGGCCTGGCCGAGGCCGGGCTGGTGGTCGACCGCATCACCAATGGCCCCGACGCCTGGTTCGCCGGCGATACCGAGGATTATGCCATCGTCGTGCTCGATCTCGGCCTGCCTGGGCTCGACGGGCTGACCGTGCTGCGCCGCTGGCGGGCATCGGGGCGGACGATGCCGGTGCTGATCCTGTCGGCGCGGGGCGACTGGACCGAGAAGGTCGAGGGGATCGAGGCGGGGGCGGACGATTATCTCGCCAAGCCGTTCCAGCTCGGCGAACTCGTCACGCGGGCGCGGGCATTGCTGCGCCGTGCCGGCGGTCATGCCGCGCCGATACTCGAAATCGGGCGGCTCAAGGTCGATACGCGCAATCGCCGCCTGCTGGTGCGCGATGTCGAGACGCGCGTCTCGCCGCTCGAATTCCGCCTGATCAATTTTCTCGCCCACCAGGCCGATCGCACGATCGCGGTGGGGGAGATCGCCGACCATCTCTACGGCACGTCGGAAATCGGCGACGTCAACGCGATCGAAGCCTTGATCATGCGGCTGCGGCGCAAGATCGGCAGCGACAGTATCGAGACGCGGCGCGGCTTCGGCTATCGCCTGACCGGCGGGGCGAGCTGAACGTGCGCTCGATCCGCCTCCGCCTGATCGCCTTTGCCGCGCTGGCGATCGCCGTCGCTTTATGGGCGGCGTGGCACGTCATGGGCATGCTGTTCGAACATTATACCGAGCGGCGCATGGCAGATGCGCTGGTCCGCGATGGCAATGCCGTGGCGGCCGCGGTGCGGGTGGATGCGCAGGGGCGACCGTCGGTCGATCCCGGCGATCTCGACGCGCGGTTCCGGCGACGCGCGAGCGGGCTGTACTGGGAAGTCCGCGCGCCCGGCGGCATCGCAGGATCGCCGTCGCTCGGTGGCAAGGTCCTGTCGGCCGATGAAGATGATCGTGAAGCTACCGACACCGCCTGGCAGGAAGCTGAGGTTCCGGGTCCTTATGAGGACGATCTGATCGTGGTCGAGCGACGCGTGTCGGTCGGCGGCACTATTGTGCTGGTGCGGGTCGGCGAGGATGACGAGCCGATCGACCGCGCGGGCGCCGCGTTTGCGCGCGAAATGGGAATGTTCCTGCTCGCCTTGGGAGTCGCGCTGGCGCTCGCCGCCTGGGTGCAGGTCGAGCTGGGGCTATGGCCGCTCCGCCGCGTGCGGCGCGAACTGGCGGCAATGGCGCGCAACCCGGCGCAACGCCTGTCCGCCGATCATCCGCGCGAGATCGACGATCTTGCTCAGGCGATCAACGCACTCGCCGATGCGCGCAGCGATGATCTCGGGCGGGCGCGCCGCCGCGCCGCCGACCTCGCCCATGCGCTCAAGACACCGCTCGCGGCACTTGCCGCGCAGAGCCGGGTCGCGCGCGCGGCCGGTGCTACCAGTGCCGCCGATGCGATCGACCAGACGTTGAGTGCCGCCGCCGCGGTGCTGGAGTCCGAACTTGCCCGCGCCCGCGCCGCCGCGAGCCGGGTAGGCGAGGGGGTAACCGCGACGCGGCCGATGGCGCTGATCGAGGGCCTGTTCGCCGTGCTCGAACGCACCGATCGCGGGATGAGCCTGGTGTTCGACGCGGACATTCCCGCCGATTGGGAAATCGGCATCGACGCCGGCAGTTTCGCCGAGATTTTCGGCAATCTGCTCGATAATGCCGCGCGCCATGCGCGTCGCGTCGTTCGCGTCGATGCCGCGCACGATGCCGGACGATTGAGCTTTACGGTCGACGATGACGGCCCCGGCATTCCCGCCGACCAACGCGACGGCGTGCTTCGCCGCGGCGTTCGCCTCGACGAAACCGGCACCGGCCATGGCCTTGGCCTGTCGATCGTCGCCGATCTGGTCGAGGCGACCGGCGGCACGATCGCGCTCGGCGAAGCACCCGATCGCGGGCTCCGCGTCACGCTGAGCTGGCCCGATACCCTTCTCACCCGCGCCGAGCCGAGCTGATCGGCACGCGCCTTCTTCCCCTTCAAGGAGCCCCCCATGCAGATTGCGCATATTCCGAAGGTCAACGCGCGCTATTGGTCGGCGATCACTTTCGCCAGCCTGTTCGGCACCAATATGGGCGATCTCTACTCGCACGAACTCAAGCTCGGCATCGTGCTCGGCACGGCGATCCTGGCGGCACTGGCGGCGGCGGTGTTCCTGGTCGAGCGGCGCGATCATGGCCCGCGCGAACTCTATTACTGGCTGGTGATCATCATCATCCGCACCGGCGCGACCAACATCGCCGACTATTTCAAGAAGATCATCTACTGGCCGCTGTTCGCCGCGATCCTGACCGCGTTGCTCGCCGGGTTCGCCTGGCTGTCGTCGCGCAGCGACGCCAAGCGCGAGGCCGAATCCGAGGCGCAGGGCATGCCCGCGACCGGCACGGCATACTGGCTGGCGATGCTGAGCGCCGGCGTGTTCGGCACCTTTATCGGCGACGTCTGCTCGAAGCTGATCGGCAAGGGGTTCGCGTCGCTCAGCCTCGGTGCGTTGCTGATCGTCGCGTTGTTCGCGTGGCGGCGCGACAGCGGCAACCGCTTCTGGTTCTACTGGATCGCGCTCGCGGTCGCGCGCACTGCCGGCACCGCGATGGGTGACTGGCTCGCCGAGACCGAGGCTTTGGGCATCGGCCTGCCGCTGTCGACCCTGATCACCGGATCGATCTTCGTGCTGATCCTGCTGCTGTGGCCGCGCAAGGGTGGGGCGGCGGTGCCGATCCACGCCTAGCCTTTTTTCGTCTCTATCGGCCGGCTCCGGACGGGGCCGGCCCTTACCACAAAAGGGTCACGAGCATGTTCGGTCGCTTCCTTCTCAAGACGCTCTTCGTCGTTCTCGCCGTCCTGCCGCTCGCCGCACCCGCGGCGGCGCAGGAGGAGCTCAACGACGGTCCCAAGTCGCTGGTGATCAGCTACCGCGCCAGCCTTGAGCATCGCGTCGCGTTCCGCCACTACCTCGCGACCAACCTCGCGCCCAGACTGCGCGCGATGAAGGCGCGCGGGGAGATCGCCGATTTCCGCATCTTCTACAGCTGGTATCGCCAGCCCGCGGTGTGGGACGGGTTGGTCATCCTGCGCTTTCCGACCTTTGCGGCGGTGGGCAAATGGAACGTGCTCGAACGCAGCGAGCCAGGCGGGCTCGACCCTGCCGGGATCGCGCTGGCCGATCCGGTGGCGAGCTATTCGAGCGACCTCGCCTGGTCGCGCAATCCCGATGCGCTCAAGGACGGCGAGGTCTATTACGTCATCCCGTACGAATATCGGAACGAGGGCGAATATCGCGATTACGTGAAGGGTTATGTCCAGCCGCAATTCGACGGCTGGATCCAGACCGGCGCGCTGACCGGCTATGAGATTTACATGAACCGCTACGGCACCGGGTCGCCCTGGGATTCGCTGTTCATCCAGCATTATCGCGACATGGCGGCGTTCGGACAGCGCCAGAAGATCACCGCCAGCGTGCGCGACAAATTGCGCGACGATCCGGCGTGGAAGGCATGGAGCGACAAGAAGGCCGGGATCCGCAGCGAAAGCGAGAACAGCATCGCGGAGTTGGTTGCGCATTGAGGTGTGAGGCGGGGGGGGGGGAAGGGCTGGGGTTGGGTGGGAAGCGGCTATTGTCGCCGATCCGGATTTGATCGACCGCTTCGCGCCCTAAATATGGTCATTGAACATTGGCGGCGCCGATCCCGAAAGCGGTCATCCGCGCGATACACACAGGAAGGGCTGCTGTGGGATGGAAGCGGTCATTTATTGGGGTTCACTTAGAGCCGATAAACCACCCCAGTTTAATCGGGATCAGGACGGTCGATGCGCCAACCTTTGACGGCTCTAAATGGATCGCCAGAATACGGGTCATATAAGAAAACGCTAGTACGCTGACACCAGCGAACTTTACCGAATCCACATTGATCAACGAGATATGTGCATTCAGCTTTGCCCATGCCTATTGGTTTACAAGTCGCGCTGCGAACACGAATGCGTGATGCCCGGTTGAAGGCTTGGAAGTCGGTAGGTAGGCCGACACTCTGCAGACCATTTAACACCGACAATGCCGTTTCGAGGCGTTCGACCGTACGCCGGCTCGGCACCTGCGGCGCGTTATCGGCGGCGGCTGACAACAGTAAAAAGGCGAGTAGGAGCATTTCGGACTTCCTGCGCCGATTTGTTATTATTGACCACGAGATATAGAGCATGGCGGCCGCGATGTCCGCAACTGGCTCAGGAGCGGCCAGAAGACATTCATGACTCATGGTGGCGGGAATGCGCCCTAATTGCGGTCGTTCGCGCTGGCAGCAGCCTTGCCTCAAAAGCTGCCGTTGAAAACTTGATTTCTGCCACGGTTGCCGTGAACAACTTGCGCGATCTGGTCCAGCCCGGACGCGCCTTCGTTCTCGTCTAGTAGCCGGGACAGCCCGTCACGTGCGATGGCGGGGTAGCCGATTCAATCCTGCCGCGTCTCAACCACGCCTTGAAGTCGCCGCTCGATGGGCGGCTACGCCCCTCGGCTTTGAAATGGGCGAAACTTAGAAATCGTGCTCTTCCTCACTTACTTCCTCATCATCCGCGTCCCACTCCGCCACCCGCTCGGCGGTGACCCAAAGATGTTTGCGGTCGTAACCAAGCCTCACATAGCGGAGATACCTCTTCTTGAACGCATCAAGCGCCGGATTGTACTGCACCATCGTCAACAGCGCGTCGCTCACTTGTGGGAGGTCTGCATCTTCGAGGCGCTCGAGATACTTGCCTTCCGGTTCGTCCTTTAAGATCGTCAGCAGGTCGTCGATCACCTTGTTGATCACTTTGACCTTGCTCGAACTCATTGTGGCGTCGGGCTTCTTCTTCGACAGCTCGCGGATTTCGTGGAGGAGCGCGGAAAAAGCGCCGGTCGCTGAATCATAGGTCGCGACCGCAGCGTCGGTCGTCACTGGATCAAATTCTGAATCGCTCATTTCCTGGTGACCTTTTTCGGTGCTCCGGCGGGTATGTCGGTCATGCCGCCGCCGATGACGTAAACCCATTTGTTGTCGTAAATCTCGGTGACGAAGTTCGCGCGATAGCGTTCGGCTTCTTCGAGATACTGCGCCAGAACCATCGTCACGTCGCTGGTAGAGGGTACGTCGTCGGCATCGAACTGATCAAAATCGTCGAAGGGCCGGTGCGATGGGCCGAGAACCGTGTTCGCGGCCGCTAGCACCCTGTTGATCAGCTTGAGCTTGAAAGCGTTGACCCCGTCATTGGCGGACTTGCGGGCAAGCAGGCTGATCTCGTCATGGAGACCGCGCAGCTGGCCCATCAGCTTCTCAAACCGCTCGAGTTCGTCCCGATCCTTCATATTCCTCTCCTACGGGCAGCTGCGCCGGAACTCGGCGTATTTCTTGACCATGACATCGAGCGGGTCGCGCTGCTTGCTGTCGAACACCTCGACCATCTGTTCGAGATCGGCATCGGTCAGCGTCACGATTGCCTTGCGCTGGCCCGACCACAGATCGACGATCCGCTGGTTGATCGCCCGCTTTGGCGGATGCCGCGTCACGAACACCCCAAACTTGCCTAGCTCATCGGCGAGATAGCGGTTCAGCTGATCGACATGGGTGCGATCGAGCTCGGCGACATTCTTCAGTTCGAACGTGATCTGGCGCGAGCCATAGTCGGCATAAACTTCCTTCAAGAACGGCGCGCGCTGTGTGTTGTAGAAAATGAGGTCACGGATGCTGACCCCGCTGTCGGTGCGGGCCTGCGCCTGCGCGAAGTCGAGATTGGGATAAAGCAAAGACGGCAGCAATTGCCCCACCGCAGTCTCGTATTTGAGGTCGGCGCCATCGATTTTGCCGGTCGGCAGCTTCCTGATCTGTGCGAGCTTTCCGCGCGCCGAGCGCACCGGGATCTGCGCGAACAACGGATCATTGGCGGCGTCGGCGAACGAGCGTTCCTTCGCTTCGATATATGCAGCGACGACCCCGTAGTTGTCGCGGTTGTAGGTCAGCACCTCGACTCGGGTAAGCTCTTCGGCTTTGTGTGCGATGTCGTCCTGCGGACAATGCTTCTCGTAATAATCCTCATAGTTGATCCACGGCACGAACCGCAGCCAACGCTTGGGCACGAACAACAGCGGGCGACCATCGGTTGGACCGACGGGTAGGTCAGTGGTGACGCTGGCGAACTGCCGGCTGCGGACATCCCACACATTGGAAATGGTTTGGCGCTGCGTCGGAATGCCGAGCCGGCTGCATTGATCGATCGTGAAATCGATCAGGAAGGACTTGAGGAAACTGCACGCGAAATCGCTGATCCGGTCCTTCGAAATGCCTTCCACGAAGAATTGCAGCTCCTCGATATGGCCAAGCCCGTGCGTCGCGTAGTGCGGAATGCGGCGGAAGATGTCGAGGATCTCGCCCGCCTTGTCCCGGCCGATCCGCTTGCCCTTGCGCTTGGCGGATGATCCCAGGCCGACCTCGTCGCACTCCGAAGCCGTGACCAGCATGGCGATCGCAGCATCGCGGCCGCCGCCCTGCGTCAGCTTTCCGACATGGTTGAATGCTGCCATCAGCATCTCGTGCAGCGAATTGTCCTGCATCGAGGGCGAGCGCCACATCAGAAAGGGATCGACGTAGAGCGGGATATCCTCGTCGAAGAATGGAATCGCGAAATCGGCGTCCTCCTGCGCGAGCGTGATGCCGTGATAGTCGGTGAGACGTGGCCGGATGAGGAGCGTGTCGAGCGTCATAACAGGTTGATGCTCTCCTTTAACATCGAGACCAGCTTGGGCAGGCCTTTGGCCTGTAGATCGAAGATGAATTCGCCCGGCGAGAAGGGTGGGTTGCCATAGGCGCGGCGCATTGTGCGCATCGCCCGGCATGCGTCGCTAGGATACAGCTCGAGCGTGCTCGACAGGAAATCATCGGCCAGTTCGATCTTGCCCAAGGCCAGCAGGGTCGCCGCGCTGATCACGCCGCCTGCCACAAAAAACCCGAGCCGCTCCAGCCATCGCATAACCCTCTCCTCTCAATATCTCAGCCGGCGATCCTCATGGCACCGGTCGCTGCCGTGGCTCGCTTTCCTCAAGCGGCGTCCCCGCCACGAGCGGCTCGCCCCGCAGGCTGCGCTCGGCATTCTGCATCCACAGCGAATTGCTGATCAACTCCGAGCGCGTGATCGTTACAGTCTCGCAATCCGGGATGGCGTTGAGCGCCCTGCGCGTCGCGTCGAGCAACGGCGCAGGCATCCACGGGCTGAGCACAATGCCCTCGACCGTCGTCAGCGGGATCGGCACCGCATGCGTCGGCGCGGTGTCGGTCTTCGATTCATAGATCAGCCGGTATTCGAGCTCATGCCGGAACGCGTAGCGTTTGATGAACGGGAGGCGGTTTAGCCGCGGCGGCTTTTCGGCGATCTCCTCGAGCCGCATATAATTGACCTTGCCATGCCGGACACCCTCGGCGGCATCGATCACGTCGAGCAGCGGCTGGCGGTGGAACGCGATGCACACGCCGCTGGCATGACCGCAGAACACCTTCCAGTGATGATAGGTCTCGCCGACCGTCGACAGGCACAGCGCGAGCACCGACTTGTAGTCGCTGCGCGCGCGATAATGGTCGATGAAATAGCTGTCGTTCTTGTCGTCCCAGCTGGCCGGATCGAGCAATGTCAGGCGCTTGTGGGTGAGTAAGTCGATCACCGAGGTCAGATCGGTGTAGCGCCGCAGCAATGGCGGCGGTGTCGACGCGCTCATGCGGCGTGCTGCCATGTCGAGGCCCTCCCGTGACCGCTATGATCGCGCCTCGCGCGCGACAGTCCAGCGCGAAACGCATGGCATGCGATGCACTACAGACAGTCGAGAGTCGATTGGCGGACGGCAGCTTTGCACGGTTCTTGGCCAAGAGCTCCCTGACAGCAACCGGCCCAGAACCTGCCATTCCCTTTGGCGGCGATCGAACGACCGCGATTGGGTCGATAACCGACCGGCCGCTTCATACGCCTACTTCCCGGGTCGCTTCCGGGTTTTCCGGCCGCTAACGCCGTCGTTTCCGCTGACGAACCGCCTTGCGCCAACGCCATGCTTGCGGATCGTATTATTGTGCGTATGAGTGCAATATCGGATTGAACGCGAGGTGATCGAGATGCGGCGGTGGCTCCTGGCATTGGCTTTGGCGGCGACCGCCGGCGTTGCGGCGGCGGATACGGCGAAGGTGCCCGCGATCTCGGCCAGGTCGGTGCGCGACGATACCTTCCCGATCGCCGAGGCGCGCTATCCCGGTGGGATCGTCGCGCGCGGTCATGTCGAATTTGCCAATTATGTCGGCTATCGGCCGCTTCAGCTCGACCTCTATCTCCATGCCGATCGCGCAACGGCGAAGGCGCGTCCGCTGGTGATCTGGGTACATGGCGGCGGCTGGAGCCGGGGCGATGCGCGGCAGTCGGGAGCGTTTACCGACTGGCCGGGCGTGCTCGCGATGCTGGCGGCGCGCGGCTATGTCGTCGCCTCGGTCGATTACCGGTTGAGCGGCGAGGCGAAGTTTCCGGCGCCGGTTCAGGACGTGAAAGCGGCGATCCGTTTCCTGCGCAGCCGGGCGGGCGATTACGGGATCGATCCCTCGCGGGTCTATCTGTGGGGAGGATCGGCGGGCGGACATTTGGCCGGGCTGGCGACGGTCACGTGCGGGGTGGCGGCGTTCGATCCGTCGCCATCGACCGGGCGCTTGTCGGGCTCCGCGGCGAAGCTCGCCAAACCGTTGCCGCAGTCGGATTGCGTGCAGGGGGCGGCGCTCTGGTACGGCGTGTTCGATTTCGCATTGGGCGGCGACCAGCCCGGAACGGCACTCAATGCGAAGACGCTGACTGCTTTGCTGGGATGCGATCCGGCGGTTTGCCGCGACACGGTCGCCGCGGCGAGTCCGGTCAGCTATGTCAAGCGCGACACGCCGCCGCTGCTGCTGATCCACGGCACTGCCGACGAGGAAGTCGCGTTCCGTCAGAGCGAGGCGATGGCGGCGAAGATGAAGGCGGCCGGCGCCTCGGTCGAGTTCGTGCCGGTGGCGGGCGCCAATCATGGCTTTATCGACGCCACGCCCGAGGCGACGAAGCGCGACAGCCTGATGGCGCTCGATCGCAGCTTCGCCTTTTTCGATCGGTTGTCGAAGCGCTGATCAGCGCCGATGCGCCGCCCGCAGGATCAGCGGGATGATGCCGCCGGCGCGGAGCACCGACAGTTCGAGCGCGGTTTCGACCTGCGCCACCGCAGCGAACCGCTCGACGCGACCGTCGCGGCGATGGATCGCGACCGGCACCACCGCGCGCGGGGTGAGCGTGTCGGCCGGCGCATCGATCTCGATCCGGTCTTCGGGCGCCAGGGCCAGTGTCGGCGGATGCCGGTCGGCCGGCAGCCGCAGCGGCAGGATGCCCATATTGACCAGGTTCGAGCGATGGATCCGCTCGAAGCTCGCCGCTAGCACCGCGCGCGCGCCGAGCAGGCTCGCGCCTTTCGCCGCCCAGTCGCGCGACGATCCCATGCCATAGCGATCGCCGGCGACGATCACGACTGGCTGACCGGTCTCGGCATAACGCGCCGCCGCGCGCCACAAGGGCAGCGGATCGCCGCCTGTCGTCATGGCGGTGCTGCCCGGCGGGATCGCCTCGCCGAGCAGGTTGCGGACGGTGCGGTTGGTGAACAGCCCGCGCAGCATCACTTCCCAATTGCCGCGCCGCGACGAGAAGACGTTGAGATCGGCCGGATCGGCACCATGGTCGATCAGCCAGCGCGCGGCGTCGCTCTCCGCCGGGATCGCGCCGGCGGGGGAGATGTGATCGGTCGTCACGTCGTCGCCGAGCACGATCAACGGTGCGGCGGAATAATGGCCCAGCCGGTCGTCGCGCTCCATCCGGGCGAAAGGCGGCGGGCGCAGATAGGTCGAGCCGGGATGCCAGGGATAGAGCGGGGTGTCGGGCGCGGGCAGCGCCGCCCAGGCCGCGCTTGCCTCCGCCGCATCGAACGCCACGGCATAATCTTGCGGCCGGATCGCCATCGCCGCGGCGGCATCGATCTCGGCGCCGCTCGGCCACAGCCGGTCGAGCGTGACCGGCGCGCCGTCGGCATCCTGGCCGATCGTGTCGCGGGCGATGTCGATCGCGGCGTTGCCGGCCAAAGCGTAAGCGACGGTCAGCGCGGGCGAGGCGAGGAAGGCATCCTCGATCTGCGGATGGACTCGCCCGGGAAAATTGCGGTTGCCCGACAGGATGCCGACCGGACGTGCGCTGCCGGCCTCGATCGCCTGCAGCATCGGCGTGGCCAGCTTTCCCGAATTGCCGATACAAACGGTGCAGCCATAACCGACGATCGCGAAGCCGACCGCCTCGAGGTCCCCGAGCAGGCCCGCGCGGGCGAGCAATCGCTCGGCACTCGGCGATCCCGGCGCGAGGCTGGTCTTGACCCAATCCGGCGGCGCCAGCCCCAGCGCCCGCGCCTTGCGCGCGACCAGGCCCGCGGCGAGCAATTGGCGCGGATCAGACGTGTTGGTGCAACTGGTGATCGCCGCGATCGCGACGGGCCGTTCGGGCATCGCCGTTGCCGGACCGGCGCCGAGCAAGGCAGGCACGTCGGCCGTCGCGACGAGATCCTGCGGGCGGCGCGGACCGGCGAGCGAGATGCCGATCGCGGACAAGTCGATCTCGATCGTCTCGGCATAGACGGGCGAAGCTTCGGCCTCGAACCACAATCCGGTCGCGCGCGCATAGTCGCCGACCAGCGCGATCTGCGCTTCGCTCCGTCCGGTCTGGCGCAGGTAATCGAGAGTCGCGCCATCGATCGGGAAATAGCCGGTCGACGACCCATATTCGGGCGCCATATTGGCGACGACCGAACGGTCCCCCGCCGACAAGGTCGCGACGCCGGGGCCGAAGAACTCGACGAACCGCCCGGCCAATTCGATCCGGCGCAGGCGATGCGTGACGACCAAGGCCAGATCGGTCGCGGTCACGCCCTCGCGCAGGCGTCTGGTCAGTCGTACCCCGACCACTTCGGGGACGCGCATCATCACCGGCATGCCGAACATCACGCTTTCGGCCTCCAGCCCGCCGACGCCCCAGCCGAGCACGCCGATGCCGTTGACCATCGGCGTATGGCTGTCGGTGCCGATCAGCGTGTCGGGCATTGCCCAGTGAACGCCGTCGCGCTCCTCGCTGGTCACCACCGTGGCCAATTGTTCGAGGTTGATCGTGTGCATGATCCCGGTGCCGGGCGGATGCACGGTGAAATTGTCGAGCGTCGCCGATGCCCATTTCATGAAGCTGTAGCGCTCGGCATTGCGATCGAGTTCGCGCGCCATGTTGCGCGCCGCGGCGTCGCCGCTTCCGTAGAAATCGACCGCCAGGCTGTGGTCGGTCGAGACGTTGACCGGGAGCAAGGGGTTGAGCGCATTGGGATCGCCGCCGGCATCGGCCAGCGCCTGGCGCGCGGCGGCGATGTCGACCAAAGCAGGGCCGCAGGTCGTGTCGTGCATCATCACCCGGCCGGGCCAGAAGGCGATTTCGGCGTCGCTCGTGCCCTGGGCGATCCATTGCTCGACCAGCGCGATCGTCGCCGGATCGTCTCCGCTTCGCCGCAACAAATTCTCGATCAGGATACGATGGACGACCGGCAACCTGGCCAGACCGAGCGCGGCGAGATCGACGATCGTGTAGCTGGCGTCGTTGCTGGCCAGCGCGCGGGTCGGGACGGTCATGCGGAGTCCTTGCGCGATGTCAGCGGAGCGGCGAGCACCATCACGAACGCGACCAGGGTGAGCCCGGCCAGGAACACCAGCCCGGTCGCGGGCTTGCCGCTCGCTTTGGCGACGACGCCGACGACATAGGGCCCGACGAACCCGCCGAGATTGCCGATCGAGTTGATCGCGGCGATCGATACCGCGGCGGTGGCGCGGGACAGGAACATGCCGGGCAGTGTCCAGAACGGCGCCTTGAAGGCGTAAAAGCCGGTCAGCGCCGCCGCGAGCAGGACGGTCGCCGGTATCGGGCCGGCAACCCAGGCGACGCCGCCCAGGGTCGCGCCGGCAAGCAGCAACGGCCAGGCGGTATGATAGCGCCGCTCGCCAGTGCGATCCGACCGCCGCGACCACAAAACCATGCCGATCGTCGCGACGATATAGGGCAAAGTGGCGATCAGCCCGGTCTCGACATTGCTGAGCGACTTGCCCGAATGTTTGACGATCTGGGGCAGCCAATAGCCGACGCCCAGGCTGCCCGCCTGATAGACGAAATAGATCGCCGCCAGATACAGAACGCGCGGTTCGGTGATCGCGCGCCAGGTATTGAGATGGCGCACGCCGGTCGCGGCATGCTCGCGCGCGATCTCCGCTTCCAGCCAGTCGCGCTCGTCCGCCGCCAGCCAGCGCGCATTGGCCGGGCGATCGACCAGCAGCCGATAGGTGAACAGCCCGCCGATCACCGCGGGCAGCCCCTCGATCAGGAACATCCAGCGCCACCCGGTCAGGCCCAGGCCCTGGACATGATCGATGATCCAGGTGCTGACCGGCGTGCCGATGATGTACGATACCGGGATCGCCGCGGTGAACATTGCCACTACCGTCGCCTGCTCGCGGGCGCGGAACCAGGCGGTCAGATAGATGATGATCGCGGGGAAATAGCCTGCTTCGGCCACCCCGAGCAGGAAGCGGAGGCCATAGAGTTGCGAGGTCGACTGGACGAAAGCGGTGGCCATCGACACCACGCCCATGCCGATCAGGATGCGCGCGATCCAGATGCGCGGGCCATAGCGGGCCATCAGCATGTTGCTCGGCACTTCGAACAGGAAATAGCCGATGAAGAAGATGCCCGCGGCGAATCCGAACGCCTCGTCCGAAATCCGCAGCTCGGTATTCATCTGGAGCGCGGCGTAACCGATGTTCGCGCGGTCGATATAGGAGACGATGTAGAGCACGAAACACAACGGCACGATCCGCCAGAACACCCGGCGCATGATCCTGCGGTCGTCGGCCTCGGTCACGGGCGGGGGTGCGATGCTCTCCATAATATGTTCTTTGACATTCAGAAATACAAAGAGCAAGGATTACCTATCTCGAGACGGAGTTCGCCGATGCAATCCAAGTCTGGACCGCCCGCCTGGCGCGCGTCGCGACGGACGGTGATCGCCGGGCTGGCCGTCGGGGTTGCGATGGGAAAAAAGGCCGCATGGGCGGCCGGGAGAGGATCGATGCCGGGTTTCGCTTATGTCGGGTGCCGCACCAGCCGCGAGCGCAATGCCCGGGGCGACGGCATCTCGGTCTATCGGATCGGCACGGACGGCGCCTGGGCGCGCGTCCAGTTGGTCGGCGACCTGGTCAACCCATCCTATCTCGCCTTCGATCGCACGCGCCGCTTCCTCTATACCGTCCATGGCGACGGCAGCGAGGCAAGCGCGTTCCGGATCGACCCGGCATCGGGTCAATTGACCTTCCTCAACCGGGTCGCCACCGGCGGCCGCAACCCGGTGCATTTGACGCCCGATCCGACCAATCGCTTCATGGTGGTCGCCAACCATGTCGTCGCCGATGGCGTGAAGTCGGGCATCGCCAGCCTGCCGATCCACGAAGACGGACGGCTAGGCGCGCCGGTCGACGTGGTACCGTTCGACGGCAAGATCGGCCCGCATCGCGTCGAGCAACCCTTTCCCAAGCCGCACCAGGTCGAGTTCGATCCCAGCGGCCGGTTCATCGTCGTGCCGGACAAAGGCTGCGACCGCGTGCTGGTTTTCACCATCGATGCCGCGGGCAAGCTGCATGAGGCGGCGGCGACGCCGGCGCGCGAGACGTCGGGGCCGCGCCACGTCGCCTTTCACCCGACCGTTCCTTACGCTTATGTCGTCAACGAGCTCGATTCGACCGTCGTCGCCTATCGGCTCGATCGCCAGTCGGGCGCGCTCACGCCGTTTCAGGTCGTCTCCGCGCTGTCGGAGGATTTCACCGGCAATAGCCGCGGCTCGGAAATCGCCGTGTCGCGCGACGGGCGCTATCTCTATGCCTCCAACCGTGGCGCCGATACCGTCGCCGTCTTCACGATCGATCGCGCAAATGGTCGGCTCGAGTGGAGGGGCTCGGTTCCCGCCGGGGGAAAGACGCCGCGCTTCTTCGCGCTGATCGACAATGGCCGCGCGATGGTCGTCGCCAACGAAGAGGGGCACAATATCGTGCGCTTCGCGATCGGCGTCGACGGCATGCCGCGTGATCCGGTGGTCGTTGCCGAGACGGGCAGCCCGACCTCTATCGTTTTCAGCGGGGTGAGCGCCCATCAACCGCCAACCCCCGTGAAAGCCGCAAGGTAATCGCATATGAATTCGGTCTGCGGCGAATAGTCCAGAACCGTCGCAATCGGCATCAGCCGTCATGCCGGCCTTGTGCCGGCGTCCACAGTGCCGCGCTCCCAGCGGTCGTTGGTCAGATACCACGGTGGATGCCGGGACGAGCCCGGCATGACGAATGGGGAAGCGGAATCACCTCAATTTCGGTTCCCGCGTTCGCGGGCATGGCGAGTGGGGCGGAGAGGTCAGAGCTTTTCCGGCAACGCGCAGACGAAACTCGACGCCAGCTTGGTGTCCCCAGCGCGATAGACCGGCTGCTTCGGCCAGGCGCAGATCGGGCGCTGGAATTCGATCGCGCGTTTGGCGGGCGGCGTGTCCTCGCCACCCGAGGCATAGCGCGTCGCGATCAGGCTCTGTGGTGCGCGTGCCTTCTCCACCCAGGCATAGAGGGCGAGCGTCATATCGTGCTCGGCGTCGCGTACCGGCGGCGTCGAATCGCGCGTCGCGGTGGAGAAATTGGTCGCACCGGGGCCGCCCGCGCAATGATCCATGCCGGGCACCATGAACAATCGCGCGAAGGCCTGGGTCGCTGCGAGGCCGCCGGCGCGACCCTCGACCGCGCGATAATAATTGATCGCCTCCAGCGGCGTGCCGACCGGATCCTGCCAGCCCATGAACATGATCAGCTTGCCGCCGGCGCGCGCGAACGGCGACAGGTTGGGATCGTTGGCGTCGAAGATCGGACCCAACCGCGCACGCATCGTGTCGACGTCGGTGCTCCAGTTGAAGCTCCACCAATTCCAATCGGGATTATCGAACACCCAATATTTGAACATGTCGGCGCGCGACGGCTCGGCCGGATTGTCGGATTCCGACCAATAGCCACTCCAGCCGGGATGCTTGTCCTCGGGGCCGGACATCACGCCCTCGGTGCCGATCGGATAACCCGGATAAATCGCGGCACCGGTGCGGGCGTCGCGCGGGCCGCCATAGATCTTGTCGGCGGCGGTAACCTGTTCCTGGCTGAGGCAAGTGCCCGGCTGCGCGCCGGGACGACACAGCAATTGCGCCGGCTTGAACCCGCACTGCCGGGGGTCGGTGATCACGCCGTCCGCGACGCCATCGAGCTTGTCGCAGGCGGCGACGGCGGAACGGTTGATCAGCAGCAGGTCGCTGACGGAGAGGATCGGGTGGCGATCGTCGCCGTGGCGGTGGTTAGCGAGGTAATTCCACAGGAAGGCCATGGTCAGGCTGGTGCGGTTGTTGCCCGGTGCGCCGGCGATGATGCCGTCGAAATCCTTCGGGTAACGCTGCGCCGAGGCGAGGCCCTGATAGCCGCCGGTCGAACAGCCGCTGAAATAGGACCAGCGCGCCGGACGGCTGTAATAAGCGCGCGTGATCGCTTTCGCCGCGACGACCGATTCATGGACCGCGCGATAGCCGAAATCCCTGATCTTTTCCGGGTTCTTCCAGCCGAATTTCAGGTCGGTGCCGCTATGCCCGGTATCCGTCCCCACCGCGACATCGCCATCGTCGAGCCGCGGGATCATCTGCTTGTATTGCATGTTCGACACGTAGGCGCCGTTGCCGATCATGTGCAGACGGCCCGACCAGCTGCTCCGCGCCGGCAACCAGATTTCGAACCCGATCTCGGATCCTCTGACCGGGCGGCTGACCCCGCGCACGCGGCAAAAGGGCTTGAGGCCGGTATATGTGCGCGGTCCGCGCTCGACGACCATATCCTCGGTGAACGTGCCGTCGACCGGGGTCGCGACCAGTATCCGGACATGGGGGAGGGCCAGCGTCTTGAGCGCGGCGCATGCATCGGGCGCGGCGTGAGCGGCGGGCGCCAGCGCGACGGTCGCCGCGGATGCCGATAGCGCCGCCGCCAAGCGTTGAAGCGTCCGACGTGCGACCATGATCGTCTCCCTTGAGGCTGGCAATTGCGAGAATGTCTCTTTATGATCGAAAAAACAATATCAAATGAGAGTGGAGGCAGCGGGATGCGGATTTTCACGCGCGAGGACATCGTGGCGGTACTCGACGAGACGGCCGCGATGGCGGCGGTCGAGCGCGCGATCGTCGCCTTCGCGGCGGGCCAGGCGCAGAGCGGCGATGCCGGCCATTTCAGCTTTCCGGCGCCGGGCGATGCGCATGTGAAGGTCGCGCATCTTGCCGGCGAAGACGTGTTCGCGCTCAAGGTGTCGGCGAGCTTCTACGGCAATCCCGCCAAAGGCCTGTCGTCGAGCCAGGGCTTTTCGGCAGTGATGAGCGCGACGACGGGCGAGGCGCTGGCGCTGTTCGCCGATGGCGGCTGGCTGACCGATGTCCGCACCGCGATGGCTGGGGCGATCGCGGCGCGCGCGATCGGCTATGAGGGCGGGACGCTCGGGATCGTCGGCGCCGGCATTCAGGCGCGGATGCAGGCGGAGATGATCCGCCGCCATATCGGTGCCGAACGCGTGTTGATCTGGGGCCGCGATCCGGCCAAGGCGCAGGCCTTGGCGGCGGAGATTGGCGGCGAGGCATGCGGCGACCTCGCCGATCTCGTCCGTGCGTCCGACCTGGTCGTCACGACGACGCCCTCGACCGAATGGCTGGTCGACGACGATTGGGTGCGTCCCGGCGCGCGGATCGTCGCGGTCGGCTCGGACGGCGGCGGCAAACGCGAACTCGATCCGCGGATTCTCGGCCGCGCGACGGTGATCGCGGACTCGGTCGATAAATGCGTCGAGAATGGCGAAGCGGGCTGGGCGGTACGCGCCGGCCTGCTCGCTGCTGACACCATCATTCCGTTGGGCGAGTTGCTCGCCGAGCCGCGCACCTTCGCCGCCGATGCGATCGTCGTGGCAGATTTGACGGGACTGCCGGTCCAGGACGCGGCGATCGCAGGCGCGGTGTGGCGCGTGCTCGCCGCGCGGTAAGAAGCCGGCGGATCGCTCCGCCGGCTTCCTGGCAACCGCTGATCCGCGTCTTCTGCTTACCGGGCTTGGTTCCGGAGGCGGTCGTTCAGGCTGTCGATCCGCACTTGCAGTCTGGCTTCATCGCGAGCGGACAAATTGCCTCTGCGATCATGGCCCATTGATCGCTCACTGGTGCGAAGCGCATAGAGCTCGCGCTGGTAGCCGGCGGTCTGGCGACGGCTCAGCGAGCGCTGCGACTGCGCGGTATCGAGCATCCGGTCGAGCGTGGCGATCTGCGAGAGGATCGCCGGACGGTCGCTTCCATAGTTGCCCGTCTCGGCCGCGGTTGCGATCCAGCGGCCGCGGCTGTCATAATAGCCCGACGTCTCGCCAGCATGCCAGCGGCGGCGGCTGTCGTAATAGCCGGGCTGGGGATCGGCGACCCACATTCCCGTCGCATCGCGATGGCCACCGGCCTGGCCGGCGACCCAGCGGCCGCGCGCGTCGTAATGACCGATCGTGACACCGGCGGTCCAGCGCCCGTTGGCGTCGTAATGGCCGCTCGCCGTGCCCGCGACCCACTGATCGCGCTCGTCATAATAACCGTTCGACGAAGCCGGGATCCAGCGGTTCTGGCTGTCGTAACTGCCGCTTGCCGAGCCGTCCGCACGCTGGGGGACCCAGTTGCGGCGCTCATCATAATAGCCGTTCGGCGCGCCGGCGACCCAGGCATTGTTGCGGTCGTAATAACCGGTCGCGCGGCCACGGGCGATCGAGCTGGTGTGCCACTGACCCTGCGTGTCGTAATAGCCATAGGCATCCGCGCGGCGGCCGGCCCGCCCGCCGACAGCGCCGGTCGAAACGCTCACCCATTGGTCGTCGCGGTCGTAATAGCCCTCGGCCGAGGCGGGGACCCATTCGCCGCTGGTAAGGTAATTGCCGTTTCCACCGGCCGACGCGTTGCTGCTGATCCAGCGGTTGTCGTCGCCATAACGGCCGTTCGGCGCGCCATCGACCCAGCCGCCATTGCGGTCATAATAGCCGCGCGCATCCGCCGAGTTGATGCCGGTGGCGTGCCAGCGATTGCCCTCGTCATAATAGCCATAAGCATGGTTGCACTCGCGGTTCGGCTTGGCGAGCTGATTGCCCGCGAGAGCGCCGGCGGCGGCGCCGATCACGGTGCCCAGGGTCTTGTCGCCACGGCCGGCGACGACGTTGCCGAGGACTCCGCCGACCCCGGCGCCGGCAACGGTAGCGACGACTTGCGTCGTGCGCTGCTGCTCGCAGGTCACTTCGGACCGGGTCCGCGCGCTGGCGATCGAAGGAATGAGGACGACAGCGGCGATACTCGCCGCGAAAAGGTGTTTACGCATGAAGGAGCTCCTGGAACCGAATGGTTCTGTTCTCGATGCCCTCAACGAGTCATGGAGAATTTCGTTCCTCATGCGAAATAAAATATGCTGATCGCCTGAAATATTCGGTAGAATTAATGTTAAAGCCTACGAAATAATTGAACATCGCTTTTTGAAGGAAGCGAGTTCATAAGAGAATTACACTAATGTTGGATAGAAAATCTATCAGCAGGCGCTTCTGATGGTCGTTTACATAGCTGCGTAATCGCGTCGCCGTGCATAGATGGTCCCGGTACCGGTACCGATTCAGGCCGCAGCGGGCGGGGTGTGCGGTGTGGCGCATGCTCGCTTCCGGCTTGGTCATGATCTCGCGGGGGGAATGACCGGGAATGGGTGGTTTTCTTCCTGTCAGCTTTCAAGGATAAGCCCGTGGCGTAAGACGTCGCGTGGGGAACCCAATGAGCCGCAAGGCACGAACTACTTCGCTCCCTCCGCCCTTTCTCAAGCGAGTTTGGCTGCCTGGGGATGCAGTGCGGGCGGAGTCGGATTGGGATAGTTATCCCTTGTCGCTCCCGATCATCCACAGTGGTGGCTTTGACATCACGTTCGAGAAGCCTGTCACCATCATCGTGGGTGAAAACGGCTCCGGCAAATCGACTCTATTGGAAGCGATCGCCACCATGGCCGGTTTCAGCGATAGCGGCGGCGCTCAAGGCATGCGCGCCGTCGAACAATCAGCCGCCTCGGGCGAAGATGCCGCCCGGCTGGGGCAGCTTCTAAAGGCGGCATGGCTGCCACAAGTGAGGCGTGGCTGGTTTTTCAGAGCGGAAACTTTCTTTTCAGTCGCACGGTATCTCGATGAAATGGGTTCAACGCGCGCCGGCTACCTCCGCGCATCCCACGGCGAGGGATTTCTCAGCTTCTTCCAAGAGCGTCTGGCTGAACAAGGGCTTTTCATCTTGGACGAGCCGGAGTCCGCTTTGTCCCCGGCGAAGCAGTTTGAATTTCTCAAACTGCTTCGCTCCATGCAGCGCGCCGACAACTGCCAGGTCATTATGGCAACGCACTCCCCCATCCTGATGGCATTGCCCGACGCAGCCCTCTGGCAGCTCGAAAGGTTCGGTCTTCGCGCCACGACTCTCGAAGAAACTGCACATTTTCGGCTCTATCGTGAATTCATACTCTACCCTCACGACACCGTGGAAATGATGATCGACTAAATTTCTGCGAGGCAGCCTTTATTTCTGCGACGAGCCTTTGCCACACCACAGCTCTCGGGCAATGTGCGATCGATCTTAGTTGTCTGCAAATGGGTCGTTTTCAGACCGGCCGCTTTTCGCGTGTCTTCGGGTTCCTGCCTTTAAGCAGGCCGGATCGAACGCCTTATCAAGCCGTCGAATACCGCCGGCTGTACACAGCCGCGGCCAGGCTGATCGCCGCGATCGCCGTCAGCCACACGCCCGGCATCGCCAGGTTGCCCGTGGCCGAAATCAGCGCTGTCACCACGAACGGGGTGAACCCGCCGATCGCGGTTGCCAGGCTATAGGCCAGGCTGAATCCCGAGGCGCCGGCCTCCTCGGGCACGATCTCGGTCAGGTGGACGACCATCGCCGAATTGTAGCTGGCGTAGATCGCCGACAGCCATAATTCGACGATCAGCAATTTGGTCACGCTCGGGCTGGCGGCGAGCCAGGCCATCGCGGGATAAGCGGTCAGGATCGCGAGGATGGTGCAGGCGAGCAGGATCGGGGTGCGTCCGATGCGATCGGACAAGGCGCCCATCAGCGGCAGCCAGATGAGGTTGGAGAGGCCGACCCCGGCGGTGATCAGCAAATTGGCGCGCTCGGGCAGATGGAGCAGCTTGCCGAAGGTCGGGGTGTAGGCGGTGATCATGTAGAAGCTGACCGTGGTCATCAGCACCATCGCCATGCCGGTCAGCACGCGCGCGCGCGCGATCCATAAATGGCCCATGATTTCGCGCGTCGTCGGGCGCGTCGTGCGCGCGGCGAAGATGTCGGTCTCGCGCAAGTGCCGGCGCATCAGGAACAGTAACGGGATGATCAGGCAGCCCAGCCCGAGCGGGATGCGCCAGCCCCAGTCGGCGAGCTGGTCGACGCTCAAGGTCATACCCAGCACCACGCCGATCATCGCGGCAAAGACGACCGCGACTTGCTGCGACGCCGATTGCCACGACACGTAGAAGCCCTTTTTGCCCGGCGGAGCGATCTCGGCGAGATAGACCGAGACGTTGCCCAGTTCGGCGCCCGCCGAGAATCCCTGGAGCAGGCGGCCGAGCAGGACGAAGATCGGGGCGGCGATGCCGATCGCGGCATAGCCGGGGGTGAAGGCGATCGTCGCGATGCCGACGCTCATCAAGGCGAGGGTGACGATCAGCCCGGCGCGGCGGCCGTGATGGTCGGTATAGGCGCCGAGCACGATCGCGCCCAATGGCCGCATCAGGAAGCCGACGCCGAACGTGGCGAGTGCCTTGAGGAGCGTGCCCAATTCCGAGCTGCCCGGGAAATAGGCGGAGCCAATGGCGGCGGCGAAATAGCCGAACACCATGAAATCGTACATCTCGATGAAATTGCCGCTGGCGACGCGCAGCACGTCCATCGCGCGGCCGGAGCGCGGTTCCGAGTCGCTCATGGTCGCGGCCGGGCTCAGCATGGTCGACATTCGATTCCCCTTCCGTCGCGGCGCCGTCGGTCGCGCGCCTGACGCCCGCCTAGCGAGATTGTCGCGAAAATGCACGATGATTCACTCATAATGCATTTTTGTCTTTTTAAACTCAGCAAGACAGTGCTACCGACCCTCAAAGATAAATCGGGGGATGCCGATCGATGAGCAACGCTTGCCGTCTTCTGGAGATCTGGGGAAGCCCCCGGGATCGCGGCATCCGCTATGGCGAAGGCGCGGTGGCCGAGATCCGGCGGGGAACCTCGCATTATATCAACCAGATGGGAAGCCTCGGCCTGTCCGAGGCTGCGCTCGGCGACTTGGTCGAGGCCTATCTGCCGATCATTGCCGATTTCGACGCCGATCATGTCGAGGAGATGCGCGGCATCGCCCAGGGCGCCGATTTGCCGCTGTCGCACATCGTGCTGATGAATGCGCGGACCGAGCTGCTCAAGCTGGCCAAGGAGCCGGTGCTGCGCGCAGGGCTGCTCGCCGAGCGCGCGGCGGAAGGGTGCACCACGATCGTCGTCCAGCCCGAGCGCACGCGCGACGGCAATCTGATCCACGCGCACAATTGGGACTGGAAATCGTCCTGCGCCGACGCCTGCATCATCCTGCGTATCAGGAATGACGACGGCCCCGACATGCTGACCTTCACCGAAGCGGGCGGGCTGGCGCGGTTCGGGTTCAACAGTATCGGCATCGCGATCACCGGCAACTATCTCGAATGCGAGCGCGACTATCGTAACCTCGGCGTTCCGCTCGCGCTGATCCGACGCAAGGTGCTGCAGCAGGACAATCCCTCGCTGGCGTTCGGTGCGGCTTATGCCACGCCCAAATCGGCCTCGAACAACCTCGCGATCAGCCATGCGCCGACCGGCATCGTCCACGACCTCGAATGCGCGCCCGACGAGACTTTCGTGGTAGAACCGCGCGATGGCCTGCTCGTGCACAGCAACCATTGGCTCAGTCCCGTCGCGCTCGCCAAATTGCGCGAGACCGGCATTCCCGATTCACCGTGCAGTTTCTGGCGGCAGCAACGCGCCGAACGGCTGCTCGCGCCGCACGCCCGGATCGGGCTCGATGAGGTGAGGGGCGTGCTGCTCGATAAAGCGGGCGCGCCGCTGTCGATCTGCGTGCCGCCGCGTGCCTCCACCATGACCGGCAATACCGCGACCGTGGCGTCGTTCCTGATGCGCCCCGCGCTCGGCGAGATGCAGGTGGCGATGATGCCGCATGCCGGCGCCGACTATGTCCGCTACACGCTCGCCGCCGACGCGTCGGCCGATGCGGAGCGACCGACCGCCGATGCGTAAGACGATCGCTGGCCTGATCCTAATCGTGGCCGGCGTCGGACTTGGCCTCGCGTTCGTACACCCCAAGGCGCCGCCGCCGCCCGGATCGATGCTGCGTGCGCGGCTCAATGCCGACATCGCGTCGTCCGATCCCGGGATGAAACGCGACGCCAATACCGACGCGGTGCTGCTCCATGTCGTCGAGGGGCTGGTCGCGCTGCGCGAGGACGGATCGGTCGGCCCGATGCTGGCGAGCGGCTGGACGGTATCGCCCGACGGTCGCACCTATCGTTTCGCGCTCCGCCGCGGCATCCGCTTCCACAACGGCGCGCCGCTGACCTCGGCCGACGTCAAATGGTCGCTCGACCGCTATCTCGCGCCCTACAGCCATTGGCGCTGCAAGTCGGATCTGAGCGCCAAGGGGATTGCGGCGGTGACCGCGATCGACACGCCCGACCCCGACACGGTCGATATCGTTCTCGATCGCCCGGCGCCTTTGTTCCTCGCGACATTGGCCCGGCTCGATTGCGGGAGCACCGGGATCACGCATCGCGCCTCGGTCGGACCCGACGGCATGTGGCGATATCCGATCGGGACCGGGCCGTTCCGCTGGGGCGAATGGCGGCACAACCAATATATCGATCTCGTCAAATATGACGGCTATCGGCCCTTGCCGGGCGGGACCGACGGCAATGCCGGGGGCAAGCACGCGCTGGTCGAGCGCGTGCGCTTCTCGGTGATCCCCGATGGCTCGGCGGCGAGCGCGGCGTTGTTGCGCGGTAGCCTCGACGTGCTCGACGCGCTGGCGCCCAACGAGCTCGGCACGATCGCGGGCGCACCCGGAATCAAGCGGGATTCGGCGATGTCGGCGGACTTCTACGGCATCCTGCTCCAGACCGGGGCGCCGATCTTGCGCGACGTCCGGTTGCGGCGCGCGCTGTCGCTCAGCCTCGACGTGGCGGCGCTGACCCGGGTGGTGACTCACGGCACCGGCGTTCCCGACAGCTCGCCGGTGCCGGCCGCCAATGCCTTTTACGGCGCGGCCGAGCGCGTGCCGGTCAAGCGCGATCTCGCCACTGCGCGCGCGCTGGTCAAGGCATCGGGCTATCGTGGCGAGCCGATCGAGCTGATGACCAGCCACAGCCCGCCCGAAATGTACGATGCCGCGATCCTGGTCCAAGCGATGGCGCGCGATGCCGGGATCAATATCGAGATCGTCAGCCTCGACTGGGCGACGCAGTTCGCGCGCTATTCGAGCGGCGATTATCAGGCGACGATGTTCGGTTTTTCGGCACGGATGGACGCGTCGCAGATGTTCGGCGTGTTGATCGGCGACCGCGCCACCGATCCGCGCAAGGTGTGGAATTCGCCGCAAGCGATCGACCTGCTTCACCAGTCGGTGGTGACCGGCGACCGCGCCCAGCGGCAGAAGATTTTCGATCAGCTCGAGGCGCGCTTCCGCAGCGAGGTGCCGGCGATCGTCCTCTACAATACGCGCCGCGTGACCGCGTTGCGCACGCCGGTCACCGGCTATCGCGCCTGGTCGGCGCAGACGCAGCGGCTGTGGAACGTCGGGCTGGCCAGTAGCGGATCGGAGAGTGCGCGATGATCGCGTACATCATCCGCCGGCTGCTGCTCGCGATCCCGACTTTGATCATCGTTGCGTTGATGGTGTTCTTCCTCGTCCGGCTTATCCCCGGCGACCCGGCGCAGATCATGCTTGGCGAAGGCGCCGACCCGGCCGCCGTCGCCGCGCTCCATGCCGAACTCGGGCTCGACAAGCCGGTCTATGTCCAGTTCGCGACCTGGCTCGGCCATGTGTTCAGCGGCGATCTCGGCACGTCGATCACGACCGGCGAGCCGGTGTCGGCGTTGCTGATCACGCGCGCCGAGACGACCGGTATCGTCGTACTGATCTCGGTCGGGCTCGCGACCTTGATCGCGATTGCGGCGGGCACGGTCGCCGCGTGGCGCCGTGGCAGCGCGCTCGATCTCGCGGTGATGAGCGGGGCGAGCCTGATCCTCGCGGTGCCGAGCTTCTGGCTCGGCCTGCTGCTGCTGCTGGTGTTCGGCGTGTGGCTGCATTGGTTGCCGGTGGTCGGCTATATTCCGTTCTCGGAGGATCCGTGGGGCGCGATGCTGTTCCTGATCCTGCCGATCGCGACGCTGACGATTTCGGAAAGCGGCGTGCTGATCCGCATGATGCGGTCGAGCGCGATCGACGTGCTGCGGCTCGATTATGTCACGCATGCCCGCGCCAAGGGTCTGGCCGAGCGCACCGTATTGTCGCGCCACGTCTTTCCCAATGCCTTCGCGCCGACCTTGACGCTGGTCGGGCTGACGCTCGGCCGACTGTTCGGCGGGATCGCGGTGATCGAGACGGTGTTCACCTTGCCTGGCCTCGGCCGGCTGATGGTGACCGGCGTGCTCAGCCGCGACTATCCGGTGGTGCAAGGCTGCCTGTTGTTCACCGCGGTGATCTATGTCGTCGTCAATCTGGTCGTCGACCTGCTCTATCCATTGTTCGACCCGCGAGTGACGGTCGAATGAAGCGCTCGATCCACTCATTGCTCGGCTTCGGGCTGGTCGGCGCGTTGCTCGTCGTGGTGCTGCTCGGCTTCGTCTGGCTGCCTTACGATCCGCTGGCGATCGATCTCGACCATACGCTCGCGGCGCCGTCGCTGGCGCATTGGCTCGGCACCGACGAGTTCGGCCGCGACGTCGCCTCTCGCGCCATGCTCGGCGCCAGGATCAGCCTGCTGATCGCGATCCAGACCGTCGTCATCTCGATCGTGATCGGGACGGCGCTCGGCCTCGTCGTCGGCTTCCTGCGCGGCTGGACCGAGCGCGTGATCATGACCTTCAGCGACGCGCTGCTCGCCTTCCCCGGCATCCTGCTCGCGCTCGCCTTGGTCGCGGTGATGGGATCGAGCCGGCACAGCATCGTCATCGCGCTGGCGATCGCCTATCTGCCCGCCACGGTTCGCGTCGTGCGCGGCTCGGTCATCTCGATCCGCGAGCGCGAATATGTCGAGGCGTCGCGAGTCGCCGGGGACAGCGCGCTGTACACGATGTGGCGGATCGTCCTGCCCAATGCCTTGCCGCCGATCCTGGTGCTGGCGACCAGCCTGTTCGGCTGGGTGATATTGTCCGAAAGCGCGCTAAGCTTCCTCGGCGTCGGGGTGCCGCCGCCGCTGCCGACCTGGGGCAATATGCTGTCCTCGGCGCGGCCGTACATGTACGCGGCGAGCTGGCTGAGCATCGCGCCGGGTCTCTGCATCGTCGCGACTCTGCTCGGCATCAACATGCTCGGCGACGCACTGCGCGACCGCCTCGATCCGCGAGACAATTGATGAGCAAGCCGCTTCTCACCATCGAGAATCTCAGGATCGAGGCGGGTGGTCGGATCCTGCTCGAAGGACTGAGCTTTGCCGTCGCCGCCGGCGAACGGCTGGCGATCGTCGGCGAATCGGGCAGCGGCAAGACGCTGGCGACGCGCGCCATCCCCGGGCTGCTGGCGCCCGGGTTGGAGCGCGTGTCGGGGACGATCCGCTTCGAGGGCCGCGAGCTGACGGCGCTCGGCGAACGCGGCTTGCGGTCGGTGCGCGGGGCAGGGATCGGGCTGGTGTTCCAGGAGCCGATGACCTCGCTCAATCCGGCGCTGCCGATCGGGGTCCAGCTTGCCGAAGGGCTCAAGCTCCATCGCGGGCTCGACGATGCCGAGGTCCGGCGGCGCAGCATCGATATGCTGGCACGCGTCCAGATTACCGATCCCGAAGGCTGCCTGGCGCGCTATCCGCACGAATTCTCCGGCGGGATGCGGCAGCGGATCATGCTCGCCTCGGTGTTGCTGCTCGAGCCGCGGCTGCTGATCGCCGACGAGCCGACCACCGCGCTCGATACGCTCAGCCAGCGCGAAGTGCTGCAATTGATGGTCGCGCTGACCCGCGAGATGGGTACCGCGCTGTTGCTGATTACGCACGATCTCGGGCTGGTCGCCGAATATACCGATCGCGTCATCGTGCTCGAAAAGGGCGTGATGGTGGAGCAGGGCGAGACAGCTGAGGTCCTCGCGCGGCCCAAACATCCCTATACCGCCAAGCTGGTCGGATCGCTGCCGCGCAAGGATGGCGCGCGAGCGGCGATCGCGCCCGACGCGCCGTCGATCCTCAGCATGGAGAATGTGCGGGTCGATTATCCGGGCAAGCCGGGGTTGTTCCGTGCGGGCGCCCCAATCCGGGTGATCGACGACGTCACGCTCGATGTCCGCGCCGGGGAAATCGTTGCGCTGGTCGGCGCCAGCGGGTCGGGCAAGACCACGCTCGGGCGCACCGCCTTGGGGCTGAAGCCGCTCGCCGGCGGACGCATCCTGTTCGATGGCCACGATATCGCCAGGCTCGACCGCGCGGGCGAGCGTGCGTTCCGCCGCGACGCGCAACTTGTCTTTCAGGACCCCTTCTCGTCGTTGCCGCCGCATCTGCGCATCGGCGAGATCGTCGGCGCCGCCTTGCGTCACTTGCCCGAATTGAGCGCGTCCGAACGCCGCGAGCGCGTCCGCACGACGCTTGACGACGTCGGGCTGGCGGGTTTCGAGGATCGCCGCCCGCACCAGATGTCGGGCGGGCAACGCCAGCGCGTCGCGATCGCGCGCGCCATCGCATCCGAACCGCGCCTGGTCGTCGCCGACGAACCAGTCTCCGCGCTCGACGTCACCATTCAGCTCCAGGTACTGACCTTGCTCCAGCGTATCCAGCGCGACCGCGGCTTCGCCTGCCTGTTCATCACCCATGATCTCGCCGTGGTCGAGCAGATCGCCGATCGCGTGATCGTGCTGGAAAAGGGTCGGATCGTCGAACAGGGGCCGACCGACGCGGTGTTCGCGGCGCCGACGCACGATTATACGCGCCGCTTGCTAGCGGCCTCGCCGGCGCTGGCGCTCACGGAAACGTTGGCCGCGCAGCAATAATGTGTATTTTCCGGTTTACAAAATACAATTAAACATTATTGATACTAAAAATACACGAATCTGACACGGAGAGGTCGGGGTTGCGGTGGGTGCTTCGGCGCCCGGCTAGGGGAGTGAGACGAACATGAAGCTTTCGCGTGTTTTGCTGTTGGGCACATCGGTGCTGGTTTCCGGCGCGATGCCGGGATTGGCGTACGCCCAGGCGGCCGACGCACCGCCCCAAGCGGCTCCCGCCGACCAGGCGGCCAATGCCGCCAAGGACAGCCCGCCCGCCGAGGACATCATCGTCACCGGCGAACGCAACAACCAGTTCGGCACCGATACCGCGCAATCGGGCAGCTTCCGCAACGCCAAGATCCTCGACATTCCGATGACCGTGTCGGTCATCCCGGACGCCTTGCTGAAGTCGCAACAGGCGGTCGACCTGATCGATGCGGTACGCAACACCGCCGGCGTCTCGTCGTCGGGCGTCGGTCCCGCCTCGTACAACAACATCACGATCCGCGGCATCACCGTCGATACGCGATCGAGCTACAAGCTCGACGGCACGCTCAACATCCTGTCGTCGACCGCCTTTCCGCTCGAGGACAAGGATCGCGTCGAGATCCTGAAGGGCGCCTCGGCGATCTATTACGGCTTCTCGCCACCATCGGGCATCGTCAATTTCGTGATGAAGCGGGCGACGCCGGACCTCTATGTCGGCCTGCGCGCGTTCGGCGACAGCAATGGCGGTTATGGCGGCCATCTCGACCTCGGCGATACGGTCGGCATTTTCGGCTTCCGCATCAACGCGGTCGCCGCGCGCCAGGATACCGGCATCACTTTCGCCAAGGGCGACCGCTACCTGGCGTCGGGCACGTTCGACCTTAAGCCGACGTCGAAGCTGACGCTGTCGGCCGATGTCGAATGGTTCAAGCGCGGCATCGTCGAGCCGGCGACGTTCATCATCCCGAACGGCGCGACCAAACTGCCGCCGCTCGCCTATCTCGATCCGAGCAAGAATATCGGCGGGCTCGCCTGGGACACCAACCGGACCGAAGAACTCAACCTGCTGTTCAAGGGCGTGTGGAAGGTCGCCAAGGATTGGGACGTTACCGCTTATTGGGGGCGCTCGCATTTGACGCGCCTGCGCTACAATCCCGGGTTCGTGCCCGGCAACGTGACGTTGCTGCAGACCCCAGCGCAGATCGCGACCTACAATGCCTCGGTTACGCCCGGCAGTCCTACCTTCGGGGCGGGGGCCGTCCGGTTCGGCACCAATATCCAGAACGCGGGTTACGAAAATATCAGCTACGCGGTCGAACTGCATGGCAAGATCACGACCGGGGACATCACCAACAGTATCCTGCTCGGCGCGTCGCGGTCGCTGCGCAGCCTGGGTGGATCGCCGGCGACGCCGCGTACGGTGATCACAGGGGACAATTTCCTCAACCCGATCATCGTTCCCAACCCCTATGCGCTGGTCGCCAAGCCGCCGATCCCGTCGACGATCGACGACAAGGGCCTCTACGCGTTCGACGATCTGAGCTTCAAGAACATCATCCACCTGACCGGCGGCGTGCGCGTCACCGATTACACCAATGACGGTTCGACCAATCTCAACACCAAGCAGCCCTATAACGTGAAGCCGACTGCCTGGTCGGGCGGCGTGATCGTCAAGCCGATGGAATGGGCGAGCCTCTACGGCACCTATATCCAGGGCCTGGAAGAGAATGCGATCGCGTCGAACAACGTGGACAACGCGCAATCGGTCTTCCCGCCGATTTCGAGCACGCTCTACGAGGCCGGCCTGAAGCTGCAGCCGCGCAAGAACCTGCTGATCCAGCTCGCTTATTTCGATATCCGGCGTGAAGGGGCGTATAACGAACGCATCGACCCTGCCACCAATCTGCTGCACGGTTTCGGCGACGCGACCCAGACCTATCGCGGGTTCGAGGGCAGCGTCAGCGGCTATGTGATCCCGGATCTGGCGATCAACGCCACGTTGATGCTGCTCAAGGCCCGGACCTTCCAGGCCGCCAATGCGAACTCGCTGCACACCGTCCCTGGCGGGACGCCGGATGTCAGCTGGTCGCTGTCGGGTGAATATACCGTGTCCTGGCTGACGCCGAGCCTGAAGGTGTCGGCGGGCGCGTTCCATACCGGCAAGCAGGCGGTGGACGATACCAACAGGGCCTTCACCGACCCTTATACGACCTTCGATATCGGCGCGTCGTACGAGTTCAACCTGGGCGGCCACAAACTGGTCGCGCGGGTCAACGGCCAGAACATCACCAACAAGCGCTATTGGGCGGCGGTCGGCGCCGGCGCGCTGGCGGAGTCGCTGCCGAGCACGGTCAAATTCTCGCTCGCCTTCAATTACTGAGAGCAGCGATAGCGAAGCACGAGACCGGGAGCGCCAGACGCTCCCGGTTTTTTTGTGCCGATCGGAGACGCAGCCAATGAACTGGAAACGCAAATGGATCGGTGCGTTGGCCATGCTGTCACAGGCCTGCGCGCCGGCCATGGCCGGTCGCTACGCGATCCGCGACGTCACCTTGATCGACGGCACGGGGCGGCCCGCTGTTCGGCATCGCACGGTCCTGATCGACAAGGACCGCATCGTCGCATTGGGCGGAGCGCGGCTGCCGATCGGCAGGGCGAAAGTGATCGACGGCCGGGGCAAATATCTGGTCCCCCGGGATGATCGATACGCACATCCATCTCCGGGATACCGGCCCGGACGGCAAGAAGCGCAGCATGGACGTCGCCACCGCGCAGGCCACGCTGGCGGGGTTTCTGGCGCTCGGATTCACCACCGTTGCCGATCTCGGCAACCTCCCTGGCACGGTCCAGATCATGCGCGGCGCGGATCCGCGCATATCCGCGCGGCTGCTGATCGCCGGCCGCGTGTTCACCTCGCCCGGCGGGCGCAACGAGGATATCGGCATCGCACTCACGTCGGCCGATCCGGCGACGCTCGCGCGTCATCGTGAGGAGGAACATCCCGACCTGATCAAGATGGTTGAGGACAGCGGCGGGTTCGGCGGGCAATCCTCCGCCACCGCGCTGTCGACCGAGCTGATGCGCGCGATCGTTCAGGAATCGCATCGCCATGCGTTGCGCGTCGTGGTGCACGTCGCCCGCGAAGCGGATGCGCGTAACGCCATTACGGCGGGCGCGGATGGCCTGGCGCATCCGATCTGGGCGGAGGCCGAGTCCGAGGATTTCGTTCAGCTGATGGCGCGGCGTCGCATTCCGTTCGCGACGACCCTGGCGATCGCCGATCAATATGGCCGGTTGATGCGGCACCCCGAATACCTCGATCGCCCGGACTATTCGCTCGTGCTCAGCGAAGCCGAACGCGGCCGGATGCGTACTGAGCAGCGCGCCCAATTCCTGCGCCAGCCGACAGCGGCCTGGCGAGAACAAGCGCTGCCCAGCGAGATGCGCAACGTCGTCCGCGTCGTCCGCGCCGGCGGCGTCGCCGCGCTCGGCACCGACCTGGTCTCGGGTGCGTCGTCGCACCGCGAGATGCAGTTGCTCCGCCAGGCCGGATTGTCTCCGCTCGAGATCATCAGGATCGCCACCTTCAACGCGGCGGTCTTTCTCGGCCGCGATCGCGACCTTGGCAGCATCGCGCCGGGCAAGATCGCCGATCTCGTCCTGCTCAACCGCGATCCGACCGCCGATATCGACGCGACCGAGGATATCGCGATGGTGATGCACGATGGCTTCGTCGTCGATCGCGCGGCGTTGCCGGTTGCGGGGAAGAAAGGGCTTCAGGCAAGGAGGTGATTGGTTGGACTGCGCGTCCTATCCAGCACGCTTGGCGAACGCCGGTTCGACTGGCATTCTGAGAGGATGGACGCCCTTTTTCGTTTCCCGACCGCCCGTCGGCGCGATCCGGTTGTCGAACGATGGTTTGCCGATGCTGACGCGCTTCGCGGCTTAGTGGAACCCTGGTTCGAGCGATTGCGTGCGTGCGGTTCGGACGTGCGCGAATTGGTCCATGACGGCCGCCCGACCGCCTGCGCCGGCGATGCGGCTTTCGCTTACGTCGATGCGCACGCGGAACACGCCAATATCGGCTTCTTTTTCGGCGCCTTCCTCGACGACCCTACCGGCCTGCTGGAAGGCGCCGGCAAGCGGATGCGTCATGTCAAGCTGCGGATCGAACGCATGCCGGACGAGGGCAGGCTCGGGGATCTCATCACGGCGGCCTATCGGGATATTCGCCGGCGCCTCGACGACGCTCGGCCCTGAACGAAGGAGGAGGATATGTATGTTTGTGGCCTCGTCATCCCGGTGCCCGAGGACCAGATAGACGCTTATCGCCGCTGGGCGGCGAGTAGCGCAACATTCTTCGGCGAATATGGATGCCTCGAGATCGTCGAATGCTGGGAGGATTTCATCCCCAGCGGCGAGCACACCGATTTCCGCAAAGCGGTCGCCGCCAGGGAAGGAGAGAAGATCGTTTTCACGTGGCAGATCTGGACCGACAAGGCGACTTTCGAGGCCGCCGAAGAGAGAATGCACCACGACCCGCGAATGGATTCGGCCGGCGACCCTCCTTTCGATGCCAGCCGCCTCATTCTCGGCTGCTTCCAGCCCATCGCGCAGATGGGACGGGACTGAGTTACGCGCCCTTCCGAAGCGCATTGGGGAGCATGGCCTTGGCGCAAGTCGTGATGGGCGTGGTGCTTCCTTTTGCATCCTTGCGCGCGAAAGTGTAATCCGGAGCCCTGACTGAGCTGATGAAAGATCGAGAGAAAATGGCGGGAGCGGCTGCGCGCAAGATGGACATGGACAAGGCGCCGCCGCGCGCCAGCCGGCTGCAAGCCGACCTGGCCGCGAGGATCCTCAGGATGCTCAAGGACCAGGGCGCGGGCCCGGGTCACCACCTCGTCGAACTCGATCTCTGCCGTCACTTCGATGTGTCGCGCACCCCGGTGCGCGGCGCGCTCAAGCTGCTCGCCGAGCAGGGCGCGGTCGAGGCGCGCGCCAATCGCGGTTACGTCCTGCGCGGCCCGGTGACCGAGGCGCCCGATCTCGATGTCACCAACCCGGAGGATGAAGAGGACCAGCGCCTGTTCATCGCGATCGCCGAGGCGCGCAACCAGGGCCGCATGCCCGATCAGTGCAGCCAGCTCGAGGTCGCGCGGCTGTTCGACGCCAAATTGCCGACCGTGGTGCGCGTGCTGCGCCAGCTCGCCGAACTCGGGCTGGTCGAGCGCAAGCCCGGCAATGGCTGGTCGTTCACCCTGCCGATCAATTCGGGGCGCGCACGCGCGGAGAGCTATGCCTATCGCGCGGTGATCGAGCCCGCCGGACTGCTCGAATCCACGTTCGAACTCGACCGCGAATGGCTCGATCGCATCCGCGCCGAGCATCTCGCTTTCCGCAAGCGCAAATGGCGCGACACGCTGTCGGTCGAATTGTTCGCGATCAACGCCGATTTCCACGAAGGCATCGCGCGTTGTTCGGGCAATCGCTATTTTCTCGACGCGGTGCAGCGGCAGAACAAGTTGCGCTCGTTCATGAACATCCAGTGGATCAACGGGGCCCAGCGCGTGATCGACTCGATCGACGAACATCTCGAGATCATGGACGCAATGGAAGCCGGCGATAACCAGAAGGCGCACGATCTGATGAAGGCGCATCTGGTGCTGGCGCGCGACGTCGAGGCGACGGTCTGAGTTAATTCGAGATTTAACGGGCGGGATCTCAGGCAGCTATCTACTAAGCATTTGCCTAAACCCCATCGTCACCCCGGCCTTGTGCCGTGTTCAAGCTTTGGCCTGCCCCCGGCAGGCCAAAATCGTGTCCGGGGGACACGATTTCGCTTTGAACACCACTCCTCCCCAAGCGAGCTGGGGTGTTGTGGCGCGGTGGATGCCGGGACAAGCCCGGCATGACGAAGAGGTGCCCGCCACCTGATCGGCGTACATAAAGATGTTGTATTTTTAAATCCAATAGGACAAAGTTGCCGCTCGATCGGGAGCGACGGCGACGATGCGATTGGATGATTCCACAGCTGGGCCGGTTCATGGTGGGGGAGACGCGACGATACCGGTGATCGGTGCGGCGGAAACGCGCGATGCGCTGCCGTTCGACGCGCTGATCCCGGCATTGAAGACCGCCTTTACCGCCGGCGCGACGGTGCCCGAGCGGCATCACCACCATATTCCTCATCCCGATGGCGACGGTGTTCTGTTGTTGATGCCCGCCTGGAGCGGCGGCCTGCTCGGGACCAAGGTCGCCACCATTCATCCCGGCAACACTGCGCGCGGATTGCCGAGCGTTCACAGCACCTACCTGCTCGCCAATGCCGCGACGGGCGCGCCGCTCGCCTTGCTCGACGGCAATGAGATCACGACGCGCCGGACGATCGCGGTGTCGGCGCTCGCCGCTTCCTACCTCGCGCACGAAGACGCGGCCGACTTGCTGATCGTCGGGGCAGGGCGGATCGCGGCGCTCGCCGCCGAGGCCTTCGCTGCGGTCCGTCCGATCCGATCGGTGTCGGTGTGGAACCGCGATATGGCCAAAGCCGAACGGCTCATGGCCGAGTTGCGGGCAGCGGGTTTCGCAGCGAAGGCAGCGGCATCGCTCGAAGACGCGGCGCGCCGGGCCGACATCATCACCTGCGCCACGCCCTCGACCGCGCCGATCGTCCATGGCGACTGGCTGCAACCCGGCACGCATCTCGACCTGATCGGGAGCTTCACACCGGCCATGCGCGAAGCCGACGACGCCTGCTTCGCGCGCGGGCACATCTATGTCGACACGCGCGACGCCTTGGCCGAGGCCGGCGACCTGACCGGCCCGATCGCGGCGGGAATCATCACGTCGGATGATATCCGCGGCACGCTCGCGGACCTATGCGCCGGCCGCGTCGCTGGTCGGACCTCGGCCGACGACATCACCGTCTTCAAATCGGTCGGCACCGCGCTCGCCGATCTCGCCGCCGCGGCCATGGTCCAGGCGCGGCGTGGCGCATCGGGAGTTTGCGACCTTGGCTGAAGCGCGAACCCTCCATGTCGTCGACCTGCACACCGCGGCCGAGCCCGTGCGGATCGTCGAGCGCGGCTATCCCGAGCTTCGCGGCGCGACGATCCTGGAGAAGCGCCGCGACGCACTCGAGCGGTTCGATGATTTGAGGCGGATGCTGATGCTCGAGCCGCGCGGTCATGCTGGCATGTACGGCGTCATCCCGACCGCGCCGTGCCATCCCGATGCCGATCTCGCGGTGCTGTTCACGCACCAGGAAGGGTACAGCACGATGTGCGGTCACGCGACGATCGCGATCGGCCGCTGGGCGGTCGATACCGGGCGCGTCGCGATGGTCGATGGGCGCGCCAGTTTCGGGCTCGAGGCGCCGTGCGGCGTGGTTCGGGTCGAGGTCGAGGCGGCGGACGATGGCGGCGCGCCGCTCGTCGCGTTCGAAAGCGTCGACTCCTTTGCCAGCCATCTCGACCAATCGGTCGACGTGCCGGGATTCGGACCGGTCGGCTTCGATATCGCGTTCGGCGGTGCCTATTACGCGATTCTCCCCGCGTCGCGCATCGGCCTGTCGCTGATGGACACGCCGCTCGGCGACCTCGTCGCGGCGGGCGTGGCGATCACCGATGCAGTGCGCGGGGCGGTCGTGATCGAGCATCCGACCGAGCGTGATCTGTCCTTCCTCTACGGCACGATCCTGACCGATGACGTGGCGCTCGGCGATCATAAAGGGCAGCCGAGCTACAATCTCTGCATCTTCGCCGAGGGCCAGATCGACCGCTCGCCGACCGGTAGCGGCGTGACCGCGCGGATCGCGCTGGCCGGCGCGCGGGGCGAGATGGCGGTCGGGCAGCGATGCGAGATCCGCGGCGTGTCGGGCGAAGGCTTTGTCGGCTCGCTCGCGCGGCACGAGCAACGCGATGGCGGTGCCGTCTCGCGCGTCCGCGTGGCCGGGCGATCCTATTATGCCGCGCGCAGCGAATTCATCGCCGAACTTGGCGACCGCTTCGCCCATGGCTTCGAGCTGCCCGCGCGGTTCGCCGATCTTCCACGATAAAAATCAGATCCGGAGAGCGAAATGAAGAGATGGACCGTCGCGTTGCTCGCCACGTTGGGGGCAGTGACATGCGCGACCGCCGCCGAGGCCAAGGATCACCCTAAGCACAAGGCGCAGGCGCTGCCCGCGGCGATGTTCCCGCCGACCGAGTGCGAAGCCTATGTCGCCTATGACCGCGACATGAAGCTGCCCGGCTATATCCTGCCGACCAAGGCGGGGCCCAGGACCTGCATTCCGTTCACCAGCGTCGCGGCGCGCAAGCCCAAGGCCTATCGCGGCGATTTCTACGTCACCAACTTCACCGACGAGAAGCTCCGCGAACGCTGGAAGAAGTGCAAGGACGACAAGGAATGCCACAAGCGCGTCTATGAGCAGGTGCTCAAACGCCATCCGCCGAACAAGGAATATGCGCTCAAGGATGCGCACGGCCGCTATCTGCTCGGCAAGATCGAGGAGAAGGGCGGGGCCACCGACCTGAGCCAGATCCGCCGGCCCGGTTTCTTCGCACGCGCGCCCTATAACGAGCCGATCGCCGCAGCCGATCCCGACACCTACATCGTCGAATTCACCGCGCCGGTCGAAGCGTATGAACGCATCCACATGAAGATGACCGGCGATATCAGGATTCGCGGCTGGTACATTCGCGGCGCCGGGATCGATGACGGCAAAGGCGGCCGCAAGCGCGCGCTGATCGTCATGAACGGCGGCGGCGGCGACCGCGTCACCGCGCTCGATGACCCCAAGGACGTCGCCTACACCGTCGATCCCAAGACCGGCGTGACCATTCCCGACGACGACTGGCCCAAGGGCGGCACCGGCGTGCAGGGCGAGCGCTTCTGGCGCCAGGCCTGGTATCGCCTGCATCAGGCCGGGTTCGACGTGCTGGCGATGGACCGCCGCGGCATCGGCATTTCGGGCGGCTATAGCGACACCAACACGCTGCAGCAGGGGCACGATCTGCTCGACATCGTCGCGGCGTTGCGGAGCGGGCAGGGGATGCGCGCGCTTGGCCCCGACGGCAAGCTGACCCGGGGCGCGGATGCCGCCGCGGCGGCCCATGGCGGCGATCCGAGCCAGGGCCTGCCGGTCTTCTTCATGGGCAGCTCGCGCGGCACGATGGCGAGCGGCTGGGCGATGACGATCAATTTCGACAAGGATTGCAGCTACGACCTGCCCAAGATCACCTGCACCGGGCCGCGCCGCGATCCGCACATTGCGGGTGCGATCCTGGTCGCCGATTTCTCGAGCGGCGTGGGCTATCTCGAATCCGAAACCAGCCCGAAGGATGACGGGCGCGGGCCAGGGCGCGATCGCGGGCTGTTCATCGGTGGGATCGAGCAGGAGAACAACATCGTGTTCTTCCCGAGCTCGGCGATCCTCGCGGGCATGAGCAAATGGCCGAGCGCGTTCTTCGCGCGCGGGCTGTGGTGCTACGCCGACGGGCTGGAAGGCGAGGTCGCCTCGTACGAGCGGGTCAAGGGGCTGAAGGACCTAGTCGTGGTGCGCGGCCCGCATGCCTGGGAGACGTGGCCGACCGAGGAGAAGCTGCGCGTGCAGGACCGGGTGATCGCCTATGCGCGTGCGGTCGTGCTTGGGTCGACGTCGATCCCGGGGCGGCGGACGTGGCGGAACATGAAGGAACTGGTCGCGACGAGCAGCGATGTGTGGGAACCGTCGACCAAGCCGACTTTGGTGCCGTAGGGCGAGGCGGGTAAACATGTCTTGGCCGTACATTATGCGGGCGTCACATGCGTTGTGGTCAGCCCGTTCCTCATGGACATTCCCATGACACGAGGCCGTATCGAGGAAGAGGGTAAGAGCGCCTGGGCGCTATGATATCGGAATCGTGCGCGCCCTCCTCTCGGGATGGATGCGTGGCATCGTCGGAATCCGCACAAATGCCTTGCGCTGGCTATGTAAATGTCAGACAAATGACTAATTAAGAAGGCCGTATTGTCGAGTTCAGGTTGCAGGCCTGGCCTGCCCGCGCTCGACCTCCCAGGAAACGCCGATGATCAGGATCGCCGCCATTTCGGCTATCGCTTTCACCTGCGCCGTGCCCCAGGGCGCAATTGCCGGTGACGCCAGCTTTGCCTATTTCCGTTATGTTGGCCGCAGCCAGGAAAGAATTACTCTAGGGCGCCGGCAATACCGCAACCCGATCGTGTCGGGCTACGCGCCAGATCCGAGCATCGTCCGCGTGGGGCCGGACTATTATCTGGTCAATTCCAGCTTCGCCAACTTCCCCGGATTGCCGATCTATCACTCCCGCGATCTGGTGACATGGCGGCAAATCGGCAACGCCATCAGCCGGGTCGGCCAGTCTGACTTCGCGGGCCAACAGGTTTCGGGCGGCATCATGGCGCCGGACATTTCCTATCGCGACGGCACCTTCTACATCGTCTGCACGAATAACCGGAATTTCGTGATTACGGCAAAGTCCCCGCAGGGGCCATGGTCGGATCCCGTCTGGTTCGATTTTGCCGGCATCGACCCGTCATTGTTCTGGGATGATGACGGAAAGGCCTATGTCGTAAACAACGGTCCCCCCGAAGGTCCGGCCAGATTTCCCGGGCACCGTGTCCTGTGGCTCCAGGCGTTCGACCCGGTTACCAAAGCCATGGTCGGGCCGCGCATCCCCTTGGTTGGAGGCGGTGACAATCCGCCGCATCTGTTCTGGCCCGAGGGTCCGCACATTTTCAAGAAGGATCGATGGTATTACCTGATTGCCGCCGAGGGCGGCACCGGACCGGACGAGCATCATTCGGAAATCGTCTTCCGCAGCCGCAAGATCGGCGGCCCCTACGAGGCTTTCAAAGGCAATCCGATCCTCACCCAGGCCGATCTGCCGGCGACGCGGCCGCACCCGATCGAAGCCGCTGGTCATGCAAAGTTCGTTACGACGCCGTCAGGAGACTGGTGGGCGGTCTTTCTGGCGGCCCGCGCCTACGCTCCAGGCTTCTACAATATCGGACGGGAAACCTACCTGTTGCCCGTCAACTGGTCGGCCGACGGATGGCCGACCATATTGGAACACGGGACAGCGATTCCCTTCGCCGTGGACAGGCCTGCGTCCGCAGGAGCGACTGAACCCGGTGCGCCTCAAAGCGGCGACTTCTCCTATATCGACAAATTCGATGAGAAGCGCCTGGGTCTGGGCTGGATGGGCGTCCGGATGCCGACCAAGGCCTTCTTCCATCTCGACCATGGCCGTCTGGTCATGGCGCCGGGACATCCCATCGGAGACATCTCCGCAACGCCGGCCTTCATTGCCCGCAAGCAAGCCCACGCCACGGCAGAGGTATCGACCGCGCTGGACTATGAGCCCGGCCGCGATGGCGATCGCGCAGGCCTTGTCGCGCTCCAGAGCGATGACGCCTATCTTTTTCTCGGCGTGATCAAGGTTCAGGGCAGGCGGCGGATCGCCGTCATGCGCCGTGAAACGGCAGGCGATCCGCAGGCGGGAAGGTTGGTTTCGTCGGCCGTCCTGCCGCGCCGCGCGCGTACGGTCCGCCTCAGGCTGAAAATCGACGGTGGAGCGCTTAGCGCGTCGTACGCCTGGGGCAAACAGGGATGGAAGCTCCTGCCGACTGGCGGAGACGCGACTTTCCTCAGTACCAAAAAGGCCGGAGGCTTTGTTGGAACGATTATCGGATTAGCGAACGAAACCAATCCGCCGAACAGCCCCGCCCCCGCTGCATCGCCAAAACCTTAGAATTACGGCGACGGGTGCGACAATACCGAATTATCGTTTAGGGATTTATGCTCCCGTTGTCTAATTGATATTGGCATGATGTGGTTTTTCTCAAGTATGCGCGACCGTCATCTATGGTTGTCTTCGAGGTCATCGACTGACTGAGGAGCTGTGATTGTCGATGCCATCATGGTTGCGGTCAGGCGGTAACTATCGAGCGCCTCCAGGTCACCGACGAGCTTGATGCTCTACACGTGCAACGAGGTCGCTCGTCTGGATGTCCGGTCAGTCTGAGCCTTCAGGCCCATTGGAAGCTATTGCCGG
>NZ_JBFUJZ010000008.1:0-139586 GCF_056401105.1 Sphingomonas sp. P4_G3
GCCCGCCCTCTCCCCCACCCGACCTCCCAATCAGGGTATTCTATGGGAGGCCGGGTGGGGGAGAGGGCCGGCACCGATTCAGCGAAGCTGAAAAAGGACTCTAGGCGATTGCCGGACTGGCGTCGCTGAAGGTACGAATTTTTCGGGGTAGCTGCGACCCTATACCCGGCTTAGGCCGGTGAGATATGAACATGGCGGTGAAAGACGGCTTTGGCGCCCTGACCGAGAAGGAAAAGCAGACCCTTCGCCTGATCGTCCGCGGTCACGACGCCAAATCGGTTGCGCGCAGCCTTGGCCTGTCGGTCCACACGATCAACGAACGACTACGCGACGCGCGCCGCAAGATGGCGGTGTCCAGCAGCCGCGAAGCCGCGCGCTTGTTGTTCGAATCCGAGGGCGGCGCGTCCGCCTCACCGACCCCCGATTTGTTGGGGGACGCAAGAATCGGGGAAGCCACGAGCCGCGTTGGCGTGGATCAGGAAGGGGCGCCGAACAGCGGCGCGGGGCGGGTCACCCGCCATCCCTGGATCGTCATCGGAGTGCTGCTCATGACCTTTGCTCTCGGACTATTGGCGTTTGTCGCTTTGCCTCAGGCCGCGTCGCCCCCGCTGGCGCCAATTGCCGCCGACACGAAGTCCAATGCGGACGTCATGGACGCGACGCGGCAATGGCTGGCGCTGGTCGATCAGGACCGCTGGGCCGACAGTTATCGGATAACCGGCGCCTCCTTCCGCAAGATGAACACCGTGCAAGTCTGGACCGACGTGTCCGAAAAGATGCGCGCCTCCCTCGGCGCGGTGATGTCGCGGACGTTTCTCAGCGAGGAGAATCTTCCCGCGCCACCTTATGGCTATGAGGTCGTGAAGTTCCGAGCCCGCTATGCGAACAAGGCCGACGCGGTGGAGACCGTCACACTCGTGCGCGAGGACGGCGCCTGGCACGTGGTGGGCATGATCATCGAGTGAGGGAGAGGCGGCGCCCAAAAGCCGCGCCGCCGAACCCGCCCCGATTTCAGATGAGCAGCAAGTCGACCGGTTTGGCCGCTGGAAACACCGTGCCGAGCCGGTCGCCGGCCAGGCCATATTGCCGCGCCGCGAGCCCGCCGATCATCGAGCGGTAATCGGTCAGGACGGGAAGGTCGCGGCCCTGGTTGAGTGTCGCTTGCGACAGCGCGACCTGGGGCCCCGCCATGCGCCCGCCATTCACGCCGCCGCCCATCACCCAATAGATGCTGCCATGACCGTGATCGGTGCCTTTATCGCCATTCTCGTGAAAGGTGCGGCCGAATTCGGATACGACCACGACCGTCGTGTTTCGCCAGGCATCGGGGCCAATCTCATCGGCAAAGCCGGCAAGGCCGCGCCCCAATTCGCCGATATGCGTCGCCAGATAGCCTTGTGCGCCGCCCTGATTGACATGCGTATCCCACCCGCCGACATCGACAAAGGCGAGGTTGAACTGGTCGCGCATCAGCCGCCCGATCCGCCGCGCCGACAATTCGAAGCCCTTGGGACTGACCGCGCCGCGGCTCGCCTGTTTCATTTCCTCGTCGACCGTCTTGAACACGGTGTCGCGCACCTGAAACCCCTCGGCGACCGAGCTGCCCAGGTCGTTCGTCCCGCTATGCTGGCCCTTGTACATCGCGGTGATCAAAGCGGCGTCCTTGGGCGGCACGGCGGGCCTCGATCCGACCGCCGCCAGGGCAACGTTCGGAATCACCGGCCCGCCGCGAAAGCATAATGGCAGTTGATCGGTGAACGAGATCGGCTTGTCCTGGCCGAGCGCCGAGGCGAGCCGCGCCATGAAGCCCGAATTATAGTTGCGATGGCCGCCGATCGGCTGGCCGAGCTCGATCGTGTCCTGGGTCTCGAAATGGCTGCGGCTCATATCGTCGGTGCCGACAAAGGGCACGAAGGCGATCTGCTTCTTTTGCCACAGCGGATAGATCGAGTCCTTGAGTGCCGGATGCAGGCTCCAATCGGCGTCGAGCGCGATCGGCGCGTTGGCGTCGGCCGGATCGGGCTTGCCGAGCGCGATCGTCGGGCGCGAGGCGTGATAGAAATCACTCCCGGTCGGCGCGATGACATTGGCGGCGTCATAGGCGCCGCGCAGGAACACGACGAGCATCCGGCTGCCGGCTTGCGGTGCGGCGAAAGCGCGCCCGGCGACGATCAACGGCGCCAGCGCGGCGGCACCGGCGATAAGGTCACGGCGATCGAGCAACATAAGCCTTCTCCGTTCGCGTCAGCGATGCATGAATTCGGGCGACGACAGGAACAGCGCATTCCATTCCTGCGGCGAACTTGCCTGGGTCAGCGCCGTCCTGGTCTGCCCGGCCAGCGCCGGTGCGATGGCGCTGTAATAAGCGGCGTTCTGCAGCTTGGGCAGCGCCGGTATCGAAACAGCCGGCGGCGCCGGCGGCGCCGGTGGAGCGGCGGCGGTCGGCGTCCCGGGCGCCATCATCTCCGATGCCATCGGACTGGCCATCGCTGGCGCCCCGCCCATCCCCACGGCAGCCACGGCGGCGGGCGGAGCGGGGGGCTTGAACAATCCCGCCGCGCCGCCGCCGATCTGGCGCGCGATCTCGAACCGCACCGACATCTGGCCGGGCCCGGTCCAGGCGGCCGAGGTCATCGGATAGCCATCGGGCGTTTCGCGCGCATACAGGCCCTGGCCCATGCGGTTGAGCCAGTTGATGATCGGCTGCGCGTTCACGATCACCTTGTCGCCGTACATCAGGCGCACCGACGAAATCGCATAATGGACCGGGTCCTTGAACACGGTGCCGAGCGATTGCCTGAATTCGGGCGCGCGGATCATCGTGCGCAGTACTTGCGCGATATCGCCATCGCTCTTTTGCCAGGTCGCGGTCATGCGGTCGACCACGGCAGCAGGCGGATTGTCGCCCATGAAATAGGTCGCGAGTTGCTCGGAGACATGGCGTGCGGTCGCCGGCGACCGCGCGATCAGGTCGAGCGCTTCCTCCACCTCGCCAAAACCGCTCCCTTTGATCGTGTGGCCAAGGAATTGCTTGTCGCCGAAATCGTGGCGATTGGGATTGAACTCGAACAGCCCGGCGCGGACGTAGAGCGGCTGGCGTTGCGGGCTGAGCTTGGGCGCATTGGGGCTGAGATCGACGCCGACGCCGGTCAGGATCCGCGCCAGTTCCTGCACGTCCTTTTGCGTATAGCCCGACCCCACGCCCATCGAGTGAAGCTCCATGATCTCGCGCGCATAATTCTCGTTGATATGGTTGGCTGCGTTCTGATCGTTGTCGAGATAGCGCAACATCGCCGGATGCTTCAGCGTCGCCTCCAGCAGATCGCGGAACTTGCCCAGCGAATGGTCGCGGATCGTGTCCTCGTAATCGCCCACCATCGCGCGGATGTCGCGCTTCTGCGCCTGGACGTTGAAATGGTTGAACCAGAACCAGGTCAGCTGCTCGCGCAATTGGTCGGGCGCGTAGAGATCGCGCAGCAAGGATCGCGTCGCCGCTTCGTTGGCGAGCGCGTTCATGTCCTGCTGATACGCCTTGCGCGCCGCGTCGCGCTGCGCGGGGTCGGTGAGCTTGTTGGCGTAACGGCTCGCCGCGTCCTGCTCGACCACCAAAGCCGCCAGCGGCTTGCGGCTGATCCGCATCGCCGCGATCTGCGCGGCGGCCTCGGGCGGCAAAGTATCGTCGGGATGTTTGAGTTGGGCGTCGAGCCAGCGGCTGCTGCCGGCCTTTTCGCGCGCGCCGTCCGCCGCGGACGCGCCCCAGGTCAGGCGGTTCACCCAGGCGGCCGACTCTTGCGCCGGCGGGGCGGCCAGCGCGGGCGTGGCGAGCGTTGCGACCAGCAGAACGGAGACGGGTGCGCGCATATCGGCCATCCTTTGAGAGTCCTCTACGCTTCAGATCCTGAACCGCTCCTGTCATGGACGAATAATCGTCGTTTTTAATCGACTTGCCATGATTGGCTGAGGGAGGGCGCGGCCAAGCTGCGGCGGCCGCGACAGCTGCGTCATTGCGCCTGCCGCTCATCGCCCCCATATAAAGGCTATCGCATCGACGCTCCGGGCACGGTGTCGACTGAGAGACGAGACGCTCCCGCTCAACCGCCGAGGAGGTCACATGTCCCGCGCCATCAATCTCAACGTTCCTTTGGCTGAGGTGACTGCCTTGTGCGGCCGCCGCAAGGTACCGATCAGCGCGATCGAGAGCCTGTTGGACGGCGGCACCCGCGTGGTGCTGATGAACATGGACGACACCGCGATCATCGCCCGCGCCTTCAAATCGAAAATCATCAACAAAACGGCACGGCGCGTGCCCGTTTTCTCGCGTCACCGCTGATCGATCGCTACCGCGCCCGCGCCGCGGGCCGGCATCATTATCAAGAAGGAATATTTCATGGCCAAGGCCCAGAAACGCAGCAATCGCGAAATCCGCAAACCCAAAAAGGTTGAGGCCAAGCCCGCCACGCCGCTCGCGGTCGACAAGAACGCGGTCAAGGTGACCCTGGGCAAGAGCTCCTGATGGCAAAGGCCGCCGCGCCCCAGCAGCCTGTGGTCGCGGCGGACGAAGCGCCGCAGTCCGAGCAAGCGCCGAAAAAGCCCTTCTTTCGCAGCCGCCGTGATCGACCGCGCCTGACGCCCGAACAAATCGCGCGTCAGGGGCGCGTCGTCTCGTTCGCGCTGCAATCCTTCACGGGGCCCGCCGCCGCGATGGAGTATCTCAACAGCGATCAGGCCGGGCTCGGCCGGCCGCTCGATTTGGCGATCGAAAGCGCCGAGGGCCTCGCCGCGGTCGAACAGGCGCTGGCGCTTCGCGCGCGGACGCCGGACTGACCGATGATGGATCGCCTCGTCCCTTCCGAAATCGTCGAGCAGTGGATGACGCATTTGCGGCTGCAACGCTCGCGCGCCAACGACATGATCTGGCTGATCGAACAGGGTGCCACCCTGCATGACGGCAGGAATGGCGAGCCGCTCCACGACGCGACCGACCGCTGGCTGACCGAACAGCGCGAGGTGGTGGCCGACGTCAACCGGCTCGAGGAATTGTACAAGGATATCAACGAGCGCGGGGCGTTTTTCGGCCGGGGGGAGACATCCGACGGCGCGGGCGGTCCGGGGAAGAAGAAGCCGTCGCGGCATTAACGGGGCGGTTTCCGGCGGGTTGAAGGCGATATCGGCCCCTCCCGCCATGGGCAGTCAGTCAGCCCTCGCCCCACCCGCCTTCGTCAGGCGCAGGATGGGGAAGAGCAAGGCTCTACGAATCGGCGACATGCCATTGGGCGTCTCGACATCGATCTTCAGCCGCCTGAATTGCCAATAGATGATCACGCTCATGATCGCGGCGTAGAAACACCAGACCGAGGCAAAGGCATATTGCTTGACGATCTCCGCGATCGTCAGCGCGACGACATTGATCGCGCCATACCATCTGACGACGCGATGGGTCGACAAGAGCAACGCGCCGCACGTGGCGAGGACATACAGGCAGGATATCCAGAAATTGCCCGTCATGTGGTTGCGATAGGCGATCGAATCCTGCTCGATGAAGCACCGGCTGGGCAGGAAGATCAGCCCGGTAACATCCCACACGCAGACGACCGCGCCGATGCCCGTCAGCGCCAGAATGGCGCCGCGACGCCAGCCGGGCGGCTCCATCAGCGCGACCGCGGCCGGCATCAGCAGCGGCAGGATGCCCTGGGCATAGAGCATGAACAGGAAGGCGACATGGTCGAGCGCAAGCTTGCCGATCCGCCCGTCAAGGCCGAGCCAGACCCATCCTTCGGTAAATTGATGGAGCGCGAACAGCATCGGCACGGACGCGAACAGCAGGGCACGCGGCTCGCGCACGTGGCGAAGCGTCGCAACGCCGATCGCCCCGATCACGCCAGAGGCGATGAAGCTGGACGTGGCCGAAAAGCACATGCGATTTTCTCCGGCCAATGGACGAGAAACCGTGTGGAGCTATTCCCCGCATATAGCCAGCCTGTTGGCGAGCAGGGGTTCGGGGCGCGGCCAGTCGCTCGCATCGACCGGCAGGCCCGGCACCGTAAGTCACGTTAATCCCGTTCAAGACCGGAGGGGTGAGCCCGCGCTATCGCGTCTGCCAAGGAGACGAACATGGTGCGGATGAATTGGATGATCGCCGGCGCGGCATTGCTGCTGATCGGGAGCGCGCCGGCGGCGAAGTGGCAACCCCACGAGACGCTGGTCGCGACCGGGACGATCGCCGCCGAAGGACTGAACGGCGATTGGCGATCGGTCAACGACCTGGGCGACGGCCGCTTCGCCACGCGCACCGACCTGAAAGCGTTCAAGACCGCCGACATTTACGACGGCCGCACGCATTGGCGGATCGGACGATCGGGCGGCAGCCACAAGCTCAACAGCCCGTTCGCTGAGCGGCGGACGCGGACCAGCGCCTGGCTCGCCCGGTTCGGCTGGATGCAGGCCGGGTTCGGCGGCGCACAACGCGCGGCGGCGGTGACGCGGACCGACAAGGGACGGCTTTATTCGGTGCTCACCGCCACCCCGCGCGGCGGCGAGCCGGTCGAATTGTGGTTCGATGCCGCGACCGGCGAGCTGGCGCGCGCGGTCGAGCAGGACTGGTTCTACAAGGTAGAGACGCGCTACGCCGATTACCGCGCGGTCGCGGGGCGGCGGCTGCCCTTCTCGATCGTGCACTCCGACGGCAATAACGAAGAGCGGATCACCATCGACGCCTATCGCCTGCTTCCCCGGGCGCCGGCGGACAGCTATGCGGCGCCGCGCCAGCCCGACGATCACACGATCCCGGCCGCGGGCACGACGGTCGCCGCGACGGTCTTTCCCCAGCTCGAAATCGCGGCCAGCGTCAACGGCCGGCCGATGCACTTCCTGTTCGACACCGGCGGACACAGCATCCTGTCGCCCGATGCGGCGCGCGCGCTCGGGCTCACGCCGGTCGGCGGGACGCGCAGCGGCGGCAGCGGCGCGGGGACGCTCGCGGAGCAATTCACCCGCGTGAAGGAAGTCCGCATCGGCGACGCGGTGATGCGCGATCAATTCTTCTCGATCCTCGATCTCGGCTATTCGACGTTCGAGCGCGGCGCGCAACCGCCGCTCGACGGCCTGCTCGGGCTGGAAGTGGTCGAGCGCTTCATCGTCCGGATCGACTATCGCGCCGGCACGATGACCCTGCTGCCGCGCGACCAGACGCCGACCTGCCCCAGCGGATGGGTGGCGGCTCGGTTCACCAGCGACATGCCGACGATCGAGGGACAGCTCGACGGCATCCGCGCGCCGTTCACGATCGATACCGGCAATAACGGATCGCTGCAGCTCTATGCCCATTGGCTGCAGCAAGCGGGCGTCACCGCGCGCTACAATCGCGGGGTAGAGGCGGTGTCCTATGGTGCCGGCGGGCCGTCGCGAAACTGGGTGAATTACGCGCAGACCTTCGCCGTCGGCGGCGGAACGGTGCGCTATCCGATGATCCGCACGACCGACGACAAGGGCGGGGTCGCTCTGTCGATCAGCGAGGCCGGCAACCTCGGCACCAATATATTGGCGAACTACACGATCACGTTGGATTACGGCCGCTCGCGCGTCTGCATGGACTATGTGCCGGGCTATGCGCCGGTGCCGTTCAGCCGCGCCGGGCTGCGCGCGCTCAAGACCGACCCGGAGACGATCCTGGTGAGCTTCGTCAACGACGGCGGACCGGCGGCGCAAGCGGGCCTGCGCAAGAACGACAAGCTGCTCAGCGTCGATGGCCGCAGCGCGCACGAGCTCGGCGGCGGCGACCTCACGCGGGCGTTCACGCAGGCGCCGGGGACGCGCGTGCGGGTGCGCTATGCCAGGGATGGGCAGGAGCGCGATGCGGAGATTGTGTTGCGGGAGATGTTGGTGGTGCCGGGTGGGGGAAGGGGTGGGTGAGGGTTGGGGTAGCAGGCTCCTCAGCAGCCGACTTTGCGCGCCCAATCGCGCCAGGTTTCGATCGATTTGACGCCTCGGCGAATTTATTAAGCTGTTACCGCAACTCTGCTTCACTCAGATATTAGCTGTAAACATCGCTTCGGTTGTTGGTCCCCGGCCGGTCGACGAACCAGACAATACACTGCTTCTCGACAGGCTAAGATAGGCGAAGTCCCTCGCATAGAGTTCGCGCAGGCTTTCGTGATCGGCATTGGTGACGATGACGGCTACGCCTCGCCTCGCGGCACGGGTAACTGCATCTTTCAATCGAACCTGATCCGCCCACGTGAAGATCGTCTCATTGTATTTTACGAAGCCGTTCATGTTGTGCTTCACGGTATAGGGAGGATCGACAAACAAGAAGTCACCCGTCATAGCCTCTTCGATCGTTTCGGCGAAATCACACTTACGCAATTCCGCGCCTTCCAGAGCGCGCGCTATCCTAAAAAAGTCGTCTGCTTCAGAAATGACAGTGGTTTTAGTGCCAATTGGCACATTGAACTCGCCCTTCCGATTTACCCGGTAAAGCCCATTCCAACAGGTGCGATTGAGATAGAGCGTCCGGGCGGCCTTCTCGATTAGTGTTTCGGGTATTTCGGCCCGTACCGTATAATAATAATCGCGGTCATGTCTTGATTGATGTGCCTCTAGCTTCTGTCGAAGCGCTTCGGGTTGGTCGCGGACCATGCGATAGAGATCAATTATATCGCCATTGATGTCGGAGAGTAGAGCGTCTTTGGGCTCTAGCTTGAAGAATACTGCGCCACCACCGAGAAATGGCTCGAAATAACGACGAAACGTGCTCGGATTTGGCAGTGACGCTGAACCAGTTAGCCACCGTTTCCCGCCGGCCCATTTGAGGAATGGCTCAATCATGAGGTCCCCTAAACCGCTAAACTCCACAACGCGACTCTCTCTAGCTCAGAAAGTCGCGGAAGCGCGTAGCTCGCATCATTAGCTGCCGTCCACCGCGTAAAGATTTGCGCGTGCTGCGCGGCATCCTCTTGCAAAGATCGAACGCGATCGATCGCCTCCTCTATGTCTTGCCAGAGCTCGGACGCTATGTCCGGTAGTTCGTCACTGGCGATTGCTCGGTCAGTCGCATATTGGTTCAGCCAAGGACGGGTGGTTTGGGTGTCAAGGAGTCCTGCCTTGCGAAGCGAAGCTCGAGTTACCGAGGTCGCGGTTCGAAGCAGGAGTGTCGCGCGGGAAATCATTGAGAACGGGCTCGCAGGACTAGCGTTGTCTCGAGCGAACGCGATCAAAATATGTTCGTCGACGCCGCCGGCCGCAGTTAGAAACTCGAACGTGGCGACCGACTTCAGCGCCTCAGGAAGACCATTGTAGTCCTCCCGATTGATCGTATGCCCGTTGTTAAAATAGTGCTGCAACGCTGTCCGCAGGATGTGTCGATCGATATTGTCGAAACGATCGAGACCAAAGGGTTCGAACCCCTGCCAGAGCGTCGCAGTAAAATTAAATGCCTCGTCGGCGGAGTTAGCGATCGGGAACAGAACGTGTGGATCGTAAGAAGATATTTCGCGGGTATGCTTGTCCGTTCTGGCCTGCATCAGGTCTAAACCCCAGTCATGAACTAGGCTGTTCAAGCTATAGGCCGCGCCGCCCCCTGCTCGCGGTAGCAGTAGATCGAGGCAATCTGTCAGCGACGTTCCTGCAATCGACATGCTGCCGGCCATGAGTTGAGCGGCTGCGCCGGTTTGGAGCCAGGCATCAAGCGCCTCCCAGACCGCGACATGCGTACCCTCCGGTTGAAGAGTTTCGAGCGTGCCGCCATGGATAGCTACGATGTTCGATCGATTGAAAATGCCGATCCCGCCTGCGCTCAACAGAGACATTCCGGCGCGAAGCTCGGCATAATACGCGAAATGGCGTGCGGCATGGTTATCGCCAGCCAGCAACGCTGCGATTGAACGCGCTAAAAAAGACCATCCGTCAATGCAATGGTTGGGCATGCCGACAGCCATCAGTTCGCAGATGCTGTCAGTCTCGTCTGCTGTGTATGGTGGCGGGTGCGCAATGCGGTAACCACCAAATGCGTTGGTAATGCTAAGCGCGCCCAGCGACGGCAGCGAGCCGAGCGCTACTTCGACTGCTCCGGCATTCGCATTTCTTATATGGGCTTTGTCGGCATTGCTAAGGGACATGTTAGCGCCGAGCAAATTCGGCGAATGTGTCCCCGATCTCGCCGGGTTGCTGAGATAGATAAGCATAGAGGTCTTGCCGAAGGACACTGTAGCCGCCGCTTCCCCGATAAGCCTGTTTCTGGCGCTTAGTCAGGTCGTTGAGATTGTCGGCATCGGACGACCGCCAGTCAAATCCAGCAGTTGCCTCTAATAGCGTGCGCAGTTCGAGAGCGATCGAGGAGGTTTTAAGTGAGTCAATCGCACTCGAAATCGCTTCGGCAGAAGACTCCTTGCCCTGTTCAGTTGCCCAAGACGCCAAGCGCAGCCGATCAGCATTCCGATAAAAATAGTCGTTGATGACCGTCAGCAGGCCGCGGACGCCTTGCTCTTGATTGACTAATGTGTGGGGGCCGCTGAACGCGGGGTCATCGATTGGGCTCATCTCCGGAAGAAGGCGATTGCCGCGCAGATCGGTCGCCCACGGAGCCTGACTACGGTGGATGGCATCCAGAAATTCTGACCACGCCTCGATCAGAAAGGCAGCCTGCTGGGTCCGCGACCATGGTAGCGGCATATTATCATAGCCCACATTCTCCCCAAATAGCCCGGCGGCGGTTTTCGACCGGCGAGCCAACAGGGTGCTGATCAGTGCGCGCACCCAACCTGCCTGGCTTACGCGGCCTTGTTCACGGCCCACGCCCAACATGTTGATTCGACCATTCCAAACGCTCGAAGGGTGGCTGAACAGGCTCTCAGTAAGCTCTTGCGCACGCGCTTCCCTATAGACCACCGCCTCGTCGAATTTCTCGAGCCATTCTTGGGTGCGCAACAGCGGGTAAAGGTCGAAAGCATGGCTTCGGCTGATTTTTTTGGGTGAGATGTTGATCGTCCAGAACAGATAGGCTTGCCAAGCGATGTCTAAGCCATGGAACGCTACGACCGGGAGTTCGAAATCACCGGGAATGTCGCTTTCAGCATCGAACGCATATAGACGGTGCTGGCCATCGATAACTTCGAAGGGTGGCAAATCGTCGGGGAGCCATCCCGATTGAACATCAAAGCCTTCGGGCAGCCTGAGTTCACAACGCTTCCCCTCGCCCTCTACCGTGACGAGGTCATCCACATGAATCCTGCGCCCACGCCGCTCGGCATCCCGAGGAAGGATGTTAACTATGATTGCGGTCGGTAACCATCCGGGGTTCCGCAAGTCAGCAAGATTGTAGCGCTTGCGACGACCGGCGCTCATTTCGGAATAAGGAAATCCATTTTTGACGTAGTCTTGGATCAGCCGCGCGCGCTCTTCATCGAGATTGCGCTGAATGCCGGTTGCCTCTGCAGAGGCGTCATCCCGCCGTCGGCGAAAAGGCTCACTCAATGCGCGGAGCTCATTTGCAGGCATTGAAAACATGTAGAGATCTTGCTCAGGCAAGGCGCGGTTGCCTGCCGCCGCGAATTCCACCTGGTCCCAAGCTCCGAGCCATTGCCTGAAACGCAACGCTTCTACCGTGGGCCGCACTTTTTTCCCCTCGACTCAATCTTCGCGGCACCGACCAAGTTACATGGTAATCTTGGGCGCCTGAAATCCGTTATACAGGCCGTAGATGCTTATCATGCAACATTATACTAAACTTAAAACGATCCGATATGGTGCTATTCAAGTGGTGTTCCAAGCACCTATCCTTGCCGCGCTGCCGGAGCGCGGACGTTGGGGCCGCTGAAGATGGAAGAGGCTCGCGGATTGCGAAAATCGCTCGTCAAGTCGACAGGCTTCGTTGGAAGGAAAACTAATGCAAACCAACGTTTTTTAGTGCAACATAGCAACGTAGCAGCGCCGCACTAAGCTCGTTACAAGCGAAAAAAGCCCTCCCCGCTCACACGGGAAGGGCCTCTCGCATCACAACAATCGTTGAACCCTTACCTTACGCCCCAGCCGGCGCCGGATTCCCGAACGGCCCCGACGGGCGCCGCGTCTTCGGGATCGACGTCCCGCCGCTCGGCAAGGTCGACGCCGTCGCACCAGCGTCGGGCCGGTTGATGTCCTCGCCCGCGGCGATCTGCTTGATCTCGTCGCCGGTCAGCGTCTCATATTCGAGCAGCGCGCCCGCGATGCGGTGGAGCTGGTCGACATTCTCGCTCAGCACCTGGGTCGCGCGCTTGTGGCCGCCGTCGATCAGCGATTTGATCTCGCTGTCGATCATCAGCGCGGTCTCGTTTGACATATTGTGCCGCTGGGTCTGCGAATAGCCCAGGAACGTCTCGCCCTGCTCTTCCTCATATTCCAGCGGGCCGAGCTTGTCGGACATGCCCCAGCGCATCACCATCGCGCGCGCCAGCTTGGTCGCCTGCTTGATGTCGCCGCTCGCGCCCGACGAGACCTTGTCATAGCCGAAGATGATCTCCTCGGCCGCGCGCCCGCCCATCACGGTGGCGAGGTCGGCGTACATCTTGTCGCGATGGTACGAATAATTGTCGCGCTCGGGCATCGACACGACCATGCCCAGGGCCCCGCCGCGCGGGATGATCGTCGCCTTGTGGATCGGGTCGGACGCCGGCTCATGGATGCGGACCAGGGCATGGCCCGCCTCATGATAGGCGGTCATCTTCTTTTCCTCGGGCGTCATGACGAGCGATTTCCACTCGGTGCCCATGATCACGCGGTCCTTGGCGAGCTCGAACTGCGCCATCGCGACCAGCCGCTTGCCCAGCCGCGCCGCCATCAACGCGGCTTCGTTGACCAGATTGGCGAGGTCGGCGCCCGACATGCCCGGCGTACCGCGCGCGAGCGTGCGCGCATCGACGTCGGGGGCCAGCGGCACCTTCTTCATATGGACCTGGAGGATCTGCACGCGGCCTTCGATATCGGGCAGCGGCACCGTCACGCGGCGGTCGAACCGGCCCGGGCGCAGCAAGGCGGGGTCGAGCACGTCCGGCCGGTTGGTCGCGGCGATGATGATGATGCCTTCGTTCGCCTCGAACCCGTCCATCTCGACCAGCAACTGGTTGAGCGTCTGTTCGCGTTCGTCATTGCCGTTGCCCAGCCCGGCGCCGCGATGGCGCCCGACCGCGTCGATTTCGTCGATGAAGACGATGCACGGCGCCGATTTCTTGGCCTGTTCGAACATGTCGCGCACGCGGCTGGCGCCGACGCCGACGAACATCTCGACAAAGTCCGAGCCCGAGATGGTGAAGAACGGCACGCCCGCTTCGCCCGCGATCGCGCGCGCCAGCAGCGTCTTGCCGGTGCCGGGCGATCCGACCAGCAGCGCGCCCTTGGGGATCTTGCCGCCCAGCCGGGCGAACTTGGTCGGGTCCTTCAGGAACTCGACGATCTCCTGCAATTCCTCGCGTGCCTCATCGATGCCGGCGACATCATCGAACGTCACTTTGCCCTGTTTCTCGGTCAGCATCCGGGCGCGGCTCTTGCCGAATCCCATCGCGCCGGATCCGGACGATTTCTGCATCTGGCGGATCACGAAGAACGCGATCGCCAGCATCAGCACGAACGGCAGCGACTGGACGAGCAGATATTGCCAGATCGACGGCGTCTCCTCGGGCTTGGCGACGACTTCGACATTGTTGTCGATCAGGCGCTGGACCAGATTGGGATCGGGCACGCCGGCATTGGTGCGGAAGGTGGTATTATCCTTCAGCGTGCCGTTGATCGCGGTGCCGGCGATCTCGACCTTCTTGACCGATCCGTCCTTCACCTTGGCGACGAAGCCCGAATAGGACAATTGCTGGCCCGCGGGCGTCGACGCGTTATTGCCCAGCATGGCCACCAGCACTGCCAGCGCAACCGCGATCCCTACCCAGAGCAACAGGTTCCGGGCCCAGTTGTTGTTGCCGCCGTCGGGGCCGGGCTGCTTGTCGTTGTCGTTCATCGTCGCAAGATACCTTTCGTGCCCTTAAAGATAAGGCACCAAGCCTTAATGGCAATGGAACAACGTCGATCAGAGCAATCGACGCGGTGGGGCTTTGCGAAAACGCCACGCCGCGGGCAACTTCGGCGTCGCGGCAACGTCGCCCAGCATCGCAGTCTCGCCCGATTCCAGCGCCTTGACCATCCGTACCAATGCGGAGCCGCGGATTTCGGCGGTGGCGTCGATCTGGCGGACGCAGAGCTCGACCAGGCGGCGGACGAGTTCGAAGGGCAGGTCGCTGGGGTCGAGCAGCAGCGAATCGCCCTCGGCCGCGATGCGATCCGTCCCAAGCTGACGCACCATCCAGCCGATCGCCTCCTCGGCATCGGCCAGGGCCGCCGCGCTCGCCGCGACTCGCGAGGGGTCGATCCAGTCGATCGCGGCGAGGTGCTTGCGCAGCCGCGCGCGGTCGAAGCGGTCGCTGACATTGCTCGGATCCTCGACCGCGACGATCCCCGCCGCCGTGACGACCGCCGCGAGTTCGGCGCGGCGCCAGCCGAGCAGGGGCCGGATGACGCGTCCGCTGGTCGCGCGCACCCCCGCTAGCCCGCCGACCCCGGCGCCGCGGTTGAGCCGCATGATCAGCGTCTCGACCTGGTCGTCGGCATGGTGCGCGGTGGCGATCTGCGTCGCGCCGACGGCATCGGCATGCGCTTGCAGCAGCTCGTAGCGCAGCGCCCGCGCCCGTGCCGAGAGATTGGCGGTATGGCCCGTCCGCTCGGGCAGGGGGCCACGCAGCACGGCATGATCGATCCCGCGCGCCGCACAGAGATCGGCCACCCATGCCGCTTCCTCCGCCGCTTCGGGGCGCAGTCCGTGGTCGACCGTCGCCGCGACGCAGCGCTCGCCGAGCAAGGCGTGGGTCAGCAGCAGCAGTGCCAGGCTGTCTGGGCCGCCCGATACCGCGACCAGCACACGGGCCTCGGCCGGATCGCACAGCAGCGCCAGATCGTCGGCGAACCGCGCGAGTGCTACCGAGTCGACCGCGCGCGTCAGCTCAGGTGCATTTGTTGGCGGCACGGCCCTTGTCCGCGTCGGCCTTTTGCGCGGCGGTCAGCTTGGCGCCATAGACGTCGCCCAGCTCGGTATAGACGCGGCAAATGTCGGTGCGCGGCTTCTTGAGCACGGTCAGCGCCTTGGCCAGGTTGAGCAGGCTGTCGGCGGCGCGCTCGCCATCGGGCAGCTTCGAATAATTCTCGTAATAGATCTGCGCCGCCAGATTGGGCTTGGCGTCGTCCATATAGATCGTGCCGAGCAGATTCTGCGCGCGGCTGACCAGGCGGTGGCCGGGATATTTGCCAGCATAGCCCTGCAATTGCGCCTCGGCCTCGGGATAGAATTGTGCCTGCCACAGGCGATAGGCGTAATTGTACGCGTACATCGCCTTATCGACCGCGTCCTTGCCGGCGGGTTTGGGAATCGCGGCGACCGCCTTGGCGCGATCGGGGTCATTGGCGGCGGCGGCAGGCTTGGGTGCGGGGCCGGCAGGCTTTGGGCCGGCCTTGACCGGACCTGGCGCCGGACCATCGGTGACCGCTGCGGGATCGGCATCGCCCGGCGGCGGCGCGGCGCGATCCTCCAGCGCCTTCAGCCGCGCATCGGTCGCGCGCTTATAGGCGGCGAAATCGGCCTCGAGCTGCTGCATCTTGTGCTCGTCGGTCTCCAGCCGTCCGGTGAAGCCGGTCAATTCGCTCTCGATCGAGCTCACCCGCTGTTCGAGATCGGCGAGCGGCGCGCTCGCCGGTGTGCCCGCAGCGGTGACCGGCGTATTGTCCGGACCGATTTCGGGCTGCACCAGCGGCCCCGACGTGCGCGACACCACGCGCTCGACCGTGTTCATCCGCTTTTCCAGCTGGCCCAGCCGCGCATCGACCGACCGGTCCTGCGCGTGCGCCGGCGCTGTGATCGCCAGGCTCGCCGCCGCGATCATGACCGTCGTCAACAAACTACGCATACTCATCCCCAGATTGTCCCGCTGTGGTTAACCTACCCCGGAACGCCTGTCCGCGCCACTAGATGTGGTTGGCGTCATTGCCCGATTTGAATCCCCGCGGTCGGGGATTCATCCGGCCGGCCTAAGGCGCCGATGTTGGCGCCGCGGCGGGCAAGGATACCGGATCGGGCGTCGCTACCGGTCGCGGCGTCGAGGACGTAGTCGGCTTGTCGCTGGGCTGGCGGAAGAAGTCGGGGACTTCGTTCGATCCTGCACGCTTGCCCGGCTTCGCTTCGGTCGTCGGGGCAGCGGCGGCCGGAGTCGGCACGGCGGCAGGCGCCGCGGCGTTCCCGCGCGCCTGCAACGCCGCGGCGCTGATCGGCACGTCCTTGATCGCGCGCTTGCCGTCGCCCAGCGCCGGCACCGCCGATCCGTTGATCGTCACCTGCAATTTGTCGGGCCGGCCGATATTGATCATCGGGTTGGCGGCGTCGTTCGGCAGCGAATATTGCTCGCCGGGCTGCATCGTCTTCTGGATCAACGTCTTGCCGGTCGCGTCATAGACGCGCAGCCACACCGCATCGGTCGCGGTCAGCACGACCTGGCCGCCGGCAACCGGGGCGGGAGTCGGTTCGGGCGCGGCAGCGATGCTGGGCGACGCATCGGGCGTGGCGAGCGCCGCGGGCTCCTCGCCGGTACCGCGCAGCCAGGTCGTCCCGTACCAGATGCCGACGCCGACCAGCAGCACCACGGCGATGATCGCGGCGATCCCGGCGATCCCGCTCGACGGCACGCGGCGCGGATCGGTCGGCTCATATTCCTCAAACCGCGTCGTCGGCGACAGCGGCATTTGCGGGCTCTGGCGCAACTCCGCGGCGATCGCGCGGTCGTCGAGGCCGACGGCGCGGGCATAGGTCTTGGTGAAGCCGATCGCATAAGCCGGCGACGCCATCCCCTCCATCCGGTTATTCTCGATCGCTTCCAGGTGACGCATCGGCACGCGCGTCTTGTTGGCGATGTCGGCCAGGGTCAGTCCCAGTCCCTCACGCGCCTCACGCAGCTTGTCGCCCACGGTCTTGGGGAATAGCGACGCCTGATCGGGTGCGCCCGTCGCTTCGTCCTCGTCCATTACCTTCTCCGGCGAATAGGGGGTTGCGACCTTGAATCGCCATCCGCCGGTGACGGCTGTCGGCCAAAGCGGGTAAGACTGTCAACGGCTCGTTAGCGCGTTTTCGCCCCGGCTCAGGCCAGCTCGACATGGTTTTTGGCTGCCCAGTCGGTCAGCACCCCGCGAATGTCGCGCGGCGGCTTGGCCAGCAGTCCGTCCATGAAGCGCATCGCCTTGCCGCGATCGAGGCTGCGCACCATCGCCTTGATCGGCCCGACTGCCGCCGGGGTGATCGATAGCCGGTCGATTCCCAGCGCGATCAACGCCATCGCCTCGAGCGGCCGCCCGCCCATCTCGCCGCACACGGTCAGCGCGACTCCGGCGGCGTCGCACGGCGCCACCACGCGCTTGAGGAAGCGCAGGATCGAGGGCGACAGCCAGTCGTAGCGCTCGGCCAATTTGGGATTGGCGCGGTCGGCGGCGAACAGGAACTGGGTCAAATCGTTGGTCCCGACCGACAGGAACTGGATATTGGGCAGCAACAGGTCGAGCTGCTCGGCCAAGGCCGGCACTTCGAGCATCGCGCCATAGCGGATCTCGCTCGGCAGCCGCTTGCCGCGCTTGCCCAGCCACTCGCGCTGCGCCTCGAACAAGGCCTTGGCCTCGTCCAGCTCCCAGGCTTCGCTGACCATCGGGAACATGACGTTGAGCTGCCGACCCCCGGCCGCCTCGATCAACGCGCGGGCCTGTGCCTTCATCAACCCGCCGCGTTCGAGCGCGAGCCTGAGCGCGCGCCAGCCCATCGCCGGATTCTCCTCATCCTCGTCGTGATGATTGAGATAGGGCAGCGCCTTGTCGCCGCCGATATCGACCGTGCGGAACACCACCGGCTTGTCGCCCGCCGCTTCGAGCACGTCCTTGTACAGCCGCAATTGCCGCTCGCGCCGCGGCAGGGTCGCCGACACCAGGAACTGGAATTCGGTGCGGAACAGGCCGATCCCATCAGCGCCGGTGACGTCGAGCGCGGCGACATCGTCGCGCAGGCCGGCATTGACCATCACCGTCATCCGCTCGCCGTCGAGCGTAATCGGCGCTTCCGACTTCAGCGCCGCGAACACCGCGCGGCGTTTCTGGCGGACCAGCAATTTGGCGTCGAACGCCTCTTCCATCGCCTGGGACGGACGGACCAGCACCGATCCCGCCTCGGTCACGTCGAGCAACAGCAGGTCACCGTCGGCGATCGTCTGGCGGACATTGCGCACGCGCCCCAGCACCGGCACGCCCATCGCGCGCGCGACGATGGTGACGTGCGCGGTCAGCGACCCTTCCTCGAGCACCACGCCTTTCAGCCGCCGCCGGTCGTATTCGAGCAATTCGGCCGGGCCCAGGTTGCGCGCGATCAGGATCGTATCCTGCCGCAATCCCAATTGCGCCGCGGTCCCCATCTGCCCCGACACGATGCGGAGCAGCCGGTTGGCGAGATCCTCGAGATCGTGCATCCGGTCCTGGAGCAAGGGATCGCCGATCTGGCGCATCCGCATCCGCGTGCGCTGCTGGACGCGCTCGATCGCCGCTTCGGCGGTCAGGCCGGAATCGATCGCCTCGTTGATCCGCCGCGACCAGCCTTCGTCATAGGCGAACATCTTGTAGGTCGCGAGAACCTCTTCATGCTCGCCGTCGACGCCGAATTCGGCCTGTTGCGCCATGCGGTCGATCTGTTCGCGCATCTTGTCGAACGCGGCATAGACACGGTGGCGCTCGGCCTCGGTATCCTCGGCGACGGTGTGTTCGATGGTGATGCGCGGCTGGTGATAGACGGCATGGCCGATCGCCATGCCCTCGACCAGCTTGAGACCCTCCAGCCGCGTCGCCGCGGTCGATTGCGGCCGCGTCGCCGCGTCGCCGCGCTGGTCGATCAGGCCGGCATTGGCGATCAGCTCGCTCAGCACCATCGCCACCGTCTGCAGCGCCTCGATCTCGACATCGTCATATTTGCGCGGTTCGGCATGCTGCACCGCCAGTACGCCGACCGCTTGTTCGCGGCGGATGATCGGCACGCCGGCGAAAGAGTGGAACTCGTCCTCGCCGGTTTCCGGACGATAGGCGAAGTCGGGATGCGACGCCGCTTCGTCCAGGTTCAGCGTCTCGACATTCTGCGCGATCGTGCCGACCAGGCCCTCGCCCAGCGCCATCTTGGTGACGTGGACCGCCGCCTGGTCGAGCCCGCGCGTGGAATAGAGTTCGAGCAGCCCTTCGCGCAGCAGATAGATCGAGCAGACCTCGCTATCCAGCGCCTCGCCGATGATCCGCGCGACCGCGTCGAGCTTTGCCTGCGCGGACGATCGCGCCGCCATCACATCATGCAGGCGGACCAGGATTTCACGAGCGGACGCAGCGGCGGTAAGCGGCATGTCGAAGCGCTAGCAGGTTGGCGGGGGCGGCGCCATGACCCGACATTCGAAGAATTTGTAATGCGCGGCCAAGTATCAAAGCTGCCATGCCGCGCTCCTCCCGGCGTTCCGGGTGCAGCAAGCGCTGCATTCGCCGTCGTCAGCCCCGCCAGCACCGATCGATCATCATCGCGGAACCGGATGCGCCGTCAAATGCTGTGCTGCTGATACAAATGGGGATTGGTATGGACTTGAAGGGCTTCCTCAAAAAGCTTGGTCCCGGCCTGGTCACCGGCGCGGCCGACGACGATCCGAGCGGTATCGCCACGTATTCGCAGGCCGGCGCCGCTTTCGGTCCGGTGCTGCTATGGACGATGGTGCTGACCTATCCGTTGATGAGCGCGGTGCAATTGATCAGCGCGCGGGTCGGTCGCGTGACGGGACACGGGCTCGCCTGGAATCTCCGCCGCGTCATGCCGCGATGGATCGTGATGGCGCTGGTCGGGCTGCTGTTCGTGGCCAATACGATCAATATCGGCGCCGACCTTGCCGCGATGGGCGACGCCGCCCAATTGGTCGCCGGCGGCGGTGGCCATCTCTTCACCATCAGCTTCGCGGCCGTCTCGCTGCTGCTCCAGCTCTTCATTCCCTACCGCAAATATTCGTCCTTCCTGAAATGGCTGACGATGGTGCTGCTCGCTTACGTGGCGCTGATCTTCATCGTGAAGGTCGATTGGGCGGCGGCGCTGCACGGGATGGTCGTCCCGACGATCCCCGGCGCAGCGGCGGTGACCGTTGTCGTCGCCATCTTCGGCACCACGATCAGCCCGTATCTGTTCTTCTGGCAGGCGTCGCAGGAAGTCGAGGAGATCGACGTCGTCGAGGAGCGCGAGCCGCTCAAGAAATCCCCCGATCAGGCGGCGGACGCCGAAGTTCGGATGCGCTATGACACATTCGTCGGCATGGCGATTTCGAACCTCGTCGCCATCGCCATCATGCTGGGCACCGCCGCTACCCTCCACGCCTCGGGCAAGACCGACATCCAGACCGCCGCCGATGCGGCCAAGGCGCTCGAGCCGATCGCCGGCCAGTTCGCCTTCGCGCTGTTCAGTCTCGGCATCATCGGCACAGGGATGCTGGCGGTGCCGGTACTCGCCGGATCGACCGCTTATGCGATCGGCGAGACCGCCGGCTGGAAAACCGGCCTCGAGCACAAGCCGCGCAAGGCCAAGCTATTCTATGCCGTGATCGGCGTCGCGATGGCGCTCGGCGTCGGCATCGACTGGTCGCCGATCAGCCCGATCAAGGCATTGTTCTGGAGCGCGGTGATCAATGGCGTCGTCGCGGTGCCGATCCTGATCGGAACGATGCTGGTCGTCTCCCGGCGATCGACCATGGGCGACTTCACCGCGTCGACAATGTTGAAGCTATTCGGCTGGGCGAGCACCGCCGTCATGGCGGCGGCCGTCATAGGAATGGCCGTCTTGCCGTCCAGCTAGCGAGGAAGGAGGAAGTGATGGATTGGCTGACCGCTCTGATCGGGCCCGATGACGGCAGTGCCGCGACATGGCAATTCTGCGTCCGGGCGGTGCTGCTGCTGCCTTATGGCATCCTCTGCATTCGCATCGCCAGGCGGCGGACCTTCTCGAACCTCACGCCGCTCGACAATTTCGTGGCGATCGTGATGGGGTCGAAGGCGCGCGAGGCTTGATGCGGATCGCGACCTACAATGTGAACGGCGTCAATGGGCGCCTCCCCGTCCTCCAGCGCTGGCTGTCCGAGGACCTTCCGGACGTGGTTTGCCTCCAGGAATTGAAGGCGCCGGACGAGCGTTTCCCGGAAACGGCGTTGAACGACTTGGGTTACACCGCGATCTGGCACGGCCAGAAAAGCTGGAACGGTGTCGCGATCCTCAGCCGAGTGGGCGAGATCCACGAAACCCGTCGCGGGTTGCCCGGCGACCGCGCGGACGATCAGAGCCGCTATCTCGAGGCCGCGATCAACGGCGTCATCGTCGCCTGCCTCTATCTGCCCAACGGCAACCCGCGGCCCGGACCCAAGTTCGAGTTCAAGCTTCGCTGGTTCGAGCGGCTGACGCGGCATGCGCAGTCGCTGCGCGACGCTGGCGTGCCGGTCGTCATCGCCGGCGACTTCAACGTCATGCCGACCGAGCTCGACGTCTACAAACCCGAAAGATGGCTCGACGACGCGCTGTTCGCGCCCGAGGTCAGACGGGCTTATGCTGGCTTATTGGAACAAGGCTGGACCGACGCGCTTCGGTCGCGCCGCCCCGGCGAGCACATCTATACCTTCTGGAAGTATTTTCGCGGCGCGTTCGAACGCGACGCCGGCCTCAGGATCGATCACATCCTGCTCAGCCCCGATCTGGCGCCGCGGCTAATTGATGCGCGGGTCGAGAAGCGGGTGCGGGGTTGGGAGAAGACGAGCGATCATGCGCCCGTCTGGATCGAACTCGCGAACCCGTGAACGGGTAAAGCCGCCCGGTCAGGCCTTCGGCTTGGCGGCCGTCTTTTTCACCGGCGTGGCAAACGTCGCGCTGTCCCAATAGCCGCGCTGGAGCGCGATGCGGCCGTCGATCACGTGGAAGAAGCCGCAGCCGAGCCGATCCTGCGGATCCTTCCATTCGAGGATCGCCCATTCGCCGTCCTCGAACAGGTTGACCGGCAGGCATTCCATAGCCGCCGCGGCGAATTCTTTAGCGAAGCGCTCGCGGATCGCTGATCGGCCCTGGATCGGACCGATCGCGACCTGATGGCTGATGGCGTCGTCATGATAGAGCGCGGCGAGCGCATCGGGATCGGCGGCATTGAACGCCGCGATCCAGCGCCGCACCACGCCCTTGGGCGTAGCAATGGGAAGGCTCATCGGAAGTTGTCGGCGTAGCTCTGCAGCTTGAGCGTGCGCGCGGGCGCCGGCACGATGTGGAAGGCGAGCCCGACCTTCTCGGCATAGGCCTGCGCGGCTTCCGCGGTGGCAAAGGTCAGCCGGACCTGTTCGCGCGTGTCGCCCGATCCGGCCCAGCCGGTGAGCGGATCGGGGCGCTTGGCCTCGGCGGGTTCGAATTCGAGAATCCAGCGATCGGTCCGGTAACGTCCGGACTGCATCGCGTTCTTGGGACGCTGATAGATACGGGCGGTGGGCATGATCTTTCCCTTATCCTGACTTTCCGAACCTTGCATCGGCTTTTTTGGTTCGCAGCGTCGGGTTTGCGGCGGCGGGGTCGTCGGGCCAGGGATGTTTGGGATAACGGCCACGCATTTCCTTGGCGACCGCGGACCAGCTTCCGGCCCAGAAACCGGGCAGATCGCGCGTCGTCTGGATCGGGCGACCGGCCGGGGAGGTCAGGCTGAGCACGAGCGGGACGCCATTGGCGATGGTCGGATGTGTCGCGAGCCCGAACAATGCCTGGGGGCGGAGCTCGACGGTGGGGCCGGCTTCGGCGGAATAATCGATCGCGTGACTCGATCCCGCCGGCGTGTCGAGCCGGACGGGGGCGATACGGTCGAGCGCGCGCATCGCGTCCCAACCGATGAGGTTGCGGAGGGCCTCGGCGAGATCGGCGTCGGAAAGCTGCGACAGGCGGCGCTTGCCGTCGAGCAAGGGGGCAAGCCAGTCGTCGAGCCGGGCGGCGAGCGTTTCGCCGTCGAGCGCCCCGTCCCAGCCATGCGCGGCGGCGAATGTCGCGCGCTCGCGAAGCGCGGTCGACGCCTCGCCCCAGGGCAGCAGGTGCAGGCCATGGTAGCGGACGCCCTCGACCAACGCGGCCGCGATCGCGACCGGATCGGCGTTGGTATCGGGCCCGCGCGACAAAGCGATCGCGCCCAGGCGACGTTCGCGCACGGCTTCGACGCCGCCGGTCGCGGGATCGAACGCGAATGTGCGGCGCGTTTCGATCTTGTCGGCGAACAAGGCTTCGACAGTCGCCTGATCGATCGCTGCCGCCGACAGGATGCGCGCGCCGGCCGCGACACCCTGTGTCTCCGCGACGGCGAGCCATTGCGCGGTGGCGAGGGAGTCGGCCGCATCGAGCTTGAACCCTCGGCCGCCGACCGAGGCCCAACGTTCGCCGGAAGCGTCGCGGCGCCGGGAAACGCGGTCGGGGAAGGCGAGGGCGATGGCGATGGCCACTGCAGCTCCCCTCCCTTTCAGGGAGGGGCTGGGGGTGGGTGGCGTCCGGGCAAGGCGCGGACCGGAAACTTGAGGATTGTGTGTCGGAATACTTCGACCCACCCCTAACCCCTCCCTTGCAGGGAGGGGAACGGACTTGGCCCATCGCTCGGCTAGCTTGCGCGCACTCTCCACTCGACGACCACGTTCAGTGCGGAACCTCCGCGCGCGGGTTTCGAGATCGGTTCCCGGCCCGCCCAGCCCTCGCTCTCCCAACAACACCGCGACCTCGGCCGCTTCCGTTGCCAGCCCCATCTCCCCCGCCCGCACCAGCATATGCGCGAGCCGCGGCGGCATCGGCAGCTTCGCGATCGCGCGGCCGTGTGCGGTTGGCCGGCCATCGGCGTCGAGCGCCTCGAGCGTTGCCAACCGTGCGCGTCCTTCCGCCACCGCGGCTTCGGGTGGTGGATCGAGCCATGCCAGCGTGCGCGGATCGGCGACTCCCCAGATCGCGCAATCGAGCACCAGGCCTGATAGATCGGCTTCGAGGATTTCGGGCGGGTCGAAGCGCGACAACCCTGCCGTCCCCGCTTCTTCCCACAACCGATAAGCGACACCCGGCCCTTGCCGAGCCGCTCGCCCGGCGCGCTGCGTCGCGGCGGCCTGGCTGGCACGTTCGGTGACCAGCCGCGTCATCCCCGCCGCGCGATCGTAGCGCGGGCGGCGCGCGAGCCCCGAATCGACCACCACCCGGATGCCGTCGAGCGTCAGGCTGGTCTCGGCGATGCTGGTCGCCAGCACGAGCTTGCGCATGCCGTCGGGCTCGCCGGCGATCGCCGCACGCTGATCCGCCGGCGCGATCGTGCCGTGAAGGCGATGCAGGCGCACGCCGGGCAGGTCGCCGAGCCGCTCGGCGGCGCGCTCGATTTCGGCGACGCCGGGCAGGAAGGCGAGCACGCCGCCTTGTTCTTCGCGCAGCGCCAGCCGGATCGCGGCGGTGACCTCGTCCTCGATCCGTGCCTCGCCGCGACGGCCGAGATAGCGGAGGTCGAGCGTGTGACTGCGGCCTTCGCTCTCGATCACCGGCGCGTCGCCGAGCAGCTTGGCGAAGCGCGCGCCGTCGAGCGTCGCCGACATGGCGACAAGCCGGAGGTCGGGGCGCAGCGATCCTTGCGCGTCGAGCGCCAGGGCGAGGCCGAAATCGCTGTCGAGATTGCGTTCGTGGACCTCGTCGAACAGCACTGCCGAGATACCGGCGAGCTCGGGATCGGCCTGGATCCGCGCGACGAAAATGCCTTCGGTCACTACCGTTATGCGGGTCGCGGCGGAGCGCTTGCTGTCCATCCGCGTCGCATAGCCGAACGTCTTGCCGACCGGCTCGCCCGCGAGCATCGCCATCCGCTCGGCCGCGGCGCGCGCCGCGATCCGGCGCGGGCTGAGCAGCAGGATTTCGCCGTCGCACCAATTTTGGCCGAGCAACGCGGGCGCGACCGCGGTGGTCTTGCCCGCACCGGGCGGCGCGACCAGCACCGCATTGGGCTCGGCGTCCAGTGCCGCGAGCAACTGCGGAAGGACGGTTTCGACGGGAAGGCTGGGCGGTTGCATCGGCGATCGCGACACGTGGCAGAAACTTTCCACTGATGACAGCCCAGTGTCCTAGTATCTCCCCTATTTGCAGTGCTAGGCAGGTCCAGCATGCACGACCATAGCCACGACCACGCGCACGATCATGAGCATGATCACGCGCACGACCATAAGCACGGTCATGGCCACAAACATGGACACGGCCATAAACATGGTCATGGGCACGGCCATGGCGGCCACTATCACGGCCCGCTGACCTTCGATCGCGCCTTCGCGATCGGCATCACACTCAACATCCTGTTCGTCGTCGTCGAGTTCGGTCTGGGATTCGTTGCCCATTCGGTCGCGCTGATGGCGGATGCCGGACACAATCTGTCCGACGTGTTCGGGCTATGCGTCGCCTGGGGCGGCGCCACGCTGGCGCGGCGCGGTCCGTCGAAACGCTTCACTTATGGGCTCAAGGCTTCGACCATCCTGGCCGCGTTGATCAACGCATTGCTGCTGATGATGGCGATGGGCGCGGTCGTATTCGAGGCGGTGACGCGGATCGGCGATCCCGCGCCGGTCAAGGGCGCGGTCGTCGTGGTGGTCGCCGCCGCCGGGATCCTGGTCAATGCGGCGTCAGCCTGGCTGTTCGCGCGCGGGCAGAAATCGGACATCAACCTGCGCGGCGCCTATCTGCACATGGCGGCCGACGCGACGGTTTCGGCCGGGGTGATGCTGGCCGGCGTCGTGATCTGGTTCACCGGCGTGGAATGGATCGACCCGGTGGTATCGATCATCGTGTCGGCGATCATCTTCTGGCAAACCTGGGGCCTGCTCCGCGAGACGATCGAGATGTCGCTGAACGCGGTGCCGCGCGGGATCGACTATGACGAGGTCAAGGCCGCACTCGCGGCGATGCCCGGCGTCAGCGCGACGCACGACCTCCATATCTGGCCGATGTCGACCACCGAGACGGTGCTGACCGCGCATTTGGTGATGACCGAGGAAACCGGGCCGGCATTCCTGGGCAATGCCGCGGCGATGCTGCAGAAGCGGTTCGGCATCGCGCACACGACGATCCAGGTCGAGCGCGCCGCCGATGCCGATTGTGGGACCGATTGCTGACCCGGAACTCGGTACCGGATATCTAAAACCGATCAGACAGGCTGCTTGACCGGCGTGCCTTTCGCCGTCGGGTTGGAAGCGTTGAGCTTGGGCGGCTCCGGCTTCTTGGGCTTGCGGACTTCCTTGTTGCTCTTGCGCTGGCCTTTTGCCACGTCATTTCTCCTCGAACGGGTGCACGGTACGATGGTGGCGGCGCGTATACCGCCAGGGTTCACCGCACCACGCGCGCCCAATGCTCGCGCGTCACCGTGCCGGTCAGGATCTTGTTGCCGAACACGCGGCGCATCGCCTCGGCATCGTCGCCATTCATCATCACGACGCGCGTCCCGCCCTTGGGCAGCTTTTCGATCGCGCTGATCTTGGTCTGATGCTTCACGCACAGAGCTTCGACCGCGGCGCGATCGAGCGAGACGTTGATCGCGCGACCGGGACCCGGATTGCTCCAGCTGTCATGGCCATTGGTAGCGGGAATAGTCGGCATCATCGGTTTGCTCTCCTTGGATTAGCGGGAGCACGAACCTCTCTCAGTCGCGCCGATGCTGGGGCGGGCAGCGCGATAGGGAGCCTTTAGGCTGTATACCGCCGAAAAGCCATGTATTTCGCCCCGACACTGTCTGTTGCCGCATAGATCGGCGAATTGATGCGAGGCGGCCGGCAAAGTGTGCTATTAGAAATCATCACCTGACCGATTTCGCAGGCATCTTGTGACCGTGAGCGCTTGCGCTTTCGCCTGCTGACGAGGCGTGCCCTTTGGACACCAATTACCTTCTGCACCGCGAGCAGATCTCGCTGATGATGGCTCGCAAAGCCGGCTGTTCCTCATCGCGCCTGGCGCATGCCGGGCTCGCACGGGCTTATGGCAAGCTGCTCGCCGCCGGGACGTTTCCGCACCGCAATTTCAACCTCATCCCGGCCAATGACGCTCTCGACCCGAGCGAATCTCCCGATCGCGGCCGCGCCGACGCGTGAACGACCGGTCCGGGGAGCAGTTATCGACCGTCGAGCGCGCGTTTGAACTGGCGCGGTCGGGCAGTTGCGCCACGGTCGATGATATTCGGCGCGTGTTGACGGCCGAGCGATATCCGTCGGTTCAACCGCATCTGGCGGGGCCGTCGATCCGGCGCGCCTTGCTCGCTCTATGCAAGGCAGCAAGGGCCGCGAACGACCCCGACGCCGGTTGACGCTGGCACGTCCGCCTTTGGGCGGACATCCTCCCTTTAATACGCTCTCGCCACCGCGAATTCGACCGCTTCGGTCATCGCATCGCGCGCCTGGCCGGAGGAGAAGCCGGCGATCGCATCGATCGCGCGCTGGCCATAATGGCGCGCCCGCGCCAGCGTGTCGTCGATCGCGCGCGTCGTGCGGACCAACTCGACCGCATGCGCGAAATCCTCGTCTGAGGCGCGATGGCCCAGGATCGCGTCCTTCCAGAACTTGCGGTCCTCTTCATTGCCGCGCGCATAGGCCAGGATCACCGGCAGGGTGACCTTGCCTTCACGGAAATCGTCGCCGGTATCCTTGCCCATCGTCCCGGCGTCGGACACGTAATCGATCGCATCGTCGACGAGCTGGAACGCGACGCCGAGGTTGCGGCCGAACGCGTCGAGCGCCTGCTCCTCGCTTTCGGGCCGTTCGGCGACCACTGCGGCGATCCGGCAGGCGGCAGCGAACAAGGCGGCGGTCTTGGCGCCGATGATATCGAGATAGCGTTCCTCACCCAGGTCGACGCGGCGCGCGGCAGTCAATTGATCGACCTCGCCTTCCGCGATCACGGCGCTGGCGTTGCTCAGGATCTTGAGCACCTTGAGGCTGCCGTCCTCAACCATCAATTCGAACGCGCGGCTGAACAGGAAGTCGCCGACCAGGATCGACGCGGGATTGCCCCAGATCAAATTCGCCGTGCGCTTGCCGCGGCGCAGGTCGCTGCCATCGACCACGTCGTCGTGGAGCAGGGTCGCGGTGTGAATGAACTCGACCGCCGCCGCCAGGCGATGGTGGCGGTTGCCGGTATAGCCGAGCAATCGCGCGCTCGCGAGCGTCAGCATCGGGCGCATGCGCTTGCCGCCGCCCGCGATCAGATGGCCGGCAAGCTCGGGGATCAGCGGAATGTCCGACTGCATGCGGTCCAGGATCACCGCATTGACCATGTTCATGTCCGACGCGACGAGTTGCATCATCGGCTCGAGGCTGGGCTGCGGCCGGGTCGGATCGAGGCGATAGATCGTGGCGCTCATCTCAGCGGAGCCTCTGGCCGAGAGGGGCGCGGAAGGCAAGCACGGGTTGCGCATCCCGGCACGGATGCGCAGAAGGCCGCCACGAATCGAGGGAGCCGCTAGATGAGCGACGACGTGCTGGACGCCTATCGCAGCAGCATCGACAATATCGATGCTGCGCTGATCCACATGCTCGCCGAGCGGTTCAAGGTGACCCAGGCGGTTGGCCGCTACAAGGCGCAGGCCGGCCTGCCGCCGGCCGATCCGAGCCGCGAGGAACGCCAGATAGCGCGGCTGCGGCATTTGGCCGAGGAAGCGCGTCTCGACCCTGAATTCTCGGAGAAGTTCCTGCGCTTCATCATCGACGAAGTCATCCGCCACCACGAACGGCTGCGCGACGAAGCTTAGCGTTTTCCTTGACTTCGCCGACCGACGTCAAACTGGCCAAAGCGCGCGAAAAGAGTTAAAAATACCGAAGGCGCGATCCCATGCCGGAAGCAGAGCAAAGGCGCGCCAGGGAGAGGTGCGATGCATGGCTTCCACGCGTCGGAGAGCCAGTGCAATTATGGTCTGACGATGCATCTGGTCAGCTTTGCGCTGGCCGGGATCATCTTGGGTGTCGTGCTGCTGATCGGCTAGCCCGATCGCTCAGGCGGCCAGTTCCTCGCCAGGCAGGATCTCGGTATCGATCTGCGCTTGCATCGGCGCGAGATAGCGCGGGCCGCGGATCGTGCCGTCGAACACGGCGTCGACCGCCTTCACCAGATCGTCGGAGACGCTGACCGTCGCGGCGCCGACATTCTCCTCGAGATGCGTGAGGCTGCGCGTGCCGGGAATGGCGACGATATGCGGTCCGCGCGCCAGCACCCAACCAAGCGCGAGCTGCGCCGACGTCATTCCGGCGTCGGCCGCCAGCGCGTCGAACCGTGCGACCACGCCCAGATTGTGCCGCAGATTGTCGCCGAGGAAGCGCGGCATGTGGAGCCGGATGTCGCCCGCTTCATAATTGTCGTCGTGCACGCCCCGCGCCAGCATGCCGCGCGCCACCGGCGAGAAAGCGACAAAGCCGATGCCGAGCTCGCGACAGGTGTCGAGCACGGCGACGTCGGGATTGCGGACCATCGGCGAATATTCGCTCTGCACCGCGGCCACCGGATGGACCGCGTGCGCGCGGCGGATCGTTGCGGTGCCCATTTCCGACAGGCCGATCGTACCGATCTTGCCCGCTTCGACCGCGCGCTTGAGCTCGCCGACCGACTCCTCGACCGGCACCTTCTTGTCGAGCCGGTGGAGGTAATAGAGATCGATATGATCGGTCCCCAGCCGTTCCAACGCCCCGTCTAGCGTGCGGCGGATCGATTCGGGGCGGCCGTCGAGCACGCGCTTGCCGTCGACCGCGTCGAGCACGCATTTCGAGGCCAGCGTGAATTCGGCGCGGCGATGCATCACTGCCTTGCCGACCAGCCGCTCATTGGCGCCCAGGCCGTAAAGCGCCGCGGTATCGAGCAAGGTGACGCCGAGATCGAGCGCGCGGTTGAGCAGCGCCGTCCCCTCTTCATCGCTCGGTCGCGTGCCGTAAGCATGGCTGAGATTCATGCAGCCGAGCCCGATCGCCGAGACGGTGAAGGAGCCGATCTGTCGGGTCGGGAGCGTCATGCCGATTCGCTTTCGGGAAGGAGAAGGTCGTCGCTCACTATCGCCGCGACCTTGCGCTGGCGAGGTTCCCGCACGCGAAAAATCAGCAGCAGGACCGCGAGGCACAGGAACCCGAACGACAGCCACAGCACCGGCGGATAACCGAGCTTCCACGCCATCAGCCCACCGAGCAGCGGGCCGATCGCCGAGATCGTGCCCTCGATCGTGGTCGACAGAGCGAGCCGCATCGCGACATCGGCACGCTCGCCGAATTCGAGCACCATCGTCTGCTGGCTCATCTGATACCCGCAATTGCCAGCGCCGAGGCAACAGAAGGAAGCGAACACCGCCCATGGATGGTGGACCGTCAGCAGCAGCGCGATCCCGCCCGCCCACAGCGCCGCCGCCAGCGTGAAGGTCGATCGATAGCCGGTGCGGTCGCCGAGATGCCCCCAGGCGAGGTTGGAGACGGTATCGGCACCAAGATAGGCCAGCGACAATTCGCCGATAACGATCCCCGACAAGCCGAGTTGGCTACCGGCATAGAGGATGTAGAAGGGCGCGCCGATCCGCGCGCAGACGCAGCACGCTTCGGCCAGGATGAACCAGCGATAGCCGCGATCCTCGAGCAGGGTCGGGAAGGTCTTCACCCGATCGACGAAGCGCATCGGCGAGCGCACCACCGGCGGGATCGGCTCGACCATGCGCAACTGAAGCACGGTCAGCCCCAGGCTGGTCAGCACGAAAGCGAGGAAGAAGGTGGTCGCATAGCCATTGCCGAGCACGTCGTTCTGGATCAGCCAGCGCCCGGCGACATAGGACAAGGCCGCGGCGATCAGCCCGCCGGTGATATTGCGATAAGCCTGCAACCGCCCGCGCCGATGGATCGGAATCACTTTCGACATTAGCATTTGGAAGGCGACGCGCTGGGTGCCGTTGAACGCGCCGAGCAGGAAGAACAGGCCGAGCGTGACGAGCAGCAGCGCCTCGCCGCGCAGGAACCAGCCGGCGAGCGCCAGGCCCAGGATCATGATGCGCATCATCGTGCCGGTGCGGATGGCATAGGGAAGGATGCGCTGCTTGGTTTCGAACCGCGAGGCGGCGAAGATCGGCGAGAGGATCGCGCCGAACTGGAGCAGCGACGTCCCGAGCCCGACCAAGGCGTCGGAGCCGGTCAGGCGGTGGATATAGGTCGGGATGAAGGTCGGTGCGTAGATCAGCCGGAACCCGGTCATGCCGAGCATGCCGTGGATGAAATGCGCAGTGTAGTTGCGGCGGAGATTCGCTTCGACGAATGCGGCGTACTCGGCTTCGCGTTCGGCGAGGGTTTTGGCCTCCGCCCCCTCCGCCGTCATGCCGGGCTCGTCCCGGCATCCACCATGCAGCGAGCGTGGACCTTGAGGGGCGAGGACTCAGCCCGCGGCACAGTGGATCCCGGCACAAGGCCGGGATGACGGAGTAGAGGCGGCACCGGCACTACTCCATATCAGGCGCGAACATCGGGACGGGTGGGCCGCCCTCGGTCGGCGTGAACTGCACCCGCACCCGCTGGCCGATCTTCAACGCATCGTGATCCTCGGTCGCGATGTTGGTCAGCACCGCCGGTCCTTCGTCCAGCGTCACCCACGCCAGCGTGTACGGCGCGCCGGCCCCGCGCCGCATGGTCGACAGCGAATAGATCGCACCTTTCCCCGCACTCTCCACCCAGCGGCTTTCCGCCAGGCAGAACGGACACAAAGCACGCGGATAATAATGCGGTTGGCCGCAGCCGTCGCACTGGCCGATCAGCAGCTTCCCTTGCGCCGCGGCGTCGAAGAAGCGCTGGTTCTCGACATTGGGCTGGGGCGCGGGGATCTTGCGGGGCTCGCTCATCATTGCCGCTCCAGAATTAGCGTGGCGGCGCCATGCCGCGCACCGAGCGCACCGCCGATGCCGGTGGCAACGGCGAGACCGCAATCGGGCACCTGCACCGCCGGATGCGCTTCGCCGCGCAGTTGGCGTACCGCCTCGATCACCTTGGTGATGCCGCCGCGATTGGTCGGGTGGTTGTTGCACAAGCCGCCGCCATCGGTGTTGAACGGCAATCTGCCGCTGCCCGAGATCAGGTTGCCGTCGGCGACGAAACGGCCGCCTTCGCCTTTCTTGCAGAAACCCAGATCCTCGAGCTGGATCAGCACGGTGATGGTGAAGCTGTCGTAGATCGAGGCATATTGGATGTCGGCCGGCGTCACGCCTGCTTCGGCAAACGCTGCCGGCCCCGACACCGCCGCCGCGGACGTCGTGAGGTCGAGGTTCATCCCGCCGCGCGGGCCCTTCACATGTTCGCCCGCGCCGCGCACCGCGACCAGCGGTCGCTTGAGCGACTTCGCCACCTCGGGCGACACCACCAGCAAGGCGCCACCGCCGTCCGATACCACGCAGCAATCGAGCCGGTGGAGCGGGTCCGAGATCATCGGCGAATTGACCACATCCTCGACCGTGACGACGTCGCGCAGCATCGCATGCGGATTATGTTGCGCGTGGGTGCTGGCGGCGACCTTGATCCAGGCAAGCTGTTCCGACGTGGTGCCGTACTCGTGCATGTGGCGCGCCGCGCACATGCCGTAGCTATTGTGGGTCGATTGTCCGACCCAGCCTTCGAACGGCGCTTCGGGGGCATTGCCCAGCTGACGCCCGAACGGCTCCGATCTCGGGCGCCCGGCGAGCGTGATCAATGCAACCGAGCATTTGCCCGCCGCGATCGCCTGCGCGGCATGGCTGACATGGAGGATGTAGGACGAGCCGCCGGTTTCGGTCGAATCGACATGGCGGACGTCGAGGCCGAGATAATCGACCATCGACATGCCGCCAAAACCCGGCGCGTCGCCCGCGCAGAAATAGCCGTCGATATCTTTGAGGCTGAGCCCGGCATCGGCGAGCGCCCCGGTAGTGCATTCGGCGTGGAGCTGCGGCGTCGACTTGTCCGGCGCCAGGCGTGTGGGATGTTCGTACGCGCCGGAAATATAGGCTTTGTTCCTGATGCTCACGCCGCCCCCTGTATCTCGCCCGATGTTGTCCCAAATGCCGCCAGCGCGCGCTCCTTGACCGCCTTGTAATCGAGCTTGCCGTTGGGCGCGCGGGCCACGCTGTCGACCACCAGCACATGGCGCGGAGCCTTGTAGATCGCGAGTTGCCCCTTCACATGGTCGCGCAACTCGCCCTCGTCGGCCGCTGCGCCCGAATGCGGCTCGACCAATGCGACGATGCGCTCGCCGAAGCGGATATCGGGCACGCCGGTCACCGCCGCGTCGCGCACCGCCGGGTGGCGTTTCAACGCTTCCTCGACTTCCTCAGGGAAAACCTTCTCGCCGCCGGTATTGATGCATTGCGAGCCGCGGCCGAGGATCCGGACAATGCCATCGGCATCGACCGTCGCCCAGTCGCCCGGCATCGACCAGCGCTTGCCTTCATAGGTCGGGAAGGTCGATTCGGTCTTGGCCGGGTCCTTGTAATAGCCGAGCGGGATATGTCCGCCGACCGCGAGCCGGCCGCTTTCGCCCGAGCCCGGCTCGATCCGCCGTCCATCTTCGGTGAAGATCGCGCAATCAGGGCCGAGCGCGAAGCTCGCCGTGGCGATCTCGCCGCTGGCGTTGGTGGTGGAGATGCCCATGCCGAACGCCTCGGACGAAGAATAGCTATCCATCAGTTGGACCTGGAGAATGTGGCGGATCAGCCCGAGCTTGTTCTCGCGGTTCCACATCGCGCCCGATGAGCCGATCACGAACACCGATGACAGGTCCCAACGGCCCGGATTGGCGTCGAGCGCTTCGAGCAACGGTTGGGCGAAGGGCTGGCCGACGATCGTGATCCGCGTCGCGCGCCACTGTTCGACCGAATCCCACATCGCCTCGGGATCGAACTTGCCATGGGGCAGCAGGATCACCGTGCCGCCAAAGCCGAGCGCGCCGAACGCGGCGATCAGCCCGGTCGCGTGCATCAGTGGCGGCGCGATCAGCGAGCGCGGCTTGATCGGCGTGACGAGTGCGCGCGGCCCGGCATCCTCGGGTCGGTCGAGCGGCGGGATGCCGAGCAGGGGATTCGCACCGTAGCCACCCTTGGCGAACAGGTCGCCTTGCCGCCACATCACCGCTTTGGGCATGCCGGTGGTGCCGCCGGTGAAGATCAGCAGCAGATCCTCGTCATGGCGTCCCCAAGGTGCGACGACCGGACACTGGTCCGGAACGGCGGCGGCGAGGGTGGCGAAATCCTGCGCCCAATCGGGCACCGCCTCACCGGCGCGCGCGACGGCGATCCAGCTCTTCACGCCTGGCATCTGTCCGCGCACGCGGTCGAGCAACGGCGCGAACCCCGCCTCGAACACCACCGCCTCGGCATCGCCATTGTCGAGCAGATAGCGGACCTCCTCGGGCCCGTAGCGGTAATTGACGTTGAACGGCGCCAGCCCTGCCTTGAACGCGGCGAAGCAGGCGATGAGATATTCGGGGCAATTGGTCGTGTAGACCGCGACCTTCGACTGATGCGTCAGCCCGGCGGCAAGGAAGTGCGCGGCGAGCGCATCGGCGGCGGTATCGAATGCGGCGAAGCTAACGACGCGGTCGCCCTGGACGATCGCGGGCTCGTCGGGGATCGCCGCGGCAACCGCTTCCCAGACATTGGCATAGGTCCAAGCGGTCACTGCTCGGAACCTCGGGTACGGAAGGCTGGCATCCGACTCTCCCAGTTACCGCGCTTCTTTCCTGACGCTACGGCTTCTTGGGAATGCGATTGGAAGATCGGGTATGGAGCGTCAAGGGGGCAGGGCGAAATAATCGCCGTTCCTGTCGAAGCGGGAATTTCGGCAAAGCCGAGGTGCGGCTCGTAACCCTCGGAGCGCGGACGGTCGCTTTACAGCGATCGCCCGATCAGCTCCTTCATGATCTCGTTGGTCCCGCCATAGATGCGCGACACCCGCGCCGCGCGCCACATCCGCGCGATCGGATATTCGTTCATATAGCCCGCACCGCCATGCAGCTGGAGGCACTTGTCCATGACCTCCCATTGCAGCTCGGTGTGCCAGAGTTTGGCCGCCGCGCCTTCGGTCGGAGTCAGTTCGCCCTTGAGATGCCGCTGGATCGCCCAATCGAGATGCGCCCAGCCGACCTGGAGCTTGGCCTTGAGGTCGGCGAGCACGAACCGCGTATTCTGGAAATCGAACACCATCCCGGCGAACGCCTTGCGCGTCTTGGTGAACTCGACCGTTTCGTCGAACGCCTTTTGCGCCGATGCCTGCGTCCCGATCGCGATCGACAGCCGTTCCTGCGGCAGCTGGCTCATCAGGTAGATGAAGCCCTTGCCTTCCTCGCCCAGGCAATTGGTCATCGGCACGCGCACATCCTCGAAGAACAACTCGGAGGTGTCGGCGGCGTCCTGGCCGATCTTGTCGAGCTTGCGCCCGCGCTTGAAGCCTTCGCGATCGGCCTCGATCAGGATGATCGACATGCCTTTATAGGCCGGCTGGATGTCCGGATCGGTTTTGGCGACGACCAATACCAGGTCGGCATTCTGGCCGTTGGTGATGTAGGTCTTGCTGCCGTTGACGACATAATGGTTGCCGTCCTTCTTGGCCGAGGTGCGGATCGCCTGGAGATCGCTGCCGGTGCCCGGCTCGGTCATCGCGATCGCGGTGATCGTCTCGCCCGACACGAGGCGCGGCAGCCACTGCGCCTTCTGCTCCTCCGAACCATAAGCTTCGAGATAGCCGCACACGATGTCGGATTGCAGCGAGAAGCCGGCGGGAACGCCGATATAGGACATCTCCTCATCGACGATCGCGTTATAGCCGAAATCGAGTCCCAGCCCGCCATAAGCCTCGGGAACGGTCGGGCACAGCATCCCGATCTCGCCGGCCTTGCGCCAGAAGGCCTTCGGGACCAGCCGGTTCTGCTCCCACTCGTTGACGTGCGGCACGCCTTCCTTCTGCAGGAAAGAACGGACGGTCTGGCGGAACGCCTCATGATCCTCGTTATAGGCGAAGCGGCCGGGCACCGAATCCGGGGTCATGATACGTCCTCTCCTGCAACCTTTTGGGCAAGGTGCGGGCAGTTTACGCGGGCGTCAACCGTCGCCGTTCGTGTCGAACGACGCCGAGACACCGTTGAGGGGAGCAAAGGCTTCTCGACTTCGCTCGAAGCGAACGGGTAAGGATGGGCAAAGTTTTCAGGAGAGCGCATGAAACTCGCCAGCCTCAAGCACGGCCGTGACGGCAAACTGGTCGTCGTGTCGACCGACCTCGCCTGGTATGCCGATGCCGGGCATATCGCGCCGACCTTGCAAGCCGCGCTCGACGATTGGGATCGGCTATCGCCCGATCTGCAGAATCTTCAGACTGACCTCGATCACGAAGTCATCCCGCGCCAGCGCTTCCACGAGCACGACGCTGCCTCGCCGCTGCCGCGCGCCTACCAATGGGCGGACGGCTCGGCCTATGTGAACCATGTTGCATTGGTTCGACAGGCACGAAACGCCGAGATGCCGGAGACCTTCTGGCACGATCCCTTGATGTACCAGGGCGGTTCGGACGGTTTTCTCGGCCCGCGCGATCCGATCCCGCTCGCCGACGAAGCCTGGGGCTGCGACCTCGAGGCCGAGGTCGTGGTGGTGACCGGCGACGTGCCACTGGGCGCCACGCGCGACCAGGCGCTCGACGCGATCCTGCTGGTCGGGCTGACCAACGACGTGTCACTGCGTAACCTCATCCCGGGCGAACTCGCCAAGGGCTTCGGCTTCTTCCAGTCGAAACCGGCCAGCGCTTTCTCCCCGGTGTTCGTCACGCCCGATTCGCTCGGCGATTGGTGGCAGGACGGCAAGCTCCATCGCAAATTGATGGTCGACCTCAACGGCCAGCCCTTCGGCAGTGCCGAGGCGGGCGAGGACATGACGTTCGATTTCGGTACCCTGGTCGCGCACGCCGCCAAGACGCGGCGCCTCGGGGCGGGGACGATCATCGGGTCGGGTACCGTCTCCAACCGCGACGCGGATGGCGGTCCGGGCAAACCGATCGCCGATGGCGGGGTCGGTTATTCGTGCCTAGCCGAGGTGCGCACCGTCGAGACGATACAGACCGGCGCGGCCAAAACGCCGTTCCTCAAGAAAGGCGATACCGTCCGCATCTGGGCAGAGGATGACCGCCATCATCCGATCTTCGGGGTGATCGAACAGACGGTGGAATAACTCCGTCACCCGAGCGAGATTCCGTCGCCCCAGCGAAATTCCCGTCACCCCAGCGAAAGCTGGGGTCTCCAGCCTCATCGCGCCACCGCTTGAGACCCCAGCTTTCGCTGGGGTGACGGTAGTTTGTACTAGTGACGAGCATCTAATCCGCTCGGCACAGCTTGGTCGCCGAGCGGACCATCGACCCGCGCCACGCAAGACTCGCCAAGTCCGTTGAAATTTTATAACAACGCGCCAAAGGCCGCGCCCGAGCGTTGCGGCTGGTGAGTCGAACCTGGAGAGAGCATGGCCAGCGATCATCCGCGCGCCAATTTGAAGCCCCTGTCGCTGCACGTGCCGGAACCCAAATTCCGCCCCGGCGACACGGTCGATTTCGGCGAAGTCGACGTGCCTCCCGCGGGATCGGTGCGGCGGCCTGATACCGCCGACAAGGCGCAGGATTTCACCGACCTCGCCTACACCATGGTCCGCGTGCTCGATGAGGATAATCGCGCGGTCGGTCCCTGGGACCCCAAGCTTTCGCCCGACGCGCTGCGCCGCATGCTCCGCAACATGGCATTGGTCCGCGCGTTCGACGAGCGCATGTTCCGCGCCCAGCGCCAGGGCAAGACCAGCTTCTACATGAAGAGCTTGGGCGAGGAAGCGGTGTCGATCGGCGCCGCCGCGGCGCTCGCCGATGACGACATGTGCTTCCCGAGCTACCGCCAACAGGGCATCCTGATCTCGCGCGGTTGTCCGCTGGTCGACATGATGAACCAGATCTATTCGAACAATGGCGACAAGCTGCAGGGCAAGCAGCTGCCGATCATGTATTCGGAGCGGCGGTTCAGCTTCTTCTCGATCTCCGGCAATCTCACCACGCAATATCCGCAAGCGGTCGGCTGGGCGATGGCCTCGGCGTCGCGCGGCGACACGCGGATCGCCTCGACCTGGTGCGGCGAAGGGTCGACCGCGGAAGGCGACTTCCACTCGGCGCTGACCTTCGCGACGGTCTATCGCGCGCCGGTCATCTTCAACGTCGTCAACAACCAATGGGCGATCAGCTCGTTCTCGGGATTCGCCGGGGCGGAAGCGACCACCTTCGCCGCGCGCGCGATCGGCTATGGCATTGCCGGCCTGCGCGTCGACGGCAACGATGCGCTCGCGGTCTATGCCGCGATGTCCTGGGCAGCGGAGCGCGCGCGGACCAACCAGGGCCCGACCTTGATCGAGCATTTCACCTATCGTGCCGAAGGCCATTCGACCTCGGACGACCCGACGCAATATCGCTCGGCAGGCGAGCCGACGGCCTGGCCGCTCGGCGATCCCGTCACGCGGCTCAAGGACCATCTCATCGCGATCGGCGAATGGGACGAGGAGCGCCATGTCGCGCAGGACAAGGAGCTCGCCGAAATGGTGCGCGACGCGCAAAAGGAGGCCGAGAAGAACGGCATCCTCGGCCACGGCCTGCACCAGCCGCTCGATACCTTGTTCGACGGCGTGTTCGAGGAAATGCCATGGCATCTGCGCGAGCAGCAGCAGCAGATGATGAGCGAAGAAGAAGCATCGGGGCGGCCATGGGCACGCAAGTGATCTGCTTCAGCAGCAACGCCGTCATCCCTGCGAAAGCAGGGATCTCGTGCGGCATGCGCACGCTCTATTTTCACGAGACCCCAGCGTTCGCTGGGGTGACGGAGTTGGTCTGGTGAGCGACGTCATCGAAACCGAAGCGGGCGCGGCCGATACCGGCACCACCTCGCGCATGAACATGATCCAGGCGATCAACTCGGCGCTCGACGTGATGATGGCGCGCGACCCCAGCGTGATCGTGATGGGCGAGGATGTCGGCTATTTCGGCGGCGTGTTCCGCGCCACCGCCGGGCTGCAGAAGAAGCACGGCAAGACACGCGTGTTCGACACGCCGATCACCGAATGTGGCATCATCGGCGTCGCGGTCGGGATGGGCGCTTATGGCCTGCGCCCGGTGCCGGAGATCCAGTTCGCCGACTATATCTATCCCGCGCTCGACCAGCTCGTGTCGGAAGCGGCGCGGCTGCGCTATCGCTCGGCGGGCGAGTTCATCGCGCCGATGACGATCCGCTCGCCTTATGGCGGTGGCATCTTCGGTGGGCAGACGCACTCGCAATCGCCCGAGGGCATCTTCACCCACGTCTCGGGCGTGAAGACGGTGATCCCGGCGACGCCGTACGACGCCAAGGGCCTGCTGATCGCGGCGATCGAGGACAATGATCCGACGATCTTCTTCGAGCCCAAGCGTATCTATAACGGCCCGTTCAACGGCCATTGGGATCGTCCGGCGGAGAATTGGTCGAAACATCCCGGCGGCGAGGTGCCCGAAGGCTATTACAAGGTGCCGCTGGGCAAGGCGAACGTCGTCCGCGCTGGCGAGGCGCTGACTATCCTCTGCTACGGCACGATGGTCCATGTTTGCCGGGCCGTGATCGAGGAAGCCGGCGTGGACGCCGAGATTCTCGATCTGCGCACGCTGGTCCCGCTCGACATCGAGGCGATCGAGGAGTCGGTCAAGAAGACCGGCCGCTGCATGATCGTCCACGAAGCGACGCGCACCTCGGGCTTCGGCGCCGAATTGTCGGCGCTGGTCCAGGAACGTTGTTTCTATCATCTCGAGGCACCGATCGAACGCGTCACCGGGTTCGACACGCCTTACCCCCACAGCCTCGAATGGGCCTATTTTCCCGGCCCCGTCCGTATCGGACAGGCGCTCAAAAAGATCATGAAGGACTGATCCGAATGGCCCGGTTTGAATTTCGCTTGCCCGACATCGGTGAAGGCATCGCAGAAGCCGAGATCGTCGCCTGGCACGTCAAGGTCGGCGATGCGGTCGAGGAAGACCAGCAGCTCGCCGACATGATGACCGACAAGGCGACGGTCGAGATGGAGAGCCCGGTCTCGGGGACCGTCGTGTCCTTGGCGGGCGAGGTCGGGGATCAGATCCCGATCGGCTCGACGCTGGTGGTGATCGAGACCGTGGGGGAGGCCAGTGCCCAGCCCGAGACAAAGGCCGAGGAAGTCGCGGAAGAGATCGAGGCGGAGACGCCGGGTCTTGCGGATGCTGAGGGCGAGACGCCGGCCTACGAAACCGAATCTCCCTCTCCCCTTGTGGGAGGGGGAAGGGGCCCGCTCGCGTCAGCGAGTGGGAAGGGTGAGGGGGACTCCGCGTCCGTCTCGCCCAGCACTCCCCCTCACCCTTCCGCCGCCTCCGGCGGCTCCCTCCCTCTCCCACAAGGGGAGAGGGAGAAGGTCCTCGCCACCCCCGCGGTCCGCCAGCGCGCCAAAGACCTCGGCGTCGACCTTTCCCAGGTAAAAACCGACGGCGACCGCATCCGCCACGCCGATCTCGACGCCTTCCTGCGCTACGGCTCGGGCCAGGGCTATCATGCCCCGCACGCGAGCCGCGCGCGCGAGGACGAGGTGATCAAGGTCATCGGCATGCGCCGCCGCATTGCCGAGAACATGCAGGCGGCCAAGCGCAACATCCCGCATTTCACGTATGTCGACGAGATCGACGTGACCGCGCTCGAGGACATGCGCGCCGACCTCAACGCCAATCGCGGGGGGCGGCCCAAGCTCACCATGCTGCCGTTCCTGATCGTCGCCATTTGCCGCACCCTACCCGATTTCCCGATGCTCAATGCGCGCTACGACGACGAAGCCGGCGTGGTGACGCGCTCGGGCCGGGTCCATCTCGGCATGGCGACGCAAACCGATGCCGGGCTCACCGTTCCCGTCATCCGCGATGCGCAGGACAGGAACGTGTGGCAGCTCGCGACCGAGATCACGCGGCTGGCCGAGGCCGCGCGCGCCAACAAGCTCAAGCCTGACGAAATGGGCGGCGGCACGATCACCGTGACCTCGCTCGGGCCGTTGGGCGGCATCGCGACGACGCCGGTGATCAACCGACCCGAAGTGGCGATCATCGGTCCCAACAAGATCGTCGAGCGCCCGGTATTCCGTGGCGACGACATCGTCCGCGCCAAGCTGATGAACCTGTCGATCAGCTGCGACCACCGTGTCGTCGATGGCTGGGATGCGGCGAGCTACGTCCAGGCGGTGCGCAAATATCTCGAGACGCCGGTCCTGCTGTTTGCCGACTGACCAGCTGCGCCGGCGCCGGCGCGGCCGTTGCGGCCCGACATAGTTGTGCGACAAAGCGCGCCTAGCGTCCCGCCCTTGAGGGTCGGGGCGGAGTATCGGCGATGGGTTTCTGGTTGGGATTGATGTTGATGGCGGGCGGGCAGGCGGTGCCACCGATACCGCCTTTGGCCGGTAAGCTGCCGGACGACGACAAGCCTGCCGCCGCCCCGCAGGACCGCCCGCGCGGCCGGCTGTTCATCAGCCCGATGGGCGAGCCGTTTCGCGGCCCCGATCCTGTGGGAATGTGGTTCGACGGCGCCGACACCAATCATGACGGCGTGGTGACGCTCGCCGAGTTCACCGCCGACGCGGACCGCTTCTTCCTGCGGCTCGATCGCGGGCATGACGGCGAGATCGATCCCGACGATATCGACTATTACGAGACCGTGCTCGCCCCCGAAATCCGTACCGGCGGTGAAGGCGGCATGGCCGCCGGCCGGCCGAGCGGCGGTGCGCGTCGCGGCGGCGGTGGCGGCCGACATGGCGGTGGTGGTGGGGGTGGAGGCCGCGGCGGCGGTCGCATGGGCGGTGGCGGTGGTGGCGGCGACGCCCAATCGAGCAGCAGCGACGCGCAGCCACGTTATTCCGACGTCAAACGCGGCGCGGCGCGCTTCTCGTTCTTCGATTATCCCGAGCCGGTCACCGTTGCCGACACCAATTTCAACCGTGGGGTCGATCCCAAGGAGTTCCGTGACGCCGCGGCGGATCGCTTCGCGATGCTCGACACCAAGCATGACGGCAAACTCACCCGCGCCGAACTTCCCAAATTGAGCGCGCCGGCGGCGGGCCAGTTCGGCGGCAAGGGCAAGCGGAGAGGCGGCAGAGGTTGGTCGCGCGGCGACGCCACCGGCAACGGCTCGCCCCCGGCGGACAAGGATGGCGGCGACTCCGCGCCCTGAGGCGCCGAAGGGCGCCGGTCAGAAGCGCGACCGGCTGTCGAGCAATCCGGTCTCGGTCATCTTGCGGCGCGCGTTGGCGACCAATGCGGTTTGCTCCCTGACCGCATCGTTCCAATCGGTGATCGTTCGGTTGAACGTGCCGACATCGCCCTGATTGTAGAACATGAACTGGCCGCCGACCGCTTTCCAGCGATGCGTCGCGAGGAACGTGCACAACCGGCCGCCGATCTCGAGTTGCTGGCGCTGCAATTCGCTCGACCGGCGCGAATTGGCCAGATTGCTGTCCAGTCCCTTGTCGAACGCCTTGATCAACTCGCGCCGGGTCGCCTCGTCCTTGACGATCTCGCCCAGCCGCGTGTGGACCCGCGCGATCGCCGCGGTCACGCGGCGATCCGACTGGTCGATTTTCGGTTCGACCCGAACAAATCTCGCGCAATCCTTGAGCATCGCCGGCGTGTTGCTGACCATATAGGCGTCGTGCAGCCGATCCATGCCCATCACCTGGAACATCGCCTCGCGCTGGTGCCGTTCGGAGGTCATGTCGCGGAGGAAATCGAACATCGTCCGCGTGATCGGGCCGACCGCCATGCCCGGTGGCAGGCGGGGCTCGCCGGTCTCGTCGATACGGATTCGCCGGACGTTGGCGGCGTCCATCCGCAGCGCGATCGTGTCAAAGGCGATCGCGGCGGCAACGGTGAGCAGGGCGATGCCCCATAGGACCGCCGCTACGCCGATTTTCCAGCCCGTCGTGGCGTGGCGGAGCGTCAGGAACCAGGCGCCGCCCCAGACCAGTGCCGCCAATATCGTCGCTACCGCGAGCGCGCCCGCGCTATGCGTCGATAGGTCGACCGGCGACAGGTTGATCGCGACGATCGCGATCAGCAGGATCGCGCCGGCCCCCGCCAGCATGGCGATCCACGGACGGCCATCGGATTGCTCGAGTGCGGCTTCCCATTCGTCGAGACCTTCGTCTCGCCATGTCGACGATATCATGCGCGGCCCCCGCTTTCCCCGCCGGCAACATGTCGTGCGCCGTGTCGCGCGGCAAGGGGTGAATGCGCCATGCCGGCACGCGATGGTTTGAACCGCGCGCGAGACGGCGCTACAGCGCGGCGATGCGGTTCGCGTTCGTCAAATGCCATGGTTCGGGCAACGATTTCCCGATGATCGATGCGCGTGCCATCGAATTGCCCGACGCTGCCTGGGCCCAGGTCGCTCGCGCGCTGGCCGATCGGCGCGGGCCGGTCGGCGGCGACGGCTTGCTGCTGCTGACCGCGGGCGATGCGCGGCACGATTTCGGCTTCCGCATGTTCAACAGCGACGGGTCGGAGGCTGAGACTTGTCTCAACGGGCTGCGCTGCGTCGCCCGCGCCGGGTTCGATGCGCTGGGGATCGACCATGCGCACGTCCATCTCAAGACCTCGGTCGTCGAGGTGACGCGCGATCCCGATCTTGCGCCGGGCGTGGTGACGGTTCGCGAACTGGCCGGTCCGGCATCGCTCGATATCGTCGACTGGCCGATGACGATCGACCGGCAACAGAATGTCCAGATGGCGATTCCCGGATTGCCCAGCGATCGGCCGTTCACCGCGGTCTCGATTCCCAACCCGCATCTGATCGCGTTCGTCGACGCGGTCGATGAGCAGGAACTCGTGGCGGTCGGTCAGCTGTGCGAATCGGCGCCCGACTGGCTGCCCAACCGCGCCAATGTCAGCTTCGTCGAAACGCGTCCCGGCGGCCTGTTCGTCCGCACGTTCGAACGCGGTGTCGGGCTGACCGACAGTTGCGGCAGCGCGATGGCGGCCTCGACCTTCGCCGCCTGCCTGACCGAACGCGCGCGCTTCGATACCGAAATCACCGTCTGGAACGCGGGCGGGTTGATCAGGGCCTGTGCCGATCCCGACGGCATGGTCCGGCTATCGGGCAATGCCACTTACGAATGGGAAGGGTCGGCCGACGTCGATCTCGACCGCGCTTTGGCCGGCGAGCTCATCGTGACGCGGCATTTCAACGACGAGATCGCGGCCTGGGCGGGGGTAGCGGACCAGGCGATCGCGGCACCTCGACCGGCCTGATCGCGGGCCGGCTACGGGTTACTGCCGCTTGGGGAACGAGGCTGTTCGGTGAAGCTGGGCGCGGATTTGCCCAAGGCGCGTCGTCGCGGCCGTGGCTGGGATGCCGAGCCGGACGTAGCGCGCCGCCGATGCTGTCGTATCGCGCCCGGCGGCCATGTCGAAGGCAGCGCAGAAATCGTCCGATTCCCACCGTGCCAGGCTGGCCGCGCGCTGGGCGCAGCCGCGGCTATAAGCAGCGATTCCTTGCTGGCCGTCGCGGCGGACGACGCGGCTATATTGGCGGACGGCAAGGCGGATGGTCGCGTGGTCGATCTGCGGCGCGGCGACCGGGGTCGGCGGCGATGTCGCTGCCGACGTCGGGATAGCCGGACTCGCGGCAGCGCTGCCGGCCCCGAATCCGGCGGGCGTGAGCAGGCGCCGCACCTGGCGGAAACTCGACCGCGCGAAGCTCGCGGCCGACCCGCTATCGCCCCCCGGCAGCATCGCCGCGACCTGTCCGGGCACGCCGGGCAGAGTGATCGCGACCGCCGGCAACCCGACAAAGGCGAGGATCAGCACCAGCGTGGTGCCGGCTCCGCGGCGCGGCGGCATCGGATAGGGCGACGCCCAGCCGGGTCGCGTCTCGTCATCGGGCGGTGCCGCGCGTTGCAGGTCATAGGCGATACGGCGGTTGTTATTGCCCAATACCGCCCAGGCCGCGTTGAACGCGCGGGTACGGTCGTCGGCGTCGGGCACGCCATGCGCGGTATCGGGATGGTATTTGCGCAACAGCGCCTTCCACGCGGCGCGGATCACGGCGTGGTCCGCGTCGGGCGTTACGCCGAGCATCGCGTAATAATCGGGCGCTGCCGCCATCGCCAATATTTGCGCCCAAAAGGCGAACTCGGCAAGCGTGGGATGCGCGATCCTGGCCGGGCTGATCGCGCTGTTGGCGCCGTCCGTCGCAGGCGGTTGGCGGACGATGGTCGCACCGCTCTTTCCGCCGTGCCGCCAAGCGGGCGGGAAACCCGAAACCGACGGAAAACCGGGTAAAAGTGTTGCTCCGCCGCCACAGCGGATCAGCTTTGTTTCGCTTGCGTGGAAACGAACCTTTGGGTAGGGAGTTTGCGCTGTCCGTAGTGACAACCGTGAAAGGGGATACAGATGCGCAAGCTTGCCATTGCCGTGGCGCTCGCTTCAACCGCACTTGCGACGCCCGCGCTTGCGCGCGATAAGGCGTGGTATGTTGGCGTCGAAGGCGGCGCGATGATTGTCGAAGACATTCACTTCGACATCGGTGCGGCGCCAGACGCCATGAAGATCGACCATAACTACGGTTATGACGTCGGTGGCCAGGTCGGTTACGACTTCGGTATGTTCCGCGTCGAAACCGAAGTTTCGTACAAGTCCGCCAATGTCGACGCGATCAGCTCGAGCCTTCGCATTCCGGCGTATAACAGCGCTGGCGCTCTGGTTCAGTCGAACGCCGGCAGCTATAGCTATGCCGGGGGCAAGACCACCGCGTTGAGCTTCATGCTGAACGGCATGCTCGACTTCGGCGACGATGATGGCCTGCAGGGCTTCGTCGGCGGCGGTGTCGGTGTCGCTCGCGTCAAGGCCGACAAGTACGCGCTCAACACCTACGGCTCGTTCCTGAACGATTCGGACACGGTGTTCGCGTGGCAGGCGATTGCGGGTATCCGTGCGCCGATCACCAACCATATCGACGCGTCGCTGAAGTATCGCTTCTTCAACGCCGAGAACGTCAAGCTGGTCGACGTGACCGGCCGGACGCTGGACGGACGCTTCCGTACGCACAGCATCCTGGGCGGCTTCACCTACAACTTCGGCGAACCGCCGGCGCCGCCTCCGCCGCCGCCGCCTCCGCCTCCGCCTCCTCCGCCGCCGGAACCGCCGGCGCCGCCGCCTCCGCCGGCCGTGGTCTGCTCGCCGGGACCGTTCATCGTGTTCTTCGAGTGGGACAAGTCGGATATCACGCCGGAAGCGGCGTCGATCCTCGACAACGCGATCAGCCAGTACGCGAACTGCGGCAATGCCCAGGTCATGCTGGCGGGTCACGCGGACCGTTCGGGTTCGGCCAAGTACAATGTCGGCCTCTCGCAGCGTCGTGCCGACGCGGTGAAGGCTTACATGGTCGCCCATTCGGTTCCGGATGGTGTCATCAGCGAGCAGGCGTTCGGCGAGAGCCGTCCGCGTGTCGAGACCGCCGATGGCGTCCGCGAGGTCCAGAACCGTCGCGTGGAGATCACCTACGGCCCGTCTTCGGGTCAGTAAGTCTCCAACGACTGAAAGATTTGGGGAGGTCGGTTCGCCGGCCTCCCTTTTTCTTTGCGTGTGAGCGGAAGGGAATAGCGCAGCTATTTCCACCAGCGAACACGCACGGCCGGCGGGCGTGAGGCGCCCGACCGACGACGCGGCTTTGCCGCGGCGGTTTTCCCGAGCTTAGCCCTCTCCCGTTTAGGGGAGAGGGTTGGGTGAGGGTCTTCTTACTTCTCCTGGCCCGACACTCGCCTTGAAGAAGTAAGAAGACCCTCACCCTCCCACCGCTTCGCGGCGGGCCCCTCCCTCTCCCGCACGCGGGAGAGGGGGCGACGGTTCACGGCTCAGGCTGGCTCACACAGGGATGGCAAAACCCCCTACTTGCGATAGAGCACGCGGGTCACGATCTGGCGGGTCGCCGGACATGCCGTCTGCACCGAGGGACTAGAATGAAAATCACGATGATCGGATCGGGCTATGTCGGCCTGGTGTCGGGAGCCTGCTTTTCCGATTTCGGCCACGACGTGGTCTGCGTCGACAAGGATGCGGCCAAGATCGAGGCGCTCCAGGGCGGTCGCATGCCGATCTACGAACCCGGTCTCGACCAGCTCGTCGCGACCAACGTCGCCGCCGGGCGCCTGACCTTCACCACCGATCTCGCCACCGCGGTCGCGGGCGCCGATGCCATTTTCATCGCGGTGGGCACGCCGTCGCGCCGCGGTGACGGCCATGCCGACCTGACCTATGTGTTCGAGGCGACCAAGGAGATCGCCGCGGCGGTCACCGGGCCCACCGTCGTCGTCACCAAGTCGACCGTGCCGGTCGGCACCGGCGACCGCGTCGAGGAGATTCTGCGCGAAGAACGCCCCGATATCGACATCGCAGTCGTTTCCAATCCCGAATTCCTGCGCGAGGGCGCCGCGATCGGCGACTTCAAGCGGCCCGACCGTATCGTCATCGGCAGCGAGGATGCGCGCGCCCGCGAAGTGATGCGCGAAGTGTATCGCCCGCTCTATCTCAACGAGAGCCCGATCCTGTTCGTCAGCCGCCGCACCTCGGAACTGATCAAATACGCCGCCAATGCCTTCCTCGCGACCAAGATCACCTTCATCAACGAGATCGCCGATTTGTGCGAAGCGGTTGGCGCCAACGTCCAGGACGTGTCACGCGGGATCGGGCTCGACAATCGCATCGGCGCCAAGTTCCTCCATGCCGGACCCGGCTATGGCGGCTCGTGCTTCCCCAAGGACACGCTGGCGCTGCTCAAGACCGCCGAGGATCACGAGAGCCCGGTCCACATCGTCGAGGCGGTGGTGAAGGTCAATGACAGCCGCAAGCGCGCGATGGGCCGCAAGGTACTCCACGCGCTGGGCGACGAGCCCCGCGGCAAGTCGGTCGCGGTGCTGGGGCTGACGTTCAAGCCGAACACCGACGACATGCGCGACGCGCCCAGCCTGGCGGTGGTGCAGAGCCTGCAGGACGCCGGCGTGACGGTGCGCGCGTTCGATCCCGAAGGGATGGAGGCGGCCAAGGCGATGATGCCCGGCGTCATCTTCTGCAAAGATGCCTATGAGGCCGCGACCGGCGCCGACGCGGTAACGATCGTGACCGAATGGGACACGTTCCGCGCGCTCGATCTGCGGCGGCTGGCAAGCGTGATGACCGCGCCCGTGATGGTCGATCTGCGCAACGTCTATCGGCCGGATGACGTTCGCAAACTTGGCTTCGCTTATTCCTCGGTCGGGCGCTGACGATCAGGCGGCGGTTATCTCCCCTCCCGCAAGCGGGAGGGGAATAAGCGTCAGATCAGCGCCGTCGCCAGCCACGGTGCGACGATCGCATCGCCCAGGGCCTCGACCCGGCGTAGTTCGACCATCAGGCCGAGATCGGGATAGACCGCGCGCGTCCGGTCGCCCGCGGGCGCGATCGGCGCGACCACCAGCCGCCGGTTGACCTTGGCGCGATAATGCATCCGCGCGGTATTCTCCTGCCCGACATAACAGCCCTTGGCGAAGCTCACGCCGTTGAGTTCGCTGGCATTCGCCTCCAGCCACAAGGTCTTGTCCTGGCCAAGCTCGGCGACCCCCTCCGTCACGCCGAGCGACAGGCGGTGCGCGCGCCATCCTTGCGCCGGCTCGCTTGGCATGCCCAGCCAACGCCGACCCAGTTCCGGCAAGCGCGGGTCGGGCACGCCCAACGCGCTGTCCCGCGCCCAATGCACTGCGCCCGCGACGCGTTCGATCGTGATCGGCCGTCGCAGCCGGTACATCATCAGCCGCCGCGCCAACGCGTCGGCCTCGGCCGCCTCGCAATCGATCAGCACCGAATCGCCGTCCGCCCAGAGCAGGAAGTCGAACAGCGCCTTGCCTTGCGGGGTCAGTAGCCCCGACCAGCGCGGCGCAGCGGGGTCGAGCGTCAGCACGTCCTGCGTCACCAGCCCTTGCAGGAAATCGCGGACGTCGTCGCCGGCCAGGCGGATCAGTGCGCGGTCGTCCAGCATGGTTCCAGTGTCGCTCATGGTGCCAAACTAGTGCGCGCCCGCCCGAATCCAAGCCATGCTGGCGGATCGCGGCGCACGATTGTAGGGCGATTGTCATGACCGATCGCCTGACCATCCGCCGCCCCGACGACTGGCATGTCCATCTGCGCGACGGCGCGATGCTGGAGGCGGTCGTCGCGCACACCGCGCGCCAGTTCGCGCGCGCCATCGTGATGCCCAACCTCACGCCGCCGGTCACCAACGTCGCCGCGGCCGAAGCTTATCGCACGCGCATCCGCGCCGCCTTGCCCGCCGGCAGCGACTTCACGCCGCTGATGACCTGCTATCTGACCGACGGTGCCGACCCTGCCGAGATTGAGCGCGGGCATGAAGCGGGCGCGTTCACCGCGTGCAAGCTCTACCCCGCGCACGCCACGACCAATTCCGCGCATGGCGTCACCGACATCCGCGCATTGGGCGCGGTGCTCGAAACGATGCAGCGGATCGGCATGCCGCTGCTGATCCACGGCGAGGTCACCGACCGCGATGTCGACATTTTCGACCGCGAGGCGGTGTTCATCGATCGCACGCTGGCGCCGCTGGTGCGCGACTTCCCCGCGCTCAAGATCGTGCTCGAGCACATCACCACCGCCGAAGCCGCTGAATTCGTGGCCGACGCCGGTCCGCTGGTCGCCGCGACGATCACGCCGCAACACCTCCACCTCAACCGCAACGCTTTGTTCGACGGCGGGCTGAGGCCGCATGCTTATTGCCTGCCAGTGATCAAGCGCGAGCGCCATCGTCTCGCGGTGCGTGCGGCGGCGGTGTCGGGTTCGCCCAAATTCTTCCTCGGTACCGACAGCGCGCCGCATGCGGTCGAGCGCAAGGAAATGGATTGCGGCTGTGCCGGCATCTTCAACGCGCCGTTCGCGCTCGAAAGCTATGCCGCGGTGTTCGAGGAAGAAGGCGCGCTCGACAAATTCGAGGGCTTTGCCTCGGAACATGGCCCGCGCTTTTATGGACTGCCGCTCAACGAGGGGACGGTGACGCTGGAGCGCGTGGCGACCGAGGTGCCGGCGCGCGTCGCGGGGCTGGTGTCGTTCCATGCCGGTGAGACGCTGGAGTGGCGGTTAGTGGTATAGCTCCGGAATACCCTCTCCCGCTTGCGGGAGAGGGAGGGGCCCGCGAAGCGGGAGGGTGAGGGTCTTCTTCAACTTGCGACGCGGGCAGAGCCCGCGTCGTCGGTCGGCGCTGTGCGCCGCCGGCCGGGCCGATGCGAGTCAGCGGGCGAGGGCGCCCGCTGCCGCATTCGGCCTTAAAACGGCATCCACTTCGATTTGTGGGTGAATTTCATATAGCCGGCATTGACCCCGGCGCGCCAGCCGACGCCCAAGCGGATCGGGATCAGCACGATGTTGCCGCGCCGGAGATAGGTCGCCGAGAATCCGCCGACGAAATAGAGTCGTCCTTCGCCGCTCGGGAAGCGCTTGTAGAGATCCTCGGTGTCGTAGAGATTGTACACCAACACGAACACCTTGGTGGCGTCGCCGCCGACATCGAACCCGACCGATGGGCCGGTCCAATAGATCTTCTGGTCGCCCGCCACCTTGTGGCTGAGCGTGCCCGAGCCGTAGCGCAGTCCGACGACGAACGCGCCCGATGCCTCGCGCCCGGCGATATAGGCGTTGGGCCGCCCCTGATTCTTCAGAGTCTTCTCGATGATCCCGGCCAGACCCTTGGCGCCCTTGCCGAATACGCCTTCAGCCGCGTCGAGCACGTCGTCGTCGCCATAAGTCGGGCCGGTGGTCGGCGGGATCGGCGGCGGGGCAGTGGTGGTGGTCGCGGTCTCGTCCTGCGGCGGCGGCGCCTCGTCATAGGCCGGCACGCTCGGATTGGCGGGCGGCGGCGTGTACGGCGCGGGCTGTGGCGGTGGCGGCGGCGATCGTTGCAGGTCGCCATCGATCGCCTTGTTGGGATCGATCGTGGTCATCTGCGCGGCGACCGGCCCGGTGATCGTCAGCATCGCCAACGACAGAATAGTCAATAAACGGCGCATCATCGCCCCCAACCCCAACCCATACATGCCATACGCTAAGCCCGGCGGAGATTGCCCGGCAATGAACGCAGCGGCGATCCGAGTCTATTCCGCGCCCGACCGAGTCGAAACCCCCGGTTGATCACCTAGGGGACGCTCGCTATAGGCCCGCATTCTGCCGCAACCGGAGACGTGGGTGAGTGGCTGAAACCAACGCTTTGCTAAAGCGTCATACGGGAAACCGTATCGAGGGTTCGAATCCCTCCGTCTCCGCCAAGGGCGCGTTCGCAGCGTTCCTTATTCGTTCACTTTCCCCTCGTAGAGCAACCCCATCGGGGGTATGATCCGGGGGTCGGTGTTCACATTTGTTCGCACGCGTTCACCGACCGACATGGTAGCTCGCATGGTATGAAGACCCGGCGGGCATGGTATCTTGGAGGGAACGGTGCTCACCGACGCAAAGGTCAAGGCCGCGAAGGCCCAGGCGAAAGATTACAAGCTCACCGACTCGGGCCAGCTTTATCTGGTCGTGACGACGGCCGGCGGAAAAATCTGGCGCATGAATTACACGTTCGGGAAGAACGCCAAGGGCAAACCGGCGCAGAAAACCTTGACGTTCGGCGCCTATCCGGCCGTTAGCTTGGTCGACGCGCGCGGCCGGCGCGACGAGGCCAAGAAGCTCCTGACCGAGGGACGCGACCCCGCCGTCGAGCGGCGCGTCGCGGCGACCGTCAAGGCGAAGGCTGACGCCAACACCTTCCAACTCGTCGCCGAGCAGTGGTTCACCCTCAAGAGTGGCTGGTCGGTCCCGAAATTCCGCGCCTGGAAAAAGGCGCACAAGGGCAAGTGGAACGCGCGCGACGCGGGCAACTGGATCGACCGCCCGAACGCGGGCTGGTCGACCGTCCATGCCGGCGACGTGCTGCAATCCCTCGACCGCGACGTGTTCCCGAAGATCGGCAATCTCCCGATCGCCAGCATCGAGAGCCCGAAGGTGCTTGAAGTGCTCAACGCGATCGTCAACCGCGGCTCGATCGAGACTGCGCACCGCGTCGGCCAGCGCGTCTCCGACATTTACATCTATGCGATTCCGGCGGGCCTCGCGAAGTCGAACCCGGCGAACGATATGACCAAGGCGCTCCCGAAGGTGCCGCGATCGAAGAAACAGCCGTCGATTATCGACGGAATCCGCGACCTCGACGACCAGATCGCGGCGGTCCGCAAGCTGCTCGCCGACTGCGACGCCCAGCGCTGCCGGGCCCAGACCAAGCTCGCGCTTCGCCTGCTGATGCTGACGGCGGTTCGCCCGAACGAAATTCAGAACGCCGCCTGGACGGAAGTCGAGGATCTCGACGGCGACGCGCCGCTCTGGCGCATCCCGGCGGCGCGCATGAAGGGCGACGAGGACCGCAAGGCCGAGGAAGAGGGCGACCATCTTGTTCCGCTGTCCCCGGCGGCGGTGGCTGTCCTGCGCGTGCTGCGGCCCCTGACCGGTCATCTGCCGGTGATGTTCCCGAGCGAGCGCCACATTCACCGGCCGATCTCGGAGAACACGCTGCGCGCGCTGCTGATCCGCGCCGGCTATTTCCAGCGTCACGTGCCGCACGGTTGCCGCGCGGCCTTCTCCACCATCATGAACGAGCGCGCCGATCGCGAGTGGCGCGCGCACGGTGGCCAAGGTCTATCGCCCGACCGCGCGATCATTGACCTGATGCTGGCGCACGTCCCGTCGAACAAGGTCGAGGGCGCCTATAACCGAGCGGCCTATATGATGCGGCGCCGCGAGCTGGCGATCGAGTGGGCGGTCCTGATCACGGTTGATCTGTGCGAGCCGGCGGAGCATTTGGGCAAACCGATGCGGCATGCCGACAAGTCGCCGAAGCCGCGGGGACCGCGCGTTATTGAGCAGCCGCTCGCTGCTTGATCGCCGCCTCGATCAGATCGCGCATCTTGTCCTGCCCGATTTTCGAGTGCTCGCCGTCGTAAGTGTTTGGAGAACCGTTCCAGAAACTGCCCTGCCCGACAATCGCGAATGAACCCTCGAAGAAGCGGCACACCAGGGTTGCGGTGTCCGGTAGAGACACCTCGTCGCCGTCCTCGTCCCGTTCGCAATATCCTGCGTCCCACACCGCTCGCTCGCGGTAATCGCCGGGGCTAAGCTCAACTAGTTCTTCTTGGCCGCCCTTGATTTTATGATCATAGGTTCCGCTCTGCTTGAGCTTCTTCGTTTCGATGAACACGAACGATTGCTCAGGAGCATCGTCGAAATAGTGGAGCGTCAGCTTGCGCGGCCTGAGGACGTATCGAACCCGATCCTCCACCGAGAGCGCTAGCGTTCCGCGCTCGGTGCCGGTGTCGGCCGCGATCATCGATTGGCCGCCGCCAGTCGGCAGATAGACATGGTGTTGCTGTTTCACGAGTAGGGGTTCGAGCACCGAGACCATATCGTCGAGACCGGTCCATTCCGAACGCACGGCTGGGGTGGGGCCGAGCACCGACCGGACCGACGCAACCCACGCTTTGCGTTGTTCGACCAACCAATCTTCGTGCTTGTCGGCCATCACCTGCCCCCCTTTTTCATCGTTTCTTGCCACTCTTCGAGGGAGTTCCAGCGGCAATCGGCAGGACGAACGACCGTGCCGTCATGCATCTCCATGTCAAAGTTGCTTCCGATCGAACCGTCGTTGATGCCGTCGGCTGTGACCGGATAAAACAGGCCCTCCGTCGTGTAGGCCCAGCCCACAACCGCCGTCCCGAAGAACGAATTATCCCCATCGTCCCAATGGAGCAGGCGAGTGCCGGGCAACGCCGGAATCATTTGCACCGCACGCTCTTTCAAACTGTCCAGTTCGAAAGTCGTGATCTCGGCGGTATCACCACCTTTAAGGTGCACTTGGTGTACCTTGCCCTTGTTGCCCAATGGTTGGAATGTGACCTCCCTTGGGGCACCGATCCGTTCTATCGCGCTGACGGGATAAAGACTTCCGTCGAGTGCTGTGAAGAAATGCATGACTTCCGGTCCTCCGAATTGCGTTCATGGTATCACGGAAGGTTCGACGCGCTAGGCCGCATCTCGCTCTGCCATTACCTGCGCGCGCCAAGCACGCACTTCGCCCGCATCCCAGCGCGAAGATTCGCCGCCCGGCTTGTACGGCTTAGGGAAGGTGCCCTGCTTGATCAGCCGATAGATCATCGTCTTCTTGATGCCCGCGATCGTGATGACCTCTTTGAGAGTCAGGAAACGGTCGACGGTCGCGTCGTCGGTCACGTTTTGAGTCATTGGCCGCCCGCCTTGTCGACCACCATACCGACCACCTTCAGCACCACGAAGTCGGGCCCGTCGCTCTCTTCGGACAGTCGCGAAGCTTCAGCGCCAGCGCGCTCGAATGTCGCATGGACGCGCCCAGGCGAACGCTTCACGACGTAGCCGCCGTCGAATTGAACGGCGGTCTTACCTTGCGACATGGTCTTCTCCCTGATGAATGGGCCGCACCGGTGGACCCGGGGGGCGGGCCTCCGGTGCGGCCCGGACCAGATCGCCAGCGGGGGGCATGGCGGGCTGGGTGTTCATTGAACGCGGCGGGACGATCCCCGCGTATTCGAGATCGGTGTGGGCGCAACTATGCGGCTCACCACATGCCTTGCATGCGACGGTCACTGGCGCTGTCCCTTGAGGCCGGCGGGATAGACGGGCGACCAGACGATCGCCTTTCGCCCGCTCGCGTTGGCGCGCCGAACTCCGCTGTCGCGAACCTTTCCAGCGCGCGCGAGTTCGGTGATGCGTGGCCGGATCGACAGGATGGACAAGCCCAGCCTTCCCGCAACCTCGTCGGCGGTCAATCCCCTCGAGCGTTCCAGCACTGCCATGGCCCTGCTCCGCAGCAGCGGCGCGCGATCGGCAATTGCGTCCGCCGCGTCGTGCGAGGTGTCGCGGTCCTGTGCGCCGGGATGGTTCGGGTAGGCGAACAGGTCCGTCATGCTGCCTGCGCCAGCTTCACCACGTTGTCGGTCGGGACGTCCTCGCGGGCGCCGTCCTCGGGCCCGTCGCCCGACGTCCAGTCACCACAAACGCGGTCGCCGTGGACCTCGGGGAACATGCTCACCGGAAACCACTGCGTCTCGGCGACGACGGGTGCATAGAGCGAGCAGGTGCCCACATTCGGATTGGCCAACGGGTTGCGGTCCGGCGCGGCAGTCGCCAGCGGCGACGCGCCCTCCGTCCAATATGCGCACGTCGCGCAGCGCGGCGAAGTCTCCGAGCTCATGCTGCCGCCCTCTCGGCGCGCGTGGCCGAGTAGTGAGGCGTGTCAATCAGCGCCGCCACCTCGGGAAAGAATTGGCGTATGTCAGCAAGGATGCTGGCGATCAGGCCTTCGTCGCTGTTCCGCGCGCTCTCCGGATTCGGGACTAAAGGCGCCTCGCCAATTTTCGGCTCGTACTCATAGAGGACCACCGGAAACATCTTCAACGCGACGTCACCGGGAAGTCGCGCGGGGGCCGACGCTAGCGCCTCCTTGCTGAGCGAAATCCTGTTGGTTAGGTGATCCATCAGGGGGTCGGGGCACGGCTGCGCATAATGCGCGGCTAGTTCGCTGTGCGCCCAGGCAGCGAACAGTGCGGCGATTTCAGGTGAAGCGTTCATGCTGGCAGCACCGTCCATGCGAGGGTGATCAGCGCCCAAAAGATGGGCGCCAGCGATAGGGTGACCGCGGCCTCGCCGATGGTGATCGGCAGACCCGCTAGCGGCACGCGGAGAAATCTCATGCCGCTTCCCCCGCGAAGGCGGCGAGAGCAACGAGGCGCGCGATCCCATTGAACGCGTGACACACGATGTCGCTGTTCGTGTGCGCGGTTTCCTCGCTATCGATGAAAGCGGAGCCGAGCATAACGGCAAGGGCGTGGGCCGACTCGAGGCTCGTCCGCGCCAAGTCGGCGGGTGACGTGTCGAACGGCAGCATCTCGTTGAGCTTGAACGACAGCAACGCGTCAACGGCGGGGTTTTCCGGGGCCATCATCGCGCCTCCGCTGCTACGGCATCGCGTTCGATGTGGCCTGAGAGGTAAAGAGTGTCGCGCGCTAGCCAAGGCATCGCGTCCTCCTGGAAATTCTCGGCGATGATGATGTCGACCTTGCGTAGATACGCGGCATGATCTGGCGCCAGCGTTCGAACGAGCCGAGCGATGGGGTCCCCGTTGCTGAAATGGTCTTCAAACTTGGTCGCCAACGCATCCACGGCCTGGACAAAGTCATCCGACTCGATGCCGATCCCGCGGAGGCGGATTTCTTCGACGTCAACGGCTCCGCGGAGGTCGACTACAAGAGAGAAGTCCGCAGCGGATTTCTCGTAGGCGACAAGGTTCTGCTGCCACTCGATGTCGATCAATTCGTGCACCGCGTAGGCGATTTGCTGAGCCCAGACCTCCAATCCGCTGACCTCGCGGTAGAGGGCAAGAAACCCGTGCGTCATCAACCCGCTGTCGACCCAGCGCGATTCGTCGATCCTCGGGATCATGAGCATGAGCCTGGCTGCAACACCGGGTAGCGAACTGGCGACGTTATCGTCGACCTGACGCTCGTCCTCGATCATCACCAGATCGCGAGCTGACAAGTCAGCGTCGATTGCCGTGTCGTCGGGATTACCGTCGAGGGCGTAGGAATAGGCGCGACCAGCGCGGACCCGTTCGAACGCGCCTAGGATTTCAGCGTCTGGGCTGCAGGGGTCGAAAACTGGAACGGCGCTCATCAGCGCACCGCCCGGCGCGGCTGACGCCCATAAAAGATCGTGATGTGAATCCCGAACCATTCCATCGAGAAGAAGCGGCCATCGCCCTCTCCTTCGCCGTCAAGGCGCTCGAAAAAGGTGTCGCCCCAATCATACCAAGGCTCGATCGCCTTGAGTAAGCGGCTCCATGCGTCGCTCTGATTATTCGTCGCGGTGGCCATCGGCCGACCTCCCTCACAAGAGTGAGCAGGTGGATCGGCGTAGGCTGGCCCCTATCGCTGGGTGCCGAAGCGCGTCTTTCCGTCCTGCGTACCGGGGTTGCGGCCTTGCGGCGCTCGTCCGATGAGCAGAATTTGCGCTACGAGCAATATTAAGTCAAATGGTAAATTGCTTATCAGGCAACATGCTCAGGTAAGCAGCTCCTGCCACGGAATGACGCGATCGATTCGCAGAATGTCTGCCATGTCGATCTTGAACACCTTCGCGGGATGGAATTGCTCCAACTCGACATAGCTTGAGCTACGACGGAGCAGTCGCTTTACCAAGACGGCGCGGGCGCTCTCGCCATCGTCATTGTCCGCTTCCGTGGGGCGAAGGTACACGACGACGTCGTCGTGGCCTCGCACTCGTCCTTTCGGGTCGACCAACAGAAGGTCCCCATCCATATGACGGGGCTCCATCGACGATCCAGAGACATACAGCCCATAAGCGGCGCTGTTACCGTTAAGAATGACGGGGCGCTTAGCGTATTGGAGCACTTCCGCGCGATTAAGTGTCGTTTGCTCGATGGCTTCGCCCTCGACTTCCCGTGCCGCCCCCAACGCTGTCCCGTAAATTGGCAAGTCCTCATCCATGCGCTCGGCCGACGCGCCTTCCATCTTAAGTGGGATCGCGTTCGAGGCGGGCTCGTCGTCTCCGCTCTCCGGGCGTCGGGCGGATTTGGCATGCGGTCCACCGGGCGTGACCCATCCCCCGCCATAGTTGCCACCTGGGGGAGCCATGAGACGGTCACTGCTGACGCGAAGTAGCTCTGCAAGCTGAAGCAACCTGGACGAAGGGATATCCACCGTTCCCGATTCCCAGCGCGACACCTGCGGCACCCCGACTCCGAGGGCTTCGGCGACACCCGCCTGGGTCAGCCCCGCGATCACGCGATAAGCTCTAATGCTATTTTTCATGTCAGCCGTTTGCACCACAGGCAAAAATAAATCTACCCACCTTACGGGCAATAAATGGTTACCGCCGCCTTGACGTGATGTTGCCTGTGAGGCACATTGGCGCCTTATGAAATTGGCAGACTATCTAAAACTCCCCGATCGAAGTGCGACTGAATTGGCGGGCCTGTGCGGCGTGGCCGTTTCAACCATCACGCGGGTGGCGAGGGGTGAGAAAAAGCCCTCGCTCGATTTGATGGAGTCGATCCGCCTACACACGCGCGGCGCAGTCACGCCGAACGATTATCTTCCACCACTAGTCTTCGACGCCGCGACGGTTGCCGCCCAGGCGGAGGGCTGATCCGGTGCCGGGTTTGCGCCGGGCAACCGGAAGCGGTCGGCGGGGGTCTTTCGACGAGGCTCAATTCCGGCGCGCGGTCGACGAGCTGAAAGCATCCGTCCTCTTGTCCGGCGTCGTCGGGCAAGCAACGCCGCTCAAGCGAGCGGGCAGCGAGCTTAAGGGATGCTGCCCCTTCCACCATGAGAAGTCGCCTTCGTTTTTCGTTAACGACGCGCAGGGTTTCGCGCACTGCTTCGGCTGCGGTTGGAACGGCGACGTCATTCGGTTCGTCATGGACAAGATGGGCTGCGGCTTTCGCGAGGCTTATCAGCGGCTCGCGAGCGCTGACCTCCCGACCTGGACGCCGTTGCAGCGGTCCAAAGCAGTCGCCGAGGACAATCTCGAACGGCTGGGCAAGGAGGTCGACGCACGGAAGTTCTTCGCCTCGGGCGGGCTGGTCGAGGGAACGCCGGCAGGAACCTATCTGCGTGCGCGCGGCATCACGATCGCGCCGCCCAATTGCCTGCGGTTCGGCATGATCCCGTCATGGCGAAACAAGGAAACCGGCGAGTGGGGGCGCAACCGCCCCGCACTTATGTGCGGTGCGGTGGACGGCACCGGCGCTGTCGTCGGCATCCAGCGCATATTCTTCCCCAATGACGACGCGTCGCTCGGCAAGGCCGATTGCAAGCTGAGCCTGGGCACCATCAAGGGTTCGGCGCTGCGACTCGAGCCCGCTGGCGAGACGATCGTCATGTGCGAGGGGCCAGAGGATGGCCTGTCAGTGATGCAGGAAGGCCCCGGCCTGCCGGTATGGGTGCCGTTCGGCACGAGCATGATGCCGGCGGTCCAATTCCCTCCGACGGTCAAGCGCATCATCATCGCCGGGCAGAACAACACGCCGGGCAGGGTCGCCGCCAACAAGGCGGCGGTGGCGTTGATCGACCGCGGGCTGACCGTGTCGCACGTCTGGCCGAACGATCAGTTCGACGACTGGAACGACCAGCTCCGGGGGGCGCGGCGGTGACCGGTATGTTCGAAGCCGACTTCGGCGACATGGAAGCCATCGCGCCGCAGCCTCTCGATATTCGTGGGGCGATGGGCGACGCCGCCGAATTTCCGATCGAAGCGATGACGCCGATGTTGCGCGCCGCGATCGAGGCGATTGCCGGAATCGTGAAGGTGCCGCTTTCGCTGGCGGCCCAATCGGTTCTCTCGGCCGTCGCCCTGGGTGCGCAGGGGTACGTCAACGTCGAAAACCTCGTCGGGCAATCCGTCCCGGTTTCGCTGTTCTTCGTGACGATCGCGACGTCGGGCGACCGCAAGTCGACCGCCGATAAAATGGCGCTCAAGCCGATCAAGGATCGGGAAGAGCAGATGGCGATCGACTACGAGGTCGAGAAGACCCGGTATTCGATCGACGAAGCTGCGCACGCCGCCGCGGTGCGCAACGCGAAGACGGGCAAGAAATCCAGGGCTGATATCGTCACGGCATTGAGCGAGGCCGGACCGTCGCCGGTGCCGCCGGCACTGCCGCTGATGACATGCAGCGATCCGACCGGCCCCGCGCTCATGCGCGCGTTCGCCGAGGCGCTGCCGGCGATCGGGCTTTACTCGGACGAGGGCGCGACCTTCATCGGCGGCTGGTCGATGCAAGAGGACAATCAGGCGGCGACCGGCGCGATCCTGTCGCAGCTTTGGGATGGCTCGCCAATCAAGCGCCTGCGGTCGGGCCAGGAAGGCGGAACGCAGATCCTATACGGGCGGCGTCTGAGCCTGCACCTCATGTGTCAGCCCGACATCGCGAATAAGCTGCTCGGCAACGCGGCGGTGCGCAACCAAGGGTTGCTGAGCCGGATACTCGTCGCCTTCCCGAAGAGCCTCAAGGGCACGCGCATCTATTCGGAACCGACGGCGGACCAGATCGACGCCCTGGCCAAATATCACCAGCGCCTTGCGCAGACGATCGCGCCGGCATTCGCCTACCGCAACAATGACATCAAGGCCCGCGCGCTCGACCTGCAGCTTGTGAGGCTCTCGCCCGAAGCGAAGGCGCTGATGATCAAGTTCAGCAACCATATCGAGCAGCAGATCGGGCCGAACGGCAAGTATTCCGAGATCAGCGATTTCGCCTCCAAGATGCCCGAGAACGCTATTCGGCTAGGCGCCGCCTTGTCGTTTTTCCAGCGACCCTCTCAACTCGTCCAGGATGGGTTGAGCGAGCTCGCGGCGAAAGCCGGTATCGCATTGATGGAGTTCTACGCCAGCGAGGCGATGCGCCTCTATGGCAACGCCGCGATCGATGACGAGACGGCGAACGCCGCCATCTTGATCGACTGGATCAGGAAGCGCGGATTCGACGCGATCGGCGTCCGCTATCTCAATCGCCGCGGCCCGACGCAGGTCCGCAGCGCACGCGCCCTCAAGCGGGCCATCGAGATACTGGTCGAAACCTGCCACCTGACGAAAATCCCAGCCGGCGCGAGCCTCGATCTCGATGGCGCCGGCAAGAAGACGTTCTACCGCGAAGCCTACACCGTCATTGAAGTGACCGACTGATGGCCGAGGCAGAGCTTTTCAGTGCCGGGTTCACCTGGCCAGCAGATGACGAAGTGTCGCAAACCGTTGCGACACCAGTTGCGACACCGGAAGTAATTGAGTTTACACCGAAAACGGTTGATGAGCCCCAAAGCGTCGCAACTGTCGCAAGTGTCGCATTTTACCTCAATGCAGAGGTGGCTGGCGACGAGTGTCGCAATGTTGATGCGACACCGATTGCGACACCGGAAACGGCGGAAATCCGCCGCGTAGAGCCCTCTCTGGCGGCTCCTGTCGCAAGTGTCGCGTGCGTCGCAAACTGGTCGCAGGGCGTGGCCATGCTTGCCGGTGCCGGCGCTCCGTTCGGCATCAGCCCGCGCGCATGGGCGCTGCTGGTGCGCGACGCGAAGGCGCTCGCCAACCTTTGGGCCGATCAACTCACGGCGGCAGGTTGGTCGACGCTCGACGTCTTCGGTGTGCCGCGCCAGCCAGGCGCCCGCCGGCTCGACTGCGTCGGCCTCGTCGCGGTGCTCGATGGGCGCGCGGTCATGGAAATCAGCCCGACGCACGCGGTTATTCAGGCGACGGCCCGCGATCGGACGCGATTCGACAGAACGCTACGGGCAACCGGCGCCGTACCGCTGTGGAATTGGCTGACAATGGAGGGGTTGTGATGCCTTGGCGCCGCAGTGCTGACGGGAGGGCGGAGGGGGTAGCGCCTCCGGCGCGTACCCCTCCGTCCCGGACCTTGTCAAGCTTTAGGGATTCCTATCGAGAGAGGACTGTAGGGATGCGACGGATTTTTTTCGCGTTTGCGTTGAGCCTGACGACATGCGCCGCCCAGCCGGCGGCGGCGGGTCCAAACTTCCCCGATCGGGGTCGCGCGGGCGTGGTCGACGCGGCGAATGTCATTCCTGACGATGCCGAGCGGGCGTTGAATGCCCGCATTGTCGCCTGGGATCGTCGGACCGGTCATCAACTGGTCGTGGCGACGGTGCCGAGCCTCCAAGGGTACGACGTCAAGGACTTCGGGTATCAGCTCGGCCGCGCATGGGGGCTTGGCCAAAAGGGCCAGGACGATGGCGTCATCCTGTTGCTCGCGCCAACCGAGCGGCGGGTGCGGATCGAGGTCGGGTACGGCTTGGAGCCGGTGCTGTCCGACGCGACGGCGAGCGGCATCATCGGCGACGTCGTCGCCCCGAAGCTGAAAGCGGGCGAGATCCCCGTTGCGTTGTCGGCTGGTGCTGACCGGATCATGTCGACGATCGACACGGCCGGATCGGCGGCGGTTGCCCGGCCGGCGCAGCCCGGCGATGGCAACGCTTGGCGTTGGTGGCTCGTGGGGTTCCTGATCCTGGCTGGTATCGCGGCGATCTGGCGCGCGCTGTACTATCACCGTCAGGCCCGTGCTCTCGCCGCGCAGCGTGACGTGCGAATGGAGGCGTTTCACGACACCGCCAGCGCTCTCCGCCGCTTCGCCGAGCAATCACGGGACATCGGTCGGCCGCCGATGGCGCCGCTATACCCGCGGCGGCCCTTTGTGCCCACGCCGCCGCGCATCACCCGCACCGTCGGCCCGGTATCTGGACCGACCTACGCGGCGGACACCTACACCGCCCCGCCTCCGCCCCCGCCGTCACCCAGGCCGAGCGACGACGATCCATCGTCGTCGTCAGGGTCGAACGATTGGGGATCGTCATTCGGTGGCTCCGATAGCGGGTCGTCCGACGGCGGTTTCGACAGTGGTGGTGGATCATTTGGCGGCGGCGGTGCCGACAGCAGTTATTGAACGGAGTTGAGCGTGAGCGGGGATAGAAAGACTAAGCGGCCCGAGGGGTATTACGGCAAGGAGCAGCGCGCCGCGCGAGCGGCAGCGTTCGCCGAGCGCAAGGCCGCTGCGGCCGAGCGACAGGCCGAGCAGGAACGGGACGAGCCGGTATCGCCGCTGCGCGCCCAAGCGGCTCGCCTGCTGGCGAACGCGAAGGCACGGCTACGCGGCCAGCACGCCGCGGCACCGGTACCGCGGTTCGAAGGTCGCATGGCGCGGCTCGCCCAAGCGCAGAAGCGCGAACGCCAGCGGTTCGATCATCTGGTGCTCGGCCTTCCCCGTCCCGAGCCGGAACTGGTCCGGCCGGCGGGCCTGTCGCGCATGGAGTGGAGGATGCTGAAACAGGAGCTTCTCGCTCGCGGCATGACACTCGAGCCCGGGGTCGAGGAAGCCGTATCGCGTCGCGAACTGTTCGAGCATGGCCAGGGCACCCCCGAGACGAACGCGTACAAGGATACCCATCACGCCGATTCCATCGTTCAGCTTGAGCGCAACGGCACGCTCAACAAGGAACAGGTCGAGCATGTGGCCGAGATCTCGAACGTGCATCGCTCGATCGAGAGCGACGTCGGGATCAAGGTCGCGAGCTTCGAGGCGCGGGTCGACAATAGCGGGGCAGGAGCCAACCGTGCGGCCGAGGGCATCAACCGGGTTCGGATGCACCTTGCCTACACGATCTGGCGGGAGGCGCTGCCGGCGCCGAAACAGGCTGTCCTCGACATGATCGTCGGCGACGCCATCGGGTATTCGGTCGCGGCCAAGCGCTATCACATGCACGCTCGGAAGGCGAAGCGCCTGCTGATCGAAGCGATCGACCGGTGGCCGCGGTGCGTCGACCGCGCGTTCGAGGTCATTGACCGCGATGCATATGGGGCGATGCTGCAAGGTGTCCCGCTTACGCTCAACGGCAATTGGCGAACGCCGATCCCGGCGGACGAATATGTCAGCCCGGCCCGGGCGCCTGCGGTAGCGGGCGACACGTCGACACCCGAGCCCGCACCAGCGGCGCCTGCGCTTCCGCCAATCGACCCGGCGTTCGTTGATGAACGCGGCTATGTGAAGCCCTATGCGGCCATCGCCGAGATCATCCTGGAGCGGGCGAACGTCGAGCCCGACCTGGACACGCCAACCTGACCGCAGCACGTACCCTCTTGCGTCTGGCTATGAAAACCGGCAAAAGGGGGCTGGCCGAATTGTGCCCAGCGTAGATTGCCCGCCCAAGTGAGGCGGCCTTTTTCGTATGTGGCCGGCATCACCAGTTCATGATCTTCCCTAGGGTGGCGCGCCTCCCGACGGACGCCCCGTAGCTCATCGCTAGAGCACTCGACTTCGTGAGCGAGAGGCAGGTGGTTCAATTCCACCCGGGGCAGGAATGCGGACATTGCTCAGAGGTAGAGCGCGGCCATGCCACGGCCGAGGCACGGGTTCGAATCCCGTTCTCCGCTCCATTTACCGGGGGCGGTATGACGACAGCACCAAGCACAGCCGACCAGCTCGAACGCTTGGCCGGCGAACTGCATAGCGTCGCCTTCGACTTCCGTGAGCCTGCCGCCACTATCCGCCAGGCCGAGGCGCGTATCGCCACGGTCGAGGACATAGCGGGCAGGGCGCGCGCTGCGGTTCGGGGGAAGTGATGAGCCATTACGACGCGGTCGGCGAGGTCATCGTGTCGGACCGTGTGGGCGTCATCGCCCGCGAGGACACGACCGGCGAGTGCGACGCGATGGTGCACGGGCACGCTCGGAGGGTCACCACCCCGGAGGGCGGCACCGCCGCGCCGACCGGGGGCGAGAGGGGGTAGGCCGCGGGTCCTTCCGGGCCCTGTCCCTATGCGGGGGCCAAAGGCGCATAAAATGCGTAGCCAGGGCATACGCCATAGGTGCCGCCGCCGCGTTGCAGTTTTTGGCGGATTTCTGCCGTTTTTCGACCGTGACAGGCGGCATTATCCGCGTTTTGGGGTGCCGGATGCAGCACATTGACGGAATCGAGCTGACCCGTGCGAATGTCGCCTGGCTGCTCGGCATGTCCGACAGTTGGGTGCGCGATCGTATGCAGGCCGGCGATCTGCCACGCCCAGGTGTGACCGCCGACGAATATGTCGAGGCGTTCGTCGCCTTCCGGCTCAAGAAATACGAGGGCGAGGGCGCCGAAACCGGCGGCCCGCTCAAACTCGACGCCGAGCGCGCGCGATATGCGAGGGCGCAGGCGGACGAGAAGGAAATGGACCTGGCTGAACGCCGGGGAGAGACGGCAAGCCGGCCCGACTTGATGGGCGCGGTCGTCGGCCTGATCAAGATTACGGTGGCGCGCCTGATGCAGGTTCCCGCCGCCATCGCACAAGGTGACACGACTCTCCGATCAAGGCTTGAGCGAGAAATCACCGACGCCCTGCGCGATCTCAGCGTGACGCGTGTCGAGCTTGCGATGGGCGGGGGCGCTGATGACGACGAGCCCGCCGAAAGCGAAGAAGAAGACCAAGGCGACGAAGGCTAAGGTTGTGCTGGCGGCGGCGCTTGCCGTCGCATCGGCTGACATTGCCGACGACGCCCGCGAGTGGTTTTCCGCGTTCGAGCCGATCGAGCGGATTCCGCTGTCGCAGTTCATGGCCGAGGAAGGCCGGCTTGAGGACGGGACGAAGCTTCGCCCCTATCCATTTCAGGCCGACATTGCCGACGCCTTCACCGACCACGAAACCGAACAGGTCACCGTCAGGAAGAGCAGCCGCGTCGGCTACTCGACGATCGTCCAGTCGTTCGTCGCCTATCGCATCTGTCGCGATCCTGCCCGGACGCTGATCTATCAGCCGACGATCAAGGATGCCGAGGATTTCAGCCGGGACGATCTCGACCCGGTCCTCGAATGGCCCTGCGTAACCGCGGTCGCGATATTCAAGCCGCGGCACCGCGACAATCAGGTGCGGGCGAAGCGGTACAAGGGCGGCCGAATCCTCATCAAGGGGACGAACAGCCCGAAGGAATTTAGGCGCGTCTCGGCCGACGACGTGCTGCTCGAGGAATGCGACGGCTACCCGATCTCGGCTCGTGACGAGGGCGACCCCGCCCGTCTCGCGTTCCGCCGCAACGCCTCATCGCCGCGCCGCTTCACCGCGGCGGGCTCGACGCCGAAAATTAAGGGCCTCAGCCGGATCGACGGTCTGTTCGAGCACGGTACGCAGGAATTTCGGTACGTGCCCTGCCCCGAGTGCGGGGCGATGCAGACCCTCCAGTTCGGCGACAAGGAGGGGCCGGGGCTCAAATGGGCGCCGACCGATAACCCGACCGACGCTTGGTATGAGTGCGTCAACGGGTGCCGGATCGAAGAGACGCACAAAGCCTGGATGGACGAGCAAGGCGAGTTCCGCGCTCACAATCCAGAGGCCGGACCTCGTCACCGGTCATTCCATATCTGGGCGGCATACAGCCAGCAGCCCGGCGCGGCGTGGCTCGTAATTGCGCGGGAGTTCTTGGAGGTCCGCCATGACCCCAATCTCCTCAAGACGTTCGTGAACCAGTTTCTCGGCGAGGCATGGGAAGAGGCCGGCGAGGCGCCCGAATGGAAGCGCCTCTACGAACGGCGCGAACAGTCCATGTCGCTCGGCACGCCTTCTGCGCGGGTCGGTCTTCTGGTCGGATCGGTCGACGTCCAAAGCGGTTCGTCGCCGCGGCTCGAACTGGATATTTGGGGGTTCGGCGCCGGCAAGAGGCGCGAACTGGTCGAACATATCGAAGTCGCCGGACCGATCGCCGACCGCAAGACGTGGGACAAGCTCGACAAGCAAATCGCCCGAAGCTGGGAAACCGAAGACGGTCGCGTTCTCCGCCTTGAACGGGTCGCGGTCGACTCCGGCGACGGCAACAACACAATGTACGTTTATGCCTGGGCGCGCCGAAACCCGCTGCTCGTGATGGCGATTAAGGGCCGCGATAGCCTTGCGGCATCGCAGGTCATCAGCGGCCCGACGTGGGTTGAAGCAACCATCAATGGCACGAAGCTCAAGCGCGGCGTGAAGCTCTGGCTGGTCGGGACTTCGCTGCTGAAACTCGAACTGTACGGCCAGCTTCACCTCGAACGGCCGGTCGATGGCGAGGAATACCCGGAAGGGTATGTTTTCCTCCCCGACGGCACGACCGACGAATGGATCAAGCAGCTTTGCGGCGAGCAGCTCGTCACGAAGAAACTGCGCGGCGGCCGGATCAGGCGGCAGTGGGAAAAGACCCGCGACCGCAACGAGGCGCTCGACAACGCGATCTATGCCCGGGCCGTAGCTGCGGCCCTCGGCGCCGATCGCTGGACCGAGACACAGTGGAAACGCCGAATCGGCCTGGCGCCGCCAAGGCGTCGGCGCCGGGCGGTGCCGGCGGGCGAGGCTGCGGCCACCAGTGCCGGAACGCAGGCCCGGCAACCGGCGCGGGCAAATTCGATCACCGGACGGGCGCGAGGCTCATTCCTTGGAGGGCGCCGATAATGGCTTGGGCTCAGACCGATCTGGACGCGCTGCGCGCGGCCTATATCGACGTCGCTGCCGGCGCGCAGAAGGTCCGCTATGCGGACGGCCGCGAGGTGACGTTTACCGATCCCGACAAGATTGCTGCCGCGATCCGCGTGGTCGAGGCGAACCTTGTCATGCAGGAGCGCAGCAACAGCGGGCTCACCCGTCGCCGCTTCGGGGCGTTCCGCAATGGCGCGTAAAGACGCGGGGCCAGTCCGCACGTTCGTTCAACGCCTGCTCGGTCAATCGACCGCGCCGGCCGCGCGGGCACCGACCAGCGCGCCGCGCCAACGCATTTCGTTCGGCAACACCCGGGCGGAATATGACGGAGCGACGTTCGGTCGTCGCGCCGCCGGATGGAAGCGCCGCGGGACCGATGCCAATGCCGAGTTGAACCCCCGGGTTCAGGCGGCGCTGCGCGGGATCGCTCACCAGATGGTTCGCAACAACCCGTATGCCGAAAGCGGCGTGCGCGGCCTGGCGAACTACATGGTCGGGACGGGCATCACGTTCCAGATTTACCGCGACGGCGTGGTCGATCTCGAATTGACCAAGCTTGCCCGCGAGCACTTTGACACGACGGCCTGCGACGCCGAGGGCCGCAACAACCTCTATGGCTTGCAGCTTGTCGCAGCCCGTTCGATCGTCGAAGGCGGCGCCAGTGTCGCGCGTCGGCGGTGGCGCCGGGCGCGCGACAAGCTCCCGGTGCCGTTCCAAATCCAACTGCTCGAACCCGATTACATCGATATGTCGAAGCAGGGCCCGACGTCAGACGGAGGGCACGCGGTTTTCGGCATTCAGTTTGACGTGCTGGGCAAGCGCTCGGGATACTGGCTCTACTCCGGCCATCCCGGCTCGACGCAATATAACGCGCTGTCGTCCAAGCAGATCGACGCGGCCGACATTGCGCATGTCTATCGCGTCGATCGTCCCGAGCAGCAGCACGGCGCCACATGGTTCGCGCCCGTCATCCTGCGGATGAATGACTTCGGCGACTATGAAGACGCCCAGCTCGTCCGCCAGAAAATCGCGGCCTGCTATGTCGGCTTTCGCATCGGCAGTGCCGAGGGCAGCGAACCGACCGAGGTCGATTCGAACGGCGCGCCGATCGAGGCCGACCCGCTGCTCGAGCAATTCGAGCCGGGGATTATCGAGGACGCCGAGCCGGGTTCGACGTTCGAGTTTTCCAGCCCGCCCCAGGTCGAGGGCTTCGGCGAATATTCGAGCGTATCACTTCACGGAATCTCGGCCGGCCTTGGGGTGCCGTACGAGGTCATGACCGGCAACATGAAGGATGTCAGTTTCATCTCTGGCCGCCTTCGTCGGCTCGATTTCCGGCGCGATGTCCAAACTTGGCAGTGGCAGATGTTGATCCCGCAATTGTGCGAGCCGGCCGGTCGCTGGTTCCTCGAAGCGGCAGCGCTCGCCGGTAAAGACGTTACCGGCTGCGCCTTCAAATGGACGCCGCCTAAGTTCGAGATGATGGACCCGGCGACGGAGGTTCCCGCCACTCGCGACGCCATTCGCGCAGGCTTGATGACGATTTCGCAGGCCGCGGAAGAGCGCGGCGAAGACCCCGACGTGTTCCTCGCTCAGTGGGCGGCCGATGCCAAGAAGCTCGATGCGCTTGGCCTCATCTTCGACAGCGACCCCCGCAAAGTCACCCAAGTCGGCAACTCCGTGATGCCGACTAGCCCCGCGCGTGAAGCGGTTCCGAAAGGCTCGTAAATGACTGAAATCCTGCTTTACGGGATCATCGGCGATAGCTGGGATGGTCTCGACGCGAACACGATCGTCCCGATGATCTCGGCGGGCGACGACGACCTCGAAATCCGCATCAACAGCCCCGGCGGTTACGTCATGGAGGGGCTGGCGATCTATAACGCGATCGAGCGTGCCAAGTCGCAGGGCCGCAAGGTCACCACCCATTGCGACGGCCTGGCCGCCAGCATGGCGAGCGTAATCCTGATGGCCGGCGACGATCGGCTGATGGCCGACAACGCCTTGCTGATGATCCACAACCCGATGGACGGCGCTTTTGGCGACGCGGCCGAGCTGCGCCGCACCGCGGACAAGCTCGACATTATCCGCGACCAGCTCGTGAAGGTCTATTCGCAGAAAACCGGCATCGATGCCGTCGCGCTGGTCGCGATGCTCGATGAAGAGACCTGGCTCACCCCCGAGCAGTGTCTCGAACAGAATTTCGTAACTGAGATCGTCGGCGCGCTCACCGCAGCCGCCTGCGATATCTCCGCATTCGGGTTCCACAAGGCCCCCGATAGCCCGCACCTCGTCACCTCTGCGGCGGCTGTAATCCAGTCGATCGTTACCGGTGGCGCGATGACGGGCATTTCCTCGGCGGTCGCCGCCATTCTGCATCCTCGAAAGGATAAGACCATGCCTCAGGGCAATCAGCCGGCGGTCGAAACCACGCCGCCGATCATCACCCCCGCCCCCGTCGTGACCGAACCGGTCGCGCTCACCCAGGCCGACGTCGACAAGGCCGCTGCGGCTGCTGCCGCTGCTGCCGTTGCGGCCGATCGCACGCGATCGACCGAAATCCGCGCGTTGACCACCAAGCACAACCTCGGCAGCGCCTTTGCCGACGAACTGATCAACGACGGCGCGATCAACCTCGCCACCGCCCGCGAGAAGATCCTCGACAAGCTGGCGGAGCGTTCCGACAGCGAGCAGATCGGCCACAACGGCGCGATCATCGTGGGCAAAGACTCCCGCGACAAGTTCATGGAGGGGGCCGCTAACTGGATTCTCGTCCGTGCAGGCGTCGCGCAGATGGTCGAGAATGCGGCCAAGCTGCGGGGCGAAACCCTCCGGATCGACCCGGGCGAGTTCCGCGGCGCGAGCATGGCGAGCCTTGCCGGCGAATCGCTCCAGATCATGGGGCAGCGCGTGACGTCGCGCGATCCCCGCGTCATCATCGGCGATGCCTTCACGGCGGTGAACGCGATCACCCAGGGCACCGGCGACTTCCCGCTGCTGCTCGAGAACGCCCTGCACAAAATCGTGCTGGCGTCCTATGCGACCACGCCGGACAAGTGGACGAAGTTCTGCGGCAAGACGTCCGTCAGCGACTTCAAGGCGAACAACATGTATCGCCTCGGCACCTTCGGCGTCCTCGACAGCCTGAACGAGCTCGGCGAGTTCAAGCAGAAGGCGATCCCCGACGGCGCGCGTGAGAAGCTGACCGCGAGCACGAAGGGCAACATCATCGCCCTTTCGCGGCAGGCGCTCATCAACGACGACATGGGCGCGTTCAACGGCTTCGCCGTCGATCTCGGCCGCGCCGCGAAACTGACGATCGAGGTCGACGTGTTCGCGTACATCAACTCGAACCCGAACACCGGCGACGGCCAGCCCTTCTTCTCGGCCGCGCATGGCAACCTGATGGCGGCCGGCGCCGCCCCGACGGTCGCCGAGATCGATCTGGTCCGCCAGAAGATGGCGTCTCAGAAGGACATTTCGGGGAACGACTTCCTCGAAATCTCGCCCTCGATCTGGCTCGGTCCGCTCGCTTTGGGTGGCCAGGCTCGCGTGTCGAACGGAAGCCAGTTCGATCCGGACACGGCGAACAAGCTGCAGCGCATGAACATCGCGCTCGGCATCTTCGACGAGATCGTCGACACGGCCCGCCTCACCGGGACGCCGTGGTACACCTTCGCCGATCCGACCGTCGCACCGGCGATCGTCGTGGGGTTCCTCAACGGCGTCGAAGAGCCGTTCATCGACAACGAGATCGGCTGGCGGGTCGACGGGACCGAGGTCAAGGTTCGGATCGATTACGGCATTGCCGGCATCAATCCCGCCTCGGCCGTGAAGGACCCGGGCCAGTAATCCCAAGCTGAGCGAAGGGGCAAACGAAGGGCGGTCGATCTGGCCGCCCTTTCCTTTTCCGGAGACGAATCATGTCCAAGTTTATCAAACTGGTGACGTCGGCCTATGTGAACGGCCGCATGCGTCACACTGACGAAGGCGTCCTGCATCTCGACGACGATGAGGCCCAGCGCCTGATCGACAATGAGAGTGGCGAGGACGTTACCGCCGACTTCTCGGCAGACGACCGCAAGAACACGCCCGTCGAGGGCCTTCGCGCGGCATCCGATGACGACCGCGCTGCGGTCGCTCTCGCCCCCATCGAGCATCAGGCGAACATCGCCCCGGTGACCGACACCGCCAAGGCCGCGCCCAAGGCGCCCGCCAAGAAGGGAGACTGAAACCATGCGTAACTTTGTTCAGGAGGGCCTGACCCTCCCCTTCACCGCGCCCTATGACGTCGCCTCGGGCGGCGGCGTCCTCGTCGGGTCGCTGTTCCTCGTCGCGCTCCAAGCGGTCCTTTCGGGCGGCACCGGCGACGGTAAGCCCCGCGGCGTCTTCGATCTGCCGAAGGCGACTGGTCAGGCGTGGACGCAGGGCGTCAAGGTCTATTGGGACAACACCGCGAAGAACCTGACGACCACGTCGTCGGCGAACACGCTCGTCGGTGTTGCCGGCCAGGCCCAGGCGTCCGGCGACACGTCGGGCCGCGCATGGATTCCCGGCAACATCTCGTAATCGGCCWGGGCGGCGCCTTGTGCGCCGCCCGCCCTCGGGAGCACCCCCATGACCAAGATTACCCTCCACCGCGCGTCGGTGGACAATGCCGGTCGTTTTCTCGACGCCGGTACCGAGATCGCCGTCGGTCCCGCCGACGATCATCTGCACGCCGATCGCGCTGCCGAACTGATCGATACGCACGGTGCCGTTGAGGTCGTCACGGCCGTAGCGAAGCCCGCGCCCAAGGCGCCGGCCAAAAAGGCCGCCAAGCCGAGCAAGAAGGCTCCGGCTAAACCCGCACCGATCCCGGCCCCGGCACCTGTGCCGTCACCCGCGCCGGTGACCGACCCGGTGGTCGAGACGCCCGCCGATGACGATTCGGCGGAACATGCCGGCTGATTACTGGGCCCGCGCCGGGGCAGCGATCGACAAGACCTTCGGGGTCGACATTCGCTACACCGGCGCGGGCGTCATCGATAAGCCCATGAGGGCGGTCCGGGGCGACTATGAGGCCGCCAATCGCGACAACTCAGCCAAGACGCTCCGCAGCATCGTTTTCGAGATTGAGCAGTCGGACGTGCTGGCGCGCCCGACCGGAAAGGACACCTTCACTGACGGTAACGTCCGGTGGCGGGTCCAATCCGTCGAGCGCCGCGACGACATCGGCAAGTGGGAGCTCGGTGCGAAGGAGGACGGGCCGCTATGACCGTCATCAACGACATCACCGGCTCGCTGTTCGCTCTTCTCCAGGGGGTGCCACAAATCGAGGTGCCCGAAGCCGTCGAGCTTGAACCCGAAGGCGAGCCGACAATTTTTCCGGGCCTCGGCCTGATCATTCACGGCGCCGCTGCCTTCGAGCGCGAATGCGGTCTGATCCGTTGGCGCATGGGCGTCACTGTCGACGGCTATGTCGAGTTTGACGACGGCACCGAAGGCTCGGCAGCGCGGGCCGAGTTCCACGCGGCGGCCGTGGCCGCGATCATGGCCGACGAGCAGCTCGGCGGCCTCGTCGAGCGCGTCGATCCCGAAGATTTCCGTTTCGACAATGCTGTGCAGGCGAGCGTTCGCCGCCTGAGCTTCACCCAAGATTTCACCATCGAGTTTGTGACCCTTCGCTCGAACCCTGCGGTGCAGGCGTAGCTTTCCCAAGGAGAATGAAATGACCGATCCCGTCATCCGGCCGGATAACGGCCTGTTCCTGTTCGGCTTGCAGTCGGCCGAAGGAACGCCCGCCACGCTGAACCCGGCAACCGACGTCATCCTGTTCGACGTCAGCTCGATCCAGTACGGGAGCCCGTACAAGAGCGAGCAGACCAACGAGAGTACGGGCAGCTTTTCCGCAGGCCCGCCGATGGTGATGGGCCAGCCTTTCACCTTCTCGTTCAAGTCGCGCATCAAGGGCGCCGGGCCGACCGCGACCTATACCGCGTCGGTCAAGCCGCCCCTCCACCCGCTGTTCATGGCGTGCGGCTGGAACGGCCTGTTCACCGCGGCGGTTGCGGCCGGCGCGCTGACTGCCGGCACCACGTCCACCGGCACGCTGGGCACCGGCTTTGCGGCCACCGCGCAGCTTTATCGCGGGATGCCGCTGATCCTGACCGGCGCGCCCGCTGCGGGCCGCATGTCGCTGATCACCGACTATACGGCCGGCAAGGTTGCGACGCTCGCCGACCTGTTCGGCTCGCCGCTGAGCGCGTCCAACACCGGCGCGATCCCGGCGAACTGGACCTATGCGCCGACCACGCCGTACGATTCGGCGTCGCGTCTCGCGATGCACCCCTGCGGCACCGCCGGCTGGTACGAGGACGGCGTGCTGCATCAGGTGACGGACGTCCGCGGCTCGATTGACTTCGACGGCAACTCGTCGGGCCCGGGCTTCGCGACGTTCAACCTGACGGGCATCTATGCCGGTCCGGCCGACGCCTCGATGCCGCTCAACGCGGTGTTCCCGGCGCACTCGGCGCCGATGCTTGTCCAGGGCACCAACGGCCAGCCGGCGTTCCAGATCAACCGCCGCGGCCTGCCGATCAGCCAATGGTCGATCAAGTCCGGCGCCACGCTGGAAACGCCCGACGACCCGAACACGACCTATGGTTTCGCGGCCGGCCAGATCGCCGACCGCAGCCTTGTGTTGCAGTGCGACCCGCTCCGCACTCAGGTTGCCGTGCGCAACGTGCTGGCCGAAATCGGGGCGTTCCAGCAGTACCCGGCGGGCGCGCAGTTCGGCTATTCGGCGGGTAACCGCTGGTCGTGGGTGACCCCGGTCATTCAGCCGTTCGCCAGCGACCCGGCGATGCGCGGCAAGCTCCGCAGCGAGACGAACCAGTATCAGGCGATCTCGACGAGCCGCGACAGCGCCAACCGCGATGGCGATGCCATCCTTTGCTTCTCGTGAGGGCCGTATGACCGTCATCACCAGCAAGGGCGAGCGTGTCATCTTCGAGCCGCTCAAGAACATCGAGGACGCGCCGAAATTTCATCTGCGCGGCGGCGACACGATCGAACGGGGCATTATGGAGGGCGAGCTTGCTGGCCCTCCGTACATGGCGCGAGAGGTGTTCCCCTGGGAGTTCACCACAGCGCTGCGCACCGGCGTTGAGACGTTGCTCGCGGGCGACGATGGCCTCGACGAGATCCTCGACCTAATCAACTCGGCGGCGCAGGGCGACGAACGCGGCCTTGACGAGGCGCAGAAGCAGAAGCTCCAGCAGGTCCGCACAATCATGGCGGAGCATTGGCCGGACTATTCGGCCTTGGTCGCGTGCGACCAGCGGCGCCGCACGATCGCGCCGATCGTCGCGTTCCGCCGCTATTGCGTCGGCATCGAGGGAAACGCGTCGAAGGAAGCGGGAACCGTCGACTTCAAGCGCGACGCGCTCACCGGCCTCGTCAGCGACGACACCTTGAAACAGGTCGACCCGCTGCTGCTCACCTTCGCGGGCAACGAGGCTTTCCTGCTCCAATATGGCGGCGGCCACGTAAAAAACTCCGAGCGGCTCTCAAAGTCCGGAGAGAACCCGCGGACTTCCGGACCGGCCGGCACATCGACGGCGGCTGGATCGTCGGCAAAGACGCCTGGGAAGAAAACCCGCGCCTCGCGGTCCCGTCGTGGGCGTTCGCAGTTGTAGATCTGTGGTTTCTCGCTCGGAAGTACGGCAACCCGATGACGGGCCAAGCCGCGCTTCCCTGCCCGGGCTCGCCGGGTGAGCAACCGGCGGCACTTATGGACGCCTTCAGCCTGTTGGAAATGATCGACGGGGAACGCGATGAGTGACGGCGTCGACCTGACCCTCGATATAGGGGCCCTTGACGCCAGCGCCGATCGCGCCGTGCGCCAGGTGCTCGCCGCCGGCACGGCCGCCGTCGCCAGGACGACCCGCGATCTCGAAAAGCGGCTTGAGGCGGCCACCGAGGGGGCCGTGCCGGGCAAACTATGGCGGGCATGGAAATCGATCGCCTATCCGCGTTCCGGCCCCGCCCGGAATCCGGTCGGCGAGGTGTTTGTCAGCGGCGGTAAGCGCACCAAGGGCGCGATGACCTTCTGGTCGCAGTCGGGACAGATCAGGGGAAAGTCGGGCCAGTATCTCGCGATCCCGACCGCTGCGGCCGGCTCGCGCGGACGAGGGCGCGAATTGACCCCCGGCGAATGGGAGCGCCGGACCGGCATTCGGCTGCGGTTCGTTTATCGGCCTGGCCGGCCTTCGCTGCTGGTCGCCGACGACGCGGTGTTGTCTGGCCGGGCCCAGCTCGCGCGCGGCAACACGCCGCGGCGAATGGCTTCCGGGCGTGGGGCGACGACGATCATCGTGTTCGTGCTGCTCCCCGTCGTGCAATTCGCCAATCGGTTCGCGATCCAACCGCTCGTTGATCAGGCCCAAAACGAACTAGTGTCGAATTTCCTCGCGGCTGTGTCGGCCACCGGCTGACGGTCGTTCACCATGCTTACCCATAGCCAGCGGCTCTAACCCGCATTACTACGCCGACCCTCATGGAGGGGCTATGCGAGCGTTAATCCTCGGCCTGGTCGTCGCTCTTGGCGGCTGTCAGGCTGCAAACGATAGTTGGACGATCAGCAGCGCGAAGGCGGCGGCGGCCAAGGAACTCGGGAACCCTGCCGGCCTCCAGTTCAAGTTCGTCGAGGTACGCCAGGGCAAAGACGGCGATCGGGCTGTTTGCGGATACACCACGACCCTGACACCAGGCGGCACGCCTGATCAAGTCCACCGCTTTTACTATGCGGCTGGCCATGTCTCAGTGTCGCCCGAGGGTCTGACAAGCCCGCAAGCCTACGCCAAGGAACGACAGGCATTCGACTACCTGTACGGGGTCTATTGCCAAGGGCAGAAGTTTGATCCCAACGTGATGCACAGCATCTTGCGGCCCTAGCCGCACTGGAAATCCCCTCACACAGGCCGCCTTCGGGCGGCCTTTTTTATGGAGCGCGTGGATGAATCCCGTCGACGTTGTCGCGCGCCTCCAACTGCGCGCCGAGCAATTCTCCAGCGATACCGGCCGCGCGTTCGCCGACCTCAAGACGAAGGCCGCGTCGGCCGCCGATGACGTCCGGAGTAGCTTCTCGACGTCGTTTGCCGAGGTGCAACGGCTCGCGTCCAATGCCCTGAACTTCAAGCGCACCGACACCGGCTCGCTCAACCTGTCGGACGAGATCGCGCAGTTGCGCAGCCGGGCTACGCTCGTCGAGCAGAATGCGCAGGCGGCCCGCGAGCTTTCGGTCGCGCTCACCAGCGCATCGACCGCGGCCGGTGTGGACGCGGAGGCGCTGCGCCGTGAAGCTGACGCTGCGGCGGTTGCCGCGCTCGCCGGTGAACGCGACGCCCAAGCGCTCAAGGATCGGGCTGTCGCCCTTGAGGTCGTCCAGCGCGAACTGAACCAATCAATCAGCGCCACCGACAAGCACACCGCCGCGACGGCGCGGAACGCGGTCAGCGCCGGCCAGCAGCGCCAATCGATGTTGTCGCTCGGACAGCAATTCGGTGATTTCACCGTGCAGGTTGTCGGCGGAACGAGCGCCTTTATGGCGTTCGCGCAGCAAGCGCCACAGGCCGCTTTCGCCCTCCAGGGTATGGGCGGCGAATTGGGCGCCGTGGGCGCGTTCCTTGTCTCCGGTTGGGGTATCGCGATTCAGGTTGCCCTGATCGCGCTCACCCCGTTCGTCGCCAAGCTGTTCGAGAACAAGGAGGCCGCCGAGAAGGCGAAGAAGGCCGAGCAGGAATACGCTCAGTTCCAGAGCGACCTCGCCAACTATATCGACGTCGCTAACGGCAAGCTGCGCGAGAAAAACCGACTGCTCGCCGAGGGCGCCGCACTCGAAACGAACGCGACGATCAAGGACAAGCAGAAAGAGGCGGACGATCTAACGAAGCAGGCGTTCGCCGCCGCGACCGCCGCCGCGACCAAGGGGCACGAGTTCACCGCCGAGCGCCAGGGGAGCGCGGCCATCTATGACCCCGACTTCGCGAAGACGATCGCGGATGCTGGCGGAAACGTCGCCAAGCTCGAGCAGGGATTGGTCGACCTCGCGAAGCGCCGACCCGACCTTGCCGCGACGGCTGGAGAGGTCAGCAAGATTGCGTCTCAAGCCCTGCTGGCGACAAACAAAATCGCCGAGATGAAGGCGCAACAGGCGCAGCTTAACACAGTGCTGCGCGGCGGGACGATCGTCACAACCGACATGATCGATCGGCAGGTGAAGTTCGCTGCCGCGACGACGGAGGTCGAGAAGGCCCAGGCGAAGCTCGACGACGTCCGATCGCGCAAGCAGAGCGTTGACGATATGACGTTCGGCAAAGCGCGGCTCGACGCGCTGCGCCAATACAAGGCCGACCTTCTCGCGGCCACGGAAGCGCTCAAAGCCGCCCAGCAGGCCGCGAAGGACGCCAGGAAGGACATGGAGAACGTCACCGGCAGCGGTGCGCTTCTCCGGTCGGCTGAGAGCTACAAGGGTGCCAACGAAGGCACGCCCAAGGGACAGGCCCAGCTCAAGGCGCTTTTCAATGCGGCCGGCATGGGCAACATCAATGTCTCGCCGGATATGATCGCATGGTGCGCCGCGTTCGTGAACGCCGTGCTCGCGACCAACGGCCTCAAGGGCACCGGCAGCATGGCCGCCCGGTCGTTCCTCAACTATGGCACCGAGACGAACAGCCCGCAGAAGGGCGACATTGTCGTGCTCAGCCGCGGCGCCGACCAGAGCAAGGGGCACGTCGGTTTCTTCGAGGGTTTCGACAAGGCCGGCAACGTCAAGGTGCTCGGCGGCAACACCGGCAAGGCCGGCCAGGGCGCCGTCACCGAAGCGACGTTCAACCGATCCTCCGTGCTTGGCTATCGCCGCGCGCCGGCTTCCCCTCAGGACGAGGACACGCAGGCCGCGAAGCGCGACGCCGAGTTGCAGCGCGAGCAGGCCAAGCTCCAGGCGGTGCAGGATCTCATCCTTCGCATCAACTCGACATGGAACGACGCCCCGTCGCTGATCGATCGCGCCACGATCGAGACGAACAAGCTCAACGAGATTATCACCGAATATGGCGATAAGACCGACGAGGCGTCGAAGAAGATCGTGGCCGGCGCGCGCGTCGCGCTGGGCGCCATCCAGGACGGCATGAACAAGCCGTTCAACGACTTCATCCGGTCGCAAAAGGAGAGCCTGACCCTCCAAAATCTCAGCTTGCAGGGCCGCGACGTCGAGGCCGCCGCGTTGCGCGACATTCTCCAAATCCAGCGCACGCAAGGGCAGGTTTCGGACGCGCAGATCAAACAAGCCCTCGCCTATGAGGCGACGCAGAAGCGCATCGCGGAGGCGCTCCAGGATCAGCAGCGCGTCCTGAACATCGCATCCGGCTACGTCGGCAATATGCAGCGGGACTTCGACAAGTTCCTTAAGGATGTCGACGACGGCAACAGGGGCGCGATCGGCGACCTGTTCAAGGGCTGGCTGGAGGATTTCAAGCAGCTTCGCCGCGACCTGATCAGCAATGCCGTGTTCGGCGGGATCGACCGCGACATCTCGGAATACGTTCGCAAGATGACGGGCAAGCAGACCCCGGCCGAGATACTGGCCCAGCAGGCCAGCGATTCGGGCGCGGTGATGAAGTCGGCGTTCGAAGACGTCGGCAGTGCGGCGAACGATCTCACGACCGCTTTCCGGGAGGCGATGAAGAACATCACCGGATCGACCGGCTCACCTCTCGGCATGGTCGGCGGCGCCGATGGCATCACGAAGGTGCCGACGCGCTCCGATATCTTGGATATGCTGAGCGACATCGATGTTCCCAGCGCCGCCAATGACAACACGTCGGCCGCGCAGGACATCGTCATCACGGCGCTGCGGACCTCGACGGACAAACAGGCGAAGAGCGTCGACAAGATGCTCGACGCGACGGATATCTGGACGCGGGTTTCGCAGGACCTCGTCAAGAATTTCGCAAAGCTCGGCATCGATATTCCGAAGGGCATCGCCGACCATCTGCCCGGTATGATGCAGGCCGCCAGCATCTTCTCGTCGATCGGCTCGCAATTCGGTGGCCAGGGCGGCAACATCGGCGCCGGTGTCGGCGCAACCCTTGGGGCGCTGCTCAAGCCCGACTCGCCGCTTATGAAGAACCTCGGCCCGTATGCCGCGATTTACGAGCTGGGCCAGGCGATCTCGCAGCCGATTGGCAAGGCGCTCGGTTTCAACTCGACGGCGGTCGCGATCGGCGGCCTTCCCGGCGGCGCGCTCGCCAAGTTGTTCGGCCTCGGGGCGCCTGAGCATAAGGGCAGCGCCGGCATCGGACTCGATAAATACGGGCAGCTTGGATCGACCGGGGCGACGGGGACGAGCTCGCAGCGGTCGCAGGGCGCCGCGAGCATGGCCGATGCCGTTTCTCAGCAGCTCCAGCAGATCGCCGACCAACTCGGCGCGCAGATCACTGGCACCAGCGACGTTCGCATTGGCACCTATGAGAACCACATTCGCGTTAACGACCACGGCGGCGCGATCGGCGGCGTCAAGGGCTCGGGCGCGATCAGCTTCGACACCCAGGAGGATGCCGTCTCCTATGCAGTGCAGGCTGCGCTGCAGGATGGCATTCTGTCGGGCATCAGCGCGGCGAGCCTGAAAATCCTCAAGTCCGGCCAGGACATCAACAAGGCGATCACCAAAGCGCTCGCGATTGAGAGCATCCCGCACGACCTGAAGGCGATGCTCGACCCGCTCGGCTCGGCGCTCGACGATTTCAACAAGCGGTGGAAAACGACGGTCGACGCCCTGAACGAGGGCGGCGCCACGACCGACCAACTCGCGCAGGCGCAGCAGCTATACAATCTCCAACTCGAGCAGGTGAAGGCGAACACCCCCGGCGCGTCGCAGGCGTTGAAGGATTTCCTCAACAGCCTGAAGGTCGGGTCGGATTCGCCCTACTCGCTGCGCGATCAGGAGACGACCGCGCTTTCGACGCTCAAGCCGTTCCTCGACGCCATCGCGTCGGGCCAGTCGATCGATCAGGCGAAATATCAGGACGCGGCGTCGCAATACCTCGATATCGAGCGCCAGCTTTACGGGTCGAGCCAATCCTATTTCGACGCGATGGACATGATCCAGGCGGCCACGACTAAGGCGATTTCCGCGATCGATAATGCGGTGTCAGTCACGCCGGGCGTGCCCGATCCGTTCACCAAGGCCACGGCCGACGCGACCAACACGGTCGCGGCGAACACGCAGACCACGAACGAGTTGCTCGTCCAACTGACCGACACCGTGAATCAGCAAAATCAGCTTCTCGCGGCCTTGGGCATCTCGAACGACAACGGGTTCGTCAACGACGCCCGCAACTTCCTGCTGGCGAAGACTGGCTGATGCCCGCCGATCCCGCCGACATCTTCGCGGCGTCTCGCGATACCGCCGTCGCGAGCTGGACCGACGCAGCGATCGTCGCGCGGTATCCCTCGCAGGCGCGAGACGGCTCGGTGTCGCCCGCCGATGGCTATTTCGACGCCGTCGCCGACGCTCAGACCGTCGTGAACGCTCGCGGTACGATCGTCGGGACCGAAACGCGCCGTTTCGCCGTGTCGGTCGACGATCTCGTTTGGCCGACGATCTCGACGGCCCTCCCGCTGGTGAAGCTCATTGATGCCGAGCAGGGGGTGAACGCCACGCTCTTTCCGAGCCGCATCGAACTCGACCCCGAAACCGAGGCCACCGCCTTCGAACTCTTCGGCGCCGGATAGGGGCAACACCACATGGCAAACGCGATCCTGCTGGAGCCGATGGTTCCGGTAGCAATCTCTATGGCGGGCTCGCTGCTCGGCTTCGATTTCACACTGGGCTCAATGCCGGCTGGCACGTCAGTGACAAGCGCGGCGGGTAAATACTACACCACGTCGTCAGGGCTGATGACGACAGCCGGAGCGAACACCGGCCGGCTTGATTACGATCCAATCACGCACGCGTCGCGCGGCATCCTGATCGAGCCAGCCGCGACCAACCTGTCATTTCAATCGCAGACGCTTGAGGCGGCGCCGTGGGGTGCCGGTGGCGGCGGCTCAAACCCGGCGGTCACGGCCAATGCTATCAATGGTCCTGACGGCACCCTGACGGCCGATCGCATCACCCCCGGCACCACGACGGGCAACCAGCACCGCACGCAGAATGTCACGTTGCCCGCGGCTGGCGTCTATACGATCTCGGCGTTCCTCAAGCCGAACAGCTATACCAAGGCGGAGTTGGGCGCCGCCGCCACCGGCACCTTCCCGACCGTCTTTTTCGATCTGGTGACCGGCACGATCAGCCAGCAGGCGGCGGGCATAACAAACGCGACTATTCAGGCGATCGCAAACGGCTGGTTTTATTGCACGGCCACCTACACCGCTGACGCCTCCCACCTGACCGCTCAGCAACACTCGTTCGCGATCACCCTTGGCAACTCGATCGGGTTCACTGGTGATGGCACCAGCAACGGCTATGCCTGGCAGTACCAGGTCGAGGCGGGCGCCGTGGCGACGAGCCCGATCGTCACGACCAGCGCCGCAGCCACGCGCGCAGCAGACGTGCTAACCCTGAATTGGGGATCGCTCGGCGTGCCCGACGGCACCTATACGCTGCGGTACACCTTCGACGACAACAGCGCGCAAGACGTCAGCACTGTCGTTTCTGGCGGAAATTCGACGGTTCCGACCACCCTCAATCGCTCGCGGATCAAGAAGGTCCAGAACCTCGCATTTGCTGGCCCTACGCTCGATCTCGGCGTCGCATCGAACCTGCTCAACGATTATGCTGGGGTCGTCGCGCAGACGACGTGCACGATTGGGTCGACCAATCAGGCGAAAATCTCGCTCGATCTGGGCGCCGACACCGTGCTCGACACGATCCTTGTTTTCGGCGTCGAACTGTTCCCTACGAACGGCAACTTCATCATCAACTATTCGACCGCTGCGCTCGTGACCGGGAGCGACACGACCGGTGTTGCCTATGCTGGGTCGTCGCCGATGACGGGCGGGAAGGGCGTGTCCTTCTGGTCGGTGAGCACGCCGATCACCGCCCGCTATGTCGATATCGTCTATGAGGCGGGGACGGGCGTCACCGGCAAGTCGGTACGCGCCTCGCGCGTCGTCATCGGCAAGAAGATCACGCTCCAGCGCAACTTCAGCTATGGCGGCGGCCCCGGGGTCAAGGATCTCGGAACAATGGACTTCTCGCGTCGTGGCGTGATTATGCGCGCGATCGGCAAGAAGCTGCGCATCCTGTCGCTTACCTTCAGCAACATCAGGAAGGACGAGGTCCAGGCGAGCATCCGACCGATGTTCGAGCGCCAAGGCATCACCGGGCCTGTCGCGATCGTCACCGATCCCTCGGTCGACGCCGACCGCCAGAACCGTTGCTATTTCGGGACGTTCGTCGGCGACCTTGGCGTCATCCAACGCAATGCGTTGGCATGGGAGGCGAAATCCAATCTGGTGAGCTTCTTCTGATGCTCGCCGTCCTGATCGAGATCACCGCCTATGACCCCGTCGCCGCGGCGACGGTGACGCTATACGCCTCGAACGTTGATGACCCTGCGGTTTGCATGCTGAACGGCCTCACGTGGTGGCCGGCGGTCAGCAAAGTAGGGACGCTCAAATACGACCTGTTCGATGGGTCGTTCGCCGGCACAATCACGTCGCCCTCGTCTAGCGTGTCGATCCAAACCGCGCCCTGGCCGAACTTCGGCCGCTATTCCTTCGCTGATGCCCGGTTCCGCATGTGGACGGGCCAGGTCGGCGACGCATGGGGCGCCTACACGAACCGGTTTGACGGTCGTGTGACCGCGCAGCCCACGCTCCAAGATGGCGTCGCTTCGGTGACGTTCGCGACCGACGACAAGTGGCTCGATCGTTCGCTGCTATCGGTTTACGCCGGGACGACCGGAATCGAGGGGCCGGCTGCGCTCAAGGGCACCGTGAAGCCGCTGGCGCTTGGCGCGCCGCGGTATGTTCCGGGCGTGCTGATCGACACGATCAACAACGTCTTTCAGATCTCGGCCTATGGCGCCATTCAGAGCATCGAGGCATCGCTGGAGCGCCTGCTGCGCTTTGGCGCCCCGATAGGCGACTATGCGAACTATACGGCGCTGGTCGCCGCCGCGATCCCGGCCGGCCGGTGGGGGACTTGCCTCGCGCAAGGGCTGGTCCGGTTCGGCGCGCCGACGACCGGGCAAATCTGCTTTCTCGCGCAGGGCGACAACGCCGGCAGCGACGGCTGGGCTCGCAAGCCCGGCCAACTCATCCGCTATCTGGCCAAGTTGGCGGGCGGCGCCGGCAAGATTGATGACGCATCGTTGAACGCGCTCGACGCCGCACGGCCGTACAACGTCTCGATCTATCTCAACGACCAGTCGACCGCCCGCACCGTCATTCAGGCGATTGCCGCGAGTGTGAACGCGGTCGCGAACGTGTCGTGGCTCGGAAAGCTGTTTGTGGTGCCGATCCCGGCGCCTGGCGGCGCTGCCTCGATCACCTTGGCGGCCGACGGGTCAGCGCTGCCGCCGGTGACGGTCGTCCAGCAACTCGACGTCGCGGCGCCCTTCTCGAACCTCTCGCTTACGGCCGAGCGGACGTACACCGTTCACCAGCTCGGCGATATCGCGTTCACGGCCACGCTGATCGACATGGGCGCCTATGCGGCGGGGACGACGTACCGCGAAGGCAACATCGTCCAGGATCAAGGCTCGTCCTGGCTCTATATCAATCCGACGCCGTCGGCCGGCAACGCCCCGCCGACGCTGCCGACCACCAGCAACGCCTATTGGAAGGCGCTCGCGCGCGCCGGCGCCGACGCGATCGTCGGGTTCCTGACCAACGAGGCAACGACGCTTCCTGCCGACGCCGCGGGCAACGTGTCGAGCTACGCCACGGCGACGGGCAATTTCCGGGTGTTCGCCGGCACGAGCGACGTAAGCGCGCTGTTCGCGCTGTCGACGCAGGCGAACCCGCAGGCGCTCACGGTCGGCTATTCCAGTCAGACCTATACCGTCACGTCGGGGCTCGATGCTGGCGAGGATTCGGCATCGCTCACCATCCGGGCGACAGGCTCGGGCGCCTATGCCGGGCTGACGATCGACAAGGTCTTTGTCATCGGCAAGTCGAAGACCGGAACCAGCGGATCGCCTGGCTCGCCGGGTGCCAACGCCAAGCTGCTCACGGTCACCAGCGACCGACAGACGATCGCCTATGACGGCACCGGTGCCGCGACACCGACGACGCAGACGACGACCTTCACGGCGAACAAGCAGAACACGACCGCGACCGTCACATGGTCGGTGACCGATGCCGCCGGTGTCGCTCGGACGCCGACCACGACCTATCTGTCGGCATCGACCGGCGACAGCGTCACCATGACGGAGGCGCAGTTCGCCGCCGCGCGCAACGGCACGTCGGGCGTCATCGTCACCGGCACGCTGACTGACGTCGTGGTGCTCACCGACAAAATTAGTATCGTGCGCGTGGCCGGTGGTGCGGCCGGCGCCGCTGGCGCGAACACCGCCACCGTGTTCCTCTACCAGCGCAACTCGACCGGGACCGCGCCGAGCGTCCCGGCGGGAACGACCACCTATACCTTCGCCAACGGCGTGTTGAGCGGGACGATCACCGGCTGGACGCAGACTGCCCCGGATCCTGCTAACGGTCCGTTCCTGTTCGTCACGACCGCCATCGCGACCGCGACCACCGCGACCGACACCATAGCGACCGGGGAATGGTCGACGGTGCGCCTGCTCGCCCAAGACGGCAGCTTCATTGAATATCGGTTTCTCCGCCAGGCGGGGCCGCCATCGACGCCGAGCGGGGCGAGTCCGTCGGGATGGACGACGCAGCCGCCGAGCGGCACGCTCACGCTGTGGTTCGTCACTGCGCTCAAAGATGCCGCCGGCAACATGCTCGGCGGCTGGTCGACCCCGCAGTCGTTGAGCGCCACAACCCCACGCGGACCCTACGCGGGCGGCACAACCTATTATCCGGGCGATCTCGTCACCTATAACGGCGGCACGTATCTTTGCCTCGTCCAGACGACGGGCAACGCGCCGTCGGGCACCGATCAGAGCAATACATGGTGGGCGGTGTGGGCGGCACCTGGCGCAGCCGGCACGCCAGCAACGCCACCGACGCCGCCAACCGGAACGATCGGCATCGGGGCGACCGCGGGTACCGTCAACCTTCGCAGCCTGGCCAACGCCGCCGGCTACACCGGCGCGTCGAATGCGACCTATACGTTCAACGTCACCGGTAGCGTCACCGGCCTGAGCAGCGGCGGAATCGGGATCGACACCGGAAGCTGGCCGGCAGGCTACACGATCAGCCTGACGCTCAATATCGCGTCGGGCGTCTCTGTTTCCGGCGGTGGTGGCCGAGGCGGCTCGGGAGGCGGCTCGGGCTTGAATGGCGGCGACGGCATCTACGTTCAGCAAGACATCACAATTGTGAACAGCGGCGCGATCCAGGGCGGCGGCGGTGGTGGCGGCTCCAATGCGATGGCGTCGCCCTATAAACTGGGCACCGGCGGCGGCGGCGGCGGCTCGCCCAGCGGCGAAGGCGGCGCCGGCAGCGAAGGGTCTATTACGACCGGCACCGACGGCAGTCCCAACGGCGGCAGTGGTGGTACGCCGGGCGGCGGCGCGGGCGGTGCGCTTGCAGCGGCGGGTTCGGCATCGAGCGGCGGCACGCCAGGCGGCGCGCCCGGCAATGCCATCCGCAAGAACGGTCACACGGTCAGCCTCAGCGGCTCGGGCACGCTCACCGGAGCGAACTCATGAAGCAGACCTTCGCGGACATTTGGGATCGCGCGACGATCGGCACGCTGCTGCGCGTCTCGAACGGGCAGACCGAACCCGGCGACCCGACCTCGCCCGACTGGATGGCTTGGCTGTCGCACAATCACGAAGGCGAGGTCGTCGACAAGGTGGACGGGTCGCCTCGCGCTTTGTGCATTCGGTTCGAGACGTTCGTCGCCGAGTTGATCTATCCGTCGCCCGAGGATGCCGACCACCTGTTCGAGCTGGTCGAGCCCGAACTGGACGATCTCAGGGCGTGGAAGGGGTCGGCCGCGCGGGATCGCTGCGACGTGGCAATTTTCGGCGGCTGCGGAACTCCCCTCGGCCCGGTCCAGACCGATCCGAAGAGCCAGCAGTTCATTTCCGGCGCGTCAACGATGGCGATGATGGCGAAGACCGCAGGTCAGTCCTTCTCGATCGTCTGGACGATGGCCGACAACAGCAACGTCGAGCACGACGCTGACCAGATGCTCGCGCTCGGCATAGCGGTCGGCCAGTTCATCAATGCCTGCCACGGAAACCTTATCGCCATCCGGGCCGCGATCGACGCGGCCGAGGACACTGAAACACTCGACGCGATTGACCTGGAGGAAGGATGGCCCTCATGAACGACCCGGGAATTAAGGTCACCACGGCCACGGGCATCTGGACGGCCCTCGGCTCATGGCTATCGGCGGCCGGGATCGGCGCCGTCCTCATCGCGCTCATCCGTTATTCGGTGCCTTGGCGAAAGAACTCCCTCGACCACCAAGACAAGTTCATGGACGACGTGCTGCAACGGCTCGGCAAGGTCGAGGGCTTGCTTGAAGCCGAGCGCCGCGCGCATCGCATCGAGATCGCGCGCATCGAGGCTCGTGCCGCTGCGCAGCGCTCGCTCGATCGCCACCGGTTCAGCAATGCCGAGGGCTCGTTCGACGCGCTGCTGCTGCTACTCGAAACCGCCGATCTCCCCGCGAAGCTGCTGCAGGCAATCGCAAAGGTACGCGAGCAGCGCATTCGCCAGCGCGACAGCGAGAAGCAGGAATCCGCCGTCATTCACGCGGCCGAGATCGCCGCGGTCACCAAGGCCCAGGAGCAATTGGATCAAGAGGCCGCGAGCCGGCTCGACTAGGTCCGACCGACAAAGGAGACATTGATGTTCGATCCCAAGCGGGCGCAGCAGCGCCTCGCCGATCGCGGCTATGTGGTCGCGGTCGACGGCATATTCGGCCCCCGCAGCTTCGCGGCGGCCTATCGGTTCATGTCGCGCGACAAGCTCGATGACGCCGCCGCGCTGGCGCGCGGACGGGCGGCGACCGAGTGGTTCCCGAAGGGCGACCTTTTGGCGTCGGGTATGCGGCTGGCGCACTTCTTCGGGCAGACGTGCGTCGAATCGATGAACTTCACGCGCTCGCGCGAGATTTGGGGCCCGACGGCTGCGCAGCGCGGATACGAGGGCCGAAAGGATCTCGGCAACACCCAGCCCGGCGACGGCAAGCGCTACATGGGGCGCGGCGATATCGAGATCACTGGTCGCGGCAACTACGCTGCCGCCGGCCGCCGTCTCGGCATGCCGCTGGTCGATCAGCCGGAGCTTGCCGAGGCGATGCCGGCGGCTATCGCGATCTCGGTCGACTATTGGACCGCGAACAACCTCAATCGCTGGGCAGACCTTGACGACACCCTGTCGCTCAGTCGCGCCATCAATCTCGGCAATCCGCATTCCGACCACACCCCGAATGGCCTCGCCGATCGCCAGGTCGCGACCGCCCGCGCCCGCACGGTGTTCCTGTGAGCGGGCCCGGCTGGCCCGACGCGCGCGGGTGGATCGGCATCGGCAGCTATGCGCTCGTCGTGCTCGTCGTCGTACTGATCTGGCAGGACCGGACGCTGCTCAATAACGACTTCTTCAAGGTCATCGCGACCGCGATCATCCTGACCGGGTGGAACGGCGGGCCGCTGTCGTGGGCGTATGCGGCGACCAAGAGCGGCGGCGAGTTGGCCGACCGCAATGCCGACCTCGTTCAAAAGCAGGCCGAGAATAGCCCGCCGATCTCGGACGACGGAGGGAAGAAATGATCCCGCAATTCCTGATCGCCCGATTCGGGTCTACCGGCGCGAAGCTGGTCTTCTTTGGCACGATCGTCGCAGTTTTGCTGCTGGTCGTGGGCGGCATCTATCTGGCCGGCCACAGCGCCGGGAAATCGGGCAAGGTCGTCAAGGAACAGGCCCGCATGATCGACATGATCCAGAAGGTCGGCGTCGCGAACGACAATGCCGCCGCCGCACGCGTCGATGATGCGAAGCGACAAGACCAGCAAAAACAGGAGCTAAACGATGCGCTCAAGAACGCTACGGGTGACGACGATGCTCGGCGCCGCGCTGGCTGTGTCATCCTGCGCCAGCAGGGTCGAGACACAGCTTCAATTCCCGCCTGCCGCTGATCTCAAGGTCGACACCGAGCCGGCCTATCCGGTGGCCGCGCTCGATCCTTGCCCGACCAATCTGCGGTCCGATCCCTGCCCGGCCGAACAGGCCGAGCGGGCGTGGTGGAACGCAATGATCGACTGGGGCCGGTCGCACCGCGACAAGGTAGCGCTCGTCTGCGGCTGGGCTCGGGATCTCAAGATGCCGCTGCCTACGGGTTACTGCGGTGGTCGCGAATGGCGTAGATAGCCGTCCGCGAGCTGACGTCGCGATTTTGGGCATCGTTGGCAAACGCCTGATCTATAAGTCAGCTAACGTCTGATGCCCCAATCCCAAAGTTAAACGATATCGTAGCCGGTGGCGGACTAAGCCTCATCGGAAAGAGACTGCTTTACGCGGAGTCACGGGAATCCTAGACTCTGCGCCGGAGGCGTGAAGGTTGGCTAAGCCCGTCAAAATTACGATTACCGGGCCATCCGAGGGGCGCACTGACGCGCCCTCCGTCGACGATCTGCTCAATCAGATTCGGGATGTTGTGGACGTTCTGCGTGGGGTAGAAAAGGCTGTCGAGTCCGATGGCGCAAACACGTTGGTATGGCGTGTTACGAACGTCACGATGAACAGCCCTATCAGCGTCGAATTGACGCCCTACGGCAGCGGACCTGCTGACGCTGTCGCTGCTCGAATTGACTTGGTCGAAAAAACCGCAGCGCGAGGCTTCCGCGCGCTCCGCAACGGAGACATGCGCCCGCCTTACTGGCCGGACGAGATTGTCGCGCGCGCTCGAAAATTGCACTCCCGTGTTCTTAACGGCTTGTCCGACACCGTCATTGCATTTGACGCTGATCCCGAGCGCGACTGGATCGTGATTGACCGACCGGCCGCGCGAGAATTTGAGCGGTCGGTTGAGCGAGCCAAGGCTGTAGTATCGATCCCATACACTGAATTGGGGAGCGTCGAAGGTTTCGTGACGAAACCCGAGCTGGACGGCAACGACCGGGCCATTCTGCGCTTCCGGGCTCGGCTCGACGGCGCGGAAGTGAAGGCCTTCGCCTCCGGCCACGCGTTTCGTCAGATCGAACAGCTTACTTTATCCGAAGTCTGGCACGGGGTCCGCGTCAGGGTGTACGGCGCGATCCACTACAAGGGCTTGGGAACCATCGAAACCATCAATGCGACCAGCATCGAGCTACTAGATAGCCAGACGCTTCCGGGCATCGATGATATCGTGGATCCGAACTTCACGGGTCGACTAACTAGCGACGAGTTCCTGCGGGAGCTTCGCGCCGATGACTAAGCCTCTACCCCGTATCTATTGGGATGCGAACGCGTGGATTGCATACATCCGAAAGGAGATGCCCGCATCGGACAATACGATCACGGTGCCGCGCTACGAGATGTGCCGAGATGTACTGCGCCGGGCGGAAAAGCGTGAAATAGAGATCGCTACATCGGCATTCACGCTGTCAGAAGTATGCAAGCGTCGGTCGGAAGCGCACGACCCTTCGATCAATCTGCCAGCGTTTTTCGACCAGCCGTACATCCTACTTATCCCAGTGGATAAGCGGGTTGGTCTCATGGCGCAAAATCTGCAACTGACCGGTGTTGGAAAGCTCAAGCCACAGGATGCTACGCACGTTGCGTCCGCCTTGGTTTGGAGCGTCCCCATTATGCACACGTTCGATGGCCCGCTGCGCGATCTGAATAAAATTCTGACGTGCGCCGATGGCGCGCAACTTGAAATCATGATGCCCGGCGAAGAAGTGCCGGTCCCAGAATTGTTGAAAGCGATGCAGGACGACGGATCAAAAAAACCAGCTTGAGAAGGTCAAGGAAGCCGCGCGCGCCCTTGAGACGGACGACGACGAAGCCCGCTTTGACGAGCGCGTGCGGAAGCTGGTGAAGTAGAAGTCGAACAGCGAAAGGGCGTGGCGGGCATGGTGGTTAGCATAGCGCTGGCGATGACGCTGGCCTCAGGATTGGCGGCCGATGTCCCGCCCTGCAAAAGTGGCAAGGCAATCTGCAAACCGTGGGAACGAGCATGGCCAGCCGATCCAGGGTATGACACAGGCCCGTTCAATTTAGTCCTGCGATGGGGCGGTGCCGCGCCGGTCGTGATCCGTTACGAAAACCGGACAAGATGTGAATTGGCCGCGCTCCAAGTTGATACGCAGGGAGGCTTACTCGGCAAGGAGCTTCGAGATGATGGCACTGTGATTGAGCCTGAATCGGTCGTGTCAGGCGTCAACACACCTTGGGCATTCTGCATCCCCGCATAACCTGGCTGGCAACGACGAAATCGGGGTATGCCGCGACCAACTTCGTTGCCGCCACTGGGGCGCTCGCCTACAAATACCCGCAGTCTCGGCTCTTGCGTTGCGCCTCGCGGCGGGCGCGATCCTGCGCCTCCCATTCCGCGAGCCGTTTAGCTTCCATCTCGCGGGCCTCACGAAACACCTTATCGGCATTTCCCGACGTCCGCGCGTCAGCGATCATCGTTTGAGGCACGCCAGGACACTTCCATCGCGGGATCGCGTTCATGATCCCGTTGAGCGCGGTCCGGGCATAGGTCGAGCGCAGATACCATCCTTGGCTAGGATGAAACGCTCCCTCTTGGGCGTCCTGAACGGTATTCCAGAAATCAGTGAAGCATTGCACGTCACCGTTGCTCTGGCTGTAGAGGAACGCCAGCGCGAACCGGAGGCCGAAGGTCGGCTTGAGCGGCGCGACCTGGGACGCATCGGCATATTCCGAGAGAGCGCAAAGGCCTTTGAAGATCATCAGGTCGCGGTCGAATCGCATCCACGCGAATGACCATATCGGCGCCGAGTCGGGCAAGCGATTTGCGAACGAACCGAGAACAAACTATGCTGAGGGCATATCCCGAGTCGGACAATGGAGACTGAGATGACGATCGACGAGATGCTGGCGGGCGACTGGAAACTGCTGATCGAGGAGATGTCGGCGGACGAAGCCGAGACGCTGACATTCGACGCCGGACGCGTGCTCAAGGATGCCGAGCAGGTCGGAACCTATAGTGTCGGTGCGGACGTCGTTACCGTCACCCAGGGCAGCACGACAATCACGTTCAAGATGCCCGATCTCAGCCCGGTGCTTCCTGGTATCGAGCCGGCGCCCATTAACTTCCTACAGGCGAACGCGAGCTTTGCCATCCCAGACGACGAACCGCTCGATATGTGTGCGTCTCTTGCCCGTGTGACGATGGACAAGCTTTCCGAAGACGAGGTGAAGTCGCGGCTGGCGGCCTGACCGCTACGCCGTCAAGCCCCGTGGCGGACGAGGATCTCGGATGCCACGGGTCGGGAAGTCCGGCCCGCGCACCGTCATACGCTCAGTTGGGTAGGGCCGCTGCAACGTCAGCGCCTCGTCGTAATCGCAGGTCAGCCAACGGTCGTAATACTCCGGATCGACGATCGTCACCATCGCTTTCGGATGGATCGGCGCGACAAGCTCGTTGGCATCGCATGTCACCATCGCAAAGAAGCGCTCGCCGACGATTTCTTGCCAGAAGCCTGCAATCGCGAACACCGGTTGGTCGGGCACCGCAAACCACATCTCGCCTTTGATCGGTTTCTTGCCGTCGCCGAGGTCGACAGGGCCGGGCGTCCATTCAGCGAACTCCGTTACCGGGATCAGGCAGCGCTTCTCCGGGTTGCTGGCGAGCGCCTTCCACTGCGGTAGGTGGAGATTGCGGACGTTCGTCATTGGCCAAGCCGCGGCACCACTCAGCACGTCCCAGCCCATTACATCCACGCCTCTGCCGCGCTCGTCCTGCCGGATGACATGCGCGCGCGACTTCGGGACGAGCTCGGCCGGATTGAACCTATTGTCCATCGGCCGCGGCGTCGCCCAGTTCAGGCGGAACTGCGAGAAGAGGAAATCCGAGTCGCCGGGCGCGCGAGCGCGGTTGCACACGTGGATCAGGCCGGCTTAGCGCCTAGCGTCCCGCACTTCACGAATTTACCGCCAGCGCCACGGCATTTCTTCGCGGGCGCGGCCTTGGGTGGGGGGCATTTGACGAACCTGCCATGTGCGTCGCGGCAGCGGTTGCCGGCGAGCGATGGAGTCGCGACCATAGCGACCGCGGCAAGAGCAAAAGCGAAACGGACCATCGGCGAATCCTCCCTTGTGATCAGGGGAGACTGCCGACAGTGGGACCGCCCGGCAAGATGATTAGTCAAACAGGTTTTGTCGACTGAGCCAATCCTCGATCACGGCACCAGACACCTCTGACTCCTTCGCCTCCAGCCTTTTCTGCAACCAACCCACGAATCGGATCGTACTTTGACCGCTAACGCTGGGATCAGGCTGCATCAAAGCTATCAGTCGGCGAAGCTGATCAAGGTGATCGAGTTCGTTGAGCAGCCTCGTCAGTTCGGTGTTGCGGCGTTCTTCCAACGCGCGATGACGAGCTTCGACCGCTCTGCGTTCGGCTTCCTCGCGATCGGCCTTGTTCCGCGCTTCTATCCACGCCGCTCGCTCCACCTTCGCCGCGAGCATGACCTCTAACCCAACGGCGATATCGCTCGCCATGTTTTCAACACGTTGTGCCCGACCGTCCCTGAAAGCGCCGCGAGGCGAAACCGCGCCAGAATACACTCGCTCGATCTCGAAGAAGAGGTGGCCGGTGGCGTTGTAATCCCAGTCGGGCAATTTAGGCCTGCGATCTACATAATCGACCCAAGATTGTCCCGGTCCTGGCGACCAAGGTTTGTTTCTCCATTTATCTTGCGCGGCCCTTTCTTCCGCCGTTAGAACGTGCTTGTGTCGCTTGACGACCTCCGTGATTTCGAAGCCGATTGAGTGATCCTCACCCGCGACTTCCGCAGATGCTTTGCCCTCGACTAGCCGAAGTCCTTGGTGGTGTATGGCTTGGAAAACGTTGCGCAAGATCAACGACAATCGTTCGACCGATGCGGGTGTGACTTCGCATTTTACGACGTTCGGTGACTCTGATCGGACCAAGCCTTTGTGATCTGGGCGTGCCTGGGAGAGGTGCTTAATGGTGCGTGCGACGATCGGGTTCGTGCCCGCATTATCGTCAATTACGAAGCTAGATATTCTCACTCGGGCTGCTTCTCTGATTGACGTGAGCGAGGGCGGTTCGGCGCTACGGTCATTGCCAGCAATTGTAATCTCGCTCGGTTCACCAGCGACCGTCTGCGATAACTCGGCGCGCGCTACCGATTGGCCCGCGGCCTTTTTCGCCCACCAACCTAAAGGTGGCGTCGGAATAGCATTCCTCACGCAGATCTTGTGAATTGCTACGTCCGATAGACCGAACTCTTTCGCCCAGTGTGTGACCGGCTTCGACCACACCATGTCGTAGAACTCGTCGCGCGAGTAGGTCCTGGCCATCGGGCGACTCCTTCGTGTTGCTCCTGATGCTATATCGGCCAGATGGACGAGCGCGACATCACACAGCTTTCCGATGCAGCGCCGCTCGCCGACTTGTACGATCGTCTCTGCCGCGCGTTGGATAAGGGAACGGGGATTAGGCTCCGCCCCGCAGACGTCGATTGGTTGATAGTATCGGGTGCATACCAGCGCATCTTAGAAGCGGTCGCCGAAGTCGCCTTTGATGAAGCGGTAGCGCGAATAGAGGCACGCGGCCAAGAGGTTCCCGAGGCCCTGTTGAAGGGGCGGGGAAATGATCGCACGCCGCCTGCTTAGCGCAACGACGTCGGGAAGGCGGGCCGCGTGCCGGGAGAGGCACGGCAGCCAACGGCCGAGCTTGCCGCCAACGGGTGGAGCAAGGTGCGACGCCGTCGGGCCGCTCCCTCATTTCACCGGCTTGAGCGCCGGCGGCCCTATCTCGACCATGTCGCCATTCGGCATGATCTGCCGGTGTCGGCCGCGCCAGCGGATCACCGGTAGCTGCCAATCTTCGATCCGCGCCGGACTGTCGTCGGTGGCCTCGATGAAAAAGCTGACGAGGTTCGTGGTTTGCTGTCGAGCGCCCAGCGCGTCGATCACAGCTTGCTGATCTGCCGTGACGTACGTCACCTCGATACGCTCGATCCGGGGCACGTCCAGCGCGGCACCATCAACCCGCACGATCCCGGCGGCATCCTCCCCGCCGGACAGCGCTGCGACTACGGCGCTCAATTCCTCGAGAGTGACATAGAGGTTCGCCCGGCAGACAGGCTTGCCCTCGTGCTGCGACCCAGCGCCCTCGGTCATCAACGAGACGTGGATGGGGATACCGTCGCCCATCTCCTCGCCCGCCTCCCCGAAGACGAGGTATTGCCCCGACACGATGCACGACACCGCGCGCGGCCCTCGCCGGGCACGCTGGCGCACCGCCTGCGTCGGGAAGCGTATCACCTTGCCCTTGTCGTCGGACATCAGGTCGGGATGACGTTGCGCAACACCAAATTATCGACTTGGTCGAGATCGGCGGCGACATCGGCCACGCTCGCGTGCGGCAGTAGGACCCGCCATTCCGTGCCGCGAAGCACGATTTCAACGTTGGCGCCGTTGTGGTGGATCAGAACGATGTCATCGGTGTTCACGACGACCTGGCCCTTTGGCAGGGCATCTAATTGGACGAGCGGCATCCGTATCTCCTCGAATCATCTGCTAGTGCTATAGCGTCCCGATGGACGAGCGCGAATTGAGCCTGGCTGTCGTCGGCATCAATCACCCGAACGAGGATCGGCGCAAGACGAGCCGCCGCTTCGAGGTCGAGATCTCCACGCCGGGGGAGCCCGTGACGTTCCGGTTCGAACCGAAAAACCCGCACGACCCGCAGGCGATCGCCGTCGACAGCGCCCGCGGTATCCAGATCGGCTATATCCGCAGCGAGCAAAACGCGTGGATCGGCAGCAAGATCAGGAACGAGACTTATGAAGTCGTGTTCCAGGAGCCGCGCCCGAATTGCGCGGTCGTTCGCATCAGGTTCGGCGGCGGCGCGCCGACGCTGCCCCCGCCACGACCACCGGGACCAGAACCATCCGACGAGACATCGCAGTTGTCGCCCGCCGAGTGGGATAACCTCTATCCCGACGTGCCCGGCGACTATGGACCGGGAGGCGATTCGCTCGACGGCGTCGATCCAGAGGGCCCGGAGTGGGGCGCGTGACGGACGACGCCGAGACGCCGGTCGTCGGTTGGATCGACTATGTAATCGCGAGCGACGATCCCGCCGATCGCGCCCTCGCGGCAGAGTTCGCCGCCAACTGGAAGGCGAACCAGGCGATGCAAGAGCGCATCCTCGCCGAAGGTCCGTCGGTGGGGGTATGGCAGGTTATTGAGCGTCAGCAGCGGGAAACGGACGAGCTTCGCGAACGCGTCTATGTCCGCGCAAAGGAACTCGCCGAGGCGGGTAGCCCGCCTGCGGATCGGGGCGTTTTCGACGCTTGGATTGACCTCAACATGGTCCCGCGAACGCTTATGTAGGGAACGGAGCGGTTCGAATGGGACTTCGTTCCGAAACCGGGGTCGGTTTCAAACACCGACCCCGGTTCCGCGACCCCGAAGGGGCGGTTTGAAGGGCCTAGCGGAACGTCGCGCAGGCGACGACCGCTAATCCCAAGATCAACAATGCGGTGATTGCGAACCAACCAGAGGCACGCGCGCGAAAGCGCTTGCCCAGCCGGACGCTCAAGTTGTGTTGGTACCTCATGTCGATTTTCTTCCATTTGGAAGAAAGGGGTCGGCATGCCATTCATTCAGAAACCGAGGCCGGTATATCACGTCGTCCCAGCTTGAAACAGGGTACTTTTTCGAGCTATGGTATAATCTATGGCATGATACGGCAGGCGCTAGAAATTCGGACGCAATTTCAAAGCGTAATTCGTTTGGTGTGACGGGCTCCGTCTCCGCCAAAACGCCGGCACCGTGATCGAGTGCCATTGGCGGCGTCGCGGTTGCAGCCGGCAGTTGCAATGCCATGCGGCATCTTCACTCGCTCGCCAGATTATCGAGGATCGGGCAGTCGGGCCGGGTGTCGCCGTGGCAGCGTTGGGCGAGGTCGATCAGCGTCCGTCGCATCGCCTCGAGCGCTTCGGCCTTGCGATGGAGTTCTCTGGCTCGCGTCGTGGCCAATGCCTTGACTTCGGCGCTCGCGCGGCTGCGGTCGTTCCACAGGTCAAGCAATGTGCGGATGTCCTCGATCGGAAAGCCGAGGTCGCGCGCATTGGCGATGAAGCGCAACCGGTGGAGATCGGCGGGCGAATAATCGCGATAACCGCTGTCGCGCCGCGGCGCGCGCGGGATCAGCCCGATCTTCTCGTAGTGGCGGATCATCCGCTGCGAGACGCCGCTCGCTTCCGAGGCCTGGCCGATGTTCATAGCTTCACCGCGTTGAGTCGGAGCGCGTTCAATACCACCGTGAAGCTCGACAGCGCCATCGCCGCGCCCGCGAACATCGGCGACATCAGGATCCCGGCGACCGGGTAGAGCACGCCCGCCGCGACCGGCACGCCGATCCCGTTGAACAGGAACGAGAAGAACAGGTTCTGGCGGATATTGCCCATCGTCGCATGTGCGAGCCTGCGTGCCCTCACCATTGCCGACAAGTCGCCCTTGGTCAGCGTCATGCCCGCGCTTTCGATCGCGACATCGGTGCCGGTCCCCATCGCCACCCCGACATCGGCCGCTGCCAGCGCGGGCGCGTCGTTGATGCCGTCGCCGGCCATCGCCACGGTGGCGCCCTTCGCCTTGAGTTCGCCGACGATGCGCGCCTTGTCCTCGGGCTTGAGATCGGCATGGACTTCGTCAATCCCGCCGATCTGGCGGGCGATCGCCTCTGCCGTGCCGCGGCTGTCGCCGGTCAGCATGACGATCCTGAGCCCGTCGCGGTGCAGCGCGGCGATCGCGTCGCGGGCCGATTCCTTGAGCGGGTCGGCGACCGCGACCAGACCGGCCAGCCGTCCCTCGATCGCCACCAACATGACCCCGGCGCCTTCGCTGCGATGACGTTCGGCGGTTTCGTCCAACGCCGCCGGATCGATTCCGACGCGCCGCATCTGTGCGGCATTGCCAACGACTACCGCGCGCCCGCCGACGCGCCCGCTGATCCCGAGACCGGTCTGCGATTCGAAATCCTCGACCGGCGCCAGCTCCAGGCGTCTCGCCTCGGCCGCCTCGACGATCGCGCGCGCCAGCGGGTGCTCCGAACGGCTCTCGACCGCCGCCGCGGCGGCGATCAGCGCGTCTTCGCCCAGGTCGCCGAGCGGCTCGGCGGCGATCAGCTTGGGCCGCCCCTCCGTCAGCGTTCCGGTCTTGTCGATCACCAGCGTGTCGACCTTTTCCAGCGCCTGCAACGCCTCGGCATTCTTGACCAGTACGCCGGCATGCGCGCCGCGTCCGGTCCCGACCATGATCGACATCGGCGTCGCGAGCCCGAGCGCGCAGGGGCACGCGATGATCAGCACCGCGATTGCGTTCAACAGCGCGTGGCCGAAGCGCGGCTCGGGACCGACCAAATTCCACACTACGAACGTGGCGACCGCGATCGCGACGACCAGCGGCACGAACCATCCCGAGATGCGGTCGGCTACCGCCTGAATCGGCGCCCGGCTGCGCTGTGCCTGCGCGACCATCTTGACGATCCGGGCGAGCACCGTGTCGGAGCCGATCGCCCGGGCTTCGATCACCAGGCTGCCGGTGCCGTTGACCGTGCCGCCGGTGACCCGCGCCTGCGCCTCCTTGAGCACCGGCGCGGGCTCGCCGGTCAGCATCGATTCGTCGACCGGGGAACGGCCCTCGATAACCATGCCGTCGACCGGGATCGCTTCGCCCGGGCGCACGCGCAGCCTGTCGCCGACCATGACTTCGCCCAACGGCACTTCGCTCTCGCCGCCGTCGGCATCGATCCGGCGCGCCGTTTTTGGCGCGAGGTTGAGCAGCGCCCGGATCGCGCGCCCGGTCGCCGCGCGGGCGCGGAGTTCGAGCACTTGTCCCAGCAGCACCAAGGTCACTACGACGCCGGCCGCCTCATAATAAACCGGGATCATCATGCCGTGTTGCCGGAAGCTGGGCGGAAACAGGCCGGGCGCGACCGTGGCGACCAGGCTGTACGTGAACGCCGCGCCAACGCCGATCGCGATCAGTGTGAACATATTATAGTGCCGGGTCTTGAGCGACGCCCAGCCGCGCTCGAAAAACGGCAATCCACCCCACAGCACGATCGGCGCCGTCAGCAGCAATTGCACCCAGGGCGACCACTTCGGGTCGACGAGGCGGATGCCGAGCATTTCGGCGCCCATCGAGATCGCGAGTAACGGCAAGGTGAGCACGCCCGACACCCATAGTCGCCGCGTGAAGTCGACCAGCTCGGGATTGGGTGCATCGTCGAGCGACGGCTCTTCGGGCTCGAGCGCCATGCCGCAGATCGGGCACGTGCCCGGACCGTCGCGACGGATCTGCGGGTGCATCGGACAGGTCCAGATGGTGCCTGGCGCCGCCTCGGATTCTGGGCGGGCGCCACCCAGATAGGATTCAGGGCTGGCCACGAACTTGGCGCGGCAGCCGGCGCTGCAGAAATGATAGTCTTGCCCATCATGCTCGGCATGGTGCGGCGTCGCGGCCGGATCCACGGTCATGCCGCAGACCGGGTCCTTCACCTGGCCCTCGGTCAGGGCGTGACCGGAACAGCAGCCGCTCGCGGGATGGGCATGGGGGTCGGCGTGATTCATGTAACGGTCCTCCGATGCCGCCCCATGTGGGGTCTGACATCATGTCAGGGTCAAGCCCCGAATTTATGCCGCCCCGGCCCGGCGATCTCGATCGGAGTGGGCATAAGCCGCAACCGGCGCAACAAGCAGCACGGCCGCGCTGATCGGGGCAAAACGCAAAAGCGGCATTCTCCGGAGGGCCGACAAGACGTCGGCAATCAGGAGTACGCATCTCGCCCCAGCAACCCCTCATCAATCAGCACAGAAATTTTGCGATTCGGGGCCCGCACGTTTTTTTTGAGGGATTGCTTCGCCCGGCGCGTAAGAGCGAGAAAGGGCGAGCGGAGATGGTTATGGAACAGGATCTGGACGCGGCCCTTCGACGGCTTTCGACCATACCGGCGCACCCGGGGCTCATGTCGATCGAAGGCGCGGTGCTCGGGCGGTTGCACGACCGTGCATGCACGACGACCGTACACGGAATTGGAATCGGAGCCGTCGCCGTTGTCGCGGCGCTGACGCTCGGGATTATAAGCGGCGGTTCGCTTCAGGCGAAGGCGGCACCTGACACGCTTTCGCCGTTCGGTCCCTCGAGCCCGCTCGCACCGTCGACCCTGCTGACGGCCAGCCAGTGAAACCGCTGCGCTGGACGATCGTCATCGCGGTGGTGGCGTTCCTGGCCGGCATCGCCGGGGTGTTTATCGGCCGCGCGCTGGTTCCCGTGCCGCAAGACGAGGGCACCGAACTCCATGGGGTGCTCCACCATCAACTACATCTCGATCGGGGGCAGGAGGTTCGGCTCGACGCACTTGAGCAGCGCTTCGCGATCCGCCGTCGCGCGCTCGAGCTCGAGCTACGCGCCGCCAATGCGCGACTCGCGGGCGCAATCCAGGCCGAGCACGGCAATGGTCCGCAGGTCGCCGCCGCGGTCGATGCTTCGCATGCCGTGATGGGCGAGCTCCAGAAGGATACGCTCGCGCATATCTTCGCGATGCGACAAATACTGCGGCCGGATCAGGCGGCGACATTCGATCAGGCGGTGGTGAAGGCGCTGACCGTCGACGCGCGGTGACGCTCGATCTCACCGCGCTGACCGACGGCGAGCTGGCCGCGCTCAGCATCGCCGGGCGCGACTCCGCCTTCGCGGAGATCATGCGCCGCCACCGCGAGCCCCTGTATCGCATCATCGCGAACAATATCGGCGATACCGACGAGGCGCTCGACCTCGTGCAGGAAAGTTTCGTTGCCGCGCACCGCGCGCTCGTGCGCTACGAGCCCGACCGCCCGATGCGGCGCTGGCTCGTGACGATCGCGCTCAACAAGTGCCGCGATTGGCGCCGCCGGCGCGCGGTCAGGCGATTGTTCGCGTTCGCTCTGCCGCTTGATGACACCAGCAACCAGATCGCCGAGGATCGCACGCTCCCCGACGCGGAGGCCGCCGGCCGCGAGGAAATGGCGCGCCTCTCGCGTGCGATCGCCGAGCTTCCGGCGGCGCTCCGCGAGCCCCTGATCCTGCACACGATCGACGAGCTGAGTCAGGGCGAGACCGCTGCAATATTGTCGATCAGCGAGAAGGCGGTCGAGACACGCATACGCCGCGCGCGCGCCAAGCTTGCCGAGCGCCTCGGCAGAGGCTGAATCGCGGTGCTTGACCCTGACATAGTGTCAGACCCCATGTTGTCCGGGAAAAGTGAGGGGCACGCGCACGACGTGCGTATGCCTTTCAGACGCCCAAGTTGAAGACGGGACCCAGGACCAGCATGACCGACACCATCGACCGCCGCCAGTTGCTGCGTGGCGCCACGTTCGCGGGAGGCGGCCTCGCGCTGGCGGCGTGGTTGCCTGCCTGGGCGCAAACCAATTCGGCGGGCATCGTGCGACCGCTCCCGACGCTTTCCGGCGAGGATATCACGCTGACGATCGCGCGCCAGACAATGGTCATCGACGGTCGCAGAATGAGCGCGATCGGGGTCAACGGTACCGTGCCCGCGCCGCTTTTGCGATTGCGCGAAGGGCAGAAGGTCCGGCTCAACGTGGTCAACGCGCTCGACGAGGACAGCTCGATTCACTGGCACGGCATGCTCGTGCCGACCCAGTTCGACGGCGTGCCCGGCGTTTCCTTCCCCGGCATCAAACCGCGCTCCACCTTCACCTATGAATTTCCGATCCGGCAATCGGGCACCTATTGGTACCACAGCCATTCCGGGTTGCAGGAGCAGCTCGGCCATTATGGGCCGATCGTCATCGACCCGGCGGGCACCGATCCCGTGCACTATGACCGCGAACATGTGCTCGTGCTCGCCGATCATAGTGCGTTGTCGCCGGCGGAGATCTTTCGGCGGATCAAGGTCGATCCGGGTCACTTCAACTTTCAGCGCCAGACGCTCTCCGGGCTGCTTGCCAAGCGCGACCAGCCGCTCAAGCACCGGATGGACTGGGGCCGGATGCGGATGGATCCGACCGACATCCTCGACGTGACCGGCTCCGCTTATACTTATATCGTCAATGGCTTCGGCCCACGCGACAATTGGACCGCGTTGTTCAAGCCCGGCGAGCGCGTGCGCCTGCGCATCATCAATGCCTCCGCCATGACCAATTTCAACGTCCGCATTCCCGGCCTGTCCTTGTCGATCGTCCAGGCGGACGGCCAGAATGTCCATCCCGTTGCGGTCGACGAATTCCAGATCGGTGTCGCGGAGACTTACGACGCAATCGTCACGCCATCGGAAGACAAGGCTTATTCGATCATCGCGGAAGCGGTCGACCGATCCGGGATGGCGCGCGCCACGCTGGCACCTCGCCCCGGAATGGTCGGCGAAGTCCCGCCGCTCAGGAAGCGCCCGGTCGCGACCATGAAGGACATGGGGATGGACATGTCGAGCATGCCCGGGATGGAGGGCATGGACAATTCGGGCGGGATGGCGCCGCAGCGCGGCATCGATCCGAGCGCCGAGCAGAACCGCTCGGCGAGGCTGGCAACGTCAGGTGCCGCCTTGTCGGCTGCACCGCAAGGGACGGACGCGATGCCCGGCATGGCCTCCGGTGACATGGCCGGCATGGACCATGGCAAGATGGCGGGGATGTCCGGCCAGAATGGCGGCGCGGATATGGGCGGCGCGAACATGGGTTCGATGAAGATGCGCGATTTCTCGAACGCGCCCCAGGTCAAGAAAGGCCCGGGCGTCCAGACGATCGCGCCCATGCCGATGGACCGCACCGGCGAACCCGGCCAGGGGCTAGAGGACGCGGGCCACAGGGTGCTGGTCTACAGGGACCTGATGGCGCTCGACCGCAATCCCGACGTGCGTGCGCCGTCGCGCAGCATCGACATCCACCTGACCGGCAACATGGAGCGGTTCATGTGGTCGTTCGACGGCGAGAAGATGTCCGACGTGCACGACCCGATCCCCTTTATCGAGGGCGAGCGGGTTCGGGTGAACCTCATCAACGACACGATGATGAGTCACCCGATCCATATCCATGGCCACTTCTTCGAATTGGTCACGGGACATGGCGATCACGGCCCCCGCAAGCACACCGTCCTCGTTCAGCCCGGCGGCAAGGTGACCTGGGACTTCACTGCCGATGCCGTCGGCGACTGGGCGTTCCATTGCCACCTCCTGTACCACATGATGGCGGGCATGATGCGCATCGTCAGCGTGCGGCCGAAGGGAGAGGCGGCATGAGCCGCCGCCTCACCGCCGCGTTCGCGACCGCCGCCGCTCTCGTGCTCACCGCCCCCGCTGTCGCCCAGACCATGCCGGGGATGAACATGCCCGGGATGAAAATGCCCGCACCGGCGGCAAAGAAGCCGGCCGCAAGGAAGCCCGTCACCAAAAAAGCCGCAGCGAAGAAGCCAATCGCGCGGCGCAAGGCTGCGCCCCGCACCAGGCCCGCGGGGCCCGCGCCGGCGATGGACAGATCGATGCCGGGCATGGCGATGCCGCCCGCCAAGCCCGGTGCGCAGCCCATGCCGGCAATGCCCGGAATGACGCAGCCTGAGCCAAGCGGCGGGCCGGCCGCCCAGCCGGCGATGCCCGGGATGGACATGTCGAGCGACCACAAGGGGCACGACATGGGCGCGATGCCGGAAATGGCGATGCCGGGCATGGAGCAGACGGGCACCGCGCTTCCTGCGGGCAACGCACCCGCACCGACCCCGCCGATGGATCATTACGCCGACCGCCTTTTCCCCGCCGGGGAAATGGAGCGCGCACGCATGCAGGCGATGCGCGAACAGGGTGGCGGGACATTCTACCAGGTGATGTTCAATCTCGCTGAATATCAGGCGCGCGAAGGTCGCGACGGCTACCGCTGGGATGGCGAGGCATTTGTCGGCGGCGACATCAATCGGCTGTGGCTCAAGTCCGAAGGCGAAGGCGCGTTTCGCGAGGGTGTCGAAACTGCCGAAGTCCAGGCACTCTACAGCCATGCGATCGGACCCTATTTCAACCTGCAAGCCGGGGTACGGCACGATTTCCAGCCGTCGCCCACGCGAACCTATGCCACGGTCGGCTTCGAAGGCCTCGCCCCCTATATGTTCGAAGTCGAAGGTGCGGTCTTCCTCAGCAACAAGGGCGAGTTGCTCGGTCGCCTCGAAGGCTATTACGACCAGCGCATCACCCAGCGCCTGATCTTGCAGCCGCGCGTCGAGCTCAATCTATCGGCGCAGGATGCGCCCCAGATTCGGCTTGGCTCGGGGCTGACGGACGCCGAGCTCGGGCTGCGGCTGCGCTACGAGATCAGCCGCCAGTTCGCGCCTTATATCGGCGTCTCGTACGAGGCGAAGACCGGCCGCACCGCCGACTACGTGCGCGCTGACGGCAAGGATCCGACAACCACGAGCTTCGTCGCCGGCATGCGCTTCTGGTTCTGAGCGATCGTCGGCGGCGGCAACAGGAGGAAGATGATGGACAGAGAGACGATGCGGCGCCACCTACCGAGCATCCCGTTCGTCGGCGTGTTCGCTGCGCTGGGGCTGATCCTCGCCGCCGCCTTCGTCTATTTCGGTATCTACAATATCGCGGCCGATGCACCGCACACACCTGTCGTTCATTCGCTGATCGAAAGCCTGCGCGACCGCTCGATCGCGGTTCGTGCGCGCGGCATCACACCGCCCGCCGATCTGAATTCGCCGCAGCGCGTTGCGGCGGGAGCCGGCCTTTACGGCGAAATGTGCTCGAGCTGCCATCTCGGCCCCGGCGTCGAGCGGTCGGAGTTGAGCCAGGGTCTTTATCCGCAGGCGCCCGATCTTGCCAAAGCGCAGGACCTGAGCGCGGGCGAGCAATTCTGGATCATCAAGCACGGCGTCAAGCTGAGTGCGATGCCGGCCTGGGGCAAAACCCATCCGGATCCATTGATCTGGGACATGGTCTCGTTCGTGCGCCGGCTGCCGGGCATGTCGCCCGAAGAATATAAGCGCCTCGTCGCCAGTGCACCGGAGGACCATGACGAGATGATGAAGGACATGCCCGGCATGAAATGATCATCGCGGCAAAGGGCAGGCGATCCCGGATTGGAGGCATGATGACGAAGAACGCCTGTGCAAGCGCGGGTCTGAAGGCATGGATCGCGGGCTAGAGAAACGGCGCGCCCAGCTTGGTGCTGGACGCGCCGTCAGGATGCGGGCCGCGTGCTATCCAGGGGCGCGACCCGTACCGTTCGGCTATTGAGCGGCGTCCTTGACGTCGCCCTTGCCCATCGCCGAGACCAAAGCGCTGCCCGAGCCCGAGAAGTTCGCGGCCGGCAGATCCGCCGTCTTCTTGCCGACGCGGACCAGCACGCTTTGTACCGTACCGCGAGCGGTCGAGCGCACCGACTGAACGGTCCCGATCGTACGCCCCTTGGCGTCGGTGACGGCCATCCCGGGGTTCACCGGGAAGGCGCCCGCATTCGCCGCGCCGCTGCCGGCCAGGGCCAGATTGCCCGTGCCCGAGGCCGCGCCGCCAAGTCCGGACAGCGTGCCCGCGCCGGCGGCGCTGCCGCTGCCCGACGCACTGCCGCCGAGCGACCGAGCGCTGGACGACAGATTGCCGGCTGTACCGCGAGCGCGCTCGGCCGCCGCGCCGGTGGCGTTCCGAGTCCGATCGACCGCGTTGCGCGTCGCGTCGGTCGCGCGCGAGGCGGTCCCGCGAACAGCATCCGTGCCGACCAGTTGTGCGTCGATGCCGGTGCCGGCGCTGCCCGCTGCCGATCCGCTGCCGGTCAGCGCGTTGTCCCCGATCAGGCTGCTGTTGCTCGCATTCGTGTCGGTCGAACTCGCATTGGATGCGCTGACCTTGCCCTTGCGGGTGTCGACGCTTTTGTGCGTCCTGGTCGAGCTGCGCGTCGAGGTGGCGGTGTCGGTATCGACCGGCATGCGATCGATCATACCGCCCAGCGAGCCATTGCCCGAACCGCCGAGCGATCCGCTGGCTCCGCCGAGCGTGCCGCCCAGCGTACCGCCGAGAGTGCCGCCAAGACCGCCGCCGCCGCCAAGCAGCTGCGCCGAAGCCGGGGTCGCGGCGACCGCGATCGCGAGCGTTGCCGCACCAAACAGGATCTTCATCATGACCATTCTCCTTGTTTCTGCCCGGAGAACGGAGCCCGATGCGGTTTTAATCCCGCGGCTCGGAAAAATTATTTCGCGGGCGTTCGACACTCGTCGCAGACCAGGCCGCGGCCATAAATTTTGTCGGGCCCGCGCGGCCCCAGGTCGCGCGACACCGCGTCGACGCGTTTGAGCGCTGCGCCAATCGCGGTGGGCGAGGGCGACGGATAGAAGCGAGCGATTGTCGCCGCGACCAGGGGCGCCGCGAAAGACGTTCCCCGCACCCGAAAGACCCGACCGGCAATCCCCGCCGCCAGCATGTCCGCGCCAGGCGCCGCATAATCGAGATGGCTCGCTCGCCCGGCCTCGATCAGCACACGGTTGCGCCTATCGACCCCGGTCACGGCGATCACGCCCGGATAGGAAGCGGGAAAGCCCGGCGGCGCGATGGGGCCGTTATTGCCGACCGCCGCCACGATCACGAGCCCGCGCGCCTGTGCCGCCGCCACCACCTTGGCCAGCAACGGATTGGCGGGTCCGACCAGGCTGATCGTCACCACCGGCACGCGCTGCTGAACCATCCAGCCCAGCGCTTTCGCGATCGCGGTTGCATTGCCGCCCGCAGGATCGCTGCCATAGACGTCGGCCGAAGCGATCCGCGCGCCAGGCAAGCCGCCGTGCACATTGCCCGACCCGCCGATCAACGATGCGACGGCGGTGGCATGGTCATTGTCGCGCGGCGCGCCGGCGGCGAATCCGGTCGAGATGGCCGCCCCGGCAACGCCGCCATCGATCACGCCGATCAGCGTGCCGTCGCCGCTTGTCACCGGAGCGGGGCGACCGTTCATGGCTCCACTCGGCATGTGGAGTTGATCCGCGCTGACCTCGCCGCCGAGCCTGCGAATTTCCTTTATCGCCGACGCGAGAGACTGTTGGCCGGGAAGTGCAAGGCGAACGAACCCCACGCCCAGCACGTCGCCGCGCTCGATTACCCGATATCCTTTGGCAACGGCCGCGGCGATCACGTCATCCTTCGGATCGTCGATGACGACTTCCCCGGCGCGCGCCGGAAAACCGTCCGGGTCGAGCGCGACGCGGCCGGGATTGTCGCGGACCAATTGCGCGATCGCGGCGCGGCGCGCCTGGTCGAGCATGCGTGCGGCGTCCGAGGGCGCGCGGAGGACGTCATCGGCCAGGCCTCGTGCGACCGGCAGGCCCGGCACGTCGATCGGCAGGGCGGGAAGCCTGGGCACGAGTTGCGCGCCTGCCGCAGTCGCGCCGGCGAGCAAGATCAGGGCAATGACCATGTGACGCAGCACGCAAATCCTTTCGCCTGGCAAAAATCATTCTGCGTGGATTAAACGGGCGACGCCATCCGTTTCATCCAGACGAAGGGAATTGGCTTGGCCGCTTTCGAAAACGAGATGCTTGCGTTGCTGCCGCGCCTGCGGCGGTTCGCGCGTGCGCTCGCCCGGGACGCGGCGGACGCCGACGATCTGTGTCAAATGACGGTCGAAAAGGCGTTGCTTGCGCGCGGATCGTGGCAGCCTGGAACGAGATTGGACAGCTGGATGTACCGGATCATGCGCAATGCCTGGATCGATACCGCCCGTGCCCGCGGCAGGGCGTCGGAGACCTTTGTCGATGCCGAGGCCGGGGCAGGAGTGGGCGGGGACGGCGGAGCCGAGGCGCGTGTCGCGCTTGGCGAGGTCGACGCGGCGATGCGGCGATTGCCGGATGAACAGCGCGAGGCGGTGGCGCTCGTGCTGGTCGAGGGCCTTGCCTATAAGGAAGCGGCCGAAGTGCTCGATATCCCGATGGGCACGCTCACTTCGCGGCTGGTGCGGGGCCGCCAGGCACTGATGCTCGACCTTGGAGAAGCGGCGTGACGATCGAGCCCGAAATGTTGATGGCCTATGCCGATGGCGAGCTTGATCCGCTCAACGCCAAGCGGGTCGAGCGCGCGATCGCCGGCGATCCGGCGCTTGCCCAACAGGTCGAACGCCACCGCGCGCTGCGCAAGCGGATCTCGGACAGCTTTGCGCCGGTTGCCGACGAGCCAGTTCCCGACCGGCTGGCCGCTCTGTTGAAAAGCAACGTGGTCGACTTGCCGGCGCCCGGGACGCGCCCGATCCTGACGCGATGGCGCGCGGCGGCGGCGTTGGCGGCGTGCCTGGTGCTTGGCCTGATGATCGGAATAAACGTGTCACGCGGACCCGTTTCCTCGGGCGCAGGCGGGCTATACGCCTCGGGATCGCTCGCCGCTGCTCTTGACGACCAAATCGGTGGTGCCGACGGGGCGGTGAAGGTGGCGGTCAGCTTCCGCGACAAACAGGGTGCTTATTGTCGAGTGTTCAGCTCGAGCGCGACGGACGGCATTGCCTGCCGCGACGCGTCCGGCTGGGCGCTGCGCCGCACGCAGCAGGGATCGACGGCACCGCGTGGCGATTATGCGCAGGCCGGATCGCCCGATCCCGACCTCATGGCGGCAGCGCAGGACATGATGGCCGGCGAGCCGCTCGACGCCAAGGCGGAAGCAGCGGCGCGCGGCTCGGGGTGGCGCTAAGGGCCACCCGCGCCTAGAGGCGGCGACGCGTCAGTCGCGTCGCAGTGCGACGAGCCGCGCGCCGCGCACGGTCGGAATAACCGCCACCTTGTTGAGCAACGTTTCTGCGCGCGGGTCCTCCAGCCGGCCGAGGTCGATCGAGAGTTTGAGGCTGGCGCGGTGCCGGGTGAGCGCGATGCCGTACGGGATCTCGTCGAATTGCGCGACAAGGCCGAGCAGGCGCGGCAGCAGATTGGGGCAGACGTCGCCACTGACATGCAGGCGGACGAGGTTTGGACGAGCAGTTTTGGGCGCACGTGGGGCGCAAGTTTGACCAGGAAGCACGCTGAATAACTTTCAAGAAGTTGGGCAGGAACGGCGGGGCGCTCGATCACGCCCGGCCGACGACGCGCCGGATCAGCCGATCCGGCTGATACTAATTCGCGCCTGGGTATCCCGCATTCGTGCGCGCGCAAGGTCCGGGCGAAGACGCCCGGCCGCTACGTCGAGAATCGCGCGCATGGTCATGCCGGCCATATAGAATCGCATTTTCGCTTTGACCAGCCGGATGTCCGCAGATGGATGCTCCTCGCGCGAAGGAAGGCCTGCTTAACTGAAGGATGCTGGATGCCCCGTGAGGATTCGAACCTCAATTGACGGAGCCAGAGTCCGTTTCTACTCACGCATTTCTACAGGTTTCTGGCTTCATATTTGCATTGGTGTTGCAGGCGATCAGCGCGGCAGGAAGCCGCTTAGCACCACCGCCGACCCGATAACAAACGCCATAAGGCTGATGACGGCGGCTAATGTGGCGAGCATCAGCCACACATTCCCCACCTTGTAGAACCCCGCTGTGTCTAGATTGGCTGGCTGCCCGACCATCTTTCGCTGGGCGTTGCCGGCGTCGTAGTGCGCGACGTTCATGAACTGCGCTTGAGCGAAATAGCCGCCCAGATAAGCGACGGTTGCGCCAATCAGACCTGTCGCAAACCAGACGAAGGACCACCAAATAGCCCGGTGATCGAATATCGCATTTGCGCCAGCAACGAACGTGAACAGCGAAATTCGGTCCCTCCGACGCGCCGCTAACGGAGGCAGTCGGCGCTATCAGGTCGAGAAAGATTGCCATTCGGCCGAGGTGGCGGAGCCTTGCAATAGAAAGTGCGTTGGAGCGACGCTAGCTCGGGGGCCTGAACGCAAGTCTCCCGCAGATATTGCGAGCCCCTTCCCGATGCATAGCGCGCCCGCAGCGTCATGAGGGTGCTTGCGGGCAGCTTTCCGAGCAACCTTATCAGGAACGCAGGGTCATATCGCCCGATCGCGGCCGCTAGCGACGCGACTTCGCCGAAACGCCGCCGAGCGATCGAACGATGGAAGAGCGTGCGGCTCAGCCGGTTGCGCCCTTCGCGGAATCGACTTTCAAGCGCCGGATGGCGCGGCAGCAGGTCGGCAATGCACAGGTCGCGCGATCGCAACATCTGCAGCCCGTTGCTGGACATGTTATTGTGGGTGTGGCGGTATCCGGTAAGCGCTTCCGGAACCAGCGCGAAATGGTGACGCTCGGCAATCTCGAAATAGAGCTTCCAGTCCTCACATCCCTGCCCACCGCGTGCACGCAACGTCGCGTCGAAGCCGCCGACCTCCTCGATCGCAGTGCGGCGAATGAGTGGCGCGCTGCCATTGCCGATGAAGTTGTAATAAGCGAGCGGATCGAGCACGTCCCCTTCGTGACGTACCTGCGAGCCCCATTTGATAACGCGCGACTGCGCATCGAGGAGCGCGAACCACGTATATACCAGCGCGACCCGAGGATCGCTCCTGGCGAATACGGCCAGCTGCCGCTCGATCTTGCTCGGGGCCCAGAGATCGTCGGCGTCGAGAAGGGCAATAAACTCTCCTTCCGCCGCCGCCACGCCGGCGTTGCGCGCCGCGGCCACGCCGGCATTGGCCTGGCTGATAACCGAGACGCGCGGATCCTCGGCACCATGCGCCGCCGCTACTGCCGCGGTATCGTCTGTCGAGCCGTCATCGACGACGATGATCTCGAGATCGCCATGAGTCTGGTTACGTACACTCGCCAGTGTTTGGTCGAGCGTCTGCCCGGCGTTGTACGCGGGGATAACCACTGAAACCCTGATCCCGCTTTCACCCACGCCGCTTCCTTGAAGGGGTACCCCTGCCCATCGACACAAAATACCATGGAAGAGGGCGCTTTCGAGGCGGCGCCCGTCGTGCCCCAGGACCGCATTGCCGCAATCGGCGCCAATGCGACGTTGTTGATGCACCCTTCGTCGGACAAAGAGTCGATGGAGAAGCTTATGCCCCGAATCCAGATCGAGCACATCGATGCCGCAGCGGGATTGCAACCTCTCCTCCGCATAGAAGCGGAAACCATGCTCGTCTTTTGGCGCGGCGATAGACCGGTGGGGCAGGTAATCGATCAGGGTCCCCCCGGAACACTCATCGATCTGTCACGACATTGGGCACAGCTGGCGGCGATGGCGCATGATGTCGGGGCATACAGCTCGGCGAGATCCACCTCAGCGGGCGCAACGGCATCGCTCGTCATCTGCACGCGCGATCGATCGGAAGAACTGACCCGCTGCCTCGCTTCGCTGGAGAAACAGACACGGACACCCGATGAGGTAATCGTCGTCGACAATGCGTCGCGCGATGGGCGAACGCGCGCCGCTGCTGAGGCCGCGGGCGTGATCTATGTCCGTGAGGACCGCCCCGGCCTTGATATCGCCCGCAATGCCGGCGTGCGCGCCGCGCGTGGCGATATCATCGCCTTCACCGATGACGATGTGCGATTGCATCCGTCCTGGTTCGAACGGCTGACCGGTGCGCTGGAGGATGGGACGGCGATGGCGGCGACCGGGCTCGTCCTTCCAGCCGAGCTCGAGACCGAGGCGCAGCAGATTTTCGAGCGACACTGGGGTTTCGGACGCGGTTATGAGCCACAGACGTTCGGCGCCGAATTCTTTGCCGCCGACACAAAGACAGGCAGTGAGGTTTGGCAGATCGGGGCCGGCGCGAACATGGCGTTTCGCCGTGCGGCCTTCGATCGAGCGGGGCTATTCGACGAAAGACTGGATGTGGGCGCGGCCGGCTGCTCCGGTGACTCCGAACTCTGGCACCGGATCCTGAGCAAGGGCGGCGTCTGCCGCTACGAGCCGGCGGCTGTCGCCTTTCACTATCACCGCCGCGATCTCGCGGGGCTCAGTTCGCAGATTTACCATTATATGAAGGGGCATTCGGCCGCGTTGCTCGTGCAATATGAGCGCAGCCGCAATCGCGGCAACCTGTGGCGCGCGTTCAATTTCCTGCCGCGCTATTATGCCGGCCGCAGCTGGAAACGGCTGCGTTACGGAAAGCGGCCCGAGAACCGGTTTCTGCGACAAGAGATTGCAGGGTTCCTCGCCGGGATCGCATATTATCTGCGCCATGCGCGTGCGAGCCGGGGATGAGCGCGGTTTCGATCATCGTTCCGGCACGCGACGCGGCCCACACGCTGCCGGCCGCGCTGGACAGCGTCATCGAACAGCGCTTCGGTGATTGGGAGGCGATCGTAATCGACGATGGATCTACCGACGCCACCATGGAGATTGCGGACCGCTACGCTACCCGCGATCCGCGTTTTCGCATCGGATCCACCCCGGGCACCGGCGTATCGGCGGCGCGTAACGCAGGGATCACCATCGCGAACGGGCGGCGGCTGCTCTTCCTCGATGCCGATGATTGGCTCGCACCCGATCAGCTCGGCCGGCTGTTCGATGCCGCGGAGGCCGCGCCGGATGCCGTGGCGAGCTATTGCGGCTCGATGCGCGTCGCGGCGGGCGGGCACGGCTTCCTCCCACGCTTCAGCCGGGAGATCGCCGACGCGGGACAGTTTTTCGCCCGGCGCAACGGCCTTGCCGTGCATGCGGCGCTCGTTTCGCGCGACCATGTCGAAGCGATCGGTGGCTTCGATCCTGATCTCCAAACCTGCGAAGACTGGGATCTATGGCAAAGACTGGCGATCGAACGGGGGGCTTTCGTGCCCGTGCCGGGGCTGCACGCCCCGTATCGGTTGCATCCCGGGTCGCTATCGCAGCAGGTCGACCAACTCCACGCCGACGGACTGACCGTGATCGGCCGGGGTTTTGCCGCACTCCGCGACAAGGGCGCGCAGGCGGAACTCGCGCAATCCGCCGCGGAGCAGGCGTCGGCGCATTTCACCCTCTGGTGCGCGACGATTGCGGCGGCGCGAGGCAAGCCGCTGGGCGCGCCGTTTCGTACCCCCATCGCGAACGGCGAGGCGGGGCCACTGGCGTCGATGATTCTCGAAGCCCTGTGCGTGGGCGCGTGCTGCTCACCGGCTGCGCTCGCGGCGCGTGCCGACTGGATGGAGGATATCGTCGATGGCCTGTTGGCCAAGCTCGACGATCTTGGGCTGCGCCGCGCGGTTCGGAATAGCCTGCACAGGTCGCTCGGCATCGGTGGCACCGATGCTCCGCTCGTGAGCGTGGTCATTCCCGCATATAACGGGGAAGGGACGATCGACGAGACCCTGCGCAGCGTGCGAGCGCAGACTCATCGCCGGCTTGAGATCATCGTCGTCGACGACGGCTCGCGCGACGGCACGGTCGAAACCGTGCTGGCCCATGCCGCGGCCGATCCCCGCGTCAGCGTGATGCGGCAACCTAATGCCGGCGTAGCGGCGGCGCGCAATACGGGATGGCGATCCGCGGCGGCCAACCTGATCGCCTTTGTCGATGCCGACGACCTCTGGGCACCGATGAAGATCGCGCGCCAGCTCGAAGCGCTCGACGCGGCCGGGGGGCGAGCGGGGCTCGCTTACACTTGGTATGCGCGGATCGATCCGGACAGCCGCGTTATCAGCGTCGGCCATCGGCCCAATGCCCGAGGACAGGTGCTGCAGGACATCTTCAGGGGCAATTTCATCGGCAACGGCAGCGCGGCGCTGATCCGGCGCGCCGTGTTGGAGGAGGTTGGCGGTTTCGACTCCGGCTTGCGCGCGCGGGGAGCGCAGGGCTGCGAGGATTTCTCGATCTATTTCCGCATCGCCGAGAATCACGACTTCGCGCTCGTTCCGGAACCGCTGACGGGCTATCGGACGCTGCCCGGCAATATGTCGAGCGATATGCTCCAGATGTTGCGGTCGTGGCGCATCGTCGCCGACGAGATGGTCGAGCGCCATCCGGAATCGCGGGCGGCGATTACCGAGGGCCTCGTAAATTACCTCGAATGGTGCGCGTTGTCGGCGGCAGAGCGCGGTGACTTCACGTTGGTGTGGCGCTTTTTTCTTGATCTAATTTGCACCTCGCCGGGGCAGGCGCTGCGGCTCGTCGTCGGTCCTTTGGCCCGTCGGCTTGCGAAGGGGGCACGGCATCGCCTTGGCCGTTCGCCGCGCTGGAAAACCCACTATGTACGGTTCGCAATCGGCGATCCCGACCGCGCCATGGCCGCAGGATAGCCGGGCATGCGCATCGGCAGCATGATCACCGGGCGCCTATCGACACTGCGGGATCTTCGCGCACTGCTGAAAATCGTGCCGGCGGCGCGACGGGCGGCACCGTTGCTGATCTTCCTCGGCCTCGTCGCGTCCTTGGCGGAGACCATCGGCATCAGCCTGGTCATCCTCTTCCTGTATGTGACGATGGGCCGGCTGGGCAGCGGCAATGGCATGACGCGGATGTTCGGCCCCGCCGCCGAATGGGCAATGCACCTGCTTGGTGGCACCGCGCCGCTGGCAGTGGCGATCTTCGCGTTGATCGTTCTGCGCGGGTGGATCGCCTATTGGTATAGCCGGATATCAGCAGCGCTGAGCGCGCAAATCAGCGAGGCGGCGCGCAATGCCATCCACCGCCAATATCTCGAAGTGTCCTACGATTTCATTCGCCGGCACAGCCAGGCCGAGCTGATGGACGTGCTGGGCACGGACAGCTGGGCCGTGGCGAGCGCCTACCGAGCGTTTACGCGGATCATCATCAACCTGTCGGCGATCCTCGTCTTCGCCGCGTTCATCCTGGTGCTGTCGTGGCAGATCACGCTTGCCGCCGCGATCTCGGCTATCCTTGTCTCGGTCTTCATCGGCCGACTTTCGCAGCCCGTTGCCGCTTTGGGGGCCACGGTGAAGGCTGAGCATCAGTCGATGGGCGGGCGGATGCTGATGACGCTGCAGGGAATGCGCGCCATCCGCGCCTATCGCCGCGAGGCCGCGCAGCACGCCCATTTCGTCGAATCCTCGGCTGCCGCCCGCGAGGGCCTGACGCGCGTCGAGCGACTGTCGGCCGCGATCGGGCCCGCAACGGAAGTGGGCTACCTCGCCATCCTGTGCCTGATCGTGGCGAGCGCGGGTCTGTTGGCGATCGATTTTCAAACGACGCTTACCATCGTCGCACTGTTGTATCGGCTCCAGCCGCACCTGCGGGAGTTCGAGGACAATCTGCTTTATCTATCCCATACCGAACCACAGATTCGCGCGGTCCGTGCGATGGTCGACCGGGCCGACAAGACCTTTCCCGAGGACGGACATGAGCCGCTTCCCATCGACTATTCCGCGATCATGCTGGAGGGCGTCGACTTTGGCTATGACGGCCAGCCCGTGCTGCGCGATGTCAGCCTGACCATTCCGCGCGGCAAGGTAACCGCGCTGGTCGGGGCGAGCGGATCGGGCAAGACGACCATCGTCAACCTGCTGCTGCGTCTCTACGAGCCCGATCAGGGCCGTTTGATGGTTGGCGACACTCCGCTCGCTTCGGTGCGGCGCGCCGATTGGCTGGGACAGATCGCCGTCGCGGGCCAGGACATCGATTTGGTCGAGGGCACGGTGCGCAACAATGTCAGGATGGCGCGTCCCGATGCCGACGAAGTCGCGCTGGCGCACGCCTACCGGCTGTCGGGGCTGGGCGATTTCCTGGCGGGGCTGCCACACGGTGATGAAAGCTGGATTGGGCAGCAGGGGCTTAATCTCTCGGGCGGGGAGCGACAGCGCGTTGGCATCGCGCGCGCGGTACTGCGCGAGCCCGATTTGCTCATCCTGGACGAGGCAACCAGCGCGCTCGACGGCGCACTGGAAGCGCAGGTGCGGGCAGGCCTGCATGCGCATTTCGCGGGCCGCACGATGCTGATCATCACGCATCGTCTGGAGACGGTTCGCACCGTCGATCATGTCGTTCGACTGACGGAAGGACGTGTCGTCGGCGCCGGGTCGCCGGATGACATATTGCGTTCGGCGGATGCCGGTCCGGTCAGAGTGGTTGAGGCGGGTTAGCGGATCGGCGGGTCCGCCGGTGCCAGGCGAGCGCGGTCCGGACGATGGTGTCGATGTCCGACCGTTCGGCTTTCCAGCCCAGTTCGCGTAGCGCCTTGGTCGGATCGGCGATCAATATCGGCGGATCCCCCGCGCGCCGCGGACCGGTTTTGATGGCGCGGTCCGAACCGCATGCCGCCGCCACGGCATGGGCGATTTCGAAGACGGTCGTGCCCTTGCCGGTGCCGAGATTGAAAGCGTGAAAGCCTTTGTTTCCGGCGATCCATTCGCCCGCCAGCACATGGGCCCGCGCCAGATCCTCGACATGGATATAGTCGCGGACGGCACTCCCATCGCGCGTGTCGAAATCGGTCCCAAACACCGTGAAGGGCCGCTCTCCGTCCAGCGCGCCTTCGATCGCCAGCGGAATCACATGTGTTTCGGGATCATGGCATTCCCCGATCAATCCGTCGCTGTCGCAACCGGCAGCGTTGAAATAGCGCAGCGCGACGCTGTCCAAGCCATAGGCTACGGCATGATCGGCGAGCATGCGTTCCACGAACAGCTTGGACCAGCCATAGGGGTTGATCGGCGATTGCGGGTGATTCTCGTCGATCGGCACGACCCGCGGCACGCCATAGGTCGCGCACGTGCTGGAGAAGATCAATTTGGAAAGACCCGCCGCGCGCATGCGATCGAGCAATGTCAGCGAACCCAGGCTGTTGTTGCGGTAATAGAGATCGGGCTGGCGCACCGATTCCTCCACATAAGCAAAGGCGGCGAAGTGCGCGACCAGATCGGGGCGAATCTCGTCCAGCGCCTTGTCGAGTGTCGGCGCGTCGAGGATGTCGCCATGGATCAGCGGTCCCCATCGCACCGCATCGGCATGGCCGCGCGAAAGGTTGTCATAGGCGACCACCTTCCAGCCCGCCGCGGCGAAGGCCTTGCAACAATGCGCGCCGACATAGCCGGCACCGCCCGTTACCAGCACGGTGCGCCTCATGTCGGCCGGCCCGAAACCGGCTCCAGCGTCCGGAAATAGTCGACGGTGCGGGTCAATCCCTGTTCCAGCGGCACCGTCGGTTCCCAGCCGAGAAGCGTGCGTGCGAGTGTGATGTCGGGCTGGCGCTGCCTCGGATCGTCCAGCGGCAGCGGCCGGTGCTCGATCGGCGATGTGCTGCCGGTCAGCGCGAGGACATGGTGGGCAAGCTCCGCCATGGTGAACTCGACGGGATTGCCGATGTTGATCGGGCCGGTGACGTCATCGCCGGTTTCCATCAGGCGAATGAGGCCGTCGATCAGGTCGTCGACATAGCAGAAGGAGCGGGTCTGCTGCCCGTCGCCATAGAGCGTGAGCGGCTCGCCGCGCAGTGCCTGCATGATGAAGTTGGAGACCACACGTCCATCATCGGGCTGCATGCGCGGACCATAAGTGTTGAAGATGCGCGCCACCTTGATCGGCATATGGTGCTGACGCCGGTAATCGAAGAACAGCGTCTCGGCACAGCGCTTGCCCTCGTCGTAGCAAGAGCGTGGCCCGATCGGATTGACGTGGCCCCAATAGGTTTCGGGCTGGGGATGCATCTCGGGATCGCCATAGACTTCGGAGGTTGAGGCCTGAAGAATCTTCGCGCCGGTCCGCTTGGCGAGGCCGAGCATGTTGATTGCGCCATGGACGCTGGTCTTGGTCGTCTGCACCGGGTCGTATTGATAGTGGATCGGGCTCGCCGGGCAGGCGAGATTGTAGATCTCATCGACTTCGACATAGAGCGGGAAGGTGATGTCGTGGCGCAGCAGTTCGAACTGCGGGTGATCGATCACCGCCATCAAATTGTCGCGCGTGCCGGTGAAAAAGTTATCGGCGCAGACGACATTGTGGCCCTGCTCGAGCAGCCGCTCGCACAAAAAGGATCCGAGGAAGCCCGCGCCCCCGGTCACCAGAATTGTTTTGCGCCGCGACGGCGTTCTACGCGGGCGCGCCGTCAAAGCGTGCAACGCCATGACCGACATATGTCTCGGTGCTGCAACGCAACATCAAAATGCATGATGCTAGAAGCGACGACGGCCCGACCGGTTCCCCGACGCCGCAAAAATTGAGTCGAAATCCGTTGAGACGCGTTTCAATCAGGTCAGTGAACGGCCGCTTCACCGGCGTTCCGCCCGGCCGCCTTTTCGGTCGGATGTCGCAGTAGCGAACTCCGGCGGTCTCAAGAGACTCGGAAATCCACTTAACGGCCACAATTTTCGATGTTGGCGGTCAGGCCTGCAAAAAAAGTACCGGCGCCGGAGCGGCATCTCTATTCTATGTTTGGCAGGTCGGTGATCCGCCATAGGGAGATCTGGAATGGCACATCGGCGTGATGATCCTTCTGTCTGTCGAGCGGCGGTGGGAAGTGAAAAGGTGCCAGTGACAGGTTCAGATGTCGCCAACTCGCACCCGTGAACTTGTTGAGATTCTTCCCGGCGGAAGGCGTGTCGCTGACCAATAGCCACGTCGCGCCCGACCGGCGGAAGTTCTCCAGCATCGCCGCGATATCCTGAAAAGACAGATGCACCCAGCAATCCCTGCACAGGATCAGGTCGCTTTTCGGCAGCGGGTCTTTCGCGAGATCGGCCAGGATGAACCGTACTCCTGGGCGCGCGTATCGCGACTGATTGTCATCGATCACGCTCGGGACGATGTCCGCCCCGATATACTCTACCTCACCGAAATCGACGAGGCGCATCCAGTTCCAATCGCCGCACGGGGCATCCAGCACGATCTTGACCCCGAGCCGGCCGACCAAGTCGGGGAGATAGGAACGCAGATCATCGGTCGCGGCGATCTCGGAGCCGCATCCCGAACCACTTTCCGCGCTTCCCCACAGCCGTTGCGAATAACATCTCTCGAACACGTGCTGACGGCTTCGCAGCTTGCGCAATATTTGCTGAACCCCGGGGGTATCTGCAATCGCATCGACTGTGCTTGTTTTGATACCGAACATGCTGTGCCCCCGCCGCTAGCAAACCGCGAGCGTTATGCGGAAATATCTTAGGCCCAGCGCGAAATACGGCCACGGAAAAGAAGTAGATAATCCCTCTCGTGGGAATAGGTGCTAGCGCCCGAGGCGCGTGTAACGGCCGTTCATTGGCGTGCGAGCAATATTCACAGTTGGACCAATACGTTGCCGATGCCTAATGGTGCACCGAACCGGTAGCCGCACCTTGAGTGCCGCCCGTGTCCGGAGGCATCGGGCCGCCACGATCCTTCCCCGGAGACCGGTGTCTGATATCCGGTCGGCACAAGGGTGGAGCCTGGTTGAATTATCTGAGCGGCCCATAGCAGATGCGGCTAAGGAGCTTCTGGCGGTGCGGTATCCCACCAAGACCGAAGATAACGGAGCCGTTGCGAAGGCGGGTTTGGTCGCCATCGATCCGCGGAGTTTGTCCTTCCTTTGACGCGACAACGAGCGTTGGCCGCCGAATGCCTGGCCCGAAAACCGGTGTCAGCATCAGGATTGATATCGAGATCGACGCCGATCATGAGGCGAATGTGCGCCTACCGCTTTGTGGGGATTTTAAGAGCCACATTTTCTGCTAAGGAAAAGTTACACCTCTTTGGCAACCAATTGCCGTTGACCTATCTGATCGGCCAACATGCGAACGTGTAATACTTAAGTGGTAGCTTCAGTGCGTAAGTATATGTAGCTTTCACGGATAAACATATAGAGTACGCGACCATGGATGTGATCGATATTCAATCTCTGCTAAATGGCCTGGGCATTGTCAGTAGCGTTTCCGGAACGGATCTTTCCTGTATCATCGAAGGTCTGTGCATGTGCGCACTCAGCGATGACGAAATGGGTCTGGCGGAATTGAGCCGTCTACTTTCCTGGCTACTGGGGAACACGCCGTCGCCGCTGAACTGAGCGAGTCGTCGGTGATGCTTTGGCGATAGGGGTCATGCTTGCCCTGCGGTCCGGACGCGAGCGCTGCCCGCAGGCATCGGCCGTCGGTACCTCAGGGTGCTCGGCGATCGGTGGCGATCACATGATCGCCTTGATGATCAACTTATCTGCTCCAACGATCGCTCCCGTGGAATCGGTCTGCGGGAAGACATTCATCGTATAGCTGTCGTTGGGATAGGGTTCGTCCTGATGCACGGTCATCGGTAGACCGACAGCGTTGACCGCGCTGACAAAGTTCTGAACGATCGGCATCCACTCGGTGCGATTGGGCGCGCCGAACTCGCCGATATGGCCCTTCGCTTCCAGGCCATGTTGTGCGAGCCATGATAGGAACGGGGTCACGCGCTGCACGCCGAGCTGAGTATTGCTGGGCGCCGCCTCGCCTCCACCGCCATAGACGCCGCTGGAATTGGCGTCGAAATATTGATGCGCGGAAAAGATCGTGCGGCCGGCCGGGTCGCTGAGCTGATGGATCGTCGGATTGTTCGATGCCCAGGACTCCGCGCTCGCCCATCCATAGCCATCGATGAAGATCGAGATCGAGGTGTTGATCTTGCGGATAGCGGTGATGGCGCTCTGGCACGCGCTCTGCCAGCCACTGGACCCGATCGCCAGATCGTGCGGCTCGTTCATCAACTCGATGCCCATGACCGCGGGATGACTGCCGAAGGTTTGCACGAGCTTGACGCAATAGTCGACAAAAGCATCGACGGGGAGCTGGGCGGACCCCAGTTGCGCCTGGGTCTTGCTCGCCCAGGTGCCGTTATAGCCGACATAGCGGCGACCATAATTGTGCGCGAGATCGAGGATCACACGAAGGTTGTTCCGCGCGGCGAGATCCAGATAGCGGTTCACCAGGTTGACGGGGTTGCGCAACGGGTTGTTGGGATCGGAATAATGGTCGAGCAATTGCTCGCCCAGGGCGCCGTTGAGACGAGGTTGCAGGCGTTCCCAGCTGCCTTGCAGCCGGACGTGGTCCATCCCGACGCTCGTGTAATATGTGAAGTGACCGTCGGGTATGACGAATACCTCGCCGTTGAGATAGCCCGGCAGGTGGTCGGGCGTCCCTTCGATCGACGACAGATTGACGCCACGACGGAGGCTGGCCGTCGGCGTAGGTGTTGGCGTCGGCGTCGGCGTGGGCGTGGGTGTAGGAGTTGGCGTAGGGGTCGGGCTGGGCGTCGGCGTTGGGCCCTTCGCGCCGCTCTTCCCCGGCGCCGTGCCGGTCTTGCCTGACGCGCCTCCGCAGCCTGTCAGCACGATGGCGGCGCCGGCGCCCAGCCAATGCAGCATCTTGCGACGGCTCGGCGGGGCATCGTTACCGGTCTCACGTTGAAGTGTCACTGCCCGTCTTCCTCATAAATCAAGTAAAATCATCAATTATCAAGAAGAAACCCAATGATAATCGAAATAGGTAAGTAAATTGTCACTACGCATCGCGACTGGCGGCCTGCGCAACGCAAGCGCCATTGCAACGGCGATGTTGATCGGAATCTCCGGCAAGAAGAAGCAGTTGTCGGTATGTCGCCGCCCAGACGGGCGCACCACAGCAGCGAAGCCGCTTGCGGAATCCGCCAGACTGGCTATCGGAGCGACGCGCCACTTCCATAGCGTGCAAGCATAGAGCGCGCTATTTTTGTGATGACTGGCCGAAAATTAGGGATTAGATCGTTGGAGTGAGATTGTCGGTTACCCTTACTATTTTGCGTTCTTGGACGCTACTTAGCGGAGTGGCCGTACCGAGCAAGTAATCCGAAAGAGGTAGGGTCGCGGGCCGTCGCGCGCCGACCCATTGGTCAGGCATCGTCGCCGGGCTTTGATTGACGCAAGTTAAGCAACCTGGGCGCGCGCCGCGACGTCAGATAATATTCCCCCAGAATTCAATGCCTTCATCTGCGGCGACATTGGGCCATTGCGCCAGGCAACGATGCGCGAACCGCTTCGCGATACGGCCCGAAGTCGAGATATGTTCGGCATTGGCGATGCTGTCGATCCAGATTGTCTTTGCGGCGAACAGACGCCCAAGAACGATAAATGGCAGCATCGGCGCCGATCCGGTAGTGAGGATCGCCGCCGGACGCTCCTTCCACAGGATCAGCAGCGCGCGGACAAACACCGGCGCGAAGGTCTTCAGCCGAAAGCGCGACGCATCCGGTACGGTGTAGTAACGCTGGCCGGCAACCACCTCGGCATAGCTGTCGAACGTCGAGACATAGGCGACGTCGAATCCCGCAAAGGCCGGGCGAAGCCGCAGCAATTCGATCCAGTGCCCGCCGCCGGACGCGCCGACCAGCAGCCGAGGCGGATTCCCGGCGATGCGGCTTCCGCCGCGATCACGCGGTGCCGGCGGCGACCGGCCGCGCACCGCTGTCGGCGAAACCGGGCCCGGCGTCATGTTCGCCAACTCAAAGCCGGCGTTCGGCGATGCGCACGGTGTCGCCGGGGCGCACGGGCGTCGACGGCGTCAGCGGGACCGTGATCTCGCTGTTGGTCAGGTCGCGGGTGATGAAGATTGTCTTCTCATTGGCGCGATAAGTGAAGCCTTGGGCGGTCGCGACCGCCTTCAGCACAGTGAGGCCGTTGGTGAAGGGGTATTGCCCCGGTTTGCCGACTTCGCCGAGGATGTAATAGGGTCGATATTCGATGACTTCGGCCGATACCCTGGGATCACGCACGATCTTGCGGTCAAGCAGTGCATTGGTGATCTTTGCCTGCAGTTCGACCGGCGTCGCGCCCTTTGCCGAAATCGTCCCGATCAGCGGCAGCGCGATGGCGTTGTCGGCGCCAATGATGAACTCGCCGCTCAGATTCTCGAAACCGAAGGTCGTCACGCGGATCTTGTCGCCGGCGCCCAACGTGTAGGCGGTGGCCTGTGGCGGCGGCCCGACCGGCAGCGACTCGGCGGCGCATCCGGCGACCGCGACTGCCAGTGCCGGCGCGATGAACGTTCGATAAATCCTCATGACACTCTCCCCATGAAGCCGTCACGACGTGGCGCGATCCCGCATCAACTCGGCGGAACCGCGATGCCGCGATGGGCCTCCTCCACAAAATGATCTGGCCGTGCCGGCGTTTTCGCCCGGGGGGCGAGCGCGGCGCGGTAACAGGCTTCGACATCGCGTAGGACGCGCGGCCAGCCGAATGTTTCAAGGCGATCGTCGAGGCGGTCGCGCTCGGCGTCGTCGCACGAATAGTAGGAAAGGTCGGTCAGGAACCGATCGACGCCGTCGTCGCGGTCGAAATCGATCGCGGTGCCGAAGCCGATCCGATCGAGCGTGCGGCGGAACGCCGGAATGTCGCTCAGCAGGGGATAGAGACCGGCAGCGATGCCCTCGACCGCCGCCAGGCCGAACCCTTCATAGGTCGACGCGCAGACATAAACGCGCGACCGCGCGATCAGCGCGGACAGTGCCGCGTCGCTCGGCGATACGTGAAATTCCACCATCCGGCCGATCCCCAGGTCGTCGCACAGCGACCGCAGCGACGCCTGCGAAACGCCCATCGCTTTACCCGCGACGATCAACCGCCATTCGGGATCGCGAGCGGCAAGCCTGGCGAACCAGCGGAGCAGCCGCTCGAGCCCTTTGTTGGGCGCCAGCCGGCCAAAATAGATCATGGTCTTTCCGGTGCGATTGGCGAGTCCGGTGAAGCGCTCGGTATCGACCGCGTTCTCGACGACATGGACGCGGTCGGGTGCGATCCGACGGAAGGTTTCGGCATCCTGCACGCTCGATGCCAGGACTGCCGCATAGCGGCGCAGCGTGAAGCGCGTGAGGGTGTTGAACCAGAGGCGCTTGATCGTATGCGCGAACTGGGTGTGAAAAAACCCGCCGTGCGTCGAAACGACCATCGTCGATCGGTGCAGCCACCGCGTCCAGCTCAAATAGTCGGCGGCGAATTCGATGCCATGGACATGGACCATGTCGGGCCGGCCGAGCTGGCGAAGGATGCCCGGGGCGAGCGGATAGCGAATGCCACCGACAAAACCGACGCGCCGGATTTCGACGCCGCCGCGCAAATCGACCGGGGGCAGAGTAGTGGTTGGGCCGTCGAAGATGCGGTTGAGCGTCACTACTCGGACGCGGTGCCCTGCCGCGGCCTGGCGCTCGGCGAGCGCCCGAACGAAATTCTCCATGCCGCCGATCCCGGGAGGATATTGCCGGACCACATGCGTGATTCGCAAGCCGGCCGGCCCAGGCATGCCGCCGTGCATCACCGATCAATACGCATGCGGGTCGCCCAGCATGCGCGGCAGCGTGAGCAGGATGATGCGCAGGTCGCAAGCCAGCGACCAACTCGCGATATATTCGCGATCGGCGCGCACGCGCCGTTCCATCGAATACAATTCATCGATCTCGCCGCGCAGGCCGCGTATCTGGGCAAGGCCGGTGATGCCGGGTTTGACCATGAACCTTTTGGCATAGCCGTGGATCAGCGAGCCGTAATGCCGATCGTGCGCCAGCGCATGGGGACGAGGGCCGACCAGCGACATGTCGCCGCGCAACACGTTGATCAGTTGCGGCAGTTCGTCGATGCTGGTTGCCCGCAGTATCGCGCCGATCCGCGTGACGCGGCTGTCGCCTCGCATCGCGTGCCGGATATGCTCGCCATCTTCGGCGACATGCATCGTCCGGAACTTGAACAGTTCGAACGGCTGTCCGCCCAAGCCGGAGCGATGCTGACGGAAGATGATCGGACCGGGGCTGGTCGCCCGGATCAGGAACGCTGCGACGGCAAAGATGGGCAGGAAAAGCAGCAGCGCGAGCAGAGACGCGACGATGTCGAGCGCCCGTTTCGGGCGGGAATAAGCCGGCCGCGCTGGCATCGACCTGCCCAACGGCTCGAGGTTCGCCTTATATGTTTCGCGCCGTTTGTCGCGAGTGTCACCCAAATATTGGTGTGACGATATGCTGCCGATATTTGCCATTAGGTCACCGGTCTATTGAGAGGCGTAAATCATGCTCGCCTCTATTGGTGATTATGAAAGTATCACGTAGCCGGTAGTTAACAAATCGTTCATAGGAATTAGCTGAAGGGGCTGCCTAATCCTTAAGGGCCGAGTCTTCAGGACAACTAGTCGGGAGCAATCGGGCAGCGCCGAGTCGAACGCCGTTTCAGCCGACGATCAGGGTACCGACAACGCGTGTCTTCATGTCGCCCAGACGACCGACCAGATGCTGGATCGCGGCGATGGTGGTGCGATTGCGCCGGACGATGAGCACGGCAGCATCGAGCGTTTCGCAAAATGCCGGCGGATCCTCGAACACCATGCCGACATCGACGATCATCATCCCGAAACTGTCGAGCAATGGCATGACACGGCCATGGAACCGTTCGCCATCGAGCAGCAGTGCCGTGTTTTGGCTGGCGGTGCCGACCGGCAGAACGAAAAGATTGCGGACCCGCGTGGCCTCGATCGCCGATAGCGCATCAACGTCGCCGTTGAGCACCGCAGTGAGGCCGTAGCCCTCGCTTACGCCGAGCAGTTCGTGATGCAGGGCATCGATGGCGGTGGCGTCGATGATCACCGTGCGAACGTTGCCTTGAGCATAGGTGATCGCCAGGTTCGCGGCGAGTACCGAAGCCTCGAACGATGCGTCGATGTTGAGGACAGCGACGCATCGAATGGGCGCGGCACTCGTCGCGGCGCTGGAGATCGACATCCTGATCGATCGGGCGGTACGCGACACCGGATCGTCAGGGTCGAAGGCCGCCTTGGCATAGGAGCTCAGCTGGCCATTGCCGGGGGTGAACAGCATGTCGCGGACGGCGGCGGTATCGTCGTCGAGGCCGGTTTCATGCCCGGCCAGTTTAACGGCACTGCCTTCGCTCGATCGGATACGCATCTCAGATTCCCCTCAAGGCTAGCGCGGGCTCCGGCCGGAAAGTCGCGAAGGTGAAGTTCCCCAGCACGGGAAGGCCGGTCGAGTCGAACAGTCCGCCGGCCGAGCGGACCAATGGCGACCGCCATTCGCTGATCATCGCCGCGATGATCCCGAGCACCAGCCCGCCGAGCAACGCCAGCAACGCCAGCAGCGGCACGTTTGGGCTGGCCGGCAGCAACGGCCGCGTGGCGCGGTCGATCTGCTGGACATTGGTGGTCGGCAAGCCGCTTTGCAACCGCATCAGGTTGAGGCGCTGGGTAACCGCGTCATAGGCGTTTTGTGCCGTCGTCACATCGCTTTGCAGCGCCTCGAACTGGCTTTGAAAACCGGTCAGTTGAAGCATGCGGCCGCGCTGGCCGTTGACCAGGCCGCGCAGCTGCCCCTCGCGCGAGGAGGCGGCCGAGCTTGCAATCCGCACCGCCTCGCTGGCGACCGCGGTCGCATTGCCGAGTTCTGCCCTGAGCGTGGTCAGTTCCGACCGCGCGGCCACCAAGTCGGGGTGGTTGTCGCCGTAGGTCGATGACAGCAGGGCGACTTTCGCGTCGGTGGAGGCTATCTGCTGGCGCAAGCTCGCGACGACCGCGCTGGACTGGACGTCGGGAGAGCGCGAGACCCGCGTCCCGGCGCGCGCGCGCAGATCAGCGGCACTACTTTCCGCGCTCGCCAGCTGGGTCGACAACGAACTGAGCCGGTCGGCCTCGAGCGCCAGGCTGTTGCCGCTGACCATGCCATGGCTGCGCTGGAAATCGCCGAGTTTGGACTGCGCGGCTTCCAGGTTGCGGCGGACCTCGGTCGTGCGCTGCTGGAACCAGCTGGCATATTGCTTCGCCGCGTCGGTGCTGATCTGCAGCCGGGCCGAGACGAATTGCTGCGCGAAGCTATTGGCCATCCGGGCGGCGAAGGCAGGATCACCCGATTTGAAGCCGACGGCGAGGACGTTGCTGTCTTTCTCCGGCGTCACCTCGACGCTGGCGAGCAAATATTGCACCAGCCAGGAATCGAATGGCCCCTTGGCGCCGGACTGCCTCCACGCCGCTGTCAGGGCAGCGTTGCCGGAGAGGCGGTTGGCGATGGCCACGCGGTGAGCGACCGAACTGCTCTTGATGAGGTCGGCCTGCGTGCCCAGCAGCGACTGATTGTCCTTCGCTGCGCCGTTTTCTTGAACCGACGGATTGGGTCCGCCGTCGAACAGCAGCGACGCGCGTGCGACATAGACGCGCTGAGTGGTCGCCACCCACAAGGCGGCGAGCGCGGCGGTGATCGTCATGACGAGTACGACCAGTTTCCAGCGCGCCTGCAATGCCAGCATCATGTCCGACGAGAACATCTTCTCTCCCTCCCTCAAACCGCGATCGACAGCGGCAACGACGGCAGATCGCCATCATCCGGATCCGAACCATCCCTCGCGTCGTCTGCCTTGGTGTTCGCCAGCGCGCGTTCGAGCGCCATCATCGCCAGCAGGAATTGCGGCGCTGTGCTGTCGCGAAAGACGTATCGGCCGGCGCTGCCGCCTGGGACCAGCGCGTCGCCGAGCAGTTCGGCGGTCGCCGCGTCGGGGCACAGGCTGTCCTTGCCGGCCGCTTCGCGCGCGGCCAGTTCGGCGCGCGCGGTATCCGCGGCGTTCGACGTGGCGAGCGCCAGGAAGCGGTCATGATCGTCCTGATTGAGCATTCCCCAGGCCTCGCACGCCCGCTCGAGGCCTTTCCGCAGGATGGCGAGATCGACGGTATCCGCGCCGGCCTTCGTCGCCTCGATCGCTGCGACATAGCAGAATAACTGGGCGTGATAGGGCGAGCCGCAGGCCAGCGTGACGATCTGCGTCTTGACGGCCTCGTCAAACTCGATCCGCGCTCGCGCGGCGCCGCTGTCGATCAGTTCGATCACGTCACGCTGCGAAATGCGGCCGATCGGAATCGACATCAGATGACGACGCAGCGACGGATGGCAGTTGATCAAGTCGTCGAGTGTGTGGGCGATACCGACGATGAGCAGCTGGACGGGCACCTGCGCGTCCGACAAGAGCTTCATTAGCGTCGCTACTTGCTGGTCGACATCTGAATTCTGGACGCGATCGAACTCGTCGAAAATCATGATGACCTGCCGTTCGGGGGACAGGCGGGACAGGAAATCGACCACCTCGCGCGGCCCGAAGGCGCCCGAGAGTGCCTCACGGTTCCGCTCGAAATTCGCCTTCTCGCTGAACGGTACGCACGAATCGGGGACGAAGGCGAAATAGGGCCGCAGCAGATCGGCGAAGGACGCCGAGGCTTCGCACGCGGCGTAGATCACGACTGCCGACCGCTGATCGGCATAGTCGCCGAATACCTGCGCCAGCGATGTCTTGCCCGACCCTCGCGCGCCATGGATGATCGCATGCTGGCGATTGAACAGCACCGCTTCGAACAGGACCTCGAGCTTGTCGTCGCGGCCGTGAAGGTCCTTGCGCTGCCGCACCGGATGGGCCGAATCGAACGCGGTGATGATCCGCAACATCGCGGTGCGCGGGTCGGGCGGGACATCTCGCGATCGCGGTGGCCGCGCGGGCGGCTCGACGCAGGGCGGTCCCGGCTCGGGCAGTGCGACCGGACCGACCGAGTCGGACGGCCTCCCGAGCAGCCAATCGCTCAGCCAAACGATGAAGCGTCTCAGCATGGTGTGATGCGTCCTTGGCGACGATGGGCCTTGGCGACGATGGGCGAGACGGCGACCGATCATGTCGTTGCTCCCGCGGTTGAAACGATCGGCGATCGGACCGGCCGGATGGCGCGCCGTGCCGGCGGCGTGACGGCGGCGCGGAAGTGCGACGATCGCATGTGGCCGGCCAGCAGCCAGAGCGGCGCGGCGATCTTCATCGCGAAAACGGCGTTGCCGGCGACCAGCAGATTGATGAAGAAGAACGCCGACAGGCCCCAGGCGCAGCGGCGCTGCTCATCGGACCGGAACGGAACGATCAGGGCGACGTAGAGCCATAGGCAAAGCGTGCCAACGATCGAGCTCGAATAGAGCACGTAGGAATAGCCGCTGTCCGGAAAGGCGTCGGCTTCCAGCGCCCGCCCGCCAAGTGCGGCCTGCAAATCGGTGAGCGACAGCAGGTGGACCGACATCCCGATCCGGCCGGCCAGATCATCGTTTTCGGAAGGGCCCATCGCCAGGGTCAAGCCCACCGCCATCGCCAACAACAGCAATGGCAAGGCGAGCGTTCCGCGGCTGGGCAGCCGTGGAAAGAGGAAATAGCCGGCAAGCGCGATCAGCGCGAAGGTCGACGACATGCGGGTATTGTTGGACAGCAGCGCGATGACCGTGAAGGCGAGCAGGAAGAAGCGCGCCGATGTCGGCAGCGCGCGCCACCGCGCGATCAGATAGATGGCGGTCACACTGGCGAAATTGGCCAGCGAGGTCTGCTCCAGGAAGATCGACGAGGTGCGCGGCGTCTGGAAAAGGCCGTAGCTGAAGCGCCCGTCGAAACCGAGCGCATTGGGGAACAGGCCGAGTTCGTTGACGGTGTCGTCGCCGATCCCGCGCGTGTTGTGGTAATAGGATTGCGGCGCGAACAGGGTCGCGTAGCTTTGTACGGCGACCAGCTCGTAGAGCATACCCGCAAAGACGACCGCGACGGCAACGATCGCAAACCGGCGTACCGTGCGCGCGTCGCAACGGTGGCCCAGCATCGTGAACAGCACGATGATGGCGGCATTGCGCAGCGCGGTCACGACCAGAAAGCCGTTGATGAAGGACAAGATCAGCGCCCCGAGGACGAACAGGGCGCCGAGAAGGACCGGGGCGATGTCGTTCCGCCGCAGCCCCGACCGTAACAAGACCAGTGCGAGCGCCGACAGCAGCACGAATTCCGTGATCGCGACGTGCGTCATGGCGAGCGGCCTGACGTGCGCGTTCACGATCGCAAGGCCTGCGTTGTAGAGCATCGCCACGAGCCCGAAAGCGATGATAACCGTGCTGGGCAACCGCACATCGCGCGCGTCCGGGATGAGCGGATGTCCGGGAGCGGCCGAGTCCCGGCGTCTGGTGAAGCCACGCGCAGCCTCCACCTCATTTATCGCGTTTATTGAACGAAGTGGCCACATCTCCCCACCTGACCTTCATTCGAGAAGGTTTGAACCTTTCATCGTTGGGTCGGGCGGGCAACAATGCATAAGTAAAAGACGTTCGATCAAGTATTAGCCTCGATTTGATTCCGGCGATAAATCAGTAATCCTAAAGATAATATCCGCTTCACCATTGCGTGATTCAGCGCGTGGTGTCGGCGGGCGCTCAACGGTTGTAATACCAAACAGGGTAAACCCGCTCTTAAGGGCGCTTTGACTCCCCGGGCCCGAAAGTTAGCGTCGGATCAGGGACTCGTATCGAACGCCGCAATCAGGGCGAACGTCGATGCGGCACGGACGCGGGCATTTCCCGACCGTCCCGCCACTGGGGGAAGCAATGCAGACCGACTTCAATATTGCCATCGTGGGTCTCGGCAAGATGGGCGTCTCTCATCTCGCTATCGCGCGCGAAACCCCGGGGCTGACGGTCATCGCGGTGTGCGACAGTTCGTCGCTGCTCGGCACCATGGTCGAGAAATATACCGGGATGAAGTTTCACTCCGACTATCAAGCGCTGATCGCGCAGCCGGAGCTCGACGGCATCATCATCGCCACCCCGACGCGCTTGCACGTCTCGATGGTCCAGCAGGCGCTCGATCGCGGGCTCCACGTCTTCTGCGAAAAGCCGTTGACTTTGACCGCGTCGGACAGCGCCGATCTGTCGCGGGCAGCCCGGCAAGCCGGTCTGACCGCCCAGGTCGGGTATCATAATCGCTTTCTCGGCACGTTCGCCCGCGCGAAGCAGATTGTCGATGATGGACTGATCGGCAAGATCCGCCACATCCATGCCGAGGCCTATGGCCCGGTCGTGCTCAAGCCGGCGAGCCGGACCTGGCGAAGCGCGGCGGCTGAAGGCGGCGGCTGCCTCTACGATTACGCCGCGCACCCCATCAACCTGATGAACTGGTATCTTGGCCGTCCGATTGCCTGTTCGGGAGCGCAGCTCACGCAGCAATGGTCGCGCGAAGTCGACGACGCGGTCTACGCCTCGCTGATTTTCCCGGACGGTGCCTCGGGGCAGGTGTCGGTCAACTGGGCCGACGAGACCGCCCGCAAGATGTCGACCAGGCTTTCGATCTGGGGCGACTGCGGCAAGATCATCGTCGAGCGGCAGGAACTGCAGGTGTTCCTCGGCGCGCGCGCCGTGCCGACCGCAGAATATCATTCGGGCTGGACGGTGCAATATATCACCGAGCTGACGCCGCACCCCGCATTTTATCTGCGCGGCGAGGAATATTCGGCGCAACTCGAGAACTTCGCCTCGGCGATGCGCACGCCGGAAATGCCGGGCGTCAACGATTTCGGCAGCGCGGCCATGACCGATTTCACGCTGCAGATGATCCGCGACGCGGCCAACAACCGACCGGTCCCCTATGCGCCGACGGCGATGGCCGCGTCCGCGCAGCCGGAATCCAAACGGCGCCGGTTCGCGCTGTTCGGGCGCATGGCGCAGCAGGGCTGATGCGATGATTTTCACATCGGTCGGCTCAATGTTGCCGTTCGATCGGCTGGTTCGCGCGGTCGACGACTGGGCGGCCGCCAATCGCCACGTGCCGGTGCTGATCCAGATCGGCGATGGCACGTATCAGCCGCGCCATGCCGATTGGGTCCGCATGATGCCGCATGACCTGTACGCCCGGCGGCTCACCGAATGCAGTCTGTTCGTCGCGCATGTGGGAATTGGCTCGATCTTCCAGGCGCTCGAGGCGCGCAAGCAATTGCTCATGCTGCCGCGCCTGGCGACGCTCGGCGAGCATACCACCGATCATCAATTGCATACCGTTGCCCGGTTTCGCGGCACGCCGGGCCTGCGCGTCGTCGAGACCGTCCCCGACCTGCACGCCGAGATGACGCGCCTCCTCGACGCCCCGCTCGAAACAGAAGGAGGCCTTTCACCTTACGCGCCCCCCGCGATGACCGACCGGATTCGCGACTTTCTGGGCGCGGGCGTCAATTAAAGGAGGACGACGTGGAGCGCATCCTGTTCGGAGATAATCAGTTTTTCGGCATCAACCACATGTCGGAGGAAAAGGCCCGGCGGCAGGCAATGCAGTTCGCCGATCTGACGCCCGTTCTCGACACGCTCGCGGCCGCGCGCGATGCCGGGATCAACACCTTCATGTGCACCACCCATGATCGCGTGGCCGAGATCGCGGATGCGGTACGACGCTCGGCCGACGAATGGCGGAACTACGCCTTCTATCCGTGCATGCCGTACGCGCACAAATATGCTAATGCGGTCACCGAGCTCGGCTATTTCGACGCGTTGCGCAAGTTCCTGCCGTCCAACGGGTTGCTCGATACGGCGCTGCGCGGCGGCAAGGCAATGATCAAGAGGGACATGGATAGTGTCGCTACGTTGCTCATCGATGCAGAGATGAAGCCATTCGAGGGTCTGTCGACGCCGGTGGTGTTCATCCAGAATGTCGTCACCGACCTGATCCTTGGGCTCGGTTATTTCGGTGCGTTCCGTACCTTCGCCGACCATGTGCGCGAAAAATACGGTGCCGAGGCAGGCTTCATCACGATGAACTTGCCGCGACTGGTCGAAGCGCTGGCCTCGGTCGGACTGCACAATCCAATCGTCTGCGCCAACGTCAACAAAATCGGCTTTCGCATGTCGGGTGGCATCGACGCCTATCGCGAGGCCGTCGCGCGGCATCCGACGCGAGTCATCGCGATGTCGGTGTTCGCCTCCGGCGCCATTCCCGCCGTGGAGGCGATCGAATGGGTGGTCGCCGAACCCTATGTCCGGTCGATCCTGTTCGGTGCCTCCAGCGAGCGCAACATCCGCAACACGGTCGACCTCGTTCGCACCTTCGATCGACGGGAAGCGCTTGCAGCATGACCTGAAAGAAACACTGATCCGTGGGGGAACAGCCGTGACAATATCGTTGATAAGCGTTCGGCATCGGCTCGGCCTGCTGGCTGGGACGGTTGTCGGTTTCGTCGCCGTATTTCCGGCGCAGGCGCAGGAAGTGCCGCTGCCCGACCTGCCGCCGCTCCAGCAGACGGTCTATCTTCCCGATGCCCGGGGCAAGGGCGACGTCGACATGGATGTGCGGACCCGGCATCGGCCCGAATTCGATGCGATCGGTTTTCCACTCGGCATCTGGCGACTCTACCCGTCGGTCGCCGCTGACATAGGCTATGAATCGAACCCGTTCGGCGACGCGCGCAACTCGGACTCGGCGGCGTTCGCCGCGCTGCGTCCGGCGGTTGGGCTCGACGCGGCACCGTCCTGGGGACAATTGGCGTTCGGCGCCAGTGGGCGATTTGTCCGCTTCCTGAACCAGGCCCAGGCCAATGAAGACAGCTACACCGTCAACGCTTACGGCCGCTACGACCTGACGGGCGACACCCGCATCGAGGGCGGTGCGAACTTCGGCCAGCGGATCGAGCGTCGTGATTCCAGCGGCTTTCCCGATGGCCGCGTCCAACCCGTAAGGTATATCCAGACCCAGGTGTTCGCGCGCGCGACGCATCAGTCCGGCGATCTGAGGATCATGGGCGCGGTCGACTATACCCGCTTCAACTTTCGCGACACCAAGGCGCTGACGTCGACGGGAGCCGTCGTCGGCATTATCGATCAGGATTTGCGCGACCAGCATATCCTGCGCGGCACCCTGCGCGGCGACTTCCGCGTCACCCCCGACATGGCGGTGTTCGTTCAGGGAATCGCGCAATCGGTCGATTATCGCGTCGCCACCATCGCGCCGGGCGTGCCCAATCTCGGGGGCAAGGCCTATACGGCGCTCGCGGGCGTCTCCTTTGCCGGCAACCGCCTCCTGCGCGGATCGATCGGGGTGGGCTATATTTGGCGCCAATTCGGCCGCGGTGGCGGGACCGACGCCAACGGCCTGGCGGTCAAGGCCGACGTGGCGTTGTTCGCGACGCCGTTGCTGACGCTATCCGCCAAAGCGTCGCGGAGCGTCGAGGAAGCGGTGCTTCGGGATAGGTCGGGTTATGTCAGCACTGCCTTCAGCATCGGTGCCGATTACGAACTCAAGCGCTGGTTCATCGTTCGCGCGGGCGCCGGCTATCGCTACGACAATTTCCGGACCAACCCGCGCAACGACAAGGTCTTCGATGCCAATGTCGGTGCCACCTACAATGTCGACCGGCACGTCGCGTTCGAGGGCCGGGCAGCTTTCGTCAGCCGAACGGTCGACAACGATCCGTTTGCCGCCAGTTACAAGGACGTCACTGTCAGCCTCGGGATGCGCTACAGCTTCTGACCGGTTGGATAGTCTCGATCATTCGGCCAGAACGGCGCGGTGGAACCGCGCCACGCCGACCGCCCCTAGCACGAGCTCGAACAGCGTTTTGGAGAATAGTCGCAGCGCGGCCAGGTACAGCAGCGCACCCGTCGCGCTCAGTGCCGCGAGCAGCTCGATCGCCGGCAGACCCGCGGGCAGGATGTAACGCACCATCAGCAAGCCGCCGAGCATGACGACCGTTGCCGACAGCGATGGCAGCACAGCATGCCAGGCGTCGCGCCACTTGCCCCCGAAGGCGCGCAACGCGAAGCCGAGCCGCATCGGCACCAGCAGCAATGCCATGATCGAAACGGTAACGGCGAGCGTTACAGGGCCGAAATGCACCACGGCCAGAAAGGCAATGACATTGGTTGCCGCCGCGATGGCGGAGCTCAGCGAATCGAGATGCGACCGCTGAGCGACCAGCAAGGCCGAACTCGCGATGATGCCGAGCGACAGCAGATAGCCGCTGACCGCCAGCGCCGACAGGATCGGCGCGACTGCTGCCCAGCGATCGCCAAGGATGACGTGGACGACTTCCGGGGCTGTGGCCGCCAAGCCCGCAAAGGCGGGCGCGGTGATCGCGCTCGTGAACCTCAGTCCACCGCAAAGCTCGTGGCGGCGATGCTCGTCGTCCCGAGCGCTGGCGAAAGCGGACAAGGTGACCGCCGAGATCGCGTGGACAAGCATCAGCGTGGCCGATAGCAAGATCCGCTTGGCGGCGTTGTAGATGCCAGCAATTGCCGGCCCGAACCAGGCCGAGGCGAAGAACAGATCCGCGTCGTTGCCGATCGACGTCCACACCGCGCTCAGCGAGATGTGGCGGATCGAGTGGTAGGTCTCCTTGATATCGGCCCTGCGCAGCACGGGTCGGGGACGCCAGTCGGTGGAGAACCACAAGGTCGCGAGGCTGATGGCGTTGATGGCAAGCTGCTGTCCTACCAGACTCCACATCTCGAAGCCGTTGAGCGCCATGGCGATACCGATCGCGCCGCCGATCACCACCGATATCGTCGATCGAACCGCGAGCGCCCGAAAGCGCATGTTGCGCACCAGCCATGCTCCGTGGGCGCCGGCGAGGCCGTAGGCGAAGAGGAGGAGCGACAGCACGCGGAGCGGCTGCGCGGCGGTCGGCGTGCCGACCAAGGTCGTGAGCGGTCCGGCAAGCGCGAACATCACCCCCGAGGCGATCGCGCCGACCAGGGTAAGGAGCGTCAGGCTGACATTATAGTCGCGGTCGGTGATATCGGTCTTGGCCGTGAGCGCATAGGTGATCGGATCGATCAGGACGCGCCGCACGATTTCGATCGCCGCGAGACTCACCGCGACCATCCCGAAGCTCGCCTGCGAGACGAAACGGGCGATGAACAGGAAGCTGATGAGCGAGAGGATCTGGCCCGCGCCCTGGCCGAGCACCGCCCATGCGGCGTTCCGCGCGGTTTTGGCGTTCGATGCCATCAGATGCGACCCCCGGGGCATCGGATCACGCCGTCGTCTTGCCGCCGCCGCCGCGCGCGTCGGCGCCCGATGGCTGCTTGCGCGCATCGATACGGCATCCCGCCGCGGGCACGCCGGCTATTCGGGGATGGTCCGGCTTTGGCAAGAACCCCGTCACCGCTGGCCGGGCCCGGCCAGGACCAGCGCCTGTGCCGTGTGGACGCCGGCCCGGGCTCCCGCTTCGGCCAGCACCGAACGCGTGTAGGCGGCCGTCGCCGACCAGCGGATATGGATGGCGTCGTAGAAGGCCCTGGGATCGGGCTGGTGCCGGGTGGCATCATAGCGCGCCCCGGTGCCGACGAGGCTCGTCCGGATCATGTCGGGAAACGCGGTTGCGAACGCCCCGCCGCCGTAGCGGCTGACCCATTCCGGGTGCAGCGGCGTGATCGTGACGTCAAAGGCGACACCCTTGCGCTCGAGCATATGCGCCGTTTGCCGCAGGGCGGCGAAGCAGGCGGGATCGAGCTTCACCGCGCCATAGAACAGCCCGCGCGACCGATCGGGCTGGTTCGGCGCGTCGCCATAGCTGTTCTGGAAAAGCGGTTCGGGCGCGAACATGCTGCCGCGCGCCGTCCGGATCATCCCGGCATTGTACGCCAGCGTCAGCGGATCGAAATAGCGGGCGTAGAAACGCGCCGGCGACGCTTTGCCGAAGACGTACGCATCGGCGTCCAACACGTCGAATTGCGATGGGTCGGCCTTGGTGCAATTCTCGAAATCGAGCGGTGAGGCGATCAGCAGCACGTGCCTGACCGTCGGTAGGCGTGCCGTCAGCCAGGCCGATATCTTGCGTACCTGCGTCATCCGTGCACCACAGAAGCCGGCGTTGAATGGACGCAGCGACGGATCGGCGGCGATCGCTGCGGGGCTGTTGAAGTGCCGCCAGGCGGCCGATGAGCCGACGATCAGCAGATTGGGATCGGCTGGGATGCCCGCCCGCATGCTGTGCAGCTTTTCGTCGATGCAAAGGCTGTTGGAAAATTGCGGTGGGGGGAGCGTGTCATACGCCTTGAGCGAAACCAGAGCGGCCGCCAGCGTAGCGAACATCAGCAAGGCCCCGATGACCATCGCCAGCAAGTAGCGCCGCATCGGCTCCAGTCGTGGCGCGCTTTTTCCGAGCGGGGCGGCGAGCGTCGCCATCAGGCGGGCGCCAGCTTGGAATCGATCAGGCTCACGAAATCGCCGACATTGCGCAGCGATTCGAATTCGGCGGTGCGAAAACGCACGCCAAAGCGCTGCTCGGCCGCGACGATCAGCGTGATATGCGCCTGGCTGTCCCAGCCGGCCACGTCTTGCGCCGTCGTTTCCGGGCCGATGACGATGTCGTCGCGGTCGAAGACATCGCGCATCACATCGGCGAGCGCCGCATAAAGATCGTCGCTGGTCATGCGGTCGTCTCCAGTTCGAGATGGTGGGCCGGCGCTGGCCGATCGCCGACGTCGAGGCGCCAGAAACGCGCGTCTTCCGCCGCACCCTGTGGCGGCGTGATCGGTGTGAAGCCCAGCTTCTCGTAATGCTGTTCGACCATCGAATTGCGCCCGCTGGGGCGATATTCGCCGACCAGGCTGTTGATGCCACGCTCGACGGCAGCGTCGATCAGGACGGATAGCGCCGCCACCTCGACCTCGCGGCCGAGCACCCGGCAGCTCATGAGCCAGGTGTCGATCAGCAGCGTGTCGTCGGGCCAGGCGGCATCGCGGCGCGCGACGATCACACTGATCAGGCCGTTGTCGCCGAACCGGTCGCGCAGCCGGAAGCACAGACTGATCGCGCCGGGATCGCGTGCTACCTGTTCCAGTTCCGCCTCGTCGCGGCGGATCGTCGTCAGGTTGAATTGGTTGCTCTTGTTGATCAGTTGCGCCGCGCGCGGACGATCGACCGCGACCATCGGCCCGGAAACGAGCTTCATTTCCAGGCTGCGCAGGAAGCCATCCATGTCGGTCGCGTCGTCGAGCGCGGCGGCGCGGAGACTGTTGGCGGCATAGCTTCCGCCGCGTCCGAAATCATCGCGCGTGATCGCCGTGGCCTCGAAATACCCGGCCGCGGCAATCCGCTCTGGATAGAAAGCGACGTCATCCGGGAGTTCGGGAACCGCAACCTGGGGCAGTTCGCGGCGGACGATCTCGCGCTCGGCGGGATTGTCGTCGATGAACACGAGGCTATCGATGCCGATATTGAGATGTGCGGCGATCGCTCGGATATTCCCCGCTTTGTCGTTCCAATTGGCGACGAAGCAGGCGATGTCGGTATAGGCCAGCTGCATGTCGGGGTGCGTATCGAACACGGCGCGGGCGATGTCGGGATCGTTCTTGCTGCACACGGCGAGGATGACGCCTCTGGCCGCGAGCCGCCGCACATAATATTGGAAGGCGAGAAACGCTTCGCCTTCGGCGCTGCCCTGGCCGAGCTTGAGCTGGTCGATCCCGTCGTCGCCGACGACGCCGCCCCACATCGTGTTGTCGAGATCGAGCACGAGGCACTTGCGCGCCCGCCCCGTGGCGGCGGCGAGGACCTGCGCGACCAACTCGCCATAGAGCGGCGCGAAAACCGGATTGATGAGCTGCTTCGCCTGATACCAGCGAACCGGATCGTAGCGGCGATCGCTGCCATGCTCGCCGGGCATCCGCGTCGCCACGTCGACGAGCAACGCGCCGTCGTCGATCGCCGCGTCGCGGATAGCGGCATTGAGCCGGAGGACCATCGCCGCGGGCGATGCAGGAAGCAGCGCCTCGTTGGACCCGACGAGTGTCGGGGACTGCGGTAACAAGGTCTGCTGGATGGGCTGCGCGTTCCAGCGAGCACGGATACGCTGCCACCAGACGCGGATCGCGGCAACGGCCGCGGCGATCGCGTCGCGGACCTCGCCGTCGTCCGCCGACATCGGCAGGGTCGGGAGGATCGATTCAAGATCGAGCGCGAGCAGAACGTGGGTCGGCGCGAATCCGTCGAGTACCGGGTCGCCAGCCAGCAGCGCCGTGCGATATTGGCCATAATCGCCGATATGCGTCGCGATCGTCAGGCCGTGACGCAGTCCCCCGACCCGGATCGCCGGCGCCAAATGGTCGAGCGTGTGCGACCCCAGCAAGGCGAGCCTGACGGGGGTCGAGCCGGAGACAGGCGCGGCCAGATTCGCGGCGAAGCGATCGAGTCGGTTGGTCTCGATCGCATCGAGATCGTACGCCGCCAGCTGTACCGCCGCCATCGCTCGCTCGGCCGGGTCGAGTCCCTTGGCGGCGCGCAGGTCACTTCCCGGGTCGGACGGCGGCGGCAGCCAGGGCAGGAGCGACATCGGATCGGTCTCCATCAGAACTGGAAATAGAGGAATTCGCTCGGCGCAGAGGACAGCGCGTAGAGCAGGGTGATTGTCGAGACCGCGCCGACCACCAGACCGAGCGCGGGCGTCGGGCGCCACGGCACGATCGAGGCGAAGCGATCGGTCCAGCTTGGTGTGGGCTTGAAATCGAGCGCCGTGCGGTGGTCTCGCAACCATTGATAGGCGTTCGGAAAGGTCCAGACGACGATCAGGAAGACGACGATACGGACAACGTAGCTCGCCTCGAAATTGTCGAGCGAACCGATCGCAATGCCCATGCCATCGGCCAGCGACGCGATCAGCGGGATGCGGGCGACCGGACCGGGGAGCGTCACGCCGTTCAATCCCGTCATGCCGCGCAGCAGGTCGATCGCGGCGGGAACCGATGGCGCCCGAAAGAAGACCAATGCGACCGTCGCGCACAGGAAGGTCAGCAGAACCGATCCAGCGACGGTGAGCGGAGAGCCGGATTGCAACGGAAGGCCGCGATGCATCTTCCACGCGCGCCACGCGTGCGCGACGACCAGGTAGAAGCCATGCAGCAGGCCGAAGATCACGAATTGCCAGCCGGCGCCGTGCCAGACGCCCGAAATCAGCATGGTGAAACCTGTCGGCAAGGCGACCAGCGCGACGAACGTCGCCGGGGTCATCTTGCCGCGGCGCGGTAGCGGAAGCCCCTTCATCGCCCGTCGCCGCGTGAAGGCGACGACGATCGGATTGTAGATATAGGCGGTCAGGAAGCGCGTCAGCGTCATGTGCCAGCGCGACCAATAGTCGATGATGTTTCGCGCCTTGTAGGGGCTGTTGAAATTTGGCGGCAGCGAAATGCCGAAGAGCAGCCCGAGGCCGATCGCCATGTCGGTATAGCCGGAAAAGTCGAAATAGATTTGCAGCGCGTAGGATAATGCGCCGGTCCATGCCTGGATGAATTGTACGCCGCCGATCTCTGCCTGCACGAAGATCGGCCGCACCGCGACGCCGAGCGGATCGGCGACCATCACCTTCTTGAACAATCCGATGAGGAACAAGGTGAGTCCGATCGCGACCAGGTCCCAGCGC
>NZ_JBFUJZ010000009.1:0-224053 GCF_056401105.1 Sphingomonas sp. P4_G3
TGGCCGGCAATGCGGCGATCGACGGCACCGGCAATGCGCTCGACAACATAATCCGCGGCAACTCGGCGGCGAACACGCTCAACGGCGGCGGCGGTACCGACATGCTGTACGGTGGCGCGGGCGACGATATTTATGTGATCGGCGATGCCCATGCCAAGGTGGTCGAGCTCGTGGGCGAAGGCAATGACAGTGTCCAGGCCTCGGTCAGCTACTCGCTGGCGGGCATGAGCAACATCGAAACGCTTCAGCTGACGGGCACGGCGAACATCAACGCGACCGGCAATGGCGAGCACAACATCCTGATCGGCAATGCCGGCAGCAACGTGCTCGATGGCGCGGGTGGCGGCGACACGCTCCAGGGTGGGGCGGGCAACGACGTCTATTATGTCCGCAATGCCGGCGACACGATCGTCGAGAATGCCAATGAAGGCACCGCCGATACCGTGCTGGCGAGCGTGAGCTACACGCTCAGCGCCAATGCCCAGGTCGAGCGGCTGGCGGCATCGGACGCCAATGCGACGACGGCGATCAACCTGACCGGCAACGCGTATGCACACCTGATCCAGGGCAATAACGGCGCCAACACGCTGACCGGCGGCAGCGGTGCCGACACGCTGATGGGCTATGGCGGCAACGACACGCTGTTCGGCGGTGCTGGTGCCGACAAGTTCGTGTTCGCCCACGGCACCGGACAGGACAGTATCGGCGACTTCGTCACAGGGACCGACAAGATCGACCTCACCGCGATCGGCTTTGCCAGCTACCAGGACGTGATCAACGCGACCCACGATGTCGGCGGCAATGCGGTGATCGACCTCGGCAATGGCGACCAGCTGACCTTGACCGGGGTCACTACCGCGCAACTCCATTCAGGCGACTTCATCGGGGTCGGTAACAGTGCGGCGGCGGTCCAGATGCAGCCATTCATGGCCGACCTCGGCACCGACGGCACCTGGCATGGTGGGATCGCCGCGGTCTCGGTCCTGCATGGCTGAGCGCCCGCTCGTCACCGATGAGGTATTCGCCCACGGCCACTAGCCCATTAACGGGTCGGTGCGTGGGCGTTTCAACCATCGCTCTATCCCCGGCGGCTCACAGGTTCGACGACTCGGTATCCCGGTCGCATAGCATAACGGCTATCATTTCCTTTTGCTGGTATCCTGTCTGCCCACTTGCTACCGCCCGATCATGGCAACCAATCGCACGCCCGACGCCGCGTTCGTCGCCGACGAGAGCTTCGTTCCCACCAGCCATAAGGGCCTGACCTATCCGTTCGGCGGCAAGGAGCCGGGCGAGGGCGGCGCGATGCAGGTCGCGCCCGGCGTGCGCTGGGTGCGGCTCAATGTTCCCGGGCCGCTCAAGCATGTCAATTGCTGGCTGATCGATGACGGCGACGGCGTGGCATTGGTCGATGCCGGGATGAATCGGACCGAGACGCGAGAGGCGTGGAAAGCCGTGTTCAAGGGGCCGCTTGCCGGCGTCCGCGTCACACGGATGATCGGCACGCATTTCCATCCCGATCATATCGGCCTCGCCGGCTGGATGTGCGATCACCACCAGGCGCCCTTGTGGATGACGCGCGGCGAGTGGCTGACCGCGCAGATGCTGGTTGCCGACGCCCGGCCGGAAACGCCGCAAGAGGTCAGCGACTTCCGCCGCGCCTGCGGCTGGGGCGACGAGCAGATCGAGCTGGCGGCAGCGCGCGGCTGGTCCAATTTCGGGCGGATCGTGCGGCCAATGCCGCTGTCGTACCGGCGGCTGGTCGATGGCGAGACGATCGCGATCGGCGGGACGGCGTGGCGGATCGTCGTCGGGTCCGGCCACAGCCCGGAACATGCCTGCCTGCTCGATGAAGCGAATGGCATATTCATCGCCGGCGATCAGGTGTTGCCGCGGATCAGCCCGAACGTTTCGCTCGGCATCACCGAGCCCGACTCCGATCCGCTCGGCGAATGGTTCGACTCGATCGCGAAATTGAAGCGCGAAGTGCCCGCCGACGTACTGACCTTGCCGGGCCACGGCGACCCGTTCCTCAACCTCCACGTCCGGCTCGATGCCATGGATCGCGAGCATCGCGAGCGGCTCGACGAGCTCGAAGCCTTTCTCGATGAACCACGCCGCGTGGTCGATTGTTTCGGCCGGCTGTTCCGGCGCGCCATTGGCCAGGAGGTGCTCGGCATGGCGACCGGCGAGGCGATGGCGCATTTGAAACGGCTCGAAGTCGAAGGACGCGCGGTGCGCGAAACCCATGGCGACGGGACATGGCGCTGGCGGGCGATCTGAACCGCGTCAGGGCTCGCGCGGATCGGCGCATCGCCATAGAATAAGGTCGAGTCGAGCCACCCCAGGGAGAGACCCATGTGCGACGAACATACCGTTGAGGACAATGATCGCTTCCTGGGCATTGCCCATCCGTCGCGCCGCCAGTTCGGCATGATGACCGGCGTCGCGGGGCTGATGGCCGTGCTGCCGGTTCCGGCCAATGCCGCGGCGATCAAGGGGCGCGATGTCGTGATCGACACACCCGAGGGGAAGGCGGACGCCTATTTCGTCGCGCCGGCGACCGGAAAGCATCCCGGCGTCCTGATCTGGCCCGATATCATGGGCCTGCGCCCGGCTTTCCGGCAGATGGCCGAGCGGTTGGCGCAATCGGGCTATGCCGTTTTGGTGGTCAATCAATTCTACCGTTCGACCAAGACGCCGTTCCTCAAGCCCGGCCAATCGTTCGACCAGCCCGACGTGCGCGCCAAGATCATGCCGTTCGTCGAGAAGCTCACCCCCGCCGGGACGGTCAGCGACGCCAAGGCGTTCACCAGTTTCCTCGACGCGCAGAAGGAAGTCGATACCAAGCGCGGGCTCGCCAGTACCGGCTATTGCATGGGCGGGCCGATGGTGTTCCGCACCGTCGCCGCGCGCGCCGACCGCTATCGCGCGGGCGGCACCTTTCATGGCGGCGGGCTGGTCGGCGACAAGCCCGACAGCCCGAACGCGCTGATCCCGCAGATGAAGGCGAGCTTCCTGATCGCGATCGCCGAGAATGACGATCAGCGCGCGCCGACCGACAAGGACGTGCTGAAGAAAGCGTTCGCCGACGCCAAGCTGCTCGCCGAGATCGAAGTCTATAAAGGTACGATGCACGGCTGGTGCCCGCCCGACAGCAGGGTGTACAACCAGGCGCAGGCGGACCGCGCCTGGGAGCGCATGTTGGCGCTGTTCCAGAAGGCGCTCTGACTCGGCGGACGCGTGACACACGGATTCCTAGGGAGAGAATAATGAGCGACCTGATCTTGTACACGAACCCGCAGTCGCGCGGCCGGATCGCACGCTGGGCGCTCGAGGAAGTCCGCGCCCACTACGAAGTCCGCGTGATGAATTACGCCGACACGATGAAAAGCGATGACTATCTGTCGGTCAATCCGATGGGCAAGGTCCCGGCGATCGAGCACAAGGGCAAGGTCATCACCGAATGCGCGGCGATCTGCGCCTATCTCGGCGACGCATTTCCCGATGCCGGCCTGGCGCCACCGACCGCCGATCGCGCCGATTATTACCGCTGGCTGTTCTTCGCTGCCGGGCCGGTCGAGCAAGCCGTGACCAACAATAATGCCGGCTTCATCCCCCAGCCCGAGCAGGGCAGGATGTTCGGCTATGGCAGTTACGACCGGACGATCGACGTGCTCGAACGCGCGGTGTCGCAGCATGACTACGTCGCCGGCGACGCCTTCACGATGGCCGATGTCTATGTCGGCGCCCAGGTGATCTGGGGGACGCAATTCGGCACGATCCCCAAGCGCGACGCCTTTACCGCTTATGCAGAGCGGTTGAGCGGGCGAGAGGGCTATAAGCGGGCCTCGGCGCTCGACGATGCGCTGATGGAGACCAACCAGCTGGCGTGACGCGCGGCGCTTCAGGTCGCGTTCAGCTGCTCGAGCATTGAATGAAGGCGCGGTTCGCTGGGGGAGTGTCGCGATGAAGTTTGTGGTCGCCTCGATCATCCTGTCGCTCGCCGCGCCGGTCGCGGCGCAAAGCGGCTACGGCATCCGTCGCGATCCATCGCCAGTGCCGCGCTCGCGGGTTCCCGAACCTTCGGTGCCAGCGCCGCATCCCGGCGGGGACGAATCCTATGTCGACCGCAAGGCGGATTGGGATCGTCGGCTTCGCGCCTGTCTCAACGATCGCCATCAGACGCGTCGCGAGCGGCGGCAATGCGCAAACATGGGCTTCCCGGTGAACGGGCGGCGGTGATCTTGGGCGTGTCGTTTCAGGGCTGACTCGACGCGATCTGGCGCGATGGCAGTTCGGCCATGATGCGGTCACGCTCCGCTGGAGTCATGCTCGTCCAGCGCGCGACTTCGTCGATCGTGCGGCGGCATCCCTCGCACAACCGATCCTTGCCGATCCGGCAGATATTGACGCACGGGCTGACGATCGGTTCGACCGGCACCACGCTGATGAAGTCTGGGCTGATGAAATCGGGCAGGCTCACGCGCGCCTCAATCGTGCGTCAGGACCGCGTTCAGGAAGTCGGGAATCGGCCCGTTCCAGCCTTCGTCCGGACCATCGTCCTGCTCCCGGCCGCGGCGCGGGCGGCGGTCGTCGTTGCGCACACGCGGCTCGTCGCGGGGCGGGCGAGGATCGTCGCGGCGCGGGCGTGCTTCTTCGCGCGGCGCGCGCGGCTCTTCGCGTCGAGCGGGTTTGTCCGCGCGCGGCGCCGGTGCTTCGGGCGTCTCGTCGGCGGCAGCTTTCTCGCGCGGCGCGGCGCGCGTGCGTTTCGGCTTTTCGTCACGGGCAGCGCGGGCGCGCGGCTTTTCCTCGGCCTCGGGCGGCGGGCCGCCTTCGAGCCGCGGAATCTTCATACCGGTCAGCTTCTCGATATTCTCGATATTCTCGGCGTCCGCGCTCGAGGCGAGCGTATAGGCGATCCCCGTCGCGCCCGCGCGGCCGGTGCGGCCGATACGATGGATGTAGTCGTCCGGATGCCACGGCGCGTCGAAATTGAAGACGTGGCTGACGCCCTTGATGTCGAGCCCGCGCGCGGCGACGTCGGACGCGACCAGGATGTTGATCTCACCCTTCTTGAACCGCTCGAGTTCGGCGATCCGCTGCGGCTGCTCCATGTCGCCATGAATCTCGCCGCTCGAAAAGCCATAGCCTCTCAGGCTCTTGTTGAGCTCGCGCACCGTCGTCTTGCGGTTGCAGAAGATGATCGCGTTCTTGACCTCTTCCTGGCCGAGCAACTGACGCAGCGCCGCGCGCTTGGCGTGGCTCGTGCTGCTGACCGGCACCACATATTGGGTGATGTTGATATTGGCGGTGGCGGGACGCGCGACCTCGATCGTTTTCGGGTTCGACAGGAACTTGTCGGCCAGCTTCTTGATCGGCGGCGGCATCGTCGCCGAGAACAACAGCGTCTGGCGATTGGCCGGCAGCTTGGTGCAGATATTCTCGATATCGGGGATGAACCCCATATCGAGCATGCGGTCGGCCTCGTCGATCACCAGCAGGTTGCACTGGGTCAGCAGGATCTTGCCGCGCTCGAACAGGTCCATCAGCCGGCCTGGAGTCGCGATCAGCACGTCGACGCCCTTTTCCAGCGCCTTGACCTGGTCGCCCATCTGCACGCCGCCGATGAGGAGCGCCATCGAGAGCTTGTGATACTTGCCGTATTTCTCGAAATTCTCGGCGACCTGCGCGGCGAGCTCGCGCGTCGGCTCGAGAATCAGGCTGCGCGGCATCAGCGCGCGGCTGCGGCCATGACCGAGAATATCGATCATCGGCAGCACGAACGCGGCGGTCTTGCCCGTGCCGGTCTGGGCGATACCAATGATGTCGCGCATCATCAGCACGCTGGGAATGGTCGCGGCCTGGATCGGAGTCGGTTCGGTATAGCCCGATTCGCCTACGGCGCGGAGCAATTCGTCTGAAAGGCCGAGGTCGGCAAAAGGCATCCAAGAATCCGGAAAAATGGTTAGCGCGCAGATGCGCCATCCAACAACGTGCGCGCTTGCCGATCAGTTGCCGAAAGTCAAGCTTTCTGGCTTGATGAGAGTGCGGAAGAGCGAGTTATGTTTGCGACATCGGACGGATCGACGAAGGCGAACCTGGCCAGACTGTCGCCCTTGGTTCGCCCTTCCTCAGTTTGCCTTTCGACAAGTTCAGGCGAAGCGGTATGGTGTGTGCGGGGCGGGGATGGGGATGCTCGAGCCAGTTTCGACCGGCGCATCAAGGCCTATTTTTTGGCGACCAGTTTCTTGAACTTCCTGATCGTGCATTGGTCGCCCGAGCGGGTGCGGATCGAATCGCGTCCGGCGCAGACCTGGCCGTCGGCCGACGGCTTCACGTAGAAACCGCCATAATAGCCGAGGCCCGAACAATCGCCGTCCAGCTCGGCGCGGACGCGGTCACCGCCGCGCAGGACCAGGTCGACATAATCGCCCGCGACGATCGCTCCGCCCAATTGGTCGGCGGCGATGCATTTGGGACCTTTTTTCTCGGCCCATTTGATCGGTCGCGCCGGTGTAAGCTGCGGCGCGGGCGCGACCCTGTCCCGCAATGTGCTGGGAACGCGGATGACGATTCGCCCGCGGATCGTCACTTGCGCCAGTTCGATGCCCGTCACCTGACCGGCAGGCGCGGGCGTGCTGACCGCGGCGACGGAGGCAATCAGGGCAAAGGCGGCAAGGGGTGGACTCGGCATGAAGCGCGCCTTGGTAAAGCCATAATTTGAACACGCAATGAATTGGATACGCATCCTCCGCCATGCTAGCGCGACTGCCATGACACCCGCACAGACCGAGTTGACCGCCGCCGCCCGCGCCGCGCTGGGCGACAAGGCGGTCGTGACCGATCCCGCGGACATTGCGCCCTGGCTGACCGACTGGCGCGGGCGGTTTCATGGCAGCAGCCCGGCGATCCTTGCGCCCGACACCGTCGCGGGAGTGCAATTGGTCGTCGCCAAGGCACGCGACCTCGGCGTCGCCTTGGTACCGCAGGGGGGCAATACCTCGATGGTCGCCGGCGCCACTCCGCCCGCGGATGGCTCGGCGCTGATCCTGTCGACGCGACGACTGAACCGCATCCGCTCGCTGCGGCCGGCCGACGCTTTGGCGGTGGCCGAGGCAGGGGTGATCCTGTCCAGCCTCCACGACGCCGCCTTGGCCGAGGGGATGCGCTTTCCGCTGACCCTGGGGGCAAAGGGCAGCGCGACGATCGGCGGGCTGGCCTCGACCAACGCCGGAGGCACGCAAGTGCTGCGATTCGGAACGATGCGCGGGTTGGTCGCCGGCGTCGAGGCGGTGCTGCCCGACGGATCGCTCCATGACGGCCTCGCCGCGCTCAAGAAGGACAATCGCGGCTACGATCTCAACCAGTTGCTGATAGGGGCGGAGGGCACGATCGGGGTGATCACCGCGGCCACGTTGCGGCTGGTTCCGGCGATCCTCGACCGCGCAGTGGCCTGGGTTGGGCTCGCCGATCCCGAGCGCGCGCTGGCGCTGTTGCGGCGGCTGCAGGGCGCGACGCAGGCGGTCGAGAGCTTCGAGATCATTCCGCAAAGCTTCCTAGACGCGGTGATCCGCCATTTCCCCGGCACGCGCGCGCCGTTGGGCGGTAATCATGGCTGGCAGGTCCTGATCGAGGCGACGCGCGCGGCGCCAGCCGACGAATCACCGGCCGCTTTGCTCGAACGGCTGATCGGCGACGCGCTCGCGGCGGGTGAGGTCGAGGATGCGGTCGTCGCGGCGAGCGAGGCGCAGGCCGACGCCTTGTGGAAAATCCGCGAAACCATTCCGGAGGCGTCGCGTGCCGAGGGGCCCGCGCTGCAGCACGACATCTCGGTGCCCGTCGCCGGCATGCCGCGCTTCCTTACCGAAGGTGCGAGAACGGTGGAAGCGCGCTTCCCCGGAACGCACGCGGCCGGGTTCGGCCATCTCGGCGATGGCAACGTCCATTTCCACGTGCGGGCGCCGGTCGGCACCGATGGCCCGAGCTGGTATGAGGGAGAGGGCCATGTCATCTCGGCCTTCGTCCACGATCTCGTCGTCGCCGCGGGCGGATCGATTTCGGCCGAGCACGGCATCGGCCAGTTGAAACGCGACGAGCTGGCGCGGCTGTCCTCGCCGGCGCGGATGATGGCGCTGCGGGCGATCAAAAGCGCGTTCGATCCGCGCGAATTGATGAATCCGGGGAAGCTCGTTACCCTTGCGCCCGACGGCGCCACCCCTTAGGGCGCACGGCCACGTGCGGCTTCTTGGGGGAGCCGCGTTCAAGAGATTCGATTGGAGTAGGGTAATGGCCAGCGCGCCGCAGTCGCTTCCGCTTTTTTATAATTCGCTCGAACCACTGTCGAGCGAGCAGCACGGCAATTTCCGCATCCGCCCGTCCAACGGCGCGCCGTTCCTGGCCAGCCAGCACGCGATCCCGCTGACGGTCGACGAATTCCCGATGGCGCAGCGCAACCTGCCGATCGTCTTCTCGCAAGGCGACGATGGCGTGCCGCTGGCGCTGATGGGCCTCAACGAAGGGGTCAACGTCTTCATCGACGAAAAGGGTCAGCTGCGCGAGCCCTATACCTATGTCCCGGCCTATATCCGGCGCTATCCGTATCTGCTCGCGCGCCTGCGCCCGGAAGCCGAAGAGCTGACCTTGTGCTTCGATCCGAGTTCGGAAACGATCGGCGCGTTCGACGACGGCGAGCCGCTGTTCGCCGATGGCGCCCCGACCGAGGTGACCAAGAACATCCTCGAGTTCAACCAGCAGTTCGAAGAAGCCGGCGCACGTACCGCGGCGTTCATGAACGAGCTTCGCGAGCTCGATCTGCTGATGGACGGCGAAGTGACGATCCAGCCGGATGGCGCCGACAAGCCGTTCGTCTATTCGGGCTTCCGCATGGTCAATGAAGAGAAGCTCAACGAGCTGCGCGGCGACCAGCTGCGCAAGATGACCCAGTCGGGTCTGCTGCCGCTGATCTATGCGCATATGTTCTCGCTGTCGGTGATGCGCGAGATCTTCACGCGTCAGATGCAATTGGGACTGATGCCGGCGCCGCAGCTGGTTGCCTGACACCTCCTTCATGACGAGGACCGCGTTGGTCCTCGTCACCCTGGTGCGCGGCGAGGCCGGCACAGGCGGCAGGGCCTCGGCCATGCCTTTCTGCGGCATGTCGCCGCGGCATATGCCGTCGCGCACGCCGTGCCTGGCGGGATGGCACCGGAATCGGTCCGAAATGGTTGAAATTCTTCGGTGAGAACGTTCAAGTCCGAGTCTTGAAACGGTAATCTCATCGACCTATGTTGCTGGAGTACGGCTTCGTGTCCCCCCTTTCGCGAGGTCGTGCAGACACGCTTTCGAGCGTGTCTCCTCCCTGAACCTTGGCCACCTCGGGCGTTTGCCCGAGGTGGTTTTTTTATGGGGTGGGCGAGATCGGTCGGGCTGCTGGCATGAGGCCGCTATTGGGTGGGCAGCGGATTAAATCAACATGCGGCCGCCCCACACAAGGGGGACGGCGTAAAAGCCCACTGCAAGCAGTACGAATCCAACCCCGTGCAAGAAAATCGGTCTACTTCCGGCTCGTACTGCCTTCCAACAGAACGCAACTCCCAAGGCCAATGGGATCCAGGCGGCGGCAAGAGCAGCAGCGGCAACTTGGGTGCGCCAGCCTCGCTCATAGGCATCCATCCAGCCTATGCCGATGTAAGCAAGGAACGAGCCCGGCACGATCGCAACGACATAGAATGAGTAGATGGCAAGTGACCACAGTCGCGTCGGCTGCCTTAAGTCGGCGTCATACATAGCGAGACTATGCGCGATATGGCCGATGTCCGCTACTGGTCGCTAGCGACCAATCCGGGGCTGTCGTTTCCCCCGCCCACTCACTCCGCCGCCAGCGCCAGCCCGCCGGTCAGCAATTCATCGGTGGCGGCATCGATCATCCGGCGCAGCAGAGCGGCGGTACCGGCAAAACCCTTGCCCGGTGCGGTCAAACCGGCATCGAGATAGAGCCGCCGGTCGATCTCGATCTGGATCGCATGGATATGCTGGTCGGGCCGGCCATGGCGCGACAGGATATAGCCGCCGGGATAGGGCGTGTTGAGCGCCGCGCGATGCCCGGCGGCGATGACTTCGCCTTCCAGCCGATGGACCAGCCGCCCGCCCGCGCTGCGGCCGAAGCGATCGCCGATCACCACGCGCGCCGCGGCACCGCCCGGCAATGGCGGCATCGAATGCACGTCGAGCAACAAAGCGGCCCCGAACCGCTCGCGCGCGGCCGCCAGCGCGTCGGCGAGCGCCGAATGATAGGGGCGGTGATCCTGAGTAATGCGCTGCCGCACTTCGTCGTCGCCCAGGCGCCGGTTCCAGATCGCGACGCCGGGCGCCGACCGCCGCGGCACCAGGCCCAGCCCGCTGCGCAATTTTGTCGCCGCGGCACCGGCCGGGATCGGCCGCGCACCGTCGTCGATCAGCGGGTCGCGCTCGTCCTCGCCGCGGTTGAGGTCGATCCAGGCGCGCGCGCGGCGCTGGACGAACACAGTCTCGTCGATCCGCGCGGTGAGCGCGACGTCGTCGGCATGGCGATCCTCTAGCGCCAGCATCGACGCCACCGGCACGGCGGCGGCGGCGCGCAGCTGGAGTGGATAATCGCGCCCGGCATGCGGCACCGACAGGATTACCGGGCTGTCCGGCGGGATTGGTCCGACGCGGTCGAACGAGGGAGCGGCCATAGGTGCAAATCTACTCGTCGTGCCGTCTTGGGGCAATCGCCGCGCGACGCTGGAAAATCTTAAACCCTTAGGGCATAAAAGACCTTGGCGGGACACAGGGCAACGGACGGGCATGATCAGGATTCTACTGGCCGAGGACGATTCGGTGATGCGCGAATATCTGACGCGCGCACTGGAACGGTCGGGCTATGCCGTCACCGCCGTCGATCGCGGCACCGCCGCGCTGCCGCTGATCGAAACCGAGCATTTCGACCTGCTGCTGACCGACATCGTCATGCCCGAGATGGACGGAATCGAACTGGCGCAGAAAGTGTCGGAGATCGCGCCCGATATGCGCGTCATGTTCATCACCGGCTTCGCCGCCGTGACCCTGCGCGCCGGCAAGCAGATGCCCAATGCCCGCGTGCTGTCCAAACCGTTCCATCTTAGGGATCTGGTGCTGGAGGTAGACCGCTTGTTCGAGGTCGAAAGCGCCAACGGCGGATTGTAGAGTTTCGGCGCTTGCACAGCGGCGGAAGCGCCGCTACAGGGCCCCCTCCCCGTGGGCGTGTAGCTCAGTGGTAGAGCACTGTGTTGACATCGCAGGGGTCGCAAGTTCAATCCTTGCCACGCCCACCATCGAAAGCCGCGGACGTCGCTGACGTCCGCGGCTTTTGTGATTCTCGGCCAATCGATTCGGCGGCGATGGGCAGAGCGTATCGGTCGATTCAGCACGACAAACGATCGACCGGCTTGGCCGGCCCCGCCCGTTTTCACGCTAAAGCATCGTTATTCACTATTGTGTGAATTAGTATTGCTAGTAGCCGCGCTTTGCGGCAGTTTCCCGTCATCGGCGCCGGAGAGCGTGATTGATTGGTGGGAGGATTGAATGAAGGCTCGTGCATTGTGGCTCGGTGCATCCGCGCTCGCTTTTGCCTGGGGTGGCAGCGCTGCTGCCCAAACGGCTCCCCAGTCGACACCCGCGGCGGCGGCGCAGGACGATAGCCAGGCCGCCACCGACAATAGCAACCTGCCCGGCGACATCGTCATCACCGCGCAGCGCCGCAGCGAAGACCTGATGACCACCGCGGTATCGGCGTCGGTGCTGAGCGGCACCGATCTGGGCAATAAGGGCGTCGCCAATGTCGATGCGCTGCAGTTCGCGATGCCGAGCGTGGTGGTGAACAATTTCGGCCAGGGCAACGACTTCAACATCCGCGGCATCGGCAAGGCCGAGCACAACACCCAGACGACGACCGGCGTGATCACCTATCGCGACGGCGTGCCGACCTTCCCGGGCTATTTCCAGATGGAGCCCTATTTCGACGTCGCCAATATCCAGGTGCTGCGCGGCCCGCAGGGGACGATCGTCGGCCAGAATTCGACCGGCGGCGCGGTGTTCGTCAACACCAACGATCCGATCGTCGGGGGCGAGATCCACGGCTATTTCAACGCCAATTACGGCAATTACAACGACGCCGGCATGCAGGGCGCGATCAACCTGCCGATCAGCGACACCTTCGCTGCGCGGGTCGCGTTATTCGCCGAGCGCCGCGACAGCTTCTTCAATGTGCATGGCGCGGGCGGCAGCGCCTACCCCTATGACAGCGGCAAGATGGGCTATCTCGCCGGGCGCGTGAGCTTCCTGTGGAAACCGAGCAGCCAATTCTCCGCATTATGGAAGACCGATTTCGACGCGCTCGATTCGGGCGCCTATCCCGCTTCTCCCTTCTGGCAGCACAGCAACGCCTATCCCGCGTACAAGCGCGATCTCTACGACATCCAGCTCAACGCGCCGCAGGATGCGCGCGACACGTTCGTGCGATCGGTGCTGAAACTGGAATATGACACGACCGGCGGCGTGAAATTCAGGTCGGTCACCGGATTCCAGAACGGCACCACTCTCTACCGCGCCGACCTCGACGGCACGGCATCGAACATCGTCGATCCGACTACCGGCACGATCAAGAACTGGAGCTTCTTCGACAAGGTGGAGGAGACCCAATTCAGCCAGGAATTCAACATCATCTCGCCGGACAATCAGCGCTTTACGTGGCTGATCGGCGGGTTTGGGATGTGGAACGCCTATTTCTTCCCGAAGCCGTTCAGCAATTTCACGATCAACCTTTGCTATCCCGTCACCACGGTCAATGCGTGCCTCTACCAGCTGACCGGCCGCAATCCGGAGCGCAACCTTGCCGCGTTCGGCCAGGTCGGCTTCCAGATCACGCCGAGCCTGAAGCTCGAACTCGGTGGCCGCTATACCGCCAGTCGGTCGACCAATTATGTCAACGTCCAGCAATATGGCCTGCCGATCAGCCAGGTGCAGACCGTGTCGTCGGACAATTTCTCCTACAAGGCATCGCTCGGCTGGAAAGTGAATGCCGACCAGTTCCTCTATGGCTTCGTCGCCACCGGCTTCCGTCCTGGTGGGCTCAACGTGCCGGTCGGGCTGGGCGCGCCCGCTCCGTTCAAGCCGGAGAAGATCACCTCCTACGAAGCCGGCTGGAAGGCCAATTGGGCGGGCGGGCATGTCCGCACCACGGTCACCGGCTTCTACAACGACTATAAGAACTTCCAGGTCATCATCGGTTACCCGACCTTCCCCACGTTCGGAATCGAGCTGAACGTTCCCGACAGCACCAAGATCTATGGGTTCGAGGCGGAGGCGGAAGTTACCGTCGGCGGCTTCAAGTTCGATGCCGGTGTCAACGTCCTGCACAGCGAACTCGGCTCGTTCTACGCAAGCGATCCGCGCATCGCCGCCACCGGGGCGTGCGACCCGATCACGGGTGGCACGGCCGCAGCCACCAACTGCATCAACCTGGCCGGCCGGCGCCAGACCTATGCGCCCAACGTCACGTTCAACGTCAGCGGCGAATATACCTTCAAGCTGCCCGACGGCAGCTCGATCACACCGCGCGCCAATTTTGGCTATGTCGGCAGCCAATGGGCGACCCTGTTCCAGAACACGAACCGTGGCGACCTGCTCGACGCACGCAAGATCCTCAATGCCCAGCTCGCTTACGCCAAGGGCAGCTGGACGATCACGGCCTATGGCACCAACCTGACCAACCAGCATTATGTCGCCGCGCTCAATAGCGGGCTCTATTTCGCCGGAGCCCCGCGCCAATACGGGCTCAAGGTGCTCAAGACTTTCTGATTCCCAGCCTGGCCGGACGTGCGCGCGCGATCGCGGCGCCCGGCCTTTCTTTCCCCGCTTTCTCTCCAGGTGTCATGCAATCCTACGGCCTGACGGTAGACAAGTTCCTCGATCACGCCGCCAAGTGGTTCCATGATCGTGAGGTCGTTGGCGCTGAAGCGGGCCATGTGCTCGCGCGCGAGACCTATGCCGGGCTCAGGGCGCGCAGCAACCGGATGTCGGGCGCACTTGCGGCGATCGGCCTGAACCAGGGCGACCGCGTCGCGACGCTCGCCTGGAACACGCCGCATCATCTCGAACTCTATTATGCCGCGATGGGGATCGGGCTGGTCTGCCACACGCTCAATCCGCGGCTGACCGCCGCGCATCTTGCCGCGATGATCGATGACGCCGAGGATCGCGTGCTGGCGGTAGCGGCCGACCTGCTACCGCTTGCGAGCGAGCTGGTCGCACGGTGCCGATCGATCGAGCATGTCGTCGTGCTCGACAGCCCGGCCTTCGACATCGACGCTGTTGGCCGGGCGGACGTAAGCGTCTGGGGCCACGACGCGCTGCTCGAAGCGCACGGCGTCGAGGTGGCGTGGGGAGGGTTCGACGAGACTCTGCCAGCGGGGCTCTGCTACACGTCCGGCACGACCGGCAGTCCCAAGGGTGTGGTCTATACCCACCGCTCGAATTATCTCCACACACTCCGCGCGCTTCAAGCCGATGCGATCGCACTGACGGCGCGCGATGTTCTGCTGCTCGCGGTGCCGATGTTCCACGCTAATGGCTGGGGACTACCGTTCGCGGCGCCCGCGGCGGGTACCAAGCTGGTCCTGCCGGGGCGGGTGATCGACGGCGCGAGCCTGGCGCGATTGATCCGCGACGAGGAGGTGACCGTGGCCGTCGGCGTTCAGACGGTATGGCTCGCACTCGCCGACCATGTCGAGGCGACCGGGATCGATTTGCCCAGCCTGAAGCGCGTGGTGATTGGTGGGTCGACCTGTCCCGAGGCGCTGATCCGGCGGCTCGAGGACAAGCTCGGTGCCGAAGTGCAGACGAGCTGGGGGATGACCGAATTGTCGCCGGTAGGGACGATCGCGGCGCCCGGCACGACTGACCCCGCCCGTGACTCGGGGCGGCCGCCGATCGGGCTCGATCTCAAGCTGACCGATGCCGACGGCGCGACCTTGCCCGAGCAGCGCGGCGTACAGGGACATCTCAAGGTCAAGGGCGCGAGCGTGATCGACCGTTATTTCCGTGCCGACAGCGACGCCCTCGATGCCGAGGGGTATTTCGACACCGGCGACCTCGCGACGATCGACGCTGGGGGCAATCTCACGATCTGCGGACGCGGCAAGGATCTGATCAAGTCTGGCGGCGAGTGGATCAACCCCAATGAGATCGAAGCGATCGTCGGCACGCATCCGGCAGTGCGCCATGTCGCGGTGATCGGAAGGCTCGACGCCAAATGGGGTGAGCGCCCGGTGTTGATCGTCGAGAGCGACGGCAAGGCCGATGCGCGCGTGTTGCTCGACCTGCTGCGCGGCAAGGTCGCCGATTGGTGGATCCCCGACCGCGTCGCCGAGATCGCGGCGATGCCGCTCGCCGCCTCGGGCAAGATCGACAAAAATCGGCTGCGCGCGGATTACGAGGCGGGGAAGATCGCGGCTGTGGCGATGGGGCGGTGACCGTAGGTCGAATGGTATTCCAATCTCCCCTCCCTGCAAGGGAGGGGATCAAGGGGTGGGTTGAGCGACGGGCGAGGCTCGATGCCTCGCCCGTCGCTGTTTTGGCGGTCGGGTGAAGAGTCTTTGTGAGCGCGCAGACGCGCGCGCACCCACCCCAACCCCTCCCTAAAAGGGAGAGGCGTAATGCTTTATCCGATCAATCGCACCCGGCGGTCCGTGGCGGAATCTTCGGCACGGCCAGGCCGACATTCCAGTTCCAGCCGATCTTGCCGGTCGCCTTCTTGCGGCACATCACCGCCTCGTTGAGCGCGAACATGCCGGGCATCAGATCCTTGCTCGGCTCGGGCTTCGCTGTGAAGTGCATATAGTTGCCGGCGGTGCCGTAGGCCGGCCAGGCCGGCGCCTTGGCCGCGACTGGATTTCCGTTCCGCGCGAAGCTGGTCCAGTAATCGAGCATCGCATCGGACAGCGCTTGCTCCTCGGGCGTGGCGGGGATCTTCGGCCAATTGGGGCCGAGCGTGTCGATCGTGCCGAACACATAAGGCAATTCGCTGGCGTGGAAGGCGTGCAGCCCCGCCGCTTCCATCGCCGGATAGCCGTGATCGAACATATAGAGATAGGCACGCTGACCAAGCCCGGTCTGCTTGCGCACCATGCGTTCGGCGGTCCAGCCGTAGAGCCCGTCGCGCGTTGTGGCGATGATGCTCTCTTTGTAGTCGGCCGCCGGATAGAGTTTGAGGAACGCGTCGGCGAGGTCGCCATAACGGTCGCGGATCGTCGCTTCATAGTCGGCCGCGGTCGCGGGCGGCTTGGGCGCGAGCATCATCAGCGATCGGATCTCGCCCTGGTTGAACCCGGCGAGCAGCGGCACCGGCGCCTGCTTTCCCTGGTCGAACGCCTCGACCATCTGCTGCGGCAGGACGAGGCCGTCGACTGTGCCCCAGGGCCCATAGCCGAGCTTGGCGGCGCTATCGGTGATCGTCTGCGCGTCGATCACGCGCAGCGCCGCGATGTCGGGCGCCTGGAGCGCGCCACCGAGCATCTGGCCGGCCGCTTCGCCCGACGGTGCGCCATAGACCGCTTTCTTCAGCTCGGGCATCGAGATCATGTACCCGCTCTCGGCAACCGCCTTGCTGTAGAGCCCGCGAGCGAGCGGCGATTCGAGCAAATACATGACGCTGAGCGCACCGGCGGACTCGCCAGCGATCGTCACGTTCTTGGCATCGCCGCCGAACGCCGCGATATTGTGTTTGACCCAGCCCAGCGCCGCAATCTGGTCGAGCAGTCCGTAATTGCCCGACACGTGCTGCGGCGATTCCGCTGTAAGCCCCGGATGCGCGAGCCAGCCAAGCACGCCGAGGCGATAATTGATCGACACGACAATGATACCGCGTTCGGCCATCCTGCGGCCGTCATAGGTCGCCTCGCGGCTCGACCCGCTGACCAGCGCGCCGCCGTGAATCCAGAAGAAGACCGGCGCGTTCTTCGCATTCTTCGGCGCCCAGATGTTGAGCGTCAGACAATCCTCGCTGACCGGCAGGGGCGCGGCGGGCGAATAGACCGAGGCCGATTTGCCCTGCGGCTGGACGCAGGCGGGACCGAAGGCGGTCGCCTCTCGCACCCCTTTCCAGCGCTGCATCGGCGCCGGCGGACGCCAGCGCATCGCGCCGACCGGGGGAACGGCATAGGGAATACCCTTGAACGCCTGGATGTCGCCATCGGTCGTGCCGCGCACGGCGCCCGACGGTGCATCGACCACCGGTCCCGATTGCGCGGAAACCGGAGCAGCCACGAGCATTGCGCCGAGTGAGAGCAGCGAAGGGAAACGGGTCATGCCGATATCCTTTGTTCGTGCGCCCGGATCACGCGGGCGAGGCAGAGGAAGAGCAGGATCGCGACCGGATAGACCGGCACGAGCGTGTAGAGCGCGGTGCGCAGCGAATGCGCATCGCCCGCGGCCTTGAACCAGTCGCTCGCCGCGCCGACCCAGGTCGGCCCGAGCCCGAGTCCGATGAAGTTCATTACCAGCAGCAAGAGGGCGCCCGCGAGCACGCGCTGGTCGGGCCGTACTTCCTCCTGCACCAGCGCGACCGAACAGGAGAGGTACACATAGTTGAACAGCATGGTGATGGTCAGCAGCACGAGCGCCAGCGGCCAGCCGGGCGCCCATACGAAGGCGGCGTAGAAGGGCATGGCGACGACCAGCGACAGTACCGGCGCGATGGCATAGACGCGGCGCGAATGGCGCGTGAAGCGGTCTATCACCCGCCCCGACACCAGCATCCCCGAGCACATGCCGACCAGCACGACGATCGCGTACCACACCGCGATCTGCTGCAAGCTCATGCCCTTTTCGCGGATCAGGAACAGCACCGCGAAATTGCCCAGGCCGTAGGTGACGAATTGTGTCGCGCCGCTGCCCAGCGCGGCGAGCATCAATATCGGATGGGTGAAGAACATGCCGATGGTCGGCCAGAAACGCGCCTTGGCCGAGACCTCCTGCACCACAGGATCGGTCGCGCCGCGCGCCGGCTCGCGCAGGAACAGCCGGACCAGGATGGCGGTGACGACGCCGATCGCGCCGATCGCGATGAACGCGTCGCGCCAATGGAAGAAGGCAGCGATCGACGCGCCGAACGCGATCCCCAGGGCCGCGCCGATCGGCGGTCCGAGATTGTAGATGCCGAAGGCGATGCCGCGGCGTCCGGGCGGGAAAGTGTCGGTGATCAGCGCGTAGGAAGGCGGTACGCCGCCCGCTTCCCCGAATCCCACCGTCATCCGCGCGGCGACCAGTTGCGGATAGGTGGCCGCGAGCCCGCAAGCGGTGGTCGCTCCGCTCCAGATCGCGCAGGCGAGCGCGACGATTGTGATGCGGTTTGACCGGTCGGCAAGCCAGCCGACCGGGATGGCGATGAAGCAATAGAAGAAGGCGAAATAGAGCCCACCGATCAGCCCGAGCTGGCCGTCGGTGATGTGCAGATCGTCCTGGATCGGCTTGGCTAGAATGCCGAGCAACTGGCGATCGAGGAAATTGAGCACATAGACGAAGGTCAGCGTGCCGAGCATGAGCCACGCCCGGGCCGATGTGGCGGGGGCAGGGGAGGGCGCCGTCGCGATCGTCGTGGCCATTACCGAACCCGCCGGAGAGGTGCGCGATAGCGGGCGCGGGCGCGCGGCCGACCGAGTGCCGTCAGAAAGTCCAATTTCCTCTCCCCGGCTTTTGCCCGTTGTCCCGCATGATGGTGGGAAGCAGCGACGGGAGTCAACATATACATTATCAAGAGGGTGAATATTATTGGATGCTGCGAAGTGCTTGACGCTGATGGATGAGGCTGGAAGGACCATGATCGTGACCAAGACCACCCCACCACCGCGCCGGTCGCGCAAGGCCGAGCAACGCGCGGAGACGATGGAGCAGATTTTCGACGCCGCCGAGGGGCTGTTCGCGCAGCACGGGCTCTACGGCACCACGCTGAAAGACGTCGCCAAGCAGGTCGGCGTCCACCACACGTTGCTCAATTACTATTTCGCGGACAAGAAGGCGCTGTTCGATGCGGTGTTTGCGCGCCGGGCGGTCGTGACGCGCGACCTCAGGATGAAAGTGCTCGACGATTACGAAGCGTCATGCGGCGGCAAACCTACCGTGGAAGGCGCGCTGCACGCCTTTCTCGACACCGATCTCGACCTTTACAGCAATGGCGGGGAGGGGTGGCGGAACTATGCCAAGCTGGGCGCCCAGGTCGCCAATACACCCGAATGGGGTGCCGAATTGATGGACAAGCATTTCGATCCCGTCGTGCTGCGACTGATCGATCTGCTCAAGAAGGCGCTTCCCGATTGCGCCGAGGCCGACATCTTCTGGGGATACCATTTCGTGACCGGCGCGCTGATGCTCACGCTCGCGCGCACCGGCCGGATCGACAAATTGTCCGGCGGCGTGGCGCGGTCGGATGACTTCGCGGCGATCAAGGACCGCATGGCGAAATTCATGGCTGCCGGTTTCCGCGCGATCTGCGGCTGATTCCCTGGGATCTTATGTTTAGCCAGAAGCGCGCGTTCCCGGCGACTTCGTTCACCCGTCGTGGTCGGCAAGCCATTCGCGCATTGCGCCGGTGACTTTCTCGGGCGCTTCCCAGGGGGCGAAATGTCCCACGCCCTCCAGCTTCTCAAGCGTCAGATCGGGGACCAGCGCCTCGAGGCCCTCCAGCTGCACCGGCAACAACGCCTTGTCGCCCAGCCCCCAGATCACCAATGTCGGTACCTTGAGCGGCGGGAAGGGTCCGTCGAGGAACGCTGGCCGCTCGGGCGTTTCGTCCATCGCCGGCACGAGCAGCGTGCTCGCTCGGTACCAGTTGAGCATCGCGGTCATCGCGCCGGGCTGGCCCCATTGCTCGAGATAGATGGGCTTTTCGTCCTTCACTTTCTCGAAGTCGGTGTGGCGCATGAAGCTGCCGTCGAAGAACGCCGACAGGCCGATCGAGTCGATATGCTTTTCGAGATCGGTGTTGCGAAACGCGCGGATATATTGGCTCGCCTCGCGCTGCGCCATGTCGTCGAACATCGACTTCTGGAAGATGAAGGGATGCGGCGCGTTGATGATGATCAGCCGTGCGACGCGATCGGGATGGTTGAGCGCCGCCATCCACGCGATCGCCCCACCCCAATCGTGCCCGACCAGCGTGAAGCGCTTGAGATCGAACCGGTCGGCCAGCGCGATCATGTCCGCGACCGGCTTGTCGGGGGTGTAATTCGTGACGCCCTCGGGCTTGGACGATCTGGCGAAGCCGCGCTGGTCGGGCGCGAGGACGAAATGGTCTTCGGCCAAGTCGGCGATCTGATGCCGCCAGGTGCGATGCGACTCGGGGAAGCCGTGGAGCAGAATGATCGGCGGATTGGTCGGCAGGCCCGCTACCGCTACGTCAAGCTCGACTCCCGTGGGTAGTGCCACGCGTTGCAGCTCGAGATTCGCCATCACTCTCTCCTCTTGTCGAGGAAACCCTGCCTCCATACCGCATATTCGACAAGGGCAGGAACGCTGTGCCCGGTTCTGCCGCCTAAAGGGATGAGCGAATTCTCCGCAAGGTCAGCCAGCATTCCGGCGATACGCTTTCGCGATCCACCACGCCGCCAAACCTACGACGACGGCAATACCGACCGATGGGAGCAACACGTTCAAGAGGAAGCCGTGGTGACACGGGCCATCAGGCACACAATCTCCAAGCGCGTCGACCAACAGCAGGCATATGCCCCGTGGGGACGCCGATCAGCGAGCCAATGAGGCAGCCGAACTTTCCTTCAGGTGTTGGCCCGCCTTTATAGCCGCCGCCCGCCATCCCATCCTTTCAAATGCGAACCAGGTAAATCCGACGCTCGCCTGCGCTGCTCACGGGTACGTCGCCGTCTTGGGAATCTCCGGAATCGGGATAAATTCCTTCTCGTCGCCTGGAACCTTGGCGAAGCGGCCGGCTTTCCAGTCCTCCTTGGCCTGCTGGATGCGGTCCTTGCGCGAGCTGACGAAATTCCACCAGACGTGGCGCTCGGTCGTGAAGGCCTCGCCGCCGCACAGCATCACGCGGCCGCCGCCGGCCGAGCGCAGGGTCATCGCGACGCCGGGCTTGAGCACATAGAGCGTGTTGATCGCCATCGGCATCCCGTCGATCTCGGCCTCGCCGATCGCCAGATAGACCGCGCGTTCGTCGGCGCCGGCGTCGATCGGCATGCTGGCGCCCGGCGCGAGCAGGATATCGGCATAGATCGTCTCGGCATAGGTCGTGGTCGGCGCGCGCTGGCCCCATAATTCGCCCATGATGATCCGCGCGGTGGCGCCATGCGCTTCGATCAGCGGAAGCTCGGCCTTGGCGACATGTTCGAAGGCCGGGTCGATCTCTTCCTTGTCCTCGGGCATCGCGATCCAGGTCTGGATGCCCGACAATTCGGGGCCATGCGCACGCTCGTCGCCGGGGGAGCGCTCCGAATGCGCGATACCGTGCCCCGCGGTCATCAGATTGACCGCGCCGGGCTCGATCCGCGCGAAGGTCCCGAGCGAATCGCGATGGTCGATCGCACCGGCGAACAGATAGGTGACGGTCGACAGGTTGATGTGCGGGTGCGGGCGCACGTCGATGCCGGTGCCGATATCGAGATGCGCCGGACCCATCTGGTCGAAGAAGATGAACGGGCCGACCATCTGGTGCGGCTTGGACGGCAGCGTCCGATGCACCTTGAACCCGCCCAGGTCGTGCGTCGTGGGCGTAATGATGCGGTCGATCAGGTCGTCGTTGGTCATGCCGTCACCTCTGCCAGGATATCGATCAAATCTTCGGGAAAATATTGCTCGCTGAGCGCGGAAAGTTCGTGCGGCGCGACCCAGCGCCAGTGCTGCATCACGCGTTGCTCCAGCTCGGTATGACCGGCGGGATCGATCTCGCGCGCGTCAGTCCGCACCAGAAAATAGCGCTCGTCGGCGGTCACCTCGACGCCCTCGATCGTCAGGAAGTCGGCGGTTCGCTGCAGGATCTCGGGGCCAGGTTCGGCGATGATGCCGGTCTCCTCGTACAATTCGCGCCGCGCCGCTTCTTCATAACTCTCGCCCGGATCGACCGCGCCGCCCGGCGTGCACCAGAAGGGCGGGCGTCCGTCCTCGGGCGTGAAGCGGAACATCAGCAGCCGGCCCTGCTGGTCGACCAGCAGGATGCGCGCGGCGGGGCGGGGAATACGTTGGGCCATCGCGGCGATCCTTAACCGCTCCCGACGTCGAGCGGGAGAGTCCTCACGGAAACGCTGCGTTTGCCTTAGGGTCCGTACCCTACGCCGCGTCGAGTTCAGGATAATAGCGGAAGATGCCGTCGGTGTTGAAGGCGATGCGGCGCTCGCTTTTGAGGTATGCCGCGACCCCCGGCAGCTCGGCGACGCGGTCGTGGAGCGCGATAAGCGCAGGATAGTCGCCTTCGACCGCCGTCATCCTTTTGGGGAACATGTAGCGCAGTCCCTCGATCAGCTGGAACAGCGAGGTGTCGACATGGCTCCAGCGCGTGCCCACCGCCCAGTCGCCCTCATTGTGGCGTACGGCCTTGTCGAAATAGCCCAGGAATTTGGGGATGCGCTGGTCGCGGAATCCCTTGGCCGCGCGCGCCGCTTCGTCCTTCTGGTCGTCGTAATAATCGTCGAGCGCGACGGGGTGATGGACGTTGTGCACCTCGGCGACGATGTCGGTGACGGTCAGCTGGAGTTGCTGTGCCCAGAAGCGATCCGCCTCATTCGTGGGACCGACAGAATCGTGGCGGCTGGCGAGGAAGAACAAGATGTCGGCGACCTGCGCGACGGTGAAGCCGGGCATCGACAGATAGGGCGGGGCGAAGGGGCCGCGGCGATCGTGCCCCTTCATGTCGTCGATCAACGCATCGACACCCTCGTCGCGCGCACAGTCGATATAGGGGATGTGCGCCGCTTCCATTGCCAGCCGCACGAACTCGCCCCGCCCCTGGATCGAGGGCCAATACCATAAACGATAAGGCTCCATGTCATTCTCCCGGTGCGCGCGCCCTGATCGCGAGCGCGTGGATACGCGAGGATAACAGATCGGCGAGCGCCTGGTTCACCAGCCGTTGCCGCGCGACTCGGTTCAGGCCGACGAAGCGATCGCTTTCGACGATGACGGTGAAGTGCGATTCGCCGGTGCCGTCGTCGCCCATATGGCCGGCATGGTGATGGCTGTCGTTGATCACCTCGAGCCGCGATGGGGTGAGGTTTTCGCTCAGACGAGCGGCGATGATTTCGGCCAGCGGGCCGGTAGCGGTGTCGGTCATCGTTCTTATATAGGACCCTTTTTCCGCCGGAGACACCGTGGCTCGCACGCCCCCGCACGACCGACCCAACACCCGCTTCCACGGCCGTGTGGCGGGGACGGGAAGGCTGTGCGCGGAGCCGGGATGCGACCAGGCGGGCGAGTTCCGCGCGCCGCCGCTGGAGGGCGCGCCGCCGGGGCGCGACGGGCCGGCCGAGTATCGCTGGCTGTGCCTTGACCATGTCCGCGCCTTCAATTCGCGGTACAATTTCTTCAATGGGATGAGCCCCGACGAGATTCACGAGGCGCAGCGGCCTTATGCCGGCTGGGAACGCGGGACGCGTGCCTTCGCCGCCAACGGCGCCGACCGTCCGCCGCGCTGGGCCGATTTCAGCGATCCGCTCGACGCGATCGGCGCGCGTTTCCGCGAGCGAATGGCGAACGAGCGCCAGCGCCAGGACGGCAAGCCTTTGTCCGGCGCCGATCGCCGTGCGTTGAGCGTGTTGGGGCTGGATCAGGACACCGATCGCCGCGGGCTGCGGCAGCGCTATTCGGAGCTGGTGCGCAAATTCCATCCCGACCGCAACGGCGGCGATCGCAGCATGGAAAAGGCGCTGCAGGAAGTGATCGCGGCGTACCAGCATTTGAAGTCGGCGCCGGCGTTCGCGTGAAAACCCTCTCCCAGTGGGAGAGGGTCGAGCCGCGTAGCGGCGAGGGGTGAGGGCAGGGGCAAGTCGCTGCCCTCACCCTCCCGGCGCTTCGCGCTTCCTTCCCTCTCCCAACGGGAGAGGGACTGTTACCCTTGACCTGCGCCCCCCGCTCGCCGCAAAGCCCGCAACGATGAAACGCCGTACCGGACAAGACCGCTCGATCACGCAAAACTGGCGCCCCGCCACCCAGGCGGTGCGCGGCGGAACGGCGCGGTCGGAATTCGGGGAGACGTCCGAAGCGCTCTTCCTGACCTCGGGTTATGCCTATGATTGCGCGGGCGATGCCGCCGCGCGATTCGCCGGCGAACAGCAGGGCATGACCTATTCGCGCCTGCAGAACCCGACGGTGCAGATGCTCGAAGAGCGCATCGCTTTGCTCGAAGGGGCCGAGGCGTGCCGGACGATGACGACGGGCATGGCGGCGATGACGGCCGCTTTGCTGTGCCAGTTGCAGACCGGCGATCATGTCGTCGCCGGCCGCGCGGCGTTCGGGTCATGCCGCTGGCTGGTTGATACCTTGCTGCCCAAATTCGGCATCCAGACGACGGTGATCGACGCGCGCGATCCGCAGCAATTCATCGATGCGACCCGGCCCGAAACCAAGGTCTATTTCTTCGAGACGCCGGCCAACCCGACGATGGATGTCGTCGACCTGGAAGCGGTGTGCGGTATCGCCAGGGAACGCGGTATCGTCTCGGTGGTCGACAATGCCTTCGCCACCCCGGTGCTGCAGCGACCGCTCGATTTCGGTGCCGATGTCGTCGCTTATTCGGCGACCAAGCTGATGGACGGGCAGGGCAGGGTGCTCGCCGGCGCGGTGTGCGGCAGCGAGGAGTTCATCGAGAACACCTTGCTTGCCTTCACCCGCAATACCGGGCCGACGCTGTCGCCGTTCAATGCCTGGGTCGTGCTGAAGGGGCTCGAGACGCTCGATCTGCGCGCGCGCCGGCAAAGCGAGAACGCGCTCAAGGTCGGGCGCTTCCTCGAAGGCCGCGTGCCGCGGATCCTTCATCCGGGCCTGCCGAGCCACCCGCAGCACAATCTGGCAATGCGGCAGATGGATGCCGCCGGCCCGATCTTCGCGTTCGAGCTCGACGGCGGGCGCACCCAGGCGCATGGCCTGCTCGACGCGCTCGAACTGATCGACATCTCGAACAATATCGGCGATTCTCGCTCGCTGATGACGCATCCTGCCTCGACCACGCATGCCGGGGTGAGCGAGGAGCGGCGGCTGGAAATGGGCGTGACCGAGGGGATGTTGCGGCTGAACGTCGGGCTGGAAGATCCCGACGATGTGATCGACGACCTCGACCGGGCGCTGAAGGCGGTCAGTTTGTGAGGAACAAGCGGTGAGCGACGTGATGAAGGCACTGTTCCCCAATGTCGCGGAAACGCGCGGGGTGATCGTGCGCGTCTCGGTCAGCTTCTTGCCCGAACAATCCGAACCCGATCGCGGCCGCTGGTTCTGGGCCTATCACGTGCGGATCGAGAATGAATCGCCGGCGACGGTCCAGCTGCTGACGCGGCATTGGGTGATCACCGACGGCCGCGGCGCACGCCATTCGGTCGAAGGCGAAGGCGTGGTCGGCGAGCAGCCGGTGATCGCGCCCGGGGCGAGCTTCGATTACGTCTCGGGCTGTCCGCTGGCGACCCCGACCGGGGCGATGCAAGGCAGTTATCACATGATCGCCGAGGACGGCTCGGCGTTCGACGTCGACATCCCCCGCTTCGCGCTGCTCGCACCGGCGGTGGGGGCATGATGAAGGTGGTGATCGACCTCGTCGCCCCGGCGAAGGCCGGGGCCGCCATGTTGTCGGGGGAGTCGCGTGCCGCCGGCGGCCCCGGCCTTCGCCGGGGCGACGCGAGATGAAGCGCACCCATCTTCCCCTCAACGGCCTGCGTGTGCTCGACGCCGCGGYCCGGCACCTGTCCTTCACCCGCGCTGCCGACGAACTCGCGGTGACCCCGGCTGCGGTCGGGCAGCAGATCCGCGCGCTCGAGGACACACTCGGCGTGGTGCTGTTCCGCCGCACGACCAAGGGCCTGGAATTGACGCCCGAAGGCGAGGCCGGGCTCGACGCATTGCGCCAGGGTTTCCTGCAATTCGAGGAAGCGGTCCGCGCGATGCAGGCCGGCCAGTCGTCCAAGTCGCTGACCATCGCCGCACCGCGCGATGTGCTGCATTGCTGGCTGATGCCGCGGCTCGCCGAGATCAGCGCGGCCGATGGCGAGATGCGCTTCATGCTGATCGCCGCCGACGAGGAACTCGATTTCACCCAGGCCAATCTCGACCTCGCGATCCGCTGGGGCGAGGGGCCGGGCGAACATGAGGGCGAAGCGCTCGAATCCGAAGGTATGATCACGGTGCAGCGGCCGGGCGGCGGTGCCGATACACGGATCTCCTGGCCGGGGTGCCTCAACGACGATGCGGTGTCGCTGGTCCGCGTCGCCGATGCCGGATTGGCGATCGACGCCGCTGCTGAAGGACTGGGCCGGGCAACGGTGCCGGAATTGCTCGCGCGGCGCGACATCGCGGCGGGCCGGATCGTCGCGATCGGCGAGGCCAAGCCCTATCGCCTGGGCTATTGGCTGGTCGCTCCCTTGCCGCAATGGCGGCAGAAGAAGGTCAAGGCGCTGGTGGAGGCGCTGGGCGCGTGATGCTGCCGGTCATGGTGACCGAGCGGCTGGTGCTGCGTCCGCTGCGCATCGAAGACGCCGAGGCACTGCATCCGATGTATTCGGACGTCGAGGCCAATACCTACGGCTCGCATCCAGCGACCACGACCTTGGACGAAAGCCGCGCGCGGCTGGAAAAAAGCATTGCCGATCCGACCTGGCGCGCCTGGGCTGTCACGCTGAAGGGCGACGACACCGCGATCGGCACCGTCGCCTGCTATGAAAAGCGGCAGGGCAAGGTGACCGAGATCGGCTATGTGCTGAAGCGCGCTTTCTGGGGTCGCGGCATCGTCACCGAAGCGGTTGCGGCGATGATCGACCTGTTGTTCGCGGAAGGGCAAAGGCGCGTGTTCGCCGACACCGACCCCGACAACAACACGTCGATCGCGGTGCTCGAACGGCTCGGTTTCACGCGCGAAGCCCGGCTGCGTGCCGAATGGGAAACGCATATCGGCGTGCGCGACAGCCTGATCTGGGGGTTGCTGGAGGACGAATGGAAAGCCGCCCGCCGCCCAACCTGAAAGACCCGCTCGAGTTGGCGGCGTATCGTCGCGAACTGCGTGGCGTCGCCAGCGGCGTGCGCTGGGGCGGGATCGGGATCACCTTGATCGGCGCCATGGTCGCCGGGTTGCGCGCCTGGGCCTGGCCGGCGATCCCTGCGCTGATCCCGATGATCGTCGTCGCCTGGGGAATGCTGCTGATGCTGACCGCGATCGCACTGCGAATGGCTTATCACGCGCGCCGGATGCGCGGGGGGTAGCCCGGCGAATTGCGCCCAGGCGCTGAAGATGGGCGCGTCCCAACCTTCTCCCCTTGTGGGAGAAGGATACCGCAGCTTGGCGGCTATGCTGCCTAGCGGAGGTTGGATGAGGGGTCAGCGGCGCGAAGCGCCGCGCGGCCCCGATGGGCCCCTCCTTCTCCCACAAGGGGAGAAGGGATTCTCGCCTTCCCGCGCTGCCGTCCCGAGACGAAATGTATCGCCGGTCAGTTCGGCAAGGGTGCGTCGGCAAGCAGCACCAGTGCCCGTGTCATCAGCATGATGAGCCGGTTCTCCTCGACACCGGCGTCGTTGCGATGCCAGCCGGCGGCGATCGCCAGCCAGCGCCCGTCCTTGCGCCTGACCAGGAAATTGAGCGTGACGACGCCCGGTTCCGACCCGCCCTTGAACCCGATATAATCGAACTTGCCGCGCGTTGTGGGATCGATCCCGGGATTGATCGCCAGCAGCGACAAGGGTGTCTCGCCACCCTGCTTGCGGAGCCAATCCAGGATTCCGGCAGTCTCGGCGGGACTGGCGAACCATTCGAGTGTATCGATCTTGGTCGGCCTGCCGGCGAACATCATCGGATCGACTGGCGTCGTCCGTAACCGCGCCGCGTTCCTGTCGAGCAGCGTGCGCCTTGCCGACGGCATCAACGACGTCGCCCATTGTGCCGCGAGATCGGCATTGGCGGGACTTTTCAGGGCAAACATCTGTCGCGTCGTCAGCATCGGCGCTAGGCCGGGCGCGCCCGCCTTGGTCACGAAGTCATCGAGCCGATCGCCTTCGAGCGACACCAACGTGTCCGTCGCGGTATTGTCGCTGATCGAGATCATCAGGGTGGCGAGCGTCTGGACCGTCACCGGGCTGCCCGCCGGCCAGTTCTGGGTGATGCCCGAGGGCAGCGAGGCGGGCCCGATCGGCACCACATCGCTCCATTTGCGCTCGCCCGCACCCACCTCGCGCGCCACTTCGCCAAGCACCCACAGCTTGAACGCCGAGCCGAGCGGCATCGCCTTGTCGGGCGCGATCCCGGCCACCAGACGCGGCGCGCCTTCGCCGAGCGCATAGATGCCGAGGCCGGTCGTCCCGGGCAGCGCGCGGATATCGGCGGCAAGCTTGTCGAGCGTATCCCCCGCCATTTCTGGGCCGGTGAACAACAACCCCACGACCTGATGCGGCGGCGCCGGGTCGATCGCGATCTGGGCATTGACCACGCCACGCTCGAACCGGACGCGCAGATTGGCCGAGAACGGCGTGACCGCGGTCAGTCTGTCGATCGCCAGCGGCTTGCCCATCTGCGCGGTCATCGACGCGACCACTGCGTCCCACTTTGCCCTGGCTAGCGCCGCCCGGAAACTCGGCGCGAAATAACTGTCGTAGCTTTGCGCTCCCGTGATCGCGGCGATCAATTCCGCGGTCCGCGCGTTGAGCGCGGGATCGGCAGTCACGGCGTTGGTAGCAGGCGACTGGGCGGATGCGGGCGCGGTTGGTGCCAGGAAGGCGAGCGCGACGAGCGCGCGGATCGTCCACACGCGTTTCGCCAAATTTCAGCTCGCTTTCGGACCGGCCGGCGGATCGACCGACAGATCGAGCATCTCGATCTGCGGCCTAGCCTCCCGGACCAGCAACCGCGAGCCCGTATTGGTCGTGAGTCGCGCGGTCAGCGTATAGCGTTCAATGCGCATTATCCCCGGCTGCGACGGATCTATTTTGAGCGGGGCATAACGCCGAGCGCTTATCCCTGCCAGGATCGGCTTTATCCAATAGGGCTCATCGGCCGGTTTGCCCGACCGCAACACGCCGGCATCGCTGACCCGGCCGTCAGGGGTTACCCAAAAGCCGATATCGACCCATTCGCCATCATAATTGGTCCGCGATAATTTGGTCAGCGTCTCTCCCGAATTTGCGCCGCGGTCGGTGTCGTCGGTCGATTTGAGCGGTGGAGCATAAAGCAGTACCGGTGCACTGCCCTGATCGGTGGCGCGATAATCGGCGATCAGCTTGTCGACTGCACTGGGGTCGCCGGTCTTGGCATCCAGGCGCGCCATTAGCACGCGTGCGGCCTGGCCGAACGGCTTCATGTGCGGATCGGGATTGTTGATCAGCCAGTCCGCCGCCTTGCGCGCTTCGCCCTTATATTCGAACGGCAGCGCTATCGCGAGCTGGCTGTACAGCCCGACGATACGCAGGCGTGCCATGCCCTGGATATTGTACAGGCCGAGCTTCACCGCCTGGCGCTCGACGCTCGAATATTTGTCGACTGCCTCGTCAACACGGTTGAACCGCGCATACATGTCGCCGACTTCGACCTCCCCGCCCAGCACGCGCGGATCTTTCTCGGGCAGACCGGCCTTGAGTGCGCTCACCATATCGAACGTGCCGACGCGGAACGCCTCTCCGTCGCCCAGATGCGCGGCGATCCGGTAATTGGCGCGGAGCAGGTCGGCTACCGGTTCGGGATAGTCGTGCGCGAAGCGCTTGTTGCGGCCGATCGACTTTAACAGCGTGGAACGCGCATCCTCATATTTGCCGTCGACGAACTGGTGTTCGGCGACCTTCAGCGTGGCATTGATGTCCTGATCGGGCGGACATTTCCGCTCGACACAGGCATTCAGCGCTTTTTGCAGGTCGGGAAGGCGCTCGCCGATAATGATGATGTCGGCCTTGGAAGCGTCGGCCACCTTATCCTGCGCAACAACGGCGGCCGGAGCAGAGACGAGCAATGAAGCGAACAGGATTAAACTACGCGACATGACGTGAATCCTCCAAGACGCGGCGGCTATTCGTACCATTCTGCTTCGAATAGCGGAAGCCTCGCGCGATCAGGCGTCGATGGCTTCTTCGTCCAATCTGGCGGCATTTTCCTGGATGAAGGCGAAGCGGTGCGCCGGGTTGGTGCCCATCAGCCGGTCGACCAGATCCTTGACGCCCGCGCGCTCCTCATATTCCTGCGGCAAGGTGATCCGGATCAGCCCGCGCGAGCCGGGATGCATCGTCGTTTCCTTGAGCTGGTTGGGGTTCATCTCGCCCAAGCCCTTGAACCGGCTGACCTCGACCTTCTTGCCCTTGAATTCCTTCGCCTCGAGTTCCGCACGATGCGCGTCGTCGCGCGCGTACAGGCTCTTGGTTCCCGAGGTCAGACGATAGAGCGGCGGCTGCGCCAGATAGAGGTGCCCGCGCCGGACGATATCGGGCATCTCCTGAAAGAAGAAGGTCATCAGCAAGGTCGCGATATGCGCGCCGTCGACATCGGCGTCGGTCATGATGATGACGCGTTCGTAGCGCAGATTGTCGGGCTCGCAATCCTTGCGCGTCCCGCATCCCAGCGCCAGCGTCAGGTCGGCGATTTCCTGATTGGCGAAGATCTTGGCGCTGGTCGCCGAGGCGACGTTGAGGATCTTGCCGCGGATCGGCAGGATCGCCTGGGTCTTGCGGTCGCGCGCCTGCTTGGCCGATCCGCCGGCCGAATCGCCTTCGACGATGAAAATCTCGGTACCGGCGGGATCGTCGGCCGAGCAATCGGTCAGCTTGCCCGGCAGGCGCAGCTTGCGCCCCGACGTCGCCGACTTGCGCTTGACCTCACGCTCCTGCTTGCGGCGCAGGCGCTCGTCCATCCGCTCGACGACATAGCCGAGCAGCGCCTTGCCGCGATCCATATTGTCGGAGAGGAAATGGTCGAAATGGTCGCGGACAGCGCGCTCGACCATGGTCGCCGCTTCGGGACTGGTGAGACGGTCCTTGGTCTGGCTCTGGAATTGCGGCTCGCGAATGAAAACCGAAAGCATCAACTCGCATCCGACCATCACGTCGTCGGCGGTGATGTCCTTGGCGCGCTTCTGCCCGACCAATTCGCCGAACGCACGGATGCCGCGGACGAGCGCGGCGCGCAGACCCGCTTCGTGGGTGCCGCCGTCAGGGGTCGGGATGGTGTTGCAATACCAGCTATAGCTGCCGTCGGACCATAACGGCCAGGCCACCGCCCATTCGACGCGGCCCTGTTGCTCGCCGGGGAAGTCCTGGCTGCCCGCGAAGAAATTGGCGGTGGCGCATTCGCGGTCGCCGATCTGTTCCTTCAGATGATCAGCCAGGCCGCCGGGGAATTGGAACACCGCTTCCGCCGGAGTGTCGTCGGTGATGAGCTCGGGCGCGCATTTCCAGCGGATCTCGACGCCGGCAAACAGATACGCCTTCGAGCGCGCCAATTTGTACAGCCGCGCCGGCTTGAAGTGCAATTCGGGTCCGAAAATCTCGGGGTCGGGCGTGAACGCGACCGAGGTGCCGCGGCGATTGGGAGTCGGCCCCAATTTCTCGATCGGCCCGAGCGTCAGTCCCTTGGAGAAACGCTGGCGGAACAATTCGCGATTGCGCGCGACCTCGATCACGGTGTCCTCGCTCAGCGCGTTGACCACGCTGATGCCGACGCCGTGCAGCCCGCCCGAGGTCGCATAGGCCTTGCCGTCGAACTTGCCGCCCGAATGCAGCATCGAGAGAATCACTTCGAGCGCCGATTTGTCGGGGAATTTGGGATGCGGGTCGACCGGCATGCCCCGGCCATTGTCGACGACGGTCAGCCGGTTGCCGACCTCAAGCGTGACCTCGATCCGGGTGGCGTGCCCGGCCACCGCCTCATCCATCGAATTGTCGAGCACTTCGGCGGCGAGGTGATGCATCGCGCGCTCGTCGGTGCCACCGACATACATTCCGGGGCGGCGGCGGACGGGTTCGAGCCCCTCGAGCACTTCGATCGAGGAGGCGTCATAGTCGGTGCCGGGCTTACCGGAGGAAGCGAACAAATCGTCGGACATGTATCACGTATAGGAGGGGCGGAATCCGCCGCAAGGGCCGCGCGCAAGACGGCGTCGGCTATCCACAGCAAATCGCGCGCCCGAATGCTGTTCGGACGCGCGATTTGCGTTCATCGATGATCCCGGATCAGCGGACGCGCGGGCCGCCAAACGGCAGCGGCGGCGGCGGACGGCGATCGCGGCGCGGCAGCTGTGCCTGATAGGCGTGGCCGCAATGCGCGACGCAATAGGGGAAACCCGGGTTCACCTTGTCGCCGCAGAAATGGAAATCGGGTTCGCCGGGGTGGCCGAGCGGCCATTTGCAGATCTTGTCGTTGAGATCGAGCAGGCTGGTCTTGCCGGCAATCTCGGGCGACGGCTTGGCCGGGACCAGGCGGCGCGGCGGTGCGGGGGCGATTGGCGGCTGCTGCTCGCCCGGTGCCTGGCGCACGAAGCCGCCGGGACCGACCGAGCGCAGGATCGGCTGCGGCGGGGCGTCGGGGGCAGGGGTAGCAGGCGTAGTGGGTATCGCCGCGGCCGACGACGCCGCTGGGGCCGCGGCGGGTGCGGGGGCAGGAGCGGGCGCGGGGCGTGGTGCCTCGGTCACGGGCGGCGCCGCCTTCTTGACCGGCGCTGGGGAGGGCGCCGCCGACGCGCTGTCGTCATTCGGCTTCACCGGCGACGGGCGCGATTGCAGGCCCAGGCGATGGGCCTTGCCGATCACCGCGTTGCGGCTGACATCGCCCAGCGCCTCGGCGATCTGGCTCGCCGTCATGCCCTTTTCCCACATCGTCCTCAGCGTATCGATGCGGTCGTCGGTCCAGCTCATTCACATTCCTTCCAAAACGTCACCGGACGGTTGCGGGGCATCGCGTCAGCGCCTACCTGCGTGGCCGATGGACGCGCCCACCACTTCCGGTGAGAAAATCACTGTTATGGCACCCCCCGGCGTTCCGGTGATCCGGAGCGTGAACTGGGGTGGCCTGAGAACCCTCTATGTGAAGGAGGTGCGCCGTTTCTTCAAGGTGCACCTGCAGACGATCTGGGCGCCGGCCGCCACGACCTTGCTATTTCTGGTCGTTTTCACCGTCGCGACGGGCGCCAAACGGCCGGTGACGGTCGGCGGCGTCGACATTCCGTTCGGCGATTTCATCGCGCCGGGGCTGATCATCAGCCAGGGAATGATGGGCCCGGCCTTCGCCAATGCCAGCTTCTCGCTGCTGGTCGGCAAGATCCAGGGGACGATCGTCGACTATCTGATGCCGCCCTTGTCGACGATGGAATTGCTCGCGGCGTTGGTCGGCGGGGCGATGACGCGCGCGTTCATCGTCGGCTTCATCGTCTGGGCAGCGATGGCGCTTTACGGCATCGGCGTCTGGCCGCAGCATCTCTGGGCGGTGATCTGGTTCGGGTTCCTGGGGGCAGCGTTCCTGTCGCTGCTCGGCGTGCTGACCTCGATCTGGGCGGACAAGTTCGACCATGCCGCGGCGGTGACCAATTTCGTCATCGTGCCGCTCGGGCTGTTGTCGGGCACTTTCTATTCGGTCGATCGCCTGGCGCCGGCGTTCCGCGCGTTCAGCCATGCCAACCCGTTCTTCTACATCATCTCGGGCTTTCGCTACGGCTTCCTCGGCACCGCCGATTCGCCGGTACTGATCGGCAGCGCGGTGGTGTTTGGCCTGGACGTGGTCCTCGCGCTGACCTGTTACTGGCTGCTCAACAAGGGCTGGAAGATCAAGTCCTGACCGGTCCCCGTCGTGGCGCTTGGCCGGTGTGCGTGAACGCCGGCTGACGCGGCCATTCAGCCTGCACGCAACATCCCACTGCTACCGCGCGTTATGATCCCACCCAGTGGAGTTCCGGTAATGCGCATTCTGTTGATATCGGCGGCGAGTCTCGCCGTCCTGAGCGCCGCGCCTGCGACGGCGCAATCCTATAATCCCGATTATTCTGGCAGTTACGGTAACGGCTATGCCCGTCGCTCGGTGCCGACGCCGTATCAGGTCCGCTCGATGATCGATACCGCCCAGGGCCGCGGCGAGATTTCCGACGATCAGGCGAGCAATTTGCGCGAACAAGCCGACGAGCTGGTGCGGCTGGACCGCCGCGCCCAGCGCGACGACGATGGCGATGTGCGCCGCGATCTCACGCGCCGGACCTTTGCGCTGCTGCGCGATCTGCGCGAGGCGCGCGGCGACTCGGGCAATGACTATGCCTATCGCGGCCGATCGACGGACTATCCGCCCGCTTATGGGTCGACGCCTCAGGGCGGTTATGACAGTGCCCGGCGCGCGCCCGGCGACGATGACGACCAGGGGCAACCGTATTCGTCCGCGCCGGACGACGCCTATAATACCGCGCCGCGCACGAACGATCCGTACCGTACGGCGCCGTCATACGATCCCAGCCGTACTGCGCCGCAGAATTACGATTCCTACCGCGCGACGCCTCCGGCCGGCGACTCTTATGGCGCGGCGCCCCCGCCCAATGACGATCAGCGCTATGACGATCCCAACGGGCAGGACGAAGACAATATGCCGCCGCCCGACGACGGCATCTACCAGCCGCGCAACAACTGATCAGCAGCGGGTGGCGGAGTGTCCCGCCACCCGTCGCCCGCGCCATCCGGACGAGCCTACGACCGCGGTCGGCAGCGCTTGTCGATCGTTTCGACCGGCTCGTGCGGCAAAGCGGTCCGGGTATCATGCACCCTGGGCATGACCCACCAAACCCCTGTCATGGCCGATTCGACCCCATGGTGTTGACGCTCCGTGGCCGGACCAAGTAAATGCCCGCTCCGGGCGGTCCGGATGGGCCGCCCTTTTTGCTTTTTCGCAACTGAAGGAGGCCATCGCCGTGACTATCACTCCGCTCATGCCCGTCTATCCGCGGTGCGGGGTGCGTCCGGTCCGAGGCGAGGGCTGCTTCCTGATTGGTGAGCGCGGCGAGCGTTATCTCGATTTCGCCGCCGGCATTGCGGTCAATGCGCTCGGCCATGGCCATCCCAAGCTGACCAAGGCGATCGCCGACCAGGCCGCGACCCTGATGCACGTGTCGAACCTGTACGGCTCGCCGCAGGGCGAGAGCCTGGCGCAGCGCATTGTCGACATCAGCTTCGCCGACACGGTGTTCTTCACCAATTCGGGCGTCGAGGCGATCGAGTGCGCGATCAAGACCGCGCGCCGCTATCACGACGTCAACGGCAATCCCGAACGCTACAAACTGATTACCTTCAAGAACGCTTTCCACGGCCGCTCGCTCGGCGCGATCAGCGCGACCGATCAGCCCAAGATGCGCGACGGGTTCGAACCGCTGCTGCCAGGCTTCGACTATGCCAGGTTCAACGACCTCGAAGGTGCGCTGGCGCTGATCGATGACGAGACCGCCGGCTTCCTGGTCGAGACGGTGCAGGGCGAGGGCGGGATGACCGCCGGCACGCCCGAGTTCATCCGGGGCCTGCGCAAGGCGTGCGACGAGCACGGCCTGTTGCTCATCCTCGACGAAATCCAGTGCGGCTATGGGCGTACCGGCAAGATGTGGGCCTATGAACATTACGGCATCACTCCCGACATCATGACCGTGGCCAAGGGCATCGGCGGCGGCTTCCCGCTCGGCGCGTGCCTCGCCACCGAGGAAGCGGCCAAGGGGATGGTAATCGGCACGCATGGCTCGACCTATGGCGGCAATCCGCTGGCGATGGCGGCGGGCGAAGCGGTGCTCGACGTGATGCTCGAGCCGGGCTTTCTCGAGCACGTCACCGCGATGGGCGACCGCCTGCGTGCAGCGTTCGAACAGCTCATTCCGAACCATGACGATCTGTTCGAGGAAATCCGCGGCAAGGGTCTGATGCTCGGTATCAAGATGAAGGAGCCGGGGGTCAGCCGCGATTTCGTCGCGCACCTGCGTGACAATCACGGATTGCTGACGGTCGCCGCGGGCGAGAATGTGTTCCGCGTGCTGCCGCCCTTGGTGATCGAGGAAAACCATATCGCCGAATGTATCGAGCGGCTGAGCGAAGGCGCGCGGACCTATGCCGCCGCCACCGTGGCGGCGTGATAATCTCCCTCTCCCCCCGGGAGAGGGAAGGGGYCCGCTCGGCGCAGCCGAGTGGGAAGGGTGAGGGCAGCCTCATCCTCTCTGCCCTCACCCTTCCGCCGCTTCGCGGCTCCCTCCCGCATCAGGTAAACAGCGCCCCGCGCTGTTTAGGTCATGCCGGGGGCATGACCGACCTGATGCGCCCAAAGGGAGAGGGAATTTGACCCGCCACTTCCTCAACCTGTCCGACGCCGGGCCTGACGGCGTTGCCGCGATGCTGGCGGATGCGCTCGACCGCAAGGCGGCGCGCGCGGGCTGGCCCAAGGGCAAAATAGACGCCGATGCGCCGCTCGCCGGGCATGTGCTGGCGATGGTGTTCGAGAAGAACTCGACCCGCACCCGCTTCAGCTTCGACATGGCGATCCGCCAATTGGGCGGCACCAGCATCGTGACGGATGCCGGCCAGATGCAGCTTGGCCGCGGCGAGACGGTCGCCGACACCGCGCGCATCCTGTCGGGCTATGTCGACGCGATCATGATCCGCACCGACGATCACGCCAAGGTCGAGGAACTCGCGGCCTATGCCAGCGTGCCGGTGATCAATGGCCTGACCGACTATTCACATCCGTGCCAGATCATCGCCGACCTGCAGACGGTGATCGAGGCTGGCTATTCGCTGCCGGGGCTCAAGGTCGCGTGGCTGGGCGACGGCAACAACGTGCTCACCTCGATGATGGAAGCGGCCGGGCTGATGCAGTTCGACGTGATCGCCGCCTGCCCGCAGGGATTCCAGCCGTCCGAAGCGGACGTCGCGCTGGGCAACGGGCGCGCCCGGGTGGTTGGAACCGCGCGCGAGGCGGTGGAGGGCGCGGACATCGTCGTCACCGACACCTGGATCTCGATGGGGCAGGAGCATGCCGATACCAAGCTCGCGGCGATGATGCCGTTCCAGGTGACCGGCGAGTTGATGGCGGGCGCGAAGCCTGGTGCCAAATTCCTCCATTGCCTGCCCGCGCATCGCGGCGAGGAAGTGACTGCCGAGGTGCTCGACGGGCCGCAATCGCTGATCTGGCCCGAAGCGGAGAACCGGTTGCACGCCCAGAAATCGATCCTGCGCTGGTGCTTCGGGCAGATCGGTTGATCGCGGGCGGCGCTCTCCCCACATTCGTCCCGCCGGCGCAGGCCGGCATCTCACGCAATTTGGCGCAGCGCTGACGCCAGAGGCTCCGGCTTCGCTGGGGTGACGAAGGATTGTTATGACCGCGGACGTTACCGACCTCGACCAGACGATCGGCTTCACCATTCCCGCCCGCCACGCGCGCGGTCGGCTGGTGCGGCTGGGGCCAGTGCTCGATGAGATCCTGGCGGCGCATGCTTATCCGCCGGCGATCGAACGGTTGCTCGCCGAGGCGCTGACCTTGACAGCGTTGATCGGCTCGACGCTCAAGGATCCATTGGGGCAGCTCACCATCCAGGCGCAGACCCAGGCCGGCGTGGTGAAGCTGCTGGTGTGCGATTATCGCGGCGGCGAATTGCGCGGCTATGTCCAGTTCGATGCCGATCGCCTGGCCGAGGCGCCAGAGGAACCGACTCTGTTCGCCTTGTTCGGCGAAGGGTATCTGGCGATCACCTTCGATCTGGCGGGAACCGGCGAACGCTATCAGGGCATCGTTCCACTCGACGGCGAAACGCTGGCCGAGGCCGCGGAAAGCTATTTCGCCCAGTCGGAACAGATTCCGACGCTGATCAATTTCGGGGTCGCGCGCGATCGCACCGGCCATCACGTCGCCGGCGGGCTGTTGCTGCAACATCTGCCGGAAGGCGAGATCGGGCGCGAGCGGCTGCATGTGCGGCACGACCATCCCGAATGGGAGCATGTCGCGATCCTGGGGCGGACGATGGGGGCGGACGAACTCACCGATGCCGCGATCCCGTTGGAAACCCTGATCTGGCGCCTGTTCAACGAAGAAGAGGAAGTGCGCGTGCAGGCGCGGTCGGATTTCCGCAAGGGATGCCGCTGCGACGCCGCGTATATTGCCGGCGTGCTCGCCAAATTCACGCCCGAGGACCGGCGCGAGATGGCCGACGAGCATGGCATGATCAACGTCGATTGCGCGTTCTGCGCGAAGTCGTTTCCGGTGCCTGCGGAATTAGCCGCGCCCTAGGGTCGTTTTCAGCTTCGCTGAGCCAGACTCTAACGATTGTAACACTGCCCGCCCATCGCCACATTTGGATGGCAGAGGAGTGCGCATGGGGAAGGGGACGATCATCTTAGCCGCGTTTGCGGCCATGGCGGGTCTTGGCGCGGGCGTGGCGGTCGCGGCAGGGCCGATTGCGCTCGATCGGCTCGGCCTGGGGCAATGGCAGTTGCACGAGATCGGCAGCGCAGACACGCCGCGGCAGATGTGCATGCACAATCCGCTGCAGATGGTTCAGCTGTTCCATCCTGGCGTCCAGTGCACGCGCTTCACCATCGACGACGCGCCCGATCACACCACGATCCACTATACCTGCCAGGGTCGCGGTTATGGCCGCACCACAATCACGCTCGAAAGTCCCACCTTGATTCGTCTCGATACGCAAGGGATCGATCCGCTCGGGCAGCCGTTCGACATCGTGTACGAGGGGCGCCGGACAGGCGCTTGCGCGCCACCGCCGGCCCGTTAAGGCCGCGTTTAGGGTCGGTGGGCTATAGAGGATAAGTGCTTTCGGGCACGTTTCCTCCCTGGAAAGACGCTTGGAAGCGTCAAGACTGGGCCGCCGCAAGGCGGCCCTCTTCTTTTCGCCCCTCTCCCGTTTTTACACCTCTCCCGCTTGCGGGAGAGGGAGGGGCCCGCCGCCGAAGGCGGTGGGAAGGTGAGGGTCTTCTTACTTCTTCTTTTGTCGCGCTGTTCGCTTGGAAGAAGAAAGAAGACCCTCACCCATCCCTCTCCCGCGCGCGGGAGAGGGCAGAGAGCGGAAAGAACTGAAAAGCGTCGCGGCTTGCGAGAAAGGGCTTAACCTCCTAGCTCCCGCCCGATCATGGAAACTACATCGCCTTTGGCGGTCGCGCTGATCTCGGGCGGCCTCGATTCGATGGTTGCCGCGGCCTCGATGAAGGCCGCGGGCTATCGCCTGCTCGCGCTTTCGGTCGACTATAACCAGCGCCACCAGATCGAGCTTGCCGCGGCGCGGCGAATCGCCGGCACGCTGGGCGCCGAACGTCATGTCGTGCTGCCGCTCGATCTGCGCGCGTTCGGCGGTTCGGCGCTGACCGCGGAGATCGACGTGCCAAAGGATGGTGTCGGCAGCGACATCCCGGTCACCTACGTGCCCGCGCGCAACACGATCTTCCTCAGCCTGTCGCTGGGTTGGGCGGAGGCGGCCGGCGCGCGCGACCTGGTGATCGGAGTCAATGCGCTCGATTATTCGGGCTATCCCGATTGCCGCCCCGAATTCGTCGCCGCGTTCGAGGACATGGCGGCGCTCGCGACCAAGGCAGGGGTGGAGGGCGACCGGTTCCGTATCCACGCGCCGCTCCAGCACATGACCAAGGCGGACATCGTGCGCGAAGGCACGCGGCTCGGGCTCGATCTCGGGATGAGCTGGTCGTGCTACGATCCCGCGCCCGGCGGCGTGCATTGCGGATTGTGCGACAGCTGTCGCCTGCGCGCCAAGGGGTTCGAGGAAGCCGGCATCCCCGACCCGACGCGCTACGCCGTCTGACGATGAGCTACGCGGTCAAGGAGATGTTCCTCACGCTCCAGGGAGAGGGCGTGAATGCCGGACGGCGCGCGGTGTTCATTCGCTTCGCCGGATGCAATCTATGGTCGGGGCGCGAACAGGATCGCGCGACCGCGGTCTGCCGGTTCTGCGACACCGATTTCGTCGGCACCGATGGCGAGGGCGGCGGGCGGTTCGCCGACGCCGCCGCGCTGGCCGAGGCAGCGGCGGGTTTCTGGGGCAAGGGGCGCGAGGAGCGTTTTTGCGTGCTTACCGGTGGCGAGCCGATGCTTCAGGTCGACGATGCTTTGGTCGACGCGCTGCACGCGGCCGGGTTCATCATCGCGATCGAAAGCAACGGCACGCTTGCCGTCCATCCCGGCATCGACTGGGTATGTATCAGCCCCAAAGCGGGGAGCGAGGTGGTCCAGCGCTCGGGCGACGAGCTGAAGCTGGTCTGGCCGCAACCCGGCACCGATGTCGACGCATTGGAAGCCTGGGATTTCGCCCATCTGCTCGCGCAGCCGCTCGATACCGGATCGGCCGAAGGCAACGCCGCGAGCGAGGCCGAGGCGATCGCGTTGGTCATGGCGCGTCCGCGCTGGCGCCTGACGCTTCAGGCGCACAAGCGGCTTGGCTTGCGCTAGGGCGTTAACTCAGCGCTTCTTTTTCTTGGCGCTGCTGCCGCAATAGGTCGCGCTATAGCGTCCCTTGCGCCAGCAGTCGGGCTGGAAATCGGGCAGGAACAGATAGGTCCGGGCGTAGAAGGCGCGCGGGAATTGCTGTTCGCCATAGGGGATCAGGCTGTTGCGCAGTTCGCGCATATAGGTGGCCGCGGCATCGCCCAATTGGCCGCGTGGCGTGAAGATCACTTCGCGACCGATCTTGCTGGCGGTCTGGCAGAAACCATATTGCGCGGCGACGGTGGCGAAGGCCGAATAAGTGCGCGTGCCGAAGCGGTCGAACGCGGCCTGGCCTGCGGCCTTGGTCTTCGAAGTGCGAACGAAATAGGCGTTAATCGTGTCGAGCGAGGTTTTGAGCTCGGCCGTATGATCGTGCAGCATCGCGTTGTAATTGTCGACCGTCAGCAGCATCGGCGCGAAATCGCATTGCAGCGCCGCGACGTTGAGCGCGGCGCGCAGGTTCCACACCAGTCCGGCGCGCACTTCCGCCGGCGTCGCACCGGGCATCGGCATGCCCATTTCGGGCTCGGCACCGGTCACCGCAGCTCCGCTGAAATCATAGGATTTCAGGAAAAACTGCGCCGATGCCGGTGATCCGGCGAACAGGCCGGCGGCGAGCGATAGGCTCGCCATGATACGCACGATTTTCATCCTCGTCCCTTCTCGCGTCCCCTACGCAGGCACTTTCCTACGGTGATTTTCCTGCGCGCCCAAGAGGTTTCGGTGTGTTTAAGTCTGCTGACTCCGCGCCACGAATCGAAAGGGGCCGCCCGACGAACGGACGGCCCCTCGAAACCTAACCATCCGCCCGAAGGCGGACGACCAGACGAATTACATCGTCGTGTTGGTCGTGGTGGTCGTGGTGTCGTTCGACATCATGTCGGTGCCGTTCATGGCGCCGCCATCGACCGCAGTCATGTTGTCGGTGGTGGTTTCGTCAGTGACGTTCATGTCGGTGACATTGGTGGTCGTTTCGGTCTTGGTGCAGGCCGAAACCGCCAGGGCGGCGCCCGCGATCATGGTGCCGATCACGGCCTTCGAGATGAAAGAACGCATTTGGAAGCTCCCTAGATAGTGGATTTGGTCGGCTTTTCCGGCCTTATCACCCAAATCAAGGGGGACATTAGACACTAATCCGAAGTTGCTCAAGCCGCTTTTCGTGCGCGGAAAGCGCGTCGAGAAAGTCGGGTAGATGACGCGCCAATGCGGCGTCAAATACCTCAACTGCAATGGTTTTTCCCAACGCGGTCGCGCTGGTCACGGCATAGTCGGCCAGGCCGCACGGCACGATTCCGCGAAAATGTGCGAGATCCGGGTCGAGGTTGATGGCGAAACCATGCAGGGTCACCCACCGTTTCACCCGCACCCCGATCGCGCCGATTTTCGCCTCCTCGGCGCCGTGCCCGGTCCAGATACCGACGCGACCTGATTCGGTCCGCGCCTCGATCCCGAAATCGCCCAGCGTCGCGATCAGCCAGTGTTCGAGCTCATGGATGAAGCAGCGCACGTCGCGCCCGCGGCGGTTGAGATCGAGCACCAGATAGCCGACGCGCTGGCCGGGGCCGTGATAGGTGTAGCGCCCGCCACGCCCGGTTTGGACGACGGGAAAGCGTGGATCAATCAGTTCGGCAGGATCGGCGCTGGTGCCTCCGGTATAGACAGGCGGGTGTTCGAGCAGCCAGACGAGCTCGCGCGCATCGCCGGCAGAAACCGCGGCGGCGCGGGCCTCCATCGCCGCCAGGCTTTCGGCATAAGGCACTTGCTCGGTCGAGACGCGCCATTCGATATCGGCGGGGATCATCGCGCTGGGCTACTCCCGCGCGGGGACGGGGCGCAAGTCACCGACCGCCACAAGATGCTTGGGTGAGGGCGTTGCCAGTCGTGAGCACACGCCCTAGTCAAGCGTCCTCGGGCCGGCGACTGGGTCGGCATGTGGGAAATCGGGGGCCGCATATGGTCAATATGGGAAACGTCTGGGATCGTACCACCGAGTTCCTCAGCGATAATCTGGGCGCGGTGGTGCCGGTCGCGTTGCTGACGATCTTCGTGCCGCAATCGATATCGGGCGCGATCAAGCTTGCCGGCACCGCAGTCGCACCGGGGCTGGGGCAAGCTATCGTGCTCGCGCTGCTGCTGCCGATGTTGTGGGGCCAGCTCGCCATCACCGCACTGGCGCTGCGGCCCGATGCCGGACGCGGCGTGGCGCAATCGATCGCGACACGTGGTTTCCTGCACTATCTGTTGGCCCTGCTGATCCTGTTCACCGTGCTCGTCCTATTGTTCCTGCCGATCATCCTCGCGCTGGTCGCAAGCGGGGTCGATCTGACCGCGCTGACCAGTGCCTCCCCCGGCCCGAAGCCCGATATTTCGCCGGCCCTGGCCGGGTTCATCGGTCTTTACGGCCTGGTCTGGCTGATCGTCGCCATCTTCGTTTCGGTCAGGTTCAGCACGCTGCTCGTTCCCGTAGTGGCGGCGGAAGGCGGGGTGGTGTCTGCCTTGCGTCGCTCGTTCGCGCTGAGCCGGGGGATCGCCTGGAAGCTGCTCGGTGTCGTGCTGCTGTTCGGGCTGGTCGTCGGCGTCGCGTCGATTGCGGTGACCTCGGTATTCGGGGCCTTGTTCCGATTTCTCGATCCCACCGCCGGGCCATTCGCGATCGGCTCGATCATTGTCGCGATTCTGGGCGGGCTAGTGACGACGGCTTATTATGTCATCCAGTCGAGCTTCATGGCTAAAGTCTATCTGGCGGCGACGTCGGCACGCGAGGGCGTGTGAGGGTCACTTTTCCGGCTTTGATGCGCGATGCCTGGCGATTGTGGCGGCGCGATTGGGAAGTGCTGACGGCGGTGGGAGGTCTGTTCGTTTTCCTGCCCGCGCTGGCGATGGCGATGTTCATCCCCAACATGCCCGCGCCGCCCGCGGCAGGCGAAGCCGTGCCGGGATCGGTGACGATGGCAGCCTATGAACAGGGCCTCACCCAATGGATGGTCAATTACGGCGGCTGGCAGATCGCGGCGCAGGCGGTCGTGCTGTTCGGCCAGTTCGCGATCGTCGCTTTATACCTGGCGGGCGACCACCCGCCGGCGGGCAAGGCATTGATGGCCGCGGCGCGGCGTTATCCGCTGTTGCTGCTCGCGGGACTGATCATCGCCGTGCCGATCGCGGCAGCCCTGTTGCTGGCGCAGGCGGTGCCGCTGCTGATGGCCGCGTTCTTCGTGATCGTCTTCTGGGTATTGGCGCGAACGATCGCGCTGGCGCCGACCTTGTTGGCCGAAGCCCCCGTCGGTGCCTTGAGGGCAATCACCCGCAGCCTGCATTTGACGCGCGGCAACACGCTTGCGCTCGCCGCGGCGGTGATGACGGTGATCCTGGCGATGACGATCGCGACCTGGCCGTTCGAGCAAGTCGACGCCTGGATGGTGGCTCACGCGCCCAATCCGATCGCACGCGCGATCGTCGACGTGATCGCAGCGGCGATCACCGGCCTGGGCGGGATCGCCATGGCGCTGGTCCAGGTCGCGGCGTATCGCCGGCTTAGGACCAGGTAGCGACCGGCGGTAAGCTCATCAAAATGGCATCGATATTGCCGCCGGTCTTGAGCCCGAACAGCGTCCCGCGATCATAGACCAGGTTGAATTCGGCATAGCGGCCGCGCCATTCGCGCATCGCGGCGATGTCGTTATCGGTGAAAGTATCGCCCATCCGCCGCCGCACGATCCGCGGGAACGCGTCGAGAAATGCTCGGCCGACTTCCTGGGTGAAGGCGAAATTGGCGGCGAAATCGCCCTCGAGATGATCGTAAAAGATCCCGCCGACGCCGCGATGCACCTTGCGATGCGGGATATAGAAATAATCGTCGGCCCATTGCTTGAAGCGCGGATAATGCGCCGGATCATGGCGATCGCATGCCGCCTTGAGCGTCTCGTGGAAATCGGCGGTGTCTGCCGCCACCGGCAAGGGCGGGTTGAGATCGGCGCCGCCGCCGAACCAGCGCTTGGTCGTGACCAGGAAGCGCGTATTCATGTGCACCGCAGGGACGTGCGGATTGGCCATATGCGCGACCAGGCTGATTCCGGTCGCGAAGAAGGTCGGATCGTCGGCCGCGCCATGGATCGTCTTGCCGAACTCGCCGTCGAACGCGCCACCGACGGTCGAGACGTTGACGCCGACTTTCTCGAACACCTTGCCTTTCATCACGCCGCGCACGCCGCCACCACCATCGGCGCCTGACGGATCGACCCGGTTCCAGGCGATATAGTCGAACCGTGCGTCGGACCCCGCTTCGCGCTCGATCGATTCGAATTCGGCGCAGATCAGGTCGCGGAGCTGCTCGAACCACTGTTTCGCGGTCGCCTGTTCGACGTCCAGCTCCTTCATTCGGGCCATCCCTTCGTCTGTCGTAATGCTTCGCCCAGCGCGATGGCGGCGGAAACCGCAACGTTCAAGGACCGAAAGCCCGGCCGCATCGGAATCATGACTCTAAGATCGGCCCGATCATGGACCGATTGCGGCACGCCCGCGCTCTCCGCTCCCAGCAGCAAGATGTCGTGGGGTTCGAATTCTGCCGCGTCGAGCCGCACCGCGCCCAGGGTGGATAAAAGGACGATCCTCCCCGTGACGCCCGCTTCGAAGGCCGGCCAGTCGGCGTGGCGCGTCACTTCGGCCTGCGCCGCATAGTCCATCCCGGCGCGCGCCAAGGCGCGGTCGGAAAAGGCGAATCCCATCGGTTCGATCAGATCAACCGGCACGCCAAGACAGGCCGCCAGTCGCAAGATGGTGCCGACGTTTCCGGCGATGTCGGGCTGGTGAAGGGCGATGCGCATAAAAACCCGTTGGCAAAGCGGCATGCCCGTGTCTATCAGGCGCCCAACTTCCGTGGGGACGGAAGGGTTCTGGCGGGCGCGCGGCCTCCTAAAGGCTAGTTCCCCGAGCGTTCCGCCGCCGGATTTGAAGTGCAAGGGCAGGTGAATGGCGACCGTTGACGATGTGATTCCGGAGGGTGAGTCGCCCGATAGCGTGAGCGATCCGCGTCGCCGCGACTTCCTGAACATTGCCGCCGTGGCGTTTCCCGCCGCCGCCGGCGCGGTCGCGGTGCTCTATCCGCTGATCAACCAGATGAGCCCGTCGGCCGACGTTCTCGCGGAATCGACCACCACGGTCGACTTGTCGAAGATCCAGCCGGGTCAGGGCGTCATCACGACGTTCCGCAAACAGCCGTTGTTCGTGCGCAACCTGACGCCGAAGGAAGTCGCCGAGGCCAATGCGGTGCCGCTGTCGGATCTGCGCGATCCCGAAACGCTCGAGAAGCGGACTCAGCCGGGGCATGAGAACTGGCTGATCACGCTCGGCGTCTGCACCCATCTGGGCTGCATCCCGCTCGGCATCAACGAGGGCGACAATCGCGGCAAGTTCGGCGGATATTTCTGCCCGTGCCACGGCTCGCAATACGACACGGCCGGGCGCATCCGTCAGGGGCCGGCGCCGAAGAATCTCGCCGTGCCGCCGTACAAGTTCACGTCACCGACCGCGGTTCTGGTCGGTTAAGGGGGTAGAAGAAGATGAGTTTCCCCTGGGCCAATCACTACGAGCCGAAACAGCCGTTCATGCGCTGGCTCGATGAGAAGCTGCCGCTGCCGCGCCTGGCGTACAATGCGGTGGGCGCCGGGTATCCGGTGCCGCGCAACCTCAATTATTTCTGGAATTTCGGCGTGCTTGCCGGCGCCGCTCTGGCGATCCAGATCGTCACCGGCATTGTGCTGGCGATGCATTATCACTCGGACGCCGCGACCGCTTTCTCGTCGATCAACGGCACGATCATGCGCGACGTCAATGCCGGCTGGTTCCTGCGCTATGCGCACGCCAACGGCGCGTCCATGTTCTTCATCGTCGTCTACACGCACATCTTCCGTGGGCTCTATTACGGGTCGTACAAGGCACCGCGCGAGATGGTGTGGCTGCTCGGCGTGGTCATCTTCCTGCTGATGATGGCGACCGCGTTCATGGGCTACGTGCTTCCCTGGGGCCAGATGAGCTTCTGGGGCGCGCAGGTCATCACCGGCTTCTTCTCCGCGATCCCGGGGATCGGCGAGACGATCCGCGTATGGTTGCTTGGCGGTTACGCGCCGGACGACGCCGCGCTCAACCGCTTCTTCTCGCTCCATTATCTGCTGCCGTTCGTGATCGCGGCGGTCATCATCCTGCACATCTGGGCGCTGCACATTCCTGGGTCGGGCAACCCGACCGGGGTCGACGTCAAGGGTGAGCAGGACACGGTGCCGTTCCATCCGTACTACACCGCGAAGGACGGCTTCGGACTGGGCGTCTTCCTGCTGCTGTTCGCGGCGTTGGTGTTCTTCTTCCCGGATATGCTCGGCCACCCGGACAATTACATCGCGGCCAATCCGTTGCAGACGCCGGCGCACATCGTCCCTGAATGGTATTTCTGGCCGTTCTACGCGATCCTGCGCTCGTTCACCTCGGACTTCATCCTGCCGGCCAAGCTGTGGGGCGTGCTCGCGATGTTCGGGTCGATCCTGCTGCTGTTCTTCCTGCCGTGGCTCGATTCGTCGCCGATCCGCTCGAACAATTACCGGCCCAAGGCACGGATCGCTTTCTGGGTACTGGTCCTTGACGTGCTGATCCTGGGCTATTGTGGCGGTTCGCCCGCTGACCCGGTGTACGTGATCGTGGCGCAGGTCTGCTCGGCATATTACTTCCTGCACTTCCTGGTGATCCTGCCGTGGATTGCGCGGACGGAACGCCCGGTGGCGCTGCCGAATTCGATCACCGAGGCAGTGCTGGCCGGCAAGGGCGGGACGAGCCCAGCCGAAACCGCGCTGGCGCGCTGAGCGAGCTATAGGGGATATACGACAGATGGTTCGCTGGATTGCAGCTTTGGTCGGGTTGGCGTTTGCGGGCGTGCTCGCGATCGCACTGGTCATCACCGTGTGGGGCGTCGCGACCGACAGCACGCCCAAGATCTGGACGGGTGCGCCCAAGTCCGCCGAGACCGAGTTCCACAAGCATCCGCGCGATGCGGGGCTGAGTTCGGCGGGTGTGTTCGGCAAGTTCGACAAGCAGCAGCTGCAGCGCGGCTTCCAGGTCTATAAGGAAGTCTGCGCGGCGTGCCACTCGCTCAAATATGTCGCGTTCCGCGACCTCACCGGGCTCGGCTATAGCGAAGGCCAGGTGAAGGCGATTGCCGCCGGCTTCGACAATATCCCGTCGATCAACCCGGACACGGGTGAGGCGGCGACCCGCAAGGGCGTGCCGGCCGACCGCTTCCCGCTGGCGTTCGCCAACGACATTGCGGCGCGTGCGGCCAACAACAACGCGATCCCGCCCGACCTCAGCTACATGACTCGCGCCCGTCACGGCGGCGCCGACTATGTCTATTCGCTGCTGACCGGCTATCAGGATCAGCCCGCGGCGCTGTTGAAGGAATTCCCCGAGGCGAAGACGCCGACCGGGCTGCACTTCAACCCGTATTTCGCCAACCTCAATATCGCGATGCCGCCGCCGCTCAGGTCCGAAGGCCAGGTGCAATATTCCGATGGCACCAAGCCGACGGTCGACAATATGGCGCGCGACGTGGCTGCTTTCCTGGTGTGGACCGCCGATCCCAATCTGGAAACGCGTCACCAATATGGCTTCATGGCAGTGATCTTCCTGCTGTTCTCGAGCCTGCTGGCGTTCGGCGCGTACCGGAACATCTGGCGCGACGTGAAGCATTGATCGGGCGCGGCCGGCAACGGCCGCCCCATCTTCCATCGTCATCTTCGCGCGGAGTTCGCGATGACCCACGCTAATGACGACCTCAAGGCGCTGATCCGCACGATCCCGGACTTTCCCAAGCCCGGGATCATGTTCCGCGACATCACGACGTTGCTGCTCGATGCGCAGGGACTGGCCGAAACCATCAGGCGCATGGCGGCGGCCGTCGAGGGCCCGGTCGACCTCGTCGCCGGGATCGAAGCACGCGGCTTCCTGTTCGCCGCCGCGCTCGCCGTGCCGCTCAACGCCGGCGTGCTGCTGATCCGCAAGGACGGCAAGCTGCCCGGCGTGACGATCGCGGAGGATTATGCACTCGAATACGGCACCGATCGCATCACCATGCACGAGGACGCGCTGGTGCCCGGCCAGCGCGTGCTGCTGGTCGACGATCTGATCGCCACCGGCGGTACCGCACGCGCCGCGATCCGCTTGCTGCGCAAGGCCGGCGCGGTGGTCGACCAGGTCCAGTTCGTCATCGACCTGCCCGACCTGGGCGGGGCGGCTGCGCTCGCCGGTGATGGCGTCCAAGTCACCTCGCTATTCGCCTTCGAAGGGCATTGACCGCCCCGATTGGGCTGAAACGGCCCAAGCGGAACTGATTTCGCCTCCGAATCGTTTTATCCACTCAGTGGCAGCGGCGCGTTTTTGCCGCGGCTCCGGAGTATGGAGACGTTTCAATGAAGATCGGCATCATGGTGTTGGGTGCAGCGTCGCTGCTCTCGCTAGGCGGCTGCGTCGATGACGGCTATGGCTATAGCGGCGTCAGTATTGGCTATGGCTCGCCCGGTTATTATGGCGACTATTACAGCGATTTCTACGATGGCGGCTACGGCACGCCCTATTATGGCTGGTACGGCGGCTATTATTACCCCGGCAGCGGCTATTACGTCTACGATCGCTATCGTCGCCCGCATCGTTGGGACGGCAACCAGCAGCGTTACTGGCAGAACCGCGGCTCGCAATGGCGCGGGACGGGTCGCAGCGACGAATGGCGCGGCTTCCAGCGCGGTCCGCGGACAGGCGGCAGCGACGGCTATCGCTGGCGTGGTAATGGCGGCGGCAACGGAGGTTGGCGCGGTAACGATGGTCGACGCGGCAATGACGGCGACGGGCGTCGCCGCGGCCACTAAATACTAATTCTCCTGGGGCCGTGTCCGGATCAGCCCGTTGGCGACGAAGGTCATGACCGCTTCGTCATGCTGGTTGAACACCGTGGTGCGGCCCTTGGTGATGCCCATTTCCGGGCGGCTCTGCGATACGCGCTTGTCGAGAAGCTCGGTCTCGCAGCGCAGGACGTCGCCCGGATAGACCGGCTTGAGCCAGCGCAATTCGTCGATTCCCGGCGAGCCGAGGCTCGCCGAGCGCTGGCCCTTCATATTCTCGACCGCCATCCGCATGGCCATGGCGGCGGTATGCCAGCCGCTGGCCGACAATCGCCCGAAATAGGTTTGCGCCGCTGCCTCGTCAGACAAGTGGAACGGTTGGGGGTCGTATTTGGAGGCGAACTCGACCACCTCATCACGAGTCACTTCGTAGCGGCCGAAGCTCGCTTTGGTGCCGACCACCAGATCCTCGAAATATTTGAGACCGTCGCTCATTTTGCCAAAGCTCCGCGAAAGGGCGCGTCGTCGCCATCGAGTCCCTGACCAGGCGGCAGCGCGATCAGGTCGCGCAGCAGCGGCGCGACATCGACATTGTCGAAGGTCGGGATCTTGCCGATCGGCTTGATCGCCGGGCCGCTGGCGACGAACAGCGCCCGCATGTCGGGCGCGTCATTGTCATAGCCGTGCGCGCCGCCCTCGACCTTGCGCTTGGGTGAGTGGACGACGACCGTCCAGCCCGCATCGGGCAGACACAGGATGGCCGGCACGCGCGGGTTCTTCCCATAATGGAGGCGTTCCGGCACCTCGGCCTTGCGGTAGCAAATGAGGTGCTGGCCATGGGCGCCAAGGAGCGCCTTTTCGACCGCCGTCTGTTTGCCGGCCTTGGGATTGATCGAGGCATAGACCCCGTCCTCGACCACGTCATAATCGTCAGGATTGCTGAACGCATCGAGTACGATCAGCCGGTCCTGGGAAATCGCCGCCATGCCGTGATCGGCGACGATGACGAAATTTGCCGGCTGGCCAAGCTTGGCGAGTTCGTCGCGTAGCCGGCCGATCGCCTTGTCGACATTGGCGACCGCGTCGGTGGTGCGCTGGTCGTCCGGACCAAATTCATGACCCGCGGTATCGACCTCGTCGAAATAGAGCGTGACGAAGCGCGGACGCGTCCCGGCCGGGCGACGCAGCCAGTCGATTACGCTGTCGACGCGCTGGCGGTCGCTCAGCGCCTGGTTGAATTGCAGCCAATCCTCGGGCCGCGTGCCGCCGGTCACCTGATTGGGCCACTCCTTCGAACGCTCGCCGCCCCAGGCGACGTTCGACCCCGGCCAGAAAGCGGTGGCGGTGCGGATCCCGGCCTTTTCCGCGGTTACCCAGATCGGTTCCGCGGCGTTCCACCAGAACGGGTCGTCCGACGCCATGGTGAAGGTGTCGCCCGGCCGCGATGCGTCGAGCATCTTGTTGGCGACGATGCCGGTGCGGTCGGGGCGCAGTCCGGTGACCAGGGTCCAATGATTGGGGAACGTCTTGGACGGATAGCTCGGCCGCATCGCGCTGCTGATGCCGGCGGCGGCGAGCGCGCTGAGATTGGACGTCACGCCGCGATCGAGATAATCGGCGCGGAAGCCGTCGATCGAGACAAGGACGGTGACCGGTGCCTTCGCCTCGGCCTCGGCAACCGGCGTGGGCAGAGCGCTTGCCGCGCTCTGCGGCGGCGATGCCCCTGCACAACCCGGCAATGCAGCAACGGCGGCGAGAAAGGCGGCCCGGGCAATCCAGCGCATCAACGACTCCTTGGTCGATCCACGTCCGCCATGCCGGGCCGTCGTTTCAGGCGCAAGCTGGAGCGGAGAGGGTGGTTTCCGAATCACGCTCTCCGCTTCGTTCAATTGACTCGATTCCGTACCTTGGTACGGAATCGAGCATGGCAGGAATGACAATCGGTAAATTGGCTGCGGCGGGTGGGGTCGGCGTCGAGACCATCCGCTATTATCAACGCCGTGGCTTGTTGCAGGAGCCGCCTCGCGACGAATTTTATGGCGGCATACGCCGCTACGGCGCGCCCGACGTGCAACGGCTTCGATTCATCCGTGCGGCGCAAGGCGCGGGGTTCACGCTCGAGCAGATCGCCGAATTGCTCGAGCTCGATGCCACCGATGACCGCGCCCGGGCACGCGCGTTGGCGATCGAGCGGATCGCCGCGCTCGATGCCAAGATCGCCGAGTTGCAGGAGGCGCGCACAGCGCTCGCGCGATTGGCGCGTGACTGCGCGAGTGCCGAGTCCGGGCCATGCCCGATCCTGATAGCGTTTGACGCAGGCTGATTCTGTGCACTATTGATATAGTGTAACATAACAATGGGGGGCGGATGATTCGTGCAGCAGGATTGGCGCTAGCGGGATTCCTGACGGCGTCACCCGCCACGCAGTCGCAGGTGATCGGTGTCGCGGACGAAACCGCCACGTCGCACAAACTCTCTGGTCCGGACACGATCGAAGTCGACAAAGCCGATGAGGCTGGCTTGAGCGGGACGAGGATCGATGTGACGGTTTCGCCTGACGGCGACGTGACCGACGCCCATATTTCCTACGACGGGGACAAACAGCCCGGTTCAGCGGCATTGCTGGCTGCGGCGCGGCGATGGAAATTCCGCCCGTTCACTTATGCCGGACGGCCGGTGGTCGCCATTGCCAGGATCGAAATCGAGCCGCGTTTGAAACCGATCTGGGCGAAGCCCGACGCTCCTTTGCCAGCGATCGACTATGCGCATCTGAAGATCGAACTGACACGGTCGGCCTGTTACGGTTCGTGTCCCGACTACAAGGTCTCGATCGACGGTGCCGGCAATGTGGTGTTCTCGACCAGTGAGGCGCCCGCCGACCCGGTATCGGGCGTGCATCGTGAATTCTCCTTCGGCCGCCCTGGCGTACTGGGGGGGGGTGCGCATCGCGCGAAAATCGACCGAGCGACGCTCGACGCGCTGATCGCGCAGTTCCGTGACGCGCATTTCTTCGGGCTGAAGAAGGAGTATTTCTATTCGGTCACCGACAATCCCACGCAGGTCGTTCGTTTCGCCAGCGGTTCGAGCGAGATGACGGTCACCGACTATGTCGGAACTGCCGCCGGGCTGCCGCCCGCCGCCAAAGCCCTCGAACAAGCAATCGACGACGCTGCGGGCACAGCTCGTTGGGTGTCGGGCAATGGCGAGACGCTGGCTGCGTTGAAAGCAGAGGGTTTTGACCCGGCGGACGATCAGGCGGCGGAGCTTGCGATCGAAGCACTGGGCGCCGGGAGCGATCAGGTCGTGGTCGACCTGATCGCCGCAGGTTTGCCACTCGACCGACCCTACAAACCCAAGGCGCAGGGTGCGGTCGCCGCGCCGCTGGGTTCGACTTTGTTGGTGGAAGCCGTTTCACGCGGACATGCGATCGCCGCGCGCGCACTCCTCGATCGCGGTTGGGCGGCGAAAACAGATCGTAACGCTTTGCGCAGTGCCTTCGTCAACGGAGGCGGTGGATGCGACGTTGCGGTCGCCCGCGCACTGGTCGACGCCGGAGTGGATCCGAAGGCCAGGTTGTCGTCGCCCACGTCACCCAGCGGAGCCGGTGCCGACGGGACGTTATCGGCGGCACTCGCAGACGCCGAATCGGCGATCGGCCCGCCGGTGCCGGGCGTGCTTGCGATCGCCGTCGATCAATATGCTGTATGCCGAGATGAACTGGCCGCTCGCCAGGATCTAGTTCGTGGATTGATCGCGCTCGGCGTCGACGTCAACGCCCGCGGCGGCGACGGCAAGAACGCTCTATTCGGGCTCGAAAGCCCGGTTCTGGTCGACATCCTCCTGGCCGCCGGCGCCCGCGCCGACGTTAAGGACAGAAAGGGGCTGTCGCCCGCCTTCAGTAGCTGGACCGACGAAATCGTATTGCGCCTGCTCGATGCCGGCGCCGACCCGTCTGGCAACGAGGACGGCAAGTCGCTGCGTCAGATTGCGGTCGAGCACCAAATGCCCGGCACGCTCGCCTGGCTCGACGCGCACGGGATCAAATAGCGGCAGCAGCTCAGCTATGCAGGAAGTGCATCACGTCGCCGTCCTGGACGACATACGCCTTGCCCTCGGCGCGGAGCTTGCCCGCCTCTCGCGCGCGGCTCTCGCCGCCGAGCGCGACGTAGTCGTCGTACGCGATCGTCTCGGCGCGGATGAAGCCCTTTTCGAAATCGGTGTGGATTTCGCCTGCTGCTTCGGGCGCGGTGGCGCCGGTATGGACGGTCCAGGCGCGCGCTTCCTTCGGCCCGACGGTGAAGAAAGTGAGGAGGTGGAGCAACTTGTACCCGGCACGGATGACGCGGGCGAGGCCGGTTTCCTCCAGCCCTAGCTCGGCCAGGAACTCGCCGCGATCCTCGGCGGGCATGGTCGCGATTTCGGCCTCGATCGCGGCGGAGACGATCACTGCCTCGGCACCCTCGGCCTTGGCCTTTTCGAACACGCGCGCCGAATGCGCGTTGCCATGCGCCGCATTGGCCTCCTCGACATTGCAGACATAGAGGACCGGCTTGGCGGTCAGCAATTGCGCCTGCGCAAACACCCTGGCTTCCTCGGCATCCCTGGGCTGGGTCAGTCGTGCCGGCTTGCCGTCGCGTAGCAGATCGAGCGCTTGCCCGAGCACGCTCGCCGCGATCTTCGCTTCCTTGTCGCCCTGCGCTGCCTTCTTGGCGAAATTGGGTACCCGTTTTTCCAGGCTCTCGAGGTCGGAGAGCATCAATTCGGTCTCGACCGTCTCGGCATCGGCGATCGGGTCGATCTTGCCCTCGACATGCGTGACGTCCCCGTCCTCGAAACAACGCAGCACATGGACGACCGCGTCGACTTCGCGGATATTGCCGAGGAACTGGTTGCCCAACCCTTCGCCCTTCGACGCGCCGCGGACCAGTCCGGCAATGTCGACAAAGGCGAGCTGGGTCTCGATGATCTTGGCCGAGCCGGCGATGGCCGCGAGCTTGTCCAGCCGCGGATCGGGTACCGCAACGTTCCCAACGTTCGGCTCGATCGTGCAGAACGGATAGTTCGCCGCCTGCGCCGCCGCCGTCTGGGTCAGCGCGTTGAACAAGGTCGACTTGCCGACATTGGGAAGGCCGACAATGCCGCAACGGAAACCCATGTAATTCGTCCTCAAGCTTTCGGGGGAAGGCCCGGCGCCTACTCGCCCGGCCACGCGCTGGCAAGGATTGGGCGATCTACGTGAGCACGAGCAACGGCCCGAGCGCTTGCTCGGACCGCTGCTGGCTTATTTAGGTCGAGAGATCCTAGTGCTTGTGATCGCCGCCGCGGCCATTTCCACCACCGCCCCTCGGCGCGGCCGGAGCGGCAGCGCGTGGCGGCGGTGCAGGGCGAGCCATTTGCGGCGCTGGCCGGGCCATTTGCGGCGCGCGCGGCTGGAAGGCCGGCCGGTTCATTTGCGGTGTCGGGCGCATTCCGCCATTGCCGCCACCGCCGAACCGCGGTGCCTGCGGCCGAGGCGCTGCGATTTGCGGTTGCGGGCGCGGAGCCTGGAAGCGCGGACGATCGTTGCCGCCGTTGACGCGCGGCTGGAAGCGCGGCGCCGCGGCGCGCGGCTCGGGACGCGACATAGCCATTTGAGGACGCTGGCTACCGCGGCCGGCCTGGGGCTGCGGCCTGGGCGTCACTGCACGCGGCTGCGGCTGGGGCTGCGCGCGGAAGCGCGGGCCGTTGCCCCGCATCCCATGGTCGTCGCGCATAGTCGCGAGCTGGGCGCGGTTGGGATTGCCCTGGGGCCCCGCAATGCGTGGCGAACTAGGCTGCGCCTGCGGCCGTGGCGCAAAGCGGCCGGCGGCGGCGTTGCCCTGCGGTTCGCGAATCGCACGCATTGGTCCCGTGCCCGGACGCTGTTGCTCGCGGGCAGCGATGATCGCCTGGCGGCGCGGGTCGTTGGCTTGCGGCGCGGCGACGTTCGCCGGCCGGTTGCCCGGTTCGATCCGCTGGCGATTGCCGAACAATGCCTGCGGTACGTTGGGCGTGCCACGATTAGGTTGGGCATTGGCGGCGAAGCGCTCGCGATCGTCCCTGGCCGGCAGGAACCGCTTCTGGTCGCGCGCCCAGCTTGCCGAGGTCCAGGTCGCGGGAATGGCGCGGGGGGGCGGCGGGCTGCGGAACGAATCGCTGCGCCATGCCGCGAAACGGCGGGCGTCGGCCTGACGGCGGACGCCTTCCTCGCGCCAGTAATTGGCCTGGGTCGGGCTCACGCGGCTGCTGTAATCGCGCCATTGCGGCTGACGCTCGCGGACCATCGACCAACGCGCTTGCGCAGCGGAAATGGCGTCGCTGCGCGCTGCCCAATTGGCAGCACTGACCGCACGCCGATCGCCGTGTCGCGATGCCATGTACAGATCGCGCCCACGCGACAGATAGCGCCCGGCATAGTCAAGCCGCGCGCCATAATCGTTATACGGCACGACCGCGCCATAGCTGTCATAGACGACCGCCAATTGGCCATTGTCATAACCATAGCCATAATAGGGATCGCGGACGAAATAGGGTTCGTCGGCGCCCGGGCGGTAATAATAATAGCGATAGCCGTCATCGACCGGCTCGAGAAACACGACCGACTGGTCATAGCCTTCCCACGCCCAGGGATCGACGCCGTCATAGTCGAAATAATAATCCGGCGGCGCGTCGTTCAGAACATCCTGATAGTCATAGGCCGCGTCGGCATAGCCGTAATAGTCGCGCTGATTGGCGACGCGGACGGTCCGCACGGGCTTGGCTTCTGGAAGTGCTGCGACTTCGGGCGCGGTCGGCCAGGCGGTCGACGGACTCGCGTCGAGCGGCAAGGTCGCGGGAAGCGCCGGCGGGGTCGCCGCCATCATCTGCTGATCACTACCCTTGCCGCAGGCCGACAGCGCGGCGGCGAGCGCGATGGTCGCGGCGGTCGCAAGCCTGCGGTGACGAAAAATCATGTGGTTCACGGCGTCATACTCCTCGATGTCCACCCGAACGGACAAGAATACCGCCGCGTTCATTAATCAGCGCTGGCCCGGCGGTTCATCGGGGAGTCGGGTCACGTTCCGAACGTGACATGGCCCTCTGCGTCGATCGGCCAGGCGGGGTTGTGGGCGATTTCCCAGACATGATTGTCGGGGTCGGCGACATAGCCGCGAAAGCCGCCATGGGGTGGCGCGTCGGGCTGGCGCAAGACTGTCCCGCCGTGCGCGGCCAGACGATCGACCAGCGGCGCGACATCGGCCTCGTGCGCGACATTGTGCGCCAGCGACATTGCGTGGAAGCCGCTATCGGCGTCGCGCCGCATGTCAGCGGCGAGTCGGTCCTTCAGCCACAGACCGAGCATCAATCCGTTCATCTGGAAGAACAGGATCTCGTCTGACTCGAACACCGGCTTCCAGCCGAATCCGTCGTCGTAGAAGCGCCTTGAGCGCGCCAGGTCACCGACGCCAAGCGTGACCACCGATATCTGTTGCTGCGCCATATCTGGCTCAAACGCGTCACTTTGCGCATGTCTCCGGGCGTGGGCCAATCACTTCTGCCGATCGGCAAAAAAAAAGCGCGATATTGATGTGTTGCGTCCGGACCAAGGGCGTGACACTCTCCATGAATGAAGCGCCGGCCGGGGGGAAACGGGCGGTGTTTCGAGGGGATGTTCGATGGTCATCAGGGCGATCTGCGCCGGTTTCTTGATCGGCGCGCTGGCGTGCACATTTCAGCCGGCGCACGCCCGTAACACCCAACCGGCAGCGCAGAAGTCCGCACCGAAAGTCGTGGCGCGGATCAGGATCGGATTGCTGCCCACCAGGTCACCCCGACTGGGGCCGCAGATCGTCTATCGCGGCGGCTATACGCCGCTGGACGAGATGGTCCGTCCCCGCTTCGTCGGCGGCATGATCGATCTCTACCCGACCGAGCGATCGGGCGTCCGGCTGTCGGTCGGCACGCGCTATTTCGCGCGGCCCAATTTCTGGATCGCGGCCGAACAGGCGACCGGCGGCATTCTCTACGACCCGCACATGACTCGTGGCGGCCGCAGCTTGTCGCGCGGGTTCCGGCGCTCCACGCCGGCCATTACCTTGGGCTATGATCGCGAGGTATCGAAGGGGTTCGTCCTGGGCCTTGAAGGCGGCGCGCTCAGCGATCGCGCGATCATGCCGACGCGGCCGAGCCGCTGGAGCGCCGCTGGCGTGCGCGACGGCGGATTCGGCCTCAACCCCGTTGCGACGGCGTCCGCGCGGTTCGCTTTCTGATCAGTTCTTCAGGCCGATGCCGCCGACCGGCTCGGTTTCCGCTCCCGAATCGAAGCCCGCGATCAGCGGCCGTGCCTTGGCGATCGCTGCCTGGACCCGCGGCAGTTTCAGCGAGGCGTCGTGATGCTCCTTGCTGTCCCATGCCTCGGTGATCCAGATCGCGTCGGGGTCCTTCGCGTCTTTGGCGACGATATAGCTTAAGCAGCCGGGCATGCCGCCCGAGCTTTCGAGCAGTAGCGCGAGCAAATCGTCGCGCTTGCCCGGCTGTGCCTTCGTTCGCCCCAGCATGCCGTACATCTTTGTTCCTTCCGCGCTCAGGGCGGCGCCCGGCAACATCGTCGCCGCGGCGGTTACGCCCAGCATCGTGCGTCGATCGATCGTCATACGGGCAGTCTAGTCTCTGTTTCAGCAAAGTTGAAACGGTTGCGGTGCCGGCCGCTCCCCCACCCGGCCGCCCAACAGCGTATTCTATGGGCGGCCGGGTGGAGGAGCGGGCTGGCACCGATACAGCGCAGCTGAAAACGACTCTATCGCGCGATCAGCGATAGTTGAAGCTGATGCTGATCCGGTCCTGTTTCGCGGCGTTGGGCATCACTTCGTGGCGCAGCCAGCTTTCCCACAGGAACACGCTGCCCTCGCTCGGCTCGGCATAGACGAACGTCCCCGGGCGCGACGGCGCCGCCATCATCAGCGGCAGGCGCGGATCCTCGAGCTTGAGCGCGCCCGATCCCGGCGGCACCGCGACATAGACCGTGCCCGACACGATCGAATGCGGGTGGATATGCCCCGAATGCGTACCGCCGGGTTTGAGGACGTTGACCCACAAACTGTCGAGCTTGAGCTTCTTGCCGAGCTCGAAGCCGCAATGCTTGGCGAAGGCGGCGACATGGCGGTCGAGCAGCTTGACCAGATCGCCAAAGCGCGGGTCCCTGAGCGGCAGGTCGTTGAGCGAGGCGTAGGAAGTATAGCCGCGATAGCCATGCTCCTTCGACCAGCCGCGCCCGGCGCGGTCCTGCTCGGCGAGATCGCGACAGGCGTCGGCGAGCTCGGCGATCAACGCATCGTCGCCGAGCGGGGCGTCGTAGAAGCGGGTGGCGAAGAGATCGCGGCTGGTCACGCGGCCGGGCGAAGCACGCAGCGCGCGACGATGCAAGCGTCTATCGGTTGGCCGCGGCTGTCGTGGCGGCCGCGGGCGGGACACCGGCCGACGCCGTCATCAGCATACCACCGATCAGCAGGCCGCTTACCAGCGCACTCAGCACAAACGCAGGCTTCACGACTCGCTCTCCCAAGGCAGTGAGCGGCGAGATAGGCGAGCAATCCTGACTGATATTGGATGGATTCGACGGCGAGCTAGCGAACGTCGTTTCCTAGTCTTGCAACCGCAACGCCAGGTCGTTCACCAACCGAGCGTCGTCGCCCTTGGCCAGCCAGTCGGCCTCGGCGGCCAGCGCGCCGAGCAGGTCGGTCAGCGGCTCGATCTCACTTTTGGCATAATTCCCAAGCACATGACCGGTTACGCGGTCCTTGTGGCCGGGATGACCGATGCCGATCCTGACGCGACGAAAGGCGTCGCCGATATGCTGGATGGTCGATCGGATGCCGTTATGTCCGGCAGCACCGCCGCCGCGCTTCACCCGTACCTTGAACGGATCGAGGTCGAGCTCGTCATAGAACACCGTCACGTCCTCGGGCTCGAGCTTGTAGAAGCGCATCGCCTCGCCGACCGAGCGGCCGCTGTCGTTCATGAAGGTCGCCGGCTTGAGCAGCAGGATTTTGTCCGACCCGATCCGCCCTTCCTGCGTCCAGCCCTGGAATTGCTTCTTGACCGGGCCAAAGCCGTGCACCTCGGCGATCGCGTCGACCGCCATGAAGCCGACATTGTGCCGGTGCATCGCATATTGCGCGCCGGGATTTCCGAGACCGACCCAGAGTTGCATGAAATATCCCTAGACGCGAAAGGGGCGCCCGATCCAGTGGATCGCGGCGCCCCAATCAATTCGGCAGTAAAGGCAGATGCTTACTCGGCGTCGCCTTCCTTGGCATCGCCATCGGCGGCGGCTTCCTCGGCCTCGGCTTCAGCCTCGACTTCGGCGGCATGCTCGGCCGATGCTTCCTCGGCCAGCGCGGCTTCTTCAGCCGCCTGCTCGACCGCTTCGGACTTCAGCGCCGACGGCGCCACGATCGTGGCAATGGTGAAGTCGCGATCGTCGATCGCCGAGGTCGCGCCCTTGGGCAGCTTGACGTTCGAGATGTGGATCGCATCGCCGACGTCGAGGCCCGCGAGCGAGATCCGGATCTCGCTCGGGATGTCGGCGGAATCGACCACCAGTTCGAGATCGTGACGGACGATGTTCAGCACGCCGCCAATCTTGATGCCCTTCGATTCTTCCTCGTCGACGAACACGACGGGCACGTTGACGTGAACCGTGGTGTGCGCGCCGATGCGCAGGAAGTCGACATGGATCGGACGATCGGTGACGACGTCGAACGCGACGTCCTTGGGCAAGGTCCGCGTGGGCTTGCCGTCCACGTCGATCATCACGACGGAATTCATGAAATGCCCGGTCATCAGCTGGCGGACCAGCTCCTTCTCTTCCACGTGGATCGAGAGGGGGTCCTGCTTGTTGCCGTAGATAACGGCGGGCACGCGGCCATTGCGGCGCAGATCACGTGAGGCTCCCTTGCCTCCACGGTCGCGCGTCTCGGCGGCGAGCGTCATTTGGTCGCTCATGGTAATCTCCGATATGCGGTTTGCTTGGATTTCCGCACACGCCTCCAGGGATGACCATGAACGGAAGCGCGCGCCTGTAGCCGGAAGGGGCGGGGAGTGCAAGCATAGGTTCTTGTGCGGGTTCGTTTGAGTTTGTCCGCGCGAACCCGTATCGCCGCCCTCAGGGCCGCCCTATGGCGGTCGAAACATGGAGGAAAAGATGGCCGGCCCGCAGGATAAAGCATGGAGCGAAGGCTATGCCGCTGGCAAGCGGGGCAGGCCGGAAAGAGTGTCGCCCTATAAAAAGGGCGCCTTCATGCTCGCCTGGCAGCAAGGTTGGCAGAATGGCGTCAAGGCTAGGGACGACAAGGACAGCTAGGTTGAGAATGGCGTTATTATACAGCGACGAGAACAACTTGCACCGCTATCTGGCGGAGTTTTATTTTCGCTACAGCTTCCGCGTCGCGCTTGACTATAACGACAGCGACCGCGTCGACGATCAGCTCAAGGGCATCGTTGGCAAGCGTCTCACCTACCGAACAGCTAGTGGAGCGCGGGCGTAATGCCAGAAAAGAAAACCCGGCAAAGTCCAAAGGAGCAGCGCGAGCATTTCAAGCGCGAGGCGCAAAAGCTGATCGACGCTGGAAAACTACGCCCTACCGATGGTGCCGCTGACATGGATCGCGCGCTGCGTCCGGTGCTGAAGAATAGCGCCGATAATGGCCGCGAGGGCGGCTAGCTCACTCAGCACCTATCCTGTTTGATGGGTACGCGTTGTATAATATCGCCGTTGAGAATCCAAATAGGCCGTTATTCTTGAAGCGATCCGTTTCCAAGCTCGTCATCACCGCGAAAGCGCGGATGACGACGGGAATATAAGGCCCCAACCTAGCGGCCACGGACGACAAGCGATGTCCGGTCACTCGATCCGCTCGACCTTCAATCCGCGCGCGGCGAGCATTTTGGGCAGCGCATAGGGGCCCGCCATATGGCCCAGCCCGACCGCGACCAGCGCCGTTCCCGGCTGCTTCATCCGTGCGGCGATCCATCGCGACCAGTAAACATTGGGCTGGCCGACGAGTTTCCCCTCGAGCGGCGTGCACTCGGCCGTCTTCTCGAGCGACGCCATATCGCCCGTCGTCCAGGCCTTCAATGTTTCCCCATAATTCTCTTTTCCTTCGAGAATGTTTCCCAGCATTTTCCTTTGGTCGGATTCGGGCAGGTTGTCGAGTTGGGCGAGTTGGTCTTTTGCGTGATAGAATGCCAGGCGCGTTTTCCCTGCCGAGGAGAATGCACTCCAAAGTTGCGCTTCTACACCGTTGCGGGTGTCGGCGCCGCTGGCGATCGCGTCACCGGCCGCGAGCGTGGTTGCCAATGCCCAGTCTTTATAGCTGTCCAGCGTTTCTCGTGATGCTCCCGATCGCGCGATCATCTCCTCCAGGACAGGGCGTTTCCCCGGGGAAACACGATCGGCGGCTGGCTTGAGTCCGACGCCTGTCGCGATCGCGCGGAAGTCGGTTTGCTCGTCGGGCGAGCTTTCGAGCACCAGGGTATCGGACTCGGCGATCGCGCGTTCGACTATTGGCGTCCGCCAGCGGACGTTCGCTGGGAGCAGGTGGATGCTGCCGAGCAGATAGATAGTCGTGTCGCCATCGCTGACTCGCCACATCGCCGGGCGCGCCTCGACCGGCGGCTTACCGCACCCGGCGAGCGCCAGCAGAACGGCGCCGAGCGCGGCAAGGCGCTGGCGCCCGCGTGTCATCGGTAGGCGACCCGTTTCGCCTTTATATTCAACACCTTGAGTTGATCGATCACGCTCTTGTCGCCGGCCAGATGACCGGCGCCGACCGCAATGAACACGGTGCCGGGCTTACCAAGCCGCGCCTTGATCCACTGTGCCCAGCGCGCGTTGCGGTCAAACAACAGCGTCTTGGCGAGCTCCGGCGAATCGTCGAGGCCGTCATTCATATACTTGGCCAACGCGTCGGGATCGCCGCGCGACCAGGCGGAGACCATGCCGTCCATCGTCTCAGCGGTCTTGGGCAGCTCCTTCAGGGTCGATTCGAGGAACGCTAATTGCACCTTGTCGGGGAGGCCGGCGAGGTAGCCGATCTGTTGCTCAGGCGTTTCCAGCCCCTCGATCGCCTTCTTCTCGGTGGCGGCAGCCGCCGTCAGTACGGTTTCCGGCCCACTCTTGGGATCGTAGCCAAGCTTCATCAGCGGCAGCAGCGACAGATTGGTGGCAGCAAACCACGGCTGGGCGCGATCGAACGCCGCCGGCGGAATGCCCAGCGAGTTCATGGCATTGAGATAGCTGCCGCGATCGGCTTCCGGCAGGCGCTCGATCAAGGTCGGGCCATTGAGGCTATATGCCTTGCTCAAGATGATGTTCTGCATCGTTGCCTGGTCGGGCTGGACCATTTCGAGCACCAGCTCATCGCTCGAATCGAACGCCTTCTTCACGCCGTCATCGAACCACGATAGGCCGGGCTTGAGCACGTGGATCGTCCCGAACAGGTAGATCGTCGTGTCCTTGTCCTTGACCACCCATAAAGCGGGGTCGGCATCGACCTTCGCAGCAGCGGGCGCAGTGGTCGGAGCCGGGGTTGGAGAAGGAGCATTTGACGCCGCGGTTTGCGCGACGGCCATGCCAGCCGCAGTCAAGCCGAGTAAAAACAACAACTTACGCAGCATATCGATCCTTCTTGGCCCCGCGCCCTCGCGCAATGTCTGTAATAGGTAGTCACCCCACGATGACCAAGGGCTTTACCGGTTCAGAACTTTTGGTCCCATTGACCGCTTTCCCCCCATGCGCCAAAGGCCCGGGCCAAGTTCTACCGCATCTGCGAAGGTATCCGTGAGCACTCCGCTGAGTTTCCAGCGCATGATCCTGACGCTCCATGATTATTGGAGCCAGCACGGCTGTCTGATCCTCCAGCCGTACGACATGCGGATGGGCGCGGGGACGTTCCACACCGCCACGACGCTGCGTGCGCTCGGGCCGGACCCGTGGAACGCCGCGTTCGTCCAGCCGTGCCGTCGCCCGACCGACGGCCGCTATGGCGAGAACCCCAACCGGCTGCAGCATTATTACCAATATCAGGTGATCCTGAAGCCGAGCCCGCCCGATCTCCAGGATCTCTATCTCGGCAGCCTCGCCGCGATCGGCATCGACTTCACCCGCCACGATATCCGTTTCGTCGAGGACGATTGGGAATCGCCGACGCTCGGTGCCTGGGGCTTGGGCTGGGAAGTGTGGTGCGACGGGATGGAAGTGACCCAGTTCACCTATTTCCAGCAAATGGGCGGATTCGACTGCAAGCCGGTCGCGGGGGAGCTGACTTATGGGCTCGAGCGACTGGCGACCTATATCCAGAACAAGGACAGCGTGTACGACCTCGCCTATAACGATGCGGTCGGCAACACGCCGCAGCTGACTTATGGCGACGTGTTCCACGAGAATGAGGTCGAGATGTCGACCTGGAATTTCGAGGTCGCCGACACCGAGACCTTGTTCGACCTGTTCCGCAAGGCCGCGGCCGAGTGCGAGAATTGCCTCAATCACAAGCTGCCGATCCCGGCTTATGAGCAGGCGATCGAGGCGAGCCACATCTTCAACCTGTTGAACGCGCGCGGCGTGATCTCGGTTGCCGAACGCCAAGCGTATATCGGGCGGGTTCGCGACCTGGCGAAGGGATCGTGCCAGGCGTGGATGGAGAAAAATGGGTGGGCGGCGTGATGGCGGCTACCAAAAATCCTCCCCGGGACGGGGAGGGGGACCACGCGAAGCGTGGTGGAGGGGGCGCGCCAAATCTACGTCGCCCAGAAGTTTATGAGGCCCGCGCCGCACGCCGCAAGATGAGCTTGCCTGAAGTGCTGCTCTGGCAACGCCTCAAAGGTTCACCGCAAGGCATTGCGTTCCGTAAACAACATCCGATCGGCGCCTACCGCCTAGATTTCTATTGCCCAGCTGCCAAGCTAGTAGTGGAAGTCGATGGCGCGGCGCATGACATGGGCGACCGTCTCGAGCGCGATGCCGAACGGACGAAGACTTTGGAAGCTAAGGGCTATCGAGTAATCCGTATCGCCGCGGCCGATGTTCTGCGTGATGCCGACGAAGCCGCCCAATCGATCGTGTCGTTTGCGGCCCGCCCCCTCCACCGCGCCTCCGGCGCGGTCCCCCTCCCCGTAAACGGGGAGGATTTGGCGTGACCGATTTCCTCCTCGAACTCCGCTCGGAGGAGATCCCTGCCCGCATGCAGGACAAGGCGCGCGACGACCTCGCGCGGCTGTTCACTGCCGAGCTCGATAAAGCCGGCCTGCGCGCAGATGCCATCGTCACTTTCGCGACGCCGCGCCGGCTTGCACTGATCGCACGCGATTTGCCCGAAGCGACCGAGGCGGTCAGCGAGGAGATCAAGGGCCCGCGCGCCGGCGCCCCACCCCAGGCGCTCGAAGGCTTCCTGCGCAAGACCGGCCTCACCGCCGATCAATTGGTCGAGCGCGACGGTGTGCTCTTCGCGGTGATCGACAAGCCCGGCCGCGACACCGCGGAGGTGCTGGCCGAGGCGATCCCCGCGATCGTCCGCGCTTTCCCCTGGCCCAAGTCGATGCGCTGGGGCGAGGCGTCGTCCTCGACCGAAAGCCTGCGCTGGGTGCGCCCGCTCCATGGCATCGTCGCGTTGCTCGGCGACCAGATCGTGCCGATCGAGATCGCCGGCGTGCAATCGGGCGCCGTGACGCTTGGCCACCGCTTCCACCATCCGGGGCAAATCACGATCGGTTCGGCGGCGGATTATGCCGAAAAGCTTCACGCCTGCCATGTCATCGTCGACCAGGACGAGCGCCGCGCGATCATCCGCGACAAGGCGATCGCATTGGCCGACGCCGCCGGGCTCGAGCTGATCGAGGACGAAGGTCTGGTCGCCGAGAATGCCGGGCTGACCGAATGGCCGGTGCCGCTGCTCGGCCGCTTCGACGAGGATTTCCTCGGCGTGCCGCCCGAGGTGATCCAGCTCACCGCGCGGGTGAACCAGAAGTATTTCGTCTGCCGCGACAAGGGTGGCAAGCTGGCCAATGCGTTTGTCTGCACCGCCAATATCGACGCGGCCGATGGCGGCGCGAAGATCGTCGATGGCAACCGAAAGGTGCTCGCCGCGCGGCTGAGCGATGCGCGGTTCTTCTATGAGACGGACTTGAAGGTGCCGTTGGAGGAGCAGGCCAGGAAGCTCGAGAAGATCGTCTTCCATGAGAAACTGGGGACGGTCGCCGATAAGGTCGAGCGTATCGCGAAGCTGGCGCGGTGGTTTGTCGAGGAAGGGATCGTCGCCCCGGCGAAGGCCGGGGCCGTCGGGTTGTCTGGCGACGACGGTGCCTCAAACGCAGCGGCCCTGGCCTCCGCCGGGGCGACGGACTTGGCCGACCAGGCCGAACGCGCCGCGCGTCTGGCCAAGGCCGATCTCGTCACCGGCATGGTCGGCGAGTTCCCCGAGCTTCAGGGCCTGATGGGCGGCTATTACGCCGCGGCGCAGGGCGAGGCTCCGGCGGTCGCCGAGGCGATCCGAGATCACTACAAGCCGGTCGGGCAGGGCGATGACGTGCCGACTGCGCCGGTGACGGTGGCGGTGTCGCTGGCGGATAAGATCGACAGCCTGTTCCAGTTCTTCCTGATCGATGAGCGGCCCACGGGCTCCAAGGATCCGTTCGCCCTTCGCCGGGCGGCGCTAGCAGTCGCTGCACTGATCCTATCAAACGGCCTTCGGTTTCGGCTTCGCGACTTGCTGGAATGCTGCGGTGACGAAGAAAATCGCCTGAACGGCCCACAGGCCGGGGCTGCGTGGGAGACCAGGTTCGGGGTCACCCGCGATGAGTTGCTGGAAGGCTTCGAAAAGGGCGCCGACTTCAACTATCCCGATTTCGTTGAGGGATTGGCGTTCGGTATGCTCCTGAAACGGGCTGATCAGGGCGTGCCAGCCTTCCTGATCGACCGTCTCAAAGTCCAGCAGCGTGAGGCCGGCGTCCGCCACGACCTGATCGACGCGGTGTTCGCGCTCGGTGGCGAGGACGATCTCGTCCGCCTGCTCGCGCGCGTTCATGCATTGCAATCGTTCGTCACCACCGAGGACGGCGCCAACCTCCTCGCTGGGTACAAGCGTGCGGCGAATATCCTGAAGAAGGAAGATTACGTCGCCCCGGCGAAGGCCGGGGCCGCTGGGTTGTCTGGCGAAGACGGTAGCTCGAACGCAGCGACCCCGGCCTCCGCCGGGGCGACGCTCTCTTACACCCCCGAACCCGCCGAAGCCGACCTCATCGCCGCGCTCGACGCCGCCGGACCCGCCGCGGCCGACGCCGTGGCGAACGAAGATTTCGAAGCCGCGATGGCCGCGCTCGCGACGTTGCGTGCGCCGATCGACGCGTTCTTCGACGCGGTCACCGTCAACGACGCCGATCACGCCAAACGCGCCGCTCGCCTCGCGCTGCTCGCCCGGGTGCGCGATGCGGTGCATAGTGTCGCCGATTTCTCCAAGATCGAGGGATGACACCTCGGCCCACATATTCCGCCTGATCCTTCCGCCTCCCCAGCGAAACCAGGCATAAAGGGACTGACGAATGACGCAGTACGTGTACCGGTTCGGTGGTGGCGTTTCCGATGGGGGGAGGGGGGACAAGAATCTCCTCGGCGGCAAGGGCGCGAACCTGGCGGAGATGGCCTCGATCGGCCTGCCGGTGCCCCCGGGCTTCACCATCTCGACGCCGATGTGCGCGGTCTATTACGATGAAGGCGCGGCGTTCCCCGACAGCCTGAAGGCCGAAGTCGCCGCCGGCATCGCGCATATCGAGGGCGTCACCGGCAAGAAGTTCGGCGATGCGTCGGACCCGCTGCTCGTCTCGGTCCGCTCGGGCGCGCGCGCATCGATGCCGGGGATGATGGACACCGTGCTCAATCTCGGCCTCAACGATCGGACCGTGGTCGGCCTGGCCAATGCGTCTGGCGACGAGCGTTTCGCCTGGGACAGCTACCGCCGCTTCATCCAGATGTATTCGGACGTCGTGCTCGAACTGGACCATGGATCGTTCGAGGAAGCGCTCGAAATCGCCAAGGAAGACAAGGGCTATTATCTCGACACCGAGATGAGCGCCGCCGACTGGAAGGCGCTGGTCGACACCTACAAGAAGCTGGTCGTCGAGCAGTGGGACAAGCCGTTCCCGCAGGACGTCCACGACCAATTATGGGGCGCGGTCGGCGCGGTTTTCGGATCGTGGCAGTCTGAGCGCGCCAAGGTCTATCGCCGGCTCAACGACATCCCGTCGGAATGGGGCACCGCGGTCAACGTCCAGGCGATGGTGTTCGGCAATATGGGCGACACCTCGGCGACCGGCGTGGCGTTCACGCGCGATCCGTCGAAGGGCGACAATGCTTATTATGGCGAGTTCCTGATCAACGCGCAGGGCGAGGACGTCGTCGCCGGCATCCGCACGCCGCAATATCTGACTAGGACTGCACGCGAAGAAGCCAACGCCAAGCCGCTGTCGATGGAAGAGGCGCTGCCCGAGGTCTACACCCAGCTCGCCGGCGTGTTCGACACGCTCGAAAAGCATTACCGCGACATGCAGGACATCGAGTTCACGGTGCAGCAGGGCAAGCTCTGGATGCTCCAGACGCGCTCGGGCAAGCGCACCGCGAAGGCCGCGCTCAAGATCGCGGTCGACATGGCCAATGAAGGGCTGATCACGCGCGAGGAAGCGATCGCGCGGGTCGATCCTGCCGCGCTCGATCAATTGCTGCACCCGACGCTCGATCCCGCGGCGCCACGCGACGTGCTGACCAAGGGCTTGCCGGCATCGCCGGGCGCGGCTTCGGGTAAGGTCGTGTTCGATGCCGATACGGCGGAAAAGCGCGCGGCGGCGGGCGAGGCGGTGATCCTGGTGCGCACCGAGACGTCACCCGAGGATATTCACGGCATGCACGCGGCCAAGGGCATCCTGACCGCGCGGGGCGGGATGACCAGCCACGCCGCTGTCGTCGCGCGTGGCATGGGGCGACCGTGCGTGTCGGGCGCCGGCACCTTGTCGATCGACGCCAAGGCGAAGGTCATGCGTTGCGCCGGCCGCGAGGTGAACGAGGGCGATATCGTCACGATCGACGGCGCATCGGGCGAAGTGATGATCGGCGAAGTGCCGACCGTACAACCCGAGCTCGCCGGCGATTTCGGCACGCTGATGGAATGGGCCGATGGCGTTCGCCGGCTCAAGGTCCGCGCCAATGCCGAAACCCCGCTCGACGCCAGGACGGCGCGCGAGTTCGGTGCCGAGGGCATTGGCCTGTGCCGCACTGAGCATATGTTCTTCGACGCCGCGCGGATCACCGCCGTCCGCCAGATGATCCTGGCTGAGGACGAGAAGGGCCGTCGCGCCGCGCTCGAAAAGCTGCTGCCTGAACAGCGCAGCGACTTCATCGAATTGTTCGAGGTGATGGCGGGGCTGCCGGTCACGATCCGCTTGCTCGACCCGCCGCTGCACGAATTCCTGCCGCACGAGGAAGAGGAATTCGCCGAGGTCGCCGCGGCCGCGGGCGTCGAGGTCGATTATCTCAAGCGCCGGGCCGCCGAGCTCCACGAATTCAACCCGATGCTCGGCCATCGCGGTTGCCGGCTGGGCGTGACCTATCCCGAAATCTACGAGATGCAGGCGCGCGCGATCTTCGAAGCCGCGGTCGCCGTTGCCGAGAAATCGGGCGACGCGCCAATCCCCGAGGTGATGATTCCTTTGGTCGCGACGCGCCGCGAACTCGAGCTGATGAAAGACGTGGTCGACAGGGCTGCCCAGGCGGTGTTCGCCGACAAGGGGCGCGAGATCAGCTATTTCGTCGGCACGATGATCGAGCTCCCGCGCGCCGCGCTCAAGGCGGGCGAGATCGCCGAGGTCGGCCAGTTCTTCTCGTTCGGTACCAACGATTTGACCCAGACCGCTTTGGGCGTCAGCCGCGACGACGCCGCGCGCTTCCTCGGCATCTATGTCGACAAGGGCATCTATCCCAAGGACCCGTTCGTCAGCCTCGACGTCGAGGGCGTCGGCGAGCTGATCCGCATCGCCGCCGAGCGCGGTCGCGCGACGCGGCCCGACATCAAGCTCGGCATTTGCGGCGAACATGGTGGCGATCCGGCGTCGATCGCGTTCTGCGAGGACGTCGGGCTCGATTACGTCTCTGCCTCGCCGTATCGCGTGCCGATCGCCCGGTTGGCTGCCGCGCAAGCTGCGCTGGGCGGCAAAGCGGGTTGAGACGGGCTTGACTTCGCCCGCGCGGCGACCGCACTCAACGGCGATGGATCTGGGCATGAAGCGCTGGCTGGTTTTCGCGATGGTGGCGCCGCTGGCCGCATGCGGCAGCTTGGGCGGCAATGACGGCCCGTCCGAAAAGGATATCGCCGACGCGCTTGGGCGGTCCGGTGCCAAGGTGCAGTCGACCGAGCGCATCGCGTGCAAGACCGCGCCCGACCGCCCGGGCTATGTCTGCGATTATCGCGCGACGACGTGCAGCCCGTTCACCGGCAAGTGCGACAAGTCGGCGACGCGCACCGGCCGCTTCGTCCGCTATGGCGACAATTGGATGTTCCGCGACGACGTGATCGATCCCAATCGCTATGCTCCGACGCAAAGCCCGGCGGTGACCGATCTGGCGCCCAGCCCGACGCCCACCCCAGTGGCAAGTCCGTCGCCCACTCCGACACCATCACCGTCGCCCAAACCGTCATCGTCGCCGGCGCCCAAAGCGAGCCCGACGCCCAAGGTGCCTCCCACCCCCAAGGCCACGCCGACGGCCAAGCCAACGCCGAAACCGACCCCGAAACCGATCCCGGGCGGCATCAATCGCGCCTGGCTATCGGGGCGTTGGGGGGCGGAGAATGGTGATTGCACGGCACGCCGCGCGGTCAATTTCGGTCCGGGCGGGGGGTTCTATGGCAAGCGTGGCATGGGTCACTGGTCGCTCGACGGCAAGACGGTCAAGGTCACCGGCAATTACAGCGCGGACGACAAGCCGTTCGATCAGATCCTCAAGGTCGACCGCATCGGCGACGACGCGATGATGATGGAAGGCAAGCGCTACCACCGCTGCCCGAACTGACAGGGGAGGGGGTATGAAGCCCTGGATCCGATATGCAGTGTGTGCGGCGCTCGGCCTAGCGCTCGGGGCGGGCGCCGCCATCCAGCATGTCCGCACTGGCGTGTTCGGCGCCAGCCGCGCGATCGGCCCCTGGACCACCGGCAGCGATTTCGGCACTGCGCGCGCCGGCGCGTTCACCCGCGCGGTGGTGTCGTTGCGCGGGTTGCTCGCGCTTCCGGCGCATGAAGCGCGTTATTACAACGCCGCGGTCGACAGCGCCGGCGATCCGCTCGATGGCCGCTGCCGCTATCGCGTGTCGGGCGGAGCCATTCCAGCCAAATGGTGGAGCCTGACGCTCTACGACCATCCCGGCTATCTCGTCGCCAACCAGGCCAACCGCTTCTCCATCGCCAGCGCGGCGGTGCCCAATCCCGCGGCATGGGACGTGATCGTCGCGCCGGCCGAGCAGGCCGGCCTATGGCTGCCGACCGGCCGCATCGACCGGTTCGAACTGACCTTGCGCGTCTATCTTCCCGATGATGGCGGGCTCGGCACGCTGACGCGCGACCGGCTCCCAGCGATCGTCAAGGAGGGCTGCTGATGCGTCGTTGGCTGTTCCCGCTACTGCTCGGCTTGGCGCTGGCGTTCGTCGGCTATCATGTCGCGCTGGCGCAATTCCCACGCGTGCTGATGAGCCTCGCCACCCACCGGATCGCGAAGGGGGCGGGGTATAACGCGATGTTCGCCGCCCCGCTCGCCACCGACAAGGCGCGCGCGATCGTCCGGCCGAGCCCCGATCTGGCCTATTCGTCCTGTCCGTTCGATCTGTCGAAGGGGCCCGTATTGGTCGATGTCGAGCCGGTGCCCGCGCCTTATTGGTCGCTGTCGGTGTTCGATTCGCGCACCGACGTCGCTTATGTCCGCAACAATATCGATGCCGGCAACCAGCCGATCCGGATCGCGATCGCCCAAGCCGGTCAGCCGGTGCCTGACGGCATGACCGCGGTCCGCGTCACCGGCACGACCGGGATTGCGTTGCTTCGTATTCTGGCCCCCGATCGGACGCAGTTTGGCGCGATCGACGCCGCGCGCAAGAAATCGAGTTGTAAGGCGTTGAGTTAGGGGGTGGTCAAATCTCCCTCTCCCCTTGTGGGAGAGGGAAGGGGCCCGCGCCGAAGGCGTGGGAAGGGTGAGGGGGACTCACAGGCGACGTGGCTCGTGACTCCCCCTCACCCTTCCGCCGACTACGTCGGCTCCCTCCCGCATCAGGTAAACAGCGCCCCGCGCTGTTTAGGTCATGCCGGGGGCATGGCCGACCTGATGCGCCCACAAGGGGAGAGGGAACTAAGTGCTCACGCCGTCCTTGCCCGTAACTCCGCATTCTCGGCCGCCAGCTTCTCATTGGCGGCGGCCAAATCGATCTTCGCCTTCTCCAGATCGCGGACATAGGCGTCACGATTGGTCGTCAGCGCGTCGCGATCGCGCGTCTTGGCATCGGCATCCTGGCGATAGGCGGCATGCGCGTCGCGCTCCGCTTCATAGCGCGTGCGCCATTTGGTGCCCTTGGGCGCCAGGATCAGCCCGAGGACCAGTCCGACGATCAGGACCAGCACGATTATGGCGATCTGATTGGGGTCGGTGAACATCATCGCGTCTCTCCCTGTTGGGATGTGAACGCGTCATGCTGCGCGCGGTTGCCCTCGGGTGCAAGCAATCCCCCTCCCGCAACCGGGGAGGGGGATCGATCGGATCAGTGGCCGCCGTGCAGGAAGGCGTCGTTGATGCTGCACGCCGCCGGGCCGAGAATGACGATGAACAGGGTCGGCAGGATGAACAGGATCAGCGGCACGGTCATGATTGCGGGCAGGCGCGCGGCCTTTTCCTCGGCGCGCATCATGCGCTCGTTGCGGAATTCTGCCGACAGCACGCGCAACGCGGAGGCCAGCGGGGTGCCGTATTTCTCGGTCTGGATCATGGTCGTGACCACGCCCTTGACCGCGTCGAGGTCGACGCGCGTCGCCAGATTTTCGAATGCCTGGCGGCGGTCGGAGAGGAAGCCGAGCTCGATCGCGGTCAGTGCGAATTCGTCGCCCAGCTCGGGATAGGCCCGGCCCAATTCCTTCGACACGCGGTGGAACGCAACGTCGACGGTCAGGCCGGCCTCGGCGCAGATCACCAGCAGATCGAGCGCGTCGGGCAGGCCCTTGCGGATCGCTGACGAGCGCTTCTGGATCTTGTTCTTGAGGTAGATGTCTGGGCCCTTGTAGCCCAGGATGAAGGCACCGGCGACCAGACCATATTGCTTGAGCGGCGACCAGGTCGCGAACGCGTCGGTGCCGTACACGAAATACAGCATCGGCAGGCCGAACAGGATCGGCAGGATCAGCCGGCCGAAGATGACCGCGACCGCATATTCCTTCTTGCGGATGCCGGCCTGGAGCAGCTTGGTCTGCGCGACCTTGAGCTGGCTATCCTGCAGAACTTTCAGACTCTGCAGGATCGAGCGGATGCGGTCGGTGGTCTCGTTCTTCTGGACCAATTTCGCGCGGCGCTTGCTGGTCGAAGCTGTGATGCCGGCCTTCAATTGTTCGCGGCGATCATTGAGCGCCTTAACGCGACGCGCCATCGGATCGCGCACGGTGGTCGCGGCGTAGATGGCCAGCATGACAGCGAACGCAGCGACCCCGGCAAGCATGGTGCCTACCCAAAGGACGTCGACGCCGAGCAGGGTTGTGTGGTGCGGTTCCATGGCCTCAGATCTCGAAATTGACCATTTTGGCCATGATCAAGCCACCCAGCGACATCCAGATGAAGCCGCCGATACCGGCGACGATCAGGCGCTGATCGACGAAGAAATTGCCCATATAGGCCGGGCTGATCCACAGGATCAGGCCGAACACGATGAACGGCAGTGAGCCGACGATATAGGCCGATGCCTTCGATTCCGACGACATCGCCTTGATCTTCAGCTTCATCTGGCCACGCTGACGAAGCACCGTGGCGAGATTGGCGAGCGTTTCGGCGAGGTTGCCGCCGGTCTCGCGCTGGATCGCGATCGAGATGACGAAGAACTGGAATTCGGGCGTGCCAAGACGGTCAGCGGTTTCCTGTAGCGCTGCGTCCATCGTGCGACCGATCTTCATCTTGTCGGATACCGCACGGAATTCCTCGCCGACCGGGCCGGGCACTTCGGCACCAACCACGCCCATGGTTTCGCTGATCGGCAGGCCCGAGCGCAGCCCGCGCACGAGCAATTCGATCGCGTCGGGGAATTTGGAGGTGAACTTGTTGACCCGGCGCTTGATGAAATAGCCGACCACGAAATGCGGCAGCCCACCACCCAAGATGACCGCGATCAAGACGGAGATCGCGATTGGCGCGCCGCGTATCATCATCAGCGATGCGACGATCAGCATGATGCCGAACGTCGCCATGCCGTATTGACCGACGGTCCAGTTCTTGCCGGTCATGGCGAGGCGCTTCTTGAGTACGGCCGGACGCGGCAGGAACCGCATCATCGCGGTGTCCATGTTACTGTCGCGCTTACCGGTGATGCGGCGCATTTGCGCAGCCATCGCCACGTCGCTGGCGGCGCCGCTATGGCGTTCGCGGAGCGCGCCCAGCCGGCGAGTCTGCGCCTTTGCCACCGACGGGCCGGCAAAGGCGAACGCCAGCAGCAACAGCATGGTCGCCGCCCCTGCAATCACCGTGATCAGCGGCACCAATGGCATCGCTCAAACGCTCCACTTGTTGGTGCCGGCCCGGATGGACCGGCCATGGTCAACTCGACTTCGCGGCTTTCTTGCTCGGCATCAGCGACTTGAGATCGGCGAACTTGCCCATCAGAGACTGACCCGCCGATTTCCCCGCGCCTTTTTTGCCCGCAGCGGCGCCCGCGGCCTCGGCCGAATCGCCCGCCGCCAACAGGCGGCTGGCGAGTTCGCCGATCGGCGCAACCGTCTTCGATCCCTTGCCGGCCTCGGCCAGCGTCTTGCCCAGCTTGGCTGCCTGTGCCGCCAGTTTCTGGTCATAAGGGATGACGAAATCGATGCGGCGCTCGATCGAGCCCTCGAAATCCTTGCGATTGATCTCCAGCTGCCCACCGGCGGGCACCTTATTGGCGACCACCAGGACCTGGCTTCCGGGCGCGTTCGACTTCAACCATGACAAGATGCGGATCGTGTCGCGCGCCGCGGCCAGCGTCAGCTCGGTGACGACCACCGTCGTCTGGATGTCGCTGATCAGATGTGGGTGCTGGATCAGCTGCGCGCGCGGCAGGTCGACCACCGTGCATTCGAACGCGGCGCGCATCTCTTCCTGCAATTGGTAGAAAGCGGAGCCGTCGGTCATCATCGGCGAGTTGATCGGCGCTTCGGCCGACAGCACGGCGAGACGCTCGCTGGCCTTGACCATCGCGCGTTCGATGAACAGTCCGTCGATGCGGCTGGGATTCTCGATCGCATCGGTCAGGCCTCGGCCCGGCTCGAGGTCGAGCGCCAGCGCGCCGGTGCCGAAATGCACGTCGAGATCGAGCAACGCCGTGGTGCGGCCGCCCTTCTCGCTCATCAGCCACGCGACCGAGGTCGCGATGGTCGAGGCACCGGTGCCGCCGCGCGTACCGATCACCGCCGTCGCGGAATGCGGACGATCCGGCGAGACCTCATTCAGCCGCGGCGCGTTCAACACGGCCTGCGCGCTGCCGAAAGTCTCACGCAACATGTCGGCATTGAGCGGTTTGAGCAGATAATCCTGGATCCCGCTCGCGGTCAGGTCGCGATACAGGCGGACGTCGTTGACCTGGCCCGCCGCGATGACGACGGTGCCGGGTTCGCAGACTTCCGCCAGCGCATTGATGTCGTTAAGCGGATCGCCCGATTCGCTGAGGTCGACGAACAGCACCTGCGGACTCGCCGAGACCGACAATGACTGGACCGCGTTACGCAACCCGCCCTTGTTCACTTTCTCGGCCGACCAGCCCATCTCGCTGACGATCGGACGCAGCGCTTCGGCGGTCGTCTCGTCGCAGACATAGGCGACGAATGGCTCGCGATGCGCGACGCCAGCGGGTTTCCACGGCGCGTTCATCTTATTTACCTCCCGTCGATTCGGATTTGACTGTGGTGCCGCCGGCCCCGGTCGGAGCGGCTTTGCGATACGTGCCGATGGCCCGACCCGCGGTGATCGGGTCGGCTGTGCCGTCACCCGCCTGGCCTCGGACCAGATCGAGCGGATCGGCGACCATCGCGGCCAGGCTGGCGTTGCTCGCGCAGCCGAAATTTGAGGTCGAGCTGCCTTCGAATTCGCTCGATCCGCTGCGCGTGAAATCGGGGCAGCCCGGGACCGTGGCGGTGGATCGGCTGACGACGACGCGGACCATGCCGGCCGCTAGCGGCGCATTGGTGATCGGCGCCCGGTCGGCAAGACGCATGCCATAGCTGGAGACGATCGCCGCGATTTGCGCGCGAGCGCGCGAGTCGTAAGGATTGGGATCGTCGACCGAAATCCGGTCGCCATAATGCAACCGCATCGAGGCGAGCCAGCCGGCGACCCGCTCGGTCTCGCCCGGCGCCAGGCCGGCCGTGGTCGATTGCGCGTCGAACACATAATCGGTGCGGCTGACGACCGGCTGTTTGATCGAGTCGACGCCGCGATTGAGCGTGCCGCAGCCGCCCAGCATCAAAGCGGGAACGGCGAGGGAGGCGATGAGGATCGTACGCATGTCTGACTGTTCCTCGCGCGTTACAGGCTGAAGCCGGGAGTGGCGGGCTGATCGCCCTTTTTCGACTTCTTGGGCAGGAGCGCCTTCTTGTCGGCGGTCGCCGGGTCGGAGCTCGGCTGTGGCGTCGTCGGCGCCGCGGGCACGGGCGCGTTGGCGCCGATCGCGGGGCCCGCAACCATCGGTACGGCCATCGTCGGCTTGGGACGATCGCCGCCGTTGGTGCCTTCGCCCAAGCGGCCAAGGAAGACGCGGCCGAGATCGGTCGGCGCCTTGTAGCCGTCGGTCGGCAGGACGATCTCGTTCGCGTTGACCGGCTTCACCAGATACGGCGTGATGACGATCATCAGCTCGCTCTCGTTGCGCTTCCAGCTGGTCGACCGGAAGAGCGCGCCGAGCACCGGCACGTCGCCGATGCCCGGGGCCTTGTCGATCTGGTTGTTGGTGCTGTTCTGCAGCAGTCCGCCGATCACCATGGACTGGCCCGAGCCGAGCTCGACCGTCGTTTCCGCGCGTCGCGTCGTCAGCGCCGGGATCGTGACGCCATTGAGGGTCACGGCGCCGGCCGCGGACAATTCCGACACTTCGGGGCGGACGCGCATCGAGATGCGGCCGTCCGCGAGCACAGTCGGGGTGTAGGACAGGCTGACACCATATTGCTTGAATTCGACCGACACCGCGCCCAGCCCCTGGCTGACCGGGATCGGGATTTCGCCGCCGGCGAGGAACGAGCCGGTCTCACCCGACAGCGCGGTCAGGTTCGGATTGGCGAGCGTCGTCACCTGGCCGTCGGTCTCGCCGAGGTCGAGCGCCGACAGGATGTCGAGGCCGAACAGGCGCCCGGCGAGGCCCAGGGTAGTATTTCCGGCACCCTTGGTGATCGTCGCGACCGAGGTGCTGCTCGGATTGATGAACTGGCCCGTCGCAGGGTTGTACGGGCCATCGATATAGCCGCCACCGGGCAGCGGAACGTGGGCCGTGGGATAGGTGGAAAGCTGTGTTGGCGTGAGCGATCCGGGCGACCGTCCTGTGGCGACGCCGAAGTTGAACCCGCCGGTATTGTCCTTGGTCAACATGTTGTTGCCGATGTCCTTGGCGAATGCCTTGCTGACCTCGGCGATCTTGACCTGCAAATTGACCTGCAACGGCGTCGCGGTGCGGAGGCGGTTGATCACCGCGATCTTCAACGGCGTCGCCGGATTGGAGATGTCGATGCCGGGGTTGAGCAAGGCGGCGACGATCTGCTGCGCCTGGACGACATCGGCCGGCGCCGCCACGGTACCCGTCAACACGGCGATCTGACCTACGGTCATCACCCTGATGTCGGCGTCTGGCATGGCCGCTTTCATCATGCGATCGATCGACGTCAGGTTCTGGGCGACGCGAACATTGGTCGAATAGATCACCCGGCCACTGGCGGCGGTGACGAACACCGTGGTCTCCCCGTAATCCTTGCCGAACAGGCGGATCTGGCGTGGGTTGCTCACGTCGACATCGGCGACATTCGGATTCGCGACCCAGACATCGGCGGCGTCGGCGGGCAGGGTGATGACCTCACCCTGGCCCACCGAAAGCATCACTTCGGTCGTCGGGCGTTGCGTGCCCTGTGGCAAGGCGCCGACACGAACGGGCTTGGCCGGCGCCCGGCGAGTGGTCTGCCGACCACCGCCGGCGGCCTCGACCGGCATGCTCGCTACCAGCGCCGTCGCGACGGTAGCCGCAACGATCCGGTTCAAAACGATTGTCGCTTGCATCAGTTCTTCCCCCCACGACCGATTGGTACTTCGGTCACGTTGTTCCCACGGACGACACGCACCATGGGGCCGGTAATGGCCGGGGCGCCGCCCGGAATAGCACCTGCAGTTCCGCCTGCCGTCGCATCTCCGGCCTTGCCCGGCACGGTGCGGCGCTGGAAGCGCGAGACGTCGGCACCGGTGGCGAAGCTGGTCTTGCCCGCGCTCGGCTGCACGTCGGCAGTTGCGAGCATCGCCTTTTCGGCTTTCGGATCCTTGCCGTCAGGCACCTTCACGGATCCATCGGCGATCGCCTGATCGAGTTCGGACGCCGAGTCGGCGAGCGGACGCAGCACGAGCGAAAGGTCGCCCAAGGAGCGCGCCACCGAAATCTTCTCGGCGATTGCGGGCGTCGCCTCGATCGTCACCATCGAGATGTTGCGGACCACGGTCTTGCCCTGGTCGTCGACATCGCTGGTGGTGCGCTGGTCGGTCGCCAGCACGCGCAGGTTCTTCATGATCGTCTCCGCCACCTTCAGCGGCGGGCCATCGCCGCCGCCGGCAACGGTCTGAGACAGGGTCAGGTCGACACGGTCGCCCGGAAAGACGAAGCCCGCGACTGAATTCTCGTTGCGGACCGGAAAGGTGACCGCGCGCATGCCCGGCGTCAGCGCCGCGGCGAGGAAGCCACGGTCGCCAGGCTTAACCAGCGACCCCTGGGTCAGCGGTTGCCCGGCGGTGATCACCGAGCGCACGACCGTGCCTTGCAGGCTCTTGGGGTCGAATCCGTCTTTGCGGATATAATAGGCGTTCTCGACCAGCTCTTTCGGCCAGGGCTGGTACTTGAAGCTGGTCGCATCCAGGATCGTGCCGATCGGCAGCGCCTTGGTCGCGACGAGCACTTCGGTGCCTGTCTGGACCGGCGCCATCGGCGCCTGGGCCGAGGCCATAGGGGCGCTCGATCCGACGATCAGGCTGCGCGCCATGAACGCGGTGATGGCTGCGACGAAAAGCGCGCCAACCAGCAAAATGATCTTCCGACTATCCATGACGCTTCGTGCCCCGTTGTGGCGATGACCCCGACTTGATCGCCGTTAATCTACGCAAAGTGGTTAAATATCGGTTCACCGAGCGCGAGCATCGATGCCATGGCGATCGCGACGCCGTACGGCGTCTCGACCGCACCCGGCGCTTTGCGGCGCCAATGGTCGAACATCATGATCAGCGTCAGCACGCCGCCGATGATCGACATGACCATCAGCATGAAGAAGAGAGTTGGGCCGGGAAGCCATAGCGCGAGCGCGCCGATCATCTTGACGTCGCCGCCGCCCATCCAACCGAAATGGAAGGCGCCGACGAACAGCGCGAACACGCCGATCGCGATGCCGATTTGCCACGCCACATCGGCCCAGCCATAGCCTTGCATCCACCACCAGGCAGGCGCCATCAGCGCGATCGCGGCATTCTTCCAATTGGCGATCTCTCGGGTACGAGCATCCTCGATGCCCGCCGAAAGCAGGATGAGAACGAGTGCTCCCCCGAGCACGTAAGACAGAATTCCCCAGCCCATCGGATCACAGACCTAGACGGCATGGCTTTCTAAAAAGTAACCAGCATGGATGGTATCTTCCGAAACAGCGCGCCGAACCTATCCCGACGGCAGCTCGATCTCGTTCTGGACTGCCCCCGACGGCTGGCAATTGCGCCGCTTCGACTGGCCCTCCGCGGTGGCCGCGCCGCGCGGATCGATCCTGTTCCAGGGCGGCCGCGGCGACATCTTCGAGAAGTATCTCGAGACCTTCCGTCACTGGCATGACCAGGGCTGGACGATCACGTCGTTCGACTGGCGCGGGCAGGGCGGATCGGGTCGGCTGACCGACGATCCCCATGTCGGCGATATCGACCGGTTCGGGACCTATCTCGCTGATTATGGCGCGTTCTGGAAGGAGTGGGCGGCCGCGACGCCGGGGCCGCATGTCGCCATGGGACATTCGATGGGCGGACATCTGGTCTGCCGTGCGCTGGCCAAGGTGCTGGCCGAGCCCGATGCGGCGGTACTGATCGCGCCGATGATGGGACTGCATGCGCCGATCAGCGCCGGGTTCGGCGAGCGGATCGCCGAGATCGCCATGAAGCTCGGCAATCCCCAGCGCCGCGCCTGGAAGTCGAACGAGAAGCCGGGCACCAGCGATTCGCGGCTGTCGCTGCTCACCCACGATCCCGACCGATATTCGGACGAACCGTGGTGGTGGGACCAGAAGCCAGAGATCAAATTGGGCCCGCCGAGTTGGCGCTGGGTCGTGCGCGCGTTCGAATCGACTCGGCGGCTGCGCGCCAGCCGGCGTGTGAAGCTGGTCAGGACGCCAATGCTCGTGCTGGTGGCCGAAGCCGACAAATTGGTCCGCGCGGCCGACGCGATCAAGGTCGCGGGACTGCTGCCCGATGCCCGCCTCGTCCGCTTCGGCAACGAAAGCGCACACGAAATCCTGCGCGAGGTTGACCCGGTCCGCGATCGCGCCTTGGGGGAAATCGACATCTTCCTTTCGGCACGAGCGCAGCAATGAGCGGTGATAAGATTTGGGACATCGCCATCATCGGTGCCGGGATCGCCGGCGCCGCGCTCGCGGCCGAGGTCGCGCCCCATGCCAGCGTCCTGATCCTCGAGGCCGAGGACGTCGCGGGCTATCACGCGACCGGACGATCCGCGGCCTTTTGGGAAGAGACTTATGGCGGACCGGCGATTCAGCCGTTGACCGCCGCGTCACGCGCGGTGCTCGACGCCGGCGGCTTTCTCCAGCCATTGGGGGGGCTGCACATCGGCCGCGAAGAGGAACGCGATCAGATCGAAGCGATGCTGGCCGAATTCGCCGATACCGGCGTCGATCTGACATTGGTCGACCCGCGTGACCGCATTCCTGGCCTGCGCCCCGAATGGGCTCTCGCGGTGTGGGAGCCGAGCTGTGCCTATATCGACGTCGCCGGGCTCCACGCCGCCGCGCTGTCGCGCGCGAAGAAGGCTGGGGCTGAATTGGTGCTCGACGCCGGACTGACCGGGGCGTCGCGGCGCAGCGATGTGTGGCAGCTCGAGACGAAGGCCGGCCCGTTCGCCGCCAGGATTCTGGTCAATGCCGCCGGGGCCTGGGTCGATCGTGTCGCGGCGATCGCCGGAGTCGCGCCGATCGGGATCCAGCCGCTGCGACGCGCGCTCGTGCAGCTCCGCGTCGATCCGCCGGTGCCGGACGATACGCCGCACGTCGCGCACATCGGCGGGGACTTCTATTTCAAGCCGGAATCGGGCGGGCGGCTATGGTTGAGTCCGCATGATGAGGTGCCGAGCGAGCCCGGCGACGTTCAGCCCGAGGAAATCGACATTGCGATCGCGATCGACCGGCTGGAACAGGTGGTCGATTGGAGGATCGAGCGGGTCGAGCGCAGCTGGGCGGGCTTGCGCAGCTTCGCGCCCGATCGTTTGCCGGTCTATGGGTTCGACAATCACGTGCCCGGCTTTTTCTGGTGCGCAGGGCAGGGCGGCTTCGGCATCCAGACCGCGCCGGCGGCATCCCTCGTCGCGGCATCTTTGCTGCTCGGCACCACGCCCGATCCGCTCGTCGCGGAAATAGACCGGGATCGTTACACCCCCGCGCGGTTCCGCTAGCGCGGCGCGTCGCCTCCGACTAATCTGGATCAATCAAAGGAGGAAGTCGCGATGGCTCACACGTTCGAGATCTACAAAGACAAGGCCGACGAATTCCGCGTGCGATTCAAGTACAACAGCGAGATCATGTTCTCGACTGAAGGGTATGCGAACAAGGCTGACGCCAAGAACGCTATCGACTCGATCAAGAAGAACGGACCGGACGCCGAGGTCGTGGACAATAGCTGATTTTCGGGTACCGGTTCAGCCACACTGAACCGGTACTAAGCTTTGGCGGCGGCGTAAGCGGCGTCGCTGGCCAGCTTATCGGCGCGTTCATTGTCGGGGTGTCCGGCATGACCCTTCACCCACATCCATTCAACGCGGTGAGGAGCGGCGGCGTCGATCAGCGCCTGCCATAGATCGGCGTTCTTGACCGGTTTCTTGTCGGAGGTCTTCCAGCCGTTCTTGCGCCAGCCGTGGATCCATTTGGTCAGCCCGTCCATCACGTAGCGGCTGTCGGTCGACAGCGTCACGCGGCACGGGCGTTTGAGCGCGTTGAGCCCCTCGATCGCCGCCATCAGCTCCATGCGATTGTTGGTGGTCAGCTTCTCGCCGCCCGACAATTCCTTTTCACGGGTACCCATGCGGATCAGCACGCCCCAGCCGCCCGGCCCGGGATTGCCTTTGCACGCGCCATCGGTGGCGATTTCGACATGGCTTAATTCGGTCATGCCAGCGACTTGAAATCGCGCACGAAACCGGGATCGTAGACCTTGAGCCGGCGCCAGTAAGCGAGCGGATCCTTGCGCGTCACCATCGCGTCGGCCGGCGTGTTGAGCCAGTCCCACGCCCGGCTGAGGAAGAAGCGGATGCAGGCCCCGGCGGCAAAGTCGGGCAGCGCCGCACGTTCCTCGTCGCTCAGCGGCAGCGTGCGGTGATAGCCGCGGATCAGCGCCTCGCCGATCGCCGGATGATGGGTCATCCCGCTGGCGTCGAACGACCAGGCGGTGTGCATGACCGCGAGATCATAGATGCGCGCGTCGCTGCACGCGAAATAGAAGTCGATCAGTCCCGTGACGTCGCTGCCGCGCATCAGGACGTTATCGGGGAACAAATCGGCGTGGATCGTGCCTTGCGGAAAACGATCGCCTTGCCAGCTGCTCACGACGCGATCGACCATGGCGCCGGCCTCGGCATGGAGATTGGCCGCCATGTCGTCGAGTGATCGGCCGCAGCGATCGAACAAAGGCTGCCAGGTGCGAACGCCCATCGAATTGTCGCGGACCTGGGCAAAGTCGGTCAGGCTGGCATGCATCCGTCCCATTGCCGCGCCCGCTGCCTCGGCCTGCGCCGCGGTCGGATGGCTGACTGAAACTCCCGGCAGAAACCTGATCAGACACGCCGGACGCCCTTCGAGCGTTTGCAGCGCTTCGCCACGGCGGTCCTTGATCGCCGGCGGCACCGGGTTGCCGCGATCGGCGAGATGATCGAGCAATGCCATGAAATAGGGCAGATCGTCGGCCTCGACGCGCTTTTCGTAGAGCGTCAGGATGAAGCGGCCGTTGGTCGTGTCGACCAGATAGTTGGAATTCTCGACGCCCTCGGCAATGCCTTTCGCCGAGACGAGCTCGCCGACATCGTAGCGCAGGAGGAGTTCCTCCAGCGCCTCGGCCGAAACATGCGTGTAGACCGCCATCCTACGCCGTCATGCCAGCGAAAGCTGGCATCTCGCCGAAGGAAATACTGCCGGAGACCCCAGCTCGCGCTGGGGTGACGATGGCGATCACGCCGCCGCCTCTAGCCCGCGCGGGAGCTTGAACGAGATCGTCTCCTGCATCGTCTCGACTTCGCGCTCGGTGACATCGAAGCGTTCGGCGAGCCGATCGATCAGTTCGCGCACCAACTGCTCGGGCGCCGACGCGCCGGCGGTGATGCCCAACGTGCCGATGCCGTCGAGAAATGCCCAGTCGAGGTCGCCCGCGCGCTGGATCAGCCGAGCCGGGATTCCCTGGCGCTCCGCCACCTCGACCAACCGCAGCGAGTTGGACGAATTGGGCGCGCCGAGCACCAACACCGCATCGCACGCATTGGCGATCGCCTTGATCGCGGCCTGGCGGTTGGAGGTCGCGTAACAGATATCCTCGCCGCGTGGCGCCAGGATAGCGGGGAATTTGGCCTGGAGCGCGGCGACCACTTCGGCAGTGTCATCGACCGACAGGGTCGTCTGGGTCAGGAACGACAGCGTCGCGGGATCGTGCGGCTCGAACGTCGCCACATCGGCGACCGTCTCGATCAACGTCATCGATCCTGCGGGCACCTGGCCGAACGTGCCGATCACTTCGGGATGGCCGGCATGACCAATGAACACGATGTGCCGGCCTGAGGCGACCAGCCGTTCGGCCTGGCGGTGCACCTTGCTGACCAAAGGGCAGGTCGCATCGAGATAGGACAGGCCGCGCTCGGCCGCCTTGGCCGGCACCGCCTTGGGCACGCCATGCGCGCTGAACACCACGGGGACGCCATCAGGCACTTCGTCGAGCTCCTCGACGAAGATCGCGCCCTTGGCCCGCAGGGTGTCGACGACGAACTTGTTGTGGACGATCTCGTGCCGGACATAGACGGGCGCGCCGTATTTCTCGATCGCCAGTTCGACGATGCGGATCGCGCGATCGACGCCCGCGCAGAAACCGCGCGGCGCCGCGATCAGCAGCTCGAGAGCTTTTTTCGGGGCGGAAGCCATGGCCGGCGCTCTACGCGATTGCTCGGCTGAGGCAAAGGCGGTTTGAGGCGCGACCCGTTGGCGACATGGTCGCACGGCAAACCCATCATTGCTTTTTTCGCCCAGGACGCCCATATAGCGAGGGCTATCGTCGCAGGCGACGGAATCCGACGCTTCCGAGCCGACTCTTCCCTTTCTCGCTTCTAGCTCCGCGTGCACGAGCGTGCGGACAATCTACTGTCCTTGAAAGGGATATCTCATGCCGATCGGCAAAGTAAAATTCTTCAATACCGACAAAGGCTATGGCTTCATTTCGCCGGAAGGCGGCGGCAATGACAGCTTCGTCCATATCAGCGCGGTCGAACGCGCCGGCATGACGACGCTCCAGGCCGACCAGCGCGTGTCATACGACATCGAGAACGACCAGCGCGGCAAGTCGTCGGCCGTGAACCTTCAGGCGGTCTGACCTGACCGGGCTGCGCGGGTGACTCCGGCGGGACAGATCGCTGAGACCTGTTCGGCCAGTCTTGCGCGCCGCTCGAAGGTTACCTGCTTGTGCCGCCGGCGCGATCCTATCGCTCCGGCGGCATAGCGTTTTCCGTTGCGTTCGATCCGTGCCGCCTTCGGGGCTTGGCGCGATCGGCATCGCCGGCCGGGCGATTTTCACGCGACGTTTATCGATCGCACGGGCCCGCAATCTGGCGCCCGCGAGGTCCCTCAGGAGTATAGTCATGTCGAGAACCCCCGTTCGCCCCTTCCTTGTGGCCAAAGACGAGGAGGGTGTGTTCCGCGTGACCGTGCGGACGACGCGGTTCAATTCGCAGGGCTATCCGCTCGTCTCGAGCGAAGTGCTGCAGGATGCGTTCAAGACGCAGACCGCCGCGCGCACGTTCGTCCGCGAAACCTATCGCGTCGAGTCCAGCGACATCGCCAGCAAATAGGCGCGACTTCTCGCCCTGTCGCGGGTCGTCGACGAAACGCGCGCGCGCCTGTTGCCGCGCTCGGGTTGCGACCCTATGGTGACGGCTGCTTTATGTGAGGGTCAGGGGCCATGGCGCGTGCCGCGGCCCCTTCCCGTGTCGAAAAGGTCTGCCGTTCGTGTCACCCCGCTTTCTTGCCGCTCCGATCGCTCTAATGCTGGTGCTCGGCGGCTGTGCCAGCCGTGGCGAACTCGACATTTCCGAATCGGGTGCAGGCGTTACCGCGGTGCGCACGCCGTGTCCGACGGTCGGCGTGCCGGCGGGGACTGGTGATCTCACCACCTTCGACCCGGCGACCAGCCGCGATGCCACCGCGATCGACGTGGTCGCGGCGATGACCGACGTTCGCTCGACCTGCAACAATGATGGCGAGAGCACTCAGGTCGTCACCAACCTCACCTTCACCGTGCTCGCGCGACGGGCCCGCGCCGATGGCGCGCGCGACGTGACCCTGCCCTATTTCGTCACCGTGGTTCAGGGCGGCAATGCCGTCGTGGCCAAGCATGTCGGCCGCGTCGTCGTCCATTTCGATGCCGGCCAGACGCGGGCAAGCGTCAATGGATCGGCCACCGCCAGCGTCGACCGCTCGGCGGCGACGCTGCCGGATGAGGTCAAGCGCCGCATCACCGAAAAGCGCAAGGCCGGCAAGGAATCCGCCGCGGTCGATCCGCTGAGCGCGCCCGACGTCCGCAACGCCGTATTGCGCGCGACGTTCGAGGCGCTGGTCGGTTTCCAGCTGACCGACGACCAACTGAAGTACAACGCGACGCGCTAATTCGTATCGCGGTGCCAGCCCGCTCCCCCACCCGGCCTCCCAATCAGGATATTCTATGGGGGAGGCCGGGTGGGGGAGCGGGCTGGCACCGCTACCGCGCGGCAGCGCGAACAAAAACACGCGATTGACTCGGTTGCTGCACCGCGTCACAGCATTGCTCTAGTCGCTGACGACGCGGGAGAGCGCAGGGAGACCTGCCGCCGAAGGAGCAACCGCCCCGGAATCTCTCAGGCAAACGGACCGCGTTTGTCGACAGCGACGCTCTGGAAAGCGTGCGGGGGCGATGCATCCGTGCCACCGAAGGGGTAAGCTGCGCCGTCAGGCGTGGTGAAAGCTCTCAGGTTCCGTGACAGAGGGGGCGGCGGATATTCGGTCCTCACGGGCCGTTGTCGCGCCGTCATCTGTTATCGGGAGACCTGGGGTGAGCGACGAAGCCGAAACCGAGATCGAACTGCAGACGCTCCCGCTCGATGCCTGGCATCGCGCCCGCGGCGGGCGGATGGTGCCGTTCGCCGGCTATCACATGCCGGTCCAGTATGAAGGCATCATGGCCGAGCATCTGTGGGTGCGCGACTCGGCCGGGCTGTTCGACGTCAGCCATATGGGCCAGCTGCTGCTGTCGGGCGACAATCTCGACGACGAGCTGGAGAAGCTGATCCCCGCCGACGTGAAGGGCGTGACGCTCGGCCAGCAGAAATATTCGCTGCTGCTCGCCGAAAATGGCGGCATCCTCGACGATCTGATGTTCAGCCGCTGGCCGGGCGGCATCTACATGGTCGTCAACGGCGCGGTGAAATACGAGGATATCGCCCATCTGCGCGAGCATCTGCCCGACGAGATCACCATCAACCATCTCGACGACCGTGCGCTGCTCGCGTTGCAGGGACCCAAGGCGTTCGACGTCCTCAAGCGCCACACGACCGGCGACTATCCGCTCGACGTCCTGGTGTTCATGAAAGGCGGCCGGTTCGAGATCGCGGGCGTCGACGCTTATATCAGCCGCTCGGGCTATACCGGCGAGGACGGGTTCGAAATCTCGATCCCGGCCGATGCGGCGGAAAAGATCGCCGATCTGCTCTGCGGCGAACCCGAGGTGAAGCCGATCGGCCTGGGCGCGCGTGATTCGCTGCGGCTCGAAGCCGATCTGCCGCTCTACGGCCACGACCTCGATCCCGAGACGACGCCACTGATGGCGGCGCTCGGCTTCGCGGTCGCCAGCAAGCGCCGCCGCGAGGAAGCCAATTACCCCGGCGCCGCGCGCATCCTGCTCGAACGCGAGCAGGGGCCGGTAGTGAAGCGCGTCGGCCTGCTGGTCGAGGGGCGCCAGCCGGTCCGCGAAGGCGCCGCGGTGCTCGACGCCGACGGTTCGGAAGTCGGCAAGGTCACTTCGGGCGGCTTCGCCCCCACGCTCGGCGCGCCGATCGCGATGGCCTATGTGCCCGCCGCGATGGCGGAAGTCGGCACCCGCATCCAACTCAACCAGCGCGGCAAGGTCCATGAAGCGACCGTCGCCGCGATGCCCTTCGTTCCCCACCGCTACGTCAGAGGAAGCAAATAATGCGCTACTTCACCGAAGATCATGAATGGGTCGATGTCGATGGCGATATCGGCACCGTCGGTATCACCGATTATGCCCAGGGCCAGCTCGGCGACATCGTGTTCGTCGACGTCCCCGAAGAGGGCAAGGCCGTCACCAAGGGCGACGAGGCCGCGGTGGTCGAATCGGTCAAGGCCGCGTCGGACGTCTATTCGCCGGTTTCCGGAACGGTCATCGAGGGCAATGCCGAGCTCGCCGACAATCCCGGGCTGGTCAACGAGGACGCCGATGGCGAGGGCTGGTTCTTCAAGCTGACCCTGAGCGATCCGAGCGAACTCGAAGGCCTGATGGACGAAGCGAAGTACGACGCGTTCGTCGCGAAGCTGTGATTTCAGGCGTCGCCCCGGCGGAGGCCGGGGCCGCTTCGTGATGGAGCGCGCCGGCCAAAACCTAGCGGCCCCGGCCTCCGCCGGGGCGACGGGAAACTGAATGCGCTACCTGCCCCTGACCCAGCCCGATCGAGAGGCGATGCTCGCCACGATCGGCGCCAAGACGATCGATGACCTGTTCGTCGACGTGCCTGCGATCGCCCAGCTCGACGGGCCGATCCGCGATCTGCCGATGCATGCCTCGGAACTGGCGGTCGAACGCCACATGACCAGGTTGGCGAAGAAGAATCTCGCGGCGGGCGACGCGCCGTTCTTCCTCGGCTGCGGGGCGTATCGCCATCACGTGCCGGCCTCGGTCGATCACCTGATCCAGCGCGGCGAGTTCCTGACCGCCTATACGCCGTACCAGCCCGAGATCGCGCAGGGCACGCTGCAGATGCTGTTCGAGTTCCAGACGCAGGTCGCGCGCCTGCTCGGGACCGATGTCGCCAATGCCTCGATGTACGACGGCTCGACCGCGTGCTGGGAAGCGATCGGCATGGCGCGGCGCATCACCAAGCGCGGCAAGGCGATCCTGTCGGGCGGGCTCCACCCGCATTACGTCTCGGTCGCCAAGACGATGGCCAAATATACCGGCGATCATCTCGAAACATCGTTGCCGACGCTGTCCGCGGACACCGATATCGATAGCCTGATCGCGGCAATCGACGACGATACGTCGTGCGTCGTAGTGCAATATCCCGACATTCTCGGCCGCATCGCCGACCTCCGCCCGCTGGCCGATGCGGCGCACGCCAAGAAGGCGCTGCTGATTGCGGTGGTGACCGAGCCGGTCGCGCTCGGCGCGCTCAAGTCGCCGGGCGAGATGGATGCCGACATCGTCGTGGGCGAAGGCCAGTCGATCGGCGTCGGACTGCAATTCGGCGGCCCTTATGTCGGCCTGATGGGCTGCAAGGACAAATATATCCGCCAGATGCCGGGGCGCTTCTGCGGCGAGACCGTCGATGCCGAGGGCAAGCGCGGTTTCGTGCTGACGCTCTCGACCCGCGAGCAGCATATTCGCCGCGAGAAGGCGACGTCGAACATCTGCACCAATAGCGGGCTCTGCGCGCTGGCTTTCTCGATCCACATGACCTTGCTCGGCGAAGCGGGTTTGCGCGCACTCGCTGTGACCAACCATGCCGGCGCGGTCGCCGCGGCGGAGCGGCTGGCCAAGGTGCCGGGGGTCGAGCTGGTCAATGACGGTTTCTTCAACGAATTCACGCTCAAGCTGTCCAAGGAAGCCCGACCGATCGTTCGCGCGTTGGCCGACAACGGCATCCTGGCCGGCGTGTCGCTCGGGCGGCTCTACCCGGACGTCGCCGATCTCGCCAACGGGCTGGTCGTTGCGGTCACCGAAACCACCACTACGGAGGACGTCGAGACGCTTGCCTCCGCGCTCGAGGAGGCGCTGGCATGAGCAATATCAACCAGAGCGGCTGGCGCCCGACCACGCCTGAAGCTGGTCAAGGATCGAGCGGGACCTTCACCGGCAACCGCGCGCTGATGCTCGAAGAGGCGCTGATCTTCGAGATCGGCTCGACCGAGACGACCGGTGTCGAAGTCGCCGAGCCGGCCAAGGTCGCCTCGCGGCTGGGCGGACTTGAGCGCAGCGCGCCGATCGGCCTGCCGGGCCTGTCCGAGCCCGAAGCGGTGCGGCATTATACCCGGCTCAGTCGCCAGAATTACGCGATCGATCTCGGCCTGTTTCCGCTCGGATCGTGCACGATGAAGCACAATCCGCGCTTGAACGAGAAGATGGCGCGGCTGCCCGGTTTCGCTGACGTCCATCCGCTCCAGCCGGTCGATACCGTGCAGGGCGCGCTAGGCGTGATCAACGAACTCGCGGTATGGCTGATCGAGCTCACCGGCATGCACGGCGTCGCAATGACTCCCAAGGCGGGCGCGCATGGCGAATTGTGCGGCATCCTGTGCATCAAGGCCGCGCTCGAAGCGAAGGGCGAGGGGCACCGCAAGGTCATCCTGGTTCCCGAATCGGCGCACGGTACCAACCCGGCCACCGCCGCGTTCGCCGGCTATGCCGTCGAGGACATTCCCGCGACCGCCGAAGGCCGCGTCGATGTCGAGGCGCTCAAGGCGCGGCTGGGCCCCGATGTCGCTGGCGTGATGATCACCAACCCCAATACCTGCGGCTTGTTCGAGCGCGAGATGAAGACGATCTCGGACGCGGTTCACGCGGCCGGCGGGTTCGTCTATTGCGACGGCGCCAATTTCAACGCGATCGTCGGGCGGGTGCGTCCGGGCGACCTCGGCATCGATGCGATGCATATCAACCTGCACAAGACCTTCTCGACCCCGCATGGCGGCGGTGGACCGGGCTCCGGGCCGGTGGTGTTGTCGGAGGCATTGTCGCCTTACGGGCCCTTGCCGTTCACCGAGCGCCATGCCGACGGGCACATCACGCTGGTCGAGGAGGAAACCGTCGGCGACCGCCATCCGCACAGCTTCGGACGGATGTGCGCGTTCAATGGCCAGATGGGGATGTTCACCCGCGCGCTGACCTATATCCTCAGCCACGGTGCCGACGGCCTGCGCCAGGTCGCCGAGGATTCGGTGCTCAACGCCAATTACATCCTGCGCAGCCTGGAAGACACGCTCGACGCGCCGTTCGCAGCCTCCGGCCCGTGCATGCACGAGGCGATCTTCTCCGACGACGGCCTGCCCGAGGGGTTCTCGACGATCGACATCGCCAAGGGGCTGATCGACGAGGGCTATCATCCGATGACGATGTACTTCCCGCTCGTCGTCCATGGCGCGATGCTGGTCGAACCGACCGAGACCGAATCGAAGGCGGCGCTCGATCAGTTCATCGGCGCGCTGCGCTCGGTGGCGGAGCGGGCCAAGGCGGGTGACGAGTCGCTACGTTCGGCGCCGCATTTCGCCCCGCGCCGCCGCCTCGACGAGACGCTCGCGGCGCGCAAGCCGGTGCTGGTGTGGAAGGATCCGGAGCTGGCGCAAGCGGCCGAATAGGGCTAGCGCGAGAGTGAGTTAGGTTGCTATGACAGTCTCCGGGGTTTCTCGGGGACTGTCATGCAGCAGCAACAGCTTATCAGTTACGCCGTCACCACAGTCGTCGTTGTAGCATTGCTGGCATTCCGCTTGCGGCGGATGAGCCAATTGCGCCGATTGCGGCTGGAGACGCTCTGGATCGTTCCGGCGATCTATCTGATCTTCGCCGGGGTGATGTTCTATCAGTTTCCGCCGACGGCGATCGGCTGGGCAATCAGCGCCGCGGCCTTGCTCGCCGGCGCCGCGATCGGCTGGCAGCGCGGCAAGATGATGCAGATCCACGTCGATCCCGAAACGCATGTGCTCAACCAGAAGGCGTCACCTGCGGCGATGATCTTCATCGTCGTCCTGATCGCGGTGCGCATGAGCGCCAAGACCATTCTGGCGAGCGGGGTGGGGAACGGCTTTCACATCAGCGCGATGCTGGTCACCGATGTGCTGATCGCCTTGGCCCTGGGGCTGTTCGCGGCCACGCGGCTGGAGATGTTCGTGCGTGCCCGCCAGATGCTCGACGAGGTGCGCGGGGCTCGGGCCTAAGCCGCGCCTAGTCCGCGATCGCCTCGCGCACCTGCGGGTGGCGTGCGACGCGGTGCTCGCGCCAGACGATGTACAGGCCGCTGGCGACGATCACCGGCGCGCCGACCCAGGTCCATGGGGTCGGCAGCATGCCGAACAATACCCAGCCATAGAGTGTCGCCCAGATCAGGCTCGAATAGTCCATCGGCATCACCGCGGAGACCGGCGCGTATTTGAGCGCGGCGGTGAAGGCGATCTGGCCGAGCCCGCCGACCAGGCCCATCGCGATCAATACCGCGAAGGTCGTGGCGTCGTGGCCATGCGCGTAGAACGGATAGATCAGCGTCAGCGGCACCATCGACAGCGACGAGAACCAGAACACCGTCGTGACCGGCGCGTCGACCTTGCCGATCTGGCGGAGCTGGATCGCGACCAGCGCGACGAACACCGCCGAGGTGAGCCCGACCAGTGCGCCGCCGATCGGGAAATGCCCGCTGCCCGGTTGGGTGACGATCAGCACGCCGAGGAACCCGGCGGCCACCGCGCCCCAGCGATGCCAGCCGGTCGGTTCCTTGAGCACCAGCGCGCCCAATATTGTCGCGAAGATCGGGACGGTGAAGGCCAGGGTGGTTGCCTCGGCCAGCGGCAGCAACAGTATCGCGCCGAAGTTGAATACCATGCCGGTCAGTCCGACCGTGGCGCGGATCACCTGACCGCGCACCGCGCGCGACTGCACCGCGCCCAGGCCCGGGCCCGGGCCCGCGACCATCATATAGGCGAGCACTACCGGCACGGCGGCGCCCTGACGGAAGAACATGATCTCGGCGAGGTTGGCGCCACGCGTCTCGGCGACCTTGATCAGCGCGGACAGGCTGGACAGCAGGAACACCGCGAGCAGCCGCATCGCGATGCCCAGCATCACGCGATCGTTATTTTCCTGCGCCGCTGCCCCCATATCATTGCCATGCGCCGCGCCGTCGCGCAGCACAAGGCGGCGGTCAGGGCTTGGCTGCGACGGTTTGGACCATGAAAGCGGTGAAATTATCTGCTCGGGCGTCGGGCAATGCGTCGATTCCCTGCAGCAACGCGAGACCTGCGCCACACTCGGCTTTGTCGGGCAGTGATGTTCCTGCCAGCAGCTTATCGACGTCGTCCTGATTCGACCTAACCTGCGCCGCTCTCGACATGATCGCCTTGACGTCCTCTACGCCCGGCTTGGCCACGGTGCGCTTTACCGATTGGTCCCGTCCGGCTGCCGCGGTCGTCCAGGTCTTGATCTGAAACTCCGTCATCGCCGTCTTAACCGCCGACGTGGCTTTGGGCAGGTTGATGACGCCAGTGGTGAAATAGGCAGCGCACGAGGCGGCATCGTCGATCTGCAACGCCTGCAGCGCCGCGATTTCCGATTTGCGATAGTCGGACAGCGACGCATGCGGGGCCTCTCCGATTTCGCCAAGGTGCCGCTTCATCGCCGCGAGCAGATAGGCGCGTCCGCCGCTGACGATATCCTGTTTGCTCTGGAATTCGGCGCCGCGCCGCGCGAGCTCATTGGTCAGACCGTCGAATTCGCTCGGATAGGTTTTCTGTAGCGTCTTGAAGAGCGGACCACTCTGCGGATCGTTCAGCAGCTGTGACTGTGCCGCCAACGGCGTCATCGGTGGCAGGCCGCCAAAAATCCCAGCCAGTCCACCGCACATCTTCAGGACGAAGGCGCCGCCGATAAGGATCATCGCCACGGCACCGTATTTGACGCCCTGATAGCCGTCAGACCGCTCGTTATAGCTCATAGAGTCCCCCCTTGCCCCGCAACAGCGTAAGGGACGCACTGGCCTTTCGGCAAGAGCAGGCGCTTGGACCGGGCAGACTTTCCCGCTATCCGCCCCCGTCATGATCAAGCACGCTTTATCCGTCACCCGCGCCGAGAACTTCGCGGAATGGTATCAGACCGTCATCGCCGAGGCCGATATGGCCGAGGAAAGCGGGGTCCGCGGGTGCATGGTCATGCGGCCATGGGGCTACGGCATCTGGGAACGCATGCAGCGCCTGATCGACGACCGCATCCGCGCGCTCGGTTACGACAACACCTACTTCCCGCTGTTCATTCCGCTTTCCTATTTCGAAAAGGAAGCGGAGCATGTCGAAGGCTTTGCCAAGGAAATGGCGGTCGTCACGCACCACCGCCTGATTCCCGACGGCAAGGGCGGGCTGGTGCCCGATCCCGCCGCCAAGCTCGAAGAGCCGCTGATCGTCCGGCCGACCTCCGAAACCGTGATCGGCGCCGCGTTCGCGCGCTGGATCCAGTCATGGCGCGATTTGCCGGTGCAGATCAACCAATGGGCCAATGTCGTCCGTTGGGAAATGCGCACGCGCATGTTCCTGCGCACGTCGGAATTCCTGTGGCAAGAAGGGCACGCGGCCTATGCCTCGGCCAAGCAGGCGAAAGCGGAGACGGCCAAAGCGCTCGAACTCTATCGCTCGTTCGCCGAGGAATGCGTCGCGATGCCGGTGATCGCCGGCGAGAAGCCCGAAAATGAGCGTTTCCCCGGCGCGGTCGAGACCTGGTCGATCGAGGCGATGATGCAGGACGGAAAGGCGCTCCAGGCGGGCACCAGCCACTTCCTTGGCACCCATTTCGCCGAGGCGCAGAACATCCGCTTCCAAAACACCGAGGGGCAGTTCGAGCCGGCCAACACGATCAGCTGGGGCATGTCGACGCGCATGGTCGGCGGCCTGATCATGACGCATGGCGATGACGACGGGCTGCGCGTGCCGCCGCAGGTCGCGCCGTGGCAGATCGTGATCGTGCCGATGCTGCGCGACAATGACGAGGATGCCGCGCTGATCGATTATTGCCAGGGCATCCGGGAGGCATTGGTCAAGGAAAGTGCGTTCGGCGAGCCGCTGCGCGTGCTGCTCGACCTCAAGGCGACCAAGTCGACCACCAAGCGCTGGAGCTGGATCAAGAAAGGCGCGCCGATCGTGATCGAGGTTGGCGGGCGCGACATGGCGGGGGGCAACGTCTCGCTGATCCGCCGCGACGCGCTCTATCGCGAGGACGGCAAGCTCGACAGCGCTGTCGTGACGAAGAACGGCTGCGTGGCGCAGGCGGCCGCCTTGCTGACCGAGATCCAGCACGGTCTCTACATACAGGCGAAGCTGCGGCTGGACGGCAATATCGCGACCGACGTGACCGACATGGACGGGCTGAAGGCGTTCTTCGCGGAGGGCGTCGAAAGGCCGGGTTGGGTGCTGGCGCAATGGTCGAAGCCGAGTGGTGCCGATCTCGACAAGGTCGAGGAGCAATTGAAGGCGCTCAAGCTGACCCTGCGCAATACGCCGCGCGATTCGGCGCCGGCTGACGGTCCGTGCATCTTCACCGGCGCGCCGGCGGTCGAGCGCGTGCTGATTGCGCGGGCTTACTGAACATGGACGCTCACGTTCGCGGTGCGTCTGCTTTCGCAGGAGCGCCGGCAGCATGATCTGGTTCGGCGGCCAAAAACCCGACCTCGCAGCGATGACGGCGATGGGCGGAAAATCGATGCCCGGCTTGCTCGGGGTCGAATTCCTGGAAGCAGGTGACGATTGGGTGTCGGCTCGCATGCCGGTCGATCATCGCACGCATCAGCCGTTCGGGCGGTTGCATGGCGGCGCTTCGGTCGCGCTAGCGGAGACGGTCGCCTCGATGGGCGGGGCGATGACGCTCGACCCGGCCAAACAGGTCACGGTCGGGATGGAGATCAATGCCAACCATATCCGTCCGGCAATGTCGGGTTACGTCACCGCGGTCGCCAAGGCCGAATCGCTCGGCCGCACGACGCAGATCTGGACGATCCGCATCACCGACGATGCCGGCAAGCTGATCTGCCTGTCGCGCATCACGCTGGCGGTGATCGCGGTCGCCTGACGCGAAGGGTGGCCGGCCCCTCGCGCGTTGAACGCGCATGAGGGCAAGGAGGGCCACCATGCGTTGGATATTGGTGTTGATCGGGATCGCCGGCATCGTGCTGCAGCTGCCGACTAGCGCGCCAGCCGCCGATGGGCCGCTGGTGTCGCATCGGATCGGCAATCGCACATATCAATTGTTCGTTCCGCCCGGTAGCGGGCGTCGGCCCCTGGTCATCGCGCTCCATGGCGGCGGCGGCAATGGCGCGCAGGTCGCCAAATCGGCCGGGCTGATCGACAAGGCGGCGAAGGAAGGCTTCATCCTCGCGTTGCCTGAGGGATCGTCGCGCCTGGGCAAGCTCGAAACCTGGAACGCTGGTGGCTGCTGCGCTTATGCGATGCGCGAGAAGATCGACGATATCGGCTTCATCCGGTCGATGATCGACGAACTCGACCGCACGCAGCCGGTCGATCCGAAGCGCGTCTATGTCGTCGGCATGTCGAACGGCGGGATGATGGCCGAGCGCGTGGCGATCGAGCTGGGCGATCGTATTGCCGGCGCGGCGATCTTTGTCGGCGCGTTGTTCGGCAACGAGCCGCGGCCTGTAGCCGCGGTGCCGGTGCTGATCGTCAACGCCGAGAAGGACGAGCAGGTGCCCGTCGCCGGCGGGACCAGCACGACAGGCATCGTTCGGCGGTCGCAGGGCATGCCGTACAAGCCCTCGCGCTACGCCGCGACTTATTGGGCGGCCGCCAACCGTTGCACCAAGGGCCCGGTGCGGAGCGAGACGAGCGATTTTGTTCGCGAAACATGGACCGGCTGCGCCGCCGGTGCGGATGTCGACTTCTACATCATGAAGGGCGCCGAACATGGCTGGCCGGGACGCGGTCTGGGAAGGCCGGGGGTGACTCGCAATACCGGCAAGGTCGACGGTACCGCGTTGATGTGGGAGTTCTTCGCCGCGCACCGGCGCTGACGCGACAGGCGCGATTCAGGCGATGCGCAGCGTCAGCGAACGCATCATCTCGCGCTCGATCGGCTCGTCGAAGCGCGCGCCGATCAACCCGTCGGCACACCAGATCACGGTGGCGGCGATCGGCGCGCTGCGATCGAACCGGAGCGTCAGCGATTCGCCCTGCTCGGCTTCGATACGGCTTGAGAGGCGGCAGCCGTAGATCGACAGCTGGTGAAGCGCGGCTTTTCGGTGGCGTTTCACGCTGGCATGCGCGACCGAAAGGACCGGTTTCAGATCGTACTTGGCGTCAGTCGCCCGGCGGCGAAAATGCGAAAATGTCGTAGCCATCGTCCGGCCCCCGTCTGCCCTTGGAGCGGCTATGCAACAAGGCCGGTTAATGACTGACTAAACGCCGTTTTCCTGCCACCAATGGTCGACGCGATCACGCTCGGCGGTGGTCAGGTGCAGCCCGAGCTTGCTGCGCCGCATGAGAGCATCCTCGGCGGTCCGTGCCCATTCGCGGTCGCGCATCCAGCGCGCCTCGATCTCGGTCAGGCCGCCGCCCAGATCGGCGCCCATGCCGGCTTCGTCAGTCACGCCATCGAGCATGTCGCCGAGCATCGTGCCATAAGCATGCGCCATTCGCTGCGACCGATCGTCGCCAAGGAACGGCCAGGTCGCGCGGACCTGGGCGACGAACTGGTCGAAGTCGGCGATCGCGCCACCTGGAAATACCCGCGCGCGCGACACCGGACGGCGCTTTAGCCCCAGCTCCGGGCCGAGCTTGCCCATCGCGTCCTCGGCCAGATGGCGCCCGGTGGTGATCTTGCCGCCGAATACGCTCAACAGCGGCGGCCCGTCAGTGTCGAGTTCGAGCACATAATCGCGCGTCACCGCCTTGGCCTCGCTCGCGCCATCGTCGTACAGCGGACGCACGCCCGACCATTTATAGGTCACGTCGGCCGGCGTGATCTGCTTGACGAAATGATGGTTCGCGCCCTGGCACAGATAGGCGATCTCATCGTCGGTGATCTTGGCGTCTTCGGGCGCATCGACCGGAACGTCGGTCGTGCCGATCTCGGTCCCGCCTTGCCACGGAATGGCGAAGATGATGCGGCGGTCGGGCAGCTGGAGGATATAAGCGTGGTCGCCCTCATAGAGTTTGGGCACCACGATATGGCTGCCCTTGACCAGCCGGACCTTGGCCTTGCCGTCGAGGCCCAGGCGATCGAGCATCAGATGGACCCAGGGACCCGCCGCATTGACCAGCGCGCGCGCCTCGACCTTGCGGCGATTGGACAGGGTCGCGGTCCAATGGTCGCCCTCGCGCCGCGCGCTGTCGAGCGAGACCCGGGTGCAGATCTCGGCGCCATTGGCATGGGCGTCGACCGCGTTGAGCAGGGTCAGGCGTGAATCGTCGACCTGCGCGTCGGAGTAGACGAACCCGCTACTGCCGCCCTTGAGCGGCGAGATGTAGTCCTTGTCCGACGCGCGCAATCCGCGCGAGCGGGGTAGGCTCATCTTCCCGCCGAGCATGTCGTAGAGGTAGAGCCCGATCCGGACCATCCACCACGGCCGCACGGCATTCTCCTGCGGCAGGACGAAGCGCAATGGGCGGATGATGTGCGGCGCGGCGTGGACCAGCAATTCGCGCTCGCGCAACGCCTCGGCGACCAGCCGGAAGTCGTAATATTCGAGATACCGCAAGCCGCCATGGATCAGCTTGGTCGAGGCCGATGACGTGTGGCTGGCAAGGTCGTCGCGCTCGACCAGCAGGACTTTCAGCCCGAGTAGCGACGCTTCACGCGCGATCGCGCAGCCATTGATCCCGCCGCCGGCGATGAGGAGGTCGTACGTCACGGGTTCAATCCTGGTTTCGGCACGGGGGCGGAACAGTTGCCGGTCTCACCGGTTCATCACGTCTACGTCAACTGCAGGATGCATCCCATATGCGAAAATTCCTCATCGCGGCTAGCGCGGTCGCGGTCGCGACCATGCTCGCCACATCAGCGAGCGCCGATCCCGGCCAGGGCCGGCACGGGGGATGCCCGCCTGGGCTCGCGAAGAAAGGCAATGGCTGCATGCCGCCGGGGCAGGCGCGCAAATATTATTGGGATCGCGGCGCTCGCATTCCGGCCGGCTATAACGGCTGGACGCGCTACGACGCGATACCGCGGGCGTATCGCTACCGCGTTCCATACAATGCGCGCTACCGCTACGTTTATCGCGACGATTCCGTCTATATCGTCGATCCGCAGACGCGGCTGGTACGCGACATCATCGACCTGCTCGCGCGCTGACGCGGGCGGGGTGACGGGAAGGCCGCTTGGGCCTATCTTGCCCTGACATGGCAAAACCAAAGCATAAACCCGGCCTTCCCACGCGACAGCAGATCCTCGATTTCATCGCCTCGTCCGATACGCCGGCGGGCAAGCGCGAAATCGCGCGCGGCTTCGGCCTGACCGCACAGGAGAAGATCGCACTCAAGGCACTGCTCAAGGACATGGCCGACGAAGGCCTGATCGACAGCGCGCCCGGCCGCGCCTTTCACAAGATGGGCGGGCTACCCAAGGTGACCATGCTCCGCATCTCCGATGTCGACGATGGCGGCAATGTCTGGGCGGTCCCGGAACGCTGGGAAGCCGAAGGCGTGCCGGTACCGCGGCTGCGCGTGCGCGAACGGAGCAAGCGATCCGCGCTCGGCGTCGGCGACCGTATTCTCGCCCGCACCGAAGAGGCCGGAAAGGGCTGGATCGCGCACCCGATGAAGCATCTCGCCAAGGGCGAGGAGCTGATGCTGGGCGTACTCCGGCGCGAAGGCGATCGACTGTGGCTCGAAGGTGTCGAGAAACGCGAGCGGCGGCAATATCAGGTGTCCGATGCCGGCGATGCCGAACCGGGCGACTTGGTGCTGGCCGAAAAGGCCGGGCGCCCGCCGCGCATCACCGTGCGTGTCACGCAACGATTGGGCGACCCGTTCGCGCCGCGCAGCTTCTCGCTGATCGCGATCCATGAGCACGACATTCCCGATCGCTTTGCCGACGAAGCGTTGGAGGAAGCCGAACGCGTCGCGAAGCAGCCGCTGGGTGAGGGGCGCGAAGACCTGACTGACCTGCCGATCGTCGCGATCGATCCCGCCGATGCGCGCGACCATGACGATGCGGTCTGGGCGGCGCCCGACGATGACCCCAAGAATCCCGACGGCTGGAAAGCGGTGGTCGCGATCGCCGACGTGTCCTTCTACGTTCGTCCCGGCTCGGCGCTCGATCGCGAGGCGCGGCGGCGCGGCAATTCGGTCTATTTCCCCGACCGTGTCGTGCCGATGCTGCCCGAAATCCTGTCGGCGGAAGTGTGTTCGCTCAAGACTGGCGAGGATCGCGCGGCGCTCGCCTGTCATTTGCAGATTGCCAGGGACGGGACGCTCAAATCTTGGCGCTTCACTCGCGCGGTCGTGCGGATCGCGGCGAATATTGCGTATGAGGACGCGCAGGCGGCGATCGATGCGCGGTCGTCACCCCAGCGAAAGCTGGGGTCTCAGAAGGCGTCAGCCACAGCGACACGAGATCCCAGCTTTCGCTGGGATGACGAGCTGGTTGAGGGCGCGTTGGTGCCCCTCTGGTCCTGCTGGCGGGCGCTGGCGACTGCCCGCGACAAACGCGAGCCGCTCGATCTCGATCTGCCCGAGCGCCGGGTGGTGCTCGACGAGATGGGCCGCATCCTGTCGGTCGCGCCGCGAGAGCGGCTCGATGCCCATCGCCTGATCGAGGATTACATGATCGCCGCCAACGTCGCGGCGGCCAAGGCGCTCGAGGCGAAGAAGGCGCCGGTCATGTACCGCGTCCACGAACCGCCGGCGCGCGAGAAGCTGGTCGCGCTCAAGGATTATCTCGAAACCTGGGGTGTGAAATTCGCGCTCGGCCAGGTGATCCAGCCCGCGACCTTCAACCATATCCTCGACAAGATCGGCGATAAGGATTTCCGCCCGCAAGTGATGGAACAGGTGCTGCGATCGCAGACCCAGGCTTATTACGCACCGGGCAATCACGGCCATTTCGGCCTCGCGCTCGGCAGCTATGCGCATTTCACCTCGCCGATCCGCCGTTATGCCGATCTGGTCGTCCACCGTTCGCTGGTCGCGGCTTATGCGCTCGGGCCGGGGGGGCTGACCACCGACGAAGCGGCGGGCATGGAGCGGATCGGCGAATCGATCAGCCGGCTCGAACGCCGCGCGATGGAGGCCGAACGCGACACGATCGACCGCTATGTCGCAGCTTTCCTGGCCGAAAAGGTCGGTGAATTGGTCGAGACGCGGATCACCGGCGTGCAGAATTTCGGCATTTTCGCGACGGTCGCCGGGATCGGGGGCGACGGCTTGCTGCCGGTTCGCGACCTGGGCAGCGAATATTTCCGCTACGATGAGGCTGCTAGGAAATTGGTCGGTGAGGCGTCGGGCGACGAATATGCCATCGGCCAGGTCCTTCAATTGCGGCTGGCGGAGGCCAATCCGGTCTCCGGCGCGCTGCGTTTTGAACTGCCTGAGGGGCGCTACGCCGCGTCGCCGGGCAAGAAACCCGAACGCGTCTTGAAACGCCGCGGCCGTCCGCCCAACATCCGCCATCAAGGGCGGCGACGTTGATGGTATATTGGATACAAGACCGGGGGAGTGAGGCTTATGGGTGGAGCAGCGGCAGGAGCAGCGGCAGGCGCGGCGGCACGAGCGCGGCGCAGGCTGATGTCGCATTTCATGACGCAGAACGCGGTCGCAGCCGACAAGGCCATCTCCTATGTCCCGAGTCGCGGGATCGAGCGCCGCTTGCTCGAGCGCTTGATCGAGCAAGGCGTCGTCCATGTCGGCAAGGCGGGGACCTATTGGCTCGACATTCCGGCCTTTGACAATTGGACCAGGTCGCGTCGCCGTCGCGCGGGGTTAGCGGTCGGCGCCGCCGTGGCGATCGGCGTTGCGCTTGGTTTCCTCGCGGGCGGCGGATGAGCGGCAAGCTCGACCTGATCGGCATCGTGCCGCAGCCGGGACCGGCGGGGCCGCCGCCGATCCATCCGGCGATGTTGCGCACGCGCTCGCGGATCGCGCGCGCGATGATCCAGGCGCACGCACTGGCGCCCGAACAGGCGATCGCATTCAGCCCCGGGCCGAGCGACGTCGCCGAACTGATGAAGCTGAGGAAAGCCGGCGTCGTGCGCGAGACATTGCCGGGTCATTATTGGCTCGATCTGGTCGCCAATCATTATCGCGAACAACAAGCGGCCCGCGTCCGCGCGATGTGGGCAGTTGGCATCTCGCTGGTGATCGCGGCAGTGGCGGTGCTGTTCTATCGCGGGTGACGTGATCTGCTCCTGCTTGCACGGGAGCACGGAATGAATCTCAGCCGCTGCGGAACGTCAGCCCCGCCTTCGCGGTCAACCGCTCGCGCAGCGCATCGCCCATCAGCGCGCCGGGCGTCCAGATTCCGCCTTCGCCTTGCACACCCTGCACCAGGCAGAGCGCCGCTTCGGCGATCATCTTGCTGGTCGATCCGTAACCCGGATCCTTGTCGCCGGTGACGACGCATTCGACCCGGCTGTCGTCGGGGAATTCGCCAATGAACAATATGTCGTAATGGCCGCTGTCGCGGTCTTCCTTGGAGGGGCCTTCACCCGGCTTGGGCCCCTTGTCGCCGGCAAGCGGATTGACCTTGGCGATCGCCTCGGCGGCGGCCTTGCCGAGATCGCCCAGCCCGGCGACCATCATCTCGTCATAGACGAAATTGGCGCCGTATTTCTCGCCCAGCAGGAAGTTGGTGCGGTGGACATTCTTGGTGTTGATCGGCGCCATGATGAACGGCGCGACCCAGGCGCCGACAGCCTTGTCATATTCGGGCAGCAGCCCGGTCGGCTGGTGCGGCCCCGAAAAACCGGGGGTTAGCGCGAACGGGTTGGTCAGCAACGCGACGATGCGCGGGTCCCTGGCGGCGGCGGCCAATGTCGCCTTCAGGCTGGCCGCCGTGCCGCCCGAAAAACCGCCCTTCATCACCCGCACGCGGCACTTCACGCGCGGCGCCGGGCCGCCATGCTTGGCGATCGCGCATTGCTGCAAGCTCAGCACACCGAGGTCGAAGGGGATCGAATCGAACCCGCACGAAAACACGATCCGCGCACCGCTGCGTTTGGCGGTCTCGTGATGCGCGTCGATCATGTGGCGCATCCAGGCAGGTTCGCCGCACAGATCGAGATAGGCGGTCCCGGTTTCGGCGCAGGCGGCGACCAGGTCGCTGCCATAAAGTTGATAGGGACCGACCGTGGTGATGACGGCTGTGGCGCGCTCGCACATCGCCTTCAGGCTGGCGGGATCGTCCGAATTCGCTGCGATCAGGGTGACGCCGGTGGGCGCGCCGATCAGGTCGCGCACCTCCTGGAGCTTGCTGAGCGAGCGCCCGGCCATCGCCCATTTGACGCCGGTCGGATAGGTTTCGGAGAGATATTCGGCGACCAGCCGCCCGGTGAAGCCGGTGGCGCCATAGACGATGATATCGAACTCGCGGGCCATGTTTCTCTCCAACTCCTCTCCCTGGAGGGGAAAGGATACCGTAGCTTGGCAGCTTGCTGCCTAGCGGAGGTTGGAGAGGGTGATGCGGAGCGCAGCTCCGCGCGGTCGCTACGCGACCGCTTACCCCTCACCCAGCTTCGACTAAGGCCGGCTGCGCCGACCTAAGTCTACGCAACCAGTACGGGGATAAACAATCCCCCGGATTGTTTAGGCCATGCCGGGGGCATGGCCGATCCCCGAACTCCCCCAAGGGGAGAGGGATAATTCTCACGCCGCCTCGCTGAACTGCAGCGCGGCCAGCCTCGCATAAAGCCCGCCTTTCGCATTGAGCGTGGCGTGGGTACCTTGCTCGACGATGCGGCCATCATCCATCACGATGATCCGGCCGGCCGCGCGCACCGTGGCGAGACGGTGCGCGATCACCAAGGTAGTGCGCCCGTCCATCAGCCGTTCGAGCGCCTGCTGCACCAATTGCTCGCTTTCGGCGTCGAGCGCGCTGGTCGCTTCGTCGAGCAGCAGGATTGGCGCGTCGCGCAGCAACGCGCGGGCGATCGCGACGCGCTGGCGCTGGCCGCCCGACAGCCGCGCGCCGCCTTCACCCAGGAATGTGTCGAGTCCGTCGGGCAGTTTGCGCAGGAAATCGGCGGCATTGGCCGCCTCGGCCGCCGCCCAGATCGCATCGTCGCTCGCGTCCCATTCGCCGTAACGCATATTGTCGCGCGCCGAGGCACCGAAGATCACCGTTTCCTGCGGCACCATCGCGATACGGCGACGGATGTCGGCTGGGTCGGCGAGGGGCAGGGGAACGCCATCGATCCGCACCTCGCCGCTGGCGGGATCGTAAAAGCGCTGGATGAGCTGGAACAGAGTCGTCTTGCCGGCGCCTGAGGGTCCGACCACCGCGACTGTTTCGCCGGGTGTCACGTCGAGCGAGAAATCGGCTAGCGCCGAGACATCGGGCCGCGTTGGGTAATGGAACACGACATGATCGAAGGTGATGGCGCCGCGTGCCGGCTCGGGCAGGATCGCAGGATGCTCGGGCGCCGCGATTTCGGGTTGTTCGGCGAGCAGTTCGGCCAGCCGTTCGGCGGCGCCCGCGGCGCGCAGCAAGTCGCTATAGACGTCGCTCAGCGCGGCAAAGGCGCCGGTGGTGAGGATGGAGGCAAGGACGAACCCGCCGAGCGACCCCGGCGACAATCGGCCGGCCGCGACATCCGATGCAGTGCTCCACAACATCAGCGTCACTGCACCGAACACCAGGGTGATGAACATCGCGGTCAACAGCGCGCGCAGCAGAATGCGTCGTTTTGCGGTCGCGAAGCTGCGCTCGACGGTGGCGGCGAAGCGCGATCCTTCGCGCCGCTCCTGGCCGAAGGCTTGCACCACCTTCATTGCCGACAGGACTTCGACGGCCGTCGCCCCGATATCCGCGACGCGATCCTGGCTGGTCCGCGAATAGCCGCGCAGCCGCCGACCGATCAGCATGATGGGAACGAGCACGACCGGGATGCCGAGCAGGATCATCCCCGCCAGTTTGGGCGCCCAAACCAGCATCAGGACGATGCCGCCGAAACCGGTGATCGCGTTGCGCAAAATGACCGACGCGGTCGTCCCGACCACCATTTCGATCTGCGCGGTGTCCGACGTGAGGCGCGACGCGATCTCCGATGGCCGGTTCTCCTCGAAATAGCGCGGCGCCAGGCGAAGCAGGTTGCGTTGCACGGCAATGCGCACATCGGCCACCGTCCGTTCACCAAGCCACGACACGAAATAGAAGCGCACCGCGGTTGCCGCGCCCAACACGCCGGCTACCGCGAACAGCTGATAGAAGACGCGATTGACGTGCGTCATGTCGCGGCCGCGAACGAACCCGCCGTCGATCACCGATCGCAGCGCGATCGGGAAATAGAGGGTCGCGGCCGAGGACAAGCCCAGGGCAAGCAGCGCAAACAGCGCCTGGAGCTTGTAGCGGCTGGCATAATGCCAGACCATTTTGAGACTGCTCAGCCTGCGACCGGGGCTGGGAGCGTCGGGGGCGGGATCGGCCATGGCCGGCACCTAGGACGTACGGGCGTCAGCGGCAATGGGGCGTAATGCCGCAGTGCGGCGGTGTTCATACTGCGGTTCGCTGCCGACATACCGGAACCCGCAACGATCCATCGCTTATTGCGTTGTGTGCGGTGCAACACGAGCCTAAGGGTTCATACCGGGGAAACGGTGTCACATGTATCGGGGGCAAATGCTCTACAACGCTTACGAGATGCAACGGTCCATGCTGGCAGGCGCCAGTGCCTGGGCCAATTTCAGCGCCGAACTGCTGAGCAACCCCGCTAATCCCTTTGCCTATTTCGGCGGCGGGCCGGTGCTCGGCTCCGCGCTCGAAGTGTTCGCGCATGCTTCCGCGCCGCGCGGCAAGCCCGAATTCGGGCTCGATCGGACGACGATCGACGGCAAGGACGTCGATGTCGTCGAGGAGATCGTCCTCCGCAAACCGTTCGGCCAGCTCAAGCGTTTCGTGCGCAAGGGCGTGACCGGCGGCCCCAAGCTGCTGATCGTGGCGCCGATGTCGGGCCATTACGCGACGCTGTTGCGTGGCACGGTCGAGCGGATGCTGCCATTCGCTGAGGTCTATATCACCGACTGGCGAGACGCGCGACAAGTGCCGCTGGCCGAGGGTTCGTTCGATCTCGACGACTATGTCGATTACATCATCGAATTCCTCGAGACGATCGGCGAGGGCGCGCACATGCTCGCGGTCTGCCAGCCGTCGGTGCCGTGCTACGCCGCTGCTTGCGTGATGAGCGCGGACAAGAATCCCTGCCGGCCCAAAACGCTGACGATGATGGGCGGACCGATCGACACGCGCGAGGCGCCGACCGCGGTCAATACGCTGGCGACCGAACGTCCCTTCGCCTGGTTCGAACAGAATGTCATCGCGACCATTCCGCTCAATTATCCGGGCGCCGGCCGCCGCGTCTATCCGGGCTTCCTCCAACTCGCCGGGTTCATGACGATGAATCTCGGCAACCACATGATTTCGCATTGGGAGATGTTCAAACATCTGGTCCAAGGCGACGACGAGGGCGCCGAGGCGACCAAGGATTTCTACGAGGAATATCGCTCGGTCTGCGACATGACCGCCGAATTCTATCTTCAGACGATCGAGGTCGTGTTCCAGCAGCACGCGCTTCCCAAAGGCGAGATGATGCATCGCGGCCGCAAGGTCGATCCGGGCGCGATCACCGACATCGCGATCCTGGCGATCGAGGGCAAGCGCGACGACATTTCAGGGCTCGGCCAGACCAAGGCGGCGCTCACCATCGCCACCAATCTGCCCGCGTCGGAGAAGAAGCACCTCGTCGCCGATGCGGGCCATTACGGCATCTTCAACGGCAGCAAATGGCGCACCCAGATCGCGCCGGTGCTGGAAGAGTGGATTTCGTCGCACGGGGGTTGAGACGGGGTTCCCCTCCCGCAAGCAGGAGGGGAGAAACGCTCAGGCCGTAGTCCCCATCTTCGCATGGCTGCCTTCGTCGCTGGCCTTGATGCTGCCACCGAACAGCATCTTGACCTTGCCGGCGATCGACATGTCGGTTTCCCACATCTCGGCATCGTCGATGTCGAAGCGCAACAGCGCGAGGTTGGGGTCGTCCTTGCCGCCCGGAAACCAGGCCTCGACCTGCTTGTTCCAGAGCTTGTCGATCATCGCGAAATCGTTGTCGATCCGCGCCTCGCCCATCAGGCAGGCGAAGAAGTCGTGCCCCTTGGAGACGAATTGCACCATCGCCATACCCCCCTTGGCCAAGCGATTGTCCTTGCCGATGAAGAAGTAGATCGTGTCGACCTGATCCTTGTCGAGTTGCGCGGTTAGCGGTTCGCTATGCTGGCCGTCGCCGTCCAGGCCGATCATCACGAACGGACTGTCGGACAGTTTCTTCCAGAAATGCTGCTTGATCTCGGCGGCGTCGGCCATGGCGTCTCTCCTCTGTGTGGAAAAGAGAACGCCCGATCAGGTTCAGGTTTCCGCTGGCACCGCCTCACTGGTGCCAGCGGACGCCGTGCCGAGGCGCGGATCGGGACCGAAGCGGTTGGCACCTGATGTTCCTGACCAAAGGAACATACATAAGTTCACGATGAGGAGTCCGAGCGCGATCAGGTCAAGAGCGATCGTCCACGCATTCCACCCCACATGCCTGCTGATCGCCCACGGACCCTGGCGAAACGCCATGGTTGACCCAGATCCGGTCGGCGTGGTGAGCCATTCAAGCAGGAATATCGGTGCGATCGATAGCGGAACGAGTGCCCACCACCCGCTGCGGTCCTGATCGTGCAGCCGCCGGACGAGCAGCGCCAACCAAGGCCATTCCCAGGCGAGGTTCCACAAAATCGCCGCCGCGTAGAAGATTGGCGGGGTGGGATCGCCGACCGTCAGCGTCCCGGCATTGGCGACAAGTCCAAGCAGCCAGAACGACACGACCTCGGTGCGCGTCGACCGCCCGCGGAATTGGAATGCGTCGGCGAAGGGGCGGAACGCCAGCCGGAAGGAAAGGCGATTAGGACCGTAATCGACGCGCATGACGCGAGGATGCCGTTGCGGCATCCCCGCGGTCAAGCGTCAGAGAACTTCGAACAGCCCTGCGGCGCCCTGGCCGCCGCCGATGCACATCGTCACGACGACGTACTTTGCGCCGCGGCGCTTGCCTTCGATCAGCGCGTGGCCGGTGCAGCGCGCGCCGGTCATGCCATAGGGGTGGCCAATCGAGATCGAGCCGCCGTTGACGTTGAGCAGCTCGTTGGGAATGCCGAGCTTGTCGCGGCAGTAGAGCACCTGCACCGCGAACGCCTCATTGAGTTCCCACAGGCCGATATCGTCCATCTTGAGCCCGGTACGCTCGAGCAATTTGGGGATCGCGAAGACCGGGCCGATGCCCATTTCGTCGGGCTCGGTGCCCGCGACCGCCATGCCGACATAGCGGCCGAGCGGGGTCAGGCCGCGCTTCTCGGCCAATTTCTCTTCCATCAGCACGCTGGCCGACGATCCGTCCGACAGCTGCGAGGCATTGCCCGCGGTGATGGTGAAATCGGGACCGAGCACCGGTTGCAGCCCGCGCAGGCCTTCGATCGTCGTCTCGGGACGATTGCCTTCGTCCTTGGCGACGGTGACCTCGTGATAGGTGACTTCCTTGGTTTCCTTGTTGGTCATCGCCATCGTCGCGGTGACCGGCACGATCTCGGCGTCGAAATAGCCGGCCTGCTGCGCGGCGGCGGTGCGCTGCTGCGACTGGAGCGAATAATCGTCCATCGCGTCGCGGCTGATATTGTAGCGCTTGGCCACGACCTCGGCGGTCTGCAGCATCGGCATGTAGACGTCCTTGTGCATCGCCAGCAGCTCGTCGTCGCGGCCGACGCGCATCTGCGGGGTCTGCACCATCGAGATCGACTCGACGCCGCCGCCGATCGCGATGTCCATATTATCGACGATGATCTCCTTGGCCGCGGTCGCGATCGCCATCAGGCCCGAGGCGCACTGGCGGTCGACCGACATGCCGGCAACGGTCACCGGCAGACCGGCCCGGAGCAGCGCGAGGCGCGCGATATTGCCGGCCTGGACACCTTGCTGGAGCGCGGCGCCGAACACCACATCCTGCACTTCGGCGGGGTCGATCTTGGCGCGCTCGACGGCTGCCCTGATCGAATGGCTGGCGAGCGTCGGCGACGGCAGGTTGTTGAACCCGCCGCGATAGGCGCGGCCGATCGGGGTGCGGGCGGTGGAGACGATGACGGCGGAACGCATGGGTGGCCTCTTAATCTCCCCTCCCTTTCAAGGGAGGGGCTGGGGGTGGGTGCCGGCGCGCCAGCGCCGGCGACTGCGCTTGGGGCTTGTTCGGGACGCTCGCTGCGCTCGCGACCCACCCCCGACCCCTCCCTGGAAGGGAGGGGAGAAAACTAGACGAAAATCTGGCTGATCCACTCGGCGATCAAGGCGGGCTTGTCCTCGCCTTCGATCTCGACGGTGAATTCGTTGGTCTGCTGCCATTGGCCGGGGCGCTTCTCGACCAACTCGATCAGCTTGAACCGGCCGCGGACGCGCTTGCCGGAGCGTACAGGCGTGATGAAGCGGACTTTGTTGCCGCCGTAATTGACGCCCATCTTCACGCCCTCGATATTGGGCTGGTCGGGGACCTTGGACGAGAGCAGCGGCATCAGCGACAGCGTCAGGAAGCCGTGCGCGATCGTGCCGCCGAACGGCGTCATCGCCGCCATCTGCGGATTGACGTGGATGAACTGGTGGTCGCCGGTCGCATCGGCGAACTTGTCGATCATCTCCTGGCTGACCTCGACCCAGTCGGAAATGCGCTCCGTGCCGATCTGCATCGCCAGCTCGTTGATAGAAATTGTATCATTGCCCATCGCCAGAACATTCCCTTTGAGCGTGTTTTGGCGCTAAGGCCGTCCCGCATCCTCTAGGCTCGCCTCGGCCCGTGAGGCAAGTCCGACCCGACCGGAAACTGGAAAATGACCGCTGACGCTACGTCCTCCGCCCGCACTTCCATGGCAAAGCTGTATCGCGCGCCCGAACCCGAAGTTCTAAAACCGCTTTTGACCCGCGCCGCGCTGACTCCCGAATCGCGCGGACGGGTGCTGGGCCATGCCAGCGGACTGCTGGCGGATTTGCGCGCGGCGCAGACAAAGGGCTGGGTAAACCAGTTCCTGCAGGAATATCGGCTGAACTCGTCGGAAGGCGTGGCGCTGCTCTCGCTGGCCGAAGCATTCCTGCGCGTGCCCGATCCCGAGACCGCCGATCTGCTGATCGCGGACAAATTGGGCGATGCCGATTGGCGCGCGCATACGGGCGAGTCCAACTCGTCTTTGGTCAACATCGCGACCTGGGGGCTGGTGGTCGGCCGCGCTTTGGTCGGCGAAGGCGAAGGCGGTCCGCTGCGTCGGCTGATCAGCCGCGCGGGTGAGCCGTTCGTTCGCCAGGCGGTCGGCGCGGCGATGCGGATGATGGGCGAAATCTTCGTGATGGGCCGCACCATTGCCGAGGCGATGGATCGGATGAAGAAGCCCGAGAACCGGGGCTTCACCGCGAGCTTCGACATGCTGGGCGAGGCCGCCCGGACCATCGAGGACGCCGCGCGCTATTTCAATGCCTATACCGATGCGATCGACGCGGTCGGCCGCGATCCCGCCGCCGGTCATTCCATCTCGGTCAAGCTGTCGGCGCTTCACCCGCGCTACGAAGTCACGCAATATCATCGCTGCGTCCCCGAACTGACGGCGATGCTCGAAGCGCTGGCGGTGCAGGCGGCGGGCAAGGGGATCGCGCTGACCGTCGATGCCGAGGAAAGCGAGCGGCTCGAGATGAGCCTCGACATCATCGGCGCTGTCGCGGCGTTGCCCAGCCTGAAGGGCTGGGACGGATTCGGAATGGCGGTGCAATCCTATGGCAAGCGCGCCCGCCTGGTGGTCGACTGGGCCAACAACCTCGATCGCCTGATGAACGTGCGGCTGGTCAAGGGCGCCTATTGGGACAGCGAGATCAAGCGCACCCAGGTCGAAGGGCTGTCGGACTATCCCTTGTTCACGCGCAAGGCGGCGACCGACGTTTCGTATCTCGCGGTGGCGCGCGACATGCTCGACGCCAAGAATATCCGCCCGGCCTTCGCCAGCCACAACGCGCTGACGGTGGCGACCTTGCTCGAATGGGCAGGCGACAATCGCGACTTCGAATTCCAACGGCTCCACGGCATGGGCGAGGGGCTGTACGAGCGGCTGGTCCGCGAGCAAGGCTATCATTGTCGCATCTATGCGCCGGTCGGCGGGCATCGCGATCTGCTCGCCTATCTCGTGCGTCGCTTGCTCGAGAACGGCGCCAATTCGAGCTTCGTCCACCAGCTTGCCGACGAGCGCCTGACAGAAGCGGAAATCTTGGCCGATCCGGTCGAGAAGATCGCGGCTGTGGGTGGCGCCCGGCATCCGAGCATCCCGCTGCCGATCGACCTGTTCGGCGACCGGAAGAATTCGAGCGGGATCGATCTCAGCGATCGGGGCGTGCTGGCGAAAACGGCTGCGAGCGTTGCCGCGATGCCGCCGGTGACGGCCGAGACAATCAATGTGGCCGCGGTAATCACCCGCGCCCATGCGGCCTTTCCCGGCTGGTCGGCGACTCCGGTCGACGAACGCGCGGCGATCCTCGACCGTCTCGCCGATCTGCTCGAAGCCAATCGCGACGAACTGATGGCGATCTGCGTCAAGGAAGCGTTCAAGACGATCCCCGACGCGATCGGCGAAGTGCGCGAAGCCGCCGACTTCTGTCGTTATTATGCCCAGCAGGCGCGGTCGGGCCTCAAGTCGATTGAGCTCCCCGGACCGACCGGCGAGCGTAACACGCTCCACCTCGACGGGCGCGGCGTGTGGGCGACGATCGCGCCGTGGAACTTCCCGTTGGCGATTTTCCTCGGCCAGACTGCCGCGGCCCTGGTCGCGGGCAATAGCGTGGTCGCCAAGCCTGCGCCGCAAACACCGAAAATCGCCGCCGCCGCGGTCAGGCTCGCGCATCAGGCGGGCGTGCCCGAGGACGTGCTGATCCTGGCGCCCGGCGGCCCCGAAGTCGGCGCGGCGCTGACCGCCGATCCGCGGATCATGGGCGTGGCGTTCACCGGTTCGACCGCGACCGCGAAGAAGATTGCGCGCAGCCTGCTCGAGGACGATGCCCGTCCGATCGTTCCGCTGATCGCCGAGACCGGCGGGATCAACGCGATGATCGTCGATTCGACCGCGCTGCCCGAACAAGTGGTGATGGACGTCGTAACCTCGTCATTCCGCTCGGCGGGGCAGCGCTGCTCGGCGCTGCGGCTGCTGGTAGTGCAGGAGGATGTGGCGGATAACATCATCAAGATGCTCGACGGCGCGATGGACTTGCTCGTGCTTGGCGATCCGGCCGATCCCAGGACCGATATCGGCCCGGTGATCGATCAGGCCGCCTATGACAAATTGATGGCGTATCGCGAGAGTATGAAGGCGCGCATCGTCAAGACGATCGACGCCCCGGCCGCGGGCCTGTTCGTGCCGCCGACGCTCATCCGGCTGGACGCGATTGAAGACCTGCAGGCTGAATGGTTCGGCCCGATCCTGCATGTCGCCACCTGGCAAGCGGGCAAGCTCGCCGAGACAATCCGCCGGGTCAACGCCAAGGGCTATGGTCTCACCATGGGCCTGCACAGCCGCATCGCGCGCGCCGGCGACGTGATGGAAGCCGAAGCGCGTGTCGGCAATCTCTACGTCAATCGCAGCATGATCGGTGCGATCGTCGGCTCACAGCCATTTGGCGGTGAGGGCCTTTCCGGCACCGGACCCAAGGCCGGCGGTCCGCACTATCTCTACCGCTTCGTCGCCGAGCGCGCGGTCTCCACCGACACGACTTCGGCAGGCGGCAACGCCACGCTACTCAGCCTCGACGAGGGTGGCATCTGAGGCAAATCTGCCGGCTGACCTCGCGCGTGCCCGGCGCGAGGTCAGCCGGCAGATCGTCAGGAGGCGTCCTCCCGGTCGGCGGCGCCGGTGGCGAGCGGTTTGCCGCCCCGCCGACGAAGATCCGCCAGCAGCACGTCGATCGCCCAATTGGCGGCGGTCGCCATGCCGTGCGCGTCCAAGTCCCATTGGTCGCGCATCTCCCTCCAGACGAAGCCGCTCGACATCAACTGGATGGCGGCGATCGCCCAGGTGCGGTCGGGTTCGGCCAGCGCCTTCACGGCCTGGCCGAACATGCCGCGATAGGCGGTCTCGCGCTCCGCCTTCATCTGGTTGCGCATCGCTCGGCCGTCCGCGCTGGCCAGCGCCACCGTCATCGCCGCGGCATTGCGGTCGAACTTCGCGAACCGTTCCTCCAGTCCGCCCAGCAGGTCGTCCAGTGTGTCGGGGACGCGTCCGCCGGGACTCATCCGCGCCCAGGCCGCGTGGCGCAGGGCATCCTGATCGGGAAAATAACGATAGACAGTACGTCGCGACACGCCGGCACGCTCGGCGACGGCGTCATGGTTGAGGCGGTCACCGTCGGCCATCAATCCAATCATCGCGTCTTCGATCAACGCGCGCGTATGGGTGTTGCTGGAAACGGACTCGCGGGGCTTGGCGGCGTCGGGCATGCTTTCCCCATACGCATGACACAAAATGTGTCAAATTCCGGTTGACACATTTTGTGTCATGTGTAGTGAGCGGGCAACACACGAATCAGGGAGACTCCGATGTTGTTCCACCTATCGATCGATGCCGACGATCCGCGTAATGTCGCTAATGTGATTGCCGAACTATGGGGTGGCCAGGCCTTTCCATTCCCACCCGTCCTCACTGGCAGCTGGGTTGCGATGGCCGGTGATGATCGAGGCACCACGGTGGAGGTCTATCCGCGCGGGGCCGAATTGCACGAAGCGCCGGGGGATGCCGACGCGGTCGGTCGGATCGGTGCCAAGGACCGTTTCACCTCGACCCATTTTGCGATGGCGACCGCGCTGGATGTTGAGGCGGTCACGGCGATCGCGGCGCGCGAAGGATGGCCGATCAAGTACCGCAAACGCGGCGGGATATTCGGTGTGCTTGAAATGTGGATCGAAGGTCGATCGATGGTCGAGGTGCTGACGCCTGAAATGCAGCGGGAATATCTCGACGGTCTCACCATCCCGGCTTGGCAGGTGATGCTCGCTAAGGGCCCGCCTTCCGCGGCGCGAGACTAATCACCGCCCCCTTGATCGGCGACCGAGCGGTCGCCTGACGAGGGCGGCCGCGCGATGGTATCCTCGCCACTCTTGGTCTTCCGGCGCTTCGGCCAGGTCACGCCGGATTCCGCTGCCGGGATGCCGGTCTGGGCGGGATAGACGAGTGCGATGCCCTCTTCCTGGAAACGCCTGATGATCGCGAGACCGATCGAATGGCGCGCGTCGTACATGTCCTGGAACACAGCGGTGGGGGAATCGAATTCGACATCGAATTCATAGCTTTGCGCGGTGAAGGTGGTGAAGCCGGCGCGGACGAACTTCTGGCCGTGATCCTCTACGATCTGCTTGAGCAAGTGTGGCAAGTCTTCGAGCACCGCGATCGGCGTGGTCTGGGCGATGCCCAGCGTGAAGACGACACGGCGATATTCGCGACGCGAATTGTTGATGATCTCGAAATCGAGCAACTTCTTGTTGCCGATGACGCGTTCCTCGCCGTTGGTGCCGCGGATACGGGTCGACCGCATGCCGATATATTCGACCGTGCCTGCCGACTTGTCGTAGGTGATCGCATCGCCGCGGCGGAACGGGCGGTCGAAGATGATGGCGATCGCCGCGAACAGGTCGGCAAAAATGCTCTGCGCCGCTAGGCCGATGGCGATACCGCCAACACCCAGACCGGCAACCAGCCCGGTGACGTTTACGCCGAGATTGCCGAGCACCATGACGAGGGCGATCGCGAACAGCGCGAAGGTCACGAACAAGCGGATGAGGCCCATCGCGTTCGTCAGCGTCTCGCCGTGATAATCGCTTGCCGCGGTGCGATGCTCGATCGCGCCGAGGATGATCTCGCGCGCCCAGATCGCCCCCTGGAACACCGCGGCGAGGGTGAACAGGAAGCGGATGATCGCCACTATCGGGTAGGGTGCATCGCCGATGCCCGCCACCAGCTCGGCCGAGGTCATGACGATGAAGAAATTGCCCGTCCTGGCGATCGCGCGGCCGAATACCGTGTACCAACCGGTGCCACTCGTGTCGCGGCGGCACAGGCGATTGCCGAGCGACTTGATGAAGTGCAAGCCGAAGAAGATCACGATTCCGACGGCGATCGCAATCATCACCTGAAGCCAATGCGATGAGAGCCAAGCGACGCTGGTGTCCCATATCGCCTGCGCTTGATGCTGCAGGTCGTGAGCGTTCAGTGTCCCAGCCTTGGGCATGGCAATATTGTTCATCGATTCTCTCAGGCTGCCTTGCGGCGTGATGTCGTCTCACCGGTCAGAAAGGCGATCAGACCGCGCTCGTAACGGTCGAGATAGCGGGTCGATCGCGGCAGATCGAGATGCTCGCGAAAACTGGTCTGATCGCCCTTGGCAAGGTCGATCAGCGCCGGATGAACATAGGATTTGCGCGCGATCGCCGGGGTGTTGCCGAGCGCTTCGGTGACCGGCTCGAGCATCGTCTTCAGTCCGATGTCATGGTCCGCGCTCGCCAGCGTCTGGAACGCGATGACGCTCGCGCCCCAGGTACGGAAGTGCTTGGCAGTGAAATCGTCGCCGGTGGCCTCGCGGATATAGTCGTTGACGTCGGTCGAGCTGACGCCGTGCGGTTGCCCGTCGCCATTGATGTATTGAAAGAGCTGCTGCCCCGGCAGGTCCTGGCACTTCTTGACGAAGCGCGCGAGGCTGCGGTCGGTGATCACGAGCGTTCGCATCTTGCCCGATTTGGCGCGGTAGCACAGCTTCAGCGTCTGGCCCCGAATCTCGGCGTGGCGATCGCGCAAGGTCGTCGCACCGAAGCTCTTGTTGGCCCTGGCATATCCTTCGTTGCCGACGCGCAGATAACCGATGTCGAGCAGCCTCACGATCGCCGCAACGGTGCGCTCCTTGCTGTGGCTGCGCGTCTTGAGATCGGCCTCGACCCGTGCCCGCAATCTCGGCAGCGCCAGGCCGAACGCGGCACAACGATCATATTTGGCGCTTTCCTGCGCGGCGCGGAAATCGGGGTGATAGCGATATTGCTTGCGGCCGCGCTCGTCCCAACCGACCGCCTGGATATGGCCGTTGGGATTGGGCGAGAACCAGGCGTCGCGATAGGCTGGCGGCAAGCCGATGCGGTTCAACCGGTCGATCTCGTCGCGGTCGGTGATGCGATTGCCTTGCGGATCCCAATAGCCCCAACCATGCCGTACCTTGCGCCGAGTGATCCCCGGCATGGTGTCATCGCAATAGACGATCCGGGGCATCAATCCTCCTTCCGCATGCCGTCGGAAATGCGCGGATCATCGCTTCGTTCCGGAACGTCCCGGCCACGCGGTCGGTTGGGAGTGCGGTTTTCAAGGAGATTTGCCATGGCCGATTTGAGCGACGTGCGCGTGCTGATGATCGCGACCGACGGGTTCGAGAATGACGAATTGTTCAAGCCGCGCCAGGCGTTGATCGACGCCGGCGCCAAGGTGACGCTGGCGTCGATCTCGACCGATCCGATCCAGGGCGAGAAAGGCGGCGAGAAGGCCGACACGATCACTCCCGACATCACCTTGGGCGATGTCGATACCGAGGAATTCGACGCGCTGGTCATCCCCGGCGGGGTCGCCAACCCCGACAAGATGCGGACCCAGGGCCGCGCCGTGCAGATCGTCGAGGAATTCATGGACGACGGCAAGATCGTCGCGGCGATCTGTCACGGGCCGTGGCTGCTGGTCGAGGCGGACGTGGTCGATGGCCGCAAGGTGACGAGCTGGCCGTCGATCCGCACCGATCTGGAAAATGCCGGCGCGGAAGTGGTCGATGAGGAAGTGGTGGTCGACGGCAAATTGATCACCAGCCGCAAGCCGGACGACATCCCGGCGTTCAACCAGGCGATTATCGAAGCGCTGGCGGAGGAGCTGGCGGAGGCTTGATCAAAATTCCTCCCCGGCACGGGGAGGGGGACCGCCGCCGAAGGCGGTGGTGGAGGGGGCCCTCCACGATGCCACATCCGTTTGGAGGGCCCCCTCCACCAAGCCGCTTCGCGTCTTGGTCCCCCTCCCCGTTCCGGGGAGGAATTTTAGGGCATTCACCCATTTCTGCGCCGGTCGCTCGACCAAATGATAGAGCGCCACCGAGCTCGCCAGCACCATCGTCAGGTAAAGCGCGATCAGCACGAGCGGCACGGCATGCGCGTCGCTGACGAACACGAGTTTGAACACCACGAACAGCATGAAGTGCGACAGATAGGTCGCGTAGCTGATCTCACCGAGATAATGGAGCGGCGCCCAGTCGAGCGGGTTGCCGCGCATTCCCGAGGTAAGCGCGAGGGCGAGTAGCAAGGCGGCGAAGGCAAAAGGTACGGCGACCTGTTCGGGCAGGCCGATGGCCCAGCCGATGAGCATCAGTCCGGCAAAAGCGAATGCCAGGATGGCAGGCAAGGCCGGAGCATCCCGCCAGCGCAACCAGAGCGCACAAAGTGCGCTGCCCGCGGCGAATTCGGTCAGGCAGCGAACGACGCCGAAATGCACGATATCATGGCCCAGCGTCGGCAGGTGGGCCGTTGCCGCCGCCAGGATGACCAGGAACGCCGACGCCGCCAGCATAACCAGCCAAGATGGTAGCGAACGCCAATCGACCGCGCGCACCAGCAGCGGAAACAGCAGATAGGCGGCAAGTTCGCAGCTGATCGACCAAGCAGGATCGTTCCAGGTCAGCGCGTCGGTGAACCCCCAATTCTGCAGCAGGAAGATGTGCAGCGGTAGTTCGCCGAACGGGAATTCCAACGGATTGTGGCGCCCGGCAGCAGCCAGCGCCAGCGCGAGCAGCACCGCTCCAGCCAGCACGACGAGGTGCAGCGGCCAGATTCGCGCAATACGCTTGTGCAGGAACGCCGGCACACCGCCCCAGCCTTCGGCGCGGAGGCGATCGCCCCAGCTCAGCCAGATCACGAACCCTGACAGTAGGAAGAAGAAATCGACCGCGAGATACCCCTTGGCGAAGACATGCACCCAGGCTGCCGGCAGGCCATCGATTGTGAGCCGGATATGATAGAGCACCACCATCCACGCGGCCACGCCGCGCACGCTGGTCAGCGCGCGAAGCTCGGGCCGGGTCATGCCAGCGCGGGGTTGGGCGGCGCGTCAGCCGCCGGCTTGGCGCGCTTCATCGGGCGGAAGCTCTCTTCCGCCCGCCGGCGCTTGAGATAGGTGTCGAGCCCGATCTGCGCGCCGATCAGCATGAAGATGAACGGCTGGAACGCGATCGCGACGAAACAGGCGCCGAGCATGTAGAGCAATTGCCCCGATTGCAGCGCGCCGGCGAGCGGCGCGACCCAGGCATAATCCTCACCCGCTTTCTTGTAGCGCTGGCGGATCACTTCCATCCGGATCAGCCCGCTCAGGCTGATGAACAACCACATAATCAGCCCCGGCCAGCCTTGTTCGCCGAGCATCTCGAAATAGGCCGAGTGATAGGCGCGGGCGCGGTCGACGGTCAGCCTGGTATCGAGCTTGGCATTTCCGGCGTCGCCTTCCGCCTTCACGATGTCGTAGCGGATCTGGTTCTGACGGTACATTTCGAACCCGCCGCCCAGCGGGTGCTGTTTGACATAGTCCCAGGTCCATTTCCACACCGCGACGCGCGTCGCGGCGGACTCGTCCTGTTGGTACGACTTGATCGTGCTCATGCGGTCGGTGAACGACTTGGGCAGGAACGGCACGGCGACCAGCGCCAGCGTCGCGACGACGCCAAGATAGAGGAACTTGCGCTTCGAATCGCGCAGCATCAGTACGCCGAGCAGGCCGATGCACAGCAGCCCGGTACGCGTCGAGGTGCCGATCGGCATCAGCAGGCAGGCGAACACCAACGCGTAGCAGAACAGCTTCCGCTTCCAGTCATTAGGGAAGATCGTGCCGTATTTCTCGAGCCACAGGATCGCGGGGATGATCGCGATCGCCACGGTCGAGATGGTCGAGCCCTCGTACAGCCCTGAGTTGTTATCCACCATCAGGTTGAGCGCGCCATAGCCGCCGCCGCCTGCCAGCGTCTTGATCCCGCCAACGATGATGATCGAGGCCGCCGACAGGATCATGAAAGTGAGCAACGCCTCGAGCCTGAGGCGGGTGCGCAGGGTCAACGGCAGGAAGGCGGCAAAGGCCAGGCACTTCCAGACCCAATCCCATTTATCCAGCGCCTCGACGGGGAAATCGGCCCGCATCGTGGTCATCGCGCACCAGGCGAGCAGCAGCACGATGACGAACTGACGCGGCGCGACCCGGCTGTCCTTCTTGTCGTCGATCAGCGCCCAGGAGCCAACCGCCAGCGCCACCGCGATCAACGAGATCGGCACCGAATTGAGCAGCAGATAGGTCAGCCGCTGCGGCGAGACGATGTCGATATAGACATAGCTCAGGATGAACAGGAACGGCCGGCGAAACGCCAGCGCGAAGAACATCCCGAGGAATCCGACAAAGGCGAGATCGTGGATCATCGCCGCTTGATCTTGCTCGGCGGCTCGGGCCGCTCGTCGTCGAGGTCGCGGCGGCGCAGCAGGAGGAAGATGGCGAGCATCATCAGGCCATGCGTGATCGCGATCGCGAAATTGTCGATCATGCTACCGTCTTCCAACCGATCCGAAGCGCGCGCCCTTCGACAAGCTCGGGGCGAACGGGTGTGGGTTGGTCCTACCGCCACCGGGTTGACGTGCCGTTAAACAGTCGCGTGGCATGGAAAATGAGATGAATATCCTCCACGTCCTCGATCATGGCCTGCCGTTGCAGAGCGGCTACACCTTTCGCACCCGCGCCATCCTGAAAGCGCAGATCGCGCGTGGCTGGCACGTCGCCGCGGTGACGGGACCGCGCCACGGCGAGACCAAGGTCACTGCGGAGATGGTCGACGGACTCGATTTCTACCGTACCGAAGTCCCCGCGCCGGCGCGCAGTCCGATCCGCGAATGGCGCGAAATCGCCGCGCTCGCCGATCGCGTGACCGAGGTCGCGCGGACGTTCTGCCCCGATGTGATCCACGCCCATTCGCCGGTGCTCGACGCCGTGGCGGCATTGCGTGCCGGCAAAAGGCTGGGCGTGCCGGTGATGTACGAGATCCGCGCCTTCTGGGAGGATGCGGCGGTCGGCAACGGCACGGGCAGCGAGGGGTCGCTGCGCTATCGCGCGACGCGCTGGCTCGAGACCCGGGCAGTGCGTCAGGCCGACGCCGTCGCGGTGATCTGCGACGGGCTGAAGGACGATTTGATCGATCGCGGGATCGACCCGGCCAAGATCATGGTCTCGCCCAACGGCGTCGACCTGACCCTGTTCGGCGAACCGCTGCCACGCGACACGGCGCTGGCGGCAGAACTCGGCCTGGCGGTGGATGACGATGTGGTCGGATTCATCGGCAGCTTCTACGATTATGAAGGGCTCGACGATTTGATCGCGGCGATGCCCGTGCTGGTGGCAAAACGCCCGGCGGCGAAGTTGCTGCTGGTCGGCGGCGGGCCGATGGAACAGGCGTTGCGCGCGCAAGCCGCGGCGTCGCCGGTTGCCGGCGCGATCCGTTTCGTCGGGCGCGTTCCCCATAATGACGTCGAACGCTATTATAGCCTGGTGGATGTGCTCGCTTATCCCCGCAAGAAAATGCGGCTGACCGACTTGGTCACGCCGTTGAAGCCGCTCGAGGCGATGGCGCAGCGGCGCCTCGTCGCCGCCTCGGATGTTGGCGGGCATCGCGAACTGATTCGCGACGGCGATACCGGCACCTTGTTCGCGCCCGATAGCCCCGCGGCGATCGCCGATGCGCTGGCCGGGATGTTCGCCGATCGCAGCGGCTGGGAAGCGCGGCGGACCCGGGCACGGGCGTTCGTCGAACGCGATCGTAACTGGTCGTCAAACATTTCGCGTTACGCCCCCGTTTACCAAAGAATTATCGAAGCTCGGAAAACGGACCTCAAATGGACGCCACCCGCGGTCGCCAGCGCCTGAATTTCCCCTCGCCCTTTGCGATTCTGGGCGAGGGCGGGGCGATGCGGTTCGCCGTGCCGCTGGCGCCGGCTATTGCCATATTGCTCGCGGCGCTCGGTGGACTGATGTTCCTGCTGATGCCAACCGCGGTGCTCGAGGATCTGGTGGTCGATAGCGGCATCGCCTCGCTGGTCACCGCCGCCCAGCCGCCGCTCGGAATGACCGCGCATTTCGCCATCGCCTTCCTGGTCGCGCTCGTGGTCGGTAGTATCAGCTGGTTCGGGCTGTTCCTGCTGATCGGCACGCGGGCGGTCGCAATCGGCGGTAATGCTCGCGAAGACGGCGTTCCCATCTTGCGCCGGGCCGACGCGCATCCCGACGCGCCGCCGCGCCGTCCGGTCTTCGCCAATCGCGACCTCGGCACGCCGTTCCTCGAAGTTACTGCCGAATCGTCGCTGCCGATGTCGGTCGCCGATGCCGTGGCGTACGCGCCGCCGGTAGTCGAGGAACGTGACATCCCGGCAGATCTCGACACCCCGCTCGCCACCTATCGCAGTCCTCTGGATCCGCCGCTGCCCGCTCCCGATCCGCTGCCGCTCGGCCGGATCGACGAACCCGTCGCGGCACCCTCACCGATTCGCGCGGAAGCGCCCGCTCCGGAGCCGATCATCGCGGTCGATCCGCGCCCGGCCCGAATCGATCCAATATCACCCGCCATTGTTCCGCCCGCCGAAGATCCCGCGCCGCGTTTCGCGTCGCATGAGCGGATCGAGACGTTCGAGTTGACGCCGATGGTGCGCTCGTCGGAAACGTCGGTTCCATTGCCGTCGGCGACGATCCACGATCTGCTCGACCGGCTGGAACGCGGTGTTGCCAAGCGCAAGGAAGCTCCGGCGCCGGAACCCGAAGCCCCGCAAGTGGAAATTCCCGCCGCGGGATCGCTCGAGGAAACGCTCGGCGTGCTGCGCCAACTCGCTTCGCGGGTCGGCTGAGAGCCATTCACGTAGATCGGTGAAATCCTTGTGCTCCTGCGAAAGCAGGAGCCCAGGGCCATAGGCGTCGTATCTCGTAACTCTGGGCTCCTGCTTTCGCAGGAGCACTGAAAGCGAGGGGTTGCCCTAGCCTTCCTCGACCAGCAGGAATTCGACCACGGCCGCCCCGTTGCTGCGCTCGACCAGATCGGCGCTCGCGACAAAATAGCCACGGACACCGAATTCCGCTTCGGGTAGGTCCGCCAGCCAGGTTTCGAACGCTTCGTCCTCGCCGGCATTGATCTCGACCGTCAGCCGCACGCCGCTGAATAGCGACGACGACCAATCCCGGCTGCGCACCAAAGATGCCGCCGCGTCGGGCATGCTTGCGGCGGCCGATTCGGTCACCGTCTTGATCAGATCGCGCTCGAGTCGACTCATTGCGCGGCATCCTGCGCGGCGATGAAATCGACGATGCGCTGGGCGACCCGGCGCCTGGGTTCACGACCGTTGCGCAGATCACCGACCAGTCGGGGATCGTTGCAGGCCAGCCGGCCGAACCGGGTCGGCGGCATGTTCGACCGCCGCAAAAACTTCTCCACCTCGCGTCCGATATGCATTTGTCTGGCCTCTGTTTTCTGCTGCCGAGTCGTTAGAAGTTCATGATCTGTTCCAAATTCCAACTTGTCTAGGAAATTTCCTACGACTATGGTGGCAAACATGGTTGACGTGCGATCGACGCTGGCGGGATTGGCTGACGAGGCGGGGACCAGCCTTGCCTGGTTGTCGCGCGCGCTCGGGCGCAACGATGCTTATCTGCAGCAGTTCGTGAAGCGCGGAACGCCCCGGCGGCTCGATGAGGAGGATCGCCGCTGGCTCGCCGCTTATTTCAATGTGGACGAACGCGCATTGGGCGGGACCGCTGGCGGTGACGCGACGATGGTGGCGGTGCGGCGGATCGACGCGGAAGCGCATGCCGGCGCCGGCGGGCTGGTCGAGGATGACCGCAATGGCGGGGAGGAACGGATCGATCCACGCGTGGTGGCGCGGCTTGGCGTGTCGCCCGCGACGCTGACGATGATCACCGCGCATGGCGATTCGATGGAGCCGCTGATCCATGACGGCGACGCGTTGTTCGTCGACATGGCCGATCGCCGTTTGTCGTCGCGCCCCGGCATCTTCGTCATCCGGCTCGACGGTGCGCTGCTGGTGAAGCGGGTCTCCCGGATCGGCTTGGAGGTTCAGGTGGCCAGCGACAATCCCGTCACGCCGGCCATTGCGCCGGTTCGCGCCGATCGCGTGTCGGTCATCGGCCGCGTGGTGCGGCTGGCTCGGTCTTTACGTTAGGTGCGGGTCCCATAAACGACGCTATCGGCACAAGGGTTGAACGGCCGACAATAGGTGGTTAGCTGCCAGAGAGCGAGGCGCGAGGCGACGGTGACGTGGACTCCGTCGAGGCCGAGCAACGCTTCCAAGGCCTCCGGTCGATAGAGTCCCTGGCCGACGAGTTTTCGGGAGGGTTTGAGCTTCTTATTCGTTCCTTCGTCGCTACGGCGAAACCCTAACCCTCCTCAATTACATTCCTAAACTTCTACCATAGGCGATAATGGATGAGAGATGTCGTCAAGACCCGATGAAGGAGAGCAGGTCGGGGTTAAGAACATCGGCGTGCGTGGTGAGCATGCCATGCGGATAGCCGGGATAAGTCTTCAGTGATCCGTTCCTGAGCAGGTCGACCGCCCGCGGCACTGAACTTGCGAACGGGACGACTTGATCAGCCTCGCCATGCATCACCAGCACCGGTACGGTGATCTTCTTGAGGTCTTCGGTATAATCTTCGAGCCAGGAGTCGACAGTCGCGTAGTGAGCGAGCGCACCGCCGGCCATGCCTTGACGCCACCAGTTCGCAATGATTGCCTCCGAAGGCTCGGCCCCATCTAGGTTGTAGCCGTAGAACGGATTCTCAGGGACGAAACGGAAGAACTCCGACCGGTTGCCCAGCACGCCTGCCCGGATCGCTTCGAACCACTCGGGCGGTTGACCGAACGGGTTGTCCTCGCTCCGATACATGTTCGGCGTCAGTGAAGCGACCAGCACCGCCTTCGCGACGCGCTCCTGGTGGCGAGCGACATAGCGAGCCACCTCGCCGCCGCCTGTCGAGTGCCCGATATGGATCGCGTCGCGCAGGTCGAGGTGCTCAGTCAGGGCTGCGAGGTCGGCAACCCAGTGGTCCATGTCGTTGCCAGTGCTGGGCTGGTCGGACCGGCCGTGGCCGCGCCGGTCGTGGGCGATCACCCGGTAGCCGTGGCGAAGGAAGAAGGTCATCTGCGCGTCCCAGTCGTCCGCCGACAGTGGCCAGCCGTGGCTGAAAACGATTGGCTGACCTGATCCCCAGTCCTTGTAGAAGATGTTCACGCCGTCCGTGGTAGTGATCGTAGGCATTGTTCAGTCCTTCACAATGTGCCGCGGATGAGAACCATCGCTCGCTGGCGCGGCGTTCCAGCGATAATACTCCAGATAATATGACCAGTCGTCTATTAATTGGTCAAAATGTTTAGGTCAGCAAAGAGGGCAAAACAAAGCGCTCGAAGCTGTCGAAGGGCGCGCGGCTACGTTCAACCTTGGCCCGCATGACGGCCCCTTCGAACGTGTCGATCAGCGCTACGGCAAGTTGCCCGGGATCCTTTTCGGCCGACAATTCCCCCTTGTCCTGCGCTTCATGCAAGCAAGAGGCGAGCGCGGTCGACCACTCGCGATAGATCGCCGCGAGCTTAATCCGCACGTCCTCGCTCGTGGGCGTGACTTCCAGCGCCATGTTCCCGATCAGGCAGCCGACCGCATAACGGTGGCGCTCGTGAAACTCGGCAAGCCCGGCGAAATAGCGCGCGATGCGCGACAAAGGTGGCGTCCGGCGCTGATTCAAAATGGCTCCAAACTCAGATACAACCGTCTCCCAATATTCAGTCAGCACCGCGACGGCGAAGGCTTCCTTGCTGTCAAAGTAATTATAGAACGACCCCTTGGGCACGCCGGCTGCAGCGGTAATCTCCTGCACGCCCGTGGCGTTGAAGCCGTGGGCGCTCACAAGGTCTCCTCCCTTTTCGAGGAGGCGCGATCGCGTTTCGGGATTGGCTGGTCTAGGCATGGGTTTATATATGACCGGTCGTCTTATTATCGTCAAGCATTTTTTGGTATGGGTCCGGTTCGCTCGTTGAACTGCGTTTTCAACGGCTAACCGGCCCTGTCTTCTCCGGCTTCTCGACCGGCTAAGTTCTGGACGTCCGCAATTGGGTCGCTTGCCGACAGGCCGACTTGTGAGTCTACGACCTAGCCAACAATCAATTACCTACGCCGGTCGATCAGGAAGATGATCGTCGCAGCGATCGCGCCGCCGGCGCCGCCGAGCAGCACGCCCAACGTCGTCTGCCCGTAAAGCACGCCCGCGACGGCGCCGCCGATCAGCCCGAGCGCGAGCAGGCATCCGCCGGCGGCGGGAGCGGTCGATTGCGGCGGATTCGGTCTCATCCCCGCTGCCTGCCATGTTCCAGGATCGGACGCTAGTGTCCCGGCATGGCACGCGTGGGGCAGCGACTAACGCCATGGTGCATGGCGATTTACCACTACCTCCCGCCGGTTTCCGTCGATCACCTCGGAGTGGCACGGCCCTTGTAACGATCGGGTGCTGCCAGTTGGAGTATCGCATGCACCTCTACCTCTCTGATCGCTCGTCGGTGGACGCCGCGCAGGAGCTGATGGCAACCTTTGGCGACGATGCCGGATTCGAGGCGGCCGCGCGCGCCGATAAGAGCCGTGATCTCGGCAATCACGTCAATTTCTGCCGCTGGCGCCAGATCGAGCGACTGATCGTGCTGATGTCGCAGGGCCGCGCGGTGGGTACCGTCCACTAATTCAAATCAAGCGGTTTCCGCGGGAGATTGTTTCGGGTTCGTTGGTTTCTGCTTTTCAGGAAGCCACCAAACGAGGCCGGATGACCACACCCCAATATCTGTCGATCGCCCTTCTCGTTGCGATGATGGCGATGTTTGTCTGGGGCCGCTTCCGTTACGATGTCACCGCGATGCTGGCGCTGCTCGCGGGGCTCGGGCTCGGCATCGTCAAGCCGAAAGAGGCGTTCACCGGCTTTTCCGACGACATCGTGATCATCGTCGGCTCGGCGCTGGTGATTTCGGCGGCGGTGCAGCGATCGGGCATGGTCGAGCGCGCGCTGGCGCTGATCGCCGGCCGTGTCACTCGAATCCGGACGCAGTTGTTCGTGCTGACCGCCTCGGTCGGCGTGACGTCGGCGCTAGTCAAGAATGTCGGCGCGCTGGCGATGCTGATGCCCGCGGCGTTCCAGATGGCGAAGAAGAACAAGGCGTCGCCATCGGTCTTCCTGATGCCGATGTCGTTCGCCTCTTTGCTGGGTGGGCTGATGACGCTGGTCGGCACCTCGCCCAACATCATCGTCAGCCGGGTGCGGCAGGACATGGTCGGCGAGCCGTTCCGCATGTTCGACTATTTCCCGACCGGCTTTGGCCTCTTGGTGATCGGCCTGATCTTCCTGCGTTTCGGCTATCGCCTGTTGCCGCGCGACCGGCGCGGGGTGCCGACGATGGGCGAGGCGCTCGACATCAAGGATTACGTCACCGAGGTGACGATCGGCGAGGGCTCGCCCGCGATCGACGAGACGGTCGACCAGTTCACCGATCGCCATGATGGCGACGTCACCGTCACCAGCGTGATGCGCGCGGGCATGCGCAGCCAGCCGCGCCCCTGGATGACCTTGCGCGAAGGCGACACGCTGATCCTGGGCGGCGAGCCGGACGTGCTCGAACGCGTGATTGCCACCAACAAATTCGCGCTGGCCGGCTCCGATCGCGACGTGCCCTAGGATCGCAAGGACGACGAGATCGGGGTGATCGAGGCGGTGATCGCGACCAACTCGCCATTGATCGGCCGCACCGCCAGCCGGATGCAGTTGCAGCGGCGGCTCGGCATCAACCTGATTGCGGTGTCGCGCGAAGGCGAACGGCTGACGCATCGGCTGGGCGGCACCGTGTTGCGCGCCGGCGACGTCGTCGTGCTGCAGGGGCCACTCAGTCTGCTGCCCGAACGCCTGGCGGAACTCGGCGCGCTGCCGCTGGCCGAGCGGGCGCTCCGGCTCGGCAATTCGGGCAGGGGGGTGTTGCCGGTGGCGATCCTGGCGGTGGCGATGATCGCGACCGCGACCGGTTACGTTCCGGTGGCCGTCGCCTTCTTCGCCGCTGCGGCGTTGATCCTCGCGATCGGCGCGCTGCCGCTGGCCGAGGCTTATGCCAGTGTCGAATGGCCGATCCTGATCATGCTCGGCGCGCTGATCCCGGTCAGCGACACGCTCCGCACGACCGGGGCGTCGCAGATCATGGCGACCTGGCTCGCGCATGTTGCCGCCAGCCTGCCGCCCTGGGGCGCGGTCGCGCTGATCCTGGTCGCGGCGATGGCGGTGACGCCGTTCCTCAACAATGCCGCGACGGTGTTGGTGATGGCGCCGATCGCCGCGGTGTTCGCGCACGATCTCGGCTATCGGCCGGAAGCCTTCCTGATCGCCACCGCGATGGGCGCGGGATGCGATTTCCTCACCCCGATCGGGCACCAGTGCAACACATTGGTGTTCGGTCCCGGGGGCTACAAATTTGGCGATTATGCCCGGCTGGGCGCGCCGCTGTCGCTGCTGGTGGTGCTGTTCGGCACGCCGCTGATCCTGATGGTTTGGCCGCTGCATTGAGCGGGAAGGGGAAAGCCCCTCCCTGCAAGGGAGGGGTTGGGGGTGGGTGCGCGCGTCCGCGCGCCCACAAAGACTCACTAGCCGCTCAGCAAAACAGCGTTGGTCGAGGCATCGAGCCTCGCCCAACGCTCAACCCAACCCTTGATCCCCTCCAAGCAGGGAGGGGAGATTTTAACGGATACTCGCCGCGATCCTCAGGCCGGTTCGCCGACGATTGTCTTCAATTCCATGAAGTCGGCAATGCCGTATTTGCCGCCCTCGCGGCCATTGCCGGATTGCTTGTAGCCGCCGAATGGCGTGCCGCCGCCGCCCGCCCAGGCGTTGATCGTCACCAGTCCGGCGCGCAGTTTCGGCGCGACCTTGGCGGCCTCGGCGGGGTCGCCGGAGATCGTCGCCGACAGGCCGTAAACGGTATCGTTGGCCATTTCGATCGCCTCGTCGGCGTCGCTATATTTGGTGATCGTCGCGACCGGCCCGAACGTTTCCTCGCGATAGATGCGCATGTCGGGGGTGACGTCGGTGAGCAGCGTCGGCTTGACGAAGAAACCGGCATTGCGGCCGTCGGCTCGTCCGGTGCCGCCGGTGACCAATGTCGCGCCTTCGTCGATCGCCGACTGGATCAGCCCCTGGATCTTCTCATATTGCGCCTTGTTGACCACCGGGCCGATATGCGCGCCCATGGTCGAGGCTTCGGCGACCTGGGTCGCTTCCATGATCCCCTTCACCACATTGGTGGCGTCGGCGACCTGGCTTTCGTGGACCAGCAGGCGGGTGGGGGCGATGCAGCTCTGCCCGCTATTCGCCAGCACGCCCGCGATCGTCGGCGGCAGCACTTCGGGCAGATTGGCGCCCTTGAGCACCAGGTTCGGCGCCTTGCCGCCCAGTTCCTGATGGACGCGCTTGACCGTCGGAGCAGCCGCCTGCGCCACCGCGATGCCGGCACGGGTCGATCCGGTGAAGCTCACCATGTCGACATCCTTGTGGCTCGAAATCGCGGCGCCGACGCCAGGGCCGTCGCCATTGACCAGGTTGAACACGCCCGCCGGCACCCCCGCCTTGTCGAGGATCTCGGCCAGGATCACGGCATTGCCCGGCGCTTCTTCGGACGGCTTGAGCACCATCGTGTCGCCGGCGGCCAGCGCCGGCGCGACCTTGGCGCAGATCTGGTTGAGCGGCCAGTTCCACGGCGTGATCATCCCGACCACGCCGACGGGTTCGTGGACGACGCGGTTCTTGCCGACGCGCTCCTCGAACTTGAATTCCTTCAGCGCGGCGAGCGTACCGATGAAATAGCCGAGGCCGGCGGGCGCCTGCGCCATTTGCGCGAAGCCGATCGGCGCGCCCATTTCCTCGCTGGTCGCCGCCGCCAGATCGGGGATACGCGCCTTATATTCCTCGATGATCCGCTCGAGCAGCGCGATGCGCTCGTCGACCGATGTCTGCGAATAGCTCTTGAACGCTTTCTTGGCCGCCGCGACCGCCTTGTCGACATCGGTCGCGGTGCCGAGCGTGATCTCGCTGACCGGTTGCTCGGTCGAGGGATCGATCACTTCGTGGCGGGCGCCACCTTCGCTATCGACCCACTGACCGTCGATATAATGCTTCAGGTAGCTCTTCATCCTCGCCTCCACTTTTCAAATATCGGGTATGGTTGGCGCCTAGATGGCGCGCGGCGAGGTAGGTTGCAACCCGAAACGAGACTCCCCAGTTGAGGGCTCGTCGCAACGGGAGAACGGGACATGGCGCGAGTCGCACGGATCGAGCAGCATGGTGGGCCAGAGGTGATCCAATGGGTCGATGTCGACCTGCCCGATCCCGGTCCCGGCGAGGTGCGGATCCGGTCGACCGCGGTCGGGCTGAACTTCATCGAAGTCTATCAGCGCACCGGCCTTTATCAGCTCAAGCTGCCGAGCGGGCTCGGCACCGAGAGCGTCGGCGTGGTCGAGGCGCTGGGTGACGGCGTCACTGCTGTTGCGGTTGGCGATCGCGTCGGGACGACCGGTCCGACGGTCGGCAGCTATGCCACGCACCGCAATCTGCTCGCCGAAAACCTCGTCAAGCTGCCCGACAGCATCGACGATCGCACCGCGGCGGCGATCCTGCTCAAGGGCGGCACCACCGAATTCCTGATCGAGCGCTGCGCCAAGGTGCAGCCCGGCTGGACCGTGCTGGTTCATGCCGCGGCGGGCGGTGTCGGTCATCTGGCGGTTGGCTGGCTCAAGGCGATCGGCGCGACCGTGATCGGCACCGTTGGATCGTCCGACAAGGCCGAGCGGGCGCGCCGTGCCGGTGCCGATCACGTCATCCAGTATCGCGAACACGACATCGCCGAGAGCGTCCGCGAGATCACCGGCGGTGAGGGCGTCGAGGTCGTGCTCGACGGCGTCGGTGCGGCGACCTGGGACGCATCGCTCAAATCGGCGAAGCGGCGCGGGCTGATCGTCAGCTACGGCAACGCCAGCGGTCCGGTGACTGGTGTCGCGCTCAGTCAGCTCAACACCAACGGCTCATTGTTCGTCACCCGGCCGACGATGTTCCATTATTATGCGACCAAGCCGGAGCGCGACGCGGGGTTCGCGCGCGTGTTCGAGATGCTGGCCAAGGGCGCGATCAACCCGGAGATCGGCCAGACCTTCGCGCTCGAGGATGCGGCCGAGGCGCATCGCCAGCTCGAAGCCGGCAAGACCGAGGGCGCGTCGGTGCTGCTGCCCTGATCACTGCTCGGGAAGCTGCGGCCCGCTTTCGCCCTTGTCGGCCTTGGCCGGCCGCAGCGTGAAGTCGATCCGGATCTTGACCCATGCTCCGACCAGCACCTTGCCGCCGCGGCGCGGGGGACGAACGAGAAATTGCCACGCCGCCTCGCGCATCGCGCGGCCGAGCCCCGATCCGACCGGCGATTCGCCGAGCGACCGGCAATTGTCGACATGGAATTGCGGCATCGTCTGGCACGCGATCAATGCCCAGCTGTTGGGCGGCGCGCCCTTCGGCAGATAGCCGTTGAGCTGCGCTTCGGTCGGCTCGCGATACCATTCGGCATTGTAAAGCGGCTGGCCACCTGGGCCTTCGCCCGGCCCATAAGCGAGCTTGCTGTCGGTGCCCGTCTCTGCGCCGTCGTCGCTGCTGGCGCTCGATTTCAATTTGCTGATGTCGCTGGCGCCGAGCGTGATCGGCAACACGCCGGGCAATGCTGCAGGCGGTGTCGGAACCTTGGGCGGGGTGATGACGGGCGGCATCGGCGGGATCGGCGTCGTCGCTCCCGAGGCGGGCTTGGCCGCGGCATGCGCCCTGGTGCGATGTTCGGGCGCGGTGGCCGCTTCTTTCTCGGAGGGCGACAAACTGAAGCTCGTCGCGCGCCGCGGTTCGGGCTTGGGTGCAGGTGTCAGATGCGGGCCGAACAACAGCAGCACCAGGATCAATAATACTTCGACGACAAGCGCCAGCACGAACGAGACGGTGCGGCGGCGGTCGGGCAAAGCGAAGGGCAGGGACAGCCGCATTGGCGAGCCGCCTAGGAGCGCAAGTCTCCCGCGGCAACGGCAGATCGCTCGGTTCGTCGCATTCCCGGGTCCAGATCGAGTAATGGCGGCCAGCCTTTGATGGTAGCCTGACAGGACAAATGCAGGCGCGCGGCGCCAGCGAGCGGATTTTCCGTGATTTTTCCACTTGCAGTCGCGCTACAAATGTAGCACGCTACAAATGTAGCCAAGAGGTGAGTCATGCTTCCGCAATTGCCGCCACGCGAACGTCAGATCGTCGACCTGCTCTATCAAGGCGGCTCGCGTACGGTGTCCGAGATCTGCAGCGCGCTGCCTGATCCGCTGACCGGCTCGGCCGTTCGCGCCATGCTCAAGCGGCTCGAGGACAAGGGGTTCGTCTGCCGCGAGGACAGCGATCGCGGTTACGTCTATTCGCCGACCGTTCCCGACAATCAGGCGCGGCGCACCGCGCTCAGCCAGATCGTGCGGACCTTCTTCAAGGGATCGCCAGTCAGCGCGGCGAGTGCCCTGGTCGGCATGGCGGAGGAACTCGATACAAGCGAACTCGACGAGCTCGAAGCGGCGATCGCCCGCGCTCGCCAGGCACGGGGAAGCGGGAAATGACCATGACCCTGCTTCTCCTCGCGCTGAAGTCCTTGCTGGTGGCGGCAGTCACGCTCGGCTTGCTGCGATTGACCCGCGCGCGGTCGGCGGCCGAGCGCTCGACCATCGCCCATCTCGGCCTGTTCGCGCTCGTCGCCTTGCCGCTCGCCAGCCTCGCGCTGCCGGCGCTCGACCTGCCATTGCCCGCACCGATGGCGCAGATTGCCACGCTCGATCCGGTCGAGCAGACGGCAACCCCGCTCCCCCCTCGCGATAAGGCGGCTTCTGTCGGCGCTGTTACATCGCCGGCCGTCCTCGCCAACTCCGTTTGGGTCAGCACCATATCCGGTGCGGCACGATATGCCTTCCTCCTTCCCACGCTCGTGCTGCTTGCGCTCACGCTTGCCGCATTGCTCCGCCTCGTCGGCTTGCGCGCCCGCGCCGAGGTGCTGGTCGACCCGGTTTGGCTGAGCGCGCTGGCGCGTGCGCAGCGGCGCATGGGGTTCAAGAACGGCACCGCCTTGCTGGCGAGCGATGAACTCGGCTCGCCGGTCAGTTGGGGCCTGATGCGCCCGGTCATCCTGCTCAACGACGCGGCGGTGCTCGCGCCCGAACAGGCCGAGGCGATCATCGCGCACGAACTGGCGCACGTCGTCCATTTCGATTGGGCGAAGCTGATCCTGGCGCGGGTCGCAACCGCGGCGTTCTGGTTCAATCCGCTGGCCTGGGTGCTGGCGCGCGAGGCGCACCAATTGCGCGAGGAAGCGGCCGACGACGCCGTGCTCGGCGCGAATATCGCCGGGCCCGATTATGCCGAATTGCTGATCGGCGTCGCCCGCCATCAATGCCGCGGCACCTTGCTCGGCGCGCATGGCGTCGCGCCGTCGAAGAGCTCGCTCGGCCGCCGCGTCCGCCGCGTGCTCGACCAGAGCCCCGCGCGCGGTCCGTCCGGGCGCTCCTGGGTGGCGGGCTTCGCGACCGGCATGTTGAGCATGGCGGTACCGCTAGCCGCGGTCACCTTCGTACCGGGGCATAGCGCGCTCGCCACGATCCAGCCGTCGCCGGCGGGGAAGCGCCTGGCCGCAATCTCCTCTTCGAATACGCCGCGCCGCGACTCCACAGCGTCGGTGGCGAATGCCGCCGCGCCCCCCGTTGATAACGGTCCTGCAGGCTTGCCAGCAGCGGCGGCGCCCGCGACAGGTTCGATGGGCCAGGACCAGGGAACGGGAACGTCGCGCCCGTCGGACGACGGCGATGAAGCCGACAATATGCGCGTGCTCGGTATCAGCGCCCAATATCAGCGCGCGATGGCGCAGGCGGGGTTCCCCAATCTCTCCAGCGATCAGCTGGCGGAAGCGCGTGCCGGCGGCGTGTCCCCACAATATGCGCGCGACATGCGGGCGACCGGCATGTCCCTCAGCCTCGACGAAGTGGTCGAGGCGCGCAACATGGGTCTCAGTGCAGCCTATATCGCCGCGATGCGCGGGTTCGGGATCAAAGGCGATCTCGACGATTACCAGGGCATGCGATCGGTCGGCGTCACCGTCGAATTCGTCCGTAAACTGAGATCGCGCGGCATCAAAACCACCGACCCGGATGAACTGACCTCGCTCCGAGCTGCGGGCTCCGCCGGCGATCCCTGAGCCCAACTGCCAGCCCTGCCTCTAACCGATAGTTCGTAACACCCCCAAGGGGGCGACCGGCCACTCGCGACTGACTGCCTTCCATTCGCCCGCACCCCGCGGCGCGGACCGATGGCGCGCGTCCAGGCCGCATCGCCCGATCGAGATACAAGGAGTAGATCATGCTCGCTCACCTGCAGCGCGCCGTTGGGCTTCTGGCGCTGGCGACCGGCCTGTGCGCCCCGACCGCCGCTTTCGCCGGCCAGGACACGCCTTCCGCATCCGCCGGCACCGACACGGCGCCCAAGGACGCCAACGTCTTCACGCCCGACTTCTTCGTGCGCTTCGCGCCGCAGACCGCCTATGACATGCTGTCGCAAGTGCCGGGCTTCACCATCCGCGCCGCCGACGATACGCGCGGGCTGGGCCAGGCGTCGGAGAATGTGCTGATCAATGGCCAGCGCGTCACCGACAAATCCGGCGGCGCGGTGGCGCAATTGCAACGGATATCGGCCAGCGAAGTGATGCGCATCGAGATCAGGGAAGCGGCCTCGTTCGGGATCGCCGGCCTGACCGGCCAGGTCGCCAACGTCATCCTCAAGACCAATCGCAAGGGCAGCGGCAATTTCAGCTGGAGCCCGCAAGTGCGCGCGCATTATGCCGAGCCGCGCTGGTTTGCCGGGTCGATCAGCTATAACGGCTCGGCTGGCGATTTCGATTATACGCTGTCACTCGAGAACAAGCCGTCGCGCGGCGCGCTCGGCGGCAACGACTATCGCGTGCTCTCACCGACCGGCACCCTGCTCGAACGCCGCGACCAGGTGAACTGGAACAGTAGCGACGACGCCAAGCTGTCCGCGATTCTCAAATATACCGGCAAGGACGGGATCCTGGCCAATCTGACGATGGACTATGATCCCTATTGGCAGCGCGGTGCCAATGATCAGCGCCGCATCCGCACCGACGGCAACGACAATATGTGGATCAGCCTCAATCACACCTGGGGCTTCCGCTACGACGTGAACGGCGACATCTCGATGCCGCTGGGCGGCGGCCGGCTCAAGATCATCGGCCTGCGCCATTTCGAACATGCCCCCGCGCTGACCGATCAACGCACCGATTATGACAGCGGAGCGCCGAGCGACGGCATTCGCTATGGCCAGGATGCCAAAACCAGCGAAACCGTGGGGCGGCTGGAATATCATTGGAAAGGCGGGCCGAACGACTGGACGATCTCGCTCGAACGCGCCGACAACAGGTTCGAACAGCTCAGCACGCTCGCTAATCTCCAGCCCGATGGCAGCTATCTTTCGATTCCCTATCCGCAAGGCAGCGGCATCGTCGCCGAGACGCGTTACGAAGCGCTGGCGACGCTGAGCCGGCCGCTATCGCCCAATCTCGATTTGCAGGTGGCCGGCGGCGCCGAATATTCCGAGCTTGGCGAACGCGGCAGCGGCGAAAAGCCGCGGCACTTCTTCCGCCCCAAGGGGAGCCTGTTGCTGGCATGGCGGCCGGCGCGCGGCTGGGACGCCAGCCTCAAGCTCGAGCGCAGGGTCGGCCAGATCAGCTTTTCGGATTTCCTCGCCAACCAGGACGTCACCAACAATCGCGGCAACGACGCCAATCCCAATCTCGTCCCGCCGCAAAGCTGGGAAGCGGCTGCGGAAGTCGCGCGCAATTTCGGCCGCTGGGGCAAGACGCGGTTGAAACTCTATCATTATCGGATCGAGGACATTGTCGATCATATCCCGGTCGGGGTCGACGGCGACGCGGTGGGCAATCTGCCTCGCGCGACGCGCACAGGCATTGAGAGCATCAGCACGATCCAGTTCGATCCGATCGGTTGGAAAGGGGCGAAGCTCGACGCCGATATCGGCATCGAACGCGCCCGCGTCCGCGACCCGCTGACCGGGTTGCCGCGCGTGATCAGCAACACGCACGACCGCTGGGCCCAGCTGACCTTGCGGCACGACGTACCCGGCACCCAATTCGCCTGGGGCGGTGGTCTGTCGTTCGACCATTACAGCCCGGTTTATTATCTCGACGAGGTCAACCAGCAATGGGAAGGCCCCTATGTCAGCGCCTTTTTCGAGTTCAAGAACGTGCGCGGAATGAAGGTCAATTTCGAGGTGTTCAACCTCAATGACGGCCATGTGCGGTATTGGCGCGACGTCTATTCCGGCCGCCGCAACGCCGCGCCGCTCGCGTTTCTGGAGCGCCAGCATCAGCGGGTCGGGCCGATTTTCACGCTGACGATTAGTGGGACGTTTTGACGGTCGGCCGCGTCGACTCGGCGAGGCAGCTGAAGTGTTGGGAAAAGGGCGCCAGGATTGCTCCTGGCGCCCTTCTTTGTTGGCCCCGCCGCGGCAAAGCCGCGTCGTCGGTCCTCGCAAGCGAGGCCGGCCGACAGCGCGTATGCGAGCTGGGCTCGCACCAGCGCGGTCGTGGCCGCGCTTTACGCGCTGTAGTACATATCGAACTCGACCGGGCTCGGGGTCATCTCGAACCGCGCGACATCGGCACGCTTGATTTCGATATAGGCCTCGATCTGGTCCTTCGAGAACACGTCGCCCTTGAGCAGGAAGTCCATATCGGCTTCCAGGCTGTCGAGCGCTTCACGCAAGCTACCGCACACGGTCGGCACTTCAGCGAGCTCGGCCGGGGGCAGGTCGTACAGGTTCTTGTCCATCGCATCGCCCGGGTGGAGCTTGTTCTGGATGCCGTCGAGGCCGGCCATGAACAGCGCCGCATAAGCGAGATAGGGATTGGCCATCGCGTCGGGGAAACGGACCTCGACGCGCTTGGCCTTGGCGCCCGTGCCGTACGGGATGCGGCACGACGCCGAGCGGTTGCGCGACGAATAGGCCAGCAGCACCGGCGCTTCATAGCCCGGCACCAGCCGCTTGTAGCTGTTGGTGGTCGGGTTGGTGAATGCGTTGAGCGCCTTGGCGTGCTTAATGATGCCGCCGATGAAATACAGGCACATGTCGGAGAGGCCGGCATAGCCGTTGCCGGCGAACAGCGGCTCCTTGCCGTTCCAGATCGACAGATGGGTGTGCATGCCCGAGCCGTTATCTTCCTTGATCGGCTTGGGCATGAAGGTCGCCGACTTGCCATAGGCATGGGCTACCTGGTGCACGACATACTTGTAGATCTGCATGCGATCGGCGGTGGTCGTCAGCGTGCCGAAGGTCAGGCCGAGTTCGTGCTGCGACGCGGCCACTTCGTGGTGGTGCTTGTCGCAGGGCAGGCCCATTTCGATCATGGTCGAGACCATTTCGCCACGGATATCGACCGCGGAGTCGACCGGCGCGACGGGGAAGTAGCCGCCCTTGGCGCGCGGACGGTGGCCGAGATTGCCGCCTTCATATTCGCGGCCCGTATTGGTCGGCAGCTCGATATCGTCGATCTTGTAGTAAGAGGTCGCGTAGCTCGTTTCGAACTGCACGTTGTCGAACATGAAGAACTCGGCCTCGGGGCCGACATAGACGGTGTCGCCGATGCCCGTGGTCTTGAGATAGGCCTCGGCCCGCTTGGCGGTCGAGCGCGGGTCGCGCGCATAGAGCTCGCCGGTCGACGGCTCGACGATGTCGCAGACCAGGATCAGCATCGGCGTCGCCGAGAACGGATCGACATAGATCGCGTCGAGATCCGGCTTCAGGATCATGTCCGACTCGTTGATCGCCTTCCAGCCTTCGATCGACGATCCGTCGAACATGAAGCCGTCGGTCAACTCGTCCTCGCCGACCACCGACGAGACCATGGTCAAATGCTGCCACTTGCCCTTCGGGTCGGTGAAGCGGAGGTCGACCCACTCGATCTCCTCGTCCTTGATCTTCTTCAGAACGTCACTGGCTGTCGTCGCCATAACCCCAGACCCTTTCTCTTTCAGTCGTAAATCCGGCGAACCGGAGAATCATGTTGCTCATGCGTGCGCCCTGCTGTCACATTATGTTGCAGTGCGTCAAATGCCGTAGTTGCTCAAGTTGGGCGTCGGCCGTCTTTCTTAAGGTCGCCGCCCTAGATCGCTGCCTCGTCGCGCTCGCCGGTGCGGATGCGCAGCACGGTTTCGACCGGCATGACGAAGATCTTGCCGTCGCCGATACGGCCGGTCTGCGCGGCTTGCGCGATCGCCTCGACCACGCGTTCGGCCATCGAGTCCTCGACCACCACTTCGAGCTTCACCTTGGGCAGGAAGTCGACGACATATTCGGCGCCGCGATAGAGTTCGGTATGGCCCTTCTGGCGGCCAAAGCCCTTGGCCTCGGTCACGGTGATGCCGCTGACACCGACTTCGTGCAACGCCTCCTTCACCTCGTCCAGCTTGAACGGCTTGATGATCGCTTCGATCTTCTTCACGCGGAATTGTCCCCCGTCTCTTGCCCTATGGGTTGATTGCACATCAGCCTTACATAAAGCGTGCCAGAACTCGCGCGCGAAGAGCGTGGGCCGAGCGGGAGCCGGTATCGGCTCTAGCAAATGCCTCGAAATTAGGCAGCCCTGTTTCGACTGCCCGTTGGCGCGGCACGACGGCTGCGCACCGAGGCCAGTCGATCGGCGAACGGCCTGGCTTCCAGCGCGGCATTGGCGCGGTTGATCACCTCCACCAGCACGCCCCCAGTTTCGGTATCGAGCGCCGCGGTGGCGGCGCGCGCGGCATGCCAATGGTCCTCCAGCCGGGGGAGCAGCGCAGTGCCCGCGCGGGTGAGCGCGACGATCCTCTGGCGGGCATCCTCCTCGCCGCGCGTCACCGCGACCAGGCCGGCGGCGGCCATTTGCGATACTGTCTGGCTGACCGCCGAATGCGATACGCCGAGCCGGTCGGCCAGCGCGCGAATGCCCTGTGGCCCGTCGGCAACGAGCGCGCGGACAACCGGCGTATAGCGCGGGCGGAAATCGATCCCATCCTCGCGATATGCCTGTTCCAGCGCGCCGTCGAGATGATCGATCAGCCGGCGAAGCGCGGTGCCGAAACTGGCGGCAGTGTGCGTGGTCATACCCCACTTATTAGCCACTTTACTCCTGTCGAGCAAAATGTATAAGCGCTTACGCTTACAAATGTAGTCGGAGGGGTTGAGGGATGGATCGGCGCATATTCTTGGGACTATCGGCGGCCGCGATCGCGACGATCACCGGTGGCAACGCGATCGCCATGGACGGGCCAGCCGCGGCCGCCGGCGACCCCGCTCTCGCACTCGCCGACCTTCTCGAGACCGGCTATGTCATCCCCGAGATTGGCAAGCGCTACGCCGCGATGCTGCGGCAAAAGGCGGCGGCCGGTGCCTATAAGCAGATCGCCGACCCCGCCGAACTCGGCCAGCGGCTGACCGCCGATTTGTTGGCGGTGTCGCCCGACCGCCATCTGCGCGTCGTGCCCGCGACGATGCTCGGTCCCAATGATCGGCCGCAACCGCGACCGGCGGACGGGGCCAAACCCCAGCCTCCCGCCGCGCCACCTCGTGCGCCGGCGGGCCCGCGGCCGCCCCGCCGCGCGCCGATCGAGGATGCCGGCTGGATAGCGAAAGACGTCGCTTATATCCGCTTCACCGAATTTCCCGACGACCCCGACATCGCCGCGGCGAGCGACCGCTTCATGCGCGAGCATGCCGCGGCCAAGGCGGTGATCGTGGATTGCCGTTACAATGGCGGCGGCGGCGTCGCGCAGATGAATGCGATTCTGCCCTATCTCTTCGCCAAGCCGGCGGTGCTGGTGCAGATGGAAATGGTCGAGTCGATCGCCAAGGCGCGCGGCAATCCCTTCGCCGAAGATGCCTTCATGCGCCCCGCGAGCGGTGCGGCGCCGGGGATCGTCCGCACCGAACATTATGTCGTGCCCAAGACGGGCGAGACCCGGCTGTTCGGTGCGAAGGTCTTCTATCTGACCTCGGCTCGCACAGCGTCCGCCGCCGAACATCTCGCTCTCGCCTTCAAGCATACCGGCCGCGCGACGCTGATCGGCGAGACGACGGCAGGTGCCAATCATTTCGGCGGATTCGAGCCGATCGGCGGCGGGCTGGCAGTGTTCCTGCCGGTCGGCCGGACGATCGATCCGGCGACCGGCAAGGATTGGGAAGGGACGGGGATCGTCCCCGACGTCGCGGTGGCGCCGACGCTCGCGCTTCAGGAAGCACTCAGGCGCGCCGGCGCGATCGCTTAACCGCGAACGAAGCGGGCGATGTCGGCGACGAGCTGCTCGCCGCGCGTCAGTGGCAAGGCATGCGAGGCACCCTCATAGACCAGCAACTCGCTGCCCGGGATCATCGCGTGCGCCAGCTCGGCGCTCCTCTCCAGCGGGCAGCTTTGGTCGGCGCTGCCATGGATGATCAGGGTCGGGCAGGTGAACGCCGCCATATCGGCGCGGACGTCGGCGTTGATGTTGGTGCGGGTATGCTCGATCGCCGCGTGCAAGGTCGCGCGCAGCACCAAGCCGGTGCCCCAGGCGATCAGGTGCGGCGACACCTGCTCGGGCGCGAAGAACGGCTCGGCCATCGTCGCGACATAAGCGGGGCGGTCGGCCATCATCATGGTGACTTGTGCTGCAAGCGGCCCGGTGCGGCTGGCCGGATCGGGGAACAGACCTGGCGCGGTGCCGGCAACGAGGATGGCGCCGGCCACCCGCTCCGCGCCATAGCGCGACAGATAGCGCGCGACCTGACAGGCGCCCATCGAATGCGCGACCAACGTCACCCGGTCGAGCCCGAGCCGCTCGATCACCGTGGCGAGATCGTCGGCCAGGCCGTCCAGGTCGTGCCCGGTAGCGGCGGGCGAGGACCGGCCGCAGCCGCGCTGGTCATAAGCGACGCAGCGATGCCCCTGACGGACCAGGTCGGCGGTCTGGCGCTCCCAGAATTCGGTGTTCATTGCCCAGCCGTGGACGAACAATAGCGTTGGGCCATTACCCATATCCTCATAGTAAAGCTGCTCGCCGTCGGGAGTGGGGATCAGGCCGCGGCTCGGGCGGAGCGTCTGGCGGGGAGCGAGGTCGGCGATCGCGTACATGGCTGTTCTCCTTGGGGGTGGTGCCGCCATGATGCGGATTGCTGCAGCCGAACCAATTACCTGACAGGTAATGGCGCGTCGGCGCGGGGCGGCTAGGATGGCCGCCGAAAGGATGGCTCATGGTGCAGATGTCGGGTGAGGTGGGAGCAATGCTGCGCGACTGGCGTGCGCGCCGGCGGGTGAGCCAACTCGACCTCGCGCTCGATGCCGATGTCTCGCCTCGCCATTTGAGCTTCGTCGAAACCGGGCGCGCGCGACCCAGCCGCGAGTTGCTGTTGCGCCTGTCCGAACAGCTCGATGTGCCGCGCCGGGAGCAGAATGCCTTGCTACTGGCCGCCGGCTTTGCGCCCGCTTTCCCCGAACGCGATCTCGCCGATCCCGCGCTCGATGTGGTGCGCGCGGCGCTCGAAACGGTGCTGTCCGCGCACGAGCCGTTCCCCGCGCTGATCGTCGACAGGCACATGACGATGATCTCGGCCAATCGCGCGCTGGCGCCGTTGATCGAGGGCGTCGATTCCGCTTTGCTCGAACCGCCGGTCAACGTGTTGCGCCTGACGCTTCATCCCGACGGCGTGTCGAAGAACATCGTCAACCTCGCCGAATGGCGCGGCTTCCTGCTGCGGCAACTCGACCGCGAAATCGCGCAGAGCGGCGACGCCACACTGATCGCGTTGCGCGAGGAAATGGAGCTTTATCCCAAAGGGCCGGCGTCGGACGTCCGGCCGCGCGACTTCGCCGGGGTGGCGGTGCCGTTCCGGTTTCAGCGCGGCGATCGCATCCTATCCTTCTACAGCGCGCGGACGGTGTTCGGATCGCCGATCGACCTGACGCTGGATGATCTCGCGTTGGAAACCTTCTTGCCCGCCGACGCCCAGACGGCGGAGGCGATGCGGGAACTTTGCCCGCCAGCACCCTAACCGTCACCCCAGCGAAAGCTGGGGTCTCTAGCGATGACGCGATGCGGCTTGAGATCCCAGCTTTCGCTGGGATGACGATGGTGGTGCGAGCTATTTACCCGTGCCTTCCACCCCCTGCGGCAAATTCTTCTTCGCCCAATTCGCCTCGTCGATCACATAGAGCCGGATCAGTTGCGCCTGCTCCGGGCTCATCACCTTGGCGAAGCTGACCATGCCCTGCTTGGCCAGCGCGCCGTCGATCAGGATCGACTTCCACGTATCGGCATCGGCCAGCACTGCCGATCGCTGAAGGTCGGGGAGGACGCCGCCACCGCCGGCGCTCGCGCCGTGGCAGACCTGGCAATAGCGGCCGAACAATTGCAGGCCCGCGGCGATCTGCTCGGGCCGTGCGGTCGATGGCGGCGGGTTGAACGGCGCCGTCGCAGGTGGGACGAGCGAGGGGAGCTTCGCCGTGCCGCCCAGCTTGAATACCAGCAGGCGTGGCAAGTTCGGCACATTCTTGGCCGCACCGATCGCGTAGCCGATCGACAGCGGCAGCGCCCCGCCGCGCCCGGTCAGCACCGCGATATATTGTTGCTCCTTGACCGTGAACGTCGCGGCGCCCGCCATGATCCCCGATTGCGTCGGATAGGCCCAGAGCTGCTTGCCGCTATCGGCGGCATAAGCGCGGAACTCGCCGAGCGCGGTGCCCTGGAACACCAGATTGCCCGCCGTGGTCATCGTTCCGCCGTTCCACGGGGTCGGGTAATCGACTCGCCAGCGTTCCTTGTTGGCGACCGGATCCCAGGCGACCAGCGCGCCGGTTGCGCCTGCTGTGATCGCGCCGATCATCTTCGCATCGCGTGGATACATCCCCGCCGACATATTGGTACCGACGTTGAACCCGATCGGCTCGCGCGTGCCGGCGGCGGCGTCGGGCGGGATATAAGCGAGCCCGACCTGTTCCTGCGCGGGCACATAGACCAGCCCGGCCTTGGGATTGAAGCTCATCGGCTGCCAATTATGCGCGGCCAGTGCCGACGGCACCGCGAGGAACGGCTTGCCGGTCTTGTAGAAGCGCGCGTCGGGATTCTCGTTGGGTCGACCGGTCTTGAGGTCGTAGCTGTCGGCCCAATTGACCGTCTTGATGAACTTGCCGGCGTTGATCAGTTTGCCGTTGGTGCGGTCGACGACGAAGAAGAAGCCGTTCTTGGGCGCCTGCATCAGCACCTTGCGCTGCTGCCCGCCCATATTCAGGTCGGCAAGGATGATCGGTTGGGTGGCGGTGAAGTCCCAGCTTTCGGCCGGCGTCTCCTGATAATGCCAGAGATATTCGCCGGTATCGGGCTTCAGCGCCACGATCGAAGACAGGAACAGATTGTCGCCCTGGCCCTCCGAGCGCAGCCCGTGGTTCCAGGGCGAGCCGTTGCCGACGCCGAGATAGAGCTGGTCGAGCTCAGGATCGTAGACGATCGAATCCCACACCGTGCCGCCGCCGCCCGATTGCTTCCACTGGCCGTTCGCCGACCAGGTCGCATTCGCTGCCTTGGACAGGATCGCGTCGGACGCCTCGCCATCGGCGCCGAGATTGGCATTGGGCACGGTATAGAAGCGCCAGCGCTTGGCGCCGGTGTCGGCATCGTACGCGGTCACATAGCCGCGCACGCCGAACTCGGCGCCGCCATTGCCGATGATCACCATGCCCTTCACGACGCGCGGCACGCCGGTGATCGTATAGGGTTTGGCATTGTCGGTGGTCTGGACGCTCCACAGCGGCTTGCCGGTCGGCGCGTCGATCGCGATCAGCCGCCCGTCGATCGTGCCGAGATAGAGCTTGCCTTTCCACGCCGCGATGCCGCGATTGACCACGTCGCAACACGCCTGGACGCCCTTGGTCTTGTCGACGCCGGGATCGTATTCCCAGAGCTTCTTGCCGGAGAGGGCGTCGTAGGCGAACAGCTTCGACCAGGGTCCGGTGACGTAGATCGTGCCGTCGATCACCACCGGCGTCGATTCCTGGCCGCGCGCATCGGGCAGATCGGCATACCAGGACAGGCCGAGCGATCCGACGTTGTCGGCGTTGATCTGGGTCAGCGGGCTATAGCGTTGCTCGTTATAATTGAACCCGGTCATCGCCCAGTCGGCGCCCGAGCCACCACTGGTGAGATAGGCGGAGTCGATCTTCGCGGCACCCACCGCGCCCGACGGCGCCGGCGAATTGTCGCTCGACGATCCGCACCCGGCCAACAGGGCCGCGCTCAGCAACGCGATATAGGTCCGCATGTCGTTACCTCTCCGCCATACTCTTTCTTCGAAGAGTCGCTGGCAGTCGATAGCGCGGCGGGGGGCTGCGTGGTAGAGGGTGCTTAACCGTATCGGGATAGGGGACACCGATGGCCAATCCACTCGACCATTTGCGCGACGAGCTCGAAGCGCCCGTCGCGATCCGCAATTTCGGCAGCGGCTGGTATTCGGGCTTCTTCGCGCTCGTCCTGGCGATCGCCGGCTTCGGGCTGGTGGTGGCGCTGCGCTGGCCGGGCTGGTTCGCGACGCCCGAGCTGCAGGCGGTCGAAAAGACCTTGTGGTTCCGTCCCGTCGTCCATGCCGTGCTGATCTCCAGCTATGCGCTGGCGCTGCTCAGCCTGATGCTGCGGACCAAGAAGGCGATCGGTTTTTCCGCGCTGGCGATCGGCATCGCGGCGGCGTTGCTCGGCGGCGCCAATGTCTCGCCGCGTGAGACGCATGATTGGGGCATCTTCTTCGGGGTCGATTTCTTCGTCGTCAACCTGATCGTCGCCGGGTTGATGTTCGCACCGATCGAGCGGTTCTGGCCGCACAACCGCGACCAGCGCCTGTTCCGCACCGAATGGCGCGAGGACCTATTCTATTATCTGCTCAGCTCGATGCTCGTGCAGATCTTCACCTATCTGGCGCTGGCGCCGTCGAGCATCATCAACGCCAACACCGTGTCGCTCGCCGGCATCCGCGCGGCGATCGGCGGGCAGCCCTGGGTCCTGCAGTTCGTCGAGGCGATGCTGCTGACCGATTTCGTGCAATATTGGTTCCACCGCGCCTTTCATCGTGTGCCGTTCCTGTGGGGATTCCACGCGGTCCATCATTCGGCCAAGGCGATGGACTGGCTGGCCGGCGCGCGGATGCATTTCGTCGAGATCATCCTGCTGCGCAGCGTGACCTCGTTGCCGCTGCTGACCTTCGGCTTCCTGCCCTCGGTGATGCAGGCCTATGTCGCCCTAGTGTACATCTATTCGGGGCTGGTTCACGCCAATCTGAAGGGCGATTTCGACCGTTTCGGCCATGTCATGGTGACGCCGCGCTTCCACCATTGGCATCACGGCCTCGAGGCGGAAGCGGTGGACGTCAATTTCGCGATCCACTTTCCGTTATGGGACAAATTGTTCGGGACGTTCCACTTGCCGACGGGCCGGTGGCCCCAGGGCTATGGCATCCCGGAGAAGATGCCGAACGGCTATCTGAAGCAACTCGCTTATCCGTTCGTGCGCAGCCAGAAGGCGATCGACGCGGCGAAAGCGGAATAGGCGATGGCGCACCGCATTTATGCGACAAGCGTCGCGAGCGTGTACGTCCATTACGTCGCCAAGGCCGAGCGGAAGGGCCGAACGCGAGCCGAAGTCGACGAGATCATATGCTGGTTGACCGGCTATACCCGCGAAGGGTTGGCCGAAGAGCTGGCAAGCAAGGCGAGTTTCGAGGATTTCTTCGCCCGCGCGCCCGGCCTCAACCCTGCACGATCCGCGATCACCGGAACGATCTGCGGCGTGCGCATCGAGGAGATTGATGAGCCGCTGATGCGCGAAATCCGCTACCTGGACAAACTGGTCGATGAGCTGGCGAAGGGCCGGCCAATGGAAAAAATCCTGCGCCGGCAAACGCCTCGATCGTACGTCAGTAAGGCGGTTGGTCGTACCCCTTGGGGCTCGACGTGAAGATCTCGCACCCGTCCTCGGTAATGCCGATCGAATGTTCGAACTGCGCCGACAGCGAGCGGTCGCGCGTCACCGCGGTCCAGCCGTCGTCGAGCAGCTTTACGTCGGGCTTGCCGATATTGATCATCGGCTCGATCGTGAAGATCATGCCGGGCTTGAGCTCGGGTCCAGTGCCCGGGCGGCCGACATGGACGACTTCCGGCGCGTCGTGGAACAGCTTGCCGACGCCGTGCCCGCAGAAATCGCGCACCACGCCGAAGCGGTGGCGCTCGGCATGCGTCTGGATGGCATGCGCGACGTCGCCCATCGTGTTGCCGGGCCTGGCCTGTTCGATCCCGAGCATCAGGCATTCATAGGTCACGTCGACCAGCCGCTTCGCCTTGATCGGCACATTGTCGCCGACCAGATACATCCGGCTGGTGTCGCCATGCCAGCCGTCGAGCAGCGGGGTCACGTCGATATTGACGATGTCGCCGTCCTTGAGCTGGCGGTCGGAGGGGATGCCATGGCAGACGACATGGTTGATCGAGATGCAGCTCGAATGCGTATAGCCGCGATAGCCGAGCGTTGCAGGCGCGGCGCCGCCGGCGATCATGAAATTGCGGATCAGGTCATCGAGTTCCGCAGTGGTCACCCCCGGCACGACATGCGGCACGAGCATGTCGAGCGTTTCGGCGGCGAGGCGTCCGGCGCGGTGCATGCCCTCGAACGCGTCGCGGCCATAGAGCTTGATCGCGCCGTTGCGCGCGAGGTTCATGTCGCTGGTGACAGTCACATATTCGGTCATGGCGAACGATATAACGATGACGCGCCGATTTTGCGAGGCTATCGCTGACCCCATGACCGGCCAAGCGAATGAGAGGATCTGGACCGCGGCGCTCGTCGTGATCGGCGACGAGATCCTGTCGGGGCGCACCCAGGACAAGAATGTCGCGCAGATCGCCGCGTGGCTCAACGTCCAGGGCATTCGGCTGGCCGAGGTTCGCGTCGTCGGCGACGTCACCGAAGCGATCGTCGAGGCGGTCAACCAGCTGCGCGCGCGCAACGATTATCTCTTCACCACCGGCGGGATCGGCCCGACGCATGACGACATCACCGTCGATGCGATCGCCGAGGCATTGGGGGTGGACGTCACCTATCATCCCAAGGCGGTCGCCACGCTGGAGCGCTATTACGAAAGCCGCGGCGGGCTGACCGAGGCGCGCAAGCGGATGGCGCGCGTGCCCGAGGGCGCCGATTTGATCGAGAACCGGATGTCGGGCGCACCAGGCATCCGCATCGGCAATCTGTTCGTCATGGCGGGCGTGCCGCACATCACCGCGGGCATGCTCGATGGACTGACCGGCAAGCTCGAGGGCGGACGCCCGGTGGTCAGCCGCTCGATCGGCTGCTGGGTGCCCGAGAGCGAGGTCGCCGACATCCTGCGCGAGGCGGAAAAGGCGCATGAAGGGGTCGCGATCGGCAGCTATCCGTTCTTTCGCGATGGCCGGGTGGGTGCGAATTTCGTGGTGCGCAGCCCAGATCAGGCATTGGTCGACACCGCCATCGCCGACCTGACGGCACGACTGGAGGCGGCGGGCCGAGAGGTCGTCGCGGACGGCATTTGACTGCGCCCAAGTACAGCATCATCGAACGTGAGCGGCGCTTCCTAGTCGATCGGGAACTGACGCCTGCACTCGATTCCGCGACGGCGCGGTTGGTCGAGGATCGCTATTTGCCCGGCACCGGCTTGCGGTTACGCCGCGTGACCGCGCCTGACGGATCGGTAGTGCACAAGCTCGGCAAGAAATATCCCGGCGCGGGCCTGTCGTCGCGGCCGATGACCAACATCTATCTCGACGCGGCTGAATATGACGCCCTGGCGGTGCTGCCGGCGGCCGTGCTGATCAAATGGCGGCATGAAGTCGGCGGCGGGTTCGCGATAGACGTGTTCGAGGGCGCGCTGGCCGGACTGATGCTTGCGGAGATATCCGCGGACGATGATGCCGCGCTGACCGCAATCGTCGTGCCGCCCTGGTGCACTGTCGAGGTCACCGAGGATGTCGCTTATGCCGGCGGTACGCTTGCGATAGACGGGTGGCACGCGACGACCGCCCCACGCGTTGTCACGATAGCAGAAGGAGACGAGCGATGAAGGTCGGTGCGATGATGCTGATGCCCGCGGTCCTGCTTGCCGGTTGTGGCGGCGGGGGTGCCGGCGGCAACGCCGCGGCGCCGGCCGCTCCGGCAACGCCCGACCCGGTCGAGGTCAAGTTCCGCGCGCTCAATGCGGTGCAGCAGCGCGTCGCCCTGTTCCGCGCGATCTACGACGCCAATTATACCTGCAAGAAGATCGTTTCGATCGCCGAAAAGCCACGTAATGAGGGTCAGCCGGTATGGCTGGTGACCTGCGACGACCAGGGCGAATACGTGATCACGCTGGTTCCCGGCGGCACCTTCACCGTCAGCGGCGTTCCGCAACCCAAGGGTGGCTTCCGACGCGCGAGCCCGAGCCCGTCGCCCCAATAGGTGGCGATGCCACAGCCGCGGCCCGTTGAGTTCGAAGACCGAGCGCGCTCTCTCGCGAGCCCGCTCTAGCACAGGTCTGCCGGATCGCGTTCTACATGCTCAACGCGGCGAACAAGTGTCCGGTCGGCAATTGGCCCGTGCGGAGCGTCCGTTCAGGAGCGATCCGGGCGAGGAAATAGCGCCAGCTTTCCGGACTCCAGAAGTTGATATGGCCTGCATAGGATTCGAATTCCGAATGATATTCCTTGGCGGGAAGGTGGTCCTCCCGCCCATCGGGAACCGTCAAGATGAGCGTGCCGGTAGCTGACACGATCTCGAGCAAGCGCCTGACGACCGTTTCGGGATCCACAGTGTGTTCCAGCACTTCCATCAGAAACACGAGGTCGTAGCTGGATGACTCCGGAAGGTCCGAAAGCGCGCTGAAGAACAGTTCGGCATCAGGGCAGGCCCGTTTGGCCATCGCCAGCTTCACATCGCTGACGTCGCATCCGGAGAGGGAGCAGTCCGGATACCTTGCGCGTATGAGATGCAACAGGCACCCCGCGTGGCACCCGATGTCCAGAACGCGTTTGCCGGCAATGTCGACGTCTTCCGCATCGCATCGATCGAGCAGAAGGCGCACCATCGCCAGACGGCTTGCGTCGAAATAGTGCTCTAGGAATGCCGGTGTCGGCCATTCTCCGGTCAGCGCGTTGTGCTGCACCACCGGAAGGATTTCCTGGAGGAAGCTCGCAGCGTTGCGCGCATCGGCGGAGGTCGGCCGACACCGCGCGCCAGGATCGGCCCTTACGATCCTGTAGCCGCACCGCGCAAATGCGGACTGAACCAGGTTTTTGCCCAGGGACATCGGGGCGTGGATCATCTGTCCTCCGTCGCGCGCAAGCGCGCCAGTTGTGGGAGTCCGAAGTCGAGCTTGTTTCATCATATGGCGCCGCAGGCGGCTTCTCTTGGGACTCCGATTGTCGCGCATCTCCGTCTCAACACGATCGAGTCCAACCTCGGTCGGCTGCGCCCCAAACGACCGATGCGCATGCATAGCAACCTGCCGCACCTCCCTAATCACCCTCTATGAACTGCAGGGGGTGGGAAGTGGACGAAATCGGCGGTTGCCTGCGGCACGACAGCCATTGGATGGCCTTTGAGGGCAACCGGAAAGCGGTCATCCGTTCATCGGTCCCGACCGATGTCGAAAAACGAGGCGGTTATTGCCAAATGGCATTAAATTACGTATATGGTGCCATATGGAGAACCGCCATGCTGGCTTTGCAACCCGTTGATACTGCTGCTCCGGCATTTCGTCCGAATCCGATAACCCAGAGCGAGGCTGCCGCGATGTTCAGGGCGGTACTGAACCTGTTCGGGAAATGGGAGCTCACCGACGAACAGGCGGCGACGCTGCTCGATATGCCGGTGCGTTCCTATCGGCGTTGGAAAGCTGAAGGGCCGGGCCGGGTTTCGCGCGATGGCGCGGCTCGCCTCTCCAACTTGATGGGCATTCACAAGGCGCTACGGATCGTCTTCTCCGAAGCCCAGCGGGGTTATGCCTGGATCAAGGCAAGCAATACAGCCTTTGCAGGATCGAGCGCACTCGATGTCATGCTCGGCGGCGAACTTACCGACATCATGCGTGTGCGCCGCTATCTCGATGCCGAGCGCGGCGGCTGGTGAGCGAACGGGAGACTCTCCCGGTCAGCAGGATTGAGTGGACGGGCGCGGTCAGGATCATCCGCAGCACCTTTCCGCCGATCGACCTGTTCGAAGACATCGCCGACCCTGCCGACTGGCCCTTGCTGATTTCTGCAGAGCAAAAAACGAACCCGCGCATCATGGCCACGATCGGCAACCTCGATCTGGTTCCGACCGAGCGCCGAGTCGGCGGAAACGGCGCCTCCTATTTGATGGCACCGTTCACCCACGCCAGCATCGACCGGCCAAGCCGCTTCACGGATGGCAGCTATGGCGTGCTATATGTCGGAAACGCTTTCGAGACGGCGTTGTTCGAAACGATCCATCACCATGCGCGGTTCATGGCCCGGACTGCGGAAGCGCCCGGCTGGACCTCCCAGTTTCGGGAGATCGTCCTTTCGGTCAGCGCAGACTTGCATGACCTGAGAAGCGCCAATCCGGCCGATCCGGCACTCGATCCGGACAGCTATAGGGCATCTCAAAGGCTGGCGATGGCGCTTAAAGCGGATGGAGCTGATGGCGTCGTCTACCCCAGCGTCCGGCACGCAGGGGGAGAATGTGTCGCTTTATTCTACCCTGACTGCGCTTCAGATCCTGTGCAAGGCCGACACCTCGATTACCATTGGGATGGTATGGGTGTCGATCTCGTGCGCGATGCAGGGACGGGGGCTGTGTTCCGCGTCGTGGATGTGTCCCCCAGTCAGCTTTGACGGCCGAGGCATTCTGGTTCGAAACGCCCCCAATCGGCCCGGCTACGCATGGTGCGTGCAACCTTCGCTGGCTCGATGGAGTGGGGAGTGCTCAAGATTTCAGCGGGTTGCAAAGCCTCGCATGGACGTCGGTGGAGGGTGGGCTGGAGCGCTCGACCGTCAGTTCGGCTTTACTGTGCCTGTCCGACCTCGAGGGACCGACTCCAGCAGGACCACGCCATGCGCGGGGACGGTGAAGCGCGTCACCCTGGCGTCGACCGGCGCGCCGCTCCACACATCGCGCAACGCCCCGATCGTCGACAACCCGACAAGATCGGGCGTCACCGTCATCGTCGCGGGCGCCCCGCCACGGTTGAACAGCGCAATTGCATAGCCACCGCTCGTCAAAGGCTTGAGCCATATCTCCGTGGCGCCGTCCTTGCGCACCGCCTTGCCCTGAACCCCTTTCGGGTCCTGATCGATCGCGATCACGCCGCGATTTTCCAGCAGGCGCTTGGCGGACTCGCTGGTCGTGCGGACGTCATGTCCCATCATCAGCGGCGCGGCGGACATCGCCCATAATGTCATATGGGTGCGGTATTCGTCCTCCGACATGCCGCCATTGCCGACCTCGAGCATGTCGGGGTCGTTCCACCCGCCTGGGCCGGCATCGGTCGGATCGCCATTCTTCTCGAACCCGATCCGGGCCATTGTCGCATAATCGTCAGTGATGTCGCCGGTCGTCCGCCACAAATGCCCGCCGACCGAGCGGCCCCAGGTACCGACGCGGAAGCGACCATATTCGCATAGCGAGTAGACGATCTGGCGCCCGGTCGCGCGCAACGCGGCGCCCATTTCGGCATAGCTGCGTCGGACTGTGTCGGCGTCGGCATAAAACCATTCGCCCGAGCACAGATCATATTTGAGATAGTCGACGCCCCAGCCGGCAAAGGTCCTGGCATCCTGCTGCACATGGCCATAACTGCCTTCGTAACCGGCACAGGTCCGCGGCCCCGGTGAGGAATAGAGGCCGAGCTTCAGGCCACGCGAGTGCACGTAATCGGCCAGCGCCTTCATGTCGGGGAACTTGGCGTTGGGGCGAAGCTGACCGTCGGGCCCGCGCGTGCCCTGCCAGCCGTCATCGATATTGACATAAAGATAGCCCGCATCACGCAAGCCCGTCGTCACCATCGCGTCGGCGATCGCCCGGATCGTCGCATCGTCGATCTTTTCGGCGAACCTGTTCCAGCTGCTCCACCCCATTGGCGGCGTCTTCGCCAGACCATCGGATGCTAACGTCGTCAGGGACGGAAGCGCCGTCTCGTGGAACGTCAGGGCGGCGGCCTCCGCGTCGCTGGCACGCCGCCCGACCAGCGCGACCTTCGAATCCCAGACGCCGCCCTCGAGCGCGATGCCCTGGGGCGTGACGCGCGCGGTCCAGTGGCGGATCGGTACGCCCGGCGTGTTGATGTTGCGCATGTCGAACGTCAGCAGCGTCGGGGTCACGACGATGTTGTCCATCGTCATGTTGCCATACCAGTCGGAGACAAGCTTGCCCGATACTCGCTTGTCGGCCGTCCGGTTCAGTTCGAGCATCCGAATACCGGGATTGGCGGGCGCATCGGGGAAGACGACGGCGAGGCGATAGGGTCCGTCCGCAGGGACGAAGCTCAGCGGCTGGGCGGCGGCCGAAGACGCAGCGAGCACCAGCCCGAGGCACGCGATGACAAACGCGGCCAGGATCTTGAGGACGGACATGATCTAGAGCGCTGCGGCCGGTGCCGTGCCCAGCGTGACCCCGCTGCGCCGTCGACTATAGGCGAAGTAGATTATCAGGCCAATGACGTTCCAGCCGACGAACCGCAACAGCGTCATCGGCGGCAGGCTGACCATCAGATACAGGCATCCGAGGATCGTCAGTGTGCCGACGACATAGGGCGCCGGGCTCCGAAACAGTCGCTCCGCGTCGGGCGCGGTTCGTCGCAACGCCATCAGGCACGCACCGACGGAAATGAAGGCAAGCAGGGTTCCGGCATTGGCGAGCTCCGCGATCTCGTCGAGCCGGAAGATGCCCGCGACGGCGGCGATCGTCGCGCCGGTCAGCAGGGTGATCAGGGTCGGCGCGCCGGTGCGCTTCGACACCTTGGCCAGCCCGCGCGGCAGCAAGCCATCGCGCGCCATCACGAAGAACACCCGGCTCTGCCCGTACATCATCACCAGGATGACCGAGGGCAGGGCGATGATCGCCGCCAGCGCGATCAGATGCGCCGCGAGCGGCTGGCCGAGATTGCGTAAGACCAGCGCCAGCGGCTCGGGCGAGTTAGCCAGCGCGGTGAAGGGCAAGGCGCCGACTGCGGCGATGGCGACGGCCATGTAAATGATCGTGCACAACAGCATCGACCCGATGATACCGATTTTGAGGTCGCGTGCCGGATTCCTGGTCTCTTCCGCGGAGGTCGCCACCGCGTCGAAGCCATAGAAAGCGAAAAACACGATCGCCGCCGCCGCCATCACACCATGCTTGCCATCGCTGCCGAAACCATAGGGCATGAACGGATGCAGGTTGGCGGCGTGGAAATTGGGGCTGGCGAAGCCGACGAAGATCCCCAACGCGACCAGCTTGATCACCACCAGAATGATGTTGAGCGTCGCGCTCTCGCGCGTGCCGGCGACGAGCATACCCATCACCGCCAGCGCGACGGCGACCGCGGGCAGGTTGACGATTCCCCCGCCGTGCGGCCCCACCAGCAAGACGTGCGGGAGATGCACCCCGGCGGATTCGATCCAGCCGACGAGATAGCCCGACCAACCGACCGCAACGGTCGAGCAGGCGAGCGAATATTCCAGGATCAGGCTCCAGCCGACCACCCAGGCGATGCCTTCGCCAAGCGCCGCATAGCTGAAGGTATAGGCGCTGCCGGCGGCGGGAATCATCGTCGCCAGTTCGGCATAAGCAAGTGCGGCGCACCCGCAGACAAGGCCACAAATGACGAAGGCGAGGATCACCGCCGGCCCGGCGCGCTCGGCACCGACCCCGACCAGGGTATAGATACCGGTGCCGACGATCGCGCCCACGCCCAGTGCGATAAGGTGCGGCCAACTCAAGGTCTTGGCGAGGCGTGCGTTCTCGGGGTGACTCGTAACGCTGTCGAGCGACTTACGTGGTCCGAACATGACCTCTCCTGGAAGGGTGAATCAGGTCGCGGCGGATGCCGCGAATTGCAATCTCAGATCATCGAGCGTCGCGGCGATATGCTGGCTCAGCAATGACACGATGGCCGCCTCGTCGCGCGCCAGCCAGGAATCGAGCAGGCCGCGATGCTCGAGATGAGCGCGCTGATCGCGACCGGCCGGCGCGAGATGCGCGATGACATAGCGCTCGGCGAGGATCGTGAGCCGCTCGACGACCTGGGTGGTCAAGATACGGTCCCCGGGCCGGACGAGCGCGGTGTGAAAGTCGCGATTGCGCATCGCCACTTCGGGAAGATTGTCCGATGCCGCGCGATCGAGCCGTTCGAACGTCTCGATCGCCGCGCGTCGATCGGTTTCAGTGGCATAGCGCGCCGCACGCGCGGCCGCGACCGGCTCGATCGCCAGGCGAAGCTCGAAGATTTCCTCGGCCTGCGCGCTCGACATCGGTTGCACGAAATAGCCGCGATTTGCGTGACTGGTGAGCAACCCTTCCTGCTCGAGCCGCGCCAGCGCCTCGCGCAACGGTATCTTGCTGACGCCAAGTTCGGCGGCCAGCGCGTCCTGTCGAATGGGCAGATCATGCGGCAATTGACCGGTCACGATCTGCTCGCGGACGATCTCGAAAACGCGTTCCGATAAAGTTCGGACGACGATGCTCATGCTGGGATCCTCCGGAAAACGGCGGGCTTACTCATTGTACCTGAAAGCCTTCCCAGAAGTGATCTGCGCGATCAATCCAGATCGTGTTGAACCCGGTGGCAATTGCCGATCCTTCGACCGACGGAATGATCGCCGGCACGTCGCCCACCATGGTTTCGGCTTCGACGCGGCCGATGAAACGGCTGCCAATATAGCTTTCGTGTACGAAGCGATCGCCCACCGACAGCCGTCCCGTCGCCGCGAGATGCGCCAGACGCGCCGATGTGCCGGTCCCGCAGGGCGAGCGGTCGATCGCCTTGTCGCCATAAAATACGGCGTTGCGCCCGTCGGCGCCGTCCGCCAGCGGCGCATCCGCCCACAAAATATGGCTCACCCCGCGGATCGTTGGGTCGAGCGGGTGGACCGGCTCATATTGCGCGCGAATGGCTTCGCGAATCCGCCCGCTCAATTCCACCAGCCGCGCCGCGCCGAGCGCATCGAGGCCCGCATAGCCGCCTTGCGGCTCGATGATCGCGTAGAAATTGCCGCCATAGGCGACATCGATCGTCAGCGGCCCGATTCCGTCGATATCGACCGCGAGGCCGCGGCGGGCGACATAGGCCGGCACGTTGGTGATCTTCACCGCCGTTACCTTATCGCCTTCGGCCGTATAGCGCACGTCAATCGCGCCGGCGGGCACTTCGATGCGCAATTGCCCCGGGATCGCAGGCTGGATCAGCCCATGCTCGAGCCCGAAGGTCACCATGCCGATCGTGCCGTGCCCACACATCGGCAGGCACCCCGAGGTCTCGATGAACAGGATGCCGATATCTGCATCGGCCGTGGTCGGCGGATATAGGAAGCCTCCCGACATCATGTCGTGCCCGCGCGGTTCGAAGCACAAACCCGTGCGGATCCAGTCGAACCGCTCAAGAAAGTCCTGCCGCCGAGCGGACATGCTGTCGCCCTTGAGCAGTGGCGCCCCGCCCGCGACCAGGCGGACCGGGTTGCCGGCGGTGTGGCCGTCTATGCAGAAGAAGGTATGGCGCACGCCCGCTTTGCCTCAGGCAGCCTTGGCCAGTTCGATCGTCGGCCGCGTCGCCGCGGCCTTTTCGACCATCGCGATCACTTCGGCCCGACGCTCCCCGATCAGCGGCAAACGCGGCGGAAGCACGCGCTCCGAACCCCGGCCCATCACTTCCTCGGCAAGCTTGATCGACTGCACGAGATCATGCTCGGCATCGAGATGCAGCAAAGGCATGAACCAGCGATAGATCTCCAGCGCCTTGACGTGATCGCCGCGCTCGAACGCCTGCACCAATCCGACCGATTCCTTGGGGAAGGCGTTGGTCAGGCCCGACACCCAGCCCTGCGCACCAAGGTAGAGTCCTTCGAGCGCCACATCGTCGAGCCCGGCGAACAGCACGAAACGATCGCCGAAATCGTTGCGGAAATCGGTGAACCGGCGCGTGTCGGGCGCCGATTCCTTGATGCAGACGATGTTGGGTACGTCGATCAACTCGGCCAACACCCCTTTGTCGATCACCGTACGATAGGCCGGCGGATTGTTATAGAGCATGATCGGCAGCGCGGTATTGCTGGCGACACCCTTGAAATAGGCGACGAGCTCGTGGCTGTCCGGCACGTAGACCATTGGCGGCAGCAGCATCAGGCCGTCGGCGCCCACCTTTTCGGCTGCCTGCGAATAGCGCACCGCGCGGCGCGTATCATATTCCGAAACGCCAGTGAGTACCGGCACACGCCCCGCCACGACTTCGACAATCGCGGTAAGGACGGACACCTTTTCGTCATACATGAGCGAGTTGTTTTCGCCGACCGTGCCGAGCGCGATGATACCGGTCACCCCGTCGCGAATCAGGTTGTCGACAACACGCTGCGTGTCGTCCAGGTCGATCGACAGATCGGCGCGCAACTGCGTCGTGACTGCCGGAAAAACACCCTTCCAACCGATTGCCATCTTGAGAAATCCGTCCTTCTGTTTCATCTGGAATACGGTATACGAAATGAATTGCTGCGGAGCAATAGGGGATAATCGGTTTGAAGATTACGGTCATTGGCGGCGGCGTTGTCGGACTCTGTTGTGCCCTGCATTTGGCCAGGTCCGGGCACGCGGTCACGCTGCTGGAGCAATCCGTCCGCCGCGATGCAGCATCATGGGGCAATGCCGGACACATCGCGACAGAGCAGGTCGCTCCGCTCGCGTCGGTCGCGACGTTGCGTTCGGCGGCGGGTCGGTTGTTCGTGCGGGGCGGCGCGCTCGATCTGCCGCTTGCCGGTATCGCGACCTGGCTGCCGTTCGCGCTGCGTATGATCGCTGCCTCGCGGCCGGCGCGTTTCGAGAAGGGTAGGCGCGCGCTCGGCACGCTGCTCGCCGAGGCGCTGCCCGCCTGGCAGCGACTGGTCGCGGCAATCGGCGCCCCGGGCCTGCTCAGCGACGCCGGACATTGCGTGATGTGGGAAAGCGCCGCCACAGCGGCGGCCGGGCGCGCGGCCTGGGCCGCCGCCGACACCGGGACGGCGCGCTTCGCCGAGGCGACTGCGGAACAGCGAGCAGAATTGGCGAAGGTCACGACGGCACCGGTCGCCGGCGCCATCTGTTTCTCCGGCACTGCCCAGATCACCGATCTGGACGCGCTCGCCACCGCGCTGAGCGATGCCTTCCGCGCGGCAGGCGGCACGATCCTCCCGCAGCATGCGGGCTTGGTGCTGGAAGACGGCCGGGCCGTGGTTCCCGGCCTCGAAAGCGACCGGGTGCTCGTCACCGCCGGTGTCCGTTCCGGCCCATTGGTCGAGGCGATCGGCCACCGCGCGCCGATCGTCGCCGAGCGCGGCTATCATATCCGCGGGACGGCCAGGCGCTGGCCGTCCGATCTACCGCCGATCGTGTTCGAAGACCGCTCGATGATCGTCACGCGCTTCGCCGACCAGGTCCAGGCGGCGAGCTTCGTCGAGATCCACGCCACCGACGCCCCGCCCGATCCGCGCAAATGGGAGCGCCTCGAACGGCATGTCCGGGAACTTGGGCTGGCGATCGACGGGCCGTTCACTCGCTGGATGGGTTCGCGACCGACCTTGCCGGACTATCTCCCGGCAATCGGTCGCTCGCGCCGTGCCGACAATCTCTTCTATGCCTTTGGCCATCAACATCTCGGATTGACCCTCGCGCCCGTCACGGCGGAGATCATCGCGGCGATGGTCGACGAGACGCCGGAACGCATCGACATGGCCCCATTCGATCTCGAGCGGTTCGGCGGTAAGGGAGGCAGACGATGATTGGTGGATCGAACGCGACGGACGAACTGGCGACCCTTCCTCCATGGCCGGCGCCGCCACCGCCGATCGGACGCGACGAGCGCGGCACCCGCCTGAACCGCGCCCGCGCGCTGACCGACGCTATCGGCGCCACCGCCTTGCTTGTGAATGCCGGCCCCAGCCTGCGCTATTTCACCGGCGTCCCGTGGAGCCCGACCGAGCGGCTGGTCGCCTTGTTGCTGCCGGTGGTTGGCGAGCCTCGCCTGATCTGCCCGGCGTTCGAACGTGGCTCGCTCGAGGCAGTCCTGGGAATTCCGGCGGAGGTGGCCTTATGGGAAGAGGACATCGACCCGTCGGGCCTCCTCGCCGAGATAATGCCGGCCGGAGCGACGCTTGCGGTCGATCCGCTCCTGCCGTTCCACTATGGCGAAAATTTGCGCGCGCGCGGATGCAGACTGATCGACGGGAGCGCCGCGATCGACGGGTGCCGCATGGTCAAATCCGGCGCCGAGCTGGCGCTGATGCAACACGCCAAGACGATCACGCTCGAGGTGCAACGCCGCGCGGCGCGCATTCTGGCGCCCGGTATCGCAGCGAGCGCCGTGATCGGCTTCATCGACGCCGCGCACCGCGCGCTCGGCGCGGCCGGATCGACCTTCTGCGCGGTTCAGTTCGGGCAGGCCACTGCCTTCCCGCACGGTCTGCCCGGCGACCAAAAGCTCGAGGAGAACGGCCTCGTTTTGATTGATACCGGTTGCACCGTCGAGGGCTATCACAGCGACATCACCCGCACCTACGCCTTCGGCCGAGTCGACGACGATGTCCGGACATTATGGACGCTGGAAAAGGAAGCGCAGGCCGCCGCCTTCGCCGCGGTGCGGCCCGGCGTACCTTGCGAAGATGTCGACGCGGCGGCACGAGCCGTGCTCGAGCGCGCCGGGCTTGGTCCCGACTACCAGCTGCCCGGACTGCCGCATCGCACGGGCCATGGCATCGGTCTCGCTATCCATGAGCCGGCATATCTGGTGCGCGGCGACCGCACGCCGCTCGCGCCGGGCATGTGCTTTTCGAACGAGCCGATGATCGTCGTGCCCGACCGCTTCGGCATTCGGCTCGAGGACCATTTCCACGTGACCGACACGGGCGCGGCATGGTTCACCGAACCGCAGCCGTCGCTCGACCGCCCTTTCGCCACCTGATCGGATCGTGGCGGCGCGAAACTTGCCCCGCGATCGAAGCCGCGGTCGCATATCGCCGTTGCCGGCGGCTCACTTGCCGCAGGGCTCTGGCCGATGCGCGCCGGCCGCGACCGGCGGCACCGGCTTGGGCGCGAGCACTTCCCACTCGGTCACCGCGACACCGGCGGTGGCGCCAGCCGCCTGCGACGCGTCGAAGGTTGCGCGCAGGCAGCGCGTGGTGACGGCGGCGAAGCGCGTTTCCTGCGCGGCCGCGCCCGCAGTGCCATAGCCGCTCGCACGCGGCACCGGCTTCCATCCGCTGTCCCAATAGTCGATCCGCCAGCTCTTCGGCGGCGCGACGCCTTCGCCCGCGCCGGCCGGATGATCGCCCCAGAACCAGAGACGCGACCCGTTGACCGTGACCGGCTTGTTCCACCGATATTCGATCCATGGATGCGCGGGAATGGCGTCGGGCACCCACGTGCCCCACATGTCGGGTGGCAACGGCGAGGCGCGGCGAATGCCGTCGTTGATCGCGTTGATCCAATATTGCACCGGCACGGGCATGTTCGAGGCAAAGGCGGTTGCCGACCCGGCGATGTTGCGCGTGGCGCGTGGCGCGGGCTGGGGCAGCCGCGTCGGCACGACCGGGCGGATCAACGCCGGCGTGACGCTATCGTCCCATGCGATCCGGTCGAGCGCCACGCTGCGCCGGAAATGCCCGCCGCCAACGGCATCGGCGGTGTGATAGGCGAGATACCATTTGCCCTTGAACTCGACCGCCCCCGAATGCGACGTCGTCGACGATACCGGCTTGAGGATCACGCCGCGATAGGTCCAGGGGCCAAGCGGAGACGGTGCCGTGCCGTAAGCGATGCACGCATGATACACCGCCGGCGTGCAATCGCTGTCGGGTCCGGCGTTATTGCCGGCGTAGAGCATGTAATAGACGCCCTTGCGCTTCATCAGCCATGGCGCCTCGAAGAAGCCGCGAAGTCCTTCGACCCGCACCTCAGGTCCCCTCGCCGTGATCATGTCGCGGTCGAGCGCCATCCCGCGCAGCTGGCCGAAGGTGCCCCAATAGATGAACGGCGTTCCGTCATCATCGACCATCACCGTCGGATCGATGTTCTGGATCGTGTTGCGTTCGGGTGTCCGCTGCGAGATGATCGGTCCTGAAGGATGGGCATCGCGCCATGGCCCGACCGGATTGTCGGCGACCGCGACGCCGATCGCGAAACGGTCGGGCGCATCGCTCTTCGCCTCGAGCACCGGCGCGTACAGATAGAATTTCCCGTCGCGGCCGGGGACGATCTGTCCGGCATAGGCACGGCCCGGCTCGGCCCATTTGAACAGTGTCTCGGGCCGCGCGATCGCGGGATAGTGCGTCCAATCGCCGGTTGCGGGATCGCTGGTCGCGAGCAATTGCCACTCGTTCATGATGAAGTCGTTGACGCCCGGTGGGGCCTCATCGCGCCCGGCGAGAATCCACAGCCTGTCGCCGATCACCACGGGCGCCGGATCGGTAGAATAATAGCGCCCGTCAGCGAGGATCGGATTGCCGCTGCTGTGGATTTTTTCCGCGCGCGGCATGGTTTGCGCAGTGAGCGGGGTCGCCGCCAGCAGCGCGATGAGAAGGGAAGGGCGCTTCACGTCATTCCTCGTCGGGATAGGGGCCCTTGCCGCCATTCTTGATCAGTTGGTCGGTGCGCGCGTCGAGCACCGGCAACGGCACCGAGCCGAGCTGGAGCATGGCGTCATGCCATGCCCGCACATTGAACCTGGCGCCCAGCGCCTTTTCAGCGCGCGCGCGCGCCTTCTGAAACGCGAGTTCGCCCATATAATAGCTCAGCGCCTGGCCCGGCCACGCGATATAGCGATCGACCTCGGTTTCGATCTCGTGGTCCGACAAGGCCGTATTGTCGTGAAGGAACTGCTGCGCGCGCTCGCGGCTCCAGCCCTGGGTGTGAATGCCGGTATCGACCACCAAGCGAGCGGCGCGCCACATCTGATAGCTCAGCATCCCGAAGCGGTCATAGGGATCGTCATACATCCCCATGTCGTCGCCAAGCTTTTCGCAGTACAGCGCCCAGCCTTCGCCATAGGCCGAAAGATACGCGTCGCGGCGAAACTGCGGCAGACCGCTATTCTCGGCGGCGAGCGGCATCTGCATGGCGTGGCCGGGGGCGGATTCGTGCAGCGTCAGCGCCACCATCTGATAGTAAGGCCGCGACGGCAGGTTCCAGGTATTGACCAGATAGATGCCGGGGCCGCCGCGCCCGCCGGTATAGAAAGGCGCCAGATCGGCCGGCACCGGCTTGATCGCGAAGCGGCTGCGCGGCAGGCGGCCGAACCAGTCGCTCGCCTTGCCGTCGAAGGTCTTGGCGATCCACGCCGCGCGGTTGAGCAGATCCTGCGGCGTCTTGGGATAGAAGCGCGGGTCGGTGCGCAGGAAGTGCAGAAAGGCCGGCAGGTCGCCGTCGAACTTCACCTGATGCAGCACATCGAGCATCTGCCCATGGATTTTGGCGACCTCGGCGACGCCGATCGCGTGAATCGCTTCCGGCGGCATGTCGAGCGTGACGAATTCGCGGATCTTCGACTGATAATAGGCCTTGCCGTCGGGAAGGTCATAGGCAGCGAGCGTCGTGCGCGCGCCGGGGATGTATTCCGTGCGCAGGAAAGCGAGCAGCTTGGCATGCGCCGGCACCGCGGCCTCGGCGAGCGCCGCTTCTCCATCGCGGCGCAGCGTGGCTTGTGTCGCGGCCGGGATCGTCGCGGGGAAGCTCGCAAAGGGCGCGTAAAGCGGGTTGTCGGCGAGCGGCCTGGCCTCGGCGACTTGCGCCACGCCGATGTCGCGTCCCTGCAGCGTTACTTTCGGAGGCGTGAAGCCGCGCTGCAATCCCGTGCGCATATTGCCGATCTGTTGGTCGAAATAATGCGGCAAGGCGCGCAGCATCGCGATGTAGCTGCGATAGTCGCCTTCGTCATGAAAGCGCCCGCGCGCGGACTCCGCGACATCGCCCCAGAAGCTGGTGTCCGAGTTGAGCGGCTTCTCATATTCGCGATAGATCTGCGCGGCGAGCAACGCATCGATCTGGCCTTTGTAGACTGCATAATCGACCTTGGCCGGGGCGGAGAGGTCGGCGACAGGGATCGCGGCGAGTTGCCGCTCGGTGTCGGTCCAGCGCGCGAGCTTCGCCGCCTGCGCCTGCGGTCCGACATCGGGCAGACGGGCCCGTGTGTCCGCTGGGCTGTTCTCGTCGGGACCCTGCATCTTCTGCCGCCACGCATATTCGGCGGTGTAGATCGCCTTGAGCCGGTCGTCGGCCGAGATCGCGCGCCTCGCGACCTTCTGTTCCGCCGCACCGGTGGCGGCCGGTGAAGTGCCCAGCACCAGCGCCAGAGTCAGCCAACCGTACCGCATCGTCATGCTCCTGCAATCAAGGCGTCGATATCGGCGAGCAACTGCGCCGGAATATGCACGCCGTGGACCTTGCTCTCAGCGCGCGCTGCATAACGGCGCTGCGAGGGCAAGCGCGCGCCCTGTCCCTCGACCGCGGCAAAGAGGCTCTCCGCGCGGGCGAGATGCGCTTCGACCTGGTCGCCGAGGAAGCCGGCCGGGTCGATTGCCACGATCAGTTCGCCGCCGAGTGGCGACCCACCCGCGCCGCCGTCGGCGGCGAGCGACTGAGCGCTGGTCAGGTCGCCGATCAACGGCCCCGCGATCAATTCGACCATCGCCGCCAGTGCCGAGCCCTTGTGTCCGCCGAAGGTGCGCATCGCGCCGTCGAGCACCGCCTTGGCGTCGGTCGTCGCTTGCCCGTCCGCGTCATAACCCCAATCGTCGGGCACGGGTTTGCCGGCACGGCGGTGCAATTCTATCTCGCCCCGCGCGACCGCACTGGTCGCGAAATCGAACACGAACGGTTCGCGGCCCGGCCGCGGCCATCCGAACGCGATCGGATTGGTTCCGAACACCGGCCGCGTGCCGCCGGCAGGTGCGACCCAGGCATGGCTCGGCGTGAAGGCGAGCGCCACCAGCCCTTCTCCCGCCAGCCACTCGACCTCAGGCCAGAGCGCTGCGAAATGCACCACATTGTTGAGCGCCAGCGCGGCGATGCCGTGGCGGCGCGCCTTGTCGGCTAGCACGGCCCGGCCGGTCTCGAATGCCAGCTGCGCGAAGCCGCCGCCACCATGGACTCGAACGAGCGCGCGCGCCGGTTCGGACAGCACCGGCGTCGCGTCCGCCACCACCGTTCCCGCGCGCACGCTCCTGGCGGCAACCAGCAGGCGGTACAGCCCGTGCGAGGCGCAGCCATCGCGCTCGCCCGCCATCATCGTCTCGGCGACCGCATCGGCATGGTCGCTCGACAGCCCGACGCGCAACAACACGCTACGCGCGAGCGCGCGGACCTCCGCAAGCGTCATCACGACGGTAGGCGACGTTTCGGTGTCGATCACTTGGTGGCGCCGGGCCTGGCCGTGAACAGCACCACCCCGAACACCGGACCCGCCGTGCTGCGCTCGTGCGGCACGAAGCGCACCTTGAGCTGGGTCTTGTTCTCGGTCAGCGCGCGAGGCAGCGGATATTCGATGTCGACGAACTTGCCGGGCGCATCGCCGCCGAGATGCTGCGTCGCGACTTTCACATTGTCGACCATGATGTCGAAGTCCCGCTCGCGCTCTTCGCCCCAATAGGTTGCCTGCAGGACGAGCGGGCCGGGCTTGGCTTTCATCGTGAATTCGAAGAAGCCGCCCGCGCGCGCGTCGCGTCCATTGCGATTGCGATAGCTGACCGGCCATGACTTGTCGGACGTCAGGCCATGGTCGTGCTCGGGCTGCATCTCGCCGAGATGGACGACGTCGACCGAGCGCGCCGCGATATCCTTGAGCCGCGCCTGTTCGGCGACATAGGCCGCTTCCTCGGTCTTCCACTCGCCTTCCGTGAAGCGCTTGAAATAGACCGCGCTGCGCCGCTCATATTGCTTGTAGAATGGGACGAAGGTCAGATCGCCAGGCCGCACCACGCCACTGGTGGTATAGGTCGCCGGGGTCGCGCCCGCGCGGAAGCCACCGAGCAAGTCGGCGCCGACCAGTGCCGGATCGGGGCTGGCCCAGTCGCCCTCGGTCGTGCCGAGGTCAGCCGCCAGCACCATCGGCCCGCGCAGGACCGCGATCGTTTTCTCGTCGCCGGGCGTCGCTTCGAGGCGAAGGTCGAGCGGCAGCGTGATCGCAACCGCGTCTCCCGCCTTCCAGCTGCGCTCGACGATGGCATAGCCGCCGGCGAAGCTGGGGCGTACCGGCCGGCCATTGACGGCCACCGCCGCCTTGCCCGCCGCCCAGCCCGGCACGCGCAGTGCGATCGCAAACCGGCCGGGCCTGGCGAGCTTGCCCAAGGTCAGCGTCGAGGTCGGTTCGAAGGGGTATCGTGTGTCGAGCGTCAGCTCGGCGCCGCGCGCACGCCACGTCGCGTCGGCGGGGATGTAGAGGTTGACCAGCAGCGCGCTCTCGCCTTCCCAGAAGATCGACTCGCCGTGCTTGGCATGACTCTCCATGCCGGTGCCGACGCAGCACCAGAAGGCGTCGTCGGCGGGTGTGGAGTAACCCCGCACGGCACCCGTCAGCAGCGGCGTCATATAGGTGAAGCCCGCGGTCTTGGGGTTCTGCGCCGCCATCACATGGTTGAGGTGCGCGCGCTCATAATAGTCGAACAGCGCGCCGTCCGGCTGCCAGCTATACAGCTGCCGTGTCAGCTTGAGCATATTGTAGGTGTTGCAATGCTCGCAGGTCTGCTCGGTGATATGGCGGCTGATCGAGTCAGGCTCGGAAAAATATTCCCGATCGGCATTGCCGCCGATGACGTAGCTGTAATGCTGCGTCACTGTCTGCCAGAAGAAGCGCGCAGCGGTCGCCTTGGCGGGTTCGCCGGTCAGTTCGTGGATTCGCGCCAGTCCGATCAGCTTGGGTACCTGGGTGTTGGCGTGGAAATTGGCGAGCTTGTCCTGTTGGGCAGCAAGCGGATCGAGCACCTTGCGATCGTACAAGCGCTCGGCGATCGCCAGCCACTTGCGGTCCCCCGTGCGCACCGACAGTTCTGCGAAACTCTCGTTGAGCCCGCCATATTCGGTGCCGAGCATTTCCTGCATCTGCGCATCGCTGAGCGCCGCGAAGACCGGCTCGAAATAGCCCGCAAGCGCGACCGCGACCGACAGCGCCTTGGCATTTCCCCAGCTGGCATGAATGTCGAGCAGGCCCGCGAAGAGTTTGTGGACGGTATAGAAGGGCGACCAGGCGCCGTTGAGGTCGAACCCTCCCGAACGGATTTCACCCTTGATGAGTTCGGGGAAGATCTCGATCGCGTCGACGACCGTGCCGTCCTTCCGCTTGCGCTGCATCGCGCCGATATAGCCGTTGCCGCGCGCCGCTTGCGCCGCCGCCAACTCGTCGACGATATAGTCGGCGCGGACCTTCGCCTGCGCATCGCCGGTCTGCTCGTGGATCAGAACCAGCGCCGACATGTAATGGCCGAGCGTGTGGCCGGCGATCGTGTCGCTTTCCCACCCGCCATAGATTTCACCCTTGGGCGCGAGCCCGGCATAGGCGCGGAAATTGTGCAGCAGCCGGTCCGCGCTCAGCCGCAGCAAATAGGTGCGGTTGACCTCGACCGCGGTCGCATAATCGGATGGCCGCAAGCGCACCGCGGAGAGGGGCAGGGGCTTGGCGTTGCGCGGCAATCCTGCTCCCCGCGCGATCGCGGCAAGACCGGCAGACGGCCCCGCCAGCGCGGCCAGCGCCGCCGCTCCGGCCATCAATTCGCGACGCGTGCTCTGCATATGCCATTCCCCGTAGAATACTGTATACGATTACTGTGTCTGCTCAGCGAGGTCAATCGCCGAACGCGGCATATGCTGCCGCAAGGATCCATACATCGAGTCCTGCAGAGGGGTGCAGACGCAATTGTCGCGGACCGCACCAAAGCGCTGGAAAGATGTCATTTTGATTTGGCATGCCTCCACGCGTGATGTTGTGCGCCCATCAGGCAGCCCGCTCCTCGGGCATGGCTGCGTTATGGATCATGGGATGATCATATACTGTATAATATTTGTTGACGCGGGAAGGGCCGCCTGCTGTAGACATTGGCGAAAGGGGGATTGCCGTGCCGTCTCGTGTCATGCCGCCCGTTCATCAGACCGCCCCCGGAAGAGCCCGCGCGGCACTCCTGCTGGGCGTGGCCTGCGCAATGATTCCCGCTGCGGCGTTGGCCGGCCCGACCGGTACCGCGCCCACCGTCGAACAGCGCTACAAGCTTGCCGACCGCTATCTCGGCGCCGGGATGCGTGCGCTGATCGTCGACCAGAATCTCGACGCCAGCTTCATCGACAATGGTAACGGCATCCTCTTCCGGCGCGGCGCCGCCGACAAGCGCGAGATCCTCTTTCTCGACTTGGCGACGCGGCAGGCGCGCCCTGTCATTGCCGAGGCGGCGTTGGCCGGCCTCCTGTCCAGCGCGGCCAGTAAGCCGGTCGTCCCGGCCGAGCTCCACCTCGAAGACCCCGAATATGACGTCGCGGCCGGCACGCTGAGCTTCGGCGCGTTCGACAAGCGCTGGATGCTCAAGAGCGACGGCACTCTGGCCCAAGCGGCGAAAGGTTCGCCCAAGGGCGACGACGCCACTTCACCCGATGGTCGCTTCCGCATCGTCGCCGAGAACCATAACCTCGTGGCGATCGAGCTCAAGACCGGCCGCAAGGTCGCGCTAACCACCGACGGCACGCGCGACAGGCCCTATGGCCGCGGCATCGCGGAGCTGTCGGATATCCTCAAACAGGGTACCGAAGACCCTGTGCTCCCGGTGTCGATCCGCTGGTCGCCCGACAGCAAGCGTATCCTGACCTGGCGGCTCGACACGACCGGCGTGCAGCGGCTGACCATGACGCAGGAAACCCCGCCTGGCGCCTTCTACCCGCGCAGTTTCTCCTACATCTATCCGCTCGCGGGCGCACCGAAGCTGCCGCAGGCGAGCCGCCTCGTGATCGACGTCGAGGACGCGCTCAAGCATCGCAAGGCGAAGGTCGTGCCGCTGCAAGTGCCGAGCGAATCCCTGCTCTACCCGGCGGACCCCGACATGGGGTGGTCCGCAGGCAAGGTGCGCTCGATGTGGGTCGAGCGCGGCTACGGCCAGCTCGTCGTCTATACGTCCGATCCGGTCACCGGTGCCTCGACGGTCACCGCGCGTGAGACGATGAAGCCGATCGTCACGGTGACCTCGAGCTTCCTGCAGCCCGCCCCCGAACTCGGCGGCGAACTCGACGTGTCGGAGCGCTCGGGTTGGGCGCAGCTCTATCTGGTGCGGCCCGACGATCCCAATGGCGGCGTGCCGCTGACCCGGGGCAATTGGGAAGTGACGGCGATCGAGCATGTCGATGCCGAACACCGCTCGATCCTGCTCACCGGGGTCGGCCGCGAAGCCGATCGCAATCCCTATTATCACGCGCTGTACCGCGTGAACCTGGATGGCACGCGGCCGGTCCTGCTGACGCCCGAACCGCTCGAACACGATGTGCATGTGTCAGAGGACGGCCGCTTCGCGATCGATGCGATGTCGAGCCCGACTGTGCCGACGCGCACCGTCGTGCGCGACACCAGCGACGGGCATATCGTGTACGAGCTCGGCCATGCCGACGCCTCGGCGCTGATCGCGAGCGGGTTCACCATGCCCGAGCCGTTCAAGGGCGTCGCGGCGGACGGCAAGACACCACTCTATGCGATGATCTATCGCCCGGCGAACTTCGACCCGACCCGACGCTATCCGGTGATCGATAATGTCTATACCGGGCCGACGATGCACGTCGTCCCCAGCGCCTTTGGCGACGCGCTGACGAATGGTCCGGCCAGCGTGGCGCAGATCGGCGCGATCGTCGTGGTGATCGACGCGACCGGCACGTCGCAGCGCGGCCAGGCCTTCCGCCTGCCCGCCTACCGGAATCTCGGCGAAGTCGGTCTGGACGATCATATCGCGATGATCCGGCAAATGGCGGCGCGCTACCCCTATATCGATACCAGCCGGGCCGGCGTCTATGGCGGATCGGCCGGCGGCTATGACGCGGCGCGCTTCATCCTGCGCCGCCCGAATTTCTTCAAGGTCGCGGTCGCGTCATCCGGCAATCACGACTTGCGGCTCGACAAGGCATGGTGGCCCGAAGTGACGATGGGCAATCCGGACCCGGCCGTGTGGGATCGCAATTCGAACATCTCCGTCGCGGCCAATTTGCGAGGCAAGTTGCTGCTGATCCACGGGGATATCGACGATAACGTGCCGATCACCGAAAGCTTCCGCCTCGGCGCCGCGCTGATCCAGGCGCATCGCAGTTTCGACATGGCAGTGCTGCCCAACACCACGCACCGCGTTGCCCAGCCCTTCTTCTGGCGCAAATTCCGCGATTATTTCGTCCGCAATCTGCTCGACGAAGCTCCGCCGGCCAGCGCCGAATTCGAAGACCAGACCGCCAGGCCAGCAGCGCTGGCCGCCGCAGCCAATCAGTGAGACCTCCGATGACTCGTTTCCCAATGTCACGTGTTTCGCTGCTGGCGCTGGTGGCGACGCTGCCGCTCGCCGCCTTGGCCCAGGACGGCAAGCCGACCAAACCGGTCTATCCGCCGATCGCGACGACAACGCTGCGGATAGGCACCCTGCAGCTTATCCTGCGCCGAGACACACAGACTCTCGCCGGCCTGTCGCCGCTCGCCGATCCGGTGTTCGACTTCGTCCCCGGCAAGCGCGAGGCCGAGCGCCAGGGCGACGGCTTCAACCATGTCGGCGACATCGATATCCGGCTCCGTATGGCCGGCGGCCAATGGCGCGACTTCGCTTCGGCACACCATCGCGCCCCGATCAAGCCGCTGCCGACCGGCGGCATGACCGTGGCCGCGGCGGATATCACCGCGTCGATGGGGAGCGACATCCCGCTGCGGATCGAGCGCCGCTGGGTAAACGTCCGTGGAGCCCCGGCACTGCGCTTCACGCTGGTCAACACGTCAGACGCACCTGTCGAGATCGGGGTGCTCGGCATGCCGATGGTGTTCGACAATATCATCGACGATCGCACGCTCGAACAGGCGCATGCCGAGGCGAGCTTTGTCGATCCGTATATCGGGCGTGACGCCGGTTATCTGCAGGTCACGCGACTGAGCGGCAAGGGCCCCGCTTTGCTCGTCCTGCCCGAGGGCCGCAGCCCGCTGGAGGCCTATGTCCCACTGCCATGGGACCGCGCCGCCCCCAAGGACACGACCTTCACCGAGAAGAGTCCCCGTAGCCAGACGTCGGAAGGCTTTTACGACTGGACCGTCGCCTCAAAGGGCTATGTGGACAAGGAATGGAGCAAGGCAGGAGCGCAATGGAATGTGCCGACCAGCATCATGCTGGCGCCGGGCGAGCGGCATGAGGTCGGCGTCCGCTTCGTGCAATCGCCCACTATTCGGGCGATCGAGGGCACGCTTGCGGCGCAGCGCCGACCGGTCGCGGTGGGCATTCCAGGCTATGTTATACCGACCGATCTGCGCGCGTCGCTGTTCCTGAAATATGCCAGCGCGGTTGCCAAGATCGAATCCTATCCGCAAGGCGCCCTGGTCGCGACGCCAACCGCATCGGCCAAAGGCTGGGCGCGCTACGATATCCAGGCGCATGGCTGGGGCCAAGCGCGGCTGAGCATCACCTATGCCGACGGCAATGTGCAGACGGTGAGTTACTACATCACCAAGCCGCTCGAGCAGGCGATGGCCGATATCGGTCGTTTCACCACGACCAGGCAATGGTTCGACGACAAGGCTGATCCGTTCCGCCGCGCCCCCGCAATCCTGTCCTACGACCGCGAGGCCGGCAAGATCCTCGCCCAGGAACCGCGTGTGTGGATCGCGGGGATGAGCGACGAAGGCGGCGCCGGCAGCTGGGTTGCGGCGATGATGAAGCAACTCGACAATCCTGATGCGGCCGAGGTCGGCAAACTCGAGCAGCTGGTTGACGAAACCGTCGTCGGCAAGCTGCAGGTGGCCAGCGGCGAGCATGCCGGCGCGGTCAAGAAGAGCATCTTCTATTACGACCCCAAGGAGCATCCCGGCTATTACGACCCGGCCGAGAATTGGCGCAACTGGACATCGTGGTCGCACAAGGATGCCGACGATCTCGGCCGGGCCTATAATTACCCGCATGTCGCGATCGGGCATTGGGTGCTTTACCGCCTCGCGCGCAACCATGCCGGGCTGGTGACGCGGCACGACTGGCGCTGGTATCTCGAGCACGCCTACGGCACCGTCACCGCGATGATGCGCGATGCGCCTTATTACACGCAGTTCGGGCTGATGGAGGGCGACGTGTTCGTCGACATCCTCAAGGATCTCAAGCGCGAGGGGTTGACCGCCGAAGCCGCCAATATGGAAACCTTGATGAAGGGCCGCGCCGACCATTGGAAGACGCTGCAATATCCGTTCGGCAGCGAGATGGCGTGGGACTCTACCGGCCAGCCCGAAGTGTACGCCTGGATGCGCTATTTCGGATACCAGCCACAGGCCGACACGACGCGCGAGGCGATTCTCGGCTACGATCCCACCATTCCGAGCTGGGGCTATAACGGCAATGCCCGCCGCTATTGGGATTTCCTCTACGGGGGCAAATTTCCGCGGATCGAACGGCAGATCCACCATTATGGCTCCACGCTCAACGCCGTGCCGTTGTTCGACGCCTATCGCGCCAATCCGGCCGACACGCATCTATTGCGCGTCGCCTATGGTGGCATGATGGGGGGGATTACCAATATCGATCGCGACGGCTTCGGTTCGGCCGCGTTCCATTCCTGGCCTGACCGCATGGCATGGGACCCCTATACCGGCGACTACGGCATGGGATTCTTTGGCCATGCCTATGCCGCGGCGACCTATCTGATCGACGATCCCACCTTCGGCTGGGTGTCGTATGGCGGGAACCTGACCAAGGCTCGCGATTCTGTCAGCGTCGTGCCCAGGGATGGCGCGCGCACGCGGCTGTTCGTGGGGCCGACGGGTACGTGGATCACGCTCGAGGCGGGCAAGATCGCCAATGCCGTCTATGCTCCGACGACCGGCACGATCACGCTGACGCTCGACCCGGCCAATGCCGCGACGCCTGCGGCTCGATTGTTCGTCGAGACCACCACCAAGGCCGGGCGGCACTACGCCACCACGGCTGGAACCGAAGAGCGCGGCGCCCGCACGATCGCGCTGTCGGCCGGGCCGACCATTGTCGTCTTGACGCCGCGCTGACGCCCCAGCCAGCGCCGCGCCAGGCTGCGTCACCGGGCAGTTGGCCGTGGCCCTCTCGCCGACAATAGTGCCAGTCCAGTATCAGCGCGCGCGTTTCGCGTTCCGCTGAAAAGGAAACGACACGCAACTCGCGCCGGCCGAATCGGCCGCGCGGCACCTCGAACATGTCCGGCAGGTCCATCGCGACGTCTTCGGCTTTCGTGAGCCGGACTGCGACACCGCGGCCCCGAACCCGGGCCCGTAGCTCCGACGCCACATCCAAGGAGGGGCCGCGACGTCTGTCGCAGCCCCTCCCAAATGCCCGAACAGCTACCGGCCAGTCATCAGAACCTGAAACGCGCGCTGGTCTGGATCGTCCGTGCCTGGACGCGGACACCCACCGGAAGCGCCTCGTACGCACCAAAATACGAGGCGGCATTATCGTGCAACAGGTTGGTGGCTTCGACGCTGAAGGTCACGAACTTGAATGGCGTATAGTTTATCGCCGCGTCGAGCCGGGACGTGGACCGGGTGTAGATCGAATATCCCGGGTTCACATAATCGATGCCGGTCTTGTACTTCGAACGATAATTGTAGGCGATGCGGGCGCTGAATACCGGCGTGTCATAAAGAAGCGCCAGATTGCCGGAATATTTGGACGTATAGGGTGCGTCATACAACCCTTGGGTATCCGCAGCCGCATCCGCATAGGCGAGCTGGAGCGACGCTTTCGGGATATAGGTGAAGTTTGCACTGATGCCGAAATGCTTCGCGAAACCGGGCAGGAAGTCGAAGAACGTATTCACCTGCCCCTCGAAACCGAAGATCTTGCCCGGCCCGGCGTTGCGCGGCTTGCCGACAATATACAGGCCGTCGGCAGCTCTGGGATTGGGGGCCAAGCCGACAACTGCCTCGCGTATCTCGGTATAATAAATGAACCCAGTCTGGTTCTTCAGGAACGTGCCCAGCGAGACCATATTGCCACTGCCCCAGTAATATTCGAGCGAGGCATCATAATTGTTTTCCTGGGTCGGCTTCAGATTCGGATTGCCGGCATAGACCCGGCCCGCCGTCGTCGCATCGAGGATGTTGACGGCCGAGCGCATGCTGTAAAAGTCCGGGCGCTCGACATTGTGGGTGTAGGAAAGGCGCAACTGGAGCTTCGGCGTGAAGTGCAGGATCGCCGTCGCACTGGGCAACAGGTCGACGTAATTCACCTTGCTGCCGGTCGGGATGAAGGCCACACCCTGACCATAATCGGGCGTGCCATCGGGCAGGAAAGCGTTCCATGCGTAGCGCGAGCTTACCGCCGTGCCCCAAGTGTTGACGTAGCGCAGGCCGATCGTGCCATCTACCGGGAAGGGCGCATTGAAGCCGTAGTTGAGCTGGCCATAACCAGCGAAGGTGCGCTCATGCTCCTTGAAGCTTTCGCCCGGGTCGGTGGTCGCGGGCTGGGACAGCGTCCAATCGCGCCCGGTGAGATCGGCGCCGTTGCCAATGAGGTAGTTCCGCATCGCGGTGAAATTGTCGAACAGGCTGGCACCGCCGAGATGGTACCAGGTCGGCGCGCCCGATATATCCGGCGTCGTCGCAGCGACGCTGATGCCGGTCGCGCTGCCGACCGCGTTCATCGTCGGCGCGGCGGCCGTGTTGAAGTAGAAGGCATCGCGATAGCCGTAATCGCGTGCGATGGTATGCTTGGTGAAGCGTGCACCGAACTGCACCGAGCGCACCAGGCCCGTCGCGCTGGTCTGGACGGTGAAGTCGAGGTTGGTCGCGAACATCGTATCGTTGTTGGTGCCGCGTTCATCGTGGATCTGGTACAGCTTGTAATTGGCCGGATTTCCGATGTCGGTATTCGGGTAAGTGACAAAGGGGCCGCCGCCGGGAACGTTGGGCGAATTGAAGTCGACATTGATCACGTTGCCGCCGGTAAGGCGGTACTGACTTTGGTCAAAATATTGGTGCAGATTTGACCAGTTATACTGGGTCCCAAAATTGATCTGAACCTTGTCCGAATGCCAGTGCGTCTCGAAATTGGCGTTGTAAGTGTCGCTCTTGGTCTTTTGATAGATGTTGAGCGGGCCACCTTGGACACCCTCGGGGCCGTTATTCGTGATCGTCACCGAACGGATTGTTCCATCTGGGTTGACGACGAGGTTACTATAGGAACCTTGATCGCTATTGGTCTGAATGCGGAGATTGTTGCGCTCGTCGTTCGAGCGAACGCCGAGATACGATCCTTCGAGGACGAAATCGAGATGCTCGTTCGCGCGCCACTGCCAGGAAGCATTAAGCGACGGGCGTTTGATCGATCCCGATTCAACGCCATAATTGATGGCATAGGGAATGATCGTGTCCTGCAGCGCAACGGGCAACTGCGCGTTGGACTGGCTGCCAGTGAAGAAGCCGATCTGCTGCGGCGATTCGCTGACGATGTAATTCTCGAAATAATTATTCTTGGTGTATGAGCCGTTGAGCAGGAAGCCCATCTCGCCGATCGGGGTGTCGAAACGCTCGGCGAGCAGCAGGCTGGCATAGGGGCTCTTGGTGTCGCCGAGATCCGAGAAGGTCTCGCGGAAACTGCCGGCGATCGTCAGGCCCTTTTTCAGATCGAGCGGACGGCGCAATTCGACGTTGACCGTACCGGCGATACCTCCTTCGACTTGGTCCGCACTGCGGGTCTTGTAGACCTGCACCGACTTGAGCAACTCGGCGGGGATATCGGCGAGATTGAGCGAGCGCGAGCCGGCGCTCGATGCCTCATTGCCATTGATCGTCGTCTGCACGTCGCTCAGGCCGCGAATGGTGACGCCGGTGCCTTCGCCATGCGAACGGTCGATCTGCACGCCCGACACGCGCGCAAGCGCCTCCGGCACGTTGTTGTCCGGCAGCTTGCCGACATCCTCCGCGTCCACCGAATCGACGATCTGCTTGGAATTGCGCTTGCGATCGCGGGCAGACTTCAGGCTGCCCCGCAAGCCGACCACGACGATGTCGTTGCCTTCCGCACCCACATAGTTCGCGGTGTCGGCACCAGTCGCGGCCGCCTGCTTGATGGCCTTGTCCCGCCGCCGCGCAGCCGCACGTTCCGCGCGCGCCTTGCGCCGAGCCGCGGCGCGATCGGCTTTACTGACGGGCTCTGCCGACGCCGCGGCCTGCGCGCCTGCGGTCAACGGCGTCGCCGACGCAGTGCCAGGAATGCTCGTGGCGAGCAGCGCTGATGCGCAGCTTGCAAGGCTTAAAACGACCTTCGTCTTCATCGCCAAATCCACCCCCAACTTTAGCAAAGGCGCTCCGCCGTGCTTCCAGCCAGGCATTATATGACATACAATATAAAGTATACAAGTTACTTGTCTGACATTTTAAGTGGAACGGAAAAGCAGAATTCGAGGCGCATGCGGCAGACGAAAATTGTCGCCCGCAGTTGGCGGAGCTCCCCCGATACCCGTCACGAATCGCCGATCGTCTCCAGGTGCATCAGGCGGATCACGAACGGGCTAAGCGCCATCACCACGACGCCCACGGCCATCGAGAACCACGCGATATTGGCATAGACGTGCAAGATCGTGTCCGGCCCGCCGCCGGCGCCGCCGGTAGTCTGCGCGATCAAGGCGGCGATGAAATTGCCGGCGGCGGTCGAAAGAAACCATGTGCCCATGATCAAGCCGGTCATGCTGGCGATCGGCAGCCGGGTCATCGACGACAGGCCGATCGGGGAGAAGCACAGCTCAGCCATTGAATGGAACAGATAGAGCAGGACGATGAAGACCGCGGGTGTCAGCGCACCGCCGCCGGCCGCACCGGCGACAAGCACGAGGAATCCCAACCCGACCAGGACCAGGCCCAGGCCAAACTTCAACGGCACATTCGGTTCGAGCCGCCGCCTGGCGAGCCAGTTCCAGGCCCAGGCGAAGACCGGCGCGAGCAGAATGATAAAGGCCGAGTTGATCGACAGGAACACCGATGCCGGGACCTCCCAGCCGAAAATCACGCGGTCGACACGCTCGTCCGTGAATATGTTGAGCGACGACCCGGTCTGCTCGAACAGCGCCCAGAACAGCGGACTGAGCGCCACCAGGAAGAGCGCCGCGAAGATCCGGTCGCGATCGACCGGCGAGAGAGTCCAGACCGATCGGTAGACGATGTAGCTCACCGTCAGCACCGAAAACACGATCAACAGCAGGCCGACAGTGTCCTGCGAACGGATCAACCACCATGACACACCGGTAGCGCCAATTGCCCCGAGATAGATCAGCGACTCTCGCGATAGTCCGGCGAATGCGGGCGCGGCCAGCCGTTGAGCCGAAGGCGGCGGACCCGCGCCGTGCAGGGCTTTCCGGAACATCACGAACACGACGAGTCCGAGCAGCATGCCGACGCCCGCGGCGCCAAAACCATAGGACCAGCCGACCGTCTCGCCGAGAATGCCGATGAAGATCGGGCCGAGCCAGGCCCCGGTATTGATCCCCATATAGAAGATCGAGAAGGCGGAATCGCGGCGGATATCGTCGCGGGCATAGAGTTGTCCGACCAGCACCGAGACATTGGCTTTGAGAAAGCCGGTGCCGACCACGATCGCCGCCAATCCAAAGTAGAAGCCGTTGAGATACGGGCCCTGCTCACCGACCCGCCCTTCGAACCCCGCGATCAGCAGGTGGCCGATGACGATAAAGATGCCACCGGCGATCACCGCCTTGCGCGCGCCAAGATAGCGATCGGCCAAATACCCGCCGATAACCGGCGTAATATAGACCAGCGAGGTGTAGGCGCCATACACGGCATAGGAATGATCTTTGGCGAACAGGAAGTGCTTGGTGAGGTAAAAGATCAGGATCGCGCGCATGCCGTAATAGGAAAAGCGCTCCCACATCTCGAGGAAAAATAAGAGGAAAAGCCCGAGCGGATGGCCGAGAAAGGTTCCGCCTCTCGTGCCGTTATCGACGACTGCAAACGCATCAGCCCTGGGCGGATCACTCGGATCTGGGCCGACCATTATCGGCAGCTCACGGTACGCGTCCTTGGTGGCGTGCCTGTTCGCCGCAGATCGGCCGGGCGCGCGCCAGACGCAAAAGAGACGGCCCCCTCAGCGGTCACCATCAATCTGCGTTTGACGACGGACAACCTCAGCGCCTGCTGAGCACCTTTTTCTGATCTCATCGCCTGATAGTATATAGTATAATGTTTAGAGCAACGCGAAATCGCTTCGGCTTCTTTGCCAGGTCGAGCACATCGGCTGGCAAAAACAACGGTATACCGGATATCGTATAAAATAATTGACCCACGATGCCATTCGTCATACTGATCTGCACAGCAGGCAATCAGGAGGATGGGCGTGGCAAAGGGGAAATTTGCGGCGGCTTCCGCCGCCTTGGTGGCGGCGTTGCTGTCGACGAGCGCAATGGCTCAGGTCGCGGCTACCCCTTCAGCGGACTCCGCCGCGCCGCCCGAACAGGAGGGCGGCGAGATTCTCATAACCGGCACACGCATCCGCCGCTCAGACCTTCAGAGCAATAGCCCTCTCACCATCGTCGGCCGCGACGAAATCCAGTATCAGGGCGCCACGACGGTTGAGAGTGTGCTGAACCGCCTGCCGCAGTTCACCGCGGACGCGAACGAGAACGTGTCGAACGGATCGGACGGCACGTCGAACATCAATCTGCGCGACCTGGGCTCGAGCCGAGTGCTGGTCCTGCTCAACGGTCGGCGCCTGTTGCCGCAACAGGCAGTCGACCTGAATTTCGTGCCGAGCGCGCTGGTTGAGCGCATCGATATCGTCTCGGGCGGCGCGTCAGCGGTCTATGGTTCGGATGCGCTATCCGGCGTGGTCAACTTCATCATCAAGGACAATCTCAACGGCTTGCGCGCCGATGCGCAGGTCAGCCTTGCCCAGCACGGCAACGGTAATGACGATGTGCGCTCGATCATGCGCAGCCGCGGTTTCGACCTGGCGCCCCGAACCGTCAACGATGGCACAAAGCAGGACCTCAACATCGCGTTCGGCAAGAATTTTGCGGGCGATCGCGGCAACATCACTGTGTATGCCGGCTACCGGCACTTCGACCCCGTACTGCAATCGAGCCGCGACGTGTCGGCGTGTGCGCTGCAGCCGGCCGACGACGCCGGGACCGCTTTGGTGTGCGGCGGATCCAGCAACACGCCCTATGGCACATTCGTTCCGCTCGCGGGGCCCAATCAAGGCATCACCTTCACCAACGTGAAGGAAGGAAGCCGGAACTGGGTGCCCTATGATCAGAGCTTCGCGTATAATTACGCTCCCACGAACTATTTCCAGCGTTCCGACAACCGCGTCACCGCCGGCGGCTTCGCCAAGTTCAAGTTCAGTCCCGCTGCCGAGGCCTATGGCAGCTTCATGTACATGCGGGACCACACCTTTTCGCAGGCCGCGCCTTCCGCGCTGTTCCTCGGGACCACGTTCAACGTACCCTGCAACAGTCCGCTATTGGGTACGAGCCAGGCCACTGCCTTGTGCGGCGCCGATGCCGGAACCGCCACCCTGCAGCCCACGCTGATCGGCTATCGCCTGGCGATCGCGCCGCGCCGCGACAATCTCCGGCACGAGGATTATCGCTGGACCGCCGGCCTTCGCGGCGAGATCGCTAGGGGTCTGACCTACGACCTCAACTACCTGCATTCGCGAGTGAATTTCGACGAGACCTATCTCAATAACGTCGACAATGTGAAAGCGCAGCGGGCGCTTGACGTGGTAACGGTCAATGGCACGCCCACCTGCCGATCTGTCGTGGACGGGTCCGATCCGTCGTGCATCCCCGCCAATGTATTTCAGGCCAATGGGGTGACCGCCGATCAGGCGACCTATCTGTTCAGCCCCAGCAACACGGCGGGCCGTAACCGGCAGACGGTGTTCTCGGGCACCATCACCGGCGATCTCGGCCAATATGGCATCACCAGCCCCTGGGCCTCGCGGGGCATCTCGCTCGTGCTCGGTGCGGAACACAGGCTCGAGACGCTCACCTTCACCGGCGACGCTATCGCGAAGCAAGGCGGCACCACCGACGCGGATGGTCGCATCCGCGTGATCGAAGGCTATGGCGAGATCGAGGTCCCGATCCTGGAGGACAAGCCGTTCTTCCGCGAACTTACGGTCAACGGCGCGCTCCGCTATTCGCGTTACAAGAATTCGCAGCAGTCGACGGGTTTCGAGTCGAGCTTCAACGTCTTCACCTATAAGGGCGAACTGGCCTGGCGCCCGGTCGATATGCTGCGCCTGCGCGCAAGCTATAACCACGCGATCCGCGCGCCCAATATCGGTGAACTGTTCGCCTCGCAGCAGGTCGGCAATGTCGCGGCGCAAGATCCATGCTCGGGTGCTACGCCCGACGCCAGCGCGACAGCCTGCGCTATAACCGGCGTGTCGGCCGCTCAATATGGTCATGTCATCGCCTGTCCGGCTGACACCTGCTCGGCGCTTGGCGGGGGCAATCTCGCGTTGAAGCCGGAGATCGGCGACACCTATACCGTCGGCCTGGTGCTGACGCCCAGGCAGGTCCCGAATTTCTCGCTGTCGGTCGATTATTACCACATCAAGGTAAATGGCTATATCGGTTCGATCGACCCCTCGCTGATCATCGAGAAGTGCGTGGAGACGAGCGATCCGTTCTTCTGCGGCTTGTTCCATCGCGACCCCCGCAGCGGCGCGATCTTCGGAACCGACGGCTATATCGTCTCCACCACGCTCAACACCGGCTTCCTCAAGACATCGGGGATCGACGTCACCGCCGACTATACGCTCGGCCTCGGAAGCCTCGGCAAGCTCAATCTCAATCTGGTCGGTACCTATCTGATCAACCAGACCGCCGAACCGCTGCCCGGCCAAGGCACGACCGAATGCAAGGGACTGTATGGTTACACCTGCGGCCAGCCTTCGCCGGAATGGCGCCATGTCATGCGAACGACCTGGGTCCTGGAGCAGGGCACGACGCTGTCATTGTCCTGGCGGTATCTCGGCTCGACCAAATTGTCTCCCTTTGGAGCGCCCAGTGTCGTGAACAACCGGATCGGCGCGTATAGTTACTTCGATCTCGCCGCGACGGTGCCTGTCACCAAAGCCTTCAAGTTCCGCGCGGGGGTGAACAATCTGCTCGACAAGGATCCGCCAGCCATCGCCGCGGGTATCTTGTCGGCGTTCGGCAACGGCAATACCTATCCCGGCGTATACGATCCGCTCGGGCGGACCATCTTCATCGGCGCGACGGTGAATTTCTAGCCGACGGTACTGGCGCAGCGGACATCGGGAGCGCGTCGGCCCATGGGCCGTCGGGCTGCCTCGGGCCTGGAGCGTGCTGCGTTTTGATCGAAATGCGGCACGCTCCAGATGGCGATCGCGCGCTTGTTTGCGAAGGCCTCCAACGCCGTCGAACCCGCCGTGTGAGGCGACGACTGGGCCGGAACCGCCCTGCGCTGCAAGACCCCGGTACATATATCCGAACACCAATGGAAAGGGTGCATTGCCGGGCGCAATCTCGATTGTCGAAAACCGCGCGTCCCTCGTGCGACTGCAGACGGTAGCAGCCGCCTCGTTTGGAAAGGTCATTTCCGCTTACGCGCCGTCCGTGTGGCCAGCTGACGAGCAATTCATCTTCACAAAAGTAGTGAAAATGAAAAAATGAAGACCGATGCCGAATGCGAAAAACGTATGGAGTCGACTGGTCGCTAGCACTCGATTGTTGCCTCCGGGTGTTCGGCTGAACGAACGATCGCTTTGGGGAACGTCCGAAGCAGCAGCGCTAGACTGTGAAAACCAAGGATTTCTGCGGTTGCCGATGGAGCGGGTGAAGGGAATCGAACCCTCGTCGTAAGCTTGGGAAGCTTCTGCTCTGCCATTGAGCTACACCCGCATTCCAAACACTTGGCTTCATCAAGGGCGCGTTTTTTGCCGTGCCTTGTGCAGTTGGATGTTCAGCGGGCTGGGCAGTGCCACACTCGCCGGACAACGGTCAACGGTATTTGCGGTTTGATAGGCCCCGGTTTGCCGGCCGCTAGGCTTGCGAAATTATCGCCCAGTCCAGTCCGAACCGGGCGAGATAATCGCGCAGCCGATCCGCGTCGTTGGCGGTCGAGAGCAACGAGTCGCCGGGCTTCCGTTCGATATCGCCGAACGCGAGATCAAGGTTGCGCGCAAGCTGCTGCCGGACTGGCCCGAGGACGCCTTCTCGGTCCGTCAGCTGCCCGAGGAGCAAGGCCCGGGCAACGCCTTGCTGCTCGAGGCGGTGTTCGAGAACGCGGTCGAAGTGGTGACCGGGTTCGGCAAATTGGGCGTATCGGCCGAATCGCTGGCGAAGACGGCGGCGCAGCGGATGGCGGGATTCCTCGCTTCGGGTGCCTTCGCGGGTCCCTATCTGGCGGACCAGTTGCTGCTGCCATTCGCGCTTGCCGGCGGAGGGAGTTTCACGACAGTGAAACCCAGCCAGCACGCGCGGACGGCAGCGGAGGTGATCCAGCAGTTTACCGGTCAGCGCTGGGCGTTCGATCAGCTACCGGACGGCAGCCATTTGGTAAGCCGGAACTAGCTCGACCTCGGGTCAGGCTGCATTGTGAAGCGAACGATGTCCTAGGTCGCGCCGGCGGAGGATGATATAGCGCGGCATTGCCCATCCGCCCCGCAGGCAACGGCAACCGAGAGACGAACGTGCTCCCGCCTGCAAGCGGAGGCATTCCCATCGATCCGATTCACGATCTCGCCGAGGCACAGGTGCTCGCGCTGGCGATCGTCAACACGATTCCCGAGCCGTTCCTGATTCTGGACGAGGAGTTTCGCGTGCTTACCGCGAGCCGATCCTTCTACGAGGTCTTCAAGGTCGAAGCCCACCACACCGACGGCCGCCTGCTGTTCGATCTGGGGGATGGGCAGTGGAATATCCCTGCGCTGCGTCATTTGCTCGAGACGGTCATTCCCGATCGCATCGCGATGGACAATTTCGAGGTCGAGCATGATTTCCCCGATGTCGGGCAACGGATCATGCTGCTGAACGCGCGCAAGGTCATCTACCAGGACAGCCCCAACATCACCATCCTGCTGGCTTTCCGCGACATCACTGCGCGGCGCGCAATCGAGCGCGAGAAAAGCGCGCTGCTGACGCAGACCGAAGATCTGCTCGGCCAGAAGCAGGTCCTGCTCGAAGAGATGCGCCACCGGGTCGCCAACAGCCTCCAGATCATCGCCAGCATCCTCTTGTTGAAGGCGCGGGCGGTGCTGTCGGAGGAGACCAGGGGCCATTTGCACGACGCCCATCAACGCGTGATGTCGGTGGCTGCGGTCCAGCAATATCTCCACACCACCGACGGCATCGATCAGATCGACGTTGCTACCTATCTCGCCAAATTGTGCGCCGGGCTGGCGGCGTCGATGATCGGCGAAGCAAGTCCCGTCACTATCGAAGCAATGGCCGATGAGGGAATGATCGAATCGGCTACCGCGGTCAGTCTGGGGCTGATCGTGACCGAGCTCGTCATCAACGCGATCAAATATGCCTTTCCCGGCGGCAAGGCCGATGCCCGGATCATGGTGACCTATGAGGTCAAGGGGCCCGACTGGAAGCTTACCGTCTCCGACAACGGCGTAGGCCGGTCCGTCCCTCAAAAAATACCCGCGGAGGCCGGGTTGGGTACGACCATCATCAAGGCGCTGTCCAAGCAATTGGGCGCAAGCGTCGAGCATTCGGATACGGGGCCGGGACTGACCGTCTCGGTGACGCGGGCATCCTTCACTTCCCGAATGCCGAAAGCTGCGTGAGGATCGTAGTTCAACCCAGCGCTTCGACCTGTTCGGCAAGCTCGAGCCAGCGTTCCTCGGCGGCATCCTTTTCGGCGCGCGCGGCGTCGATCGCTTTAGTCAGCGCGGCGAACTTTGCCGGGTCGCTGACGTAGAGCGCGGGGTCGGCCAGCGCCGCTTCGTCGCGCGCGATCGCGGCTTCGATCTCTTCGATTCGCTTCGGCAGCAAATCGTAGTCGCGCTGGTCCTTGTAGCTGAGCTTGGCCGCCCTGGGCTTCTCGGCCGGCGGTGTCGCGGCGGGTTTCGCCGCCGCCTTCTTCGCTTCCGGCCGCCGCTTGCGCCGGGCGTCCCAGTCCGCATAGCCGCCCGCGACGACGTCGACGGTGCCCGACCCGTCGAGACCCAATGTCAGCGTCACCGTGCGGTCGAGGAAGTCGCGGTCGTGGCTGACGATCAGCACCGTGCCCTCATAATCCGCGATCACTTCCTGGAGCAGGTCGAGCGTCTCGAGGTCGAGGTCGTTGGTCGGCTCGTCGAGCACCAGCAAGTTCGACCGCCGCGCGAATTCGCGCGCCAGCAATAGCCGCGACCGCTCGCCGCCCGACAAGGTCGCGATCCGTGCCTCGACCATATTGGGATCGAACAGGAAGTCCTTGAGATAGCCGTGGATATGTTTCTTGACCCCGAGCACCTCGATCCAGTCGCCGCCATCGGCCAGCACGTCGCGCACGCGTTTCTCCGGCGCCATCAGCTTGCGCTGCTGGTCGATCACGACGCCATCGAGCGTCTTGGCGAGCTTGACCACGCCGCTATCGGGCTCGAGTTCGCCGGTCAGCATCCTGAGCAACGTCGTCTTGCCCGCGCCGTTGGGGCCGACGATGCCGATCCGGTCGCCGCGCGTGATGCGCAAATTGAGGTCGCGGATGATGACGCGGCCCCCGAACGCCTTGGTCGCGTGCTTGGCGTCGATCACCACCTTGGTCTTGACGTCGTCGCTGCCGGTGACGAGCGCGGCGGCGCCCTGTGGCCCCAGCATCGCCGCGCGTTCGGCGCGCATGTCCTTGAGTTTCGCCAGTCGGCCCATGTTGCGGCGGCGGCGCCCGGTGACGCCGCGTTGTAGCCAATGTTCCTCGAGCTTCAATTTGGCGTCTAGTTTCTCGGCGGCGCGCTGCTCCTCGGCATAGACCTGTTCGGTCCACGCCTCGAACCCGCCATAGCCGATCTCGCTGCGGCGGATCGTCCCACGGTCGAGCCACAGGGTTTGACGGGTCAGGCGAGTCAGGAACGTGCGGTCATGACTGATCACGACGAAGGCGCCGGTGAACCGCGTCAGCCATTGCTCGAGCCATTCGATCGCGGCGATGTCGAGATGGTTGGTCGGTTCGTCGAGCAGCAGCACGTCGGGGTTCTGCGCCAGCGCGCGGACGATCGCGGCGCGACGGCGCTCGCCGCCCGAGGCCGAGGAGGCGTCGCGCGACAAATCGATGCCGAGCTGATCGGCGATCGCATCGGCTTCGTGGCGCGCGGGCGCATTGGGCCCGGCCATCACGAAATCGGCGAGCGTCGCGCAGCCATCGACCCGCGGATCCTGTTCTAGCAGCACGACATTGGTACCCGGCACGATGGTGCGGCGACCCTCGTCCGATTCAATCGCGCCGGCGATCAGCTTGAGCAAGGTGGTCTTGCCCGCACCGTTGCGCCCGATCAGCGCGAGCCGGTCGCGCTCGCCGATATGCAGGTCGAGATGACGGAACAGCCAACCGGCGCCCTGAACGAGGCCGAGGTCTTCATACGATAGGATAGGGGCTGCCATGGCGTGCGCACCTAGCGATTTAGCAACGCTAAATCGAGGGGCCGCGCACGCCCGGCCGGCCTCGCTCCGGGCGAGGGTCGACGACGCGGCTTTGCCGCGGCGTGATGGGATGAAGGCGAGGGGCCGACACGGAAGTAAATTCCGTGTCGTCGACCAGCTCGCTTGCGCGACCTGCCTGCCGGCCTTGCGCGAGTCAGCCGGACGTGGCCGTCTGCCGCGCTTCGGCTCATTCACAGGGTGTTCAAGCCCGTCGCTCTATGCAACCAGCCATGTTGATGTTCGCGTCGCTTGCCTTGACCCTGTCTCAGACGGCGTTTCCGCCGCCCGTCGAACCGCATTTCCAGCGCGACCAGCGGCGCGCGTGGGAAGCGCGGCGCGAAGGCCGCGTGCTGCCGCTGCCTGAAATCGAGCGTCGCGTGGTGCCTTCGATGCGCGGCGCGCAATATCTCGGACCCGAGCTCGATCCGGATAGCGGCATTTACACGCTCAAGTTCCTGCGCGATGGAACCGTCATCTGGGTGAAGGTCGACGGCCGTTCGGGCCAGATCATCGGCCGCACCGGCTAATCCGAGCTCCTGTGAAGGGGCTCGCGCGAAGGGGATCACAATGCGCGTTCTGATCGTCGAGGACGAACCCAATCTCCGCCAGCAGCTGCAGAACACGCTCGAAGGGGCGGGCTATGCGGTCGACACGGCGGGCGATGGCGAGGAAGGCCTCTTTCTTGGAGAGACCGAGAATTACGACGCGATCGTGCTCGATCTCGGCCTGCCGGAAATCGACGGGCTGACTGTTCTCGACCGCTGGCGCAAACAGGGCAAGACTACCCCGGTGCTCGTGCTGACCGCGCGCGACAGCTGGTCGGACAAGGTCGCGGGCCTCGATGCCGGCGCCGACGATTATGTCGCCAAGCCGTTCCAGACCGAGGAATTGATCGCCCGGCTGCGCGCGCTGATCCGCCGCGCCTCGGGCAATGCCTCGTCCGAACTGATAGCGGGCGACGTCCGGCTCGACACACGCTCGGGCAAGGTCACGCTCGCCGGCGATCCGGTGAAGCTGACCGCGCAGGAATATAAGCTCCTGTCCTATCTGCTCCACCACAAGGGCAAGATCGTCAGCCGCACCGAGCTGATCGAGCACATCTACGACCAGGATTTCGACCGGGATTCGAACACGATCGAGGTATTCGTGACGCGCATCCGCAAGAAATTGGGGCAGGACGTCATCACCACGATCCGCGGCCTGGGCTATAGCCTGGACGATCCCGACGGTCCGCCGCGCGCGGAATAGGAGATAGCGCGTGGCCGAGGGACGCGATCTGATCGCCGTGCCGTCGGCGGACGAACTGACCAAGGACGCTCAGGCGCGTTTGACTGTCGTGGGGGCCGACGCGCCGCCGGAACGGCCGATCAAGCGCTGGCGCGTCTTTGTTCGCAAATACCGCCGGCCAGGCGAGATCGCGGCGCTGATCGTGCTCGGAGCCGGCTCGCTGGCGACTATCTTGCTGCTCAATCCCGATCAGGTGTGGACCGCGCGCGGCCTGCTCGTCTTGTCGGTGCTGGCATTGCTGCGATTGGCATGGGTGTTGTGGCGGCGATCGCCCAACACCGCGCGCGCCGTGGTGACGGGGTCGCTCGGGCGGCGCATGATCATCATCGCCGCGATCTGGATTTGCCTGTTGCTTGCCGGCGGCGGGTACGCGCTCGACCGCGTGCTGACCGGCGCGGTGACTCGCAATTTCGACGACCAGCTCAATTATGTCCTGACGTCGCTGTTCACGTCGGCCGAAATCGGCCCGGACGGCGAAGTCGTGTTCAACCGCGCCGCCGCCGATCAGCGTTTCCTCGAGCCCTATTCCGGGCTGTACTGGCAGGTTGCCGCGCGCCACCGCGAGCCATTTTCGTCGCAATCTCTGTGGGATCGCCGGCTTGCTTATGGCAGCGATCATAACGACCTCGAAGTCCACACCTATGACAGCGACCAATTTGCCGGCGAGCAGCTGAGGATCGTCGAGCGCGACATCAAGCTGCCTGGCTCGCCGGTGCGCTGGCGGTTTCAGGTGGCGCAGAGCCGTGACGGACTCAATGCGCAGATCAACGCGCTCAGACGAACCTTGGTCAGAAGCTTCCTGCTGCTCGCGCTCGGCCTCATCGTCCTGGCGGGGCTGCAGACCTGGTACGGTCTACGTCCGCTCCGACGCTTGCGTGGCGAGATCGCGCGGCTGCGCGGTGGCCGCGCGCGGCGGATCGAAGGCGCCATGCCGGCCGAGGTCGCGCCGATGGTCGACGAGCTCAACGCGCTGATCGAACATAACGACAAGCAGGCCGAGGAAGCGCGGCGCCATGCTGGCAATCTGGCGCACGCGCTCAAGACCCCGCTGACCGTGATCATGAACGCCGCCACCGCCAAGGCCGACGATCTCGGCGATACTGTCGTGCGCGAGGCGCGGACGATGCGGCGTCAGGTCGACCATCATCTCGCCCGGGCTCGCGCAGTCGGCCGGCGCGGATCGGCGCACAGCCGTGCCGAAGTATGGCCCAGCCTGGATTCGGTCGAGCGCGCGGTGTCGCGACTTTATCCGCACGTCCGCATCGACGCCGACGGGCCGCACGATTTACAGGTCCATGTCGAACGCCAGGACCTCGACGAGATGCTCGGCAATCTGATCGAGAACGCAGCCAAATATGGCGGCGGCAGCGTGTTCGTGACGGTGAGCGCGCAGGCCGGCTTCGTCGAAATGCTGGTCGAGGACGACGGCGTAGGCATCCCCGAGGAGGAACGCGTCCGCATTTTCGATCGCGGCGTCCGGCTCGACACCGGCAAGCCTGGTACGGGCCTCGGCCTGGCGATCGTGCGCGATGTCGCCGAGATCTACGAGGGCACGGTCAGTCTGGAGGAAAGCGAGGATCTCGGCGGGCTGCTGGTGCGGCTGAGGCTGCCGGCGGCGACCTAATCGCGTTTTTCGCCGACCAAGCCGCGCTCATGATCGCCGATTTCCTTCTGCTTGCGGATCTGCTCGATGGCAGCCTGCTTCGCCGGATCGAACGCGCCCATCAGTACGTCTCCAACCGCGGCACCCGATCCACGCCCGCGTCTCGACCGACGCGACGATCGCACCATCATCGGCATCAGCAACAGGAAAGCGACCACCGCCACAGCGCTGATGATCCATTCGGTCACGCGGCGACCGTCACGCCGCGCATAACCTCGGCAGCGATCGCCACGCTCTTCCTGCGTGCCTCGACATCGTAGATCGAGCTGACGATCATCAACTCGTCGACCTTGGTGCGCTCGACGAACGCCGCGATGCCACGCTCGACCGTTGCCGAACTGCCGACCGCCGAACATTGCAGGACATGGTCGAGGATGGCAGCGTGCGGCGGCGGCAGGCTGTCGCGATAGCCCGCGACCGGCGGCGGCAGCTGGCGCGGATTGCCGGTGCGCAGCGCGACGAACGCTTGCTGCTGCGAACTTGCAAGGAACTCCGCTTCCTCGTCGCTATCGGCGGCGAACACGTTGAATCCGGCCATCGCATGTGGCCGGTCGAGTTGCGCCGAAGGACGGAAGTCGCGGCGATAGATCTCCAGCGCCTGGTCGAGCGCGTCGGGCGCGAAATGCGAGGCGAAAGCGTAGGGCAGGCCGAGCATCGCCGCGAGCTGAGCCCCGAACGTGCTCGACCCCAATATCCACAATTCTGGCTTGGCCCCGGCGCCGGGCGTCGCGCGGATGCCTGTCTGGCCGTCATCGGCGAAGTAGCTTTGCAGTTCGAGCACGTCGCGCGGGAACGCCTGGGGATCGGTGTCCAGCGCTCGCCGGATCGCGCGCGCGACGCGCTGATCGCTGCCCGGAGCGCGCCCCAGACCGAGGTCGATGCGGCCGGGAAACAGCGCGTCGAGCGTACCGAACTGCTCGGCGATCATCAGTGGTGCATGATTGGGAAGCATGATGCCGCCCGCCCCTATGCGGATTGTGGATGTTGCCGCACCGACATGCGCGATCACCACCGCGGTCGCCGAGCTGGCTATGCCGTCCATTCCGTGATGTTCGGCCACCCAATAGCGATGATAGCCATTGGCTTCGGCATGACGCGCCATGTCGGCGGCATTGGCCAGCGCCTGGGGCACCGAACCGCCTTCGACGACAGGGACCAGATCGAGCAGCGAATAGGGGATCATCGCGAGGAGATAGTGTGTCGTCGCGATTGCTCAAGGCGCGCCTTGCCGCTGCCCGGCGCGCACCGTAGAGCGCCCGGCATGCATGCGCGGCTCGACCACGTCCGGAACTGGATCTTCGATCTCGACAACACGCTCTATCCGCATGGCGCGCGATTGTTCGAGCAAGTCGATCGGCGGATCACCGATTACATCGCGCGCTTCTTCAAGGTCGATCGCGACGAGGCGTACAAGATCCAGAAGGGCTATTTCCACACTCGTGGCACGACCTTGTCGGGGCTGATGGCCGAACATGGCGTCGACCCGTACGAATATCTCGCCGACGTCCACGATATCGAGATGGACGTGCTCGACGAGAATGCGCCGCTCGCCGCGGTGATCGCGCGGCTGCCGGGGCGCAAGATCATCTTCACCAATGCCGACGCACTTTATGCCGGCAAGATCCTGTCCAAGCTGGGTCTGGGGGAGAGTTTCGAGGCGATCCACGACGTCCATGCCGCTCAATATCGCCCCAAGCCCGCACCGGAGGCATACCAACATCTCTGCGACGCCTACGAGCTCGATCCCGCGCAAAGCCTGTTCGCCGATGACATGGCACGCAACTTGAAGCCGGCCAAGCTGATCGGCATGACCACCTTGTGGGTCGACAACGGCTCCGAACAGGGCGAGGAGGGCGACCGCGATTTCGTCGACTTCACCACCCGCGATATCACCCATTGGCTGCACGATATTTTGGAGGAAGCATGACCGACCTGCCCGCGACGATCGACGCCGCATGGGAAGACCGGGCCACGATCAGCACCGGCACGACGGGCGCGGTCCGCGACGCGGTCGAGGCGGCGCTGGAACTGCTCGACAGCGGCCAGGCACGCGTTGCCGAACCGGGCGCCGATGGCTGGACGGTCAATCAATGGCTGAAGAAAGCGGTGTTGCTGTCGTTCCGGCTCAACGACAATACGGTGATCGACGGTGGCGCGGCGGGCGCGCCTGCCTATGACAAAGTGCCGTCCAAATTCGCTGACTGGGGCGAGAACCGCTTCCGCGATGCCGGCTTCCGCGTCGTCCCCGGCGCGGTCGTGCGGCGCGGATCGTTCATCGGCAAGAACGCGGTGCTGATGCCCAGCTTCGTCAATATCGGCGCCTATGTCGGCGAAGGCACGATGGTCGATACCTGGGCGACGGTCGGAAGTTGCGCGCAGATTGGCAAGAATGTGCACATTTCCGGCGGCGCTGGGATCGGCGGCGTGCTCGAGCCGCTCCAGGCCGATCCGGTGATCATCGGCGACGGCTGCTTCATTGGCGCGCGATCCGAAGTTGCCGAAGGTGTGCGCGTCGGCGACGGCGCGGTGCTGTCGATGGGCGTCTATCTCGGCAAGTCGACCAAGGTGATCGACCGCGCCACCGGCGAAGTGCTGATGGGTGAAGTGCCGCCTTATGCCGTGGTCGTGCCCGGCTCGATCGGCGGCGGGGACGGCAAGCCGGGCCTGTACTGCGCGGTCATCGTCAAACGCGTCGACGAGCAGACGCGATCGAAGACCAGCATCAACGAGTTGCTGCGCGACTGATGCCGATTACCGGCCTTCTGCTCGGTCTATTGGGGCTGTTGCCGCAGGTCGGCTCGACGCCGCAATCGGTCCCGGTGCAATCCGCGCAGATCGTCGCGACCTTCCCGCACGACAATCGCGCTTTCACCGAAGGCCTCTTCTGGCAGGACGGCTATCTCTACGAGAGCACCGGCGAGCTCAACAGGTCGGGCATCCGCAAGGTGCGGCTGAGCGACGGCAAGGTGATGGCACGCGTCGCGGTCGACCCGCCGTTCTACGGGGAGGGGATCGCACCGTGGAACGGCACGATCCTCAGTCTCACCTGGAAGAACCAGGTCGGCTTCCGCTGGTCGGCCAAGGATTTCAAAAGGCTCGGCAGCTTCAAATATCAGGGCGAGGGCTGGGCGCTCGCCGCCGACGACAAGGGTGGGCTGATCATGTCCGACGGCTCGCCGGTGCTGCGCTTCGTCGATCCCGCTACGTTCACCGTCAAGCGCCACCTGACCGTGACCGATGGCGGCCGGCCGGTGAAGATGCTCAACGAACTCGAATATGTCGATGGTGAGATCCTGGCCAATATCTGGCTGACCGATCTGATCGCGCGGATCGACCCCGGCGACGGCCATGTCATCGGCTGGATCGACGTCAGCGAGCTTCACCGCCAGTCTGGCGCGACCGCCGAGAATGACGTGCCCAACGGCATCGCCTGGGATGCCAAGAAGCGGCGGCTGTTCGTCACCGGCAAGGATTGGCCGTACGTATTCCAGATCAAGGCGCCCAAGGATGCGGAGTCCTCCGCCGACGCCGCCGTCTCGACTCCGTAACGCGCCGCGCCTATCCGCGCGCACAAATCTAACGAAATCAGACAAGAGGATTGCCCCGAATATGACGACTGCCAGCGACGTTCTCGACCGCGTGCTCGTGCTCGAAATGGTGCGCGTGACCGAGGCCGCGGCGATTGCCGCCTCCACGCTCGTCGGCCGCGGCGATGAAAAGGCTGCCGATGCCGCCGCCGTCGAGGCGATGCGCGCCGCGCTCAACAGCCTCTACATGGATGGCACGGTCGTGATCGGCGAGGGCGAACGCGACGAGGCGCCGATGCTCTATATCGGTGAGAAGGTTGGCTCGGCGCCCGGCAAGGGACCCAAGATCGACATCGCGCTCGACCCGCTCGAGGGCACCACGATCACCGCCAAGGCGGGCCCGAATGCGCTCGCGGTGCTGGCGATTTCGGAAGAGGGCAATCTCCTCAACGCGCCCGACGTCTATATGGACAAGATCGCGGTCGGTCCGGGCTATCCCGAGGGTGTGATCGACCTCGACAAGTCGCCGACCGAAAACGTCAATGCGATCGCCGCGGCGAAGGGCGTCAAGCCCAGCGAGATCATCGCCTGCGTGCTCGATCGCCCGCGGCATGAGGCGCTGATCGCCGAGCTGCGCGCGATCGGTTGCGGGGTGATGCTGATCGGCGACGGCGATGTCGCGGGCGTGATCGCGACGACCAATCCCGACACGACGATCGACGTCTATATGGGCTCGGGCGGCGCGCCGGAGGGCGTGCTGGCCTGCGCGGCTTTGCGTTGCGTCGGCGGGCAGTTCAAGGGCCGCCTCTTGTTCCGCAACGACGACGAGCGCGGCCGCGCGCGCAAATGGGGCATCACCGATCTCGACAAGCAGTACGACCTATCGGAGCTGGTCAAGGGCGATGCGATCTTCGCCGCTACCGGCGTGACCGACGGCTCGCTGCTGGCGGGCGTCAAGCGCCGCGGCGACCGCATGACGACCAATTCGGTGGTGATGCGCGCGAGCTCGGGCACCGTGCGCTGGGTCAAGGGCGAGCACAGGATCGGGTGATCGCGGTTGTGCCTGCCATATTCCCCTCCCTTCCAGGGAGGGAGCGTTCGGGCCGAAATGCGTCCCACGCATTTCTGAACCATGCCGGGGGCATGGTTCACCCGAACGCTGGGTGGGTGCGACCGAAGGGAGCTCGCTGCGCTCGCCACCCACCCCCGACCCCTCCCTTTCAGGGAGGGGAGTTTTTGGGTGAAGCGCGCACCATGACCAACGCGATCCTCCTCACGGTCATGCTGGCGATCGTCGCGCTCAACGTCGTCGCGGGCCCGCGCGGTTACCGGTTGCTGGCGGAAGCCGGCGAGGTAGGGCGCAAGGCCTTTTACCGCCGTATGCTGACTGCGCAGGTCATCCAGTTCACGCTGCCGCCGATCATCGGTTTGCTGCTACTCGGTCGGATCGGGGCGGTGACCGAATTGCCGCCTGAATTGTGGTCTGCCTCCACGATGCTACGTGGCGACGCGCCGGCGGTCCCTATCGATCCGTTGCTTACGCCGATGTTCGGCTTCGCTGTACTGGCCGCGATCCCGCTTGGTTCCTTGCTGACATGGCGGCGCTGGCGCAACGGCAAAGGCGCGCCCGCTTATCTCGCACGACTGTCCGCGTTGCTGCCGCGTGACCGCGATGAAGTCCTGCTCGGCGCGGCGATCTCGGTGGCGGCGGGGATCGGCGAGGAATTGTTCTTTCGCCTCCTCCTGCCGATGCTGCTCGCTGCATTCATCGGTGCTACTCCCGCGGTCGTCGCGGCCATCCTGTTGTTCGGGCTGGCGCACGCCTATCAGGGATGGAAGGGAATCGCCGTCACGAGCCTGGTCGGAATCCTGTTTACCGCGATGTATCTGATGAGCGGGTCGCTCGCGATCGCGATGCTGTTCCACGCCACGATCGACCTGATGACGCTGGCGATCCGCCCAGCGATCCGCGGCGCGTGGCGACAGGCGGCGGCGTGAACCGATGGCTGATCGCGGCGGGAGCGCTGGACGGTGTCGCCGCGCTGCTCCACCTCGGTTGCATCCTCGGTGGTCCGGCCTGGTATCGCTTCTTCGGCGCGGGTGACGCGATGGTGGTTATGGCTGAGCGCGGGATGATGAAGCCGACATTGATCACTTTGGCGATTGCGGCGATCCTCGCGATTTGGGCGGTTTTCGCCTTTTCCGGGGCGGACCTGTTGCCGCGCCTGCCGCTGCTTCGCCCAGCCTTGATCGCGATCACGGCGATTCTCCTGGCGCGTGCAGCCGCCTTACCACTTCTGTTCCGCGTGATGCCCGATCGCAGCCCCAATTTTCTGTGGACTAGCTCGGCGATCGTCCTGGCGATCGGGATCGTCCACGCCATCGGCGTGGTGACGCTCACGACCGATTGACCCTTTCCGCGCGGCCCGACAGGGTATGCGCCAAAGGGAGAATCACATGCGCGCCAAGGGGCTGATCGCCGCCATATTGTTGCTGGGTGCGAGCGGGATCGCGCTCGCCCGACCCCAGGCAGCGCCGCCACCCGCGGCGAGCGATGTGACGAGCCAGTTCACCTACACCAAGGTAATGGTGCCGGTGCGCGACGGCGCCAAGCTGGAGACGGTGATCATCGCGCCGAAGAATGCGAGCGGCAAGCTGCCGATCCTGTTCCAGCGCACGCCCTATGGCGTGCCCCAGGCACTGCCGCCGGCGATCCCGGCGAGCTGGAAGCCGTTGGTCGCCGACGGCTATATCTTCGTGTTTCAGTCGATGCGCGGGCGGTTCGGGTCGGACGGCGTGTTCACGCTGTCGACCGCAGTCCATCCCAACGATCCCAAGGCAACCGACGAGGCGAGTGACGCTTATGATGCGATCGACTGGCTGGTGAAGAACGTGCCCAACAATTCGGGCAAGGTCGGGATGTGGGGCGTGTCCTATCCAGGCTTCGCCGCCGCCGTCGCGCTGGCCAAGCCGCACCCGGCGTTGAAGGCGGTCAGTCCGCAGGCGGCGTGGATCGATTATTGGCTGTCGGACGATCTCCACCGCAATGGCGCGCTCCGGCTGAGCTATGCGACCGAATGGGTGTCGAGCTTGCAGGTCGACAAGACGCAAAACAAGGAACTGAGTCTCGACGGGCTGACCGATGCCTATGACTGGTATCTGCGGATGGGGCCGGTCGAGACTATCGACAAACAGGTGTTCAAGGGCAGCGTGCCGATGTTCACGGCGCTGCTCGACCATCCCAATCACGACAATTTCTACACCGATCAGAATTGGACCAAGGCGCTCGGCAAGACGGTGGTGCCGACGCTCAACGTCGCCGGCTTCTGGGATCAGGAGGATCCCTGGGGGTCGTGGCAGATCTATGCCAAGCAAAAGCAGAACGACCCGAACAATCTCGCGCAGATCGTCTCGGGCCCGTGGCGCCATGGCGGCTGGCAGGGCAAGGGCGATTTCCTCGGCCCGATCCCGCTCGGCACGGACAGCGGCACCCAGTTCCAGACGCAGATCCAGGCGCCGTTCTTCGCTTATTGGCTGCACAACAAGGGCACTCGACCCGATTTCACCGCGAAGATGTTCGAGTCCGGATCGAACGCGTGGAAGACCTATGCCTCCTGGCCGCCCAAGGGCGCCAAGCCGACCGAGCTATTTCTCCACGACGACGGCTCATTGTCGTTCGATGCGCCCCGAGCGGGAGAGGCGTGCCGCGACTATGTCAGCGACCCCGCCAACCCGGTGCCGTTCCGCAAGCGCCCGATGAGCCGGACCTATGCCACGCCCGACTGGGCCTGGTGGGAAAGCGACGACCAGCGCTTCGTCGATCATCGTCCCGACGTGCTGAGCTATGTCGCCGAGCCGCTGAAGCAGGACCTGACCGTTACCGGCAAGATCGCAGCGACCCTGATGGCTTCGACCAGCGGCACCGACAGCGACTTCGTGGTCAAGCTGATCGACGTCTTGCCCAGCGATTTCGAGAATACCGAAAATAAGCAATGGGCGGTCGGCGATTATGCCAAGACGTTGAACGGCTATCAGTGGCCGATCGCGATGGACGTCCGCCGCGGGCGCTTCCTGGCCAGCGACACCAATCCCCAGCCCTTGGTGCCGGGCAAGGTCGTCGCTTGGGACGTGCCGCTGCGCGACCACGACCATGTGTTCAAGGCAGGCCATCGCATCATGGTCCAGATCCAGTCGACCTGGTTCCCGGTCATCGATCGCAATCCGCAGACCTTCGTCGCCAATCCCTATCGGGCCAAGGCGAGCGACTTCGTCAAGGCGACGCAGAAGGTGTGTTCGGGGTCGAAGGTGACGTTACCCGTAATGGGGTGATCCGGATATTCGGGGGGCATTATGGCAGACTTTTTCAGCTTGATATTGTTGATGGGAGCGGTGGCATTCCCGTTCGTCGCGATGGTGCTGATGTGGCGGCGTATGAAGCGCGTACGCGCAAAGGTTTATGACGACGTCGAAACGCCGCGGCACGAGCAACCGTGGGAAGAAGTGCTTGAGGCAGACCACGCGCTCAAGCTCGGCAGGGCGCATAATCCGAACGACGATTTGATCGCACTGGGCGACAGGGCCAATCATGCGCATTGGCCGCTGAACAATCCCTAGAAATTGGATCGACGCTCTACGCCGGCAGCTGCACTATGATCAGCCTGGGCGTGATGAAGCTGCGATATGCGATGCCGCCGACTATCTTGATCTGCGACCCGAGCGCGCCACAGCCGGTTCCTTGACGAACACGAGGGCCATCATCCGCCATCCGGCTGGTGTGCGCAGCATCAACGCCCGATCGGTCCACTCGCTGCCGTCGCGGGCACGGAACGACCAGCGTGCGACGCCGATATCACCGCGCGCGTCGATCACTCGGCTCGTCTCGATGACGGCGTTGCCGGGTGACGTGGCGCGCCGGTCGAGATAGCGCGCCTGCCACTCGGCGAGCGTTGCCGCGACCAATTCACCGTCCTCGACCGTCATCACCAATGCACGCTGGTCGATGCTCGCGGCGAGCAGGTCGGTATCCCATGCCCGGTCCGACGCAAGCTTGGTATCGATCACCGCGCTCACCGCGGCGCGCGATGCCGGAATGTCCCGAGCGTCGGCCTGACACAATTTGCCGATCACCCGCCAGCTGTCGGCGATCCTTGCCAGCAACAGATAGTCGGTGAAAATCTTGTCGCCGCGCACCGCGGCAACGCGTGCGAGCGCGGTATCGGTACCCTGATCGAGCCAGTCGATCCTGGTCGAGTTCGGCCCGGCCGCGGGCGTTTCGGTGCGCATCCGCGTTTTCCATTGCGCCTGGTACGTCGCGCGGATCGCACCGTCGCGGATGCAGTACATGATCGCGCTCGGCTGAAACGCCCGAGCGAGCATCGCTGGATCGTTACGCGCGATCGCCTCACCATAAGCGGCAATTGCGGCTTGCGGTGTCGGGTTGGCGGCCGCGAGCGCCGCGGCAAGAACGATCATCGACATCATGGCCTCCTGGAATGACCATCACGTCCTAACCCTGCCGGAACTCGTCTAAAATTCAGAAGATCGCAGCGCTTCGTTCACCAGAGACGAATGGTTGAGCATCAGTTCTTCAACCGATATCCGGTCCGGAAAATCCATGTGATCACCGCCAGGCACAGCAGCATGAACCCGCCGGTCGCGGCCAGGCTGATCCCGACCGGCACGTCGCCCTTGTCGAAGAAGCTCCAGCGGAATCCGCTGACCAGATAGACGACCGGATTGAACAGACTGAACGTGCGCCACGGATCGGGCAGCTTGCTGATCGAATAGAAGGCGCCGCCCAGGAAGGTCAGCGGCGTGATCAGCAAAGCGGGCACGAAGTTCAGTTGCTCGAACCCCTTTGCCCATACGCCGATGATGAAGCCGAACAGGCTGAAGGTGATGCTGGTCAACAGCAGGAACGCGACCATCGCGAAGGGGTGATGGATCGGGATCGGCACGAACAAGGCGGCCGTCGCCAGGATGATCAGCCCGAGCACGACCGACTTGGTCGCAGCGGCGCCGACATAGCCGATCACCATCTCCATCGAGTTGATCGGAGCCGAGAGCAGTTCGAAAATCGTGCCGGTGAATTTAGGGAAGTAGATACCGATGGAGGCGTTGCTGATGCTCTGCGTCAGCAGCGACATCATGATCAGCCCCGGCACGATGAAGCTGCCATAGGCAATGCCGTCGACTTCCTTGATCTGCGATCCGAGCGCGCCGCCGAACACGACGAAATAGAGGCTGGTGGTGATCACCGGGGTGACCAGGCTCTGCCACAAGGTGCGCAGCGCGCGCGCCATCTCGAACTTGTAGATGGCCAGGATACCGTGGACGTTCATCGGGAAATCCTCCCCGCTTGCGGGGAGGGGGACCATCGCGCAGCGATGGTGGAGGGGGTGTGCAGCGATGGATTCGCGAGGGGAGAACCCCCTCCACCAAGCCGCTGCGCGTCTTGCGTTGGGGCGAGATCGTGTCCCCCGGACACGATCTTGGTTCGCCGGGGGCGAACCAAAGCCCCAACGCCCTCCCCGTGAACGGGGAGGATTTGATTGGTGCTCACTTCGGGCCCTCCTTGACCAGATCGACGAAGATGTCTTCCAGGCTCGATTTCGACGTCTCGAGATCCTTGAAGCCGATATTGAGGTCGGCGAGTTTGCGCAGCAGCGACGGAATGCCCGTCCGCTCGGCCTGCGCGTCGAACACGTAGCGCAATGTCTTGCCCTCATTCTCCAGGCTGAGATCCCAATCGCCCAGCTCGCCCGGGATCGTGCTCATCGCCTCGTTGAGCGCGATGTCGAGTTCGCGCTTGCCAAGCTTCTTCATCAGCGCGGCTTTCTCGTCGACCACCAGCAATTTGCCGCCCGAGATCACGCCGACGCGATCGGCCATTTCCTCGGCTTCCTCGATATAGTGCGTGGTCAGGATGATCGTGGTGCCCTTTTCGCGCAGGCGATGGACCAGCTTCCACATGTCGCGGCGCAGTTCGACGTCGACGCCGGCGGTCGGCTCGTCGAGGAACAGGATGTCGGGTTCGTGGGCGAGCGCCTTGGCGATCAGTACGCGGCGTTTCATGCCGCCCGACAATTCCATGATCTTGGCCTTGCGCTTGTCGTAGAGCGACAGGTCCTTGAGTACCTCGTCGATATGGCCGGATTTCTGTGGGTGGCCGAACAGGCCGCGGCTGAAGCGGCAGGTCGATTCGACCGTCTCGAACATATCGGTCGCGAGTTCCTGCGGCACCAGGCCGATCTGCCGGCGCGCGCGCTTGGGCTGGCCGATCGCGTCGAAGCCGCCGACCGTGATCGTCCCGGTCGACGGCGTGACGATGCCGCAGATGATGCTGATCAAGGTCGTCTTGCCGGCACCATTCGGGCCGAGCAGCGCGAAAATCTCGCCCTTGTTGATGTCGAGGTCGACGGCGTGGAGCGCGTGGACGCCCGAGGCATAGGTCTTTGAAACGCCGCGGACGCTCAGGATCGGTTCGGTCATGCAATTCCCCTAGAAACGGGGAAATGGGGCGGGGCGGTCGCGGGTGCAACCGCTCCCGCGCGGCTTATTTCGTCCGCGCCGCCGCGACCGCCGCCTGCATCGTCTCGAGCGGCTGCAAGCCCGACAGCACCTTGTCGCCGATCACCCAGGTAGGTGTGCCCGACATGCCGAGTGGCGCGACCATCGCCAGGTTGTTCTCGATAGCGCGACCGACGTCCGGCGCTTTCGCCGCTTCCTTGACCGCCGCCGGGTCGAGCCCTGCGGTGCGCAAGGCCGCGTCCATGCTCGCGTCGCTCAACGGGCCACCGGCATAAAGCGCATCGTGCAGCAGGCGATATTTGCCTTGTTTGGCGGCGACCACGGCATAGCGCGCCGCGACCTTGCTTTCCTCGCTCAACACGGGAAGTTCGCGGAACACGATCTTCACCTTGGGATCGCTCGCGACCAATTTGTCGAGGATCGGTAGGCTGGCGCGGCAATAGCCGCAATTATAGTCGAGATATTCGACCACCGTGACGTCGCCATTGGGATTGCCGGACCAGGCGCTGCCCAGAGCAGGGAAGATGCGATCGCGGTTGGCGGCGATGAAAGAGCCGGTCTGCCGCGATTGCTCGGCCGCCTCGCGCTCCCGCAATTTCTGCATCGCTTCGGGCAGCACTTCGGGATGGGAGAGGAGATACTCACGGATTTCGGCGCCATCGGTCGGCCGTTGCACCAGCCAGGTGGCGCCGGCGCCAAGCAAGGCGGCGGCGACCGCGACCAGCGGCAGCGCGAAGCGCGACGACAGGAAATCGCTCATCGCTTGCGCTTCTTCTGGTCGAGTTCGTTCTGTCCGGTCATAGCGATGTCCTGGGCGCGGATCCAGTCCGAGCTGTTGGGCGGGAGGTTGGCCATCGCGGCGCGGGCGCTCATCACGGCACGCGCGGTTGCGCCAGTCAGGCTCGCTTGCTCGGCGGCGGCCAAAGAGGCGCGGGCGGTATCGCCGGTCAGCTCATAGGCGGTGCCCAGCTGATACCATCCGAACGGATTGTCGTCGTCCTTGTTGGTCGCGATCTTGAGCACGCGGATCGCCTCGGGATAATTGGCCTTGTTCTCCGTCGCGATCAGCGCATGGCCATAAGTGGTGGCGATCAGCGGGCTGTAGCGGGTCAGCTCGGTCGCTTCCTTCAACGGCGCGAGTGCGTCGGCGGGCTGGCCGGCTTCGAGCAGGATCTGGCCACGAATTTCGAGGAAATAGGGATCGTCGGGCTTCAGCTTGACCAGTGCGCGCGTCTCGGCATCGGCTTTGTCGGGATAGCCCGCTTTGTGCCAGGCATAAGCGCGGGCGTAATGCGCGTAGATCGACTGGTCGCTCTCGGGATATTTGTTGAGCGTCGACGCATAGGGCGAGACATAGCCATAGAGCTTCGCCTTGATCCGCTTGAACCGCTCGTCGAGCGCGGTGTCGGGCGGATTGTTCCAGGCGGGGGACGCCTTCACGTCGGCATATAGCGTGTTGATGCGTTCGTTCGACAGCGGGTGGGTCTGCGCATACGGATCGATATTCTGCAGGCCGTAGCGATATTCCTCATTGGCCAGCTTCTTGAAGAAGCTGATCATGCCCTTGCCGCTGACGTTGCCCTCGCGCAGGAACTTGGCGCCGGTGGCGTCGGCAGTGGCTTCCTGGACGCGGGTGAAGGATAGGAACTTGCCCATCGCGGCCTGCTGGCCGGCGGCCATGATGCCGGCGCCGGCATCGCCTGCGCCCGCCGCCATCGCCGCGATGCCGAGCACCAGGCTGAGCAGCGAAATGCCCATGGCAGGCTTGGCGCCGGCATCGGCCAGCACGACATGGCCGTCGGCGATATGGCCAAGCTCGTGCGCGATGACGCCCTGCACCTCGTTGGCATTGTCCGCCGCCTGGATCAGGCCCGAATGGATATAGACGATCTGCCCGCCCGCGACGAAGGCATTGATCGAATCGTCCTGTATCAGCACGACCTGGACGTTGGCCGGGGACAGACCGGCGGCGACGATCATCGGCCGCGACATGTCCTTGAACAGGGATTCGGTCTCGGCATCGCGCAGGATGCCCTGCGCATAAGCCGGCTGCGCCCAGAGAAGGATTGCCGTCGCGAACAGCGCGATCAATCGCCTCATCGTCCGGTCATCCGTTCGGGTCCCATTGGGCGCATGCGGCCGGCCCCTGCGCCGGGACGGGTGAACCCGTCCTGAAGCGCGAGGGACCGGCCCGTGCGATCATGCGCCGAAAGTGCGCTGCCACCAGCCACGGCGCGGCGAGCCGTCACCGTCGGTGTCGTCAGCGGCATCATCGGCCGGTGCTGCGCCGTCGGCATCGGCCGCCATCGGCGTCTTGTCGGCGTCGTTGGCCGCCGCAGGCGAGGGGGTCGGTGCGTCCGATTCGGTCGCGGCGTCGGCCGGCGCGGCCTTCTTGCGGCTGCGCTTCGGCTTGGCCGCGGGTTCCGCCAGCTCGATCGACGGAGATGCCGCCGCCGCCTCTGCCGCCGCGGGCATTTCGGCCGGGACGGGTTCTGCATTGGCTGCTTCCGCTTCAACCGGCGCGGCTTTTTTGCGGCTGCGCTTGGGCTTGGCCGCCGGCTCTGCTGCTACGAGCTCGGGTTCCGGCGCGGGGGCCGCTTCGGCCACCGGTGCTGCAGCGGTTTCCTCGGCGATCCGCGCCTTGGGGCGACGGCGCGTGCGCTTGGGCGCGGCCTCCGCTTCGGGCGCTACGTCGGGCTCAACCGCCACAGGCACGTCGGGATTGGCGTGCGTCGCGATCACCGCACCGGCATCGCCGGCATCGGCTTCCCCGGCGTCGACGATAGCGTCGGTCGGCCCTTCGGTGCGACGTCCGCCGCGACGGCCGCGACGGCGGCGACGGCCGCGCGTTTCGCCTTCGCCTTCGGTCTCACCGGCAGCGGCGTATTCGACGGCTTCTGCCTCTTCGCCATCGCTCTCGGCGTCGCCCTCTTCGCGCGGTTGCTGCGTGGCGACATCCTCACCGCCTTCGTCACGGCCACGACCGCGGCGGCCACGGCGGCGACGGCGGCGCTTGCGGCCGGCATCGCTGTCGTCGTCCGAGCGTTCGCGCGGTTCGCCACGCTCAGCACGCTCCGTCCGCTCTTCCTCGGCTTCTTCTTCCTCGTCGAGATCCTCCTCGACGAAATCGTCTTCTTCCTCTTCCTCGATCAGCGCTTCGAAGCGCGGCGCGTGGACCGGCGGCGGACCCGACGCCTCGACCGTCATCCGCGCGCCCTCGGTCTCGCCATCGGACAGGATGACGACCTGGACGCCATAGCGATCCTCGATCTCGGCGATGTCCGCACGCTTCTTGTTGAGCACGTAGAACGCCGCTTCCTGCGATGCGCGCAAGGTGATCTGCGAGCCGCGGCCGCGCGCGGCCTCATCCTCGATCATGCGCAGCGCCGACAGGCCGGCCGACGAGGCGGTGCGGACCAGGCCGGTGCCTTCGCAATGCGGACACTGACGAGTGGAGGCTTCGAGCACGCCGGTGCGCAGGCGCTGGCGGCTCATCTCCATCAGGCCGAAGCTCGAAATCCGGCCGACCTGGATGCGGGCGCGATCGTTCTTCAGCGCCTCCTTCATCGCCTTCTCGACCTTCCGGACGTTGGAGCCATTGTCCATGTCGATAAAGTCGATGACGACCAGCCCCGCCATGTCGCGCAGGCGCAACTGGCGCGCGATTTCCTGCGCGGCCTCGAGGTTGGTCGCGGTCGCGGTCTGCTCGATATTGTGCTCGCGCGTCGAACGGCCCGAGTTGATGTCGATCGAGACGAGCGCTTCGGTCGGGTTGATGACCAGATAGCCGCCCGACTTGAGCTGCACCACCGGATGGTACATCGCCGACAGCTGATCCTCGACCCCGGCGCGCTGGAACAGCGGTACCGGGTCCGAATAATGTTTCACGCGACGGGCATGGCTCGGCATCAGGAGCTTCATGAACTCCTTGGCCTGACGATAGCCGTCATCGCCCTCGACAATCACCTCGTCGATGTCCTTGTTGTAGATGTCGCGGATCGCCCGCTTCATCAGGTCGCTGTCGCCATAGACGAGCGCCGGTGCCGCCGAGGCGAGCGTGGTCTCGCGGATCCCATCCCACAGCCGGGCGAGGTAATCGAAGTCGCGCTTGATCTCGACCTTGGTGCGTTGGAGCCCCGCGGTGCGGACGATGCAGCCCATCGACGGCGGCAGCTTGAGCTCCGCCATGATCGTCTTGAGCCGCTTGCGGTCGGCGGCGTTGGAAATCTTCCGCGAGATGCCGCCGCCATGCGACGTATTGGGCATCAGCACGCAATAGCGGCCGGCGAGCGACAGATAGGTGGTCAGCGCCGCGCCCTTATTGCCGCGCTCTTCCTTGACGACCTGGACCAGCAGCACCTGACGGCGCCGGATCACGTCCTGGATCTTGTAGCGGCGGCGCAGGTTCATGCGGCGCTGGCGCAGCGCCTCGACCTGATCCTCCGACCCATTGTCCTTGCGGCCACGGCGGCGACCGCCACCGCTGCTTTCCTGCTCGGCGGCGACGTCCTCGTCGGGCGCGCCGTCATCGTCGAGCCGCTCGATCTCTTCTTCCGAAGGCTCGTGATCGTCGTGCTCGTCATCCTCGGCGTCGAGCTCGGCGCGCAGTGCGGCTTCCTCGGCGGCGTGCTCGGCTTCCTCGCGGAGGAGCGCGTCACGATCCTCCTTGGGGATCTGATAGTAATCGGGGTGGATTTCCGAAAAGGCCAGGAAGCCATGGCGGTTGCCGCCGTAATCGACGAACGCCGCCTGGAGCGACGGTTCGACGCGGGTAACCTTGGCTAGATAGATATTGCCTTTGAGCTGCTTGCGCTCGGCACTTTCGAAATCAAACTCCTCGATGCGGTTCCCTTTGACGACCGCCACCCGGGTTTCCTCCCGGTGGCGTGCGTCGATCAACATACGCATGGTCATTATTTTCTCTCCGGGCGCGCCGGACCTTCGATAAGGGTAGGGGCGCGCCAATAAGTCGCGCGGCGTCGGTGGACGGATTGTCGATCCGTGACCGGCCGGTGCGGGATGGTGGATGTGCGTCTGTTCGCTGCGCACGCCCGGGCATCACGGCCGGGGCACCCGCGCCAACGCGCTCGCCGGCGATGGCCGGGTCGAGCACTAGGCGAGGGAAATGCAGCATGCGAACGTCAACCTGATGGACCGCCTGCCGATGAACGCCGGGGCGGCCGTGGGGCCGGCGACTTCCGGACAAATCATTGTCGCGGTGCCGGTTACGATTCAGGTAGCACCTGCCATCGTCCGCTTCAACTGGCAGGTTTCTGCCGATCATGTCGGCAAAAACGTGCCGAACGACGGATTAACCCTGTCGTTTCACCGAGCCTGAGTAAGCGGCGCGGTAACCCCGTTTCAGAAGAGCGAGTAAAAGGGGTTCTTCCAGATGGTTTTTCGCTGGACCGGTTACCGGCCCGCGCGCCATTACGTGCGTGTGTCGTTCATTCTTGCCATGTTGGCCCTGTGGCTCGGCGGCAGCCCCGCTTGGGCAGCGACGATCCAGCGCGTGGACGTCAGGGATGACTCCATCGTGGTCACGTTCGACCAGAAGGTCGCCGACGCCTCGAGTTTCCTGCTGGTCGCGCCCAAGCGTGTCGCGCTCGACATCGCGGACGCCGCGCCGGGCGGAGCCGTTGCCACCGGCGGGTTGGTCGATGCGGTGCGCGAGGGCGCGCGCGACGGCGGCGCCCGCGTCGTGTTCGACCTGACTCGCCCGGCCGTGGTCACCGATGGCTCGTTCGGTGCCGATGGCCGCGTGCTGACCTTGCAACTCCGCACCACCGACGATGCCGGCTTCGCGCGCGCCGCGGCGGCCGGTCGGATGAGCTTCCTGCCGCCGTTCAACCTGCCCGACACCGTCAGCAGCAGCGCGCGCTATTCGGTTTCGGTGCCCGTGCCGGCTGCGAGCAAGACGCTGGCACTGCCGCGGATCGACGGCGATGCCGGCCGTCCGCTGGTGGTGATCGACGCCGGCCATGGCGGGTTCGATCCCGGCGCGATCTCGCCGACCAGCGGGATCAAGGAAAAGGACGTGACGTTGCGCATCGCCAGGGCGATCCGCGACGAATTGCTCAAATCGGGCCGAGTGCGGGTGGCGTTGACGCGTGATGACGACCGTTTCCTGGTGCTGCAGGAACGCTATGGCGTGGCGCGCAAACTCAAGGCCGATCTGTTCATCTCGATCCATTGCGACAGCGTCGGGGCGGGCGATGCCTCGGGTGCCTCGGTCTATACCCTGTCCGAAGTCGCGTCTGACAAGGAAGCCGCCCGGCTGGCGGCGCGCGAGAACAAGGCCGACGTCATCGCCGGTGTCGATCTGGGCAGCGAGAATGCCGACGTCTCGTCGATCCTGATCGATCTTACCCAGCGCGAGACGATGAACGCCTCGGCCGCGTTCGCGCGCTTGCTCGGCCGCGAAGCCGAACCGAACATCCCGCTGCGCCCCGGCTTTCACAAATTCGCATCGCTGATGGTCCTGAAGGCGCCGGATATGCCGTCTGTATTGTTCGAGACGGGCTACATCTCGAACCCGAAAGACGCGGCTTTCCTGGACTCTCCGGAGGGTCGCAAGCGTATCGCGCAAAGCGTCGAACGCGCGGTACAAGTGAATTTCGCCAGAAAGCTTGCGTCGAATTGATGCGGTGCTTTTGGTTTCAGCAGAGCTGAAACGGTTGCGGCACCAGCCCGCTCCCCCACCCGGCCGCCCAACAAGGTATTCTATGGGTGGCCGGGTGGGGGAGCGGGCTGGTGCCGCGAAAATCAAACTAGGGCGCTGGCAAGAGCCGCCGGACCTGCTAAGGCCCGGACGATTATGGCGGCGGACAGTTCGGACTCGGTCAATTTTCGGATCAAGCGAGAGGCTGGCGGCGTCGCCGGCTTCATGCGCGGCGCGTGGCAGCGCTGGTGGGTCAAGGCATTGGTCGTCCTGGCGGCGCTTTGGGGCATCGCCTGGTTCCTGATCTGGCTGTTCGTCGCGCGCGATCTGCCGTCGGTCGATCGGCTCAAGGCCTATGAACCCGATCTGCCGTCGAACGTCCGCGATACCAATGGCATGCCAGTCTTCAGCTTCGCGCGCGAACATCGCGTCCAGCTGAAGTTCGACGAATATCCCAAGCTGTTGGTCGCAGCCTATCTGTCGGCCGAAGACAAGACCTTCTTCTCGCATCACGGCGTCGATTATCCCGGCATCGTCTCGGCGATGATCGACAATATGCGTAGCAAGCGTTCGCGCGGCGCCTCGACGATCACGCAGCAGGTCGCCAAGAACCTGCTGGTCGGCAACGAGCACAGCTATACGCGCAAGCTCAAGGAAGCGATCCTCGCTTACCGCATCGAGGATACGCTGACCAAGCAGCAGATCCTGGAAATCTATCTCAACACGATCTTCCTCGGCCGCAACGCTTATGGCGTGCAAGCGGCGTCGCGCGCTTATTTCGACAAGGACCTCGACCAGCTCACCATCCCGCAATTCGCCTATCTGGCGATCCTGCCCAAGGCGCCGTCGGGCTACGATCCCGATCGCCAGACCGAGCGTGCGACCGCGCGGCGCAATTGGGTGTTGGGGGAGATGCAGGCCAATGGGTACATCAACCAGCAGCAGCATGATTGGGCGGTCGCGCAGCCGCTCGGCACGGTCAACAAGCGCACCGTCCAGTTCGAATCGGCGTCGGGCTATTTCATCGAGGAAGTCCGCCGCCAGTTGATGGACAAGTTTGGCGAGGCCTCCGAAGCCGGCCGCAATCCGTTCAGCGTCTATGGCGGTGGTCTGTGGGTGCGGACGTCGTTCGATCCCAAGCAGCAGGCGCTGGCGCAGAAAGCGTTGCGCGACGGCTTGCTGCGCTATGACGGCAATCGCGGCTGGACCGGGCCGCTCGGCCATGTCGACGTGTCGCAGAACTGGCTCAACGCGCTGCTCGCGAGCAATATCGCGCTCGATTACGAGGATTGGCGCGCGGCGGTCGTGATCGACGAGAGCGGCGATTTCACGCTCGGCTTCTCGAACGGTGCGACCGGCACGCTGCCGCGCGGGGCCGCGTCGATGCCGATCCGCGGTGGCGGCGGACCGGCGTCGAGCGCGATCAAAGCCGGCGACATCATCGCGGTGGCGCCGTCGGGCAGTTCTTATGTGCTCAAGACCCTGCCCAAGGTGTCGGGCGGCTTCGTCGTTGAAGAACCGGCGACCGGCCGGGTGCTTGCCATGCAGGGCGGCTTCGACAACCGCGTCCAGTCGTTCAACCGCGCGACGCAAGCGCTGCGCCAGCCGGGCTCGACGATCAAGCCGATCGTCTACACCGCGGGCCTCGAACATGGCCTGACCCCGTCCTCGATCATTCAGGACGGCCCTTATTGCGTGAACCAGGGCACGCAATATTCGAAATGCTTCCGTAATTTCGGCGGCGCCGGGGGTTCGGGATCGCACACGATGCGTTGGGGCCTCGAGCAATCGCGCAACCTGATGACGGTGCGCGTCGCGGCGCAGACCGGCATGCCCAACGTCGTCAAGTTGATGGACGAAATCGGCGTCGGCAAATATCCGCCTTATCTGGCGTTCTCGCTCGGCGCGGGCGAAACCACCGTGCAGCGCATGGTCAATGCCTATTCGATCCTGGAGAACAATGGCCGCGGCCACGCGCCGACCTTGGTCGATTACGTCCAGGATCGTCGTGGCAACGTGATCTGGCCGGAAAATTGGCGTGCCTGCGATCGCTGCAATGCGCCCGACTGGAACGGCAAGCCGATGCCGCGTCCGGTGGTCAAGCTGAAGCAAGTGGTCGATCCGCTGAGCGCGTTCCAGATGGTGCATATCGCCGAAGGCGTGGTCCAGCGCGGCACCGCGACGATCCTGCGCGACCTCGATCGCCCGATGTTCGGCAAGACCGGTACCAATTCGGGCCCGACCGACGTGTGGTTCATCGGCGGCACGCCGCAGATGATCGCGGGCGTCTATCTCGGCTATGACAAACCGAGCGGCCTGGGCGGCTATGCCCAGGGCGGAACCGTGTCGGCGCCGATCTTCAAGGAGTGGGCGGTCAAGGCCTATGAAGGCCTGCCCAAGATGCCGTTCCGCGCACCGCCGGGGATCCGCATGGTCCGCGTCGACCGCCTTTCCGGCAAGCCAGTCTTCGGGGCGTGGCCGTCGCCTGGTGGCGATCCCAAGGCGCAAGTGATCTGGGAAGCGTTCAAGCCCGAGAGCGAAACGCGTCGCTCGCCGATCCGCCGCGACTTGCCGACGCCGACCGCCACCAAGGCAGTGCCGCAGGAATCCAAACCCAAGGAATCGAGCGGCGATCGCGATTTCTTGCAACGGCAGGGCGGTATCTACTAGGGGGCGTCACCCCGGCGAAGGCCGGGGCCGCTGGCGGCAAAGGACCGATCTTCTTACGTAACGGCCCCGGCCTTCGCCGGGGCGACGAACTAGAATTTGGAGTTACCGATGCGCGCCGAAGCGCAATCGCATGTCGATACGATCAATGATGCGCTCAGCCTGTTGCGCCGGTTCCTCGATTGGGACCGCGCGCTGCGGCGGCTCGACGAACTCAACGCGCGCGTCGAGGATCAGAGCCTGTGGGAAAATCCCAAGGCGGCGCAGGACGTGATGCGCGAGCGCCGTCGTCTCGACGAGGCGATCGCCGCGACGCGCGCGATCGAAAGCGAATTGAGCGACAATGTCGAACTCGTCGAGATGGCCGAGGCCGAAGGCGATTCCGATATGGAAAGTCAGGCGGTCGAAGCGCTGGCCGAACTCGCGACACGCGCCGAAGCAGACAAGGTCAAGGCGCTGCTCGCGGGCGAGGCCGACGCCAACGACACCTATATCGAAATCAATGCCGGCGCCGGCGGCACCGAGAGCCAGGATTGGGCCGAGATGCTCCAGCGCATGTATTCGCGCTGGGCCGAACGTCACGGCATGAAGGTCGAACTGGTCGACTATCATGCCGGCGAACAAGCGGGCATCAAGTCGGCGACGTTGCTGCTCAAGGGCGAGAATGCCTATGGCTATGCCAAGACCGAAAGCGGCGTCCACCGCCTGGTCCGGATCAGCCCCTATGACAGCGCGGCGCGGCGCCACACCAGCTTTTCCAGCGTGTGGGTCTATCCGGTGATCGACGATTCGATCGATATCGAGATCAACGAAAGCGAACTGCGCATCGATACCTATCGCTCGTCTGGCGCGGGCGGCCAGCACATCAACACGACCGATTCGGCGGTGCGCATCACCCACTTGCCGACCGGAATCGTCGTCGCCTGTCAGAACCAGCGCAGCCAGCACAAGAACAAGGCCGAGGCCTATAACCAGCTGCGCGCGCGCCTCTACGAGCATGAACTCAGGAAGCGCGAGGAAGAAGCCAACGCGGTCAACGCGACCAAGACCGATATCGGCTGGGGCCACCAGATCCGCAGCTACGTGCTGCAACCCTATCAGCTGGTGAAGGACCTGCGCACCGGCGTGACCTCGACCAGCCCCTCCGATGTGCTTGACGGCGATCTCGACGCCTTCATGGCGGCCGCGCTTTCGCAGCGCGTGACCGGAGAGACGGTCGAGGTAGAGGACGTCGAGTGATGCGGTGGTCGGGCGCGCTGATCGTCGGCTTGCTGATGCTCGCCGCCTGTGACGGCGGCCCGCCGGTCATCCGTAACCAACAGGACAATGTCGGTCCGTTCCCCGCCGCCGACCGCCCGGTCGCGCGCATCATCTCACCGCGCTGGTCGACCGAAGAAGCGCGCGATCGCCTCAACGAAGCGGGCGAGGTGATGAACAAGGCGGGCATCGCCAAGGGCATGACCGTCGCCGATATCGGCGCGGGCGAGGGTTATTACACGATCCGCCTGGCCAGCCGCGTCGGCAAGGACGGCCGCGTGCTGGCGGAGGACATCGTGCCGGAGGTGCGCGATGCGCTGGCCGAGCGCGTCGCACGCGACCGGCTCGACACTGTCAGCGTGCGGCTGGGCGAACCGGCCAATCCCAAATTGCCCGACAACAGCTTCGACCGCATCCTGATGGTGCACATGTACCATGAGATCGAGCAGCCTTACGAATTCCTCTGGCGGATGCGCCCGTCGCTCAAGCCGAACGGCGAAGTGATCGTCGTCGACGCCAATCGCCGCACCGAAAATCACGGCACGCCGCCCAAATTGCTCGAATGCGAATTCGCCGCTGTCGGCTACAAGCTCGTTTCGTTCGACGAGATGCCCTCGGCGGGCGGCTATCTCGCACGGTTCCAGGCGGTAGGGCCTCGCCCTGAACCCAAGGACATCCGCGCCTGCCGGCTGGTGCCGACGCCGGCCCCGACGCCGCCCGCGTCCTGACCGCATCCGAATAGCGGGGCGTTTTCCACAATTCGATACATGCTCGGCTTGGCGGCGCGCGCGGTGCGGAGTAAGCCATCATCATGCGGCAATATCTCGACCTGATGCAGCGCGCGCTCGATCATGGCGCCGAGCAGATGGATCGCACCGGGACCGGTACGCGATCGGTGTTCGGGCACCAGATGCGCTTCGACCTGGCGCAGGGCTTTCCGGTGCTGACCACCAAGAAGCTGCACCTGCGGTCGATCATCGTCGAATTGCTGTGGTTCCTGCGCGGCGACACAAACGTCCAATGGCTGCGCGACCGCAAGGTGAGCATCTGGGACGAATGGGCCGATGAGAATGGCGATCTCGGTCCCGTCTATGGCAAGCAATGGCGCGACTGGGCGACCGCCGAGGGCGGGCATGTCGACCAGATCGCCGAACTGATCGAGACGCTGAAGATCAATCCCGCCAGCCGCCGCATGGTGGTGAGCGCGTGGAACCCCGGCGAGCTCCACGCCATGGCGCTGGCGCCCTGCCATTGCCTGTTCCAATGCTATGTCGCCAACGGCAAATTGAGCCTGCAGCTCTATCAGCGCTCGGCCGACATCTTCCTCGGCGTGCCGTTCAACATCGCGAGCTATGCGCTTCTCACCCATATGCTCGCGCAGCAAGCGGGGCTCGACGTCGGCGAGTTCGTCTGGACCGGCGGCGATTGCCACCTTTATTCGAACCATCTCGACCAAGCGCGCGAGCAATTGGGGCGCGAGCCGGGGCCGCTGCCCAAGCTCGAGATCCTGCGCAAGCCGCCCTCGATCGACGCTTATGAATATGAGGATTTCCAACTCGTCGGCTACGAAGCGCAGGCGCATATCAAGGCGCCAGTGGCGGTTTGATACTCCCCTCCCGCTTGCGGGAGGGGCTGGGGGAGGGCATGTCCGCTCCCGTGCTGACGATAAACAGACCCTCCCCTAGCCCCTCCCGCAAGCGGGAGGGGAATACGTGATCTCCTTCCACCTCGCGCGCGCCGATAACGGCGTGATCGGCCGTGACGGGCGGCTGCCCTGGCATCTGCCGGCCGACCTCAAGCGCTTCAAGGCACAGACGATCGGGCGCCCGATGATCATGGGCCGCAAGACGTTCGAGAGTTTTCCGTCGCCGCTGCCCGGCCGTCGCCACATCGTGCTGACGCGCGATCGTGCCTGGACGGCGGCAGGAGCGGAAGTCGCGCATTCGGTCGAGGAAGCGATGGCGCTGGCGGGTGAGGATGTTGCGGTGATCGGTGGGTCGGAGGTTTTTGCGTTGTTGCTCGACCGTGCCGATCAAGTGGAACTGACGGAGGTCCATGCCACGCCTGAGGGCGATGCGACGGTGCCGGCTTTCACTGGCTGGCGCGAAACTGCGCGCGAAGATCACCCGGCCGAGGGCGAGCGGCCGGCGTATAGTTTCGTGACGCTCACCAGATCCTAACCGTCACCCCGGGCTTGTCCCGGGGTCCAACGTGCCGCACATCATGGGCGGGTTGGCTCGCGGCACCTTGGATGCCGGGACGAGCCCGGCATGACGGAGGGGGTAAAGCCAGGATGCGCAAATGGCTGCTGGGGCTTGTGGCGCTGCTCGTTATCGCCGCCATCCTGTTCTTCATCCTCGCTCCCGGCATGGTCGAGAAATCGATGAACAAGGTGCAGCCGGTCGCGCTCAGGATCACGCCGCGCGCGCTGGCGTTGCAGAAGACGCTCGACGTCGCCGACATGCACGCCGATTCGCTATTGTGGAAACGCGACCTGCTGACGCGCTCCGATCGCGGCCAGGTCGACCTGCCGCGGCTGCAGGCGGGGCATTACGCGCTGCAAGTCTTCTCGTCGGTGACCAAGACGCCCAAGCACCAGAATTACGACGCCAATTCGGGCGACACCGACAATATCGCCCAGCTGGTGATCGCCGACCTGCAGCCGATGCGGACATGGAATTCGCTGCTCCAACGCTCGCTCTATCATGCCGAGAAACTCAAGCGCTTCGCCGACCGCTCGAACGGGCAATTGCGGCTGATCACCTCGCTCGCCGACCTCCAGAAGCTGATCGCCGATCGCCGCGCGGGCAGGGGCGTAGTCGGCGCGATGCTGTCGATCGAGGGACTTCAAGATCTCGAAGGCAAGATCGGCAATCTCGACAAACTCTACGCCGCCGGTTTCCGCATGGCCGGCCTCGCGCACTTCTTCGACAACGACCTCGCCGGGTCGATGCACGGTGTGAAGAAAGGCGGCCTGACCTCGCTCGGCCGGGCGGCCGTCGCGCGGATGGAAAAGCTCGGCATGGTGGTCGACATCGCGCATTCGAGCCACCAGACCGTCGCCGAAGTGATCGCGCTGGCGCGGCGTCCGATCGTGTCGAGCCATGGCGGCGTCCAGGCGACGTGCAAGGTCAACCGCAACCTGACCGACGACGAGATCCGCGGCATCGCGAGGACCGGCGGCGTGATCGGGATCGGCTATTGGGACGCCGCGATCTGCTCGAACAAGCCCGAGGATGCGGCCAAGGCGATCGCCTATGTCCGCGATCTGGTCGGGATCGACCATGTCGGACTGGGATCGGATTTCGACGGCGCGGTGACCACCGGGTTCGACGCCAGCCAGGTCGCCGCGATCACCCAAGCGTTGATCGACCGCGGTTTCTCCGACGACGACATCCGCAAGGTGATGGGCGGCAACGTCATCCGCGTGCTGACGGCGGGGATGGTGCCCGGCAAATGACGCCCCTATAGGCCCACGCCATGGAGCGGCTTTCCGGCGGCTCGACGGTGCCCGAGCGGTTTCGCGGGGGCTATGTCGCGCTCGGCAATTTCGATGGATTTCACTTGGGTCACCAGGCAGTGGTTGGCCGCGCGGTTGAGCGCGCGCGGGCAGTGGGCCGTCCCGCGATCGTCGCCACCTTCGACCCGCATCCGATGCGCTATTTCCGTCCCGACAGCCCTTGGTTCCGGCTGACCAGCATGGATCAGCGCGCGCGGCTGTTCGCGGCGGCGGGCGTGGACGCGATGTACGTGTTCGAATTCGACGCGGCGCTTGCCGGGCTCTCGGCGGAGGAATTCGTCGGTCAATGTCTGGTCGAGCATCTCGGCGTCGCCGGCGTGTCGACCGGCGAAGACTTCACCTACGGCAAGGGGCGCAGCGGCGACATCCCGCTGATGCGGCAATTGGGCGAGCGCCACGGCTTCACTGTCGATACGATCGCCCCCGTCCAGCTCGACGGCGAGACGGTGTCCTCGACGCGTATCCGCGAAGCGTTGCGCGCCGGTGATCCGCGCGAAGCGGCGCGGTTGCTTACCCGACCTTACACGATCGAGGGCGTGGTGCAGCACGGCGACAAGGTCGGGCGGACCCTGGGGTTCCCGACCGCGAATATCGACATGGCCAATTATCTGCGGCCGAAGTTTGGCATCTATGCGGTGCGCGGGCATCTGCCTGGTGGGCGCGTGGTGGAGGGCGCGGCCAATCTGGGCGTGCGGCCGAGCTTCGATCCGCCCAAGGAATTGCTTGAGCCGTATTTCTTCGATTTCTCCGGCGATCTGTATGGCCAGACGATTGAGGTCGAACTGGTCGATTTCATCCGGCCCGAGGCGAAGTTCGATAGCATGGATGCGCTGATGGCGCAGATGGCTGAGGATGTGGCGACGGCGCGGCAAATGTTGTCCCCCTCCCCGTAAGGGAGGGGTTAGGGGTGGGTGCGACCGAAGGGAGCTCGCTGCGCTCGCCACCCACTCCCGGCCCCTCCCTTGCAGGGAGGGGAGTTTGTAGTGACGTGAGATATTTCCCACGCTAATGCCCGCCGACTTATGACTGACGAAACGCCCAGCACCGCGGATTATCGCGACACCGTCTTCCTGCCCAAGACCGACTTCCCGATGAAGGCCGGCCTAGCGCAGAAGGAGCCGGCGATTCTCGCGCGCTGGGAGAGCGAGGATTTGTACGGCAAGCTCCGCGCACAACGCGCCGGGCGCAAACGCTTCATCCTTCACGACGGCCCGCCTTACGCCAATGGCGACATCCATATGGGCCATGCGATGAACAAGGTGCTGAAGGACATCATCGTCCGCAGCCAGTCCTTGCTCGGCAAGGACGCGCCTTACGTCCCCGGCTGGGACTGCCACGGCCTGCCGATCGAATGGCAGGTCGAGAAGCAATATAAGGACAAGAAGCTCGACAAGGATCAGGTCCCGGTCGACCAGTTCCGCGCCGAATGCCGCGCTTATGCCGCCAAATGGGTCGAGGTGCAGCGCGAGCAGTTCAAGCGCCTGGGCGTGATGGGCGACTGGGACGATCCCTATCTGACGATGAAGTTCGACGCCGAGGCGGCGATCGTCGGCGAATTGCTCAAGTTCGCCGAAAGCGGCCAGCTCTATCGCGGCGCCAAGCCGGTGATGTGGTCGCCGGTCGAAAAGACCGCGCTGGCCGAGGCCGAGGTCGAATATGAGGATGTGGTCTCGACGCAGATCGACGTCGCGTTCGAGATCGTCGAGGCGCCGAATGCGCCCGAACTGGTCGGCGCGCATGCGGTGATCTGGACGACCACGCCCTGGACGATCCCGGTCAACCAGGCGTTGGCTTATGGGCCGGACGTCGATTACGAAATCGTGTCGTTGACGGGATTCAATTGGGCGGCTGGCGAGGCAATTGAGCCGGTGCGCTCGCAACTGCGTGCATTGGGCGGCAAGCGTTTCCTGGTCGCTGCTGAGCTCAGGGCGAAGCTCAGCGCCCGATTGGGCGCAGGTCTGGCAGAAGTCGTGCTTCGCCCAGAAGGGACGATCAAGGGCTCCCAACTCGCCGGCGCCGTCGCACGTCACCCGATGCACAAGCTCGGCGGGTTCTTCGCCAAGCCGCGTCCGTTCCTGCCCGGCGATTTCGTCACCACCGATGCCGGCACCGGCCTCGTCCATATGTCGCCCGATCATGGCGAGGACGACTTCCTGCTATGCAAGGCGCACGGCATCGACCCGGTGTTCGCCGTCGACGCAGCCGGTTTTTACCGTCCGGACTGGCTGTGGCTGGGCGGGCAGGGCAATGTCATCAACAAGAAGTTCGTCGCCTCGGACGGGCCGATCTGCAGCGACCTGCGCGAGGCGGGTGCCCTGCTCGCCGCCTCGGACGATTTCGCGCATAGCTATCCGCATAGCTGGCGGTCCAAGGCCAAGGTGATCTTCCGCGCGACCCCGCAATGGTTCATCCCGATGGACCAGTCGCAGAAGAGCGCGAATGCCGCCGCGGTCGCGATCGACCTGCCGGAGCCGGGCGACCTCGCCGGCTTCGCGCCGTCGATCGGTCATGCCGCGGGCAATGGACCGACTTTGCGCGAAGTCGCGCTCGACGCGATCGAGCGCACGCGCTGGGTGCCCGAACGCAGCCAGAACCGCATCCGCTCGATGGTCGAGGGGCGCCCCGACTGGGTGATCAGCCGCCAGCGCGCCTGGGGCGTGCCGATCGCGCTCTACCTCAACCGCGCGACCGGCGAGTATCTGCGCGACCCCGCGGTCAACGACCGTATCGTCAAGGCCTTCGAGGCCGGCGGCGCCGACGCCTGGTTCACCGCGGACCACCAGGCGCTGCTCGGCCCCGGCTACAAGCTCGACGATTTCGAGCCACAGAACGACATTCTCGACGTGTGGTTCGATTCGGGATCGACCCATGTCTTCACGATCGAGGCGCGGTATGGGGAGGGCGTGCGCGCCGACCTCTATCTCGAAGGATCGGACCAGCATCGCGGCTGGTTCCAATCGTCGCTGCTCGAAAGCTGCGGCACGCGCGGCCGCGCGCCCTATGACGCGGTGTTGACCCACGGCTTCGCGCTCGACGGCAATGGCCGCAAGATGTCCAAGAGCCTCGGCAATGTCGTCGATCCGCTCAAGATCATCTCGGAATCGGGCGCCGACATCCTGCGCATGTGGGTCGCGTCGGTCGATTATTTCGAGGACGTGCGGATCGGCAAGGAAGTGCTGGCGACGACCAGCGACGCCTATCGCAAGCTCAGGAACACCTTCCGCTACCTGCTCGGCGCGCTCGACGGCTTCAGCGAGGCCGAGCGCGTCGCGCCCAAGGACATGCCGCAGCTCGAACTCTATGTGCTCGACCTGCTCGGCAAGCTCGATTGCGAGCTCAAGGCGGCGACCGATGCATTCGAGTTCAACCGTTATCTGCGCCTGCTGACCGACTTCGCGCAGGACGATTTGTCGGCATTCTTCTTCGATATCCGCAAGGACTCGCTCTATTGTGACGCGCCGACGGATCTCAAGCGCCGCGCCTATCGCACCGTGCTCGATATCCTGTTCCACGCGCTGGTTCGTTACGCCGCGCCGATCCTGGTTTTCACCACCGAGGAGGCATGGCAGGCGCGGTTCCCCGATGCGGACTCGGTCCATTTGCTGGAATGGCCCGAACTGCCCAAGATCCCCGCCGACAAGGTAATCGCGACCGAATGGACCGGGCTGCGCGAGTTGCGCGCGCAAGTGACCGAGGCGATCGAGCCGTTCCGCCGCGACAAGGTGATCCGTTCGAGCCTCGAGGCCGAGGTCACCGTGCCCGAAATGTCGCTGTCGGCCGAGGATCTCGCCGAGGCGTTCATCGTCGCCAAGGTGAGCAAGGGGCCGCTGGCGGTTACCCGCAGTGATTATCACAAATGCGGCCGCTGCTGGCGCCTCCTGCCCGAAGTGACGGCGGACGGCGCTTTGTGTGACCGCTGCACTGGAGTCGTCTCGTGACCTGGAAACTGCCCAAGATCGGGTTGATCAGCGCGCTATCGCTCTTCGTCCTCGACCAGCTCGTGAAGTGGCTGGTGATCGGCCCGATCGGTCTGACCTATGAAGGCGATGAGCGGATCGTGCTGCCGATCTTCACCCTGCGCAATGTTCACAATCACGGTGTGTCGCTCGGCTTCCTGCGCGCCGACAGCGCGGCGTCGACCTGGCTGTTGGTCGGGATGACCGGCGCGATCGCGGTCGCGGTGCTGGTGTGGATGTGGCGCGAGCGCAATCGCCAGGACCAGTTCGCGCTGGGCATGATCGCCGGCGGCGCGCTCGGCAATATCCTCGATCGCGTGCGGCTGGGCTATGTCCAGGATTACGCCGATCTGCACTTCGGCGCATGGTCGCCGTTTTTGAACTTCAATCTTGCCGACGCTGCGATTACGGTGGGGGTGCTCATCCTGCTCGCGCGGGCACTTTTGGTGCGCGACAAGCCGCGAGCGGATGGAGCGGACGTGGAGAAATCGAATGCGTAAGGTTGTGCCGATTGTTGCCGTGGCGGGCGTTGCTTTGTTGCTCGCCGGATGCGGCCATCGCGGGTTCGACCGCGCGCGTCCCGACGAATATGCCGTCGCGCGCGCGCAGCCGCTGGTCGTGCCGCCCGATTTCTCGCTTCAGCCGCCACAGCCGGGCGTGACTCGCCCGCAGGACAATAACCCGTCGGCGCAGGCGCTCGATGCCCTGTTCGGCGGCCCGGCCCCGCGGAGCCAGGCCGAGAACGGCACGCTCGATTCTGCCGGCGGCGATTCGGCCAGCCCGGGCATTCGCTCGGACGCCGGCGACCCCGACACCAAGATCGTCGACAAGGGCGGCACCACCCGCGACATCGTCGCCGCCCCCGAAGGCGACGGCCAGAGCGCGCGGACGACCGCGAACTGAATTTTCGACAGGGGTGGTTCGTCTTTCTCCCCTCCCACTTGTGGGAGGGGCTGGGGGAGGGCTTGCGGCCTCCCGCCATCGGACACGCCCTCCCCTAGCCCCTCCCGCAGGCGGGAGGGGAATTTGGTTATCCCACTTCGACAACGCGCACCTGACCGGATAATGGCGCGCGATGAATTCCTTCTCTCCCAATCGGAAGCGTCCGCGCGCCATCGCGGCATGGCTGTGGTGCGTCGCCGTTTTGATCGTCGCGATCGTCGTGGTTGGTGGCATCACGCGCCTGACCGAATCGGGCCTGTCGATCACCGAGTGGAAGCCGCTGACCGGCATCATTCCGCCGCTGACCGATGCGCAATGGCAAGCCGAGTTCGCCAATTACCGTAAGATCCCGCAATATGAGGCGATCCATGCCGGCATGACGCTGGCCGGGTTCAAGAGCATTTTCTTCTGGGAATATATCCACCGCTTGCTCGGCCGCGTGATCGGCATGGCGTTTGCGCTACCGCTCTTGTGGTTCGCGATCCGGCGGCAGATCCCGCGCGGCTATTGGTGGCGGCTGGTCGCCTTGTTCGCGCTCGGCGGGTTACAGGGCGCACTGGGCTGGATCATGGTGCGCTCGGGATTGTCGGTGCGGACCGAGGTGGCACCGTTGCTGCTCGCCGCGCATCTCTTGACCGCGTTGTTCACGCTTGCCGGCATCGTCTGGACCGCGCTCGATCTCCAGGCGCTGGCGCGCGACCGCCGGGCATTGCCGGCGCGCCTGACCGGACTGGGTCTGGCCGCAGGCGTCATCCTGTTCGTGCAATTATTCTACGGCGCGCTGATGGCCGGGCTGCGCGCCGGGCTGGTCAGCGATTCGTGGCCGCTGATGAACGGCCGCTTCTTCCCCGGCGCCAGCCAGTCGGGCGAATCGCTCGGGCAACTGCTGACCGAGGATCCCGCGATCGTCCATTTCATTCACCGCTGGTGGGCCTGGGTGGCGGTCGTGGTTTTGGTGGTGCTGGCGCGCGCGGTGAAGAAGATCGATCGCCCGGCCTCGGTCGCGATCCACAGCGCCTTCGGCATCCAGATCCTGCTCGGCATCGCGACGGTGATGACCCAGGTGAACATCGCGTTAGCCGCGTTCCACCAATTGGTTGGCGCGTTGCTGCTGGTCAGCGTGGTATGGGGAGCGCATGCCATCGGCAGGAGGCGCGCATGACCGACATAGCTATCGTCCAGTCAAGCTTCGGCGATCCCGCCGAAGCCGCACTGGTCGCGCGCAAGCTGCTCGAAGAACGGCTGGCGGCGTGCACCTCACTCGTGCCGATCACCTCGATCTATCGCTGGGAGGATGTGACCCAGGAAGCGGCCGAGACCGTGATGACCGCCAAGACGACGATCGAGCTGGCGACGCAAGTGGCGGCACGAATCGGCCAGCTGCACAGCTATGACCTGCCCGTGATCGAACGCTGGCCTGTCGCGGTCGATGACGCGGTAGCGGCGTGGGTGAAGAACACGACCGGCTGAGGGTTGGGGAGGTCGGTTAATCGACGGGTATCATAATACCCGTCAGCAAAAGCCCGGTTTTGCTTGACTTTCGCGGGGTCTGGCGGCATTTGCCCGCCACGGACGCGGCTCGGTGACGGGCCGCGCGTTTGTTTTTTAACGCCATAACCGGAAGGTCAACAGCCCATGAAGGCGCTGATGAAGACCACCAAGTCGGCCAAGCCGCACGAGGTGGAAAAGAAATGGCACATCGTCGATGCCACCGATCTGGTGGTCGGCCGCGCTGCGGTCGTGATCGCCAATGTGCTGCGCGGCAAGCACAAGACCAGCTTTACCCCGCACGTCGATTGCGGTGACAATGTCATCGTCATCAACGCTGACAAGATCAAGTTCACCGGCAAGAAGCTGGCCGACAAGATCTATTACAAGCACACCGGCTATGCCGGCGGCATCAAGGGGATCACCGCGGGCAAGGTGCTCGAGGGTCGCTTCCCCGAGCGCGTGCTCGAAAAGGCCGTCGAGCGGATGATTCCGCGCGGTCCGCTGGGTCGCGATCAGATGCGCAACCTGCGCATCTACAAGGGTAGCGAGCATCCGCACGAAGCCCAGAACCCCGAAGTCCTCGACATCGCCGGCATGAACCGGAAGAACAAGGTGGGCGCATAATGGTCGACACCAACAACACCGACGGGCGCCAGTCGCTTTCCGATCTCGGCACTGTCCTGCAGCAGCAGGGTGAGGCCGCCGAAGCTGCCGCCGAGCAGCGCGCCGACGATTATCTCGAAGGCAAGATCGACGAGCCGGTCCAGACCGCGCCGCTGCGCGCGCAGGAACTCGACAAGTTCGGTCGTGCTTACGCGACCGGCCGCCGCAAGGACGCCGTTGCGCGCGTTTGGCTGAAGCCGGGCACGGGCAAGATCACGGTCAATGGCCGCGATCAGGAAGTCTATTTCGCGCGTCCGACCTTGCGTCTGGTGATCAACCAGGTGTTCGGCGTCGCCGGCCGTGAAGGCCAGTATGACGTGATCTGCACGGTCAAGGGCGGTGGCCTCTCGGGCCAGGCCGGCGCGGTCAAGCACGGCATCAGCCAGGCACTGACCAAGTTCGAGCCGATCCTGCGGACCCCGGTCAAGCGCGCGGGTTTCCTGACCCGCGACAGCCGCACCGTCGAGCGCAAGAAGTACGGCCGCGCCAAGGCGCGTCGCAGCTTCCAGTTCTCGAAGCGCTAAGACGCAAGCGGCTTCGGATTGCTTCGGCGATCCGGCCAAAGATCAGAAGGGGCGGTCCGGCAACGGGCCGCCTTTTTTGCGTCCGCATCGGGTTGCGGGCTCGCCTGTTGGACGGTTCGATGGCATTCTAAAAATGGCCGGGGCGGGCGATTCGACAGGAGGCAGTCATGGCGACGATCACTACCCGCGACGGAACCACAATATATTATCAGGATATGGGGTCGGGTCAGCCGATCCTGTTTTCGCATGGCTGGCCTTTGTCGTCGGAAGCATGGGACCGGCAATTGGTCGATTTTGCGCATCTGGGTTTCCGCACGATCGCGCATGACCGCCGCAGCCATGGCCGTTCGTCCCAGACCTGGGACGGCAACAATATGGACCAATATGCCGACGACCTCGCGGAACTGATCGAGCAACTCGACCTCAAGGACATCATCCTGGTCGGCCATTCGACCGGTGGTGGCGAGGTCACTCATTATTGCGGGCGCCACGGCACCGATCGTGTCGCCAAGATCGTACTGGTCGGCGCGGTGCCGCCCATCATGCTGAAGAGCGACAGCAATCCCGAAGGCACGCCGATTGAGGCGTTTGACGGTATCCGCGCGGGTACGCTCAACCGAGCGCAATTCTACAAGGACCTGTCGATGCCGTTCTACGGCTTCAATCGCGACGGCGCGACGGTGCAGGAAGGGCTGCGTGAGAATTTCTGGCTGCAGGGCATGCTCGGCGGCCTGAAGGGCCATTACGACTGCGTCCACGAATTTTCGGAAGTCGATTACACCGAGGATTTGAAGAAGATCGGCGTGCCCGCTTTGGTGATCCATGGTAGCGACGACCAGATCGTACCGATCGCGGCGGCGGGGCTGAAGTCGTCCAAAATCCTGCCCAACGCGACGCTCAAAATCTACGAGGGCGCGCCCCACGGCCTCGCCGAGACCTTGCCCGAGAAGTTCAACGCCGATTTGCTGGCGTTCATCAAGGGTGAGGTTTCGGTCGATCACGAGCAGATGTTGATCGCGCAGCCGATCGCTTAGGTAACGGATGAAAGGGGGGCGGTCCGGCGACGGGCCGCCCATCCTGATCATTCGGCCGCAAGTCCGTCCCTGCTTGATCCGACGATCTTTGGCGGCATCTCGGGTGCCCGTTCCTCGGCGGCTGTCGGCACGGTTTCGTCCAACGGCTGTAGCCAGCCCGAATAGCGGACGATGCGCCCGGCGAGCGGTGCCGACACCGCGACGGCGAAGCGGAAACGATCGCCCTCCTGCCATTCGCGTGCGTCGATCCGCGGTGCGAGCAAGCGGGGCAGCCGCACGCCGAAGACGCTCCAACGACGCAATTCCATCCTCAGTCCGTCGCCGTCGGACGGAAGCGCGAAGCCAAAGCGGATCGGGCCGAAGCGCTCGACCGCCAGTCCCTTTCGTGCGCTCAGCTCGCTTCTGAAGCGGTTTCCGCCAAAATCGCGTGTCCAGGTCTCGCGCCCGTCGCGCTCGGCAAAGCCGACGTGGAGCGGATAGCTGCCCGCTGGCGGCATGCCCATCATCCCGCCGAGCAGCCGGGCCAATAGGCTTCGACCGCGCTCGACCGCCCCTTCGCCCGCCGCACCACCATCGCCGCTGATGCCGTGGATCATCTGGACCAGCCGCGGCAGGTCGCCGAAGCGCTCGTCCATCAGCCGCTGGTAAAGCGGCGGCGGCAGCGCCCGCTCAACGGTCTCGTGCTGGATCGCCAGCCTGGCGAACAAGGGCTCGAAATCCTCCGGCTCCAACTCGTACCACGCATGGCGCGCGCCGGGTTTGACCTGGCCGGCGAGGATCCGTCCGGCGAGGATCTCCGCCGCAAGCGTCGGAATTTCGGGACCCTCGCCGTTGGTCGCTACGATCGTCCAACGCCGCTCGATGCCCGCGCCGCCGCGCCGGCCCTTAAGGGTGATCGTCATGCCGGAACGGTCACCTCCCAGCCTGGCGGAGGCGCGATAGAGCGCCATCAATCCGCGTTTCCATGGTAGCAGCGAGCGGAGCCAACCCCAGCGCACCGGCCAACTGAGCAGCCATAGCGACGTCATTTGGAAATCGAGCTCGGTGCCTGCGCGGAAGGTCACCGCGGGGCGGCCGGGCAGCGCATCGGGAACGATCGCGTGATCGGGGACATCGGCGATCCCGACAAGGCGGCCAGGAAGCCCGCTGCCCCCCACCAGCATCGGCTGGCGACGCAATTCCTGCCAGCCGTGCACCGTCTCCCAATGCTTGCCGCGCCACAAGCGCACCGGTTGACCTATATAGCTCAGCATCGCTTCGGCGATCGACTTGCCGGCGCTCGCGCGGTTCGAGGCGCTCAGCGCCATTTCGATGCTGTCGACCTGGGTGAGATCTGCGACAAGTCGCCGCACGATGGCGCCGGAAAGCGCAGGCACGCTCGAAGCCCCCGATATGATCGCGACGCGCGCGACGCGGGCTTGCCTGTCGAGCGCGCCGATCCCGCAGACGAAATCGCGCGCGTCAGCGAGGTCGAGATAGGGGATGCTCATCGCCACGCACGCTTCGGGGACGATATATCCGCTGCCCTGGAACGGTCCGGCGGCGTCGATCACCAGATCGGGGCGGTGGCGCGCCATGACGAGGCCAATGGCGTGGTTGCGATCGGCGACGACCGGCTCGGCGCGGTCGAGCGAGGCGCAGAACGCCGCCGCCTTGTCGGCGCTGCGCCCAGCGACGAGCACGTCATGCCCCGCTGCGATCAGCCGTCGCGTCAGTCGCGCGCCGAACCCGCCATAGCCGCCGATGACCAGAATGCGGCTCACAACAGCCGATCCCTGAACGCAGGGTCCGGCAACCAGCATGTGTCCCGCTTGCCGAACAGCCGGTAGCGATTGCGCGCAACCCAGCGATAGACGGGGTCGCGCAGCAGTCGCGGAACCAGGCGGAACATCGCGCCCGCACGCCATGGCCAGCCAAGCCCGGACCAGATCGCCAATATCGCATCGCTGTCGCGCCGCACGCGATCGCCGTCGACCACGATCAGCGTGTTGGGATCGGCGGGATCGATCCCGAATCGGCGATAGAGCGCGCTGCCCGCTTCTCCTTGCATCGACGCGAGCAGGAAGCGGCCTTGGCGGTCATGGTCGAGCACGAATTGCGCATTGGCGGAGCACAACAGGCATTCGGCGTCGAACACGATGATCGGGCGGTTCTCCATCACCGCTCGATCGGATCGGCGAATAACGCGACCTGATGGACCAGTTCGCCGAACCACGGATGGATCAGGTCGAGCGCGAAAACGAACCGCCCGCCGCCGATATCCTGGTGCCGGATCACCAACTCCCCGGGCGCCAGCCAGCGCGGCCATCGCAGCCGCACGCCGAACAGACGCAGGAAGTAATGATCGCCGACGAACAACAGCGCGCCGTCCTCGATCGCCAAGCGCAATGCGATGCCGATGCCATGGCCGAGATATTCCTCTAGCCCGGTCGGGCCGGCGAAGCGCTTGGCGCTCTGGATGACTTGCGGGAAGCCCTCGGCGCGACCGTAATGGCGGCTCCAATATTGGCCGTGTCCGGCGCGATCCTCGGTGATGCAGACCGTCGCGGGGACGCCCGTATCGCGCCCCAATGGCAAGGGCGCACCGATCAGCCGCGCGGCCTGGGCCAACAGCCAGCCCGCCGCGGTCATCCGGCTTTCGACCACTTCGCCGGCATAAGTGATCGCAGCGCTGGCGGTTGCCTTGCGCTCGAAGCGATGGCGGATGGCGGCGGGCAGGGCATTCCAATGTCCAGGCGGCAACAATCGCGCGAACTGGCTCGTGCCAAAGGCTGACGGCCGGGCGGTATTCCGCCGCCATCCCGCATATCCCGCTCCCGTCACCTCGTTTGCCAGCGTCGCCATGATCGATCCCCTGTGTTCAGGTGTCCTTCTTGGCCTTGGGCAGAAAGGCGAGGATACGCTTGCCCATGCCGATCAGCATCATCAGCCGGCTCGGCGGCACCTCGATCATCTGCTGGTACCAATCGTCGATCGTCATCACGAAGTCGCGCATGTCGTCGATCCGCTGGCGCGCGACGCGGCCGATTCTGGGATCGCGCGCAGCGGTGTCGGCGCAGGTACGCAGCGCCGCGACCGCCGGATCGATCTCGCGCTCCTTGCGGCCCTGGGCGATGCGAGTCAGCATCTGCCACAGATCGACTTCCGCCTCGTAATGGTCGCGGCGGTCGCCCATCACCGGCACGCGGCGGATCAGCTTCCAGCCCATCAGCTCCTTGAGCGAATTGGAAATATTGGAACGCGCGATGCGGAGCATGTCGCTCATCTCCTCGGCATGGAGCGGTCGCTCGCTGAGGTAGAGCAAGGCATGGATCTGCGCGACCGAGCGGTTGACGCCCCATTGCCCGCCCATCTCTCCCCAATGCAGCACGAACTGGAGCACTGCAGGAGGTAGCTGGTTCGACTCATCGGTAATTTCTGTCATAACAGAAATATCTGACAGAACGCGCTTGGAGTCAATCCTGGGTCCGGTTATCGTCGCGGGCCATGGAGCATGCCGAAACCCTGGCGACGATCATCGATTTCATTCGCGGCGTCGGCATTGCCGTCGAGACGGCGGCGCTGCCGGAAGACGGCTTCCTGCCGGCGATCGCGGTGCGCGATGGACGGCTGATTTATGATCCCGACCGCCTGCAATATCCGGGCGACTTGCTGCACGAAGCTGGACACATTGCCGTGACCGATCCGGAGCTGCGCCCGACGGTCAGCGAGTTTGACGGCAATGGTGGCGACGAGATGGCCGCGATGGGCTGGTCCTATGCAGCAGCACTGGCGGCGGGGATCGATCCGCGCGTGGTGTTTCATGACTTTGGCTATCGAGGAGGGGGCCAGGCCATCCTGGAGAATTTCGCCGAGGGCCGCTTCCTGGGCGTCCCGATGCTGCAATATTACGGACTCGCGCGCCGTACAGCCGATGACGGCGAGCAATATCCGGCAATGATCAGATGGCTCAGATAACTCGATCAATCGACACGAACCGGGCGCTGGGGTAAGGCGGTCCGATGGCTGATCTTCCTTCGACGCCGCTGCTCGACACCGTTTCGACGCCGGCGGATCTTCGCAACCTGAAGCCCGAGCAGCTGCGCCAGCTGGCGGACGAACTGCGCGCGGAGACGATCTCGGCGGTGGGGACGACCGGCGGCCATCTCGGTTCGGGGCTCGGCGTGGTCGAGCTGACGACCGCGATCCATTATGTGTTCAACACCCCTGACGACCGGCTGATCTGGGACGTCGGGCATCAATGCTATCCGCACAAGATCCTGACCGGGCGACGCG
>NZ_JBFUJZ010000010.1:0-170336 GCF_056401105.1 Sphingomonas sp. P4_G3
AATCAGGGTATTCTATGGGAGGCCGGGTGGGGGAGTGGGCCGGCACCGCTACCGTTTCAGCTTTGCTGAAACAAACTCTAGTGCTGGTTCATCAGAAGGCCCCGCAGGCGGCAGCGGCGGAATAGTCAGAGCCAGCGGCGAACCTCGGCCTTGTAGCGGCGGTAGTCGTCGCCGAACTTCGCCTCGAGATAGCGCTCCTCGCGGGCGATCACCTGCGTCTGGATCGCGATCAGCACCAACGGGAGCAAGGCGAGGGCAATCGGCCCGTCGAAGCCGATCGCAAGGCCGGCATAGACAAGCGCCATGCCGAGATACATGGGATTGCGGGTCCACCGATAAGGACCGGTCGTTGCGATGAGGGTCGTTGGCTGCGCCGGCGGAATGTTGGTGCCCAGCTGCCGGAACAGCCCCGCTGCGGCAAGCATCATCGCCGCGCCGGCAACGAACAGCAGCGCGCCCGTCGCGAGCAGCAACCGCCAGTCGATGCCGAAAGAGCGCAGGACGACGAACCGCTCCGCCGCCAGCCCCAACAGCAGCGCTCCCAGATAGACGAAGGGCGGAGGGAAGCGCACACCCGCGCTGTCCGGTTCGACGGCCATGCTCATCCTCCAATCTCTGCTCTCAAACCAGCATCGACTGTTGGGCGAAGATGCCCGCCATCGCGCCTTGCCATGATGCCGTGGTGACCGAGGGCAAGACGGGGTTGGTGAGGTCGCCCGCGGCGTAGATGCCGGGCATGCTGGTTTCGCGGCGCTCATCGACCTTGAGGACGATGCCGAGGGGCGTATCGACCGTGGCGAGGCCCAGTGATTCATGCAGGCTTGCCGACGGCTTGTTGCGCGGATGCGCGAACAGGATGTCGACCGCAACCTTGGATCCGGTATCGAGCATGACGATGGCATTATGGTCCCCGAGATGGGCGATTTCGGCGATCCGGCCATCGACGACAGGTATACCGCGGCGCGCCAGATCGGCCCGGACATCGGATGGAATTTCGTGACCATCGGCCAAGACCGTCAACGTGTCGGTCCAATCGTGAAACAGCCTGACCTGATTGTGCGACTGTGGGCCGGACCAGACGAGACCCCAATGCTGGCCGGCGACTTCGAAACCGTCGCAATAGGGGCAGGGCACGATGGACCTGCCCCAGCCTTTGGCAAAGCCCTGAACATCGGGCATCTGGTCGACGACGCCATAGCTCAGGATCAGGCGGCGCGCCCCAAGGCGTTCGCCATCGTCAGTGATGACAGAGAAATCGTCGATGGTGCCGGAAACGCTGTCGGCCCGGGCATTGACCAGCCTGACCGTGGGATAGCGCGCCAACTGCTGCCGCGCCTCGGCCAGGATTTCCAGCGGTGGCTTGTGATCGTGCCCGAGCAGGCCATGCGAGTGGCCGGCGAAGCGATTGCGCGGCAGGCCGGTATCGAGAACGGTGACCTTGCGGCGGGCACGGCCGAGCTGCAGGGCGGCGGCGAGGCCGGCAAAGCTGCCGCCGATGATGATGACGTCATCCATGGTGATGGGCTCCGAGTTGTGGCTGTGCTGGGCCTGGCTTGCACATTTTAGAAACTGTGTGGTATCGTAATGAATGATTTGGATACTGTCAAGTACTGGAATTGTCGTGACCGAAAGCAACCAGGCCCGGCGCGGCCGGCCCGCCAACGAGGCGCTTGGCCAAACGATCGTCGATGCCGCGTACGAACTTTTTGTGGAATTGGGTTTTCAAGCGACGACCTTGGACAAGGTCGCCCAGCGGGCGAAGATATCCAAGCTCAGCATCTATCGGCACTTCGAGAACAAGGAGGCGCTGTTCAGCGCGGCCATGGCGGCTCGCTGCCAACAGTTCGTACCACAGGCCTTTTTCGAAGGCGTCGACGGTTCGGCCGAAGACCAGCTCATGGCGGCGGGATCGTCCCTGCTTCGCACATTGTTGCGCTCGGATGTCCGCAGCGTCGAAGCCATGGTCATGGCCGACAAGACGAATCAAAAGTCGCTCAGCAAGGTCCATTACGAAGCCGGCCCCGCCCATGTCGTCGCCCAAATCGAGGGCCTGTTGCGTCAGTTACACGCGAAGGGGGCGTTGAACGTGCCCGACCCTCTCCAGTCCGCCCGCTTGTTTGCCGCGCTTTTCAAGGGATCCGATCTCCTGCTTATCGCACGCTTCGATGAGGAGAGAGCAGCGGACGACACCGAAATCGAATCCTATTGCCGGTCGGCCGTCGCCATGTTCATCGCGGCGCACGGTGGCGACGACCATGCGGGCGGATAGCCCAGACGGGGATGGGTTCGACTAGATCGAGCGCTCCTACAACCCGAGGCGCTGACACTCGACACTGGGCTATCTGGGCCCCGTGGAATATGAAGAGCGATGATGGAGGCAAGGCCGATGGGTGACAACCAGATACGGTTCGATGACGGTGCGCCTATGAGCGCATGATGGGCGCATGGAGTCGCTTGGTCGGTGAGGACTTCGTCGATTGGCTGGCGCCCGCCGCCGGGCTGCGCTGGATAGACGTTGGCTGCGGCAACGGTGCCTTTATCGAGTTGCTGGTCGAGCGTTGGAATTACGGTGACGGGTGCGACAATACCGAATTATCTTTTAGGGATTTATGCTCCCGTCACCGTGATTCCAAGAAAATTGGATAGCGCGAATTCGTTCGCCCGGGATCGACCCGCGATCATCGAGGATTCCGCTCCACCGAGAAGGCCTTCGTTGCCCGTTCGATCAGCCCCTTCTCAAGGGGCGCCCAGCTCGCGTTCGGCTTGCCGTCGGTCGTCAGTTCCGCGAGCGTCTTGCCGGTCGGCGCCAAGTCCTCGCTGTAGATGAGCATCAATTCGTCGCGTCCATGGCCGGTGCCCTTGGGGTCGTCGAGCAGCTGCACCATGCGCAGGCTCATGACTCCAGGCGACGCCGTGTAGCCGGCTCGGCTGAGGATTGCTCGGACATGCTCGGTGTCCGACCCGGGCCGGGACGGTGAGGAGGTCGAAGACGGCCCCCCGCGCAGCCAGGTCGTCGTGCCCCACTGCTGCGTCCGCCGGTCGCTCGTGTAATCGTGTGCGAGATCCGGCTTGCTCGGCAGATAATGTTCGAACTGGATCCAGTAGAGCCTCGTCAGGTGCTTCTTCGCGTCGGCCTCGGCGAACACATGCACTTCAGCATCGGCAACGCCGTCGAGGTCGAAACGGTCGCTGCCGACGTAGGTCGCGGTCTTCGGCACGCGGACAATGATGTGCTCGGCGGCGTTCGCTACGGAATGCGCCCGGACCAATGCCGACGGCGGCGGCACGGACTGGGCGGAAGCGACTTCGGCTGCGGCGAGCACCGCCGCGATGACCGTCGAGAGTATCGCCATTTCATCCCTCCTGAAGGCTACTGTTATACTGCAACAATACAGTGCCACGCTGGGTTATCAAGATCTGCGATCTCGCAAAGCTGTCGATCCCAGTTGTTGCTCTCCACCTGGATATGAGCGATCCCTTACGGATGGAGGCCATGACGATGGGCGACAACCAGATACGGTTCGATGATGGCGCGGCCTATGAGCGCATGATGGGCGTGTGGAGTCGGCTGGTCGGTGAGGACTTCGTCGATTGGCTCGCGCCCGCCGCCGGGCTGCGCTGGATAGACGTTGGTTGCGGCAACGGTGCCTTTACCGAGTTGCTGGTCGAGCGTTGCGCGCCGTCGGAGATTGTCGGTGTCGACCCTTCGGAAGGGCAGCTCGCTTTCGCACGCGCTCGTCACCGGGCCGGGATTGCCAAGTTCCTGCAGGGCGATGCTACCGCGCTACCGGTTGACGACCATAGCTTCGATGCCGCGGTCATGGCGCTGGTCATCTTCTTCGTGCCTGATCCGGCAAAGGGCGTGGCCGAGATGGTGCGGGTAGTGAAACCCGGCGGCGCGATTTCGGCCTATGTCTGGGATCTGCTCGAGCCCGGCGGATTTCCGATGGCCGCGCTCCAGGAAGAGATGCGCTCGTCAGGCATCCAGCCCTTGCTGCCGCCAAGCGCCGAGGTGTCGCGCATGGATGCGCTTCGTTCGCTATGGCTCGATGCTGGCCTGACCGATGTCGCGACGAGCGAGATCACGGTATCTCGCACTTTCGAGGATTTCGACGACTTCTGGGGCTCGGTCGAGATCGCCATCGGTATGACCCAGGCCACCCGCGACATGAGCGATAGTGACAAAGCGGGGCTGAAAGCCCGTATGCGCACTCGTGTGCGATCGGACAGCGCGGGCCGCATTACCTATTCGTCGCGGGCAAACGCCGTGACGGGCCGCGCGAAATAGCGCCTCCTCGGCCTAACTCGCCCGCACCGCCGTCATCGTCGGCCAGGCGCGGGCGCCGGAGTTGATGTTGACCGAACGGTCCATTGTCAGCCGGTCGCTGTCGACCTCGAATACGAACGTGTCGCGGAATGCCGATTCCAGGAAGTGGACGACCAGTTCGATCCTGTTGGTGGCGATCCAGCGAAGCGCGGCCGCGATCGGCAAGCCCTCCATGCGATAGCCGTGGTGAAGGTCGGCGCCGGGCAGATAGGCGGGGGCGATCGTCCAGCCATCGCGCCCGGCGGTCAGGCGATGCTCGCCTTCGCCGTCGCTCAGCGTGATGCGCGCTTCGTCTGGACCGAAGTCGAAGGCCAGCCCGGCCAGCCCCTTGTCGTTCGGCGCCATCGTCCAGCGCCCGGCGAAAGCCGTGGGATCGATCGGTGCGGTCGAGACGAAGGAGGGGCGCTCGCTCCATCCCTTTAGGCGTTCGGCCAACGCGGCATCGGAGGCGGCATCGGTGCCGTTCCTGAACGCGGCGGGAAAGTGCCGATCGAGATACGGCGTCACGACCTTGCTCTCGTCCATCGCGGCGTTGAAAGCGAGGACGGCGTTCGATCCCGGAAACACCCGGACCATCTGGACGAACACGCCGAGCATGGCGAAGTAACCGTCGCCGACCACCCAGTGATAGCCATATTGATCGCCCGGCTCCCCGGCATGGATCCGGGTCGCCTCGGCCACCCAGCGTTCGGACAGGATGCGCTGGCCCTGCCACAGGCCGCGTTGCGCGTGCAGGATGCCAAGCTTCAGGCCGTCGGCGGTGGTGAAGCTGATCCCATTGCCGCCGGGGTTGATCCCGTCGGGGCCGACATCCCAGCGGATATTGGTGATGCCCAGGGGATCGAACAGCCGCGGTTTCAGATAGTCGAACGTCGTTTGTCCGGTAACGCGCGTGACGATCGCCGACAGCATGTAGCTGGCCGCGCTCGAATAGACATAGGTGGTGCCCGGTTCGTGATCGAACGGGATGCGGAAGAATTCGGCGATCCAGCTGGTGGCGATGCCGCGCCAGATCGATCCCGACACTTCGGTGCCCTGGCCCGAGCGCATCGTCAGCAAATCCTCGACCGTCATCCGCGCCGCCGGGCTATCGGGATCGAGCGTTACTTCGGGAAAGAGCGGCGCGACTTTCTGGTCGAGCGTCAGCCGGCCGGCATCGACCAGCATGCCGATCGCGCAGGCAGTGACGCTCTTGGTCATCGAATGCGTCATGCGCAGCCGGTCGCCGCTATACGGCCAATGCCAGCCCTCCGCGACCACCACACCGTCGCGCCACAGCATCAGATTGTGGAGCTCCAGCCCGGCCGCTTCGACATCGTCGATGAACCCCAGGATTTCGCGCGAATCGACCCCCGCGCTCGACGGCGAGCCGCGGCGCAGGCCGTCCGGGGAAGGGGTTGCAACAGACGGAAGAGAAGAGGCCACGAAGGGGTCCCGGACAGGGGCTGAAGGGTCTCGAACGGTTACCGTCCGCCCGGTCCATCGTCAATGATTTTGTATTATTCTTGTCAATAGTTCAAAATTTGCCTATCGACCGCGAACGGGCTCGGGCGTCGTCTCGCGCCTGTTCCGACTCTCTGTCTTTTGGGTGCGGCGTGATCCGAAAACCAACCTATCTGAAATGGCACCGCTGGCTCGGCCTGACGGTCGGGCTGTTCCTGATGGTCCAGGGACTGACCGGCGCGATCATGGCGTTTCGCGATGCGCTCGAGCCGGTCGTGGTGCCGTCGCTGATCGTAGCGGAGCGTCCGGCGCGATTGCCGGTCCAGGGTCTGCTCGACGCATTTCATCGCGCGCACCCCGATGCCGAGCTGACGCGCGTCGAATTTCCCGATGCCGCGAACCAGGCAGTGATCGTCAAATCGACCATCAAGAAAGCGCGCTGGCTGACCGCGATCGATCCGTTCGACGGTCATGCCGTCCATGACGGCACCGCCACCGCCTGGCCGCTCGAGTTCATCTTCAACATCCACGAGCAATTGCTGTCGGGGCCGATCGGGGAGACGCTGATCGGAATTGAGGGCGTCTCTCTGCTGTTCCTGACGATCCTGGGCTTTTCCTATTGGTGGCCCGGCCGAAAGCGACTGAAGCAGGGGTTCCGGGTCAAGCTCGACGGCAACAATGATCTGCGCTGGCGGACCTTGCACCGCGCGGTCGGCGGCGGGGTCGCGGTGATCCTGCTGATGTCGGCGACCACCGGTGTGCTGATGGTGTGGAAGGAACAGGTCCGCGCCGGAATGAACCTGGTGGCGACAACCGAGAGCCGCCCGTCACCCAAGGTCGCCAAGAGCGACGGCGCGACGATGGTGCCGGTCGATCCGCTGATCGCGCGGGCCAAGGCGGCCTATGGCGACACGCCACTTCGCCAATTGCGCTTTTCGAGTGGCGGCCGCGTCGTCGCGGTGTTCCTGGGCAGCAATCATACGATCCGCGCCGACGGTACCAACCAAATCTATTTCAACCGCTATGACGGCCGCGAGCTCGCCCATTACATTGCGGGCAGGCAATCGGGCGGGGCCGAGTTCCTCGACTGGGTCTACACCGTGCACACCGGATTGTGGGGCGGAGCGGTGACCCAAGCGATCATGCTGCTCACCGGCCTCACTTTGTTCGGCATGGCGCTCAGCGGATTGTGGCTGTGGTTCACGCGCACGCGGCGCGAGCGGGCGCGCAAAGCCGCGCGCGCCCAAGATCAACGGGAGAAAGTTGCGATGAAGGTTGTCGGTCAATGACGCGATTGCTGGTGTTGCCGGGCGACGGGATCGGGCCCGAGATCACCGCCGCGACGATCACGGTGGTCCGGGCGGCGGCGGGGGAGGGTGTGACGTTCGAGGAGATGGCGATCGGCGAGGCGAGCCTGGCGGCAGCGGGCTCGACCCTGCCAGAGGCGGTGATGACGGCAGTGCCGCAAGCCGATGGCGTGATCCTGGGGCCGGTGTCGCACTACACCTATCCCGCCGGTCAGCCCAATCCGTCGGCGGCGTTGCGCACCGGGTTCCAGCTCTACGCCAATGTCCGGCCGTGCCGGTCGCGCGAAGGGCTGAGCATCCTGCGCCAGCCGATGGATCTGGTGATCGTGCGCGAGAATACCGAAGGCTTCTATGCCGACCGCAGCATGTATGCCGGCCCCGGCGAGTTCATGCCCGATGCCGACAGCGCTTTCTCGATCCGCAAGATCACCGCGTTGGCCTCGCGCCGCGTGGCGCGCGCGGCGTGCGAGATCGCGGCGGCGCGGAGCGGCAAGCTGACCGTGGTGCACAAGGCGAACGTGCTCAAGCTGACTGACGGCCTGTTCCTGCGCGAAGTGCGCGCGGTCGCAGCCGACTTCCCGACGGTGACGCTCGACGAGGTGATCGTCGATGCCGCCGCGGCGTTGCTGGTGCGCGATCCGGCGCGGTTCGACGTGATCGTGACGACCAATATGTTCGGCGACATCCTGTCCGACGAGGCATCCGAGCTGAGCGGCAGCCTGGGCCTGGGCGGGTCGATCAACGCCGGCGATGATATCTGCGTCGCACAGGCGCAACACGGCTCGGCGCCCGATATCGCGGGCAAAAGCGTCGCCAACCCGACTTCGCTGATCCTGTCGGCAGCGATGCTGCTCGACTGGCTGGGGCGACGCAAATCGGACGTGGCGTTGACTGCCGCCGCCGCGCGGATCGAGCGCGCGGTCGATCGCGTGCTCGACGATCCGCAGAGCAGGACGCGCGACGTTGGCGGTCCGCTCGGCACCGATGCCTTCGCGCAAGCGGTGGTCGCCGCGCTATGAACGTGACGATCAACCCCGCGACCGGCGAGACCATCGCCGAATTCGCGCTTCACGATGGCCGCGCGGTCGATGCCGCGCTCGATCGCGCCGTCGCCGCGCAGCAAGCGTGGCGCTGGACGTCGCATGACCACCGACGCGATCTGCTCAAGCGACTTGCTGCCGGTTTCCGTCGCGAACGCGACGCGCTGGCCGCGCTGGTCACCGAGGAGATGGGCAAGCCAATCGCCGAGGCACGTGCCGAGGTCGAGAAATGCGCGCTCAATTGCGATTTCTACGCTGATGCCGCGGCCGGCATGCTGGCCGATGCCCCGGTCGCCGGCGCGCCGGGGGCGTTCGTCGCTTATGAGCCGCTCGGCGTGGTGCTGGCGATCATGCCGTGGAATTATCCGATCTGGCAGGTCGTGCGCTTCCTCGCGCCCGCCTTCGCCGCCGGCAATGGCGCGATCCTCAAGCATGCCGCCAACGTCCCGCAATGCGCGATGGCGATCGAGCGGATCGTCGCCGAGGCGGGGGCGCCCGAAGGGCTATTCGCCAGTTTGCGCGTCGAGCCCGAGACGGTCGGCCGGTTGATCGCCGATCCGCGCATCGCCGCGGTCACGCTGACCGGATCGACCCAGGTCGGGATGATCGTCGCGGGGCAGGCGGGCCATGCGCTCAAGAAGCAGGTGCTCGAACTCGGCGGGTCGGACCCGTTCGTTGTGCTCGCCGATGCCGATATCGAGAGTGCCGCGGCGATGGCGGTGACCGCGCGCTTCACCAATGCCGGGCAGAGCTGCGTCAACGCCAAGCGCTTCATCGTCGATGCGAACATCGCCGACGACTTTGTCGAGGCCTTCGCGGCCAAAGCGAGCGCGCTGGTGCTGGGCGATCCGACTGCCGACAGCACCACGCTGGGGCCGCTGGCGCGCGCCAATCTGCGTGCGGCGATCGCCGATCAGGTCGAGCGCAGCGTCGCGGCCGGCGCGCGCGCGGTGATCGGCGGCGCGGCGGGAGAGGGGGCAGGGTTCTTCTATCAGCCGACTATCCTCGATCGCGTCGTGCCGGGCATGGCCGCATTCGACGAAGAGACGTTCGGCCCTGCCGCCGCGATCATCCGGGCGCGTGACACCGAGGAAGCGGTGGCGCTCGCCAACCGCACCGCGTTCGGGCTCGGCGCCTCGATCTGGACGCGCGATACGCAGCGCGGGCTCGATCTCGCGCGGCGGATCGATGCCGGCGCGGTGTTCGTCAACGCGATGGTCGCGTCCGACCCGCGCGTCCCGTTCGGCGGGATCAAGGCGTCCGGTTACGGCCGCGAACTCGGCGACCTGGGCTTACGCGAATTCACCAACGCCAAGACCATCCGGAGCGCCGCATGACCCCGATCGTCCTCACGCCCCAAGGCCTGCCGGTCAAGGATCGCGGCGGCGGCATCGTCACCACGCCGTTGGTCACTGCCGGCCGCGGATCGCGCGCGATGCTGACTGGCATCACCAGGATCGCGCCGGGTGCGGCGGTGCCGCTCCACACGCATAATTGCGAGGAATGCGTGGTGGTGCTGTCGGGGAATGGGGTCGCGCATATCGACGGGGCGGACCATCCCGTGGCGCCCAACGACACGAGTTGGATCCCGGCGGAAATCCCGCATTGCTTTCGGAATATTTCGGACAGCGAGGAGATGGCGATCTTCTGGACCTATGCCTCGATCGACGCGACACGGACGATCGTCGCGACCGGGGTGACGACGCGGATCGACGAGGAGCGGTAACGGGGTTCGATTTATCCCTCTCCCGCTTGCGGGAGAGGGAGGGGCCCGCCGCGAAGCGGTGGGAGGGTGAGGGTCTTCTTACTTCTTCTCGAATTCCAGCCGCTTGGAAGAAGAAAGAAGACCCTCACCCAACCCTCTCCCGCGAGCGGGAGAGGGCTTTCCCCCTCAAGCCGAACTCAGCAACAAACTCGTCTCGCTGTTCAGCACGCCGTCGATCAGCCGCACCTCGCGCAGCACGCGGTCGAAATCGCCCAGGCTGTCGGCGCGCAATTCGGCGATCAGGTCCCAGCCGCCATTGGTGGTGTGGAGCGTGTGGAGTTCGGGAATTTCCTTCAGATTGCGGATCACCGCGCTGGTGGCGCGGCCCGCCACTTCGATCATCATCACGGCGCGGATGCTCGATGTCTCGTCGCGCGCGCGGACAGTGAAGCCCAGGATCGTGCCGTTCTCGACCATCCGCGCGACGCGCTTCTCGGCCGTCGCGCGCGAGATGCCGATACGGCTCGCGAGTTGCGCCATCGGCGCGCGGCCGTCTTTGCGCAATTCGGCGATCAGCCGCCGGTCGGTCGAGTCGAGCTCCTGCATGATCGATATGCTCCTTGCGGCTGAGCATTCTGCTCCATCGTTGTATTTTTATCCAGCGATAATGCAATTATGCGCAGCGGTTCGCCTGCCTAGCATCCTCGCTCGAAAGGATGAGGATCATGCGCTTAGTCGAGGTAGGTCACGTCGTCGAACTGGTCCGGCGCAAGGGGCTGGGCAATCTGCTCCGCGAACTCGCCGATTATATCGCCGCCGATTACGGCCGCTGGCCCGAATTCGACAAATCGCCGCGCTATGCCAGCCATTCGCCCGGCGGGGTGATCGAGCTGATGCCGATCGCCGACAAACAGGATTTCGGGTTCAAATATGTCAACGGCCATCCCGCCAACCAGGCGGCGGGGCTGCAGACCGTGACCGGGTTCGGGGTGCTGGCCGATGTCGCGACCGGTTATCCGCGGTTGATCGCCGAGATGACGATCATGACCGCGCTCCGCACCGCGGCGATGTCGGCGCTGGCCGCGACCTATCTCGCCCGGCCCGGGGCGCGGACGATGGCGATCATTGGGCTGGGCGCGCAGTCGGAATTCCAGGCGGAGGCGTTCCGCGCCTTGCTCGGTATCGACCGCTTGCGCATCTACGACGTCGATCCCGCCGCGACCGCCAAGTTCCGCGCCAACATGGCCGGCCGCGATTTCGCTATCACCGTCACGCCGTCCGCGCAGGAAGCGGTCGAGGGTGCCGACATCGTCACCACGGTGACCGCGGACAAGAAGCGCGCGACGATCCTGTCGGACAACATGATCGGCTCGGGAATCCATATCAACGCGGTCGGCGGCGATTGCCCGGGCAAGACCGAATTGCAGGAGGCGATCCTCGACCGCGCCAGCGTGTTCGTCGAATATCTGCCCCAGACGCGGATCGAGGGCGAGATCCAGCAGAAGCCGGCCGACTTTCCGGCAACCGAATTGTGGCGCGTGATCGCCGGCGAAACGCCGGGCCGCGCGCATCGCGACGAGATCACCTTGTTCGATTCGGTCGGTTTCGCGATCGAGGATTTCTCGGCGCTGCGCTATCTCGACGACGTGGTGGGCGAGGCGGGCCTCTACAGCACGATAGACCTGCTCGCGCGGCCGAGCGATCCGCGCGACCTGTTCGGCGTGCTTGCCGCAGCCGGATCGACGATGGCGGGCGACACCGAAACCGTGCTTGCTCGCCAAGCGTGAGTATCGCCCGACGGCTGGCAGAAAGTTCCTTCCGCGACCGTCCCATTCACGGACAGTGGTTAACCAATCTTAACGATGGCCGAAATCGTAAACGGCGCGTTAACTGCTGCCTATGCCAGGGTATCTCGAAATCGCCCCGCGTGGGGCCAGCCATTCCTTCCGCCGCCGGCTCGGCCTTGGCGGGGAGACGTTGCGACGTAATGACGATGGCGACCTGAAGCTCTTCGTTATGAGCTTCACCGCCTTCTTCATCTGCATCTACACGCTCATTCTCTGATCGCCCGCGCTGGCGGGCCTCCGCTCAGTCGCAGGCCTTGTGCAGCTTCTGCGCGAGCCAGGCCGATATCGGACACATCGCGGCGACGACGAACAGCATATTGGTCGGGGTCACCCCGGCGTGCGACAGCGCGGTGACCATCGCCGCGCCGATCGCCATCGATCCCGAATTGACCACATTATTGGCGGCGACCGTGCGCGACGTCTCGTCCTTGGTCACCGTGGTGGTCAGGAAGGCGTAGAGCGGCACGACGAACATCCCGCCAAAGATAGCGATCCCCATCAAGGCGCCGATCACCAGCAGCGCGCGCGGCATCGCGATGAATTCGAGCCAGCCGTAATAATGGCCGACCGCGGGCGGCCACGTCTTGCACAGGAGCGAGAACAAAACGACGAACGCGCCCATGATCAGCACCGAGGCGGGGCCGTATTTGGCCGAGGTATGGCCCTTGAGCAGCGAGTTGATCGCGACCGATCCGATCGCGATGCCGATCGAGAATAAAGCGGTCAGTAAGGTCGCGACATGCTTGTCGGCGGTCAGCACGTTCTTGGCCAGCGGCGTGAAGATGATGATCAGCACCGCGCCCATCGTCCAGAAGAAGCTGATCGCGCAGATCGCCAGGAACAGGCGGGGGATGTGCATCGTCCCGCTGATCAGCCGCCACGAGGCGGTGAAGGGGTTGTAGTTGATCTTGAGCTCGGGCCCGACGCGGGGAGCCGGGGGGACCTTCCGTCCGGCGAACCAGCCGATCGCCGCGACGACCAGCGTGCCGATGACGGCATGTTCAACCTTCATGAAGCCGGCGAGCACGGTACCGAGCAGGATCGCCAGATAGGTCGCCGATTCGACCAGCCCGGTGCCGCCCAGCACTTCATCCTCTTCGAGATGCTGCGGCAGGATCGCGTATTTGATCGGGCCGAAAAAGGTCGAATGGATGCCGAGCGCCAGCACCGCGGTCAGCATGAACGCCATGCCGATGGCGGTGTGGCCCGCTTTGGCGAGCAATAGCCCGCCGCCGCCGACCACCATGATGACGATTTCCGCAGTCTTGACGATGCGGATGATCTTGCTCTTGTCGTTGGCATCGGCGAGCTGGCCGGCAAGCGCGGACAGCAGAAAGAAGGGTACGATGCTGATCGCGGTGGCAAGCGCGGTGAAGCTCTGTTCGTACTGTGGGTTGTTGTAAATCTGATAAACCACGACGATGACCATCGCCTGTTTGAACAGATTATCGTTGAAGGCACCGAGGAACTGCGTGACGAACAGCGGCAGGAATCGGCGCTCCTTCAACAAGCCGAGCGCACTATGCATTACGAGTTTGGGGCCCCGTCGTGGCGAAAGAAGCCGGTCCCTTAGCGGAGGGGCATAGGCCGCGACAATCGTTCAATTGGTAAATGTGGTTTGGCGTCCTGAAATCGCCGCTAGCGCTCGATTGCGCCCGGCCCCAACACACCCTTCGCTTCCGCCGTCATGCCGGCCCTGTGCCGGCATCCACCGTGCCGCGCATCCAGCGGCCGTTGGTCAGGTACCACGGTGGATGCCGGGACGAGCCCGGCATGACGAAGGTGGACGCGGAATCACCTCGATAATGAGCGGCGTATTCCCGGCGTCGAGGGGATGCGAAATGCGACAAACGAGCCAGTTCACCACGCAAGCTCGATAGGCGATTGCCTCCACCGCTCGATCCGGGGCGTTGCCGGTTCCCGCCGGGCGTCCTAGGGATAACGATCATGTGGACGCTCCCCAACATCCTTACCCTGTCGCGCATCCTCGGCGTGCCTTTGCTCGTCGCCTTTCTGTGGTGGCCGGGCTGGGAGCTCGGCTATGCGTTCGCCTTCGTCCTCTACGCGCTGATCGCCTTGACCGATTATCTCGACGGTTATCTCGCCCGCGCCCAGGGGACGGTGTCGAAGCTCGGCGTCTTCCTCGATCCGATCGCCGACAAGATCATGGTGGCGGCCGTCATCCTGATGCTGGTCGCGACGCGCGACATCGGCGGCTGGCATGTGATCGCGGCGATCATCATTCTGGCGCGCGAGATCATGGTGTCGGGATTGCGCGAGTTCCTCGGCGGCCTGCAAGTCTCGGTCCCGGTGTCGCAGCTCGCTAAATGGAAGACGACGCTCCAGCTCGTCGCGCTCGGCGCGATGATCCTGGCAGGGGCGCTCCCTGGCTGGCCGATCGTCCATAGCATCGGCCTGGTCGCTTTGTGGGGTGCCGCCGCGCTCACCCTGGTCACCGGGTGGGATTATCTGCGCGCCGGCCTGAAGCACATGGACTGATGGCGGCGATCGACCTGCTCTATTTCGCCTGGGTGCGCGAAAGCATCGGGACCGGCCACGAACGCGCGACGCCCCCAGCCGAGATAGCCGACGTCGCCGGGCTGATCGACTGGCTCGCGGCGCGCGGCGGCGGCTATGCCGAAGCGCTCGGCGACAAGACCAAGCTCAGGGCGGCGGTCGATCAGCTGTTCGTGCCGCTCGACGCGTCGATCGTCGGCGCGCGCGAAATCGCCCTGTTTCCGCCGGTGACCGGCGGATGATCCGGGTTCTCGTCACCGATGCGGCGATCGACGTCGCCGCCGAACTGGACTCACTCGAACGCGCCGGAGGCGGCGCGGTGGCGACGTTCACCGGACTGGTGCGCGACGATAACGGGGTGGAGGAACTGTTCCTCGAACATTATCCCGACGCCACCGATAAGGCGCTGCGCGACCTGGCGGCGGAAGCAGTCCAACGCTGGTCGCTGGCGGCGGCGACGGTCATCCATCGCGTCGGCGCGATGAAACCGGGCGAACGCATCGTCTTTGTCGGCACCGCGGCGGCCCATCGCGCCGGGGCGTTGGAGGCGTGCGCCTTTTTGATTGACCGGCTCAAGACCGACGCGCCGTTCTGGAAGCGGGAGACGCGTGGCCAGGACGCGCGCTGGGTCGGCGAGCGCGACAGCGATCTTCACGCCGCCGACCGCTGGAAACAGTGACCGCGGCTATTGAAGATATGTTCGGGCCATTCCCTCCTCGTCATGCCGGCCCTGTGCCGGCATCCACTGTGCCGCACATCCATCAGCCGTTGGGTAAGCGGCGCGGTGGATGCCGGCACAAGGCCGGCATGACGGTGGAAGCCAATCGTGGCAGCCTCACCGCCATACCGGTCCTTATGCGATAGCCCCTCCTGGCGGGAGGGGATTGGAAGGCTGATTTCTGCCGAGATCAGTTCAGCTTGGGCAGCAGCACGCCGTTGACGACGTGGACGATGCCGTTCGACTGGTGGACGTCGGGCGTCTCCAGATAGCTGACATTGCCGTTGACGCTGGTCAGCGTGACGACGTTATTGCCGGTGATCGTCACCTTGAGCGGCTGGCCGGCGACGGTGGTCAAGGTAGCGGTGCCGTTGCCGGCGGTGATCTGCGCCTTCAATTGGGTGAAATCGATCGTGCCGGGTACGACGTGGTAGGTCAGCACCTTGGCCAGCAGCGCCTTGTTCTCGGGCTTCATCAGTTGCGCGAGCGTGTCGGGCGGCAGCCGGGTGAAGGCGTCGTCGGTCGGTGCGAACACGGTGTACGGCCCGGGACCCGACAAGGTGGCGGTCAGGTCCGCGGCGGTGATCGCCTTGACCAATGTCGAGAGGTTGGGCGCGGCGGAGGCGTTGGCGATGATGGTCTTGCTGGCGTCCATCGCCGCGCCACCAACCGAAGGATTAGGAGCGGCTGCAGCTGCGGGAGCAGGCGCTGTGGTCTGAGGTGCTGGGCCGGCCGGCGGAGCGGCAGGCGTGGTCTGGGCGAAGGCGGGAAGGGCAAGGACCGGCGCGAGAGCAAGCGCCGGGATACGTAACAGCTTCATTCTATGAGCATCCTTTCATGGGTGCACCCGTGCCGGGTGTCCTGAAGGATACGCGCGGATGGCCGTTCGGTTTCCCATCGCCCGACGCGGAAAAGCGTCAGGCCGCCGCCTTGAGGATGTCCGCCAACAGCCGAAAGTCGCGTTCGCGCGGCGATGCGCGCCGCCAGACCAGCGCGATGGTGCGGGTGGCGTGATCCCCCGCCAACGGCCGCGCCGAGATCGCGGTATTGTCCAATATGCCCGATTGCACCGCCATTTCGGGCAGCATCGTCACGCCCAATCCATTGTCGACCATCTGCACGATCGTGTGGAGCGAGGTCCCCAGCATCATCGCCTGCGCGCCCAGTTCGGGCCGGTTGCAGGCGGCCAGCGCATGGTCCTTCAGGCAATGCCCGTCCTCGAGCAGCAGCAATCGGTTCTCGTCGATATCGGCTGCCGCGATCATGGCGGGAGGATTGGGCAGCTCGGCATCGGGAAAGGCGACGAACAGGCGATCGTCGAACAACCGCGCCGCGGTCACCTCGCCACAGGCATAAGGCAGCGCCAGCAGCACGCAGTCGGTGCGGCCGTTATGCAGGCCTTCGCATGCCGTGCCCGTCGTCTCCTCGCGCAGGAACAGTTTCAGGTCCGGATAGTCTCGGCGCAGCGCCGGCAGGATGTGGGGGAGCATGAACGGCGCGATCGTCGGGATGACGCTCATTCGCATCTCTCCCGACAAGGGACGCCCGGCGGCGCGCGCCATGTCGCCCAGTTCCTCGGCCTCGCGAATCACCCGCCGCGCCTTGTCGGCGATACGGTCGCCCAGTGGGGTGAACCGGACGACACGCCGCGTCCGCTCGACCAGGGTCACGCCGATCAATGTCTCGAGCTCACGAATCCCCGCCGACATGGTCGATTGGGTGACGAAGCACGCCTCGGCCGCGCGGCCGAAATGGCCATGGTCCTTCAAGGCGACGAGATATTGCAGCTGCTTCAGCGTCGGAAGATAGGTAGTACTCATTCATCGCCTCAATCGATCAACAACGGCTAAATAACCTATTGGATCGTTTAAAAGCCAGCCTATATGCGGCTCGAACGAAAGAGGCCTGAAGGCCCGCCTGTCCCCGAGAGGATGTCCAAGAAGGCCGACCCCAATTCAGGCAGGAGGCCCAGAATCATGTTGACCGTCGGAGACAAGTTCCCCGCTATCACCGTTCCCGTCCAGCAGGGCGTCGACGCCTTGCCCGCCGGCGAGACGATCGACGTCACCACCGCCGCTCCCGGCAAGTGGAAGATCGTGTTCTACTGGCCGAAGGACTTCACCTTCGTCTGCCCGACCGAGATCGTCGGCTATTCGCAGCTCAAGGGCGATTTCGAGGATCGCGACGCGGTGCTGATCGGCGCCTCGACCGACACCAGCCATGTCCACCTGGCGTGGCGCAAGTCGGATCCGGACCTGGCGGCCGCGGACTTTCCGTGGATCGCCGACAATGGCGGCAAGCTCGCTTCTGCGCTGGGCATCCTCGATGCCGACGAGAATGTCGCTTATCGCGCCACCTTCACCGTCGATCCCGACGGCGTGATCCAGGCGGTGCAGGTCAACGGCCTCAATGTCGGCCGCAACCCGCAGGAGACGCTGCGCGTGCTCGATGCGCTTCAGACCGACGAGCTCTGCCCGTGCAATTGGAATAAAGGCGACGATGTCCTCAAGGTTGCCGCCTAACGACTTCGTCTAACAGATGCGGCCTTTTTGAATCAGGGGCCGTATCCCCCGGCGCGGGGTCTTTCCCCCCCTCGGCCCCGCGCCACCCTTTCCCGATCTCTCGCCCCGGCTTCGGCCGGGGCGCTTATCCCAACGACGGCGATCACCGCCGCGAGGAGCATATCGCATGTCGCTCAAGGATTTCGCCCAGTCGCTGCCCGATTTCGCCAAAGATATCCGGCTCAATGTCGGGTCGTTGCTCAACGAAGCGTCGCTCGGCGATCAGCGCAAATACGGCCTGATCCTGGCCTGCGCGCACGCCTCCGGCTACAAGCCGCTGGTCGAAGCGGCCGAGGCGGAAGTCACCGGCAAATTGTCACCCGAAGCCGCCAACGCGGCGCGCGCGGCGGCGGCGGTGATGGCGATGAACAATGTCTATTACCGCTTCACCCACCTCGCCGGGAATAAGGAATATGCCAACATGCCGGCCAAGCTGCGCATGAACGTGATCGGCGCGCCGGGCATCGAGAAGGACGATTTCGAGCTGTTCAGCCTGGCGATCAGCGCGATGAACGGCTGCGGCTTGTGCATCGACGCGCATGAGAATGTGCTCAAGAAGGCCGGAGTGACGGCGCAGGCGATCCAGGACGCGGTGCGCTGGGCGGCGGTGATGAAGGCCGTCGCGACGGTGCATGCAGCGATAGCATAAAGCGCTAGCTCGTCGCGCCAGCTTCCTTCGGGCCAGCACTTGCCGCCGCGGCATAGAGGGTTGCCGCCCGCAGGAAGCAGAATCCGGCGAACACCGGCGTAGCGGCGACGATCAGCATCGAATAGCGGATGGCTTCGTCGCCGAAACGCGGGGCAAGCAGGTCGTTGAGCACGCCTACCGCGGTCGGGCCGGCCGCGTCGCCGATCAGGCTCGCGCCGAGCAGGATGACTGCCGTGGCGAGCGCACGGCGCCGCTCGCCGACGATGTTCACCACCGCGGCGTAGATCGGCGCCTGATGGATCAGCATGAAGAAGCTGCTGAGCGCGAACCCGCCCAGCCAGGCCGAATGCGAATTGCCGAGCAGGAACAGGGCCTCAGCGGGGCCGGCCAGCAAGCAGGCGATGGCGGGAAGGCCGACCCGCCAGGCGATGCGCTCCTTGGGTAGACGATCGATCAGCACGCCGCCGATCAAGATGCCCAACAGGCCGATGAACCCGCGCGTCGGGCCGATGATGTTGGCGACGTCGCTGACGCCCAGATGGTGCACGCGCATGAAAAAGGACGGCACCCAGGCCCCCGATGCCCAGACGTTCGCCCCCATCAGCGTCACGCCGGCGAAGATCCAGGTGAAGCAGCGATTGGCGAAGAGCGCTCGCAGGTCGGTGAGCAGCGAACTGGCGATCGGCAGGCGAGGGGGAGGCGGGACGGTCCGTTCCGGCTCGCGAACCGTGAAGATCACCAGCAGCGCGAGCAACAGTCCTGGCAGCCCGATGGCGATGAACATCGCGCGCCAGCCATAGGTTTGCGCGATCCACCCCGCGAGCGGGAAGAACAGGATGAAGGCCAAAGGCGAAGCCGTTCCGAACAACGCCAGCGCGAGCGGCCGCCGTTCCGCCGGAAAACGGTCCGCGATGAGCGAATTGGATGGGGCTGTTCCGCAGGCTTCGCCGGCGCCCATCAGCAGCCGCACCACCGCCAATTGCCAGATGCCGCCGATCAATCCCGTGCACGCTGTCATCACGCTCCAGAAAGCGAGACCCGCGGCGATGATGTTGCGCCGGTTGGCGCGATCGGCCAGCCAGGCGATCGGAATGCCGAGCAACGAGTAAAAGAGGATGAAGGCGAGTCCCGATACCAAGCCCAGCACGGTGTCGGACGACCCCAGTTCGCGCTTTATCGCGGGAAGCGCTAGCCCGAGCAGCGAACGGTCGAGATAGTTCGACACCGAAACCAGCGTCAGGACGAATAACGGCCAGGTCGCCGACCAGGGCCAGCGCCGCGTCTCGCCGGAATTGCTCATAAGCGCGATGCCCGTGTTTCCTGTGCGGTGATGAATTCGAGCAGCGCCGGCTGCCCGGCTTCGGTCGCCGCGATCCCGCGCCGGATGGCCGGGACGATCTCGTCGGGCGAGGTGACGCGTTCGCCATAACCGCCCAGCGCACGCGCGAAATCGGCATAATTTCCCGAAATGTCGGTCGCGCGAAAGCGCTCGGTGGCGACAGGCATGATCGGCAGCTCGATCGCCATCGCCGAATTGTTGAGCAGGATCGACAGGATCGGCAGCCGCTCGCGCGCCGCCGTCTCGAAATCCATGCCGGTGAACCCGATCGCGGCATCGCCCCAGACGTTGATGCATAGCTTGTCCGGACAGGCGAGCTTCGCCCCCATCGCCAGGCCGAGGCCGTAGCCGAGCTGGGTGGTCTTGCCCCAGCCAATATAACTGAGCGGCGACGTCGTCGTCCAGAAAGGCGAGAGCTGATCGCGCGGCGACCCCGCATCATGCGTGATGATCGTATTGGCGACATCGACGGTGCGCTGCAGGTCCCACAGGACGCGATAGGGGCTGAGCGGGGTATCGTCGCTTTCGAGCAGCGGCAGCCATTGGGCGAGCCATTGGGCTTCGACCTCGGCGATCTCGCGGGCGGCCGGGCCGGGATCGCGCGAGCCGTCCAGCCGGTCGCGACAGGCCGCGACCAGCATCGCGAGCGTCAGTTTCGCATCGCCGATGAGCGCGTCGATACAGGGCACGCTCTTGTTGATGTCGGCGGGATCGAGCGTTGCGTGAACGATCGCCGCACCTGCCGGCATCGCCACGCCGAAGGCGGTTTCGGACAGGCTGCAGCCGATGCCGAGGATCAGGTCGGCGCGGTCGAGGAAATGGCGGAGCTGTCCCGGAATGGCCGCGCCGCCGGAGCCGAGCGCTAGCGGATGCGTCTCGTCGAACGCGCTCTTGCCTTCCAGACTGGTCGACACCGGCGCGCCGAGCAATTCGGCGAGCATGCGCAATTCGGCATAGGCTTCGGCCCAATGCACGCCTTGCCCGGCATGGATGACCAGCCGCTTTGCCGCGACCAGGCGATCCGCCACCCGGGCAATTGCTTCCGGATCGGGCGCGCTGCGGGTGGTGACGACCGGCGTGTAATCGAGCGGTTCGGGGAGTTCCTCGTCGAGCACGTCCCACGGCATTTCGACGAGCGCTGGGCGAAGCCGGCCGTTGCGCAGCGCGGTGAACGCGCGGCGCAGGATTGCGGGCGTATCCTCGGCGCGCAGGATCGGCTCGCAGGTCTTGGTGATGTCGCGCATCGAGATGCTGGCGTTGTAATTGTCGGGCACGTGCGCCAGCCGCCGCGTATAGCCTTGCGGCAGCACCAATATCGGCACGCTTTCCGAATAGGCCTGGGCGACGCCGCCATAGGCGTTTTCGGTGCCGGGCCCGTGCTGCATCGCGAACACGCCCATCCGCCGTCCGCGGGAGAGCCGCGACAGCGCGTCGGCCATGTGCACGCCGGTGCGCTCCTGGCGGACGATGATCGGGCGGATGCCGATCGCCGCCGCCTGTTCGAGCACGGCATTGCGCGGATAGCCGAAGATGACGTCGATCCCTTCGCGCGCGAGTATTTCCGCGATCGCCGCGCTGACCTTCATGATCGCTCGAGGTCCGATGGACCAAGGGGCCGCTCACCGATCACGGTGGTGCGGACCAGATGCCGCCGCTCATATTTGAAATCATGCACGCCGCGGTGGAGCGTGAAGCGATTGTCCCACACGATCAGCGTGTCTTTCTCCCATTTCACGCGGCAATGATAATGGAGGTGCTGGGCCAGGCTCTGCAGATAGGCGAGCAAGGCCCGGCTTTCCTCCTCGCTCCATCCGACGAAACGCTTGAAGTAAGCGGTCGTCGCGAACAGCGCCTTGCGCCCCGTCACGGGATGGACGCGCACCGCGGGATGGACATTTTCGAGCTCGTCCTCGGTGAAATCATGGCTCTCGCGCAGGCGCAGCCGCTTGTCGGGAGCCAGCTTGGCATTCTTTGCCCAGATATCCTTGCCCGAATAGACCACCTGAAGGCCGTCGAGCAGCGCCTTCAGCCCATCGGACATATGTTCGTAGACGAGATAGGCGTTCGAGAATGCCGTATCGCCACCCCATTGCGGCACTTCCAGCGCGCGCATGACGACGCATTTGGGCGGCTGAAGCAGGAACGGGCTGTCGGTGTGGAAATGCTCGAACGACGGCACGACATTTTCGGGCTCGTGCGCTTCGCGGCGCACCTCCTGCATGTCGCGATGCCCGTCATAGATCGGCGCCTGGGGCAGTTCGGTGATCTCGCCGAAATAGCGGGAAAAATGCTTGTGCTGCTCGGGCGTCAGATCCTGGTCGCGGAACAGGATCACCAGAAAATGCTCGAACGCCTTCATCACCTCGGCGAGCGTTTCGTCGTCGAGCGGTTGGCGCAGGTCGACGCCGCTGATCTCGCATCCGCACGCGCCCGAAATCGGCTTCACGCCGATCCGGCGGAAATCGGGCATGGGCAGCCCCGCGACGATCGGCCCGCTTGGCGCTGCGGTGGCGATGGGGTTGGGCTGAGAGACCATGGCAAACTCCACTGGATTCGGAATCGAGGCGAGCGGGTGGTGGCAGGGCTGTTTCGCCGCGGCTCAGAATTTCCGTTTTAGGGTGACGGCCCATGTCCGCGGTTCGCCCGGTGAACCCTGGATCGAATTGGTGGACCCGCGATTGTCGAAAATATCGGTATAATAGAGTTTATTGGTGAGGTTGCGGCCCTCGATCGCGAGCGACCAATCGTCCTTCGGCGTCCGGAAGGTGAGCCTCGCATTGACGAGCGTGCGTCCTTTCACTTCGCCGAAGATGTCCTTGCCGCCAGTCACGGCGTCGACATTGTTCGCGTTGCGATTGAACGAATCCTGGTGATCGACGTCGATCCGCGGCGTCAGCTTGGCGCCACTGGCGAACTCGAAATCATATTGCACGCCCAGGCTCCATTGCCAGGGCGAGATATATTGCCCCTTGTCCTCGATGCCGATGCCGGAGGTCGCGGCGGTCGCCGAGATCGAGGTGTATTTGAAGTAGAGATAGGCAAGCGACGCATCGATGGTGAAGCCCTCGACCGGGCGCAGCGTCAATTCGGCCTCCGCGCCTTTCACGTCCGCCTTGCCGGCGTTGAGCGGAAGCGCGCACGGCGCCGCCGGTACGCCCGGCAGCGGGCAACTCGCGACGGTAACGAGGATATCATTGTATTTGTTGAGGAAGGCGCTGACGTTCAGCCGTACGTGACGGTCGAACAGGTCGCTCTTGAATCCCGCCTCATACGCGGTCAGCGTCTCGGGTCCGAACGCCAGCGCCTGGGCAGGGAAGAACGGCCGCGGATTGACGCCACCGCTCTTGAAGCCGGTCGAAACCTGGGCGTAGGTCATGATCTCGTCCGACCAGCGATATTGGAGCACGGCGCGCCAATCGACGCGATTGCCTTTGAATGTCCCGACCAGGCCGTCGAGCGAAGCGATCGACGGCGGCGTCGCCCCTCCCGTCGAGGATCCGGGAATGCCTTTGCGCCCGTAAATGAAGCTCTTGGTCATGTCGGTATATCGGATGCCGCCGACCAGATGCAGGTTCTTGAGGGGTTCCCAATCGCCATTGGCGAACACGGCTTTGGTGGTCGCCGGGATCTTGTTGTTCTCGATGAAGTTGAGCGTCGTGAGGGTGACGCGCGTGATGTTCTGGCTGCGCTTGTGCAGATAATAGCCGCCGACGGTGAAGTTGAACGCCGAGCCGATATTGCCGTTGAGCCTGAGCTCCTGGCTGAACTGGCGATTGTAGATCTGGCTCGCCTGCAAGGTCGGCGAGAAGGGCGACCCATCGGCCGAAGAGTAGACGCCATCGAATTTGCGATAGGCGGTGATCGACGTGATGCTGAAATCGGGCGACAGATCGACTTTCAGATTTCCTGAAACACCCCAGGAATTGATCGCCGATTTGATCGGGGCGGACCACGGCGCCGATCCGTCGCGCGGCTTGAGTTCCATGTAATTTTCGTAACTTACGTACGGACTGGAACTGAATGTATCCTGCGCATAATTGCCGAACGGCGAATAGCTGATGAATTGCGATCCGGTGGAGGTGCCGTATCGCACGCCATTGAGCGTATACGCGGGAACCGATGTCCCCGTCGTCGCCGATCCGGTGTTGGCGACGCCGGGATTGGCGTTCTGCCCGACATAAAGCAGGGTCGTCGGCCCCGCCTCGCTGTCGTCCCGCGTGACGTCGGCCACGACATCGAGAGTCACGTTGCTGCTCGGCTCATACCGCAAGGCTAGGCGCCCCGCGACATAGTCCTTGCCGCCCTCGGTCCCCAGCTTGCACGACTGGGAATTGACCAATGTCGACGGAATCGCCGTGCCAGGATGCGTACAGGCATAATCGTAGCGCGTGATATAACCGTCCTTGTGGACCGCCGTGCCCGACACGCGCGCGAACAGATCCGGCAGGATGGTGAAGTTGGCGGCGCCGCGCAGCTCGACCCGATTATAGGCGCCATAGGTCGCCTGGACATAGCCGCCGCCTTTGCCGTCCGGCTTCTTCGAATAGAGCTTGATCGCCCCGCCGATCGAATTCTGCCCGGCAAGCGTACCCTGCGGGCCGCGCAGGATCTCGACGCGATCTAGATCGATGAGGTCGAGCAACGAACCGTGCAACGTTGGCAGATAGACGTCATCGATATAGAGGCCGACGCCAGGTTCGAGCGCAAAGCTGGTGTCGCGTTGTCCGACGCCGCGGATATAGGCGACGACCGCCGGGCCATAGGTTGCCGGCGCCTGGCGCAGCGTGACGTTGGGCGCCTGGTTGCCGATATCGGCGATGCTGGTCTGGCCGCGCGCTTCGAGCATGGCTCCCGACACCGCGGTGATCGCCAGCGGCGCATCCTGCAACCGCTGGGACCGGAATTGCGCGGTCACGACGATGTCGTCCTTGGACGGCGCCTGGCTGTCCTTTTGATCCTGTGCGCTGGCGTCCGGTGTGTCTTGGGCCAGCGCGGGTGCTGCGACGGACATGGAGCCGGCAAGCGCGAGGATCGAAGTAGCCGCACGGAGCGCAGTCAATCGAATTGCCATAGTGCATCCCCCCTAGGGTTCGTCGCGTGCCTTTGCGGCATCGCCGAAGCGGAGATGGACATGTTGAACAATCAACTGTCAAGGCAATTCCAAATTCCGGAAGCTCAATTCCGGAATACGGAAGATGCGTGATCAGCTGTGCGAGATCGCAGCCATTGAGCTCAGGGTCTCGGCGGATGCGCGCACTGCCGTGGCGAGATCGTCTTCGAGATGGAGCTGGTATCGCTTCGACGGCATGGTCACGCCGAGACATCCCAAAATCTCGCCAAAGGCGCCGAACACGGGCGCCGCGATACCGGCGATGTCATAGCGTGGATCGAAATAGCGGGCGAAGCCCCGTTCGCGGATCTGCTGCAGCTCCGCCTCGATCTCCGGGCGCGACGATCGCGGGCGGCCGCTCAACGGTCCGACCTTGGCCTCGCGCATGATCGCTTCCGCGTCGCCATATGGCAGGAAGGCGAGAATGGCGTGGCCAAGCGATCCCCAAGGCAATTGAACCTCAAGCCCGCGCTCGACCGCGAAGCGCAGCGGGTGAGGGGTCATCACCACATCGGCGATGATCGCGGCGCGCACCGACGGGCTGTAGGTGCACAAGACCGCCGTCTCGTGCCATTGGGTCACCAGCTCCTCCAGCAGCGGCGACGCGCAACGGACGAGATCGAACCGCGCCACGAGCTGCGAGGCCAGGCGATGCAGTTCGCGCCCGGGGCGGTAGGATTGGCCATGGCCGCGCTCGACCAGACCCGATCGTACCAGCGCCTGAAGCAGGCGATGAACCGAGCTTGCCGGCAGGGCGGCGCCGGCCGCCAGTTCGCCTAGCGTGAACTGAGGCGGTCCCGCGGCGACGAGCTTGAGCAGATAGGCAAGCCTGTCGGCCGCACCGCGCGGTGCCGTGGGTCCGGTCGAGCTCATCGGCGGAAGATACCCCGGAGCCTCCGCGTCGCGCGCGTGAAATCGTGCGGGCGATAGTGGTCAGCCGCGCGCCGCTTCATCCCGTCACACCAGCGCGTAATAGCGGAAGAGCGACCGATCGGGTGCTGTCCGCCGTTCGCCTCCGCCGACGATCACGGTGCGCGAAAGCCAGTCGTGCGGTCCTGCGGGCACCCGGAAATAGGGCGTCAGGCGGAAATAGGATGGCTGGGTGCTGCCGGCGGCGGCGCGCACGAGGTAGCCGCGATTCTGGATGTAGATGCTCGTGCCGTCATCCGCCTCCAGCATGTAATGCGCGCTCAGTTCGACCGTGCCGTCGTCGCGGACCAGGGCATAATCGGCACCGCTGTGTGGAACCACGCGGCCCGACAGGCGCGGTCCGCTGATCGTGCCGCCGATCGCGGACGTATAGCTCTGGCTGCCGCCGCCGGGCAGCGGACCGAAGATATGCCGGTCGGCGCCAAACAGGACTTCGATGTCGAAAACATGCTCGAGCGTGCAGTCCGCGGCGGTCATTGGGGTGCGTCCTTTGATGGGATGATGGGAAGCAGGATCGCGGAATCGAAGGCGCCGCCGGTACGGATGATATGCGTGCCGGCATTGCGCGTCTGCTGGTGCAGTGGGAAAGGCAGCATCGCGCCTTCCTCCTTAGGATAGATGTCCGCCCCCGCGACGATCAACCGCAATGTCTCGCCCGCCGCGAAGCGAGCCGAGAACGGCCAGATCTCGATCTCCACCGGCACGCAGTCGCCGGGCGCGAGCCGGTCTTCGCTGGTGTGTCGATGGACCGGCCGTTCCGGGCGCGAACGCTCGGGGTCGAGCGCCCGGTGACTGGCGCGCAGCCAGCCAAGCGCCACGGGACCGTTTTCATAGAAGGCGTAGAAAGTGAAGCCGACGGGCTCGCCCGCCGCGTCGATCTTCTGCAGGGCGACGAACAGGTCCATGTCGTCGCTCCCGACCGCTTCGACCCACAGCTTCAGGCTGGCATGGCCGGTGATCTCGGTCGCTTCGGCGAAAAGATGGTCGAAGCAGATGCGTCCGTCGGACGCCGGATACCGGACCTCGCTTTCGCTCGGCGCATCGTCGTCCATCGTACCGCTCGCCGCGTCGAGCGCGAGCCGGCGATAGTCGGTGCGCGCGAGCGGCCATTCATTCTCCGCGCGCTCCTCGGCCACGCCATGCCGTTCGCGCACCTCGATCCGCACTTTCGGCCAGGCGGCGAGGGACGTGGGCCGGTCGCGCATATAATGGTCGAAAAAGGCGAGCTGGCGCGCGCGGCTCTCGGGCCGGTAATAATGCGCCCATTTCTTCTGGCCATGGATGTCGAGCCATTTCTCGGCCGATCCCATCCGGCGCCACGCCTCGATCGTGCCGCGCAAATGCAGCCCCTGATCGGACCAGCTGGCGACGACATAAGCCGGCTGGCATATCGCCTCCAGGTCGAGCTCCTTCGACCTCCAATAATCGTCGATCAGCGGGTGGGCGATGATATTGGCCCAGCTATCCTCGGTGCGATGGAGCGACCATTGGATATTGTCGCAGGCGCGCCGCAGGAAGCTCGTCTCCAATATGCCGCCATGATAGGCGAATTCGCGATACCAGTCCGAAAAGCCTTCCCACGGATTGAGCGCGGCGAGCGGCCCGGGGCGTAATGGCGCGACCAGATATTGGATGTTGGCGAGATAGGACACGCCGGTCATCCCGACCCGTCCGTTCGACCAGGCCAATCGGCCGAGCCACTCGATCGCGTCGGCGCAATCCTCCGCCTCCTGGATGCCATTGTGGTGGAAATCGCCCTCCGACAGCCAGGCGCCGCGCGGGTCGACCACCGCCACGCCATAACCGTGCCGACCCCACCAGACGGGGTCGGGGCCCTCGAACGGGGTCAGCTCCGACAGCCATTCCGGGTCCACGCCGGAGCGCGGCCAGAAGACGCGGTTGGTCAGCGCATGCTTGCCGTAAGGGCCCCAGGCCAAGAGCAGCGGCACGTTCGTCGTCGCGCCCTCGGGGCGATAGAGATCGGCGAAGATTTCCACGCCGTCGCGCAAGCGGATGCGGCAATTGCGCTCGATCGTCAGGCCGCGTTCGGTCCGGCAGGAGAAGTCGGCCGGCGGCAAAGGCGGCTTGGTGGGGTGACCGAAAGGGTCGCTCCCCGCGCGCATCAGCGGCCGAAAACGCACATTGCCTCCCTACAAGACGACGAAATAATGGATCCGGTTGGCGTTCGGCACCTTTTCCGCCACGCCGACGAACACGTGCTGCGACATCCATTCATGCGGACCCGCCGGCGCGTCGAAGCGCGGGGTGACGCGCATATAATAATCGTCGAACGACACCGGCTCGTTGCGACGCATCTTCTCGGCGATCTCGGGGCTTCGCGCCCAGCGAAACCCGCGATTTTCGAGATAGATGATCGCGCCATCGTCGGCCTCGAGCAGGTAACGGGCGTCGAAATCGATCACGCCGTTCGGCCGCGACAGCGGGAAATCGCCGCCCGACATGGGGACCACGCGACCATTGAGCCGCGGCCCTTCAACCGTGCCCTCTGCTGCGTAGATTGCTGCGCGCGTGTCGCCGCGCGCGCCGGGTTTGATCCAATAGGGCTTCGACAGCGTGATCGAGATGGTGAAGGCGTAGTCGAGCCCCGGCGCGAAAGGATGGTGTCCGCTCATGGACAGCGGATAAACGCCGCATTTGTTGATTTGTCAACGATCAGGCGCGATACCTCACGGCGAGAAGACAATAGCGATTCTGGCGGCTACAAAATCGCGATGCAGCAGAAGATCATCCGTACCGAACCACCGACGGAGGCGAAGTCCAGCCGACCATCGTTCGAATTCGGCCCCTCGCACATTCCCTATCGCATCCTTTTGCTCAGCAAGATGATCGATCGGGTTACGGCGCAGCATGTCCGGGATACGGCACAGCTTTCTCTCGCCGAATGGCGGGTGCTGACGCATGTCGAAATGATCGGGAAGTGCAGCGCCGCGGAAGTGGCCAGCGTCGCCTATTCGGACCGGGCCGAAGTGAGCCGGGCCGTCGCGTCACTCGAGCAGCGCGGCTTCGTCCAGCGCGAGGCCAATCCGCGCAATCGCAAGAGCAGCCTGGTGTCGCTGACCGAAGCGGGCAAGTCGGTCCACGCCGCCATCCGCGGAGCGCGGGGCAAATTCTATGAGCAATGGCTCACCGATCTGAGCGACGCGGAGCGGGTGGCGCTCAATGCCGCGCTGGAAAAGGTCACGCGCCGCGTCATCGACAGCGCCCCGCAGATGTTCGACGTCTAAGAGCGCTACCGCGCCAGGGCCTGATAGATCGAGAACGCGCTGGTCAGCGTCAGCAGCACGCCGACCATCGCCATCAGCGGACGCGCCGGCACCTTCTTGGCCAGCCACCCGCCCAGCGGCGCCGCGAGCAGCCCGCCGATCAGGAGACCCAAGGTCTGCAGGGTGAAAGCGGCGAATCCCAAGGTGAAGATGAACGTCGCGGAGATCGTCGTCGTCAGGAAGAATTCCACGGTGTTGACCGTGCCGATCGTCTCGCGCGGCGAGGCGCCTTGCACCAGCAGGTTGCTCGTCACCACCGGACCCCAGCCGCCGCCACCCGCCGCGTCGAGAAAGCCGCCGACCAGCCCGAGCGGTTCGATCACCTTGGGCGTCCTCGGTTCGACCCGACCGCGCCAGGCGCGAAACAGCAGATAAAGGCCGATCGCGCTCAGATAGGCCATCACGAACGGCCGCGCGATCGAGGCGTCGACCGACGACAACACATAGGCGCCAAGCACGCCGCCGATCATGCCGGGGATCACCAGCCGCGCGAACAGCCGCCAGTTCACGTTGCGGTGCAGGACATGGCTGATGCCGGACGCCGCGGTAGTGAAGGTCTCGACCGCATGGACGCTGGCCGAGGCAACGCGCGGCGGCAGGCCCATCACGCTGATCAACAATGTCGAGTTGATCAGGCCGAACGCCATGCCCAGCGCGCCATCGACCAATTGTGCGGCGAACCCGATCGCGATGAACGGCAGGATCGCCTCGATCGAGGCCAGCGAAACATCGACCATCAACAGCGCAAACTCCCCGGGGCCCTGTCCGTTGCATGACGCGCGAACCTAATTCCTACAACAAAGATGGGCTTTTCTCCGACGAAGTTGCGACAGGGCGGTTATGGAAATCGTCAGCCGGGCGTCCTAGATATAGCGAAATCGGCGAAGGGGACGCGCCAATGCTTGCTGGCCTCAGGGCTTATCTCGACTCGATTCGGGCGCGCGACCCAGCGCCACGATCGAACGTGGAAATCCTGCTTTATCCGGGCGTTTGGGCGCTCGGTTATCACCGTATCGCACATGCCTTATACGATGCGCGGCTGTTTTTCCTGGCGCGCTGGGTGAACCATATCGCGCGCTTCTTCACCGCGATCGACATCCATCCGGGTGCCAAGATCGGCAAGTTCTTCTTCATCGATCACGGCTTCACCGTGATCGGCGAGACGGCGGTGATCGGCGACAATGTCACGATCTATCAATGCGTCACGCTCGGCGGGACCAATCCGGCTGACGGCGTCGCTGGCAAGCGCCACCCGACGATCCAGGACAATGTCATCATCGGGTCGGGCGCCCAGGTGCTGGGGCCGGTGACGGTCGCGGTCGGCGCGCGGATCGGCGCCAATGCAGTCGTCACGCGCGACGTACCCGAGGGCGCGGTGATGGTCGGCATCCCGGCGCGGCCGACGATGGTCGAAGGGAAGGGCGAAAAGCCGTTCCTCGCCTACGGCACGCCGTGCAGCGAGATGTTCGATCCGCAGACGCAGAAAGTGGAATTGCTTCGCTGCGAGATCGAGACATTGCGCAAGCGGCTCGACGCCTTGCTCGCCGAACATGAGCCCACCCAGCTGCCGGAGCGTGACCGGGCCTGATGGGGACGGTCACGCCGTTTCCGCTATCCGGCCGCCAACCGAGCCAGATCGGCTTCGAGCGACTCGAGCTCACCCGGATCCTCGATCTCTACGGCCGCATGGTCGCCGCCGGGCATTGGCGCGATTATGCGATCGAGCTCGGCCACGCCGCGGCGGTGTTCGCCGCGTTCCGCCGCACCGCCGAGCGCCCCGAATTCAGGATCGAGAAACGCCCCGATCTGCGCAATCGCCAGGGGATGTGGGCGCTGATCGCCGAACATGGCCAGGTAGTGAAGCGCGGCCATGAACTCGGCCCGGTGCTGGCGCCGATCGAACGGCGGCTGATGAAGCTGATCGAGGATTAGGTCGGGAGCCATAAACGGCGCCCCCGAGAATGGGCGGTCAAGTTTGCTCGCCGTTTACCCACCCGCCGAGCTTCGGTCGCTTGTCATGCCACGGGCAGGCTTGTTCGAGCTGGGCCGCAAGTCGGATCAGTGTCGCTTCGTCGGCGTAGCGCGCCGAGAACATCATTCCGATCGGCAAACCCTCACGCGATTGGCCGAGCGGCAGCGAGATTGAGGGCTGACCAGTGAAGTTGAACGGGGCGGCGAAGGGATAGACCTCGCCATTTCGCGTCTGGATGTCCGCCGCCGACACGTTGATCGGATCGAGATAGCCGATCTTGGGCGGTGGGGTTCCCATCACCGGGCAAAGGAACACGTCCCAATCCTCGAAAAAGCGAAGCGTCGCTCGGGCTCGCATCCGGCGTTCCTGCGCGCTGTAGAGCGCGTCGACACCCGACACCGAGCGCGCGCCGTTGAGCACTGCCCAGGTCAGCGGTTCCAGCTCGTCCGCTGCCGGCTCGCGCCCAATCGCCTCGATCATCCGTTTCATGCCGGCGGCGAAATTCGCGCCGGCAAGCGGCAGATTGGCGACATAGTCGCTCAGCGTATTGGTGCCGAGCGCGCGCTCCTCCACGTGATGGCCGAGCCCGTCGAGCAATCGCGCAATATCCTCGAGCACTGCTTGCACGTCGGGATGAATCGCGCGCCCGAGCGGCGTCCCGCCCGACCACGCGATGCGGAGCCGTCCCGGATCGCGCCCGACTTCGTCCGCATAGGGCCGTTCCTTCGACGGGATGGCATAGGGCGACCCCGGTTCCGGATTGCCGGTCACGTCGAGCATCACCGCGGTATCGCGGACAGTGCGGGTGATCACGTGCTCTACGACATTGCCTTGGGCGAAATCGTAGCCGTCGGGCAGATCCGGATTGCGGTCGCGCGTCACCTTCAGCCCGACCAGGCCGCAGCATGAAGCGGGAATCCGGATCGAGCCAAGGCCATCGCCGCCATGCGCCATCGGCACCATGCCGCACGCCACCGCTGCCGCCGAACCGCCCGACGATCCGCCGACGATGTGCCCAAGGTCCCATGGGTTTCGACACGGCCCGAACAATGCTCCTTCGGTCGTGCCGGCGATCCCGAACTCCGAAAGGTTGGTCTTACCCAGGGGGACGACCCCGCTCGCTCGGTAGCGGCGCATCAGGCCGCTGTCCTGGGCATCCGCGAAGCCCGCATTCGCCGCATAGCGGCTGCCCGACGTACGCGGCCAGCCCGCGACCTGCAGCAGCAAGTCTTTCACCAGGAAGGGAACGCCCGTGAACGGACCTTCCGGCAGCGGCCCTTCCGCCGCCGCCCGCGCCTCATCGAATGCGCGATAGACGACGGCGTTGATCTCGCGATCATAAAGTTCGATGCCCTCGATCGCGGCGTCCACGACCTCGAGCGGCGAGACCTCACCATGCCGGATCAGCTCCGCCAGGCCGACGGCATCGCGGGCCGCATATTCAGTGAACTTCATCGCCCTTCCTTGCCCGATTACGTTGCTTCCTCAAGGGAGAGCCGTCAGAAGTGACGCCCTTGCCGCGAAGGTGAGCGCGGACGTTTGCCTCGACCTGCAAGCGATCAGCCAAACGGTGTCTAGCGCGGAGACGATCATGTCTATCATTGCCAACACATTCATGCGGCGCTTTGTCGAGTTCATCAATACGGCCGACGAAACGCTCGGGAATGAGCTGATCGCCGATGAGGCAATCTTCCACGTCCCGAACCAGAGTGAGCCCATGCAAGGCCTTGCGGGCTATCTTGCCATCATCGGCATGATGCGCGGTGGTTTCCCCGACATCCAGTGGACGCTGGAGGAGACGATTGCCGAAGAAGACAAGCTCGGAGCCGGCAGTACTCGGATCGCAGCGCGCTTCACCATGCGGGGAACGCACCAAGGCGTTTTTTTCGGCGTTCCCGCCACCGGGAAGTCGATCGCTGTCCAGGCTGTGAATTTTTACCGCGTTTCCAACGGCAAGATCGTCGAGGAGCGTGGTCAGCCGGACCTTTTGGGCCTTATGCAACAGATCGGAGCTGCGCCGGCGTCCTAGGCATCTACCGTACCCATCGAACTGGTGCGGGCACCTGCAATGCTAGATCGCCCGACGCTCCGAGCCGGCGCAATTACCGACCGTTAGCGCTCGGATCAGGCTCATTCGGCGTAGCGCCGCTTGCCGCCGCGATGCCGAACAACCGCGATGCCCCCAGGAACAGCAGGACGAAAAAGCCGTTCAGCAGGATCAGCCCGACGATGCCGGGCGGGTCGTTGCGCCCCGCCACGATCGCGACCAGTCCGACCGTGGCATTGGCGATCGCCGCCGAGGTCATCGCGCGTGCCGCGCCTCTCGCCCGGAAGCGCGTCCAGGCCATGCCGCCGAAGGCGATGGCGATGACGCCGATATAGAGCAGGTTGAGCGGGTTATCCTCGTCGCCGATGATACCGACCGCGCCGTTGATCCAGATGAGCAGGAACGCCGCGGCCAGCGCGATCGCGACACCGCTGCGATACGCATTGTTGCGCGTGGCTCTGACCGTCAATTCGAACGCGATGCCGACTCCACCGATCATCATCGCGGCGAACGCGAAGTCGAACGGCGTCCAGTTGACCTCGCGCGTGAATTGCATCGCCACCAGCGGCAACAGCAGCAACAGCGCGGCAAGACTCCAGCCTGCTACCCTCCAGGGGTTCACGCCAGGTCCGCGTTCAATCGCCTTTGCCATCACGTCGCCTCCATGCTTGAATGTGGCGTCATCCTGACGGACTCGCCGGTGAGCGGCATGAGCAACTCCTGAGGTTTCGCTGAAAAATGGCGTCCGGCAGCTTTCGCTTCGACGGTTTCGAGCTCGACCCGGCCCAGCGCCGGCTGATGCGCGATGGTGCCGTGGTCGAGCTCAACGCACGCTATTTCGATGCGCTCGTCCTGTTGCTGCGGGAAAGCGGCAAGCTCGTCACCAAGGATCGCTTCCTGGATGAGGTGTGGCGCGACGTGCCGATCACCGACGAAGCCCTGACCCAATGCGTCAAGACGCTGCGGCGCCAACTCGGCGATGACGCGGCCAATCCGCGGTTCATCGAAACCATCCCCAAGCACGGCTATCGCTTCGTCGCGCCGGTCGACTGGGTAGAGCAGGCGAGCATCGAGCCGATAGCGGCGACCCCGATATCGCCGACCTCTTCCTATTCCTGGCGCGAGGTCGTGTTGCTCGGCGGCGCAGGAACGATCGGGGCGGGCATCGCCGGCGCGATCGGCGGACTGTTCTACGGCTTCGTCGCCGCATCGCAGCCGCTCGAGTCCGGGGGCGGGGCGTCGGTGCTGTTCGTGCTGCTGTGGCTGACTATCGTCGTGGCGCTGGTCGGCGGCGCCGGCGTGAGCTTCGGGATTGCCGTGGCCGGTTTCGCTCGGCGCGGTTGGTCGACCATCGTCGGCGGCGCGCTTGGCGGCATGGCTATCGGGGGAATCGTCAAGCTGCTTGGCCTCGATGCGTTCAGCTTGCTGCTCGGCCGATCGCCGGGCGGTATCACCGGCGCGCCGGAGGGGTTATTGCTCGGTGGCGCGGTGGGGCTGGGCGCGTGGCTGGCCGGCCGGCAACGAGCGGCTTCAACGCGGCGCAGGATCGCTATCGCCGGTCTGGTCGGAGCGGTGGGTGGCGTGCTGGTGCCGCTATTGGGCGGGAGGCTGATGGGCGGCAGCCTGGACCTGCTGGCGCGAACCTTTCCCGGCTCGCACTTGCGGCTCGGCCAGCTGGGCATATTGGTGGGCGATCACGACTTCGGTTTGGCCACACAAGTCGTGACCGGGGGCGTGGAGGGCGCGCTGTTCGCTGCCTGCATCGTCGGCGCATTATTTCGGGCGCGCGATCGGCTGCACGTCACCTCTTGACTGATATATAACCTCGCGGTTATGGGTTGCATCCATAGCCGGAGAGTTATACGTTTCATGTCGACCCAACACGACGTCATTTTCAGCGCCCTGGCGGATCCCACGCGTCGCGGGATTTTCGAGCGGCTGTGTCGTGGCGGCGAGCAGACGGTCGGCGGACTGACCGCGATGGCAGGTGTCTCGCAGCCGGCGGTGTCCAAGCATCTCGGCGTGCTGAAAAAGGCCGGCCTGGTGCTCGATCGGCATGAGGGGCGCCAGACCCATTATACCGCGCGGCGACAGGCGCTCGCGCCACTGGTCGACTGGACCAGCCAGATGACCGAATTCTGGGAAAGCCGGTTCGACGATCTCGATGATTTGCTCAAGAGGATGGACCAATGACGACGACTTCGACCGAAACCCGTTCCGTGGTGATCGAACGCGAGTTCGCGCATGCGCCCGACAAGCTCTGGCGCGCGCTGACCCAGCCGCATCTGATCGCGGAATGGCTGATGAAGAACGATTTCGTGCCGACGGTCGATCATCGCTTCACGCTGACCGGCGATTGGGGATCGGTCGATTGCAAGGTGCTCGAGGTCGAGCCGCAGCGGGCACTCGCCTATAGCTGGGATGCGATGGGGCTGGAGAGCGTGGTCACCTGGACGCTGACGCCGTCGGCCGCCGGCACGCATGTTCGGATGGAGCAGGCGGGCTTTCGGCCCGATCAGCAGCAGGCCTTCGCCGGCGCCAAGTTCGGCTGGCAGAAATTCCTCGCCAATCTGGACGAGGTCGTGGCCCGGATCGACTGATCGCCACGTTTTTTCGAGCATATCAGGGAGGAAGGGATGAACGGGAATTCGGCTATCCGCCAGTTTCACCGCTGGACGTCGATCGTCTTCGTGGTGGCGGTGATCTTCAATACGGTCATGCTCGTGCTGGGCCGCCAGGCGACATGGGTCGGGCTGACGGCCTTGTCCCCGCTGATCCTGTTGATGATAACCGGCCTCTACATGTTCGCGCTACCCTATCTGGCGAAGGGTCGCACGGCGTCGCCCGCACGCGATGCCGCCTGAGCGATCGAAAAGGAAGAACGATGACCACGACCGAAGCCGACGCGAAGTCGCCGTCCGAATTGATCGACGACCGGATCGCGTCGCTGGGCGACTGGCGCGGCACGACTCTGGCGCGGGTCCGCGCCCTGATCCGCGACGCCGAACCCGATATCGTCGAGGAATGGAAATGGCGCGGCGTGCCGACCTGGTACGCCAACGACAAGATCATCTGTACCGGCGAGACGTACAAGAACGCGGTCAAGACCACCTTCGCCAAGGGCGCGGCGCTCGACGATCCCAAGCGATTGTTCAACTCGAGCCTGGACGGCAATGTCCGCCGGGCGATCGACTTTCACGAGGGCGACGCGATCGACGAGGAAGCGTTCAAGGCGTTGGTCCGCGCAGCGTCAGCGGCGAACGGGGGCGGCAAGAAACGCTGAATGTCGATTTCCCGGCGTTGACTCGTCATGCCGTCGTGCGATTGTCCGGCTGGTTACCGCTCGGTTCAAAAGGGGGAAATCGATGCCAGCCGTCAGCACTTGTCTTGCGCCGTCATGCCGCACCAAGGTCGAGGGGACCGTCAACCCTTGCCCCAATTGCGGCGGGAAGATGCGGACGCCGCGCACCATCCGCGCGCTGGGCTGGTTGCTGCTCGCCTGCGGTGTCTTCCTCGTCGGGCTGATGGGCTATCTCTGGACCGTGCTCGCCCCCGCAATGGCGCATCCCGGCGACCTGACCGGCGGCACCACCTTCACCGGCACCGCGGAGCAGGGAAAGACGATCCTGACCGTGTTCGCCGCGGTGATCGTGTTCGGACTTGGATCGATCACCTATGGATTGTGGATGATCATTACCGGTCGGCGCAGCCTCGCTATGATGATCGGCGTGCTGGTGCTCGCGGCCGTGCTGATCGCAATAAGCTGGCGAGCGATGACGGTATTGCCGGCCTGAGGGCCGCGCGGGCCGCGCCCCTTCCTCGACCGCTATTGTTCGCCTATCGTGCGGAAACGGGGTAGTTTCTCGAGGGGGAAAATGCGCAGGCTGATCGTGATGATCGGGCTCATCCTGGCGATAATGTCGCCAGCGAGGGCGGAATGGCGGCACGCGCGAACCGATCATTTCATCCTGACAATCGACGACAGTGAAGAGAATGCGCGCGATTTCGCGGTGCGGCTGGAGCGGTTCGATGCGGCGCTGCGCCTGCTCTACGGCGTGCCCGACAACCCCGATCAGCATCTGCGCCCCGTCGCCATCTACGCGTTCAAGGAAGGCCTGTTCTTTGCTGCGTGCCGCTGTCCCGCCATGGCAGGCTTCTATTCGGCGCGGACCGACAGCTCGTTCATCATGACGCTCCACCTTCCCAACATCGATCGCAAGGCAAAGACGGGAGGGTGGAGTTCACAGGCGCTGCTGTTGCACGAATATACCCACCATTTCGTGTCGACGAATTTTCCGATCGCCTATCCTTATTGGTTCCAGGAAGGCTTCGCCGAATTCAATGCCAACACGTCATTCGAAAAGGACGGGTCGCTGATCATCGGCTATCCGGCCAATTACCGTGGCGACGGGTTGCTGAACGGTTCCAAACCGTCGCTGAAGCGGTTGTTTGATCCGAACCAGTACGGATACGGCGACAATCCCGATCTGATCTATGGGTATGGATGGCTACTGACCCATTATCTGATGCTCAAGCCGGAGCGTCGTGGCCAGCTTGCCGCCTATCTCTCGGCAATGAACGCAGGCGTGCCGAGCCTCAAGGCCGCGCAACAGGCGTTCGGCGATCTGGCGGCGCTCGACAAAGAACTCAGCGGCTATCGACGAAGTCTGCTTCTGGCGCCGCTTCGGGTCCCGCCGGGCAAACCGGTGTCCGCCGTCGTCACGACGCTGACTCCCGGGGAAGCGGCGATGCTGCCGGTCTATGCCGCGATGCGGACCGGTGGGACAAAATTGTATCGCATCGGTCTTGCTCAGAGCGCACAAGGCATCGCTAAGCGTTATCCGGACGACGCGGTGGTCGCGGCACAGCTTGCCGAGATCGAGACGGTGGCGAGGCGTTTCGACAAGGCCGACGCGGCGGCCGACAAGGCACTGGCGGTCGATCCCAATTCGGTATTGGCGCTCCTCCAGAAGGGAAGCGTTGGGATCGCCCGGGCACACGAAGCGAAGGCCAGCGATCCTGCTGTGTGGACGGCAGCCCGTGCCTGGTTTCTCAAGGCGAACCGCGCCGATCCCAATCAGGTCATGCCGCTATATCTCTATTATATGAGCTTCGTCAGCGCCAAGACCAAGCCCAGCCCGGGCGCGATCAAAGGCCTGATGCGCGCCGCCGTTCTGGCGCCGGAGAGCGACGATGTCCGCATGGCGCTCGCCAAGCAATTCCTGCTGGACGGCGACGCGGCCACTGCGCGCGCCTTGCTCCAGCCAATTGCCTTCACCCCGCACAGCCTGCGCGCCAAAAACATTCCGCTTGATGCTCTGCACTTGATCGATGCCGGCAAGGCGGAGGAGGCCAAGGCCCTTCTGACCAAAGGCGACGAAGACGACGATTGATCGTTAGCGCTAGGGCAATTCCGCCTTGGGGAATCCCGACCAGACCTGATCGTAATCCTCGTCGAGCGCGCTCGTTTCCAACGCATAGTCAGTGCAATGGAACACCCAGCGGCTCTCGATCATGAAGGCCATCGTGCCGTCGATCTTGTGCGGCTTGAGCTCGGCCTCGCTCGCACCTTTCCACGAGGCGAGGTCGGGGCCATGGCCCGACATCTGGTTGTGGAGCGACATCGCGCCGGGGCGGAAGCCGTCGGCCTTGGCGTCATAGGCGCCGTAGAGCAGGCCCATACATTCGCTCATCGTGTTGCGGTGGAACCAGGGCGGGCGGAACGTGTCCTCGGCGACCATCCAACGCGGCGGGAAGATGACGAAATCGGCATTGGCGGTGCCGGGCACGTCGCTGGGCGAGGTCAGCACGGTGAAGATCGACGGGTCCGGATGGTCGAAGCTGACCGTGTTGATCGTGTTAAAATGCTTCAAATCGTAGCGATAGGGCGCGTAATTGCCGTGCCAGGCGACGACGTCGAGCGGGCTGCGGCCGAGCTCGGTCTGCCATAGCGCGCCCTCGAATTTCTGGATCAGCGCGAAATCACCTTCGCGATCTTCGAACCAGGCGACCGGGGTCTCGAAATCGCGGGGATTGGCGAGGCCGTTCGATCCGATCGGGCCGAGGTCGGGCAAGCGGAACGGCTGGCCGTGATTTTCGGCGACATAACCGCGCGCGGGTCCGTCGGGCAGTTCGACGCGGAAGCGCACGCCGCGCGGGATCACCGCAACCTGGCCCGGCGCGAGGTCGATCCGGCCCATTTCGGTCAGCAGGAGCAGCGCACCTTGCTCGGGCAGGATCAACAGCTCGCCATCGGCCGAGGCGAAGGCGCGGTCGGTCATGTCGCGCGTGGCGTGATAGAGATGCATCGCCACCCCCGCTTGGGTGCGCGGGCCGTCGCCGGCGACGACCATCGTCGTCAGACTGTCGAGCCAGTCGGCGTCGGTCGCTTCTTCGAGCGGCCGCCAGCGCAAGCGGTTGGGAGCGAGGGGGGATTTCGACAGGCCGGGGGCGAAGCGCTTGGCGCCCTGGTAGCGGACGAAGGCAGGGTGCGCGGCCGAAGGGCGCAAGCGGTAGAGCCAGGTGCGACGGTTTTCGTGACGCGGTGCGGTGAACGCTGTGCCTGAGAGTTGCTCGGTGTACAGGCCGAAAGCGGGCTTTTGCGGCGAATTGCGACCGACGGGTAATGCGCCGGGGATCGCCTCGGTCGCGAAATGGTTGCCGAAGCCGGTTTGGTAGTTTGTCATCACCATCTCCTCCCTCGCCCCTCGGGACGAGGGGAGAGGGTTGCGCAGACTTGGGTCGCGCTGTCGCGCGGCCCTAGTCGGAGCTGGGAGAGGGGTGTGCCGAGCGCAGCTCGGCGCGAGCCTGCGGCTCGCTCAACCCCTCTCCCAACCTACGCTAGGCAGCAAGCTGCCAAGCTTCGGTATCCCTCTCCCCTTTCCAGGGGCGAGGGCGTTAAAGTGTCAAGCCTCCGCCTTCGCCGGCACGACGCCGCGGCGGATCTGGTCGAGTTCGATGCTCTCGAACAGCGCCTTGAAATTGCCTTCGCCGAAGCCGTCATTGCCCTTGCGCTGGATGATCTCGAAGAAGATCGGACCGACCATATTCTCGGTGAAGATCTGCAGCAGCAGACCGCCGCCGGTCTCCGGCGATCCGTCGATCAGGATGTGGCGCTTGCGCATCTCGGCGACGTCATGGCCATGGCCGGGCAGGCGCTTGTCGATCAGGTCGAAATAGGTGTCGGGCGCGGTCTGGAACCGGATGCCGTTGGCGCGCAGCTGGTCGATCGTCGAGAAGATGTCGTCGGTCGCCAGCGCCAGATGCTGGATGCCTTCGCCTTTATAATCCTTGATGAATTCCTCGATCTGCGAATGCTCGTCCTGGCTTTCGTTCAAGGGAATGCGGATCTTGTCGTCGGGCGCGGTCATCGCCTTGGAGAACAGGCCAGTCGACTGACCCTCGATGTCGAAATAGCGGATCTGGCGGAAGTTGAAGATCCGCTCGTAATAATTCGCCCAATAATCCATCCGCCCGCGGTTGAGATTGTGGGTCAGGTGATCGAGCGTGTGCAGCCCGACCGAATGATCGTCGACGCCTGCACCGGTCGGCACGAAGTCGGTCTCGTAGATCTTCGACTTGGCATCGACGAGATAGAGGTTGGCGCCGCCGATGCCCTCAATCGCTGGGATGTCGAGTTCGCCCGGGCCGTGTTCGCCCTTCACTTCGGTCGCACCGCGTTCGAGCGCGAGGTCGCGCGCCTTTTCGCCGTCGGCGACGCGGAACGCCATCGCATTGGCGCTCGGGCCGTGCACGTTGCGGAAGCCAGCGACCTGGCCGGCATCGTCCATGTTGAGCAGGAAGTTGATGTCGCCCTGGGCATAGCGGCGCACATTCTTCGACTTGTGCGTGCCGACATGGGTGAAGCCCATTTTCTCGAACAGATCGGCCATCTTTTCCGGGTCGGGCGAGGTGAATTCGACGAATTCGAACCCGTCCAGGCCCATCGGATTGTCGTGCGCGTCGGTCATTGGAACATGCTCCAGGGGGAAAAGTCGTTTCAGATGAAACTATATAGGCATTTTGCTTGCAGGTCAAAGCTAGCCAAAGCCCGTCATGCCGGACTTGTTCCGGCATCCAACGTGCAACAACGAACGAATTCCGCTGGGAAGGTTGGACCCCGGAACAAGTCCGGGGTGACGAATGAGAAGGGTCACGCTAGCGTCACAAAGCAATGGCCGATTTGAAGCTCGATCAGTTCCTTCCGTACCGGCTCTCGGTCGTGTCCAACCGCGTGTCGGCGGCGATCGCGACCGCTTATGACCGGCTGTTCGGGCTGCGCATCCCCGAATGGCGCCTGATCGCTGTTATTGCGGAAGGGCCGGGGATCACGCAGCAGGCGCTGGGTGTGGCGACGCGGATGGACAAGGTGACGGTGAGCCGGGCAGCGCAGGCTTTGGTCGAGCGCGGGCTGGTCGCGCGCGCGCCGAACGAAGGCGACCGGCGATCGCACTTGCTCGCGCTGACCGCCACCGGCCGGCTGCTCTACGAGCAGGTCGCGCCCAAGGCGCTCGAGCTCGAGGCCAAGCTGCTCGAGCAGCTCGACGCCGGCGAACGTCTTGCCTTGTCGGCGATGCTCGATCGCATCGAGGCGGCGGCCAGCGAAGTCGCGCCCGAGGGCGTCGGGGCGGATTGAGCGTGAACCGATCGGGCTGTGGCGCGTTGGCAGGCGCGAAGGGGGCGAAGGACGATCCCCGAAAAGGGGCCGTCGTGTCGCGTCTTGTATCGCATTGTTGTCTGGCTATCGCGGCGTGCGCCGTTGTTCCCGGAGCGTTGGTCGCGCAACAGACCAACCCGCCGGCGCGCACCGACAGCAGCGCGCCGGCCGACCCTTCGAGCCAGGATCAAGCGCGGCAATCGGGCGAGCCCAAGCCGGTGCCGACCCCGACCAGCGATCCGCTTGGCGACAAGCCGATCGTGCCCGACGACCAGTTCGACAAGTCGCTGCCGCCTTTGTCGAACGACATCAACGCGCCGCTCGAGCCGATCCCGCAGGAAGCGCCGTTCACCCCGCAGACCGCGGACAAGGCGCCGCCCAGCGTCACGCCGCCGGCGCCGGCTCCAGACGTGCCGCCGGGAACGCTGCCGCCGGCACCCGAGCCCGCGCCCGAACTCGCCGCGCCGCTGCCGACGCTCGACAGCTACAATACGACGCCGGTGACCGAAGTCGCCGACGTGCCGGGCGGCAAGAGTGCGGAGATACGGTACGACACGGTCGTCAACGGACTCGGCGACCTCGGCCTCGACAGCGACTTCAAGACCTTCTCGTCATTGAAAAAGGGCGACGGCAAGGCGGCCAACGCGGCGATGGTGGCAGCGCGCGGACGCGAGGATGAGGCATTGGCGGTCCGGCTGATGCATTCGCGCGGTTATTACGACGCGACGGCGCTCTCCTCAGTCGAGAGCATCCCCAACCAGCCCGGCCGCGTCCGCGTGGTGATCAACGCGGTGCCGGGCAAGCAATACACGTTCGCGTCGATCAATGTGGATTCGCAGCCGGTGGTGCCGGGCGACCTGATCACCAGAAACCTGCCGCTCAAGGTCGGCGAGCCGATCGATGCGGTCCGCGTGCAGGGCGCCGAGGCCAATGTCACGCTGGAGATGGGACGTAACGGCTATCCGTTCGTGCATCTGGGCACACGCGACATCCTGCTCGATGACGCCGCCTTTACCGGGGATTATACCTTGCCGGTCGACACCGGACCGCGGTCGAGTTTCGGCGATGTCAGCACGAGCGGGCGGCTTGCCTTCGGGCCCGATCACATCCGCCTCCTGCGCCGCTTCAAGCCGGGCCAGCTCTACGACACCGAAAAGGTCGACGATCTCAGGAAAGCGCTGGTCGCGACGGGGCTGTTCTCCACCGTGACGGTCGAGCCGGTCGATACCGGCAAGACCGCCCCCGACGGTACCCGGATCGTCGACCTGGCGGTGACCCAGCGGGTCGGCCGGACGCGGTCGATCGCGGCGACCGGAGGCTACAGCACGGGCGAGGGGATCAAGGTCGAAGGCACCTTCACCGCGCGCAATGCTTTCCCGCCCGAAGGCGCGTTCATCGTCGGCGCGGTCGCCGGCACGCAGGAACAGAGCGGGACGGTCACTTTCCGTCGCTCGAACTGGAATCAGCGCGATCGCACGCTGTCGTTCGGGCTCAGCGCGGGGCATAACAATTACGACGCCTTCGACGCCGCGACCCTGTCGCTGTTCGGCCGCGTCTCGTACGATTCGACGCCGATCTGGCAGAAGCGGATCACGTATGGCTATGGCTTCGAGCTGACCGGGACCAACGAGAGCGTCTATAATTTCAATGCCGGCAAGCGCCAACGCGGCACCTATTTCATCGCCGCGCTGCCGCTCAACATTCAGTGGGACACGTCGGACGATCTGCTCAATCCGACCAAGGGCTATCGCCTGAAACTGACGCTCAGCCCGGAAACGTCGGTGCGTGGGCCGATCCGTCCCTATGCCCGCACCCAGATCGACGCGAGCGTCTATTATCCGGTGACGAGCAGCATCGTGATCGCCGGCCGCGGGCGAGTCGGATCGATCCTGGGTATTGCCCGCGATGACCTCGCGCCGTCGCGGCGTTATTATGGCGGCGGTGGTGGGTCGGTGCGCGGCTATGGCTATCAGCGGCTGGGGCCGTTCGATCCCAATGGCGATCCGGTCGGCGGGCGCAGCGTCAACGAATTCGCGCTGGAGGCGCGCTATCGGTTCGGCAATTACGGCATCGTGCCGTTCATCGATGCCGGCAATTCCTACGCCAGCTCGATGCCCAAATTCACCGACTGGAAATTCGGCGCGGGCATTGGCGGGCGCTTCTATACCAATTTCGGGCCGATCCGCGTCGACGTCGCGACCCCGCTCAACAAGCGCAAGGGTGACTCGCGGATCGCGCTCTACATCTCGATCGGCCAGGCCTTCTGATGGTCGACGAGACGCCCCCGGTCGAGACTCCCGAGAACGATGTCGTCGTGGTGAAGCGGCCTTGGTGGCTGCAACTCGCACGCGGCGTGGTCATTTTCTGCGTCGCGATCCTGGCGTTGCTCGCGATGGTCTATTTCGGGCTCGATACCGCGCCCGGCCACCGCTTCATCGTCTCGCGGCTGGAAGGCTACAAGACCGAGACCGGGCTCAACATCAAGGTCGGGCGGATTCGCGGCTCGATCTACGGCAAGATGGAATTGCTCGACCTCAGGGTCAGCGATCCCCAGGGCATTTTCCTGACCGCGCCGACCGCGACGATCGACTGGAATCCGTTCCAGTTCCTGTGGAACCATATCGACGTCAATTCGATGGCGGCGCCGACCGTGGTAATGCACCGTTCGCCGTCGTTGCTGCCCAGCGCGCCCAACACGCCGATCCTCCCCGATATCGACATCGACATCGGCAGCCTGAAGGTCGACCGGCTGTGGCTAAAGGCGCCGGTAACCGGACAGCAGCATATCATCCGGCTCGACGGCGTCGCGCATATCGCCGACCGCCGCGCGCAGCTGATCGCCAATGCCGACGCGGTACGCGGGCCGGGAATTGCCGGTGGCGATCGGTTGCGGCTGGTGCTCGACGCCCAGCCCGACGCGAACAAGTTGGGCATTCGCGTCAGGTTCGACGCACCCGCCGACGGCGTCGCCGCGAGCATGACCGGCGTCAAGGCGCCGATGGCGATCCGGATCGGCGGCGCCGGCGACTGGAAATCGTGGAAAGGGAAGGGCGTCGCCGCGCTCAACGGCCAGTCGCTCGCCGATCTCGATCTCGGCGCGCAGAACGGCACCTTCACGATCAAGGGCGTGACTCATCCCGGCCTGTACCTGAAAGGGCCGGTCGAGCGCCTGACCGCGCCTGGGCTGAACGTCGACATCGTCTCGACCCTGGAGAAGCGCAAGGCGACGACGCGGATGACGCTCAAGTCGGACGCGCTGGCAGTGGCCGCGAGCGGACTGCTCGATCTCGGCGAGAACAAGTTCGGCAATTTCGTGATCGACGCGCGGTTGCTCACACCCGGTGCGATGCTGCCCAATCTGTCCGGGCGCGACGTGATGACGCATTGGACGCTCGACGGGCCGTTCGCGACCCCGACCATCGGCTACAATCTCAGCGCCGCGGCGATCGCGTTCAGCGGGACCGGCCTGGAAGGGCTGACCGCCTCGGGCAAGGCGACGGTCGATGCCAAGCATGTCCTGATCCCGGTCAACGCGCGCGCCCGCCGCGTCACCGGATTGAATGCGGCTGCCGGCATGTTGCTGACCAATGTCACCGCGGTCGGCGACTTCGCTTATTCGAACGGCAAGCTTCTGTCCGACAATCTGAAGCTCAAATCCGACAAGATCGACGCCACCGCGATCGTCGTCGCCGATCTGCCGAGCGGGCACTATACCGGGGCACTGAAGGGGCGGGTCAACAATTATACGATCGACGGGATCGGCATTGTCGACCTGACCACTGACGCCAAATTGGTGTCGATGCCCAAGGGCGGATTCGGGATCAAAGGGCGGATCGCGGCCAGGACCCGGCGCATCTTCAATTCGGGCGCGGAAAGCTTCCTCGGCGGCCAGGCGATCGTCACCAGTGATATCGGCTACGGCACTGACGGGGTCTTCACTTTCTCCAACGTCAAGCTGGCTGCGCCGCGCCTCAGCATCTATCGCGGCTCGGGCAGCTATCGGCCCAATGGTCAGATCACCTTTGTCGGCGACGCGCATTCGAAGGATTACGGCCCGATCAATGCGCGCGTGACCGGGACCGCCGCCGCACCGGTGATCGTGATCCATGCGCCCCGTCCGGGCGTCGGCGTCGGCCTCGCCGGGCTCGAAGCCACGATCCGCGGCAAAGGCGATGGCTATGCCATCGTCGCCAAGGGTACGACCAATTACGGGCCGTTCGCCGCCAACGTGCTGGTGCGCAGCGGCAAGACGCTGGCGATCCAGGTCAACCAGGGCAGTACGTTCGCGGGCATGAACCTGACCGGTGCGCTGCAACAGACCGCGGCGGGACCGTTCGCGGGCAAGCTGCAATTCGCCGGATCGGGGATCAACGGCACCGCCACGCTCGGCGCGGAGGGCAAGGTGCAGCGCGCCGACATCGCCGCGCGCGCCTATAACGCGACGATCCCGGGCAATGAGGATTTCACCATTGGTCGCGCGATCGTCAGCGCCAGCGTGGTGCTCTACCCGAACGCGCCGCGCGTGCTGGCCGACATCCAGGTCGGCAACATGCGCTATGGCGCGACGGTGTTCCAGGCGGCACGCGCCAAGATCGATTATTCGAACGGCAGCGGTACTGCCCAGGCAGTGCTGGCGGGGTCGTCGGGCGTTCCGTTCAGCATGGGCATCAATGCCCGGCTCCAGCCCAAATTGTGGCTGGTGGCGGTATCGGGCAAGGCCAACGGGATCGGCTTCCGCACGCCGCGCGCGGCGCAGATCGAGCCGCTGAACGGCGAATACCGCCTGCTCCCGAGCCAGCTCGATTTCGACAAGGGCAGCGCCCGGATCGCCGGCTCCTATGGCAAGGGGCTGTCGATGCAGGCGCGGCTCGACAAGCTCGACCTGTCGGTGGCCAATGCACTGTTCCCCGATCTCGGCATCGACGGCAGCGCGACCGGCAGCGTGGATTACGTCCAGCCGGCGGGCGCGAACGTGCCCAATATCGATACGCGTCTGACGATCACGAACTTCACGCGATCGAGCGCGGTGATCGTCTCCGAGCCGGTCGATATCCAGGTAGTCGGCCGGCTGACCGAGGCGGGCGGGGATATGCGCGCGCTCGTCAAGCGCGGGGTGACGACGGTCGGCCGCTTGCAGGCGCGGCTGGCGCCATTGGGCGGCGGCGCGAGCTGGATGGACCGGCTCTATGCCGCGCCGCTGTCGGGTGGGATCCGCTATAACGGGCCGTCCGGCGTGCTGTTCTCGCTCTCTGGCCTGGCGGGCCAGCAGGTCGCCGGCGGGGTGGTCGTCGCGGCGGATTTCTCCGGCCGGTTGGGATCGCCGCAGCTCAACGGCATCGTGCGCGGCGACAATTTGACCTATATCAACTCGAATTACGGCACCAAGCTGACGCAGATGAAGCTCGCGGGCCGCTTCACCAACGACCGGTTCGACATCAGCCAGTTGAACGCGAAAGCGGGCGACGGCACGGTCGAGGCGAGCGGCTGGGTCGGCCTGTCGGCCGACCAGAATTTCCCGATGAGCCWGACGGCGAAACTCAACAGGGCCACGCTGGCGAGCGGGGATTCGCTGGGGGCAACCGCCACCGGCACGCTGACCGTGACCAACGGCAGGGACGGCGGACTGGTCAAGGGCGACTTGACCATTCCCAACGCCCGCTATCAGGTGGTCTATCAGGGACAGGCCGAAGTCGAGGAACTCAAGGGCATCCGCCGCAAGAGCGACCCGCCGCGGCCGCACATCGCGCCCAAGCCGCCGAGCAATTTCGCGCTCGATATCCGCATCCGCGCCAACGACCAGGTCTTCGTCGAGGGCATGGGCCTCGAATCCGAATGGAGTCTGGCAATGCGTGTGTCCGGCACCGCGACGACGCCGAAGGTCAATGGCAGCGCGACGATCGTGCGCGGTACCTATAATTTCGCGGGCAAGCGGTTCGACATCAATCGCGGTAACGTCCGCTTCAGTGGCGGCGTGCTGTCCGATCCGACGCTCGACATCTCCGCCTCGACCACGACCAACGGCATCAACGCGATCATCAACATCACCGGCACCGGCCAGCGTCCGCAAGTGGCCTTCACCTCGTCGCCCGCCTTGCCGCAGGACGAAGTGCTGAGTCGTTTGCTGTTCGGATCGAGCCCGCAGAATCTGTCGGCGATCGAGGCGCTGCAGCTTGCCGCCGCGCTCAATTCGCTGCGTGGCGGGGGTGGGGGCCTCAATCCGCTCGGCAAGCTGCGTGGGGCGGCTGGCATCGACCGCCTGCGGATCCTGGGCGCGGACCAGGCCAGCGGCCGCGGCACGGCACTCGCGGCGGGCAAGTACATCACCGACAATATCTATGTGGAGATCATCACCGACGCGAAGGGCTTCACCGCGACCCAGCTGGAGATCGCGCTGACCAAGAGCCTCAGCATCCTGTCGCAGACGGGGTCGTTCAGCGGGACTGGCGCGAGCGTCAAATATCAGAAGGATTTCTGACGATTTCCCCAATCGCGAACGTCATGCCGGGCTTGTCCCGGCATCCACCGCGCAACAACACCCCATCTCGGTTTTGGAGAAGTGGACCCCGGCACAAGGCCGGGGTGACGACGGATTGAGGTGCGTCGGCCGCTTCTAACTGACACCCATGTAAACAGCCTCTTTGCAACCCGCACGGAATCGAATATCCGGTATGGCGGAGAGGTGAGACATATGGAGCATTTCGACGTCCTCGTCGTCGGGGCGGGCATTTCGGGCGTGGGTGCGGGTTATTATCTGCAATCGCAGAGCCCGGACCGCAGCTATGCGATCCTGGAGGGGCGGCCGCAGATGGGCGGGACCTGGGACCTGTTTCGCTATCCGGGCATCCGCTCGGATTCGGACATGTACACGCTGGGCTATTCGTTCAAACCGTGGACCGACGCCAAGGCGATCGCCGACGGACCCGCGATCCTGAAATACCTCAAGGAAACGGCGACCCAATACGGCATCGACAAGCACATCCGCTACAATCACCACGTCAAGAAGGCGTCCTGGTCGACCGAGGACGCGCGCTGGACGGTCGAAGCCGAAACCGCCGACGGGCCGGTCACGCTGACCTGCAATTTCCTCTTCATGTGCTCGGGTTATTACAATTACGCCAAGGGCCATTCGCCCGATTTCGCCGGCGTCGAGGATTTCAAGGGACGCATCGTCCATCCGCAATTCTGGCCGCAGGATCTCGATTATTCGGGCAAGAACGTGGTGGTGATCGGCTCGGGCGCGACCGCGGTGACGCTCGTTCCGGCCATGGCCGATCAGACCGAAAGCATCACCATGCTGCAGCGGTCGCCGACCTATATCGTCGCGCGGCCGGCCGAGGATAAGCTGGCCAATTGGCTGCGCACCAAGCTGCCCGGCAAATTGGCCTATGGGTTGGTGCGCTGGCGCAACGTGCTGTTCGGTCTGTTCTTCTTCAATCAGGCGCGGAAATATCCGGCCAAGGCGAAGGAGCGGATCATCGACATGGTCCGCGCCGAATTGCCCGACCACGATATCGAGACGCATTTCACCCCGCGCTATAATCCGTGGGATCAGCGCCTCTGCCTGGTACCCGACGGCGACCTGTTCCGCGCGATCCGCGAGGGCAAGGCCGATGTCGTGACCGATACGATCGAGCGGTTCGTGCCGGAAGGAATCCTGCTCCAATCGGGCAAGACGCTGCCCGCCGACATTGTCGTCACCGCGACTGGGCTGGAACTGCAATTGCTGAGCGACGTCCAATTCTCCGTCGACGGCGAGGCCAAGGATCTGTCGCGGACGATCAATTACAAAGGCATGATGTATTCGGGCATCCCGAACATGGCGTCCTCGTTCGGCTATACCAATGCGTCCTGGACGCTGAAGGCCGATCTGACCTGTGCCTATGTCTGCCGCTTGCTCAACACGATGCGGAAGCGCGGGCTGCGCCAGGCGACGCCGCAGCCTTCAGCGCCGGTGGGGGAAGAGCCGTTCCTCGATTTCACCTCGGGCTATGTCCAGCGCTCGATCGACAAATTCCCGCGCCAGGGCGACCGCAAGCCGTGGCGGGTCCACCAGAATTACGTCCGCGATTTGATGGCGCTGAAGTTCGGGTCGGTCGACGACGAGATGAACTTCTCCAACCCGGTGCCGAAGCCGGTGAAGAAGGCGGCGTAGGAAATAGCCGTCGGAAGGACCTGTCGGAAGTAGCGATCGGAATTAGCCGTCGCCCCGGCGAAGGCCGGGGCCGCTTCGTGTCGCGCCATCGCCAGCGGCTTTTCGTTCTTCGCCGTTTCGATGCTGATCCAGGTCGCCGGGCCGACCCAGCCGAGCCGCGCCAATTTGTCGAGCGCCACTATGCCGGCCCCAGTGCCGTAAGGCGGATCCATCAGGATCAGGTCGAGCGGCGCACGCGCTGGCCCGAGCGCCATGACCGATTGCGCGCGGACATCGGCCTTGGCACCGAGCTTGGCGATATTGGTGCGCAGCGCGTCGAGCGCAGGCTTGTCCTGCTCGACGAACAGGCACGAGGCGGCACCGCGCGACAAAGCTTCGAGCCCCAACGCGCCCGAACCGGCGAACAGATCGGCGACGGCGAGGTCCTCGAAACTGCCGAGCCGGCTGGTGAGCATCGAGAACAAGGCTTCGCGCGTGCGGTCCGCGGTCGGGCGAGTCGCGTCACCCTTGGGTGCGACGAGCGGGCGGCCGCGCCACTGTCCGGCAATGATCCGCATCTAGCGCGGCTTTCGCGGCGGCCGCGTTCCGCCGCGGGGGGCGGAAGGGCCGCGCGAGCCCGCTGGGCCGGAGGGACGCGACGGCGCCGATGGGCGCCCAGAGCCACGCGAGGAAGTCGCACCAGCAGGGCGGGTCGGACGACCTGGACGCTCTGGCCGTTCGGCCGTGTCACGATCGCTGCGGTCGTTGCGAAAATTGCGCGAGCGATCGCTTCGCGCACCGGTCGAGCGGGTCGCCAGCGTTCCGTCGGCGCGCTGGCGCGGGCCCGCTTTGGGTTTGGGCGGGCGTTTGCCCGTCGCTGGCCGCGGCACGTCGTCGGGCGAGGAAGTGCGCGTGCTGCGGCCCCTGAACGGAGCCCGATCGGCCGCGTCGCGCGCGTGCTCCGAACGATGCGGGGCGTCTTGCTGCGGTCGCTGGTGCGTCGCCGAAGATGCCGGGCGAGCGGCGCGAGGCGCTGCCGTCTGCCAGCGTCGCTGCTCTGGCTCGTTGCGCGCGCGGGAAGTGCCCGCTGGTTTCGGCCGAGCGGCGTGTGATGCAGCTGCGGGCGAGGGGCTCGAAAGTTCGCTGACCTGTTTGCGTGCCGGTTGCGGCAGATCGAGTCGGGTCGGATCCTTGCGGAACGAATCGATATCGTGCGCGCGGACTTCGCCGATCGCCCCCATCGGCAGGTCGCCGAGCACGAACGGGCCGTAGCGCGTGCGGATCAACCGGCTGACTTCCAGGCCGAGATATTCGAGCACGCGCCGCACCTCGCGGTTCTTGCCCTCGGTCAGCTTGAGTTCGATCCAGAAGTTGGCGCCCGTGCGTCGCTCCATATTAGCGTCGATCGATCCGTAGCGGACGCCCTCGATCTCTACGCCGTGGATCAGATCCTCGAGTTGTGACTGGGCGACGGTGCCATAAGCGCGGGCACGATAGACCCGTTCGACGCCGGTCGCCGGCAGTTCGAGCTGACGCTTGAGTCCGCCATCGGTGGTCAGCAGCAACAGCCCCTCGGTCGCGAGGTCGAGCCGACCGACCGGGACCAGCCGCGGCAGTGCTTTGGGCAAGCGATCGTAGATCGTCGGGCGGCCTGCCGGATCGCGTTCGGTGACCAGCAGGCCCTTGGGCTTGTGATAGAGGAACAGCCGCGCGGCTTCCGCCTCACGCACCGGATTGCCGTCGACGGTGACGCCGGCGAGCGAGGTCAGGAGCGTCGCGGGCGTTTCGACGACGACGCCGTCGATCGCGATGCGGCCTTCGGCGATCATGCGTTCGACTTCGCGCCGCGAGGCGATTCCGGCACGCGCCAACATTTTTGCGATCCGCTGATCGTCGGGAGTCTTGGAGGGAGGCATGGTCGCGCCAATATACTGAATGGCTGGGGAGCGGGGGAAAATTTACACCCTACCCGTTGCCGGGCGTTAAGCCACGCACACGTAACGACGCGCTGACGAAACGATCTGCGCGCGACTGGGTTGAACGATCATGATGTTCGGACACGGAAAAAGAGTCATTACGCGCCTCCTCGTCTGCGAGGACGAGCCGTTGATCGCATTCGAGAACGAGCATGCGCTGATCGAGCATGGATTCGAGGTCGTCGCCACGGTTGACCGCATCGCCGACGCGATCGCGGTGCTGGCGTCCGGTGTCGATGTCCATCTCGTTCTTGTCGATATCACCCTGGCCGATGGCAGCGGGATCGAGGTTGCGCGGGCGGCACATGCCCGCGGCGTCGCGGTGGTCTTCGTCACCGGCGAATGCCCCGAAGGGGGTCGCGCCTTTGCCCGCGGCTGCCTCGCCAAACCCTATCGCCAGGCCGACCTGATCGCCGCGATCGCAGCGATCGACGGGCAGATCCAGGGGCGCCCGCGCCCACGCCGCCTGCCGCGCGGCTTCTCGCTGTTCGATCAGGAAGCCGCGGCGTAGCGATAAAGCCGCGAAGACAGGGGAGGGTACGATGGGCGGACTGATGCGGACGCTGGCCGGAATTGCTTTCCTGGCGGTCGCCACCGCCTCTCCCGCGAGTTCGCGTCCCGTAACCGACAGCAATATCGCCAGCGGCAATTATGGGGGAGACATGCTGATCGCCGTCGACCCGGCATCACATATCGTCCGCGGCTATTATCAATCGTCGACCGGCAATGGGCGATTCAACTGCATCTTCTATTTTTCCGGCAAGGTGAACGGCGCGATCCGCAGTTACTTTCCGGAGACTCCCGAAGAGGTGGTCATGGGAACGCTGTCCCGGGAAAGTGACGGGAGCCTCAGCGTCCGGCTGGCGACGGAGCATGGTGGCTGCTGGAACGTCCAGCATTTCGCCGACAAGGATCAGCCGGCGGAATTCACCCTCCAGACGGCCTATCCCTGGGTGGCGGTGGCCGTGATCAAGAGCGCCCGCGCCCATTTATACGATAGCCCGGCCAACGCAGTGCCGCGCAAAAGCTATGTCGTGAAAGGCGATGGCGTCGGCATCCGCGCCCAGCGGCCGGGTTGGCTCCAGGTCGATTTCCTCGGTGGCGGCAAGCCGGTTAGGGGCTGGATCAGGAGTTCGGACGTCTATCCGATGTCCTGAGCCTTGCGGCCCGCGTGTCGCTAAGGCTATTCGGCCGGCATGACCGAACCGCTCAGCACTGCCGCTCCCTCGACCTACCGCATCCATGGCGCCACCGGCGACTGGGAAGTGATCATCGGGCTCGAGGTCCACGCGCAGGTCACCTCGCAGGCCAAATTATTCTCCGGCGCGGCGACCGAATTCGGCGCCGAACCCAATACGCAAGTGTCGCTGGTCGACGCGGCGATGCCGGGCATGCTGCCCGTGCCCAATCGCGAATGCATCCGCCAGGCGGTGCGCACCGGCATGGCGATCGATGCCAAGATCAACAAATGGTCGCGGTTCGACCGCAAGAATTATTTCTACGCCGATCTGCCGCAGGGCTATCAGATCAGCCAGCTCTACCATCCGCTAGTTGGCGAGGGCGCGATCGAGATCGAGCTGGAAGGCGAGGCCGAGGCGACCAAAAAGATCGGCGTCGAGCGTATCCATGTCGAGCAGGATGCCGGCAAGCTGATGCACGACCAGCATCCGACGCGGTCGTATGTCGACCTCAACCGCTCGGGCGTCGCGCTGATGGAAATCGTCAGCAAGCCCGACATGCGCTCGCCGGCCGAAGCCGGGTCCTATCTGACCAAGCTGCGCTCCATCCTGCGCTATGTCGGATCGTGCGACGGCAATATGGATCAGGGCTCGATGCGCGCCGACGTCAACGTCTCGGTGCGCAAACCGGGTGACGAATTCGGCACGCGCACCGAGACCAAGAACGTCAACTCGATCCGCTTCGTGATGCAGGCGATCGAGCATGAGGCGTCGCGTCAGGTCGATGTGCTCGAATCGGGCGGCAAGATCGTCCAGGAAACGCGGCTGTTCAATCCCGACACCGGCACGACGCGGTCGATGCGGTCGAAGGAAGACGCCCACGATTACCGTTATTTCCCCGATCCCGATCTGCTGCCGCTCGAGTTGGACGACGCGTTCCTCGAAGCGTGCCGCGCGAGCCTGCCCGAGCTGCCCGGCGCCAAGCGCGCGCGGTACGAGGGGCAGGGGATCACGCCCTATCAGGCCAACGTGCTGACCGCCGAGGTCGAGATCGCGCGCTGGTTCGACACCTTGCTCGACCAGGGCGCCAAGCCCGTCGCGGCGGCAAACTGGGTGTCGTCCGAACTGTTCGGCGCGCTCAATCGGCTGGGCAAGGACATCACCGAATCGCCGGTCTCGCCCGGCCAAGCGGCCGAACTGCTCGCGCTGATCGGCGACGGCACGCTGTCGGGCACGCTCGCCAAGCAGGTGTTCGAGGTGATGCTCGAGACCGGCGACGCGCCGGGCAAGATCGTGGAGGAACGAGGGCTCAAGCAGACCAGCGACACCGGTGCGATCGAGGCGGTGATCGCCGACGTGCTGGCGAAGAATCCGAATCAGCTCGAGCAGTATCGCGGCGGCAAGGAGGCGCTGTTCGGCTTCTTCGTCGGCCAGACGATGAAGGCGATGCAGGGCAAGGCCAATCCGGGCGTGGTCAACGAGTTGCTGAAGAAGGCGCTTTCCTGAGCGACTAGATCACGGTCCGTCCCGCGTCGCCTGCCTATAGGATGCGGTCGCGCATCATCGCTGAGTACCCGCCTGAACGGTTGCCCGGTCGGTTGCGGCGCCATAGGATGGGCTTGGTTGTGGGGGTATTATGCGGTTTGCTGGTTCACTGGCGATCATCATGGCGACGGTCATCTCATCGCCTGTAATCGCGCAGGGCAAGATCGATCCCGCCACAATTGCTGTGCCTGATGTCAGCTTGCCCAAAGATAGAGCAGCGGCCGATGACCTCATCGCCAATGGGTGGAAATATCACTTTTTCCATAAGGATAGGGTCTCGTTCGAAACAGCGCGTGCCGACGTAGCTTTTTGTCATGGATACCTGCCGAAGGTACAGTTGTTGGCGTTGCCGGGCTATTCGTCCTTTCAGGGCGTCGCCAGGAAAACCAAGTCTTCGGGAAACCAGTCATTTGGGCTGGTCGGCGCCGCAATTGCTGACGTGATCGGCGGCGCGATCAACGATATGTTAGACCGCCGCGATCGCGTGTCGCGGATGCGCAGGTGCATGGAAACGCGCGGCTATACCCGCTTTCCGATGGCCAAGAAGCTGTGGGAAAGCTTCGACGGACGTGATCCGACGCGCGACGTGGCGATCCTGGCCAAGCTCGCTTCCGGCCCCAGACCCGACCTGCCGGTGCCGGCGAAATGATGTTGCGACACTTCTTGTGGTTGGTCGTCGTGCTGTTGTCCGTAGCCGCGCCAGCGGTCGCGGGTGATCGGGTGCGTATTTTCGTCACCTTGCCAGCCGGGCAGCCGATCACGATCAGACCTGATCGCGCCTATATCCTCTTCCGCACGCGCCGCGGCGCGGGCGAGCCATCGGCGCGACCAGTGCTGATGCGTGTGGTGCCGGCCGGGACGACCGAACAATCGCGCGCACCGAACGTACAGAATGTCGACGGAAAGCCGAGCGCGACGGGCGAGGGGGGAGACTTCTACCTCGTCGAGGTGCCGCCGGGTGACTACGTGCTCTACGGGATCACCAACAACAACTACATGACGGTCTGCAATTGCCTTGGAACGGTCGGTTTCTCCGCGCCCGCCGGCCGTATTGTCGATGTCGGCACATATCTGGCCGATCAGGCGAGCGGTAAGTCCAAGGTGCCCGAACTTGCCGCTGAGTCCGGGTTCGGTGCCAGCATCTACGGCAGCAATCTGTTTCTCGTCGCGACGTTGGTACCGGTGCGACCGGATTCGCCGATTATGCCTGGCGTAGATCCGACGGGCATCGTCACAGCCGATTTTCGCGTGATCGGTACATATCCCAACAATGGATCGTTCTATATCAATCGGCTCGCACCGATTCCGGGAGTGCTGGCTTATGGCCCGGACGGTCAGGTGATTGACGTGAAGCGAGGGGTGGAGGTGCCGGCATTCGAATAGGCACAGAGCTCGGAGAATTTGGTTATGATCTTGCGGCGATCGTTGTTTTTCGGCCTTGTCGCGCTGGTGACGTTTCCGGCGCTTGGGCAGACCTCGCCCCAGCCTGATCCTGGCTCGGGGCCAGTGCCCGCCATGGCGCCGCTGCCACGGGTCAGAATCGATACCACCGCCGGCAGCTTCACGGTCGAGGTCGAGACGGTGAAAGCACCCGTCACCGCCGCCAATTTCCTCCGCTATGTCGACCAGAAGAAGCTCGACGGCATCACTTTCTATCGCACCTGCAAGGTGGCCGATAAATTCGGCTTCGTGCAGTTCGGGACCAATGGCGATCCCAAGCGGACGCTACCGCCGATCAAGCACGAGCCGACCACGATCACCGGGCTGAAACATCTCAACGGCACGCTCTCGACCGCTCGGCTGGCGCCGGGATCGGCGCGCGGCGACTTCACGATCAGCGTTGGCGACCAGCCGTCGTTCGATGCCGATCCGACCAAGCCCGACGACGCGACCAAGACCAACCTCGGCTACGCCGCGTTCGGTCGCGTGGTCGATGGCATGGACGTGGTGCTCAAGATTTTCGACGCGCCGGTCGATCCCAACGCGACGGTGCGCGGGTCGTTCAAGGGGGAAGTGCCCGCGGCGCCGGTGAAGGTGCTCACCGCACGGCGCATCAAATAATCGGCGGGATCAGCCTACCGGCTGGACGTGGACGAGCCCGGTTTTCCAGATCAACACCGCGTCGGGCTGATCCGCGTCGCGCGCGATCAGCGTCCCGTAATAGCCGCCGGCGAAGGCCTTGGCGCTCTTCTTGTCGTCGAAGGCCGTAATCTGGGTCTGGCTGAACCCGAGCGCGAGGGGAATCAGCCGTTCGAACTGGCCGAACGCGGTCGTCAGCGCCGCCCTGGCCAGCTTGCCATTGTCCGCGGCCCATCTTTTGGCATTGTCACGCGCCTCGTAGGATGGCGCGCGCATTTGCGCGATGCTCATGATGTTCTGGCGATAGATCGCGACCGGTTGGCCGGCGGGCTTGCCGTCCTTGCCCAATTGCTGGCGCTCGATGCTCAACATGGCCAGCACGCGGATCTGAGTGAAATCGGGCGACAGGTCGTAACGGTAGCGGACGTAGGCGATCTGCGCGGCGGTATTCTGCGCCAGGAAATCAGCCTTGCTGATCGCGAAGACGTCGCTGCTGCCGATGATGTCGCGCGCCTGGAACCAATCGGGTTTCGCCAGCGCGGCCTTGGTCGTCGCCAGCGCCAGCGCATCGGTGTCGAAATCGCTCAGCGCCGCGCGCACCGGCACCGCATATCTCTCCGCCGCTGTCACTAGTCGCGCGGCGATCACGTCTTGATTGTTGTTCTCGATGCCGCGGATCCATCCCCAGCCACCGTACCATCCTGTGCCACCATAGGCGGAGCGAGCGACCGGATCGACGAACACGCTCGTTTCGATCTCGCGCTGATAGAGGTTCGAGAGAACCAGACGCCCGCCGGGGACAGCGCGGTCCGCTTCCGCCAGCGCCGGGGGCGCCTTGGCATCCGCGTCCTTCTTGGCCGCGACGGGAGTGCCAGCCGAAACCAGCGCTACGGCGATGCACAGGCCGATCAGCTTCTTAATCGGGGCCTCCCTTGTAAAGCCGCTGGCCGCCGCCGCTGTCCGAACGGCGGCGACCCCGGGGCGAACGTTGTTTATTTTGCCGGCGTGACGCCCTTGGCGAATTCGACGAAGTTCTTCGAGAATGCCGTACGCAGATCGGTTTCGGCCGCCTCGGTCTCGTCGGTGGTTTTGGGCGGGAAGGCCGACAGGCCGTTCCCGCCGCGGCCCTTGACCAGCGCCGCTTTGTCCTTGCCGGTTCGGAAGTCCTTGAAGATGAAGCGGTTGTTCAGCGAGCGGCCATAAATCGCCTTCTTCGTGTAGAAGTTCTGCGTGACGATCAGTTCGGCATAACAAGGGGCGGTCGACGAGCTCAGGCGAGTAGCGGCCTTGGTGGTGATGTTGCGGTCCGCAATCGCGGTTTCATAAACGATCTTCGACGGCGGCAGCTTCAGCTGCGCGGGCAGGTCGATGCCCTTGAGCGCCTGCACCTGAAGCCGCGGCCCGAGCGCTTCCTTCAGATATTCGGCTTCGCTGATGTTGCGGTTCTTGTTCTTCGCCGCGTCGGCGATCGCGCCGATCATGCCGAAGCCGGACAACCAGCCCGTAGTCATCGCCTTGCCTTCGAGGCTCGGGAAGACGTGCAATTCGCAGCCCGGTTCCGCGGCAGGAGCGGCAGCCGGCGTATCCTGCGCGGCGGCCGATACGCTCAGCGCAACAGTCATGGCAGCCGCGGCTGCGATCGAGAGAGATAGTTTCATTGGATGGACCCTCCTGTTTTTGGTCAATTAATCTTGGGTGCGAGCGCGGCCGGCTGGGCGCTGGCGGCGGCTGGAGCGGGTGCGGCAGCGGTCGGCACCACGGCACGGGCCGCGCTCGAATAGCTGATGTCCTCGCCGGTATGCGCCTTCAATTCGCGCCCTTTGGGAATGGTGCTGTTCTTGCCGGTGACCACGGCGCCCAAGATGCCGGCGGTGAAGACCACCGCGCCGGCCGCGCCACCGTTGTCCTTGCCTTCTTCGCGGTACCGGCCGTCAAGTTCGACCGATTTTCCGTTCAGGTCGAGTGTCCTGAGCGCTATGCCGAGCAAGCCGGCGCGGCCGAACCCGCCCTTCTTGCTGCTAAACGTGACCTCGCCGATGCCGGCCGTGCCCTTCGGAATGACCACGATTCCGCGATCGACGACGTCATACGCGACGACCACCTTGAAATGATCACCGACTTTGTTGACCGTCGATGACAGGTCGTCCGCCATCGCCACCACGATGGGTGTGCCGGCGGGAAGAACGAATGGAATTGGAACTGTAGTCGCCGTTTCCACGGCCTGACTGATGCCAATGGTCTGTGCGTTGACCGCAGCCATCGGCAAAATGGCGGCCAGAGCGGCCGCCAGCAACGATTTCCCCCCCACAACACGTCCCCACGCGTATATGCCCCGATACGCGCGACCTTATTCGCCGAATCGGTACGGCGCAATCCTTATGCTTTGTACTTGTTCGTTGTTATTGCGGATCGGCTGGCCCAGGAGTGATTTCACCGGGGGAGGGGATGTCTATATCGGGCGTGGGCGGAGAGACTTCGGGCGGTGGTGTCGAGGGCTGGCCCGGCTGGCTAGGTTCGGGAGGCGCTTCCGGAGGCGGCGTCTCGGGCGGGGGATTGGTGGCCATGATGGGTTTCCTTTCGTCCCATCAACGTCTCTGCAGCGCCTTCGGTTGCCGAGCGGCTCGCTATAGAGGCGTCCGTAATCGTGCGCGACGGGGAGATCGTCGGCCAGTGACGGTTCTGACGATAGCGGCGTGGCTGCAATCGCGCTAATAGGCGCCCGCAAATGGAACCTTTGACGCCTTTGTTATACCTCTGGCTGCCAAGCGGGTTGCTCCCGGTGCCGCAGTTGCTATAGACGCCGCCGACCGGCGGTCCTCTGGCGGGCGTGGCGGAACTGGTAGACGCGCTGGATTTAGGTTCCAGTATCGCAAGATGTGGGGGTTCGAGTCCCTTCGCCCGCACCAGTCCCCGCGCCTTTGGGGCGGGGTGGCCACCAAATGATTTTCCGGAAAGATGAAGGCCTGAAATGCAGACTGTCGAGACGTTGAACGARGGGCTCAAGCGCGCCTACACGCTGACGATCACCGCCAAGGAGATCGACGCCAAGGTCGACGCCGAGGTGAAGCGCGTGGCCCCGCAGGTCCGCATGCCCGGCTTCCGGCCCGGCAAGGTACCCGCCAATCTGGTCCGCAAGATGCACGGCGAGGCGCTGACCCAGGACGCGCTCAACGCAGCGATCCAGGAAGGCATCCAGACCCTGATCGGCAAGGAAAAACTGCGTCCCGCGATGCAGCCCTCGGTCAAGCTCGAGAACGACTATGAGAAGGGCAAGGATGCCGAGCTCAAGGTCGAACTCGAAATCCTGCCCGACGTGCCCACGCCCGCGATCGACGCGATCAAGCTCGATCGCCTGACCGTCCCGGCCGGCGAGGAAGAGATTCAGGCGCAGCTCGAGAAGTTCGCTGCGCAGCAGAAGAATTGGGACGACACCAAGGACAGCTACAAGGCCAAGCAGGGCGACCTCGTCACGCTCGATTTCGTCGGCAAGGACAAGAATGGCGTCGCGTTCGAAGGCGGCACCGGCACCGACATGGCGGTCGAGATCGGCTCCGGCCGGCTGATCCCCGGGTTCGAGGACCAGGTCGTCGGCGTCAAGGCGGGCGACGAGAAGACCATCAAGGTCACGTTCCCCGACGATTATCCCGCCGAGGAGCTGAAGGGCCAGCCGGCGACGTTCGACCTGACCGTCAAGTCGGTGAAGACCGCGGGCGAGACCAAGATCGACGACAGCCTGGCCAAGTCGCTCGGCCTCAACGATCTCGAGCAGCTCAAGGGTTTGCTCAAGGGCCAGATCGAGCAGGAGCTCAACGGCCTGACCCGCACCCACATGAAGCGCAAGCTGCTCGACCAGCTCGCTGCGGGCCATGATTTCCCGGTGCCGCCGTCGATGGTCGCCGCCGAGTTCGACCAGATCTGGGAGCAGCTCAAGCACGAAGCGACGCACGAGCCCGATCCCGAGGCGGCGCTGGCCGAGATGGAAGCCGAGCGGGAGGATTACCAGGCGATCGCCGAACGCCGCGTGCGCCTCGGCCTGCTGCTGTCGGAAATCGGCCAGGCCAACGGCATCGAGGTCACCAACCAGGAAATGAGCCGGCTGATCAGCCAGGCGGCGATGCAATATTCGCCGCAGGACCAGCAGCGCTTCGTCGAATATATCCGCAACGAGCCGATGGCCGCCGCCCAGCTGCGCGCTCCGCTCTATGAGGACAAGGTCGTCGACTTCCTGTTCTCGACCGCGGACGTCACCGACCGCGAAGTGACTCGCGCCCAGCTCGAGGAAGCGATCGAGTCGGAAGACGGTTTCGCGACCGGCACGCATCATCACGACCACGACAATCACAAGCCCAAAGCGAAGAAGGCCGCGGCCAAGAAGGCTCCCGCCGCCAAGGCGGATAAGGCCGACAAGGCTGATGCCGCCAAGGCCGAGGAGCCGGTGAAGAAGGCGGCGACCAAGAAGGCGCCGTCCAAGACCGATGAAAAGGTCGAGGCGCCCGCCGACGAGCTGAAGGCCGAGGAACCGGTCAAGAAGGCCGCGACCAAGAAGGCTCCGGCCGCCAAGGCGGAACCCGCCGAGGAAGCCCCCGCCAAGAAGCCGGCCGCGAAGAAGGCTCCGGCGAAGAAGTGACATTGTTATCCCTCTCCCCTTGTGGGAGAGGGTTGCGCAGACTTGGGTCGGCGAAGCCGGCCTTAGTCGAAGCTGGGTGAGGGATAGGCGGTCGCTCTCGCGACCGCGCGAAGCGGCGCTTCGCTTCCCCTCATCCAACTGCGACTAGCGAGCAAGCTCGCAAGTCTCCGTATCCTTCTCCCACAAGGGGAGAAGGTTTTGGGGGCGCCGGCCGGGATGACAGAACCACGTATCGCAGTCCTGCTGCCCTGCTATAATGAGGACGCCGCGATCGCCCAGACGGTGGCGGGGTTCCGCGCCGCGCTGCCAAGCGCGGCGATCTACGTCTACGACAACAATTCCAAGGATCGCACGATCGAGGTCGCACGCGCGGCTGGCGCCATCGTGCGATCCGAGCGCATGCAGGGCAAGGGCAATGTCGTCCGCCGCATGTTCGCCGATGTCGATGCCGACATCTATGTGATGGCCGATGGCGATGCGACCTATGATGCGGAGGCGGCACCACAGCTCGTCCGCCGGCTGATCGACGAGCAGCTCGACATGGTGGTCGGCAGCCGGGTGACCCAGCACGATGCCGCCTATCGCCGCGGCCACGTCATGGGCAACAAGCTGCTGACCGGCATGCTCGCCAAATTGTTCGGCCGGAGTTTCACTGATATTCTATCGGGTTACCGCGTATTCTCGCGACGGTTCGTGAAGAGTTTCCCGGTGCTGTCGGGCGGGTTCGAGATCGAGACCGAGATCAGCGTCCACGCGCTCGAACTGCGCATGCCGGTCGGCGAGGTCGAGACGCGCTATTTCGCGCGGCCCGAGGGATCGGCGTCGAAACTGTCGACCTATTCGGATGGCTTCCGCATCCTCAACACGATCGTCACTTTGTACCGGATCGAGCGGCCGTTGCTGTTCTTCGGCGCGATCGGCGGGCTGCTCGCGCTACTGGCGCTGGTGCTCGGCATCCCGCTGGCGATCACGTACTATCATACGCACCTGGTGCCGCGTCTGCCGACGGCGATTATGGCGACCGGGCTGATCATCCTCGCGGCATTGTGCTTCTTCGCGGGCCTAATCCTCGACACCGTGGTGCGTGGGCGGCGCGAGGTTAGGCGGCTGGCGTATTTGGGGCATCCGGCACCAGGTGGCTGAGTCCGCTATTAGTGGAAAGCAGACATTGGTGCGGCTGGACGGTCAATCCCACCCATGCAACAATTGAATGTGACTGATAGCGAAGCAGCGTTGGCAAGAGAGCGGGCGACGCAGTTCGCGCTGTGGCGTGGACTTGCGCTTGTTCTTTTGCCCGGCCTTGCGTTTGTCGTTGGCCTAATCGCGCTGGTGGCCCCTGCATTGCCACCGATCTCGACGTTGAACGGCTGCTACCGTCTAAACACCTCCCCACTTATCCGCGTCAGTCCGGGAGTGATATCGGTCGATGGCGGTGCGGTAGGGCCTATTAGGATGTCTGTAGAACCCGGCAAAGAGGGATACGTTATCAATGCCGTCGGGGGATTTTCATTTAAGACCGATGGCAATGGCCGGCTCCACGCTTACAGAGACTATCGATTCGGCGAATTGATTCCAGTGTTTATTGCTCGAAATCGTCCGCCATCGCTTGGGCTTATCTCCGACGGACAATCTATAAAAATACCCAAGGTCGATTGCTCCGCCGCCTGACGCAACCGTTTGCCACGGGTGGTGGCTGCGTCCGCCACCACACGGTGAATGTCTGCTATCGGGTCGTCGGCAGACACCGTTACTCGTCCTCAAAAATCGCTGATCCCGAACCGCGCGACTCCCTGGTTATGCCCCGGCGGGTCGAGCACGCTGATGTCGAGATCGAGCGGCTGGCCGATCCAGTGCGCGAGCGTGGTATGATCGGCGACATCGTCGTCGGTCAGCGGATGCACCAGGGCGCGTAGGCCGGTTGTTTCTATCGCGCGAGCAACCAGCGCACCGGCAACGGCAGAGAAATGGATCTCGAACTGCGCGATCGGATGCGGGCCGACCGGGCCATCGGTCATTCGTCCGATGAACAGGATCGGCGCGACGTCGTCGACCATCATGTCGGCGAAGGTTGCGCGCAAAGCTTCGGCGGCGRCGCGCTCGGACGCGTCGTAATAGATGTGCGCATGCCAGGGCGCATTGTCGTTCATCGCACGATCCCCAGCTTGATCAGGCTTTCGCCCGACGCGACGATCGCCTCTTCGTTGGACCGGAATTGCCAGCCCAGCAGCTCGCGGGTTTTGGCGTTGCTCGCGGCGGAGCGGATGCCGACACGGGGTGCCGCCTCGCGCGCCAGGGGATTGAACAAGGCCATCACCCGGATCAGCCAGTCGGGCATCTGGCGCAGTTTCGCCTTCGCCGCTTTTTCGCCCATTCCCTGCTGCAGGATCACCGACATGTCGTAGATCGATACCGGATCGCCGGCGACCGCGAGGAAGCGCTCGCCTTTCGCTTCCGGCGCGGTCATCGCCTTGATCTGCATCCCCGCGACGTCGCGCACGTCGACCACGCCGAAATAGAGCCGCGGCGCACCGGGCAGGCCGCCTTCGAGCATGCGCTTGATGATCTCGATCGAGGTCGACAGGTCCTCGTTGAGCACCGGCCCGAAAATGCCGACCGGGTTGACCACGGCGAGTTCGAGGCCGTTGCCTTCGCGCTCGACGAAGTCCCAGGCGGCGCGCTCGGCCAGCGTCTTGGATTTCATATAGGGCTGGACCGCCGGGCCATCGACGTTGGTCCAATCCGTTTCGGTGTAAGCGGCGGCCTGGTCGCCATGGCCATAGCCGATCGCCGCGAAGGACGAGGTCAGGACGACGCGCTTGACGCCGGCGTCGCGCGCGGCCCTCAGGACCCTGAGCGTACCGTCGACCGCGGGGCGGATCAGGTCGTTCTCGTCCTTGGGCTGGGCGAGCGGGAAGGGGGAGGCAACGTGCTGGACATAGTCGCATCCGTCGACGGCCTCGGCCCAGCCGGCATCCTGGTTGAGATCGGCAGCGACGAAGGTCAGCCGGTCGAGAGACTTCGCCCCGGCCCGGGCGAGCGTATCGCGCACCGCTTGTTCCTTGGTCAGCGATCGCACCGTCGTGCGCACATCGTGCCCCGCCTCGAGCAATTGCAGGATGACGTGCCCGCCGACAAAGCCCGACCCACCCGTGACCAGAATGATGCTCATCTCAGCCGCTCCCTCTCATATGGGAGACGTGGGCCTGCCGCGATGGCGATGCAAGACGCGGAAAATCGCGCCGCGTCGCCGTTCACCGTTGCGCCCCCTTGCGCCCCGCCGGGCGAGCGCCGATGTAGGGTGCAAGCAAGGCATAAGGACCCGAGAGACTTCGCATGCACAATCCCTTCGAAACCGGCCAATTCGCTCCTCCCGGCTTCCGCGTCGACCCCGTGACCGGCGGCCTCGTGCCGATCGTCATCGAACAGTCGAACCGCGGCGAGCGCAGCTTCGACATCTATTCGCGGCTGTTGCGTGAGCGGATCATCTTCCTGGTCGGCCCGGTCGAGGACCATATGGCCTCGCTGATCACCGCGCAGTTGCTGTTCCTCGAATCGGAGAATCCGAAGAAGGACATCTACATGTACATCAACTCGCCGGGCGGCGTCGTCACGGCGGGCATGGCGATCCACGACACGATGCAATATATTCGTCCGCGCGTCGGCACGGTGTGCATCGGCCAGGCGGCGTCGATGGGCAGTTTCCTGCTCGCGGCGGGCGAGCCCGGCATGCGGGTCGCGCTGACCAACGCCCGGATCATGATCCACCAGCCGTCGGGCGGCGCCCAGGGCATGGCATCGGACATCGAGATCCAGGCCAAGGAAATCCTGCGCATCCGCGAGCGGATGAACGGCCTCTATTCCAAATATACCGGCCAGCCGCTCGACGTGATCGAGCGGTCGATGGACCGCGACAAGTTCCTGGAAGCAGATGAGGCCAAGGAATTCGGCCTGGTCGACGAAGTGTTCGACAAGCGTCCGGCGCCGGCCGACGACCAGGCGCAGGCGGCTTGAGGTTGCGGCAGGGGCTGGGGAATGTTCATTCCGTTGCCCCTGCTGATTCTGGCGGGACTGGTCTTTCTGGTCCTGGCGGTCATGGCGATGCGGCCGCGCGGTCGCTCGGACGATTTGATGGCGGCGCCACGACCGCGCGTGCAGCGGGTGGCGGTTCCGGCCAGGCAAAAGCTGGAATTATCGAGCGAAACTCGCGTGGAGGTCGAACGATTGCTGGCCAATGGTCAGGTGATCAACGCGATCAAATTGGTCCGCGAAGCGACGGGATCGGGACTGAAAGAGGCCAAGGACGCGGTCGACGAAATGCGGCGACCCGTCCTGCCGTCGCGGTAACGCGGTTAAGGCGACGTGATTTTTATTGTGGGTTTACGGTGGTGCGCTAACATATGCGCCCGAAAACGGTACGCGCCCGTATCCGCGCGTGACGAGGTGATTGAATGCCAAAGTTAGATGGCGGCGATTCGAAGAGCACACTTTATTGCTCGTTCTGCGGGAAATCGCAGCACGAAGTGAGGAAGCTCATCGCCGGCCCGACCGTGTTTATCTGCGACGAGTGCGTGGAGCTGTGCAACGACATCATCCGTGAGGAAACGAAGTCGGCATTGGTCTCCAAGAAGGACGGTGGCGTCCCCACGCCGCAGGAAATCTGCGACGTGTTGGATGACTATGTGATCGGCCAGAAACAGGCCAAGCGCGTGCTCTCGGTCGCGGTGCACAACCATTACAAGCGGCTCAACCACGGTGCCAAGGGCGCCGATGTCGAGCTCGCCAAGTCGAACATCCTGCTGGTCGGCCCGACCGGGTGCGGCAAGACGTTGCTCGCGCAGACCTTGGCACGAATCCTCGACGTGCCGTTCACGATGGCCGATGCGACGACGCTGACCGAAGCCGGCTATGTCGGTGAGGATGTCGAGAACATCATCCTCAAGCTGCTCCAGGCCTCCGACTATAATGTCGAGCGGGCGCAGCGCGGCATCGTCTATATCGACGAGATCGACAAGATCAGCCGCAAGGCCGAGAATCCGTCGATCACGCGCGACGTGTCGGGCGAAGGCGTGCAGCAGGCATTGCTCAAGCTGATGGAAGGGACGACCGCGAGCGTTCCGCCGCAGGGCGGCCGCAAGCACCCGCAGCAGGAATTCCTGCAGGTCGACACGACCAACATCCTGTTCATCTGCGGCGGCGCCTTCTCCGGCCTCGAAAAGATCATCGGCGATCGCCTGCAGGGCAAGTCGATCGGGTTCGGCGCGCATGTCGCGGCACCCGACGAGCGTCGCACGGGCGAAGTGCTGAAGTCGGTCGAGCCCGAGGATCTGTTGAAGTTCGGCCTGATCCCCGAATTCGTCGGCCGCTTGCCGGTGATCGCGACGCTGGAGGATCTCGACGAGCCGGCGCTGGTCAAGATCCTGTCCGAGCCCAAGAACGCGCTGGTCAAGCAGTATCAGAAGCTGTTCGAAATGGAGGACGTGAAGCTGGGCTTCACCGACGATGCGCTATCGACGGTCGCGCGCAAGGCGATCGACCGCAAGACCGGCGCGCGCGGACTGCGCTCGATCCTGGAAGGCATCCTGCTCGACACGATGTTCGACCTGCCCGGCATGGACGGCGTCGACGAAGTGATGATCGACAAGGACGTGGTCGAGGGCCGTAAGGATCCGATCCGCGTCTATGCCAAGAAGGAAAAGGAAAAGGCCGGCGACGCCGCCTGATCCGACCGTGCGGTCCAGAGCCTGTGCTCCTGCGAAAGCAGGAGCCCAGGGCTATTTGCCGTTCCGCTCTTGGCTCTAGGCCCCTGCTTGCGCAGGAGCACAAGCTCATTGGGGGAGGGGGGCGATGCTCGACCTGAGACCGAATTGCGAATGCTGCGACCGAGATCTGCCGGCCGACAGCCCCGACGCCCGCATCTGCACGTTCGAATGCACCTTCTGCGCGGAGTGCGCCGAGGGCGTGCTCGGCGGCGTCTGTCCCAATTGTGGCGGTAATTTCGTGCCGCGGCCGATCCGTCCGGCGGCGATGCTCGAACGCTATCCGGCATCGACCAAGCGGGTGCTCAAGGCCGAAGGTTGCAAAGCGGCATGATTCGCGTGGCGACCAGGGCGGATCGCGACGCCGTCGCCTTGACGCTCGCGCGCGCTTTCGCCGACGATCCGGCGACGTCGTACATTTTTCCCGACCGCGCCGAGCGAGTGAAGCGCCTGCCGCGCATGTTCCGGCTGATCTTCGACGAGGATGCCGGCGGCATGCCGCTGGTGACCGGGAGCGGTGAAGCGGCGACCTTGTGGCGGCGGCCAGGGCAGGCCGAGATCGGCAAGCTCGAGATGCTCAAGCAATTGTTCCCGTTGATCGGCGCCTTCGGGTCCTCGCTGGTGCGAGCGATGCGCGTGGGCGACGCGATCGACGCGCATCATCCATCGGGGACCTATTGGTATCTGCACATCGCCGGCGTCGATCCCGCGTATCAGGGCAAGGGGCTGGGCTCGGCGTCGATTCGCCAGGGGCTCGCCAAGGCGCGCGAGGACGGCATGCCAGCGTTCCTCGAAACCGCGACGCCGCGCAATGTCAGTCTCTATCAGTCGCTCGGGTTCGAGGTGATCGACGAATGGCACGTGCCCAAGGGCGGGCCGAAATTCTGGTCGATGTTGAATCCGAGGCCGTAAGGCTGATCGGCGTTCCAAACCTTCTCCCCTTGTGGGAGAAGGATACGGAGACTTGCGAGCTCGCTCGCTAGTCGCAGTTGGATGAGGGGAAGCGAAGCGCAGCTTCGCGCGGTCGCGAGAGCGACCGCTTACCCCTCACCCAGCTTCGACTAGGGCCACGCAAGGGCGCGACCCAAGTCTGCGCAACCAGTTTGGGGTAAACAATACCCCGTATTGTTTAGGCCCTGCCGGGGGCAGGGCCGACCCCAAACTCCCACAAGGGGAGAGGGGAAGTCTGCCTAGAAAACCCCCGGCACGAACCTTTTCACCCGCGCCGCATAGTCATCATACGCCGCCCCAAACTGCGTCCTCAGCAGCCGTTCCTCATGCGCGACGCGCATCCAGGTCCCGAGCGCGTAGAGCGGCACGCCGACGATCAAATTGCGCGTGTGGCCGAACGCGATCGCCATCGCGATCATGAACCCGAACAACGCGACATAGATCGGGTTGCGCACGACCGCGAACGGGCCGCTCTGGACGAGCGTGTGGTCGGTCAGCGTGCGGGCAACCAATGCCCAGTTCTTGCCCATCGCGCGCGAGGAGGCATGGAACAACCATACGGCGCCCAACATCAGCGCAAGGACCACGAGCGCCTCGATGATAGCTTTCACCGACAGCGGATCGAGTTCGACGCGGACGGGGCCAAAGCCCGACACGCCGATGCCGATTCCCTGGACGACGATCCAGAGCCAGGTGATCGAGGCGCGTTGCGACAAGGGCGTGGTGCCGACCTTTGTCGCCCGATGCCGCGCCGCCATCAGCGCGATGAAGAACGCAAGGAAACCGAGCATGATCGCGGCAAGCCCGGGCAGGGCGACTGCGTCGTTTGGGAAAGCGTGCGGCATCGGGCCTATCATGCTCCAACTGTATTGTTATGGCAACACACTTACTGCTTCAGCTTGAGCCCTGCGCGATAATCCTCAACCGCGCGCGATCGTTTCAGCACGCGGGCATAGGGGTCGACCACGACATGCGCGCCGGCGGGTACGTCGATCGTCGCGGTGCCGTCGAGCATGTCGACCTTCATCAACCTGTGGTCGACCAGCACCTCGATCGGCATCGGGAAGGGGAGGTTGTCGGGAGTCAGCCAGAACAGGTTGAGCTTGTCGCCGCTGCGCGCTTCGACCAGCTCGGGCAGATCGGCTTTGCGCAGATAGATGTCGAAGAACCAGTCTAGGTCCTTGCCGGTAACCTTCCTGACATTGTCCTCATACTCGCGGGTCGAGCTGAAGCGCGGAATGAAATTGCCTGGTTTGGGATCGGGGCGGCCATAGACTTCGAGCCGCGTCACGTCCCAGAATTGCTTGTCGCCGATCAGCCAGCGCAAGGTGTGGAGCATCCACGCGCCCTTGTAATAGATGTCGCCGCCCGGACCGCCCTTGGTCGGCTCGTACACCTCTTCCTCGGTGATCCAGCGGCCGCGCGTGATCGGTACGGCGTTGACGATCTTGTTGCGCTGTTCGTCCAACATCGTCGCATAGCGGGCATAGCCCTCGCGCCACAGGCCATAGGCCGGCTGCATATACTCGCCATAGCCTTCGTGGATCCAGTAATCGTCCCAATTGGCGGCGGTCACCTGGTTGCCGAACCATTCGTGGCTGAATTCGTGCTGGAACAGCCAATCGAAGCCCTCTGGCGCCTTTTTATAGGCGTTGCCGTACGCGTTGATCGTCTGGTGCTCCATGCCGAGATGCGGCGTCTCGACCACGCCGAGCTTCTCGTCGCCGAACGGGTAGGGGCCGACATTGCTTTCGAAGAAATCGAGCGTTGGCGCGAATTCGGCGAACAGCTTCTTCGCCTGCTCTTCCTCGCCCGGCAAATACCAGTAGAACATCGGAATCGTGTTGCCGAAACGGCTTTTATAGTCAGCGGAGATCACCTCATAGGGCGCGACATTGAGCGCGATCGCATAGGTGTTGGGATGCTTGATCTCCCAGTTCCACGTCTCGCGTCCGTCGGCCCCGGTGTCGACGCCCTTGAACACGCCGTTCGACGGCGCCTTCAGCCCCTTGGGAATTGTGATGTGAAGCGCGACCTTGGCCGGTTCGCCTTCCGGAAAGTCGAAGCACGGCCACAATATGTCGCAACCATAGCCTTCGCTCGTCGTGGCGAACCACAGCCGCCCGTCCTTGGTCTTCGACCAGACCACGCCATCGTCCCACGGCGCGTTGACCGCGACGTGCGGGACGCCGCCGTACACGATCGTCGCGGTGACGCGCTCACCCGCCGCATAGGTTCGCGGGAGCTTGATCGTCAGCCGCCCATCGGGATTGGACCAGGCGCTCGCCGGCAGTTTCTGCCCGTCGATCGCGATCGCGCTCGGTCCGAGATTCTTGTCGAGATCGATCACCAGCTTGTCGGCCGGCGCCTTGGGGGTGAAACTCTCCACCGCCACGGCCTTGAGTTGCTCGGTGTCGGGCAGCACCTCGAACGACAGATCGGCGGTATCGAACTGCAGTTTCGCCTGGTCTGGATCGACCGGCCCGCCCGATCGCTGAGTCTGCGCCGTCAGCGGCGGTTCGCCCTTTTTGGGCAGCGTTGCGGCGCCCGCCGCGGCGGCGGCGATCAGGCTTATCCCCACCATTCCGGGGACGAACAGGCGCGGGAGATTGATGGAATGCTCACGCTTCCCATATAGAAAGACAAAAGCGCCCTGGTTGGGCGCCTCCGGAGTATCCATGACCGTCCAATCCTTCCCCGTATTGCCGCTGCGCGACATAGTGGTGTTTCCCCACATGATCGTGCCGCTGTTCGTCGGCCGCGACAAGTCGGTAGCCGCGCTGGAAAGCGCGATGGCCGCCGACAAGGAGATTTTCCTAGTCGCGCAGCTCGACCCCGCGCAGGACGATCCGCAGCGCGACGACCTGTACGACATGGGCGTCGTTGCGACGATCCTGCAGTTGCTGAAGCTTCCCGACGGCACCGTCCGCGTGCTGGTCGAGGGCAAGGCGCGCGCCACGCTGACGGCATTGTCGGGCGGCGGCGACCACCTCACCGCCGAGATCGCGCGGGTCGAGGAAGAGGCCGTGAAGGGCGTCGAGATCCAGGCGCTGATGCGCTCGGTGGTCGATCAGTTCGAATCCTATTCCAAGCTCAACCGCAAGCTGCCGGCGGAAACCGCGGTGCAGCTGAGCGAGATCGAGGAGCCGTCGCGGCTGGCCGATTCGATCGCCGGCAATATCGCGATCAAGGTCGCCGAAAAGCAGGCGTTGCTGGTCGAACTCGACCAGTCGAAGCGGCTCGAGATGGTCTATGCCTTCATGGAAGGCGAACTCGGCGTCCTGCAGGTCGAGAAGAAGATCAAGTCGCGGGTCAAGCGCCAGATGGAGAAGACCCAGCGCGAATATTATCTCAACGAGCAGTTGAAGGCGATCCAGCGCGAGCTGGGCAACGAGGCTGACGAGGGCGATGGCGACGAGATCGCCGAGCTGACGCAGAAGATCGCGACGCTCAAGCTGAGCAAGGAAGCGCGCACCAAGGCGACCGCCGAGCTCAAGAAGTTGAAGACGATGGCGCCGATGTCGGCCGAGGCCACGGTCGTGCGCAATTATCTCGACGTGCTGCTGGGTCTGCCCTGGGGCAAGAAGTCCAAGCTCAAGAAGGATATCGCCGCGGCGCAGGCGGTGCTCGACGAGGACCATTACGCGCTCGAGAAGGTCAAGGACCGGATCATCGAGTATCTCGCGGTCCAGGCGCGCACCAACAAGCTCAAGGGCCCGATCCTGTGCCTGGTCGGCCCTCCCGGCGTCGGTAAGACCAGCCTGGGCAAGTCGATCGCCAAGGCGACCGGGCGCGAGTTCATCCGCCAGTCGCTGGGCGGCGTGCGCGACGAGGCCGAGATTCGCGGCCACAGGCGGACCTATATCGGCTCGCTGCCGGGCAAGATCGTGTCGAACCTGAAAAAGGCCGGCGCGTCGAACCCGCTATTCCTGCTCGATGAGATCGACAAGCTGGGCCAGGATTTCCGTGGCGATCCCGCCTCGGCGCTGCTCGAGGTGCTCGACCCTGAGCAGAACAGCAAGTTCAACGACCATTATCTCGAGATCGACATCGACCTGTCGGACGTGATGTTCGTGACGACCGCGAACACCTTGAACCTGCCGCAGCCGTTGCTCGATCGCATGGAGATCATCCGGCTCGAAGGCTATACCGAGGACGAGAAGGTCGAGATCGCCGAGCGCCACCTGATCGCCAAGCAGGTCGAGGCGCATGGGCTCAAGGAAGGCGAATTCACGCTGACCCATGAAGGCCTGCGCGCGCTGATCCAGCGCTACACGCGGGAAGCGGGCGTTCGCACGCTCGAGCGCGAGATCGCCAAGCTCGCCAGGAAGGCCTTGCGCCAGATCCTCGAAGGCAAGGTCGAGAGCGTGACGATCACGCCGGAGAACCTCCACGAGTTCGCGGGCGTGCTGAAGTATCGCCATGGCCTTTCGGAGACCGAAAACCAGATCGGTGCGGTCACCGGACTAGCCTGGACCGAGGTCGGCGGCGAATTGCTGACGATCGAGAGCGTCACCGTGCAGGGCAAGGGCATGGTCAAGACGACCGGTACGCTGGGCGACGTGATGAAGGAAAGCGTCCAGGCGGCAATGAGCTTCGTCCAGGCGCGGGCGCCGTCTTACGGCATCAAGCCCAGCCTGTTCGCGCGCAAGGATATCCACATCCATCTGCCCGAAGGAGCCGTGCCCAAGGACGGTCCGTCGGCCGGCATTGGCCTGGTCACCTCGATCGTCTCGACGATGACCGGCGTGCCGGTGCGGCGGGAGATCGCGATGACCGGCGAGGTCACGTTGCGCGGCCGCGTGCTGCCGATCGGCGGCTTGAAGGAAAAGCTGCTGGCGGCGTTGCGCGGCGGCATCGAGACGGTGTTGATTCCCAAGGACAATGAGAAGGACCTCGTCGAGATTCCGGCGAATATCCGCAAGGGACTCAAGATCATCCCGGTCGAGCATGTCGACGAAGTGCTGCGGCTCGCATTGACCCAGCCGCTCGAAGCAATCGACTGGACCGAGGCCGACGAACTGGCGGCGCAGCCGCCGGCGAACATCGCCCAGGCAGGGGAGCTCCCGCATTAATCGTTTGCGGCTCTGCTGGGCCGGCACCGCGGCCGTTTTAGCTCTGCTGAAACCAAGTGATGCGTGCTGAAACGGGACGCGACGAAACGATCCGCCGCAAATTCGATCGTTACGGTCGAGGTTGCGGCGGATTTGTTTTGACTCGTTCGCCCGGAGCAGCGTTACTGCGCGCCCGGCCTCGGGCCGCGAGTCTTATTCCAGTAGCAAACGTGTAACGCACTCTAAACGGGGGTTTCGAGGACGATGAACAAGCAGGAGCTGATCAGCGCCGTTGCCGACACGGCAGGCCTCAGCAAAGGCGATGCCAGCAAGGCCGTGGAGGCCGTGTTCGACGTGATCGGCGGCGCGCTCAAGAAAGGCGACGAGGTTCGCCTGGTCGGTTTCGGTACTTTCTCGGTTTCGAAGCGCAAGGCATCGACCGGCCGCAATCCGCGTACCGGCGAGCCCATGACGATCAAGGCATCGACCCAGCCCAAGTTCAAGGCCGGCAAGGGTCTGAAGGATTCGGTCAACTGATCCCGGCCGGTCCTTTCGGGGGCTGGACAAGATCGAACGGATCGTCTTAAGGCGATGACAACGGGGCGGCGCTAAACGTCGCCCCCTTCCTTTTGCGATGCCGGGATCGGCTCGCGATCGGGCGCGTAGCTCAGCGGTAGAGCACACCCTTCACACGGGTGGGGTCACAGGTTCAATCCCTGTCGCGCCCACCATGTTTTCAGACACTTAGCTGGAAACGTGGCGTGGCCCATGAAAACGCATGAAGAACAAGGGCGCGATCGCCTGACACTCCAAGCGAAACAAAAGTCGCGTTCCGCTATAAATTTGATCTTCTCTCGCCGCCGCTTCGAAAGCCGGGGTTTGGCCGACATCCGATCATTGGCTTCCGATGCGCCGTAACCGATAGCTGCCCTGCGTTCATGCCGATGGCTCAGGAAGCGTTGTGATCGTCGCACTGGTTCGAAAATCGCGGGCAGGTGCGAATACACCAACCTAACGCTGCGTTGAAATTCTGAGATGCATGCCGGGTAGAGCTGACATTGCACCCTTCGTTTCGTTGATGGATCAGATCCTGCGGCAGCTAGCCGCCACGAGTTCGCTTAAAGATACGAAGCCAACCTTATCAGGCAGCGTCGATCTGACGTACCTGTAGTCTGCCGGAACGCTAGTTCTTTCCCATCGTTGCGGCGCATTTTCGATGCCCTAATGCATTTCGAAAAGGCATGTTAACCATTCTAAATGGTTCATTACTGAGATAATTCACTATTGCAGTGGGCTAACTGCGGGTCAATAACCCAGCGCGATTTACTCGTAGTCCACGAGCGTTGTCGAACTCATTTCGGAGACGCTCGTGGCATTTACGAGTGAACATTTCGGTGACCAACTTGTCGCTAGCGTCAACCGATCGTTCCGCGACCTTCCGGAACTGCTCGAGGGATTGACCCGCGCGCTTGTCATCCAGGCGCGACTGGTGTCGCTCGAACTCGAGCTCGATGGCATGTGGGTTTTGCGCCAGCAGCGGGGACGGCAAGGATTGGCATCGCGCTGGCAAGCCGCCGCGCGCGACAGTCACGCACGCGCGGCCGGACAAGATCGGGCGGGGGCGCCTTTCCTTCCGTTCGCGATCACCTTTGCCGGCCGGTCAATCGGCACACTCCGGACGCAGTTTGAGGATCCGCGCGACCTGGATGGTCCGCTGCCCGTTCTTCTGGCTCAATTCGCCCAGCAATGCGGCAGGCTCGCCAAACGGTATCAGCTCGAACATTGGTCGCGCGAGCGCTGGGGCCAGCCGCTGCGGCTTGTCGGGCTGAGCCGTGCGTTGCGCGACCTGGATCGCTTCATCGAGATCGCCGCATCGAGTCCCTTGCCGGTAACGCTGCGCGGCGAATTCGGTACGGAAAAATTCCAGCTGGCGACGGCGATCCATTGTTGTGGCCCCCGCGCGGACGGGGCGTTCGTGCAGGTCGATTGCGCTCGTCCCGACGGGCTGCCGCCCGAGTGGCTGGCGGCGGCGGACGGCGGCACGCTGTTTCTTGCCAATGTCGACGAACTTGCCGCGCCGCTGCAGGACGCGCTGCTGCTGAGTTTCCCTTCGCGCATCGCGCAACGGCCGACGGCGACGCCGCTTTCCAGCATTCGGATCATCGCTTCGACGACTGCCGACCTGCGCGACGAGGTTGCGGCAGGGCGCTTTTCCCGCACCTTGGCGACCGAGTTGGATTTTCTCATCGCGACGATTCCCCCGATCCGCGATCGCTCCGAGGATATCGATGCCCTCGTTTGTGACGCTATCGCGCGGCTCGGCTATCAGGTCGATATCAAGCGCACCGACGTGTTTATCGACACCTGCCGCGCTTATGGCTGGCCGGAAAACCTGTCGGAAGTCGAGCGCGTGGTCGCGCGTGTCGCGACGATGACCGGCGCGACGCCGATCCGTGACGTCGATATTCGGCTTTACGCGCCGCACATAGCCTTGCCCGATATTGCGGCGCCAGCCCTGCGCTCGATCGCCCAGACAGAGGCGGACGTGTCGTCTCTCGACCATTGGGCCCGCCGGGCGGTTAGCCCGGAGGAGGGCGACTCGTATGACGTCCATGTCGCCTTGCGGCGGGCGCTCGCGCATCTCGGCCGCTGCTATGACCAACCGGTGGTGCTGACCGAACTGGCGACACTGGCGGGCGTCAGTCCGTCGCATCTGAGTGCTCTGTTCCGGAGCGTTGTCGGCGCACCGTTTAAATCGCTGCTCCGCCACATCCGTATTCTGAAGGCGCGCGAACAGCTGGCGGCGGACCCGGCCGCCAGCGTCACCGACGTCGCCTTTCAAGTCGGATTCGCCGATCTGAGCTATTTCGAGCGCAGCTTTCGCCGCATCGTCGGACAGAGCCCGCGCGAGTTCCGCCGCGCCGCGCACCGAGTCGCGCCGCTGGCTACCTTGTCATCGTTTTTGTCCGAGTCGGCGAGCGATCCAGCCGAGTGATCGAAAACGTTGGCCGAGTCGGCGCAATCGCTGACCGACGACAGCGTTTCAAGCGGGGTCGCGCTTCGCCGGGCTACGTATCCGCCGCACACATTCTCGGGTTCGTCCAAGTAATCGCCGCGCGATCGGAACACCATCGCGCCGTCCGATCGATCGACCAACCGATCGCCGCGGCCCCATTGCAGAAAGAGGTTCCGATGGCTTTCCCAACTCATGTGAACGACCAGATCACCGATTCGATCACCCAGGCGAACACCAAGGTTCTTGGCGACGCCCCGGCGATCGCGATGGGCAATCTGTATCAGGCGACGGCTCAGGCGCTGGCCAATGCCGCGCACAATGCGACCAATGCGCAGCAGCAGAGCTACGTCACAGCGCAGGCGGCGACGACCATGGGCGTTGCGACGCTCTATTCACTCGACACCGCATCGACCGGCGTCGCCACCGAAGACATCTTCCGTTCGGCCGCCAACAGCCCGCGTCCCGGCAGCCTCGTCTGAGGCATGTGACCGCGCCGAGGCCGGTTAATTTCACGACGCCCGGCTTCGCCGCTCGTCACTATTCTTGGGGAGTAAGACATGGCATTTCCAACCTTCGTCAACGACCAGATCACCGATTCCGTCACCCAGGCCAACGTAAAGGTGCTGGGCGATGCGCCGGCGATCGCGATGGGCAATCTATACCAAGCGACGGCTCAGGCACTCGCCAATGCCGCGCACAATGCGACCAATGCCGCACAGCAGAGCTTCGTCACCGGCCAGGCCGCGACGACGATGGGCGTCGCGACCTTGTACGCCCTCGATACCGCGTCGACCGGCGTCGCGACCGAGGACATCCTGAAATCGGGCAGCCTGGTGTGATGTTGGGCGGCGACGTGTCGTTCAGTCGAAGGCAGAGGTAGAAGATGGCGTATCCGACAGCCGTGAACAACCAGATCACGGATTCCGTCACGCAGGCCAATGTCGAAACGCTGGGGTCCGCTCCGGCGGTTGCGATGGGCAACCTCTATCAGGCGACGGCGCAGGCGCTGGCCAACGCCGCTCATAATGCCACGCTCGCACAACAGCAGATGAACATGGCGGCGCAGGCCGCGACCACGGCAGGCGTCGCCATGCTGTACGCGATCCAGACCGGCGGCGCCGGACCGAAGACTTGAGCTGAGTTGCCGGCAGCAGTGCTCGGCATGATCGATCAACCGGCGGCACCACACGTCCGCCATCACCGAAAAGGACTTCCCAATGGCCTTTCCCAGCCACGTGAACAGCGCGATCACCGATTCGATCACCCAGGCGAACACGCTGCTGATCGGCGATTCGCCGTCGATGGCGACGGGCAATCTGTTCGTCGCGACCAGCCAGGCGTTGTCGAATGCCGCGCACAATGCGTCCAACCAGCAACAACAGAGCTTCGTCACCTCGCAGGCGTCGACAACCCAGGGGCTGCAGACGCTCTATTCGGTCGACATCGGCTCGACAGGGACCGCGACCACGGGAATTTTCCGCCGCGGCCTGCTCTGAACACGATCGACTGATCCCCGGGCGCGGCGCCGATGGCCATGCTTAACGGCCTCGTACCCGGGACGGTGTTGACGATCGGCGAAGCCCCGTCCGCCGCGATGGCCATGACGTACATCGCGATGGCCAATAGCATCGGCGTGGCGATGGGGAATGCGGTGACCGCGCAGCAGCGCGGGCAACTGATCGGCGAGGCCGCGACCGTCAAGGTCGTGGCGGTCATTTTCGAACTAGGGGCGACATAAGATGCCTGAGTATTTGGTGAACGATCAGATCGTCGAGTCCGTCGCGGACGTCGTCACACTGAACAGCGGTCATGCCCCGGCCCAGTCGGCGGCGATGCTCGATGTCGTGATGGCCGAGACGATGGGCATGTCGATGTACAACGCCATCAGCCGACAGCAATCGTCGAGCATGGTCGGGTCGGCCGCGGTCACCTCGGCATGCGCCAAGATGCTGCAGACGCCTTTCCCGATCCTGCCGCCGCTGGTGCCGTATGTGGTTCCCCCATCGGGTCTGCAGCCATTGCCGGTACCCCCGGGCGGGCTGACCGATGCCGAGGCGATCGCGGTCGCGGGCGTCGATGCCGGCGCGGCGATCGATGTGCTCGCGGCCGAGGCCCAGAGCTCCGACGTCAACTCCGCCACGGCCGTGCTGAAGTCACTGGCGAAGCAAATCAATGCGGCGCTCGCCGCGCTCAACCCGCCCGCGCCGGCCCCATCCCCCGCACCGTCACCGACGCCCGCGCAGGCGAAGCGCAGCCGCCCCGCCAAGACACCGGCACCCGTGCGGACGCGCGCACGCGCCGCCAAATAGACAATAGCAGGAAGACATCATGGCTCAGGTCAATCCGCTCATCGTCGACATCCTCCAGCAGACGCAGACCGCCACGCTTACCCAGGGCGTGGTACTGACCAGCGGCGCGGGCAAGGCGTATCAGTCGGTCGCACAATCGACCGCGCTCGCCGTGCAGGACGCGGCCGATGCGTTGCGCAACGTGTCGACGATGGCGACCACCGCGGCGGGCGTCGCGCTCGCGCAGATCCTCGCGACAGGCAATGTCGAGCAATACAAGCCGACCCTCGACAGCGCGCAGTCGATCATGACGAACGCGATCGCGGACTTCAGCGCGATCGGCGCCGCCGCGGGGGAAATCCTGAAGACCTTCCCCGCCGGCCAGCACATCTGAAAGCGGTGATGCCATGACCGTCAAGATCGCCAACAAACCACTCAACGGCGCCTTCGGTCTGTCCGAGACCGGCCGTCGGGTGCTGGGGCTGATCGACGGCGGCCTGCAATGGCTCGATTATGCGATCGGCACGCCCGATGCGCATTATCATTTCCGCGACGAGAGCGCGCTGGTCGCCGCGGTGCAGCCCGGCCTCCACGCGACGCGCTACATTCTGATCGATGCGATCGGGCTGATGGTCGCGCCGGTCAAGCTGATGACGATGAACCCGGCCGAGCTGCAATTGCTCGCCCGCGCCGCGATCGGCGAGGTCAAGCCGGCCAATCCCGACCTGGTCAAGATGCTCGCGCGGCACAGCCTGGCCACGCAGAGCGACTTGGCGGCGGTCGCGACCCTGCTCGACAATCTCGAGGTCGCGCCGGCACCGATGTTCCAGGCGATGGACCTGGACGACACTCTTGCACTGCTCGGTCTCGCCCGCAGCCCGTACATCACCGACCCGGGGACGCCCGATCTGCGCCTCGAAGCCGCCAGCTTCGCGGTGTCGCAAGCCTATTCGCCGCCCGAATTCGTCGATTATTTCCGCACTTTCATCGATCATATCGCCGTCGTCGGGGAACCCGGCGATACCCCGGCGGACCGCCGCGAGCGCGCGCTGCGGGCGGTCTACTCGATCGCGCCGCTGATGTTTCAGGCGCTCGATTGCCCCGAGGTTGCCGGACTCGTGTCGCCGCTCGAGGTCGAAGGGGCGATCATCGACTGGCTGATGAACGGCCGCCAGCTCGGCTTCCTGCGCGTGTCGCAGGGCGTGCAGCAGATCGTGGCCAATACCGGCTTCGCGAACGAGGAAGGCCTCGCCGCGCAATTGATCGTGCGCGATTATCTCGACCGCGCCCAGCAGCTGGTGCGGCTGCAGGGGATCGGGCGCGGCGCAATGGGCCAGGACGGCGCGACCTGTCTGTTCCCGATCGTCGCTCCGACCCAGGAAGCCGTCATCCGGCTCGGCCCGACCGGCGTGATCACGCTCGCCCAGTTCGCCTGGCAACGCCCCTTGCGCGTGCAGGACACCGAGGGGCGCCCGGCCAGTCCTTCCCGGCCGGCCAAGCCAGCCTCGCCGGCAACGCCAAGGCCGGCATCGCGCGTCGCGTCGCGCACGGTGACGCGGCCCAAGGTCATCCGCCGGCGCAAAGGGAGCGTCAAGAAATGAGCGACAAGAAGCGCTGGCAAAAGGATATGCCGGACGATCCCGATCGGGACGGGCCGGTAACCGATCGCGCGCAGGCGCTGGCGATCGCGATGACCCAGGTCCACGCCGCGATGCGGCATGCCGACGGCGCGATGCGGCAGGCCGATGCGGCATTGGCCGGGGCCGACATGCGCGCTGCCTCGACGGCGATGCGCGAGACCGAACGGCTCGAACGCAAGTCCGTCGAACAGGCCCAGATCGAGGTCGAGCGCGCGATGGCGCGCGCCGGGCGCGCGGAGAATCGCGCCAGCGAAGCGGAGCGGGAGGCGGAATGACGTCCCGGCAGGCTCCGCGAATCGAATGAAGGAGTAGCGGCATGGCCTTTCCACCTGCCGGCGATGCCGCGCTCCAGGCGCTCGCGCACGTCGCCACCATGGCCACCGCGCAGTCGCAGGTGCCGATCGTCCTGGTCCCGCAGCATGATGCGGCGTTCGGCTGGGAAGCGGGTGCGATCCATCCGATGCAGGCGCTCGAGACGCAATATCAGTCGATCGTCCGCGACGCCGAGCGGCTCGGCAACGATCCCATCGAGAAACGCGCCTTCGAATCCGCCGCGCTCGCCGGTTTCTATTTCTTCCAGGCCGGTTCGCCCCGTTTGCTCGGGGTCGAGCGCGACCGGCCGTATCGCGGCAAGCGCTTTCCGCTGCCGAGCGACGCCTTGCGCCATGCCCGGGCCGAATTGAACGCGGCGAAGGACATGTACAATGCCGGGATTCCGGCGCCGTTGCTCGCGACCCGCGTCGCCGATGCCCGCGCGGCTGCGTGGCGCGTATGCGAGCCGTTCCTGCCGCCGGCCAATCCGGAACAGGTCAATGCCCCGTCGATCAACCAGGCATCGGCGCTGATCCAGGCTGCCGGCACCGCGCCCGCGGTGCTGACCAATATCGGCAACGCGCTGACCCTGCTCGAACGTGCCGTGGCGGGCGATGCCAGCGTGCAGATGTTCTACGTGATCGAGCCCTTCTATCTGTCGCGGTTACTCGTCGCCTATCGCGTCCGCTCCAACACGCCGGTAACCGAGGATGAAGTGGTCCTGGCGAGCAGCGCGCTGACCGGCATCCTCAATGCCCAGGCCTGGCTCTCCGCGTGGCTCGAGCGCGCGATGATCGATCTCGAATTCGCCATCAGCGAGGTCGATCCCAACCAGCATACGCGCTTCTTCCTCAAGGGCGGCCGCGCGCTCGCCTATTTGTTCGGCCAGCCGCAGAATGCGCGCAACGATTGGGACACGCAGATCCTGATCGACCCCAATCTGGCACCCGGCGACTGGTACGCGCTCTACTGTGACGTCTCGAACCAGGTGCTGCAAACTCTGGTGCGGATGAAGGACGAATTCTATTCGATCCTGTCGGCCAACGCCGCCGCGCTCCAGGCGCTGCCGGTGCCGCCGCCCGCGCCGCCCGATCCGTTCGCCGACGACGCGCCCGAGCCCCCGTGGGACAATGTCGACGAGGCGCCCGACGTGCCGCCGAGTTACGAGAATGCGTTCACCCGTGCGTGCAAAGCCGAGCTGATCGATGTCGGCATGCCGCGCCGCGACACGATCGAGCTGCGCGAGCAATGGGCGCAACTGCACAACAATATCATCCGTCCGACACTGGGCATGCCGATCCCCGGTTATGCTTATTATGTCGACGAATATGTCACGATGATCCGCGAATTCTTCGCCAGGGAATCGCGCGCGACAAGCAAGGCGCGCAAGCGGATCGAACGTCTGGCCGAGCTGCTCGATCGCGATGAGGCCGCCGTGGTCATTGTCCATGCGATGCAATCGATCCCGCTCACCATCTGGAACGTGGTGGCGCCGGTGCTGACCGCGTTCGTGGCGCAGCAATTACCACCCGCACAGGAGGCGTTGCGCTATGCCTTGATCGTGCTGCTCGACGAATTCGCGGTCGCCTATGAGATGCGCAGCGACCCCGGCCTCGCGCAGGAATTTGCGGCCTTCTTTGCCGAGTGGATGCCAAACGAAGAGGTGCTGGCCGACTATCCGCCCAATTTCCGCTTCACCCTGCCGGTCAATGCCGCGCCGATGGCCGATGCGATCGGGTTCGGTCAGTGGATGTCGGATCGGCTGCAGGCCAATTTCGCCGGTCGGGCGGCATTGATCGCGGCGCATCGCGACGCGATCGAAGCGTTGATCCGCACGGTCTACGACGCCTCGGTGTTCAACCAGCAAAGCGAATATGACGTGCAGCTCGCGATTGGCGGCAGCCTGGGGGCGAGGCTTCACGCCGAGTATCAGGACGCCGTCAATGCCCAGCTGGAGCAAGTGGCGACGGTATCGATCGGGCTCTATTTCGAGGGCGCGCATATCAACGCGGCGACCGCGATGGAGCTGGTGGCGCCACTGGTACGCAATTATATCGCAGCGCAACCGGCGCCGTTATTCTACCTCGACGAAACCGTGCCGGGGACTCTCAGGATCTTCTGGGCCGATCCGCAGACGATCGAACCATTCGCTCCCTATCATCCACTGGCGATCGAGATCGTTGCCAAGCGCGTGCGCGAGCGGCCGTTGCTGAGCTTCATCTGGGGCCTGCCAGTGCTCGGCCTGCGGGACCTGATCGTCGAGTATCAGAGCCGCGCGGCGCATATCGTCGAATATGCCCGGCGCAGAGAGCTTCGCCATACCGCCGCAGCGCTGACCGAGATGCTGATGACCGCGCGCGCCTAGCGCACGGGCCAGCGGGACCGCTTTCGGTGTCGCCAATCAAATGTCGGCGACAGGATCGACGGTGATGCCGGCGGCCTTCCGTTCCGAGTAACGATCGACCAATTGCACCGCGTGCGGACGCAGTAGAATGGTGAAGCGGACCAGTTCCTCCATCACGTCGACGATGCGATCGTAATAACTGGACGGTCTCATCCGGCCGGCCTCGTCGAACTCCTTATACGCCATCGCGACCGAGGATTGGTTGGGGATGGTGTACATCCGCATCCATCGCCCCAATAGCCGCATCGTGTTGACCGCGTTGAACGATTGCGATCCGCCGGACACCTGCATCACCGCGAGGGTACGCCCCTGGGTAGGGCGCATGCCCTTCGACTCGAGCGGCAGATGATCGATCTGCGCTTTCATCAGGCCAGTGATCTGGCCGTGGCGTTCGGGGCTGCACCAGACATGGCCTTCCGACCATATCGACAAGTCGCGGAGCTCGTTGACCGCGGGATGATCGTCGCCGGGTATCTGATCGGGCAGGGGGAGATCGGAAGGGTCGAAAATCCGGATTTCCGCGCCGAAAAACTGGAGAAGCCGGGCCGCCTCTTCCACCGCGAGGCGCGAAAATGAGCGTTCTCGCAGCGAGCCATAGAGCAAGAGAATACGCGGTGGCGGCTGATCGTCGCCAAGCCCGAGCCCAGGTCGTGGCATCGCGAAGGTCGGATCGAGCGCGGGGAGGTGATGGGGATCAGGCAGAATGCGGACGTGGCTCATTTGAGCTCCTTGACGAAAGAGGCGGCGCTGGAAGGGCCAGACGCAAGAAATCTTGGTGTCGTTGAGCAAGGCGCGAAAACGTGACGCCGTTCACGAAGTCTCGTGCGACGGCCCCGCGAAGAGCGCGCTGCCCACGAAGAGGGCCGCGATCGCGCCGACCAGTTGCGCTGCGATGAACCCCGGAACATAGGCCGGGGCAATTCCGGCGAAACTGTCGCTCAGCGACCGGGCGACGGTGATCGCCGGATTGGCGAAGCTGGTCGAGGAAGTGAACCAGTAAGCAGCGCTAATATAAAGCGCCACGCTTGTGGAAACGGCAGTCGGCCGCATCCGCACGGTCCCCAGGATCGTCAGGATGAGCCCGAACGTGGCGATTGCTTCGCCCGCCAATTGGCCCGGTCCCGCACGGACCTTCGTCGACAGTTCGAGGATGGGCAGGTCGAACATCAGGTGCGCGACCCAGACGCCCAGGATACCGCCGCCAAGCTGAGCCGCGACAAAGGCCATTGCCACACGGCTACTGATCTCGCCGCGCAGCCGCATGATCAAGGTTACGGCCGGATTGAAGTGCGCACCCGAAACCGGCCCGAACATCGTGATGAGCACGAAGAGGATGGCGCCGGTCGCGATCGTGTTGCCGAGCAGCGCGATCGCGACGTTCCCGCCCGCGAGCCGTTCGCCCATGATGCCCGAGCCGATGACTGTCGCGAACAGGAGAAAGCTGCCCAGTGCCTCCGCGAGAATTGCCCGCCGCGTCACGACGAGTGAATGCGGTGGCCGGCGGCGTCGACAACCAGTTCGCCGTCTTCCTTGGCGAAGGAGCCGCGCTGCGGCGCCGGCAGGATGTCGAGAACGACCTCGGAAGGACGGCACAGGCGCACGCCAAGCGGCGACACCACGAGCGGGCGGTTGATCAGGATCGGATGGTCCATCATCGCGTCGATCAAGGCGTCGTCCGACAGGCTCTCGTCGCCAAGACCGAGTTCGGCATAAGGTGTGCCCTTCTCGCGCAACACTTGGCGAGGCGTCAGTCCGGCGCGCTCGATCAGTTGCGACAGCAGTGCGCGCGAGGGGGGCGTCTTGAGATATTCGATGACGTGCGGCTCGATGCCGGCGTTGCGGATCATCGCCAGCGTGTTGCGCGACGTGCCGCAATCGGGATTGTGATAGATGATGATGTCGGTCACGATCTCACCTCGCAAAATGACGGTAGGTTCCGTGCTCATGCCGCGCCCGCTGTGCCGCAGCGGCCGCGGAGGAGCGTGTCGGCGAGCGACGCGCAGATTTCCGGCGATCCGCCGCAGCAATCTTCCATCAGATATTCCAGCAGCGCCGTCATGGCCTCGTATCGCGCCGAATAGATGACCGACCGTCCGTCGCGGACGCTGTCGATCAGGCCGGCATGGCTGAGGATGGTCAGATTGGCCGAAAGCGAGTTGGGCGGTACGTCCAGCCGGCGGGCAATCTCACCGGCCGGAATACCCCCATGCCCTGCCTGCACCAGCATGCGAAACACGGACAAACGGCCCTGATGCGCGAGGGCGGAGAGGGCGGTCACGGCGGCCTTCATTTCCATATTTCCGCGATATAGGAAATAACGGATGTTAGGAAGGCAGAATGTGCCAGTCGTGTGAACAGCGCCAAAAAAAGGCGGCCTCCTTTCGGAAGCCGCCTTTCCCCTTTTTATCCTGACCTTGCGATCAGAACTTCGCGCTGAGTTCGAAGCCCCAGGTCCGCGGCGCATTGAGATTGCCGTAGTCGCCCAGGATGCCGCCATAATTGGTCGAAACCAGCGTGGTCCCGTTATAGTTGAGGACCGGCGTCGAGTTCGCTGCCGAGCGGCGATAGACATAGGTGTGGTCGAGCAGGTTGCGTGCCCACACGGACAGCGTGACCTTGTTGCTCGCGTTGATGGCGATGTCGGTCAGTGCGAGGCGGCCGTTGACGACGAAGCTCGGGTCGGTCTTCGTCGGCTCGAGCTGGAAGCTGTACTGGCTGCTCGCATAATTGGCGTCGAGATGGAGGCTGATCGCCGTGTCGCCCTTGCCGATCGATACCGAATAATCGATCGAGCCCGACGCCGCGTTCTTCGGCGTGTAGACGATGTAGAGCTGCTGCGGCAGACCGCCGGTGATCGAGTTCACCGCGCTCGGCGCCTTCCAATAGGTATAGGCATAGGAGGCGGCGAGGGTCAGCCCGGCGACCGGCCGTACCGTCAGATCTGCTTCGATGCCGCGGATCTTGCTCGTACCCGCATTCTGGGTCTGCTCGATATGCGAGCCGTTGGTCGGGCTGCTGCCGTTGGTATCGAACAGATCGAAGTCGAACTGCGTATTTTTGCGGTCCATGATGTAGCCGGCCAGGTTCAAGCGAACCCGGTGGTCGAGGAACTCCATCTTCGCACCGACTTCATACGACTTGACCGATTCCGGGCCGAAGGCGTTGAAACTCTGCGACCGATCGTTGGCGCCGCCGGCGCGGAAGCCGGTCGAATATTTGGCGTAGAGATGAACGTCCTTGGTCGCATCGAACGCCAGGTTGAACATCGGATCGAAGCGGCTGATGTCGTTCGAGAAGGTGAACGCCTGGGGCGCGTTGTTGACCACGTACAAGCGGCCACGGCGCTTGTCCTTGGTCCAGCGGCCACCAGCGGTAAAGTGCAGGAAGTCAGCGCCTTGCGGCGTGTAGGTCAGATTGCCGAACACCGAATAATTGTGATCATAGGCTTCGCTGGCACGCGTGATGAACTGGCAGCTGTTGGCGAACTGCGGCACGGTGGCGGCAAGCGTATTGTTGCACGACGCGGCATAGGGCTGATAACCCGAATTGGCCCCCGTCACCGTTCCGGTGACGATCGGACTGCGGATCGTATAGGCTGTGCCGTCGGCGTTCCACTGATTGGTCAGCGGGGTAGCCGCATATTCGGTCGCGTGTTCGGTGAAATAATAGGCGCCGACGACATAATCGAAGCCGTTGGAGCTGCCGACCGCCTGGAATTCCTGGCTGAACTGGTGCTGCTGCAGGAACGACAGGCTGTAGCGGCTGAACGTCCCGGTCGTGTTGAGCGCCGTGGGATTGGCCGTGTTCAAGACGAACGGCGAGAAGGAGCTGCGCTCCGGGCCGCCCGAATTGTCCCACTGATCGGTCTTCACACCGCGCCAGGCGGTGATCGAGCGCAATTCCAGCCACGGCGCGACGTTATACTTCAGGTTCGCCGAAACGCCGTGAGTGATGTCGACGCTCGGCTGCTGCGGCACGCCGACATCGGCAACGGTCTGGCGCTCCGGATGCACGCCGACGAGCGGCGCCTTGGGGGCGATACAGGCGGGCTTCCCCGCCGCGGCCTGGGCTGCGGTGATGGTGCCGCCGCAAGCGGTCGGCGCGGCCGCGCCCGTACCCGGAATGAAAAGCGACGTCCCGAGCACACCGGTCTGCGGATTGGTATAGGTGCCGACGGTATAGTGGTTCGGGTTGTAGTTCAGCAGCTGGCTGAAGTTCGGCGTATTCTCGTCCTTGGCGTAATCGTACGCGATATCGGCGGTGAAACCCTCGAACGGGGTCCAGCGCGCCGCGGCGCGGCCGCCCTTGCGATCGTAATAGTTCCAGCCGGTGGAGCCGGCGAGCGGATCCTTCACGGTCGGATCCTGGTGCTGGTAGACGCCATCGAGCTTGATCGCGATGTTGTAGAAGGCCGGCAGGTCGAGATGGATTTCGCCGGTGCGGCTGCCGTAATTGCCCACGCCGCCTTCGATACGGCCGCCGAGTTCGCCGGTCGGAGCCTTGGTCACCAGCGACAGCGCGCCGCCCTCGGTATTGCGGCCGAACAGCGTACCCTGCGGGCCCTTGAGCACTTCGATCCGCTCGATGTCGAACAAAGCGGCGTTGAGGCCCTGCGTCTTTCCGAGCGCGACGCCGTCGATATAGACGCCGACGCCACCGTCACGCGCAGTCTGGTTCTGGTCGTAAGGGACGATGCCGCGGATGCCGATGGTCAGCGCCGACTGGCGCGCTTCGAACGTGGCGACGCGCAACGACGGCACCGAGCCGTCGGCCAGGTTGAACAGGCTGAGGACGTGGCGTTCGGTCAGCGCCTGGCTGTCGAGCACGCTGATCGAGATCGGCGTCTTCTGAAGGTTGGTCGTGCGCTTCGTCGCGGTGACGACGATGTCGGCCAGGCCGTCGTTGTTGGCGGTCTGGTCGGAAGGCGCTGCGGCGGCGTCCTGCGGCGCGGCGGCGGGAGTCGCCGCCGGCGCCTTCGGGTCTTCGGCGGCAAAAGCCGGCGTAGCGGTAACCGCGATCAGCGCGCTGGCCAGCAGCGTGCTCCGCAAGGTCGAGATCCCCATTTAAATAGCTCCACAGGATGATGCGGCGGCTGTGTGCCGTCCGTCCGTTCACGACGATCGTTCAGCGAGTCGGTGATTCCCGCCCGCCACATCGTCGCGTTGGCCCCTATGGGTGGATTGCGTCGGCGCAGTTGCACTTGCGTGACTCAGTCGTGGCTGTTTGATGAAAGTCTTGTGACGGTCCCGGACTGGGAACACGTGATTGGGAGCACGTACGCTGCTCTAATTATCTTTGGTTGCGTCGTTTTTCGGGGAAAATCCGGCGCCCGCTTTCCGCGCGATGCTCGACAATGTCACGACGCCCAGCCCCAGGGGCGTTCGCGGAACCACTTGGTTATGACATATTTGGTGCCCGCGCGGACCTTCATGCCCTGATGGATGGTGCTCGGATTGGGGCTGCCGTCAGGGCGCAGATTATTCCAGCAAAGCAATTTGCCGGTCTCGGGCTGGACGATCTTGTCGATGGTCTTGAACCGCGTCGCGCCGCCGGCATCGGGTTCGTTCAGATAGATCATCGCGGTCCAGGTGCGGTTGCCGGCGACCGAGGTGAAGGTGTGAAAGTCGACACCGCCTGGCTCGAAATAATCGGTGTGCGCCTTGAACTCCTGGCCCACGGCATAACGCTGACCCTGGATCGGTTCGCCATGCGCGGGGTCGAGGCCGATGAAATCGATAATCAGCCGTTCGAGCTCGGCGACGATCGGAATAGCCGCGTCGAGGTCGCAGGTTTCGCTCGTCCGAAAAGCGGAGTCGCCATTGTAATCGGAAACCGTCGAAGGTCGCCGCTGCGTATCGATCAACGCGATCAACGCCTGACACAGATCGGGCGTGACGAAGCCGCGCCGCTGGAACAGGGTGAGCTTGGGGCTGGGGGTGCGCTGCACGCCCGGCTGGGCCATGATATGGGCGATGACGGGCTCGGACGGGTGACCGGAACCGAGATTGACCGGAGAAGAAACATCGGCGGACGACATGATGCCGAGCCTAACCAAATCATCCGGCGTCGTCAGCCTTGACCTGCACCGGTCGGTGCCGCTAGGGGCGCGCGTTCTACGGCGATCGTAGTTCAATTGGTTAGAGCGTCGGCTTGTGATGCCGGATGTTGCGGGTTCAAGTCCCGTCGGTCGCCCCATTATTCCAGCCATTTCGCGCCCACGGCGCATTCGGGCTGGCCATCGCCGCTCTAGAAGAATATTACGCGGCTTCGTAATTTTCTTTGCCACGCCGGAGCCAGCATGACTTCCGTTTGGGACCTTCCCGATTTCGACGACCATGAGGGCGTCCATCTGTTTCGCGACCCTGCAGCGGGGCTGACCGCGATCATCGCGGTGCATTCGACCCATCTCGGCCCGGCGGCGGGCGGGGTGCGCTTCTGGCATTATGCCGATGCCAATCGCGCGATCACCGACTCGCTCAGGCTGTCGCGCGGGATGAGCTATAAGAATGCCATGGCGGGCCTACCGCTGGGTGGCGGCAAAGGCGTCGTCCTGGCATCGACGCCGGGCGAGGCGATCAGCCCAGCCCAGCTCGAGGCATTCGGCGCCGCGGTCGAGTCGCTCGGCGGCCGCTATGTGACGGCCGAGGATGTCGGCATGTCCGAAGCGAGCATGAAAATCATCGCGACGCGCACCAAGCACGTGTCGGGCCTGCCGGTCGCTGCGGGTGGCGCCGGCGGCGATCCGGGTCCGTTCACCGCGAGCGGCGTCTATCAAGGTGTCCGGGCGGCGGCGAAGCGTGGGCTGGGCGTCGACTCGATGGCCGGCGTGCATGTCGCGATCCAGGGCGTCGGCAGTGTCGGCGGCGGACTGGCGCGGTTGCTGGCGGCGGACGACGCGAAGCTGACCCTGGCGGACGTCAATGGCGACAAGGCGAAGGCATTGGCCGCCGAGCTTGGCGCCGCGACGGTGCCGACCGAAGAGATATTGGCGCTGGAGGCGGATATCGTCAGCCCCAATGCGCTGGGCGCGATCCTGACCGCCGAGACGATCGCCGCGCTCAACACCAAGGTGATCGCGGGCGGCGCCAACAACCAGCTCGCGACGCGCGAGGACGGCTCGCGGCTCCACGCGCGCGGCGTGCTCTATGCGCCCGATTACGTGATCAATGCCGGCGGCATCATCAATGTCGGCCTCGAATATCTCGGCCAGGGCGACCGCGCCGAGGTCGAGGCGCGCATCGCGCGGATCCCCGAGCGCCTGATCGAAGTGTGGGACGAAAGCGACCGCACCGGCCAGCCGGCCTCGGACGTGGCCGATACGATCGCACGGCGGCTGATCGGGCGGGGCTGAGGTCGATCTGCTCCCGCCAAAGCGGGAGCCCGGGCGGCGAAGTATCCGACGCTACGGCGCGTGCTTTCACAGCCCTGACGCAGCCAGTGCTAATATTGGTTTTCGGCTACCTTGTTGGTGGCGAGATCGAGCACCTTGCCGCGGTCATAGCCGAGCACGCCGGGTATCGGAGCCAGTCGGTTCACGCTGAACGAGAAGCCCGCTACGAACTTGCCCGTGGCGCGATAGTCGACCGGGGCGACCGGCTTGCCCGCCAACTGGGCGGGCGGTGCGGTGGACGGCGTCGCCGGGCGGATAGCCACAGCCCAGGTGACAACATGGCCAATCATACTGGGACCAAACCCGGTTTCGTCGGCAAGCTGGGGAATGTCCGATTTCTCGGATGCCGACGCGATCAGGATAGTGCCGAGGTCGGCAATCCTGCCCGGCTGCGCCGAAAACGAAACGCTGCCCAGACATAGGCAGGTGTGGAAGACATCACCGAAACCGACGCCGTAAACGACGTAATTCCCTGGCCGGACTTCGACCAGCAGGGTGCGGCCGTCGCCGGTCTTTTCCAGCGCGCGACCCATCTTCACCGTTTGGACGTTGCGAATCTTATCGTAGACGAAGTTGAAATCGTCGACAGAAGGTGCTGGCGGGATGGTCTTGTCGAAGGTCGCGCCAGCCTTGGCGGCGGCATCCCTGGCCGCGATCAGGTCGTTTCGTTTCTTAACGAGGTTGGGCTCCGCTTTCGCGAAAGCAGCCCTTTTCGCGGCATCGAATTCCTTCATTTCCGCGTCGGTGGGGATGCGCAGAAAGACCGGCGCCACTCCCACCGAATTTGTGCGGAACAGAATATAGGCTCGATCAGCGCGCAGCTCGAGCGGTTTACCCGCGGTGACCTCGACCATCTCGTCGCCCGACTGCGCATGAGCGACCGGCACGAAGTATAGCAGTGTCAGCATCAGGCCCAGGAACATTCGGATCATTTCACCGGTACCTTTCCACCGAAGCTGGGGCTGGACGCGATCTTGGCCTGGATGGCGATCGACTGTTCCGTCGGACGCTTGGTTACGGTCTCCCAGACTTCTTCCGCGACGCCGTATCGAGTGTAACCGCGCGGCTCCATACAGCGGCGCATCTTCGCCTGCAGATCGCGACGCGCCATCGTACCTTCTACCATCGCGCCGAGCAGGTCGCCGACCAGGCCGTACGGATTGGGAATATAATCGACCTTGCGGCCCGGCTTGTCGTTCCACGGTACGAAACGGTTCAGCTTGACCGACGCCCAGCTATTGGGCTGGAGGAAACGATAACAGTCGGTCAGGTCGTCATAGGCCTCGGCGTAACTGACGCCGTTCTTCTGAAAGAAAAAATATTTCCAGCCGTTTGCGACGACCTCTGGATCGCTCGACCGGGACAGGTCGGGTACGACGACGGTCTGCGGGTCGGGCGGAGAAGCCACGTTCTGCGCGAAGCAGATCGACGGCCAGGCGAGCGCCAATGCCGCGGCTTGGACCAATGGATTGCGCATGAAATCTTCCCCTCTCGCGATGCTTAGGGGGTCGTGCGCGCAGCGTCGAGAGGGAGAAAACCGGTCTGCGCCATTGCGGGCGAACCCGTAGTGACGTCCCGCGATTCTTGCCCTATTCGAGCGCCATCGTGGCCAGCCTTCATGCCCTTGCGAATCCCGCGCGTTTCCTGCGTCTGGCGCGTCCGCTGACGCCGGCCTTCTTGCTGTCGGGCGTGCTGCTGACCGTGTTCGGCTGCTGGGCCGGGCTGACCCAGACGCCGGCCGATTATCTGCAGGGCGACAGCGTACGGATCCTCTATATCCACGTGCCGACCGCGTGGCTCGGCATGGGCGGGTGGAGCGGGATCGCGATCGCCAGCCTGTCCTATCTCGTCTGGCGGCATCCGCTGGCGCGCATCGCCGCGCGCGCGATCGCCTTGCCGGGCGCGGTGTTCGCGTTCCTGTGCCTCGCCACCGGATCGATCTGGGGGCGGCCGACCTGGGGCACCTGGTGGGAATGGGACGGGCGGCTGACCAGCATGTTGCTGCTGTTCTTCGTTTATCTCGCCTATATGGCGCTGGCGCGTGCCGATGCCGATCGCGGCGGCGACGGGCGGCTGCCGGCAATCTATGGCATCGCCGGCACCGTGCTGTTGCCGATCATCCGCTATTCGGTGGTGTGGTGGAATACGCTGCATCAGGGCGAAAGCATCGGACTGACCAGCTCGACGATCGACTCTTCGATGTTGTGGCCGCTCTGGTTCACGCTGTCGGGCTTCACTTTCCTGTTCGCGGGCATCGTGCTGATGCGGATGCGCGCGATGCTGGCGCGCGAGCGGCGCGAGGCGCGGATGCGGAGGATGGCGGCATGAACCAATGGCTGTTCGTCGCCGCGGCCTATGGCGTCACGCTCGGCGCGACGATCGCGCTGATCGGGTGGAGCTATGTCGCGATGCGCGCCGCGGAGCGCGAGCGCACGTGAAGCCAAAACATCAACGATTGTGGCTCGCGGGGCTGGCGGTCCTCGCGATCGCGGGGGCAAGCGGGCTCGCTTTGTCGGGGCTGAAGGACCAGGCGTCGTTCTTCTACGCGCCGTCCGACGTCAAGAAACAGGGGCTGCCGCTGGGCAAGGCAGTGCGGCTCGGCGGTCTGGTCGAGGCCGGGTCGATCAAGCGCGCCGCCGACGGCGTGACGCTCGATTTCGTGGTGACTGATGGCGCCGCCACTACGCCGGTGAGCTTCAAGGGCATCGCGCCCGATCTGTTCCGCGAGAAATCGGGCGTGGTCGCCGAGGGGCAATTCCAGCCCGACGGCAGCTTCGTCGCGACCAACTTGCTCGCCAAACATGACGAGAAATATCAGCCGCCCGAAATGGCCGGCAAGCTGCACGAGACGAGGTCGCTCAAGCAATGATCGCCGAGGGGGGACTGGCCGCGTTGTGGCTCGCCGCCGTCATGGCGGTGTTGCAGCTCGTGCTGGCGTCGAGCGCCGTGCTCGGCGGCCGCGCGGAAATGGCGCGCGCCGTACGCCCGGTGGCGATCGCGCAAGGACTGCTGACCGGGCTCGCGATGTTGTGCCTGATCCTGGTGTTCGTCCAGTCCGACATGTCGGTGCTGCTGGTCGCCGAGAACAGCCATTCGCTCAAGCCGATGATCTACAAGATCGCCGGCGCCTGGGGGAATCACGAAGGATCGATGCTGCTCTGGGTGACGATCCTCGGGCTGGCCGGTGGGGCGGTGGCGATCTTCGAACGGCGGCTCGATCAACGGACGCTCAACGCGACGATCGGCGCGCAGGCACTGATCGCGATGGGGTTCTACGCCTTCCTGCTGTTCGCCTCCAACCCGTTCGCGCGGCTGTTTCCGTCGCCGCCCGACGGCAACGGCCTCAACCCGTTGCTCCAGGATCCCGGCTTGGCGTTCCATCCGCCGACCTTGTACGTCGGCTATGTCGGCATCTCGGTCGCCTTTTCGTTCGCGGTCGGTGCGCTGGTCACGCGCGATGTCGGGCCGGCCTTTGCCCGCGCGATGCGTCCCTGGGTGCTCGGCGCCTGGATCTTCCTGACGATCGGCATCACCGCCGGAAGCTATTGGGCCTATTACGAGCTCGGCTGGGGCGGCTGGTGGTTCTGGGATCCGGTCGAGAATGCCAGCCTGATGCCGTGGCTGGCGGCAACTGCCTTGCTCCATTCGGTGTCGGTGCTGGCGACGCGCGACGGCTTGCGCGCCTGGACGATCATGTTGGCGGTGGTCGCCTTTTCGATGAGCATGATCGGGACGTTCCTGGTCCGCTCGGGCATTCTGACCAGTGTCCATGCCTTTGCCGTCGACCCGAAGCGCGGCGCGTTCCTGCTGGCGTTGCTGGCGATCTATATCGGCGGTGCGCTGGTGCTGTTCGCCGCGCGGATCGGCACTGTCCGGCAGGGTAACACCTTCGCGCTGGTCAGCCGCGAGGGCGCGCTGGTGGTCAACAACCTGCTCCTGTCGGTGATCCTGGGGATCGTGCTGATCGGCACGCTCTATCCGCTCGCCGCGGCGGGCTGGGGCGTGCAATTGTCGGTCGGTAAGCCGTTTTTCGACAAAACCGCGGGGCCGGTGGCGCTGGCGCTAGCCATGTTCATCGCGATCGGGCCGCTGTTGCGCTGGCGGCGCGACGAGCCGCAGGCACTGCTCAAACGGATGACCTGGCCTGTCGCGGCATCATGCGCGGCGCTGATCGTGCTGGTACCGTTCGCCTGGGGTGCGGGACTCCTGCCGCTGGCGGCGCTGGTGCTGGCCGCAGGGCTCGCGGTAGCGAGCGTCGCGCCGTTATGGGGGCGGAATTTGCGCCGTACCCCGCTCTTCACCTGGGGCATGGTGGTCGCGCATCTGGGCGTCGCGGTGAGCCTGGCCGGAATGGCGAGCGATAGCGCCTTCACCAAGGAGACCTTGGCGGTGTTGCGCCAGGGCGAGACGCGGTCGGTCGGGCCGTATCTGGTGACGATGACCGGTATCCGTCCGGCGGTCGGACCGAATTGGTCGGCGATCGCCGCCGATCTCAGCATTCGCCGCGGCGAGGGCGCACCGTTCATGCTGTCGCCGGAGTCGCGCTTCTTTGCCAGCCCGCCGACATCGACCAGCGAAAGCGCGATCGCGACGCGGCTTGATGGCCAGCTCTACACCGTGCTCGGTCAGCCCGACGGTAAAGGCGGATGGCAGGTCCGCTTGTGGTGGAAGCCGTTCGTGACCCTGATCTGGCTGGGTGGGGCCCTGATCGGCCTGGGCGGCGTCTTGTCGTTCTTCGGTCGGATCCGGCGCCGCAAGCGCGCTGTTTACGAGGATTATGAGGAGGCAGTCGCGTGAGGCGCGTGCTGCTCTGGCTACCGCTTGCGCTGTTCGCGGCGTTGTTCGGGCTGGTCGCGCTCGGCCTGTTCAAGCCGGCGGACCGTACCGTTCGCTCGGCGATGGTCGACAAGCCGCTGCCCGATTTCGCGTTGCCCGCAATGCTACCGGCCAAGCCGGGGGTCGCGCGCACCAGCTTCGGCGGCGGCAAGCCGCGCCTGATCAATGTCTTCGCCAGCTGGTGCGTGCCGTGCATCGCCGAGGCACCGGAGCTGATGAAGCTGAAAGCGGCCGGTGTGGCGATCGACGGTGTGGCGATCAACGACACGCCCGAGGCGGTGCAGAAATTTCTCGATCGCAACGGCGATCCCTATCAGCGGATCGGCAACGACAAGGCCAGCCAGGTGCAGATCGCCCTGGGATCGTCGGGCGTGCCGGAGACCTTCCTGGTCGACGGGCGCGGGCGGATCGTGCGGCAATATGTCAGCAATTTGCAGCCGGATCAGGTCGACGACATTCTCAAGACGTGGCGGGGGATGCGATGAGTCTCTCCAACCGTCATGCCGGCCTTGTGCCGGCATCCACCGCGCCACTATCCCAGGGGCGGGAGGCCGAGTCCGACGGCGAGATCCTCCCATCTGGGATTGTCGCGCTCGATAAGGTTCTTCTTGAAGTCGCGCGGCCACTTCTTGATCCGCTTCTCGGCGGCGATCACGACCTCCATCGTGTCGGCCGTGTCGAACCAGACGAGGCGTTTGACACCGTATCGCTTGGTGAAACCCTCGAAGATCCCGTCGCGATGCTGCATGACCCTGCCGATAAGGTTCGACGTCACGCCGATATACAGCGTGCCGTTGAAACCGCTGGCCATGATGTAAACGCAGGGATCGCGCTCTCGCATGGCCGTGAATCTGCGGCACGGTGGATGCCGGGACAAGCCCGGCATGACGATGGAGGAGAGCGATCCGACAATCGCAACCGTCATGCCGGCCTTGTGCCGGCATCCACCAGTCGGCGGGCGAGTTGGCTGGAATCGAATGGCTCGCGCTTGCGGCCCGGTGGACCCCGGCACAAGGCCGGGGTGACGGTTGTCCTTTCGGGACTCCTCTTGGGAGCAGCGGCGGCCATCTCCTTCGCCACGCCCGCGCTTGCCCAGCAAGCCCCGCTCGCCGACACCCAGCTCAGCGATCCCGCGCAGGAAGCGCAGGCCAAGGCGCTGATGGGGACGATCCGCTGCGTCGAATGCCAAGGGCAATCGATCGCCGACAGCAATGCCGACATCGCCGCCAATATGCGCTCGCTGATCCGGCAACGGATCAAGAGCGGCGAGAGTCCGGAGCAGGTGCGTGCCTGGCTGATCCAGCGTTATGGCGATTATATCAGCTATGACCCGCCACTGGGCGGCGCGACCTGGCCGCTCTGGGCGGCGCCGTTCGTGCTGCTCGCGATCGGAATCGCGATCGCGCGGTCGAGCTTCAGGAGGAAGCGCTGATGGGCTGGATCATGCTCGCGCTGATCGGGCTGACCACGGCGGCATTGCTTGCCGTGTTGCGCCTGCCGCGGACGCTGTGGCCGCTGGCCGGTGCCGCGCTGATGCTGGGCGCGGCCGGTTATGCCTGGCAGGGGCAGCCCGACCTCGCGGCGCAACCCGTGGCGGCCGATGCGGTCAAGTTGCCGCCGAGCGAAGCCTATAAGAAGCTGCGCGATACCTTTTTCGGCCGCTTCGGTGGCGAGTCGATGTATTTCGGGATTTCGGACGTCGCGCTGGCCAATGGCGATCCCGACTTCGCCGCGCGCGCGTTGACCGGCGGGGTCGATTATGCCCCGCGGAATGCGGCGATGTGGAGCGAACTCGGCAACGTCATCGCGCTGCACGATCGCGGCGTGGTGTCGCCCGCGGCGCTGCTCGCCTATCGCCGCGCGATGATGCTGTCGCCGCAGAATCCGGGGCCGCCCTTGTTCCTCGGCCTGGCCTATATTCGCGCCGGTGAATTCGCCAAGGCGCGACCGCTATGGAAGCACGCGCTGGATCTGACCCCCAAGAATGCCAGCTATCGCGACGAGATCGTGCGGCGGCTGGCCTTGCTTGACATGCTGCTCGCCGAAATCGCCCGCGAGCAATCCGCCCAACGCTGAGCGCGCGGGGCGGATCGTCAAAGCGGGCTTGTTCGCCCGATCAGGCGTGCCAGGCCTCGAACGGAAGGTCGAGCGCTTCGGCCACCGCTTCGTGCGTGATCTTGCCCTTATAGACGTTGAGGCCGTTGGCGAGGTGTGGGTCCGCCTTCATCGCCCCTTCCGCGCCGAGCTTGGCGAGCTTGAGCGCGAAGGGCAGGGTGGCGTTGTTGAGCGCGAACGCGCTGGTCCGCGCGACCGCGCCGGGCATGTTGGCGACGCAATAATGGATCACGCCGTCGACCTCGAACACCGGATCCTCATGCGTCGTGGCATGGCTGGTCTCGAAGCAGCCGCCCTGGTCGATCGCGATGTCGACCAGCACCGAGCCGCGCTTCATCGTCTTGACCATGTCGCGCGTGACGAGCTTCGGCGCCGCCGCCCCGGGGACCAGCACCGCGCCGATCACAAGATGCGCGTTCTTCACCGCCTGCGCGATCGCCGCCTTCGAGGCATATTGCGTCTTGATCTGGCTCGAGAAGAACATGTCGAGCTCGGCCAGGCGGTCATTGTTGATGTCGTAGATGGTAACGTCGGCGCGCATGCCAACGGCCATCTGGGCGGCATTGATGCCCGACACGCCGCCACCGAGGATCGCGACCTTGGCCGGCGCCACGCCCGGAACACCACCGAGCAGCACACCGCGGCCGCCCTGTTCCTTTTCGAGATAATGCGCGCCGACCTGGATCGACATGCGGCCGGCGACTTCGGACATCGGCTTCAGGAGCGGCAGGCCGCCGCGCGCCGCGGTGACGGTCTCGTAAGCGATGCAGGTGGCGCCCGACTTCATCAGACCCTCGGCCTGCGGCTTGTCGGCGGCGAGGTGGAGATAGGTGAACAGCACATGCCGCGGTTCGAGCATCGCCACTTCCTGCGGCTGCGGCTCCTTGACCTTCACGATCATGTCCGATTCGGCGAACACGGTCCCGGCGTCGGGCACGATCCGCGCGCCGGCGTCGATATAGGCCTGGTCCTGGAAATCGATGCCCATGCCCGCCTGGGTTTCGACGATCACCTCGTGACCGGCGGCGTGGAGCTCGGCGACCGACGACGGGGTCAGGCCGACGCGATATTCGTGATTCTTGATTTCCTTGGGGACACCGACTCGCATGCGAACTCTCCTGAAAGGGGTTGTCATGCAAATAGCGCCGAAAAGCCGAGAGAGGTTCGCAATTTTTTTGACAGATGCGGCCCCTGGCAGGATATGTTTGCGTGATTATATACATGTGAGAGAAAAATGCTCGACCATCTCGATCGCAAGATCCTCAAACAACTCGTCGTCAATTCGGACCTGACAAGTGCGGAACTCGGCGAGGCGGTAGGCCTGTCGGGAAGCGCGGCGCATCGCCGCGTCGGCAGCTTGTGCGACCGCGGGCTGATCGCTGGGTTTCGCGCGGTGCTGTCGCATGAGGCGCGGGGGCACCCCGCGGTGGTCATGGTCAACGTCACGCTCCGCGACCAGCGGCAGGAGACGATGGCGGCATTCGAGGCAGAGATTAAAGAATGTCCGGAAGTACGCGATTGTTTCCTGATGAGCGGCGAGGCCGACTACATGCTCCATGTCGAGGTGACGCGCGACGACAGTTTCGAGCGGATCCACCGCGAGACGCTGTCGCGCCTGCCGGGCGTGACGCGGCTGGCGTCGCATTTCGTCATTCGCGAGGTTATCCGTCGCCCGTGAGCGGCCGGCTGACCCATAACGAGCCAGCGCATCCAATGCGTCGTTGCGGGCGTTCCTGTGCAATGCTAGGGCGCCGCCACCGTAAACAGGGGCTTCATACGGTCATCATGACCTTTCGTGCGAACGCGCGGCGACTGCCGTGAGCGCAGCCACTCCTTCCATCGCAGTAACCGACGGGCACGCCGATGACGCGCACGCCGGGCACGCGCATGCGCATGGCAATGACGGGCTGATCAAGCTCGCCGTCGGCGCGATCGGCATCGTGTTCGGCGATATCGGCACCAGCCCGCTTTATGCCTTCCGCGAGACCTTCGCCGGGCATCACAAGCTCAGCCTCGATCATGCCCACATCATGGGCGTCACCAGCCTGATGTTCTGGTCGATGATGGTGGTGGTGACGATCAAGTACGTCGCGATCATCATGCGCGCCGACAATAAGGGCGAGGGCGGCAGCCTGGCCCTGCTCGCGCTCATTTCCAGCAAGGCGCAGACCAAGAGATGGACCGCGGGGATCGTCCTGCTCGGCGTGTTCGCGACCTCGCTCTTCTATGGCGATTCGATGATCACCCCGGCGGTGTCGGTGTTGTCGGCGGTCGAGGGCCTTGCGGTGGCGCAGCCCGGCATGGCGCATTTCGTGCTGCCGATCGCGATCGCGATCCTGATCTTCCTTTTCGCGATCCAGCAGAGCGGCACGGCGCGGGTGGGGTTGTTCTTCGGCCCGATCATGCTGTTCTATTTCCTGACGATCGCGCTGCTCGGTGCGCTCAGCATCGCCGAGACGCCGGAAGTGCTGTGGGCATTCTCGCCAACCTATGCCGTCGAATTCTTCCTGCTCGATCCCGTCCGTGCGTTCCTCGCTTTGGGGTCGGTGGTGCTGGCGGTGACCGGTGCCGAGGCGCTCTATGCCGATATGGGGCATTTCGGGCGCAAGCCGATCGGCATGTCGTGGCTGTGCTTCGTGCTCCCGGCGCTGATCCTCAATTATATGGGGCAGGCGGCGCTGCTGACGCGCGACGGGACGCAGGCGCTGGAAAGCCCGTTCTACCTCTTGGCGCCGGTCTGGCTGCAGCTGCCGCTGGTCATCCTGGCCACCGCCGCCGCCGTGATCGCGTCGCAGGCGGTGATCTCGGGCGCCTTCTCGGTGACGCAACAGGCGATCCAGCTCGGTTTCGTGCCCCGCCTCAGGATCGAGCATACCAGCGCGGCGACGGCCGGACAGATCTATATCCCGCTGATCAACTGGATGCTGATGACGATGGTCATCATCCTGGTGCTGTTCTTCCGCACCTCCTCCAACCTGACCAGCGCGTATGGCATCGCCGTCACCGGCGCGATGACGATCGATACCTGCCTGTTGGCGGTCGTGTTGTTCCGCTTGTGGAATTGGCCGAAATGGGCGGCGATCCCGCTGCTCGGGCTCTTCTTCCTGGTCGACGGCGCCTATCTGACTGCCAACCTCACCAAGATCCCGGACGGCGGCTGGTTCCCACTCCTGGTCGGGCTGATCGTCTTCACCATCCTGACGACCTGGGCCAAGGGGCGGCAGCTGATGATGGCGCGGCTGCGCGAGGCGGCGATGCCGATCAAGGTGTTCATCTCGTCGGCCGCCACGTCGGCGACGCGCGTGCCCGGCACTGCAGTGTTCATGACTTCGACGGCCGATGGCGTGCCGCACGCGCTGCTCCACAACCTCAAGCACAACAAGGTGCTGCACGAGCGCATCATCCTGCTGACGGTGAAGATCGCCGACGTGCCGTTCGTGCGTCAGGCCGAGCGGGTGAAGCTCGATCATCTCGGACACGGCTTCCACCGCCTGGTGCTGCGCTATGGCTTCATGGAGGAGCCCGACGTGCCGGCGGCATTGGCGTTGGTCACCGGCTGCGGCGACAAGTTCAAGATGATGGACACCAGCTTCTTCCTCGCACGGCAGACTCTTTTGCCGTCGAGCAAGCCCGGCATGGCGATCTGGCGCGAAAAGCTGTTCGCCTGGATGCTCCGCAACGCCGAAAGCGCGATGGAATTCTTCCGCCTGCCGACCAATCGCGTGGTCGAGGTGGGGAGCCAGGTAGAGATCTGAGACCTCTCGACGATATATAGCCGTCACCCCCGCGAAAGCGGGGGCCCATCTCCCAAGTTTGCACGGTGGGTGTGACGGCAGGAGATGGGTTCCCGCTTTCGCGGGAATGACGGAGGGAAAATTGCACCCACCAGCGCCGATTATCCTGACTGCTGTGATCGGGCGCGACGACCAGGCGTGGCTCGACGCGCAGCGCCGCGCGCATTTCCCGCCCGAGCGCAATCTGCTCCCCGCCCATCTGACGATGTTCCACCATCTGCCGCCGTCGCTGGCGGACGAAGTGCGGCAGCGGCTGGGCGAGCTGGCGCGGGAAGGGGCGCCGGCGGCGCGGATCGCCGGGCCGATCTCGCTCGGCCGCGGCGTTGCCTATCGCATCGACTCCGCCGAGCTGGAGGACCGCCGCGCCTGGCTCGCCGATCTTTGGGTCGACGTGCTGACGCCGCAGGACCGCACGCCGTGGCGCCCGCATGTCACGATCCAGAACAAGGTCGAGCCGAGCGAGGCGAGGGCGTTGCTCGACCGGCTCAAGGCCGATTTCCGACCCCGGCCGCTCGCGATCATCGGTTTCGCCAGCTGGTATTATCGCGGCGGACCCTGGGAAAAGCTCTCTCGCCACATGGTCGCTTGACCGCGTCGGGAGCGCTACTTATAGGCCGCCGCTCGCGGCAACGCGGGCCTTTCGGGGCGGAGTAGCTCAGCTGGTTAGAGCACGGGAATCATAATCCTGGGGTCGGGGGTTCAAGTCCCTCCTCCGCTACCAAGGGACCTAAGCGCTCCCTTGTTCGGATGTCATCCTGGCAACGTCCGGAATGGTATTTTTTCCCGAACAAAATCAAATATTACCAGCCATTCGTTCATCCATCAGCGTTGCTTCTTCGCAATTGTCGCGGTGAAGTCCGGATCCTTGTTCGCCACCCAATCCACGAATTTGCGCACATTCGGATTGTCGAGCAGGCCCGTCACCTCCATCCCATGGCGCTGTAGTTCGGAATTGGTGAAATTGGCGACCAGCGTCTGCTGGCAGATCGAATGCATCGGCACGACATCGCGGCCGCCACGGCTCTTGGGCACGGGATGATGCCAGACGATCGTCTTGCCGGTCGGCCGACCACAGAGCCAGCAGAGCACCGGCGCTGCTGGAGCCTCGTCTCCTTGCGGGAGGTGATCATAGGGGTCGTGTTTCGAACGCTTGCGGGCCATATGTTGATCTAACTGCCTTGATCTCGTTCAGCCTATAGCGATGCGAACGGCAGCATCACATTGGCAAGTGCATAACGCCGGCCCTTTGCTGCGAATGACTGGGAAAGAGCGATGACCAATCTGTCGAAACCGTGGGACGGAGAGCTGGTCCGCAAATGGCTTGAGCGTCGTTTCGAGGCCTCGCGGCTCGACCAGGCGGTAGCGGACAGACGCGGCTATGAGGCGCGGGACGACTATGACAAGGCCGCTGCCGAGGAATGGACTTGCCGCGCGTTAAAGGGCGCCGCTTGCACAAATGACCAGGCTGCGTTCGCCACCCGCCTCAAGGAGCTTATCGGCCAAGACGAATACCAGGCGACGAGTATCTATGACGATGCGCGATTCGAACGGCATGTTCGCACGCATCTCAGGAAACTGGCCAAGATGACGAAAGCGAATGAGGGATTCGAGAAGACCCTGCGCCACCAGTGAGATGGGTGAAGCCGGTATCGGTATGCTAAGCATGGCATATTCATGCATGGTCTGAGGATGCGAAGGTCGTAGCGGGCGCGGCGCCACACGAGCATGAGCTCGCGCTAGGCTAGGTCTCCGTTCACGCGAATGCGGACGCCTTGCGCGCTGGTGGGGCAGGGATCTCGTAAATCCGAACCGGGCCCGTCGCGGGTAGATACAGGCACGCTATCGCGCTTCCTTGGCGGCGCTCCAAAAGAAAGCGCACGGCCCTTAGAGCGAGACCGGCGCGCCGCGGCCCGAGGGCGGGTGAGCAGCGTCCCGCCTGCATTGGACGTCATGGCCGATCATAGCGGGCACGGAACAAAGGTCGCTTTGAGCGATCAAAGATGGCTGTCGAACCAAGCGAGCACGCGGTGCTGGACATCGCGCTGGTGCGCTGAATCGTGGAACCAGTGCGGCTCGCTTGGATATTTCACCATCTGCGACTCTTTCCCCAGCATCCTCAGCCCGCGATAGAATTCGAGACCCAGCGTTACCGGGACGCGCGTGTCATTTTCACCGTGCAGCACGAGCACAGGCGTCCGCACATTCTCGAGCATTCGCGCTGACGAACTGCGGTCGTAGTCGGCCATGTGCTTGGTCAGGTCACCGAAATAACCGAGCGGGAAGTCGGGCGTGTCGGTGATCCTTGCGAACGGCACCAGGTCGGTGGGCCCAGCGCCGACCACGGCTGCCTTGAAGCGGTCGCCATGCGTCACCGCCCAGGCCGACATGAACCCGCCATAGCTCCAGCCGCCGATGCCCAGCCGGTTGGGATCGGCGACTTTCTGCGCGATCAGCGCGTCGACCCCGTCCATCACGTCCTGATAGTCCATCCCGCCCCAGTCGTTGCCCACCGCGCGGGCGAAATCGGTGCCCTGGCCGTCCGATCCGCGCGGATTGGGGAGGAACACGACATAGCCGTGCGTCGCGAGCATCTGCGCCCATTCGTGCCAGCTGCCGAGCCAGCCCGACCACCACGCCCATTCGGGACCGCCATGGATCTCGACCACCATCTTGGTCGGCGTGCCGGGCACATAATTGGGTGGCGTGACGAGCACGCCGTAGATCGTCTTGCCGTCCTTGCTGTTGCGCCAGCTGATTTCGCTGACCTTGCCGAGCTTCCAGTCGGCCACCTGGCTGTTGATCCGGGTGATCGCGCGCGCCTTGCCGCCGGCGATCGCCCAGACGTCGGCGGGACGGTCGGGGCTGGAGAGTGCCGCGACCATCTGCCGGCCGTCGCGGCTGACGTCGAAGTCGCTGGATTCGCCGTCGAGTGCCGCGAGCGGCGTCACCGTCCCGTTTTGCCGGTCGATCCGCACGATGGCCGAGCGCGTCTTCTCGAACGATAGCGCCAGCACCGATCTGCCGTCGGCCGACCAGCGGATATTGGTGAACAGGCCGGGATGATCGTCAGCGAGCGGGCGGACCGCGCCCGTGTCGAGGTCGCAGATCCGCAGGCCCAGCCCGATAAAGCCCGGCAAGCGGATCACTTCGCCCAGGATCGACTTGCCGTCGGCCGACCAGAACGGCCCCTCGGCGGCGTTCTCCAACAGGGTCTTGCCGATCGTGCCGTTCGCAGGGTCGAACAGGACCAGTCGCGAATGATAGAAATAATCGTTGATCCGGGTCGTGTCGGCGACGCGCAACGCCATGCGCTTGCCGTCGGGCGACCAGTCCATCGCGCTGACATTGACACCCTCGGGTGAGGCACGGCGCGCGGCGTGGCTGGCGAGGTCGAGGACCCACAGCCGGCTGAAATGGCGGTCGCGGTCGATCTCGGTCCAGTTCGCGCCGCCGGCGATCGCCTGTTTCTCCTGAGGCGACTGCGGGTCGACGCTCAGGAAGGCGATCCGCTTGCCGTCGGGCGACCAGGCAATGTCGTTGACGTCGCCGGGCATCGCGGTCAGCGGGATCGCCTCGCCGCCGCTCACCGGCATCAGCCACAATTGGGTCGACGCAATTCCCGGCTCCGCCGCGCCCGCCGGCGGCGTGCCGGCGACCGGCGGATTGGGACCGGCGGCGGTCGTCGTCGAGAAGGCGAAACTGGTTCCCTTGTCCGTCGCGAGCGGGTTGGGACGGTTGGACAGGAACGCGATCCACTTGCCGTCGGGCGACCAATGCGGCGCGCTGTCGATACCCGCGCTGACGATGAACGGCCGGGCCGCGGCGCTACCGTCGCTCGGCACTGCCCAGATCGTCTGGTGCGGCGAAGCGAAGGTCGACATTTGCGCCTGCACGGTGAACAGCACCGTGCGACCATCGGGCGACAATGCGACGTCGCGCATGTCGCGCAGCTTCATGATATCGTCGGGAGTGATCGGTCCGCCCGACGCCGCGGGGATTGGCGCCGCATCGTCGGCGCCCCGTACCATCGGTACGGGGAGCAGCGCGATCAGCAAGGCGGCGACGAGGCGGCGGATCATGATCCGCACCGTTACAGCTTCCAGTCGATGCGGAGTCCATAGGTGCGCGGCCGCACGATCGAATAAGCCGGGGCGAATTGCGACGTGAATGGCGCGTTGAGGATGCCGTATTCGTTGAACAGATTGTTGACGAAGCCGGTCAGCCGGAAATGGCTCGCCAGGGTGAACGAGGCGCGCGCATCGAAGATGTTGAAATCGCCGCGCGTATTGGTCGATCCGAACGCGACCGGCGCCTTCGACAGGTAACGATGCGCGATCTCGAACGAGGGTTTGCCCGGCAAGTCATCGCGATCATAGCTGATCGTGTTGGCGACCGACCATTTCGATGACCCCGGCAGCGTTGATCCCGAGACATAGCCACCGCCCACCGCGAACGTATCGGGCAGGAAGGTGGTGAGCTCGGCCTCCGAATAGGTGACGTTGGTGCTCAGCGTCAGCGAGTGCGTGACGCGGAACGATCCAGCAAACTCGACACCGACGATGTTGGCGCTGCCGGCATTGGTGACGTAGGAATAATATTGCGGCGCCGGACCGAACAGGCGCGCCTGGATGCCGTGCCAGTCGATATTGTAGATCGAGGCGTCGATCGTCAGCCGGTTCCACAAGGTGGTCTTGATGCCCGCTTCGTAATTGTCGACCTTGTCGCTGGCATAAGCGGTGGGAATGGTCGGCAGCAGGCCGGCATTGGGATTGATCCCGCCGACGCGATAGCCGCGGGAATAAGTCATGTACGCGAGGAAATGCGAATTGGGGCGGAACGCCAGCGACGCCTTGGGCGTGAAGCCATGGTCCTTCTGATCGGTGTGGCCCGACAAGTCGACCGGGCTGCCGCTGACGAAGCCGGCTTTGTTGGTCACGTCACCCTCGGCGCGGGTGCTGTAATAGCGCCCGCCGACAGTGATCTCGAAACCCTTGAGCGGCTTCCACGTCGCTTCACCGAACACGCCGAAATCGGTGTTCAGCGTGTCCGACAGATAGCCGTAGATGCGATCGTTGGGTGCCAGCACCGAGGCTGGATAGGCGAAGCCGGCCGGATTGGCGGTGATGTAGGCATTGGCGCCCGGCGCGAACATCTGGTCGTAGGAGAATTTGGTCGCGCGCATATAGCTGACGCCGATCAGCCAGTTGAGCGGCCCACCATTGTCCTTCGACGCGACCCGTCCTTCGATCGTCTTGATGTTCGCGTTCGCGTCGGCATAGTCATAGGCCACGTTCGGCCCGGTGAAGGTGCCAGTGACGTAGCCATAAGGATCGGTGAAGAGCGTGTAGTTCTTCTTCTCGTCGATCGCGCCGAGCACGGTCAGCGTCGCGACGTTGCCCAGATCCTGGTCTAGGCGCAGGCTGTTGAGCAGGAAGCTGGTCGTTTGCGGTTCGACCCGCCCGGTGCTGCGGCTGTAGCTGTTGGCGTAAGTGATATAGGTCTGATCGTCGAGCTTGGTGTCCTGATAGGCGCCGAGATACGTGATCTTGGTCCCCTCGAACGGCGTGAACACGATCGATCCGCGCAAGCCGCGCGTACGGAAATCGTTGCTGCCCTTCTTCTCAGGTGTCAGCCCGACATTATCGATGAAGCCGGCGTCGTAGCGTTGCAACGCCATCACGCGGACCGCCAGCTTGTCCTTGATGATCGGCAGGTTGAACATGATCTTGCCGGCATAATTGAGGTCGCCGCCGGAATGCGCGGTCGATCCGATCAGCCCTTCGGCCGCGGCGTCGAGTTTGGTCGGGTCGGCGGTCTTGACGACGTAATTGACCAGGCCGCCCAGGGTCGACGACCCGAACAGCGTGCCCTGCGGTCCGCGCAATACCTCGACGCGGTCAAGATCGAACGTGTCGACATCGGGAATGCCGATCGGAAAGCCGGGTTCCACGACGTTGATTTCGTTGAGATAATAGCCGACGGTCGTCTGGCCCTGTTCGTGATAGGTAGTCGCCGCGATGCCGCGGATCACGACCTCGGAGACGCCCGGCTGATAATCGTTGAACACGACGCCGGGCAGCCGGTTGATATAGTCCGACAGGCTATTGGCGTTCATCTTGTTGAGCTGATCGCCGCTGATCGCGCTGATCGGCATGGCGATCTGGCTTTGGCTCTCCGCGCGCTTGGTCGCCGTGACGATGATGTCCTTGTCGTTGCTGGCGTAGCTGTCGTCATTGGCATTGGCGGGCGCCGCGGCGGCCGATTGCGCGTGCGCCATGCCGGGCGCGGCGAGCGCGATAGCGAGCGCCAATGTGGCGACAGACGTGGTTCTGAGAGAGCGAGAAATGCGCACGTTGGACCCCTTTGTTCGAGCGCGGACAGGCCGCTATGTGTCTCCTGCTGCGCCTCGCTCGGACTGTCTGTCGCTTCGCCCGATGTCGCCGACGCCCCTACACCGTTGCAGCTTGGTCCAAGTTGGAGAACCGGAAACATCCAAAATGCGGATATCGAGGGGTCCAACGCTTGGACCCCTCGGCCTCGCGAGCTTGGATGTTTCGCCTGTGCGGCGGTAAGGAGCAGCATCGTCCGGTCGCGAACGACAGGGGAGCAAATGATGGATCGCCGCACTTTCCTGGGCGCAGCCGCCACCACCGCGCTGGCGTGGCGCGTCGGCGCGCTCGCTGCCGATCGCGGGCTCGACGTCGCGCTGGTCAATGGGTCGTTCTGGACCGGCATACCCGGACGGTCGCGCGTGGCCGCTTTGGGCATCGTCGGCGACCGCATCGCGGTGCTCGGTGCCGATGCCGTGAAGGCGCGGACGACGGCCCGGACGCGCGTGATCGATCTGGGCGGCGCGTTCGCCATGCCGGCCTTCACCGATGGTCATACCCATTTCCTCCATGGTTCGGTGACGTTGACCCAGCCCGACTTGCTGAGCGCGACCGACCGCGCCGATTTTGCCGCAAGGCTGGGCGCGGCAGCGCGCGCGCGACCAGGCAAATGGATCCTCGGTGGGACATGGGACGAGCAGAGGCTGGGGGGCGCCTTGCCCACGCACGAGTGGATCGACGCGGCCACGCCCGACACGCCGGTCTCATTGCCGCGCACCGATCTGCATTCCTATCTGCTCAACAGCGTCGCATTGAAACTCGCGGGTATCGACCGCAACACGCCTGACCCCGCCGGCGGCGTGATCGTCCGCGACGCGCAGGGTAATCCGACCGGCGTGCTGAAGGACAATGCGACCAAGTTGGTCGATCGCGTCATCCCCCCGCCAAGCGATGCCGATGCCGATGACGCGGTGCTGCTCGGTATCCGGCACGGGCTGAGCAAGGGCGTCGCGCACATCCACAATCCCGAGATAGACTGGACCACCTGGGGTCCGTTGCGCCGGCTCCATGCGCGCAAAGCGCTCGACATGCGCTTCTACGCCTTCGTCCCGCTGGTCGATTGGGAAAAGATGGCGAAGATCGTCGCGGAAGAAGGACGCGGCGACGACTGGCTGCGCTGGGGCGGGGTCAAGGCGCTGACCGATGGGTCGCTCGGGTCGCGCACCGCGGTGTTCTATGACGATTATACCGACGCGCCGGGCCAGCGCGGCGTGCGCGTGACGAGTCTTGCGAACCTGCGCGAGTGGATCGGCGCGGCCGACGCGCACGGGCTGCACGTCGCGGCGCATGCGATCGGCGACCGCGCCAATGACGACATGCTCGACATTTTCGCCGATGTCGCGCGAACCAACGGACCCAAGGACCGCCGCTTCCGCATCGAACATGCCCAGCATCTGCGCCCGTCGAGCATCGCGCGGTTCGCGAAACAGGGTGTGGTCGCTTCGGTCCAACCGTTCCACGCGATCGACGATGGACGCTGGGCAGTGAAGAGGATTGGCGAGAAAAGGCTGAACGGTACTTATGCCTTCCGTTCGCTGATCGACAGCGGCGCGCATGTCGCGTTCGGGTCGGACTGGCCCGTGGCCCCGCTCGATCCGCTGACCGGGCTCTATGCGGCGCTCACTCGGCGAACGATCGACGGCGCCAATCCCGATGGCTGGCTGCCCGACCAGAAGGTGACCGCCGAGCAGACCTTGGTCGCCTATACGCGCGGCAATGCCTGGTCGGGGTTCATGGAGGATCGCACCGGCCGGCTCGCGCCCGGCTTCTACGCCGACATCGCGGTGTTCGACCGCGACCTGCTGACGACCGATCCGCTCAAGGTTCAGGACGCCAAGGTGCTGCACACCTTTGTCGGTGGGAAGCAGCGTTACACCGCCGCCTGAGCAAGCAAAGCGATCGCGGCGCGCGCTTCGGCCTCCGTCGTACTGGCGAAGCCGAGCCGCAGCCCGCGCTCGGCGTCGGGGCTGGTCGCGAAGGAGCGGGAGTCGGCGAAACGGAGACCCAAAGCGGGAGCCGCGCGTTCGATCCGGTCGAGCAAGGCGGTATCCGGAAAGCGCAGCCAGAAGGCCAGCCCGCCATCGGGCACGCGAATGTCGGCCTTGTTGCCCAATTGGCCCCGCAATGCCTCGGCAAAGGCAGTGCGACGGTCGGCATAGATTTGCGACGCCTTGCGCGCATGGCGGCGGAGTTCGCCGCTTTCGATCAGCTCGGCGACGGCATCCTCGGTGAAGCTGTTGCCCATGCCGTCGATCGTCGAGACCTGGTGCGCGATGGCGTCGATCAGCGGCGGCGGTGCCGCGATATAGCCGATCCGCAGCGCCGGCAGCAGCAGCTTGGACAGCGATCCGACATAGATCACGCGCGCCGGGGCGTAGCTCGCCATCGGCAGCAGCGGCTGCGATTCGAAATGGAATTCGTGGTCGTAATCGTCCTCGATCAGCGCGAAGTCGAATTGCCGAGCGAGCTCGAGCAAGCGCAGCCGTCGTTCGGGGCGCAGCGCGACAGTGGTCGGGAATTGATGGTGCGGCGTCAGGAAGATCGCCCGCACATTGTGCTTGCGGCACGCTTTCTCGACATCCTCGACGTCGATCCCCTGATCGTCGAGCCCGACCGGCACGATCCGCGCACCGCGCGCCGCGAACGCGGTCACCGCCGGCTCGTAGGTCAGTTTCTCGACCAACACGGCGTCGCCGGGCGCGATCAGCAATTGGGTGGCAAGGAAGATGCCGTGCTGGCTGCCCCGCGTGATGCAGATGTGATCAGCGGTCACCGCCAGCCCGCGTTCGGCCTTCAGCATGTCGGCGATCGTCGCGCGCAACAGCGCCGTCCCGCGCGGGTCGCGATACGACATGCTGTCGGCACGCGCGCTGCGCTTGATCGCGGTGCGATAGGCGCGGCTCAATATGTCGACGGGAAACAGCCGGCCGTCGGGCGACCCTTCGTCGAGCTTGATACCGCGATCCGCCGACCAGGCGAGCGCGCGTTCGGGCGGCGGCTCGAAGCGATAAGCGGGACGGTCTCGCTCCGCTTCCGCGTTGCGCCGGGCAGCTGCCGGCAGTGCCGGCTTGTCGTCGTCGTGGAGGCTCGAGACCATCGTCCCGCGCGTGCCGTGCGATGTCAGCCAGCCTTGCGCGATCAAATCCTCATAGGCGAGGACCACGGTCTTGCGATTGACCGACAAGAGCTGGGCGAGTTCGCGGCTACTGGGCAGGAAAGTGCCCGAGGGCAGGCGTCCGCGCTCGATCTCGTGAATGATCGCGTGGACGATCTGGAGATAGATTGGCGTCGGCCGACCGGGGTCGATCCGTTCGCCGAGAGTGATCTTCCAGGGGCGCAGCATTGGTCCCCGTTTCTCCATTTTGATCCGATATGGACGGGTCCAGCTTAGCCGAAGCCAAGCGCGGCACAAGCCGGCGGTTGGTCCCCGCAATTTGTCGGACTTGGCGCTTGTCGCATCGGCCAAAGGCGCGGAGCATGAGCGTCATCGATACCGGCTGCGGCCGGGCAAAGGGGTTGAGATTTGACCGAACCGAGCGGATCCGATCCGGCGCAACCGGCCAGCGAAGCGGTTGGATTTACGCTGGTCGACTTCTCGATCTACGCGATCGAGAATGAAGTTATCGCGGCGCTGATCGCCGACTATCCGCTGGCCTGGGTGCTGCCGCGCTGCGCCGACGCCGGCCAGCCGCATCTGCTGCCCTTGCTCGCGCGGACCGATGCGGAGGGGCGGGTTGTCACGTTGATCGGTCATATGGGCCGCCGCAATCCGTTGGTCGCGGCGTTCGAGACATCGCCCGAGGCGCTGATCCTGTTCACCGGGCCGCAGGGTTATGTGTCCAACGCCCATGTCACCAACCCACGCTGGGCGCCGACCTGGAATTACGGGCAAGTGCGCGTCGAGGCCAGGATCACGCTCGAGCCGGCCGGCGGTGACGCCGCCTTGCTCGAACTGGTCGAGACAATGGATGCCGAGGAGAAGACCGGATGGCGTCCGGCGGACGCCGGCCCACGCTACCGCGCGATGGAGCAGGCGATCATCGCCTTTCGCGCCGACGTCACCCGGATCGAGCCGCGCTTCAAATTGGGGCAGGACGAGAATATTGGGACGTTGCGCGAAATACTCGACCGGCACCCCGACCCAACGCTGGTCCGCTGGATGCGGCGGATCAACCGCAAGCGGCTGGAAGCTTAACGGACTTTAGGCGCTAGTCTTGGCTGCTCGTGCCGCGGCGGCGCGTTTGCGTCGGGTCTTACGGGCGGAAACGCGCGGACGGCGGCGCTTGAGCCAGAGATAGACCCCGGTGACGCACATGCCGAGCGTGACGATACCGAGCACCAGGTCGAGCGCGACGCCGACCGTTCCGATCATCTCGCCAGTGTGAAGCGGATAGAGCGAGCGCATCAGCTTGAACCCGGCGCTGTCGCTGTACGGATTGTCTTCATTCACCAAGCGGCCATCGCGCCCGTCGAACCAATAGGTCACCGGCCCGAGCGCGCGGTAATTCTCGATCCCACCCGGACTGAAGCGCAGCCCGACCAGCCCGCGATCGGGTTCGTATTGCAGCGTCGACGGTGCCCAGCTCAGATGGTTGCGTTGGGCAAGCGCGGCGCCTTGGGCCAGCACTTGGCGATAATCGATCGTGCGCGCGACGGGCGCCGCCAATGCAGGGCCGTCGAACGGCGAGGGCCGGGCCGGCGACAGAAGCTTCACAGCCGGGATCAACGCTTCCCCAAAGAAGTTCATCGCCACCGAGGTAAAGGCAAGCACCGCCAGCGGCAGCATCAGCCACAAGCCGCTCGACCGGTGAAGGTCGAGCAACAGACGCGGCAGCGGGCTCGACCATTTGAAGGTCCAGGTCCTCTTCCAGTTGCGCAGATACGGGCGCTTGAGCGGCCAGGTCAGATAGATGCCGACCAGATTACTGATCAGCCAGGTCAGCGCGATCAGGCCCATCAGCCAGCGGCCCCAGTCGCCTGCGAGCAGCGTGAAATGGAGCTGGTAGACGCCCTGCATCAGATGCGGGCGGTCCCATCCTGGGCCAGTCCTGCGCGTGCCAGCGACCGTTCCGGTCGCGCGATCAAGGAAGACCTGATCATAATCGAGCGCGGGCTTGCCGGGGGCTTGCTCGACCGCAACGATGAGGTTGCGGCCCGCCTTCGCATTGACCGGAAAATAGGTCGCGACGAGCTCTGGATGGTCGCGTTCGAGACGTTCGACCGCGGCGAGCGGTTGGATCAGCGCGGGGCTGCTCGGCGCGAACAATTCGGGGTTGAGCCACGCATCGAGCGGCTTTTCGAAGCAGAGCAGACAGCCGGTGGCGGCGGCGATGGCCAGGAAGGCAAGCATCGCCAACCCCGAATAGCGATGGATCGCCGTCCAGAATTGTCGCCGCTCGATCTGCGTCATCGCCTCAACCCCCAGCCAGCCACCGCAAGTGCCCTCTTGGCGCCCGTCGCGACACCTCCAATCCTAAGATCGGAATGGGTCCATTTGCGGATCGTGCGTCCGACTGGTCGCGAGAGTTGAGACCGAATCGCCACCCTCACACCAGGTTTGCCGAAATAGAATCATGGAGCCTCGGAAAACGCTTCAACGAGAAAATCTCTCATTTTCCCACAATATGGAACGTGCACGCAATATTTGGTCTTTACAGCGCGACGTAATCTGTCGGACAATCGGTTTGCGCGTGATGGCGCATGGGAGGTGATGCGAGCCCTCGCAGTGTTTTCGCTCTGGAGGGGGCGGCTCAACTGTCGATGGCGCATCCGAAATGAAAAGAGAGGCGGCTCGCCGAAGCTGCCCTCATCGGGAGAGGGAAATGGGGATGATTTCGAAGAGCATTGGTCGCAGTCGGGCGCGGATTCTGCGGCCGTCGCTTCTGGCGCTGGCCACGGCGTCGGTGTCGATCGGTTTTTCCGGCGCTGCCTATGCGCAAGCGACGCCGCCGGCCGGTTCCGCCGCCGACAAGGGGCCTGAAAAGGCTGCGCCGAGCGACCAGGACACGAGCGCCCCCAACGATATCGTCGTGACCAGCTACCGCGCTTCGCTCGAAAGCGCGATCGACAGCAAGCGCAGCGCGGTCAATATCGTCGATGTCATCAAGGCCGACGACATGGCCAGCTTCCCCGACGCCAATCTGGCGGAGTCGATCCAGCGCATTCCGGGCGTTTCGATCACCAGAGACGGCGGTGAGGGACGGAACGTGACCGTTCGCGGGCTCGGCGGCGATTTCGTTCGCACCCTGCTCAACGGTATCGAGGCCTATTCCGCGACCACCGGATCCACCTTGGGCCAGGTCGCCGGCATCAACCGCACGCGCGGTTTCGATTTCTCCACTTTCGCGTCGGAATTGTTCAACAGCGTCACCGTCAGCAAGACGCAATCGGCGGAGATGGACGAAGGATCGCTGGCCGCGACGATCGATCTTCAAACCGCGCGTCCGTTCGACAAGAAGGGTTTCCGTTTCGCGGTGTCGGGGCAGGGTGCCTATTACGACAATAACAAGACCTTCGCTCCGCGCGTCGCTGGACTGATCAGCGATACGTTCGGCGATTTCGGCGCGCTGGTATCGGTCGCTTACAGTACGCGGAAGGCGCAGGAAGACGGCTATAGCGATACGTCGCAATCAGACTATTCGGACGCGCTCAACGGCTTTTGCGGACGCGCGACCGACGATCCCAACCAACCCGGTAGCCAGGTCGTGAATACGCCGATCCCTTACGTGAATCCGCTTTCCGGAACGGGCAATCGGCCGGCCAATCAGTGTTTCTCCGGCCTCCCGTCAAACGACGCCGCTTATTCGAAGGTCAACCAGCCGAACGTCTTCCTGCCGAGAAATCCCGGGCTGGGGCGGTTCACGCTCGACCAAAAGCGGCTCGGCATAACGGTCGCGCTGCAATACAAACCGTCCGAGAAAACGCAGATCACGCTGGACGGCGTCTATTCGCAATTCGACCAGAATCGCAAGGATTTCGCCCTGTCGCTGGCGTCCAATAACCGCAACGTCAACGGCGCGACCGCCGCATTTCCATTGTTCGCCGGACGCGTCGATACGCAGCTGATCGACGTCAATGTCGATCCGACCGGGCAGGTCGATTACATGAAGCTCAACAATGTCGACATCAAACAGATCCAGGAGGTCAGCAAGACTCGTACAAAGACTTACGAATTCGGCCTTACCCTGAAGGAGGATCTGTCCGACGATCTGACCTTCGATGCGAAAATCGGTGCGGCCGGGTCGGATTTCAATCAGCCTTATGACGTCTTCATTTCCTATGACGGCTTCAACAAGAACGGCTATATCTACGACGCGCGAAATGACAGCCGGCGCCCGCTGATCAACTATGGCTACGACGTCAACAACGCCGCGAACGTCACCTTCACCAACGCCGGAACTGGCCTGACGCCGGATATCCGGCTGGTGAATGCGCGCGTGAAGAACAATCTGTTCACCGCCGCCGCCAGCTTCACCTATCGCGCCAACAGCGCTTTGTCGTTCAAGGCCGGCGCCCAATATAAGAGATTCAATTTCAACGCGCGTCAGAATCAGCGTCCCGCGGCCAGCGGCAACAATACGCCCGATCTGACCAAGTTCGGCTTTGCCCAATTTGCCGCTGACTTCCCGAACCTCTCGGCGCTCAGCACCAGCGTGACCGGCTTTGGCCAGGGGCTGGGCCTCCCGACGGGTTCGGTCAGCAGTTGGGTGGTGCCCGACGTCAACGCCTTCATCAGCAAGCTCGATCTGTTGTGCAATTGCGTCAACAAATATGGCGATTTCACCGTCAACAGTTCCGCTGCGCTTGGTCAGAACAGGGACGTGCGCGAGGAAGACAAAGCGCTTTACGGCCAGGTCAATTTCAACTTCGACGTACTGGACGGTCGCTCGCTGCGGGGCAATTTGGGCCTGCGTTATGTTCGCACCGATGTCGTGTCGGCCGGCTTTACCGGCAGTACGCGCGTCAGCGTGCCCAACGGATATGACGACTTCCTGCCCTCGGCCAACGTGTCGCTGGACGTCACCGACCGTCTGATCTTACGCGCCGCGGCGGCCAAGGTCATGGCGCGTCCTGGCCTGGGCAATCTCAATCCCGGCGGATCGATCAATACGAATTTCGGTGCGCAAAGCGCGTCGATCGGCAACCCCTTGCTCAAACCGTATCGGGCGAAGAATTACGATTTGAGCCTGGAATATTACCCGCAAAAGGGCGCGTTTTACGGCATCGCCTTGTTCTACAAGGATGTCGGCAGCACGATCCAGACAACGGCTTCGCTCGAGCCGTACGGGAACACCGGGCTACCGCTCAACCTCCTGCCTGTGGGACAAGACGCGACGACGATCTATACCGTCACGCGGTCACGCAATACGCCGGGCGGCTATATCGAGGGTGTCGAGGTCAATCTCCAGCAGCCCTTTACCTTCCTGCCCGGCTTCCTCGGGCATTTCGGGGCAGCGGTGAACTACACCTATGTGAAGTCGTCCGTGCTCTACTACCTGTCGACAGCGCCCAACGCGCCGGCAACGCACGATCAGTTCGTCAACGTTTCGCCGCACGCCGTCAACGCGACGCTGTTTTATGATGACGGACGGTTCTCTGCCCATGTCTCGGCGGCGTACCGGAGCGCCTATCTAATCGGCATGCCGTTCAAGCCCGGCGTAGAAGATGGCTATTACAGCTACGGCACCACCAACATCGACGCCTCGATGTCGCTCGCGATCACCAAGCGGTTCAAGATCACCGGCGATTTCCTGAATCTCACCGATCAGAAAGGCGATCAATATAGCGGCAAGGACCGCAAGGCGCAGCGCGTCTTCAGCACGACCGGGCGCTCCGTGTTTTTTGGGGCGGCCTATAGTTTCTGATCGAGCCGGACGGTTATTCTGCCACTGTCGGGGACAATTTGAGAACGAGACCAAAAGGTAAAAGTGAGTAATCGGCCGCGCGGCAGAACGCGGCCCGTTTTGGAGAGATGGAAGACATGAAGCTGATGGCTGCCGCGCTGCTCGCTTTGACCGCCATCGCGGGGTCGACCGCGGTGCCCGCTGCGGATACGCCGCGCGAATGGATCGACGCAAAGACCGGTCATCGTGTCGTTCGGATATCGACCGGCCCCGGCATGTCGAGCCTCTATTTCCACCAGCAGAGCTTCACCCCGCAAGGGGACAAGATGGTCATCTCGACGGCGGAGGGAATCGCTGCCGTCGAGTTGAAGACGTGGAAAATTACTCGCGTCGTGACCGGCAAGGGACTGCAATTGCTCTTCACTGGCCGCAAGACGCGCACAGTCTATTACTCGACGCGGGCCCGCTCGGCCGACGGCACGGGTGCGGCGGACCGCGATGGCCAGACCGGCGCGATCGAGGTGTGGGCAGCGGACATCGACAGCGGAAGACCGCGGAAGATCGCCGATGTGCCGGCTGGCGGCATCGCGACGATCAACGCCGACGAAACCTTGCTGGCCGGGGCTGTGACCCAACGCGCGATGCCGCTTCAGCCGGGCACGGCGGGTCGCGATGCCCGGTTCGATCAAGCTCCTTATGCCGCCAACGGCCCCGACGGTAAGCCGCTGACCTTCGCCGAGGCCAAGGAAGTGCGGCTCAACGAACGGCTCGAAGCCAAGATTCCGATGGAGATATTCACCATCGATATCCGCACCGGCCAGCGCAAGACCGTGATCGCGTCGACCGACTGGCTCAACCACCTTCAATTCTCGCCCACCGATCCGGGCCTGCTGATGTTTTGCCACGAGGGGCCCTGGCACAAGGTCGATCGGATCTGGACGATCAGGACCGACGGTAGCGGCCTGACCAAGATCCATGTTCGCACGATGAATATGGAGATCGCCGGACACGAATTCTGGTCGCCCGACGGCAAGACCATCTGGTACGATCTGCAAACGCCGCGCGGCGAGGTCTTCTGGCTCGCTGGATACGACCTCGCGACCGCCAAGCGGCGCTGGTACAAGGTCGACCGCAACCAATGGTCGGTCCATTACAATATCTCGCCCGACCAGAATGTGTTCTCCGGCGACGGCGGCGATAGCGAAATGGTCGCGCACGCGCCGGACGGCAAATGGCTGTACCTGTTCCGTCCCAAAGCGATTCCCGATGTCGCGGGCATCCATGCGCCGGGGTCGGAGGCATTGATCGCACCCGGCACGCTGGACGGCGAAAAGTTGGTCGACATGTCCAAACAGGATTATCGCCTCGAACCCAACGCCCGTTTTTCGCCCGACGGTAAATGGCTCATCTTCCGGTCGAACATGGAAGGCGAGCCGGGCATCTACGCGGTCGAGATCGCGCGCCAGGGCGCCGTGAAGCGACACTCATGACTCTCCGCGGTGCCGGCGACGCGCCGCGAGGCGGCGCCTGCTGCACTTGGCCGACGTCAGCGCTTCGATCGGACGCTTTCGTCGATCGTCACCAGCAAGCCGGCGATGGTATCGCTGACCGGGGTTGCGATGCCGTGCGCTTTGCCCAGCCGACCGACCACGCCGTTGCGGGCATCCCATTCCATCGGACGAGACGCGCGCCGGTCCGCGAGCATCGAATTGACCGAATCCGCCGGCGCATCGCGATAGCCTTGGACGATCGAATCCATCAGCGAGTCGTCGAGATCGGCGCCCTCCGCTCGGCCGACCGAGATACACTCGCGTATCAATGCGCGCATGATTTCGGCCGCGGGCTCGCGCCGCGCGACGCCGCCCGGTTCGTTGCTCAGGACCGATACGGCACCCGCGCTGTTGACGCACAGTTTTCGCCAAATCGCCGTGACAAAGTCCGGGCTCTCGGAGACATCAATCTCGGCCCGGTCGAACAATGCCGCAAAGGCACGCCCGGCTGGGCCCTTGGGTACTTCCATCGTGCCGCGCCGCCGTTGCCGGATGCGACCCGGCGCATCGCGCTCGGCCGGAATATCGACCATCACCGGCAGAAGCCGATCGGTTGGCACATAGTCGGCAAAACGACGCACATGCTCGACCCCATTTTGCAGAACGGCGACGCGCGTTTCCGGGTCGACGAGCTTCGCGAGCCACGCGACGGTGCCGGCGACGTCATAGGTCTTTGTCGCGATGAGAACCCAGTCGACCGGTTGCGCGGCATCGGGCCGCGAAATCTGACGTGGCGCGATGTCGAGACGCGTTGTCGGCGTCTCGACGATCAGGCGATCGAACGGCGTGCGAACGCACAAGGTTACGGAGATCGCATCGGATGACGCCAACCAAGCAGCGACGGTGCCGCCAATCGAACCGGGCCCGACAACAGCGGCGGTCGGTCGCGATCGATGGTCGGTTGGCAAGGCGTCGTCATCCTTCCTATCGTCAGTCACGCCGACCCCTTTCTCTTCCGTTTCCTCCCTCGGACCGCTAGTGAAAGGGCGGGGAGGAAACTATCTCGTCTCGCGACCCTCACGGAAACCAAACGATATTCACCAGTGCGCTGGCGCTAGCGCGGAGATAGAATTCGATGCCGAAAGATACCGACGTCAAGGATCCATACGCTTCGTTGAAGGGCGCGCAATCGCTGATGCGCGCGTTGGACATTCTCGATCAAGTAATCAACGGCCCGGTGAAATCGGCTGACTTGGCGCGCAATCTCGATCTTACGCGATCGACCACCCATCGACTTGCCCAGGCCCTGAGGGCACGCGATTACCTTGCGATCACGCCGGACGGCTATTCGCTCGGTCCGAAGCTTCTCCAGCTCGGATCGATGGCGCAGGAGCAGACCGATTATGTGCGGCTCGCCAGGCCGCATCTCGAGGCGCTGTCGGCCGAAACCGGCTATTGCGTCTTCCTCGGCAAGCGCGAGGGCGACTGGTCTCGCCATCTCGACCGCGTGACCGGGCGGCAGCGCCTGCGGGTGGCGACGGCGCCCGGCGATCGGCGATTGATCGTGGAGACCGGCATCGGAAAAGCGCTGCTGCTCGACCAATCGGAAGATGCGCTGACCAAATTGTTCCAGGCCGAAAAACCCCAGGCCAGCGCGAAGAAGCTGAAAGAGTGGCTCGACGCCATGCGCGAGAACAGGGCGCGAGGCGTGGTGCTTCACGAGAGCGACGCCGGCGACTTCGTGCGATCCGTCGCGGCGCCGGTGAGGAACGACAAAGGCCAGATCGTGGTTGCCATCAGCATCGCTGGAGCGTCCGCCTATCTGACCGACAAGGTTCTCGACGAACTCGCCAATCCTGTGAAGGCGGCAGCGGCCAGCATCGGTGCGACGCTCGGATATCGGGCATCCACTTCCGACTAAACCGATCGCTGTCGCCGCGTGCCGGCAGCGATCGGCGATCCTGAAGAATCGTCGCCCAACTAGGGGTTCGGCATCGTGAACAGCCGGTCATAGTCGCGCCAATGGGCGTTCATGGTGCGGACCTTTTGCCGCAGCACGGACTGGAAATTGGGGCCAAGCTTCATGATCGTCTCCTCGTCTTCGCTGGCTGCAAGATCGAGCAGGGGACGGCTGCTGCCCGACATCAGAGTGTCGAGCGCCACCGCCGTATCGATCTCGCGTCGGGCGGTGTTGATCATGTCGGCGCGCGCCCAATCGTTCTGCACGCCCAGCACCGGATGGGCTTCCGGTTTCACGCCCAGCGCGGTGATGCGGTCGAGCTGCGCCTGGTAACCGACCATGTTGTCGGCCGACTGCAACAAATAGCCCAGCGCCTGAACGCGCTTGCTCGTTAGCCGCCAATAGTCCGCCGCATCGGGCGTGCTCGCCGAGGCCGCGAGGGCATCGAAATCCTTCTGCGCGCGCCGGACGCGCGGTAGGGATATTTCGATGGCGCGTTGGAATAGCAGGTGCGCGCCCCATCCTTCGTACATCCGCATTGCCTGGATGTCGGCCAGATTGGATGCCGATTCTTCGGTCCCGGCCTGAAAGAGGAAGCGGCGATAGCCGACCTTTTCGGCATCGCTCAGCTCGGCCGGAATCGGCACCATCGGCCGTTCGATCCAGCGATTGAGCACATGACCCATGCGCAGCATTGGACCGAAGTCGAGCACGTCGAGATACTTCCGCACATCGTTGAGCGCGCTCCAGGCGTCGATCAATGTGTCGGCCTGGCTGTCACCCACTTCCGCTACGGCGAACCGCCGCAGCGCGGCGAGCCGATCGACCGCCGTCGCCATCGGCTGATCCCGCGTCGAGCTGAGCAGCCGGAACGTGAAATCCTCACTTTCGCGATCGCCGAGCAGATAGGCCTTATGAGCGCCGCTCGATCTGGTGACGGGATCGAAACTCGGAACGACGAGGCCGACCACCGGTGAGAAGGCGCCGTCATCGATACGGGTGATGCCGGTCTCGAACGGGCGCCCCTCGGGACCCTCCTTGCCGTTGACGGCGAGATCGGCGGGAAGTTTGCGCTGGATGTTTTCGAGCACGTCCGGGCCGAAGGTCGCGATCATCCACGGCCGTGGCGGTATCTGATTGATGTTGATGCGGATCCGATGACCCGACGCGGCGGCCGCTTGCTGGATGTTGGTCATGAAGCCGACCACTCTGTCGGCGAGCGGCACGCCGCGGTTTTCCGACGCGCCATTCGCGCCGGGGTACAGGCCGGGTGCCCAATCGAAGCCCGACCCGGCATCGGTCGTGACCCACAGAAACGTCTCGATCTGCGGGCATGCCGACACGAGCGCATTGGTCGCCTCGCGATACATGGCCAGCACATCGGGATTCGTCACGTTCGGCGCGAAATAGACCTTCTTCGATCGCGTGACCTGATCGATGCGAGGGCCGCGATATTCGGGATGAGCGGCGAAGAAGGCCTCGGGCAGGACGCCGGGCTCGTTCGCGCTCCAGATCGCCTTCAGATCGTATTTGCCGAGGATCCGGCAGCGCTGCGTGACGATGCGCTGGACCCGCGCCGCATATGCCGCGTCCATGAACGGACGGACCGCCGCCGGCGGGAACATTTTGAACAGGGTTGCGTGGTGCGCGAACCATGCGGGATAGGGATCGTCGGCGTCCAGCTCCCAATAGGCGATTGGAAGCCCTTCGGTGACCACCACCTCGGTCGCCCCCAGTTCGTGCGCCATCCTGGCCCGGCGGTCGAAATCGGCGAGATCGCCGGCATCCCGGCTGGCCATCGAGGCAGCGGCCGACTTATCGCTGGAGGCGGCGATCTTGCCGGCGGCGATGGCGGGCGGGGCGACCATCGTCGGCGCGAGCACCGCAAGAAGGGGCATCGTTACGGCGCGCCACATCGACAGACGTCTCATATACTTACTCCGATCGTGCGGCGGCGACCTAGTCACGGCCGGAATCGCCCAGTCGTTTGCGCCCGGGAGCGTCGGGCGCGACGATCGGCACCTGGTCGAGCGCTTCGGGTATCAAGGCCAGGCACTGGATCGCCGCCAGCCCCCATTGCGCCGAGGCGTTGGTCGATACGCCCGGCCATTCGAGCACGTTATCGACCATGTGCCGCGGGTCGCGCGGCCAGGTCCCGAGCCCGGCATCGCCCGACAGGAACTCGCCGGCCGCGCGCGTCGCCAGCGCTGCATCCTTCTCCTGGAACGCGGCATAGGCGGTGAGCCGCGAATGCCCCTCGCGCAGGTTACGCGGTCCGAACGGAGGCCCGAACTTGGCCAGATAATCCGCCTGCGGCGCGTTGTACCAACGGCAATATTCCAGCCATGCGGCTCGATAGGACGGAACATCGAGCAGGCGCAGCAGCTCCGAACTGACTTCGACCGCGCCGAACACGGCATTGAGATGGGACAGCCCGATGCCGCGTTTCTGGTCGATGAAGCGGCCGGTCGCCAGTTCGAACGGCGCGCTCCCGGTCATCCAGCCATGCGGCAGGCGGCCGATCGTCTCCAGCCCGGCGACGATCCGATCGCGCCACTTGGTGTTGCCGGTCCGCTCCCACTCGGTCAGCCAGGCGGCGGCAAGCGGGCACCAGGTGGTGCCAAACGTCATCTCGATCGTGCCGGGGGGCAATTGCGGTTTCTTCGCCCCGGGGACCTTCCGTCCGATCTCGACGCCGGTCAACGCATGGTCGGACGTGATCAGCGCGCGCATCAAATCGCCGACCCGCTCATCGGCGGTCAGGTAATAATAGATCCGGCGGTAGGTGGCGTTGCTGACGCGCGGTTGTTTCGAGCTGTCGCCCCAATGTTGCACGCCATGGCGCGTGCCGAGACCGGCGAAACGCCCGGTGTGATAGACGTCGACTTCGCTGGTGTGGCGCGTCATCGCTTCGGCCAGGCGCCAGGTTTGCGCGTCGCCGGTGCGGAGTGCCTGATACCATAGCCACAAGTCGGTCGAGAGCTCGCTATTGTCCCAGGCGAAACCGCCAATGTCGTAGCGCCAGCGATGGCGGTCGGCGTCATAGGTGTGCATCACATCGCCATGGTTCCAGAAACCGTACCAGGAGCGGCGATCGACCTCACCGGCATAGAAATCGACCAGATTGGACAGCTGGTTTTCGATCGCGGTGCGGTTGGGAGTCGAGCGGTCGGGAAGACCGTAATCGGCGAATATCCCGGCGGCATGGAGGTGCGCGGGGGCGGCCATCAATTGCGGCGGTTGCGCCTGAGCGGTGGCCATCGCCGCCAACCTGTCGTGATCGGGCGTGGCGGGCAGCGCCCATAGCATCAATTCGCTGGTGCGTGCGATGCCCGAGGCGTCGTCCCAGCCGGGTTCGTAATCCTCATAAGTGACCGACAGCCCCTCATTCTGCGCGTCATACCCCTCCATTCCCATCGTGCCGTGATAGGGGCGCAGGTCCATGGCGGGCGCCTCAGGCGACCACAGCCAGGCGGTCAGCTTTGCGGCGTCGCCGGTCGCGCCGTCGATGTGCAGCGCGGTCGGATGGCGTTGCCAGAAATAGCGGACGCCGATCGCGGCGCCTCCATCCGGTCCGCCGACATAAGCGAGGCCAGGCGCGCGCCGCCCTTCCGCCGCGTCGATCCATCCCTGATCGCCACCGGTGCGCTTGGTCAGCGCCCAGCCGTTGGCGGTCGGCTGCTCGAGGCGAAAGTCGCCCCAGGCGGGAATGCGCTGCAGCGTCGCGCGGACCGCATTTGCCATCCGGTCGAGCGGGGGTGTTGCGCGGCCGGCAATCTGAGCGTCGCGAAACGCCTTGCCGGGGTCGCGACGCAGCCCGGTCAGCGGGCGGACTCCTTCGGCGAACATCTGGCCGCCTGTGGCAATGCGGACGTGACGATCGTGAAGCTCGCCGCGCATCGGCACCGTCGCGCTGATGCCGAGCGAGGAAAGAAAATCGCGGCTCGCGCTGCCATCGAACACGACCGAGTGCACGATACGCAGACCGGTCGAGCCGGCATAAGCGTAGAGGCGGACGGTGAACGGCATCCAGGCGCGCTCGCCCGACACATGGTGACCGTCGATCCGCACCACCGCACGGACCTGCCCGCGCTGCTCGACCGTCGCCGTATCGATCCGGCCGGTGAACGGCGTGTCGGCGCCATGGATCGGTTCGGTACGCGACGACCCGACCAGCGAGACGGGACCGAGCACCGGCCTGCCGCCCTGCGTCGCAGACCGGATCAGGGCGTCGCCGCTCTTCGCGATTTCCCAAGCGAGGTCGCCGATGCGGATCGTGATCGCGGCGGCGTTTTCCGCGACCGCGACCGGCTGGGTTGGCGCCAAAGGTCGGCCGCGCGTGACGGTCAGCGCGTCCGGCGACAGGTCGGCGGGAATTGCGTGCGCGGTCCATTTGACCGACCCGTCGGGCCAGGTCGCGGTGGTCCAGCCTTGCGACGGCACCGGCTTTCCTGCGCCATCGAGAACGGTCAGCGGCGTGTCGCGCTTGATGGTGTCGCGTGGCCAGGCGACGCCAAAGGTCTGGCCGCCATGCAGGGCGGGCGCCTGGCCGTCGATCCAGTGCACGGGTGCGGGGACGAAGCTGACCATCGCGGCTTCCAGCCTGATCGGAAGCATGGTTGTCACGCCCGCCAACAGGCCGGCCTTCAGCGCGTCGCGACGGCTCAGGTGCATCTCTCTCTCCATCAACGGCAGGGGCCGGCAGACCGGCGGACAGGCAACGGGTTCCGAGCGATCCGTACCTCGGATCGGACGTCCGCATGTTGGCTAGTGTCGGTGGCGGTCGCGGGGTGCATGCCGAAAGGCATGCCAGCCAGCCGGATTATGCCCATTGCCTCGTCACCCCTTCTTCCCATCCCGCGCTGTTGCCGCGCGTTTGTCCTATCGGATCAGGATTACTCGCCTAGCATGTCCCGAAATATAGAAGCAATGTCTACATGTTGGGAAAATTGTAGCAAATTATCTCAGCCGGTTGCGGCTGGTAGGACGTGATTGCATAATGCGGAACAAGATGACGAAGGAGAGAAGGATGCGGGTGCCCAGCGTGCTGATCGGGGCTTTGGCCATGTTCGTGACGGCAAGCGTGCAGGCATCGTCGCCGGCGCCAATGCGCATCTTCATCGCCAGCGATTCGACCGCACAGGATTACAAACCCGACAAATATCCGCAGTCGGGATGGGGCACCATGCTGCGGTGCGCCGTGGGTCCGGAAGTGACGATCGAGAATCGCGCGATCGGTGGGCGCAGCACCAACAGCTTCATCCGCGAAGGCCGGCTCGACAAGATCGCCGCCGATCTGAGGAAGGGCGATACCCTGTTGATCCAGTTCGGCCATAACGACGCGAGCATCGACAAGCCCGAACGGTACACGACGATCGAGCAATATATCGCCAACCTCCACCGCTTTCTCGACGTGGCGAAAAAGGCGGGGGCGAGGGCGGTGATCCTGACCCCGGTTGCTCGCCGCGATTTCAAGGACGGCGTCGAGCAGCCGAGCTTCCCCGCTTATGCCGATGCCGCGCGCCGTGTGGCCAAGGAAACGCACACGCCATTGATCGACCTGGGCAAGAGCTCGCAGGCGATGGTCCAGGCGCTGGGCCCGGATGCCGCCAAACCCTATTATCTGCATTATGACGGGGCGGCAGGGGCGCCGGGTTATCCCAACGGCGTCGCCGACGACACGCATTTCAGCGAGATTGGCGCGCGCCATATCGCGGACCTGGTGGCGATGGGCCTCAAGGCATTGCGCCTGCCGATTTCGAAACGGGTGACGCCGCACGTTCCCGCGCTGACCGGCACCGGTCCGCTGGGCGGGCCGTCATGCGCCTGATCCCGATCGTCGCGATGATCGCCGCCGCGACGATCCAACCCGCGTCCGCTCAAGTCCGCCGCTTCGCGCTGGGCGCTACGTCAACGTCCGCCGATACCGTCGCGGTCGCGCTAGGCCGCGCCTATGCGGACGGATATGGCTATGAAGCGGGCAGCGATCGGCTGTTCTCGGTCGCTGCGGCACCGGGCAATTACCGCGTGACGGTGACGATCGGCCTCCCGAACCTGGCGACCGAGACCACGATCAAGGCGGAGTCGCGCCGCCTGATGGTCGACGCCTTGAAGGTTGCGGCCGGACGGCACGCGACCGTCAGCTTCATCGTCAATGTGCGCGATGCCAAATTGGTGCCGCCGCCAGCCAATGCACCCGGCGGATCGCTGGTGCTGCTGAAGTCGCGTGAGCAGGGCTCGTTCAGTTGGGACGACAGACTGACATTGGAGATTCTCGGCGAGCATCCTGGTGTGACCGCGATCGCGATCGAACCGGTGACATTGCCCACCGTGTTCCTGCTCGGCGATTCGACCGTCACCGACCAGCCGGCCGAGCCGGCGGCGAGCTGGGGACAGATGCTTCCCACCTTCTTCGCCCCCGACATCGCCATCGCCAATCACGCCGAGAGCGGCGAGACAATGAAGTCGTTCATGACCGAATTGCGCCTCGCCAAGGTGCTCGAACTGGCCAAACCTGGCGATTGGGCGTTGATCCAGTTCGGCCATAACGACCAGAAGGCGAACTGGCCGCAGACCTATGCCGCGGCCGAGACGACCTATCGCGATTATCTGCGCACCTGGATCGCCGAGTTCCGCAGGCGGGGTGTCACGCCGGTGCTGGTCAGCTCTCCCGAACGGCGCTTCTGGACGGGTACGCGAATCCGCCCGACCCTGAGCGACTATGCGGCGGCGGTGAAGGCGGTCGGCGCCGAGCTCGACGTGCCGGTGATCGACCTCAATGCCATGAGCATGGCTTTTTATGAGGCGCTGGGACCGGATCGGGCGCCTATTGCCTTCAACGACAATGGCAAGGACGCGACGCATCATGACAATTACGGCGCCTGGGTGCTGGCGAGGTGCGTGGCGAAGGGACTGGCGGATGCGAAGCTACCGCTGGCGCTGCATTTGAAAACCGACCTGCCGCCGTTCGATCCGGCTCGTCCGCCAGATCCGGCGGGCTTTCGGCTGGCGTCCAGCGTCGCGCATGACGCGCGCCGTCCGGAGGGCAATTGATGCCGACGCGCCGCTCGCTGATCGCCGGTTCCATCGCCGCATCGTTTGCCCTTCCCGCGACCCTGAGCGCGGCGCCGGATGCGCCAGACGCAACGGGTGAGGGCGTCACGGTCGACCGCTTCCCGATCTGGCCCAAGGCCCCGCCCGGCGCACCGACGCCGGCGGTGGTCGAGCAATGGGTCAAGAGATCGCCCAATGGCGGCGCCGACGACATTGCCTGGCCGCATGTCGCCTCACCGATGCTGACAATGGTCAAGCCGGCCAAACCGAGCGGCGCGGCGGTGCTCATTTGTCCGGGTGGCGGCTATGCCCGTGTCGCGGTGGGGCGTACGGGCGGCGCCATTGCGCGCGACTTCGCCGCGCGCGGGATTACCGCGTTCGAGCTGTTGTATCGGCTGCCGCACGACAATTGGGCGGCCGGGCCGGACACGCCGCTTCAGGATGCGCAGCGCGCCATGCGGGTGATCCGCGCCGGCGCGGGTACGCGCTGGACGGTCGATCCGGCGCGCGTCGCGGTCACCGGCTTCTCAGCCGGCGGGCACCTCGCGGCGCGGCTGGCGAGCCGGTCCGAGCTTGTGACCTATCAACCGCAGGACGCCGCCGATCGCCTGTCGGCGGCGCCGGTCGTGGCGGGACTGTTCTTCCCGGTCATCACGATGCTCGACGACGGCGTCCATGCCCAGTCGCGCCGCGAATTACTCGGCGCGCACGCTGCGGATCCGCAATGGCAGCAGCGTCTTTCGGCGCAACGCGATTTACCGGCGTCGATGCCGCCCAGCTTCGTCGCCTGCAACGGCGATGACCCGGTGGTGCCGTTCCGCAATGCGATGCTGATGTTCGAGGCACTGAAGGCGGCGAAGGTCCCGGCCGAATTGATGGTGTTCGAAAAGGGCGGTCACGGCCCGCCGGCCAACCATAAGGACGGCACGTCGGTACCGTGGCTGGACCTGTTCCTGGCGTGGAGCCGCGATCACGGCTGGCCCGGCTGACGACCCCCGAGCGGAAGACCCCATGAAGCGGGAAGGGCGGCGCAACCGTTATTGCGCCGCCGTCTCGCTCGGTTTCAACGCGCCGGGGAAATAGCTGAGATGCGGAGGCTGGTTATAGGCAGTGTTCTGCCAACCCACGCCGGCGCGGTAGACCGGATCCTGCATCAACGTGACCAATCGATGCGTCGTCGGATAGGGCGTTGTGTAGATGCGGAGCTCGCGATTGTCGGCCGAGCGCCACACCACTTCCTCGCGCCAATCGCCCAGGATGTCGGCCTGAAGGGCTGGGGTCGCCTTGGTGCCGTTATTCGACGCGACGTCGTCGGGATGCAGCAGGGTGACGGCGATGCCGCTCTTCCAATCCCATTTGCTGATCGTCGTGCCGTCGAGCAGCTCCTGCAGAAAATCGCCGTCCCAATAGATCGCGAAGTTGGTCTGGCGCGGCGCCGGGCCGATCGCCTTGCCATGGACGTCGAACAGGTCGCGGCTGTTCGACCCCCAGAGTTCGTCGCCGACATAGCGCGGGTCGATATCCGCGGCGACGCCGCGCCCGGTGTCGGTCTCGGCCGGCTTGGTCCACAGGACTTCGCCCGTGCGCGCGTCGAGCAGGCCCGAACCGAGCCCGCCATTCGCCTTCACTTCCTCGAACACGCCCCATTTCTCGAGCCCCGGACGCAGGGGGTCAAGGTCGCCGACATGCATCGTGTCGCCGTGATAGAGCGGGTCGGTCCATAGCCCTTTGCCATTGTCGTCGACCGCCATCGATCCGTAGATCACCTCGTCTCGGCCGTCGCCGTCGACATCCGCAATGCTGAGCTGGTGATTGCCGCGATTGCCATAGTCGCCATTGCCGGGCGCCGCCGAATCGAACAACCAGCGCTTGGTCAGCTTGCCGTTGCGGAAATCCCAAGCGGCGATCGCCGTGCGGGCGTAATAGCCGCGGCCGAAAATCATGCTGGGATGCCGCCCGTCGAGATAGGCGGTGCCGGCCAGGAAGCGGTCGGCGCGATTGGCATAGCCGTCGCCCCAGGTGTCGCGCAGTTGCTCGAAGGTCGGATTGCCGCCGGGATAGCGGGGCGGGTCGTACGGCGTGGTGGCCAGCGCCCGGCCGGTGCGGCCGTCGAACACGGTGAGATATTCGGGGCCCTTCAGGATGCGGCCCTTGAGCGGCGCCACTTTGGTCCCATCGGCGAGCAGCTTGGCACCGGTACGATCGGGCTGCGGCACTTCGCCGTCATGACTGCGCCAATCGGCCTTGGCATCGCCGATGACCTTACCGGTGCCGTCGACGGTTCCGTCGGCTGTCTTCATCGCCACTTCGGCGCGGCCATCGCCGTCGAAATCGAATACCTGGAACTGCGTGTAATGCGCGCCTGCGCGGATGTTCCTGCCCAGATCGATCCGCCACAGCCGCTTGCCGTCCAGCGTATAGGCGTCGACGAAAACGTCGCCGGTATAACCCGCCTGGCTATTGTCGTGGCTGTTGCTGGGATCCCATTTCAGGATCAGCTCGTAGCGGCCGTCGCCGTCGAGATCGCCCGCCGACACGTCGTTGGCCGTGTAGGTATAAGTCTCTCCATCGGGCTCCGTTCCGCCCGGTGGCGGGGTCAGCGGGATCGACAAATACCCTTTGGGCATCATGATCGCCGGGACGCTCGCCTTCCTTGTCACGGGAGCGCCGGCGACGCGCACCGTATAACGCGCGGCGGCCGACCCGCTGGGATCGACGAACGAACTGGTCTCGGAGATCGGGTTGGCGTTGATGCGGCGCCCGTCGCGATAGACGTCGAAGCCGACATTGCGTGCGTCGCTGTCCAGCAGGCGCCAGCTGACCAGCCAGCCGCCACCCTTGGCCGGCGAGGCGATCAGCCCGCGATCGAGTCGCTCGGCCTCTCGCGGCGGCGCCGCGCCGACGGCGTTCGCCATCGTCAACAGGGTGCCGATCGCGGATGTCGCGACCAATATTCTCCCGAAGCCCCGCATCATCTCTCTCCCGCTGGATCAGCATCCAATTATCCTACTTAATAGGATTGCATTCCACGTTTTGGCAACATAGAGTGAAACGAGTGCTCACAATGTGGGCATCGAAAGCGAAAGCTGCTGGACGACGGTAAAGGCCGCGTCACGAGAGGGGATGGCGATGAAAGTGCGATTTTTTTCCGCAGGAATCACCGTGGCGCATGGCCGTCCAGCCTCTGCCGCCCGCACCGCTTTCGCCGCCAGATAATCAGAAGCGCGTAATTCGCGCCGGCCGGGAAGGGCGCCGGGGCAATGCGAAAACGCGAGTACAGGAGAGAGATCGATGACTGCAGATCGCTGGCGGAAGGGGCGCCGCTTAACCACTACTTCCGTTCTCGCCTTGACGCTGGGTTGCGCCACCGCCGCGCCAGCGTTGGCCCAGACTGCGCCTGCCACGCCGCCGCAATCGGATCCCGCGCCCGCGCCTTCGGCCGCGCCGGGAACAGCGGCCCAGCCGCAGACGGCCAAGGCGCCGCAGGCCGAAGATCAGGCCGGCACGTCGTCCGAAGGCACCAAGGGCGAGATCCTGATCGTCGGCACGCGCGCGTCGCTGCGCTCGGCGATCGCGCGGAAGCGCAATGCGGGAACGGTGGTCGATTCGATCGTCGCCGACGACATTGCCAGCTTCCCCGACAAAAATGTCGGCGACTCCCTCGCGCGCGTGACCGGTGTGCAGCTCAGCCGCGATTTCGGAGAGGGGGTGCAGGTGTCGATCCGCGGCGTCGAGCCGGATCTCAACCGCGTCGAAGTCAACGGGGTGACCCAGATGTCGGCGCTCGGCACCCGCGGCGGCGATTTTCGCGAGCTAGCGACCGAGTTGGTCAAGTCGATCGACGTCTACAAAGGCTATACCGTCGATCTGACCGAGGGCGGAATCGGCGGGACCGTGGCGATCGAGCTGCGCAAGCCATTGGACTTGACCAAGCCGCTCGCCAGCGTCGTGCTTTCCGCGCAGCATCTCGACACCAGCCAGGATTGGCGGCCGCGCGGGACCCTCGTGATCGGAACGCCCCATCTGTTCATCGACGGGCTCGGCGTACTGCTCAACGTCACTTATGACGACGTCACGACGCGCCAGGATTATGCCAGCAATACCAATTACAAGCGCTTGGCAGATTTCGATCATTCGGATCAGAAGACCGTCGCCGACCCCAATTACTCGGCGTTCAACACCTATGGTAGCTGCGCGAATGTCGGCAGCACGTCGACCGCGACGTTCGCGACGCGCCGCACAGCGTGTGAGACGCAGTTCTTCGATTGGGTGGCGCAGGTGCCGCGCTATCGCAACCTGGTGCGCCGCGACAAGCGCCTGTCGGGCGACTTCACTGTCCAATATGAGGTCGCGCACAATCTTCGCTGGTATGCCGAGGCGACGATCAGCAACCGCGACCAGCGGTTGATGGACACCAATTATTCGCTCGATATCGGCCGCTATCAGCGCTTCCAGCTCGACCCTTCATTGGGCACAAGCTCGACGCCACAGGTCAAACTCGGGACGTCCACGGTCGATGGCAACCACGTCGTCACCAGTTACACGACTGCTTTGAACTCGGTGAATATCGGCACCGCGGCCGCGCCGGTCTATAGCGGCTCGAGCAACATCCTGGGCGTCCAGCGCCGGGACTTCCAATACAATCAGAAAACGCAATACTTCACTACGGGCTTCGACTGGGATGTCGGCCGGCTCAAGGTCAAGGGCATGGGATCCTATGCCAAAGGCAGCACGATCGGCGATACCAATCTCATCTCGCTGAGCACCGGGATCGCGGGTGTGTCGGTGGATACGCGCAACGCGCTGGGTATTCCCGTGCTGACCTATCCGAGCAGCGTCGATCCGGCCGATCCCAACATCTATGTCGACTATAACCGTGCCGGAAATGTGGGCCAGGCGGGGCCGGTCCTGCAATATCGCCCCGCCCAGTCGAGCAACACCGAAAAGCAGGTGAAGCTAGACTTCGACTGGCAGGTCGATCTCGGTCCGCTGAAGATGATCGAATTCGGCGGCCAGGGCCGTTGGCAGGATTATATTTCCTATACTGGCGGCGGTTCGCGCCTGATCTCGGCGCCGGGTGTCACGCCGCTCGTCTATCAAAGCAGCGCCAACGTCTCCTACACGACCAACGTGGTCAATGCGGCGACGGTGCCGCAGCGCGTGAACGGTACCACTTACTACATCACGCGCGCGGAATATGCCGGCTTGATCGACGCGCTCGGCACCATGAGCGGCGGCGCGCCGTTGTTCACCGGCCTACAAGGTGCCCCGGACTCGATCCCGGGTCGAATCTCCTACGCCAATTTCAACTCGGACATTCTCAGCAAATATTATGACCTGTCGGGCTTCGACCAGGATCTCGTGCTGAAAGCCAATGGCCTGCCGCAAATCCCGGCATACCAGATCAGCGAGACGGTGGCCGCCGGTTATCTGAAGGCCGATTTCGCCACTCATGTGTTCGGGATGCGCCTGACCGGCAATGCCGGCGTGCGCTATACCTTCACCAAGGACAGCGGCATCGGTACCAATATCAGCCGCGTGACTCGCTTTAATTCGACAGGCGGCACCGAGACGGTGGTGCTGGCCGCGCAACAGGCGACGCTGAACAACAGCTATGCCGATGTGCTGCCGGCGTTCAACGCGGCGCTGGAATTCACGCCCAATCTGGTGCTGCGCGCCAATTGGGCAAAGAACCTGGCGCGCCCGAAGCCGACCGACCTCGTGCCGAACATCAATTGCCTCGACGATGCCACGGTCGCCTCCGCCGATGACGTTTGCACGGCGGGCAATCCCGACTTGAAGCCCTATCGTGCGGACCAGTGGGAGCTCAATCTGGCCTGGTATGCGAACAAGGATACGCTGGTCAGCCTGGGTTATTACAAGAAATACGAATCGAGCTTTGTCGTCCCCAACGTGACTCGAAGCGGCGTGGACCTGTTCCACGACGGCATCACCTATACCGTCCGCCAGCCGGTCAACGGGTTCGGCGCGTTGCTCGACGGTGTCGAGGCGAGCGCGCAAACGGTGTTCAGCTTCCTGCCCAAGCCCTTCGACGGCTTTGGCGTGTCCGGAAACCTGACCTATGCCCGGGCGATCCGCACCAACCTGACCAATTCGGCCACCGGTGCGCCGCTCAACGAATATCCTGGCCTGTCAACCTGGACCTGGAATGCCAGCGTCTTCTACGACAAGGGCTGGCTGAACGTCCGGATGAACTACAATTACCGGTCGGATTGGCTGGTAACGATCGCCGATTCGAACAACGGCAACCTCCCGATCTATCGCAAGGCCGAGGGCTATCTGGACGGCAAGATCACCCTTCGCTTCCCCAAATGGCATTTCAGCGTGTTCGCCGAGATGCAGAACATCAACAAGGAATATTCGAAGTCCTATGTGAAGGGCATCGGCACCTCGGAAGTCTATTATCCCGGGCAGCGCTTCTTCGTCGGTGTGCAGGCCAAGTTCTGACGCTGAGGGATCACCGTTTCCTCCCCTCGACCGGCTGCCCAGCGGGTTGCCGGTCGCCTTTTGCGGTCGTGGATGGGATGGATCGCTCACGATTTCGCCGACCGAAAGACGCGCGACATGCGAGGCTGTAACGAACAGGGCCAAACGACGTTGACGCGCCGATCCTTGAACCTCGGCCTGATCGCGGGAGCATTGCTTCCGTTCCCGGCGCACGCTTCGCACCTGTTCGATGTCAGGGCGTTTGGCGCGAAGGGAGACGGCCGCGTCATCGACAGCGGCGCCTTCAATGCCGCGATCGCGGCGGCCGCGCGCGCCTCGGGCGGCATCGTGCTGGTGCCGGCGGGCCGCTATCTTTGCTTTTCGATCGAGTTGAAGAGCCACGTCACCATCCAGTTGGCGAAAGGCGCGGTGATCGAAGCTGCCGATCCGGCGCGACACCCCGGGCAGTACGACCTGCCGGAGGACGGCGACCAGCTCTATCAGGATTTCGGGCATAGCCATTGGCGCAACAGCCTGATCTGGGGAGAGGATGTCGAGGACGCCGCGATCACCGGCCCTGGCCTGATCCACGGCCTGGGCTTGACGCGTAACGGACCGGGCGCGCGGTGGAAGGCCCAGATCGGGGAGCGCCCGCTGTCGATGAAGGGCATGACCGGCGCTCAGATCGCCGCCCTGGAGCCCGATGTGACCGCGATGCGCGGAGCGGGCAACAAGGCGATCGCTCTGCGCAACGGCCGCAACATCCGCTTGTCAGGATTCTCGATGCTGAAGTGCGGGCATTTCGCGATCCTCGCCACGGGCACGCGCGACCTGACGATCCAGGATCTCACGATCGACACCGAGCGCGATGGCATCGACCTGGACTGCGTGCAGGATGCGCTGGTCGAGAATTGCCGCGTCAACACGCCCAATGACGACGCGATCGTGGTCAAGGCCAGCTATGCGCTGGGTCGCGCGATCCGCGCCGAACGCGTGACGGTGCGGCGTTGCGCGGTGTCAGGGTACGATCTGGGCACGATGCTAAATGGCACTCGTCGCAAGACGCAGCAATTGGCGCCCGATCGCGATCGTGTGACCGGCCGGATCAAGCTGGGAACCGAGAGCAACGGCGGCTATCGCGATATTCTGATCGAGGATTGCCTCTTCACCCATTGCCGCGGTCTCGCGCTGGAGACGGTCGACGGCGGAGTGATGGAACATGTCGTCGCGCGCCGCCTGACGATGCGCGACATTACCACCGCGCCGATCTTCCTGCGGCTGGGTGATCGCCGGCGCGGGCCGCCCGGAACCGGAATCGGTGCCATCCGCGACGTCGCGATTAGCGACGTGGACGCGACCGGTATCGACCATCGATATTCCGCGGCGATCGCGGGCCTCGTCGATCATCCGATCGAGAACGTGAGGCTCGAGAATATCAGGCTGACCTATAACGGCGGAGGCACCGAGGCCGACGCCGCGCGCCGTCCCGAGGAGCATCCCAGCGCGTATCCCGAACCGAGCATGTTCGGCCCGTTGCCGGCCTGGGGGCTATGGGTGCGGCATGCGCGTGGGCTGACGATCGAAGGCCTCCAACTCGCGGTCTCCGCACCCGATACGCGACCGCCGATCCTGCTCGACGATGCCCCGGATACGGCCATCTCCCGGACGCCGCTTTGGCGCGGTCGTGATTGACCCGTGAGGCGATCTCGGATACCAGATTTTGAACATACATACCACATAATGGGTTTGTTCGGGGAGAGGCAGTGTCGATCTGCGCGTTCAAAATGCAGCTGAAACCCGGCGTGATCGACGAATATCGTCGTCGCCATGACGAGATATGGCCGGAGCTGTCGGCGTTGCTGACCGCGGCCGGCATTTGCGATTATTCGATCTTCCTCGACGAGGACACGTTGGCACTGTTCGCGGTGCTGAAGCTGCGCGAAGATAATGATCGCGACGCGCTGCCCGACCATCCGCTCATGAAGAAGTGGTGGGATTACATGGCGCCGCTGATGGAGGTGGAAGCCGATAACCGGCCGAAAGAATGGTCGCTTCCGCTGATCTTCCACCATGCGTAGGATCGCGGGATTATCGATCGGCCCGGGCGCGCTGGCCAGTCTTCTTCTGGCCACCGCCGCCCCCGCACAGACCGCGCGGCCGACCGAGAACCTGACCGCGCCGGCGAAGACATTCGGTCGCGTATCCTATGATGCGCGGTCGCTGATGATCGACGGCAAACGCAAGGTCATCTGGTCGAGCGAGTTCCACCCGTTTCGCCTGCCCAGTCCGGACCTGTGGCGCGACATCCTGCAGAAGATGAAGGCGAGCGGATTCAACACCGTCGCGCTGTATTTCGACTGGGGCTACCACAGTGCGAAACAGGGCGAATACGACTTCACCGGCATCCGCGACATCGATCGCGTGCTGACCATGGCGGAGGAGGAGGGGCTCTACGTCATTGCCCGCCCCGGGCCGTATGTGAATGCCGAGCTGTCGCGCGGCGGTTTTCCCGGCTGGCTGGTCAACCAGAAGGCTCGTGCCCGCACCGACGACCCCGCTTATCTGGCGGCGGTCGACGAGTGGATGTCCAGGATCGACGCGATCGTCGCGCGGCATCAGATCAACGGCGATGGCAAGGGGCATCGCGGTACGATCATCCTCTATCAGATCGAGAACGAGCTGCCGCTGACCACGTCGGCGCAACGGCGGTACATGGATCATCTCTATGCCAAGGTGCGCGCCGATGGCGTCACCATCCCGCTGTTCCATAACGATCAGGGGCGCAACGGCTATTGGGTGCCCGACAGCTCGCCCGTCGATAAGGTGGTGAAGGGTCCGAACGACCTCTACGCGTTCGACGGCTATCCCGGCGGCACCTGTACTGCGACCGGGAAGGTCACGCGCGGGTCGGCTGCGCCCGATTGGGGCTTTTACGGTCCCGGCGGCGCGAGAGGCGGGGCCTCGGCTTCGCCCGACACTCCCGCCTTCCTCGCCGAATTCGGCGGCGGCTGGTTCGATTATTGGGGGTCGAATGGCGGCTATGAGTGCAACGCGATCCAGCGCGGCAAGCGGTTCCAGCGTGTCTTCTATGGCACCAACCTGGCGAACGGCATCGACATCCAGAGCTTCTATATGGGCTTTGGCGGGACGAGCTGGGGCTGGCTGCCCGCGCCCGTAGTCTTCACCAGCTACGATTATGGCGCAGCGATTTCCGAAGCGCGCGAGCTGCGCGACAAGGCCGAGGAGCTGAAACAGCTGGGCGGCCTGATCGCCAATGTCCCCGCTCTCGCCGGTATGGTTCCGGCCGGGCCCGCGACAGCCTCCTCTTCCAATATCCAGGTCTATCACGACAAGAGCCCCGAGAGCGGCGCGCGCTTCCTGATGGTCACGCACCGGCCGTCGAACGGCCAGACCGACGACCGCTTCACGATCACCGCCGACCTGCCCGATGGGCATTACACTTTCCCGCAGGCCGCGCCGATGCAGCTGAACGGGTTCGATGCGAAATGGCTGCTCGCCGGAGTCGATCTTGGCGCGCAGCGGCTGGTCTATTCGACGTCCGAGCTACAGTCGCGTCAGACCGTCGACGGCGTGGATCTGGTCTTGCTCTATGGCCGGCATGGCGAGGGCGGAGAGACCGTCCTGCGCTATGCGTCCGCGCCCAAAGTCGAATTGCTCGAGGGGCAGGCGACGAGCGCGTTCGACGCTGCGAAGGGCGACCTTCGGCTGAATTACGCGCATGACGGCCGAACGGTAGTCCGCGTGACCGGCGGCGGGCGTCCGCCGCTCACGCTCCTACTGGCCGACGAAGCCGAGGCTGTGCGCTACTGGCAGCGCGATACCGCCGCCGGCTCGGTTCTCGTACGCGGCCCCGCGCTCGTTCGCCGGGCCGATGCAAGCCGCGACACATTGATGCTGACCGGCGATACCAAGGCCGAGACACCGCTCGAGCTTTGGGCGCCGGCGGCAATCAAGCAGATGCGCTGGAATGGCGCGGCCGTCGCGTTGAAATCCGGCGCGGTCGGCAACCGCCTCGCGACGCGGCCGCTGGCCGGGCCCATGGATTTCGCGCTTCCCGCGTTGACCGCCTGGCGGATGGCGGCGGGGTCGCCCGAAGCCGATCCCACGTTCGACGACAGCAAGTGGCAGGCTGTCGACAATCGCGAGGCGGCGACGATCACCGCCAAGCCCGACGGTCAGCCGACCCTGGTCATGGATTCCTATGGCTTCCACGACGGCGATGTCTGGTATCGCGGCCGTTTCACCGGATCCCCGGAAGCGCAGCAGATCGCGCTGTTCTACGGCGCGGGCGGCGCGGGAATGGTGCAATTATTCCTCGACGGCAAGCTGGTCGGCCAGGACGAATTGGCCAGCGGCCTGCCGCGGCCGATCACTACCGGACTGGCGCGCTTCGCGTTGCCCGAGACCGCGCGGGCACCTGGCGAGCACGTGCTGGCGATCATGGTGCGCAACAACGGCCACAATTGGGACCTCGGCGCGGATGAATTCCACAAAGAGGCACGTGGGCTGGTCTCGGTCTCGATCGAGGCATCGGCCGGGCGCAGCTTCGCGGTGCCGATCGCCTGGAAGATCCAGGGCAAGGCGGGCGGCGAAACGCTGCCCGATCCGGCGCGCGGCCCCGCCAATAACGGTGGCCAATATGGCGAGCGCATGGGCTGGCACCTTCCCGGCTTCGACGACGCGAAATGGGCAGCAGCGACGGTGCCCGCGGCGGCACCATCGGCCGGCACGATTTGGTATCGCACGCGCTTCAATCTCGCCGTGCCGAAAGGGCAGGACGCCACGATCGCCCTCGCGTTCGGCGATACCGATGTGCCGCGATCGAAGGCGCGCTATCGCGTGCTGCTCTTCGTCAACGGTTGGAACATGGGACAATTCATCGCCCATGTCGGGCCGCAGCGCGTGTTCCCGATCCCCGAGGGAATCCTGAATCATCGCGGCAGCAACACGGTCGCGCTGGCGGTCACTTCCGACGGCGCGCCGGGCGACGCATTGGAAGCGGTCAAGCTGGTGGCGCTGCGCAATGTCGCCGGCGGGGTGCCGGTGCGCATGGTGCCTGCGCCCGCGCATCCCGCCGAGCTCAATTCGGTCGCCGCGAAATGATCGGCGACATCGTCATCCGGCGCCGGTTGTCCGGCCGCCATCATATCAAGGCGCGCGGCCGGGCTCTGCCGGTCGCGCGCTTCATCAACAGGAGAAATTGATTGGCCGCCGTTACCCATGACGTGCCGCACGGCGACGTTATCACAGCGATTGATAAGCTGATCGACAATTTGCTCAACATCAAGGACGAGACGGGCGAGTTTCTGCTCCGGCTCGAGGATGGGCGGGTTATCGACACCAAGGGCTGGGCCGGTTGGGAATGGACCCACGGCGTCGGCCTGTTCGGCCTGTGGCGCCTGTTCGAGCAGACCGGCGACAAGAAGGCGCTGGCGGTGATCAAGCAATGGTTTGACGATCGCTTCGCCGAAGGCACGCCGACCAAGAACATCAACACCATGGCCCCGTTCCTGACGCTGGCCTATCTCTACGAATACGAATCCGATCCGCGCTACGTCTCCTATCTCGACACCTGGGCCGAATGGCTGATGGCGCCCGACGGCCTCCCCAAGACCGAGGAAGGCGCGTTCCAGCACCTCGTTTACAATGACGAGAATCCGGGCGAATTGTGGGACGACACGTTGATGATGTCGGTCCTGCCTTTGGCCAAGATCGGCCTGTTGCTCGATCGCCTGCAATATGTCGAGGAGGCCAAGCGCCAGTTCCTCGTCCACATCAAATATCTCTACGACAAGAAGACCGGGCTGTGGTTCCACGGCTGGAACTTCAACGGCCGGCACAATTTCGCCGAAGCGCTATGGGCGCGCGGCAATTGCTGGGTGACGATCGCGATTCCCGAGATCATCGAAATCCTCGATCTGCCGCCGGGCGACGCCTTTCGCATCTTCCTGATCGACACGCTGGCGGCGCAGGTCAAGACATTGGCCGAGACGCAGGATGCCGATACCGGTCTGTGGCACACGCTGATCGTCGATCCGACCAGCTATCTGGAGGCATCGGCCACTGCGGGCTTTGCTTACGGCATTCTGAAAGGGGTGCGTAAGGGCTATCTGCCACGCCATTACGAGGCGGTCGGGATCAAAGCGGTGAAGGGTGTGCTCGCCAATATCGACGCGGCGGGCGAACTGAAGCAGGTCTCTTTCGGCACTGCGATGGGTGACACGCAGCAATTCTACAAGGACATCGCGCTCACCTCGATGCCTTATGGACAAAGCCTGGCGGTGATCGCGCTGGGCGAATTCCTGCGCACGTACATCTGATGGCGGCGGTCGGGCATTTCCGGCACGGCGACGGCATGGTCTGTCGCTGCGGCATCGCTTCCACTGCACTCAAGGGGCGATAAAGATGGCCAGCGCGCCAATCGCGGAGAACCCGACTGCGCCGATGCGGCCTGTCCGCTGGTACAACCTGCTTTTCTACGGGTCGAACGACATCCTGGGCGCAGGGTCGATGGCCGTCATCAGCACGTGGATCCTGATCTTCTATACGAGCTTTTGCGGCCTGTCGGCGGCGGAGGCGACGATCATCTTCGGCGTGGCGCGCATCCTCGACGCCTTTACCAGCCCGGTGATCGGCCATTTGTCGGACAATCTCGGCCGCACCTGGCTGGGCAAGACATTCGGCCGGCGGCGGTTCTTCATCCTGGCGGCCATTCCGCTTCTTCCCTCGTTCGCGATCATGTGGGTCGCGGGGCAGGGCTTCTGGTATTATCTCGTCACCTACGTGTTGTTCGAGATGGTCTATGCGATGGAGATCATCCCGTACGAGACTCTCGCCAGCGAAATGGCGACCGATTATCGGATCAAGGCCAAGTTCGCCGGCGCGCGCATCCTGTTGGGACAATGTTCCGCGATCGCTGCCGCATTCCTTCCGGGCCAGCTGATCAATTATCTCGGCCCCGGCTCGCCGCAGACCTTTCTCTACATGGGTATCATCTTCTCGGTGCTGTTCATGGCAGCCGCCGGTCTGCTCTACGCCTTCAGCTGGGAGCGTCAGCGGCCGCCGGGTCTCGAAGAAGCGGAAGCCGCGGCGCGGCCGTCGCTGGGTGCCGCATTCGCGGCGCTCTACATGAACCTGTTCTCGACGCTGCGCATCCGGGCATTCCGCCTGCATCTCGGCATGTATCTGGGCGGCTATATCAGCCAGGACATCTACAATGCGGCCTTCACCTATTTCGTGATCTTCGCCTTGGCCGGGTCGACCACGATCGTCGCCAATTTGGTCGGCGTGACCTATATCGTCCAGCTGATCGCGGTGGCGCTGGCGATCAACTTCGCGTTGCGCATGTCGCCGTCCGCGGCCTACCGCCTTGCCGCCGGCAGCTTCGCGATCGGCGTCGTCATCTTCCTGGTTATGTACTGGGCCGGTTATACCGCGACTTCGGCGCTGTTCTGGCTGCCGGTAGTGTTCGTCGGCCTGGGCCGGGGTGCGCTCAATTACATTCCGTGGGCGACGTACAATTACATGGCCGATGTCGACGAAATCGTGACCGGCCGGCGTCGTGAGGGGGCATTTGCGGGGGTCATGACTCTCGTGCGCAAATTGAGCCAGGCACTTGCCGTGATCCTGGTCGGCCAGGTCATGGAGGCGTCCGGTTTCGTACCGAAGGCCACGACGCAGAGCCCGCAGACGGTTATCGCAATCGCTGCGGTGCTTGGCATAGGGACCCTTGTGGTGCTGGCGTTCGGCGTGTTCGTCGCCGCGCGTTTCCGGTTGGATCCGCATACCCACGCCGTCCTGCTCGACGAGATCGAGCATTTCCGCGGCGGCGCGCGCAGCCCGACCGATGCGCTTCATGCCAAGGTGGTGGAGGATCTGTCGGGTTGGCCCTATGATAGCCTGTGGGGTAACAATCAGGTAGCTGGCCGTAGTCCAAACGAGCGTCTCGGCGGGTGATGCGCTCCACGCAGGCGGTCGCTGTCATTTCCTTTTTGTAGTTTACGAGGTTCCTTATTTCCAAGCCACCGTCACCCAGAGTGCTGATCTCCGAACAGGCGATCAATGCCGCGCGCGGAATACGGTCGATCAACATTCCATCGACGACACGGATCGCGCGCGCCATCGCGATGGAGATCATCGGCGGCACGTTGAAACCGGGCGACCGGATTTCGGGTGAAGAGGAATCGCTCGAGCGTTTCGGCGTATCCCGGACGGTGTTGCGCGAAGCGATCAAGATCCTGGATGCCAAGGGGTTCGTCACCGCCAAACCCAAGGTCGGCACGCGGGTCCGCGATCGCCAGAACTGGAATTTCCTGGACCCCGAAGTGCTGGCGTGGCGCATCGCGGTCGGGCTCGATCCCGATCTGCTCCAGACGCTTCGCGAGGCTCGCCTCGCCGTAGAGCCGTTCGCTGCCCGCTTGAGCGCGCAACGAGCATCGATCAGCGACCTCGCCGAGATGGAGGCGAGCGTGCGGTTGATGGACGAGGCGATCGGCAACCGGCAGCTGTTTGCCGAAGCGGACCTCAAGTTTCATCGCGCCGTGACCGCAAGCACCGGCAATTTCATCCTGGGATCCTTCTCGGCGATCGTCGAGACCGCCTTGGTGTGCGCGACCTTGCTTCTTCCACTCGAAGACGAGCAGCTTCGCAGCGAAGCGGTACGGCGACATGCCGAGCTGTTCGAGGCGATCGTGGATCATGACGGCGACCGTGCGTCTCGGCTGATGACCGACATGATCGCCTTCGGCGGGGAGGTCGGTGAAATGTCGACAAAGCCGAATCGCCGGCGGCCGGGACAATCCTAGCTTCGATTTCGGCAGCGCCGAAACAACTCCATGCCGGCCGACGCCGATCGCCCGACTGCGACCGGCGTTCGGCAAATGTGTGGCTGCAAATCCTGTACCGAGCCAGCCGCGATAACGAGCGGCCGTAGTCGACCGATCCGGGCCCGCAATATCTCTCTTGCGCTATATTATGTCTGAGTTAAAAAGGGGCGAACCGGCTGGGACAACGTTCCTGGCGACCCGCGCCCCGGTTCCAAGGGAGATGGAAATGCGCTTGTTGCTCGCCGCCTTGGCTATTTGCGTTGCCGTGCCTTCGAGTTCCTATGCGATGGGCGACGAGGACCCTGGTGTGGTCGTCGTTCATGGCGACCGGCCTGCGCCGAAATTCGATCGGCATATCTTTGGTCAGTTCGCCGAGCATCTTGGCCATGGCATTTACAACGGAATCTGGGTCGGACCGCGCAGCAAGATTCCCAACATCAAGGGCTATCGCAAGGATGTGCTCGAGGCGCTCAAGGCGATCCGGGTGCCCGAGATCCGCTGGCCTGGGGGGTGTTTCGCCGACGAATATCACTGGCGCGACGGCATCGGACCGCAGGCAAACCGCAAGGTCTCGATCAACACTCATTGGGGCGGTGTCACCGAAGATAATGCGTTCGGCACACACGAGTTCATGGACTTCTCTGAGCTCGTTGGAGCCGACGCCTATGTCTCGGGCAATATCGGCTCGGCGCCTCCGGTGGAATTGGCCGACTGGGTCCAATATATGACCTCGCCGGTCGGATCGACGCTGGCCAACGAACGTGCGGCGAACGGCCGCAAGGAACCCTGGCGGGTTCCCATGGTCGGGCTCGGCAATGAGCTTTGGGGATGCGGCGGAAACATGCGCGCCGAATATGCCGCAGACCTGACGCGTCGCTACGGCACGTTCGTGAAGATGCCGGCGGGTCAGCATGTCATGAAGATCGCCAGCGGTGCCAATTCGGGCGACACCGATTGGACAGACACCATGATGCGCATCGCCGGAGACAAGATCGACGGCATTGGCGTGCACTATTACACCGTACCGGGCGACTGGGATCACAAGGGCGCGGCAACCGGCTTTGACGAGGATCAATGGGCCCGCACGCTTGCCGCAACCATCCGGATGGACAAGATCATCACCGAACATGCGGCGATCATGGACAAATATGATCCCCGCAAGCGCGTGGCTTTGCTCGTCGACGAATGGGGGACCTGGTACGACGTCGAGCCGGGCACCAATCCCGGCTTCCTGTATCAGCAGAACAGTCTTCGCGATGCGATCGTCGCCAGCTTGAACTTCGACATCTTCGCGCGGCACACGGATCGTCTGCGCGGCGCCAACATCGCCCAGATGGTCAACGTGCTCCAATCGCTGCTCCTCACCGAAGGCGACAAGATGGTGAAGACCCCGACCTATTGGGTGTTCGACATGTACAAGGACTATCAGGACGCGACTGTCCTGACCGTCGACGTCGATTCCCGATCGTACAGCAAGAACGGGTCCACCCTGAAGGCGATCAGCGCCAGCGCCGTTCGCGATGCGGCCGGGGTCGTGCACATGGGCCTCACCAACGTCGATCCGAACCGTGCCGAAACGGTTCGCGTCAAGCTCGATGGCCTCAACGTCACGCGGGTGTCCGGCCGCATCCTGACCGCCACAGCCATGGATGCGCACAACACATTCGGCGCTCCCGATACGGTCAGGCCGGCGCCTTTCGCCGGCGCCAGGATCAGTGATGGGACGCTGAGCGTTTCGCTGCCGCCCAAATCGATCGTGATGTTGGATCTGCGCTGATCGGCAATTGCCGGCCACACCGGGGGTATTTGCCGCTTGTCCGCAACGCAGGCGATACCCCCTAGGGTGGCCGGATCTTTCTCCACACGGTTCTTTCAAATACCGCCGGTCGACATTGTCGCCATCGAGCCAACCCATGCATCGATCAAGTGGCGCTTTGGGTTGGACGGTCCTGTCGCAGCTTTCTAGCAGTCCTTCGAGACCCACGGCACATCGGATCGCCGTCGAGTGTAGGAGATGCTTGTGACGATGATGGGCCCGGGTGAGATGGCGCGTAAGCTGGGCGGCGGTCTGCTGTCCTTCCCTGTCACCCATTTCGATGCCGACGGCGTCTTTCAGGAAGGGGCCTATCGCGCGCATTGCGGCTGGATGCTCGAACACGAGCTGAGCGGTCTGTTCGCGGCCGGTGGCACCGGCGAGTTCTTTTCGCTGACTCCCGATGAGGTGACCAAGGTGGTCGCGGCCGCGGTCGGCGAAGCGAACGGGCGGCTGCCGGTGATCTCGGGTTGCGGTTATGGCACCGCGATCGCGACCGGCATCGCGCGCGACGTTGAAAAAGCCGGCGCCGACGGGGTGTTGCTGCTGCCTCCCTATCTGGTCGGATCGAGCCAACAGGGGCTTGCCGCGCATATCGAAGCGGTATGCAAAGCGACCGGGCTCGGTGTCATCGTCTATAATCGCGACAATGCGATCGTCGACGACGAGACGCTGGCGCGGCTGTGCGATCGCAATTCCAATCTGGTCGGCTTCAAGGACGGCGTCGGCGACATCGAATTGATGACCCGGGTCTATGCGCGGATGGGCGATCGGTTGACCTATATCGGCGGACTGCCGACCGCGGAGACTTTCGCGATGCCGTACTTGACGATGGGCGTGACGACCTATTCGTCGGCGATCTTCAATTTCCTGCCCGAATGGGCGCTGGCCTTTTACAAGGCGGTCCGCGCGGACGAGCGGGCCGAAGTGCTCCAGCGGCTCAAGGATTTCGTGCTCCCCTATATCGCGCTGCGCAACCGCGGCCGGGGCTATGCCGTATCGATCGTCAAGGCGGGGTGCCGCGTCGTCGGGCGCGACGCCGGCCCGGTGCGATCCCCGCTCACCGACCTGAGCGACGCCGAGCAGGAGGAGCTGCGCCAGCTGATCGCGCGGGTCCAGCCCGGGGCTCTCGCCGCGGCGGCCTGACGGCGCTAGGCTGGGGCATGTTCGAACTCAGCCAGCTGCGCTGTTTCGTCGCTGCCGCCGAAGAGCTTCATTTCGGCCGCGCGGCGCAGCGCCTCAACATGACCCAGTCGCCGCTCAGCCGGCAAATCCAGCTGCTCGAACGCATTCTCGACGTGACGTTGCTCGAACGCACCAGTCGCAATGTCGCGTTGACCCCGGCGGGCCGGGTATTCCTGATCGAGGCGCGCCGCATCGTCCGGCTGGCGGAAAGCGCGCAGCTGTCCGCCCGCCGCGTCGCGCGGGGGGACGCTGGCAAGGTCGCGATCGGCTTCACCGCCATCTCGGGCTATAGCTTGATCCCGCAGATCGTGGCGCAGGCGCGGGCGGCCTTGCCCAATATCGAGCTCGAACTGCGCGAGATGGTGACGACCGATCAGGTCGACGCGCTCCTCACCGGGCTGATCGATATCGGCTTCGTCCGGCCGCCGGTTACGCGTCACGAATTCGATACGGCGCTGGCGCTCRATGAGCCGCTGATGGCGGCGCTCCCTGCGGGCGATCCCCGTGCCGGCAAGTCGGTGCTCGATCCCGCCGATTTCGACGGCCAGCCGCTGATCATGTATGCGCGCCAGGGCGCCGGCTATTTCCACGACATGCTGGTCCGTCTGTTCGACGAAGCGGGCGTGATGCCGGATTATGTCCAGCACGTGACGCAAATCCATTCGATGCTCGGGCTGGTGCGCTCCGGACTCGCCGCCGCGATCGTTCCACAATCGGCATCCGAGCTCCACCTGATGGACGTGCAATTTCGCCAGCTGACCACGTGGCCCGAACGCCCCGTCGAACTCCACATGGCGTGGCGCCGCGACAACGCCAACCCGGCATTGGCCCCGATGCGCCAATTGTGCGCGGAGACGGTGCGGACGTGATCGACCGGCGTGCGTTGATCGCGGCGATGGCGGCGGCCCCGGCCTTGGTCGGCGCCTCGCCGTCTCCCGGCGACCCAATCGGCACCACAAGTCATGGCCGCGTGCGCGGAACGCGCGAGCAAGGCGTGCTGGTCTTCCGTGGCATCCGCTATGGCGCCGACACCGCGCCACGTCGGTTCCGCCGCGCGTTGCCGCCAGCCCCATGGTCCGGCATTGCCGACGCGACGCGCTTCGCCGCTGCTGCGCCCCAGACCAAGGCGAGCGAGCCGATCAGCGAGGACTGCCTGTTCCTCAACCTATGGACGCCCGCGCTCGATACCGCGCGGCGGCCGGTGATGGTCTATCTCCACGGCGGCGCGCACAGCCATGGATCGGGATCGGATCCGCTCTATGATGGCGGCAACCTGGTGCGGCGCGGCGACATCGTCGTGGTCACACTCAACCACCGACTGGCCGGACTGGGCTACGCCTATCTCGCGCAACTCGGCGGCCCGGCCGAATCCGGCAATGTCGGCAATCTCGATATCGTCCTCGCGCTGCAATGGGTGCGCGACAATATCGTCCGCTTCGGCGGCGATCCTGCGCGCGTGATGCTGTTCGGCCAGTCCGGCGGAGGCGCCAAGGTAGTGACGCTGATGGCGATGGCCGAGGCGCGACCCCTGTTCCACGCCGCCGCGACGATGAGCGGCCAGCACGTCACCGCGGCCGGCCCCAATCACGCAACCGAGCGTACCCGCGCCTGGATGGCAAAAGCGGGCGCGCGCGACACCGCGGAACTCGCGACGTTGCCGGTCGAGCGATTGGTCGAGGGCATGGCGATGATCGACCCGATCGAACGCAAGGGGGAGATCAGCTTCACCTCGACGCTCGATCACGGCGTGTTGCCGCGTCACCCCTTTTTCCCCGACGCGCCACGAGAAGCGGGACATATCCCGCTGATCGTCGGCAATACGCATGACGAGACGGGCTATTGGCTCGGTGACACGCTCCGGCGGGGCGATACGACCTGGGACAATCTGTCCGCGCGACTGGCGCGCGAGATGGTCAAGGATGTCGGCGTCGACCATGTCATCGCGCGGTACCGGCAGCTCTATCCCGATCGCACGCCCGGCCAGATTCTGCTCGCCGCCTCGACCGCGGGGCGGTCCTGGCCAGGGCATCTCATCCAGGCCGAAGAGCGTGCGAAGATCGGCGCGCCGACCTGGATGTACCAGCTCGATTTTCCGTCGCCCGAGGCTGGCGGCGTGCTCGGCGCGTTCCACACGCTCGACATCGGATTGGTGTTCGACAACTCCCAATTGGCAAGCGCGAGGACCGGTAACGGCGCCGATGCGCGCCGCCTCGCCGGGCAGATGGCCGATGCGTTCATCCGACTGGCGCGGATCGGCGATCCCAATGGCCAGGGTTTGCCGCCTTGGCCGCGCTACGACCTGGCGCGGCGCGAGACGATGATCTTCGACTGCGAGTGCCGCGTCGTCGCCGATCCGCGTCGCGACGAGCGCCTGCTGTTCGCGGTGGCGCCCTATATCAAGCCAGGCGGCTGAGTCTCAGCGACGGTCCCAGGGGAATGCCAGCGTCGGGCGGTGGGCATAGCGCGTCATCGCCAGCATGAGCCGAGCGCCGCAGCCCGGCGCCAGTCGTATCGTGACATCGCGTCCACCGACCGTCCGCGTCACGCCGTCCAGGGTCAGGCGATCGATGCGATGCTCGCCATAAGCGCCGCCCTGCACGATCACGGTACGCGAGCGCGAGCCAAGATTGACCAGGCTCACCTCGGTCGAGCGGTCGCCGAGGCTATGGACCAACGCGCCGACATCCTCCGGCACGCCGGCGCGGCGGCGGTCGGCGTCGAAATAGCGTAGCCGACAATGCAGCGGCACGCCGCCCTGTGGCGGGCTGGTCGGCGACCAGGGAGGGCGGGCGATATGCAGCCCGCCGGTCATCGTCGCGACCAGCGCGCCCGCGCTCGCCGGATTGATATCGATCGGCCAGTCGGCAAGCCGCGTCGCCGGGGTTGTGGGATCCGCGAGACGCGCCGCCACGCGATCCGCGACCAGCTTGAGGTCGCCGGTCAGCGCTCGCTCGGGATAGCCCGGATCGCGGCCTTCGAGGAAAGCGATCCAGGGATGGTCGCCGGCCAGCGCGCGGTCCGCCGGATCCTGCGTCGCGTACCAGATCTCGAATCCGTTGGTGCGATAAGGACCGGGTTTCCAGCCGTACCAGCCATCTGCTCCGTACATGGTTGGCRCCGACACCCGACCGTCGATCGACTTGGCCGCGTCGTTGATCCGCGCATTCTGCCGCCGCCAGAGGCGGATATAGTCGAGGTCGCCGGTCAGCAGCAGCGCGCCGAGGAACGCTGTGATTGCGCGCGGCACGCGGTTGCGGTCCTCGCGCTTGCCGGTCTGGGGCACGATCGGCGAGAATCCCCAGCCATAGACGCCGCGCCACCAATCGGCACCGACGGTGCCATCGGGTCCGACCCGGCTCGGCAGGATATCGCGATTGGCGCGGGCGCGATCGGCCCAGGCATCAAGATAGTCGAGCGCCCAGCGTCGGAAACGCTCCCCGGCGCCCAGCGCATAAGCATTGAGGCCTAGCGTGGTTGCCTGAAGGTTGAGCGGATTGTCGCCGACGACGTCGCCATAAGCGGCATAATGGTCGAGCGTCTGCCGATAGGTCTGCTCGCCATGCTCCATATGGAATGGCCGCGGGTCGAACGGATCGCCCGCCCAGTCGAGCGGGGTCGCGCTGCGCAGCATCGGCCCGCGGCTGCCGTTGAGCAGGCTGCGCATGACGCGATGCGCCGGATCGTAATTGCTGGTGGTCGGATCGTGTCCGGTATAGAAATCGGCGAAGCGCCGGGTACGCGCGAACAGCCGCGGGTCGTGCGGCGCGCTCAGCCCCATCACGTTGAACGTGGTCAGCCCCTCGGCATTGTGCTGCCAGTCCATCTGGACCGGGAATTCGCGGTAATACATGCCGCGCCGCGCGATCGGGACTTCGGTCGTGCGCGCGGCGGTATATTGCCGCAAATGACCCTCGTAAAACCGCTGGGCCAGCGTCAGCAGGCGGTCGGGCGCCCCTAGCGCGTGGAGTGTCACCCAATCGTTGGTAGCCTCTGCCGCGTCGTCCGGGCCATCATTGGCGCCCCAGCGAGCGGCCACCCGCAAGGCATCGTCCGCATCGACATATTTGCCGTAGAACGCCTCGCACGCCGCCATGTTGGCGTCGAGCAACTGGCGCTGCAGACTGGCCCAGCGCGGCGGTGCCATCGGCGTGTCGACCAACACCGGTCCAGGCCGTCCACGCGCCGCCGCGGGGAGCGCTGCCAGCGCCGCGGCGCCGGTGAGCATGACGCGGCGATCGACGATCATGCCGCCAGCTCCAGCCGCCGGATCGGCCCGACCACGACGAGGAAGGCGAAGATCGTCAGCAGGCAGTGCGCGCCGACGAACACCAGAGCGAGGTCGAACGATCCGGTCGCGCCGACGATATAGCCGACCGCGATCGGGGTGACGATGCCGGCGATATTTCCGAACATGTTGAACACGCCGCCCGATAGCCCGGCGAGCTGCTTGGGCGCGACGTCCGCCATGACCGCCCAGCCGAGCGAGGCGACGCCCTTGCCGAAGAACGCGACCGCCATCAGCAGCACGACCAGCCATTCGGCATCGACCCAGACGCAAGCGATGATCAGCGTCGCCAGCAGCATCCCGACGACCAGCGGACCCTTGCGCGCGAGATCGAGATTGCCGGTTCGCGCCAGGATGCGATCGGATGCATAGCCGCCGACCAGCCCACCGACGAACCCGCACAAGGCTGGCGCCGCTGCGGCGAACCCGGCCTCAAGGATGTTCAGCCCGCGCTCCTTGACCAGATAGATCGGGAACCAGGTCACGAAGAAATAGGTCAGCACGTTGATGCAATATTGGCCCAGATAGATGCCCAGCATCATCCGGCTGGCGAGCAGCGGCTTGAGGTTCGCCCAGGTGAAGGTCGGCGTCCGCGACGGCTGCTTTTCCTCCATCCGCACCAGCCCGCCGCCGGATTCGATATGATCGAGCTCGGCCGCGTTGATCGCAGGATGGCGCACTGGGCTATGGATGAAGCCGACAAAGGCCAGCGTCGCGACGATGCCCAGCGCGCCCATCACCCAGAACACCGATCGCCAGCCGTAACTGTGCACCAGCCAGCCCATCAGCGGCGCGAACGCGACCAGCGAGAAATATTGCGCGCTGTTGAAGATCGCCGAAGCGGTGCCGCGTTCGGGTCCGGGAAACCACGCGGCGACCAGCCGGGCATTGCCGGGAAAGGACGGTGCCTCGGCGAGCCCGACGAGAAAGCGCAAGGCGAACAGCATCGTCAGCGCGGCGACCCCCGGCACCCATCCGACCAGCCCCTGCATCGCGGTCATCACCGACCACAAGGCAATCGCGCCGGCATAAATGCGTTTGGTGCCGAACCGATCGAGCAGGGCGCCACCGGGAATTTGCGCGAGGGCATAGGCCCAGGCAAAGGCCGAGAGGATGAAACCGGTCTGGACTGGGGTGAGGCCGAGCTCGTTCGATGCCGCGTTGCCGGCGATCGAGAAGGTCGCGCGATCGGCATAATTGATCGCGGTGATGACGAAGATCAGCGCGATGATGCGGTATCGTACCCAGGTCGGTCGGTCGGTGTCGGTTGCCATCCAGCGCTCTCCCAGTCGGCGCCGCGCCTTTGGCCGGTCGATCACCGCAACTTCATCCCGAACGCTAGCGGCAACGGCGAAAGCGGTCCAAGTCGAAAAGCGGCATGATCCTGCCAATCCGTGGCTAGATCGCGGCGCAGTCAGCATGGTCCCGCCCGATTGGTGCAGGTTCCGCAATGATTCATGCCGTATTGGGGTTGGCCTGACCGGCCAACGCCGGACTACCCCAATGTATCGAGAACCGGCCCGTCGATGAGGCCGGACACAATGACGGCGCATGTGCCGCGAGTTGGGGAGTTACTGAAAATGGCAATCACCGGCATCCATGGGCTGAAGATCGGGCTTGGCGCCACGTCAGCGGCACTTGGTCTGATGGCAGCAGGGCCCGCCTGGGCGCAGGCAGCGTCGGCGGCGGAGCCAGTCGCCGCGCCGACGCCGACTGGCGCGCAAGGCGTGGACGATCAGGCGCCACCGGCGGATATCGTCGTCACCGGCTTCCGCGCCAGCCTGAACAGCGCGCTGGGCATCAAGCGCAGGGAGACCGCCACGGTCGACGCCATCAAGGCCGAGGACATTGCCGAATTCCCCGACCTCAACCTCGCCGAATCGCTCCAGCGCATTCCCGGCGTGGCGATCAGCCGCGTCAACGGCGAGGGCCGCAACATCTCGGTGCGCGGCCTCGGGCCAGATTACACCCGTGTGCGGATCAACGGCATGGAAGCGATCGGCACCACCGGGGGCACCGACAATTCGGGCGGCGTCAATCGCGGTCGCGGGTTCGACTTCAACATCTTTTCGTCCGACCTGTTCAACAGCCTGACGGTCCGCAAGACCGCGACCGCCGATATCGAGGAAGGATCGCTCGGCGGAACCGTCGACCTCCAGACCGCGCGGCCGTTCGACTATAACAAGCCGACCGCGGTCATTTCGGTGCAGGGCAGCTATAACGATCTGCGCAAGCGCGTGACGCCGCGGCTGTCGGGGCTGGTCACGGCGTCCACTCGGGACGGGCGGTTCGGGGTGCTATTGTCGTTCGCCTATGAAGAGCGCCGGCTGATCGAGGAGGGCGCCAACATCACGCGCTGGACCTATGGCGGGTTCAACGGCGGCTTCAACGCCGCCTCGACGATCAACGGCTATACGCTCGCCCAGATCAACGACGCCAATCCGGCGACCGCTCTGTATCATCCGCGCATTCCCGGTCTGGTCAGCTACGACATTTTCCAGAAGCGCCTGGGTGCGGCGGGGTCGATCCAGTTTCGGCCGACCGACCGTACGTTGATCTCGATCGACGGCCTGTTCTCGCGTCTCGACGGCACGCGGAGCGAAGCGCAATTCCAGGCGATCAGCTTCAGTCGCTCGGGCAGCGGCAAGCCGCAGACGATCATCCGCTCGGCGACGGTCGATGCCAATCGCAACATCATCAGTGGTACGTTCGACAATGTCGATCTGCGCGTGCAGTCGCGTTACGACGAGCTCGAGACCGATTTCTATCAGGTCACCGCGACGCTCGACCAGAAGTTCGGCGACAAGCTGAAATTCGGCGCGGTCGTGGGGTACGCCGATTCCGCGTTCAGCAATCCGGTCCAGACCACGGTGACGCTCGACGCGGCCAACACCAGCAATTTCTACTACGATTTCTCGACGCGTTTCCCGACCATCAAGCCGGGCGTCGACGTCACCAATCCGGCGACCTTCGCCTTTACCAACGGCACGTCGGAAGTGCGGATACGCCCGCAAACGGTCGATAACAGCTTCACCAATGCCAAGGGCTTCCTCGAATGGACCGCGACGCCCGAGGTCAAGATCAAGGCGGGGGTCGACTGGCGGCGTTTCTCGTACGATTCGACCGAGCATCGTCGCTTGTCGGGTGAGACCGTCGTCCAGACGCTGACACCCGCGCAGATCGCCGCGGCGACCAAGGTGTTCACTGGGTTCGGCAAGGGGCTCGACGTGCCAGCGGGCACGCCGACCGCGTTCGTCGTGCCCGACCTCAACGCCTTTGCCAGCCTCTATGGCATCTACAGCGATCCGCTCTACGCGACTGGCGGCGTGGCCAATGCGACGGCCCGCGGATCCTATGTCACGGTGGTCGAAAAGGACCTCGGTGCCTGGGGCATGGCGGAGTTCAATTTCGCCGATGCGGGCCTGCCGCTACGCGGCGATATCGGCTTGCGCTATGTGCGCACCAACCAGGTCTCGACCGGCTATGCCAGCCAGGGAGCGGCGATCAACCTGGTGACCGCGACGCGCAATTACGATCGCTGGCTGCCGTCGGGCAATCTGGTGTTCGACGTGACCGACAAGCTGCTCGTCCGTCTGGCCGCGGCCAAGACGCTGGCGCGTGCCGGCATCTCGGCGATCACCCCCGGCGGCAACCTCAACGTGTCGGGCGGCAATCGCAGCTTCAGCTCGGGCAATCCCGATCTGGTGCCGACGGCATCGACCAATTTCGACGCCAGCGTGGAATGGTATCCGTCGAGCGGCGCGATCTACGCCGTGTCGGCGTTCCAGAAGAATATCGATACGTTCGTTCAGACGTTGAGCGTCACCGTTCCGTTCTCGTCACTCGGTCTGCCGGACTCGCTGTTGGCCGGCACCACCGCGTCGCCGAGCGATTCCTTCATCGTCACCCAGCCGATAAATTCCAGCGGCGGCAAGTTGCGCGGGTTCGAAGTCAACGTCCAGCAGCCCTTCACCTTTCTCGGCGGCTGGGCGAGCCATTTCGGCGTGCTGGCGAACTTCACCTATGTCGATTCGAATATTCGATATCTGATCTCGACGAGCGGATCCGCCTTTGTCACCGCGCCGTTGGTCGGCCTGTCGAAATACGCTGCCAACGGCACGCTTTATTATGAAGACAAGAAGCTGTCGGTGCGCGGCTCGGTCGCGTATCGCTCTCGCTATCTGACCGCGGTGCCGGGGACCGAAGGCAATAGCTATAACGGCACCAACTCGACGTTGAACGTCGATGCGCAGATTTCGTACAATCTTACCGATCGACTGAAACTGAGCCTCGAGATGATCAATCTGACCGACGAGCTCAACGATCAATTTGTCGATTCCACCAATCGCCTCAATGTGCTGACCCATAGCGGGCGGCAGTTCAATTTCGGCGCCCGTTTCGCCTTCTAACCTCCTGAAAGGCGACGCTGAGGCCGCCCCCGCAACGGGCGGCCTCCTTTTTTTGGGGCGGCGAGGAAGGCACCTCAGTTCGTCCATCCTATCCCCCGAAGCGAACACCGATCCACAGCGTTCTTGGCGTGCCAAGGTCGATCGATCCGGCCTGGTTGCGAGTCATGACCTGAGCATCGAATACATTTTCGGCGCGGACGACCGCACTGAAGCCACGCGTGATCGGCAGCTTGCCGAACAAGTCGACGGTGGTCGCCGCGGCCAATTTGTCGGTCTGCAAATCGTCCTCATATTGGTCGCCGACATAGCGCAACGTCGCCGACAATATGGGGCCGGCCTTGGGGGACCAGGCTATCGTCGCGCTGGCCGCATGGCGGGGGCTTTGCGCCGGAACGAATCCGTCGAACGCGTTGCCCGGCGCCCGGACCTTGCTGTCCGAATAAGCATAGGAGGCGGACATCATCATCGCGCCGCGCCGCCAGACGATATTCGCCTCGACTCCTTTCGCCTCGACGGCGTCGACATTGCGGCGCTGGCGCAGGTTGGTACCGATCGTCACGTTGGCGATCGCATCGGCCAGCTTGTTGTAGAACAAGGTGCCTGAAACCGTCAGACCGGGTAGGGGGGTGATGTCTATTCCAGCTTCCACCCCGCGCAGCCGCTCCGGCTTCAGGCCGGCGTTGGCCTGGGTGGTAACGGGAAAGACGGTGAACGGCCGATAGAGCTCGTTGAGCGTCGGCAGGCGGAAACCGGTATATCCCGCGGTGCGCAAGGCGACCGCGGCAACAGGACGATAGAGCAAGCCGGCGCGCCCGGTGAATTCGGTCCCGCTGCGATCGGGGAATGATTTGGTGCTGGTCGCAGCGCCGGCGCTGTTGCGTTCGTGGAAGAAGCCCCGGGTCAATGTCCAATGATCGAGCCGTGCGCCGCCGGTCAGCACCAATTTGCCGAGCGTCCAGTCATCCTCGACGAACAATCCCGCGACGCTCGAATTGCCGCCGGCGTTGCGCCGCGCGGTCACCGCGCCGGCGCTGTTATAGGCGTCCTCGAACAGTTCGCCATCGGCCAGCCTGACATCGCCGCCGATCCTCACGACCTGGTCGTGGCCGACCGGCGGGCGCAGTTCGATCTTGCCGCCGATGCCGGTCGCGGGCGTGTTGCGCTGGTCCAGCGTCAGCTTGAAGCTGGTCGCGCTGATCACCTTGTTGGAGAAATTGCGTGCCTGAACATAGGCGAGTGCGTCGACCTGCCAGCCGCCGCGATGGACCAGCCGGACGCTCGCATCTTCGCCCTCCGAACTCGAATCGGCGCCGCGAAAGCGCAACGTTCGGTTGTCGCCGAACAGCAGGCCATGGAATTGCAATTCGGTATCGGCGTCGATCGGCGCGACCGCGCGAGCCGATGCAGACCAGTCGCGGTACCGCGCGGGAACGCTCGCCGCGACGCGTTGATCGTCGGGCGTGGTATAGAAACCGTCGCCGCGCTCGAACCGGCCCGACAAAGTCGCGAAGCCGCCGCCGAGGCTCGGCGAGACGCTGGCCGAGATACTTTCCGATTCCCGGCTACCGTACAATGCTTCCGCGTTCAGCAGCGGCAAGTCGCGCCGCCCGGCGCTGACCAGTTCGATCGTGCCCGCGACGGCACCGGCGCCGAACGGCCCCGACCCGCCGCCGCGCGTCACGCGAATACCGGCGAGGCGATCGGGCACCAGCGCATTGAACGGCAGATAGCCGAAAAAGGGATCAGCGATCGGCACGCCGTCGAGCAGCACCAATGTCCGGCTCGAGGCATTGCCACCCAGCGCGCGCAGGGTCGCGCCTTGCGCCGACGGATTGGCCGAGCGGCTGTCCGAGCGGCGAAACTGTTGAAAACCGGCGACGTCCGCAAGCACGTCCTCGACGCGGCCCGAGGCGTCGTTGGTCAGCCGATCGCGGTCGATCGTCGTCGCGCCATAAGCCGGTGTGCCAGGCGGCAGATCGAGCCCGGTACCCAGCACCACTATATCGTCATCCGCCGCGGCCGGGGCGGCGGGGGCGTTCTGCGCCTGTGCGGCGATCGGCCAGGCGATCGAAGCGATGAGTGCGAGGCGCGCGGTGCGTAACGACATCGGCTGACCCTATGAGGATGGAGCGGCGACCGGAGCGGTGGCCCCGGACGCCGCCCTTTGCAAGCGGCACTAGAAGAACAGGATGGCGCCGGCGGCGGTTGCATTGCATGTCCTGCAGCTGGCGTGACATCGCTCGACAAACGGACAAAAGCGACGAGCAAGGTTGGCGAAGAGCGTGGACTGGTCGGGTCAGGATTTGGTGCCCGTCGACATCTGCCGTGGCGAACCAACAAGCTAAGCCGCCGAACACCCGTATCGGGGATAACGCGTATATCCGGCGCGCCTGCGCGGTTGGTACATCATGACCGATCCCGGGCCGCTTCGGCGATGCCCGAATACAGGAGAAAGTCATGCGCGACGTGCTGGTGCTGATCCACGACGATGTCGGACAGCAATCCCGACTGCAGGCGGCGTTCGACCTCGTTCGGGCGAGCCAGGGCAGGCTTCTTTGCGTCGATCTGGCCGAGCCGGATGTCGGAGGGGCGGGGGCGGCACGCGGCGGATCGCTGGTGATGGAAGCCGAGCTCGCGCCGCTTACCACGGTCCGCGATCAGGTCGAGGCGAGTGGGCTCTCGGCGCAGTGGATCGAGCGCCGCGACGACATGCTCCCGGCATTATCCGAATTGGCCGCACTGGCCGATCTGATCGTGATGAGCGCGCCGCGCGCGGACCTCTTTCCTCCCACCTATGCCACGATCGGCGAACTGCTGGTCAGCGCCGACACGCCGATCATAACGGTGCCGCCGGAGTCGCCGGGCATATGCCTGAACGGCGAGGTGCTGATTTGCTGGGACGGATCGCGCGAGGCGCATCATGCCATGGTGGCGGCAATCCCGCTCTTGCGGCGCGCTTCGACCGTCACGATCGTCGAGATCGACGATGGTTCGCTGAAGCTTCCTGCCAGCCAGGCGCAAACTCTGCTCGCGCAGCGCAACATCGCCTCGCAGGTTCGCTCGGACCTCGCGTTCGGCGAGAAAGCCGCTTTCCCGATCCTCGAGCAGATCGCTCTGCTCAAGGCCGATTACGTGGTGATGGGCGGGTTCGGTCATTCGCGCCTGGTCGAAAGCATCTTCGGCGGCGTGACCCAGCGGCTCCTGCAGGAAAGCCCCGTGCCGCTCTTTCTCAAACACTGACGCCGGGAGACAGGTCATGGCGATCGACCCTATCCGACATTTGGTAGTGCTCGCCCATCCGCGTCGCGGGAGCTTCAATCACCAGATCGCGCAGGCCTATTGCGACACGGTCGAGGCGTGCGGTCAAAGGCCGTTCCTGCGCGACCTCTATCTGAACCGCTTCGATCCGGTGCTCGAATATCTTGGCGAAGCTCCCGAGCTGGAGGTCGTCTATGACCTAACCGAAATCCGGCGCTGCGATGTGATAGTCTTCGTCTATCCGATCTGGTTCGGCGGACCGCCCGCGATGATCAAGGGCTATGTCGATCGCGTCCTCGGTGCCGGGTTCAAACCGAGCCATGACCATGCCCAGGCGCACAATCCCTTTCTCAAGGGACGTCATATGATCAGCTTCTCGACCTCGGCATCGACCCAGGCTTGGCTTGGCGAACAGGGTCAGCTGACATCGCTTCGCGAAAGCTTCGACCGCTATCTCGGCACGATCTTCCAGCTCGCCGCGACCGAACACGTCCATATCGATGCGGTCGTCGAAGGGCTGAGCGAGCAATATGCCGCCGAGCAGCTGGAGCGTGTCCGCGAGGCGGCGCGGAGCACTTGCGCGACCGTGCTCGACGCGGCGCGCCGCGCGGAGATGGCACGGCTTGCCGAAGGGGGAACAGGGCAGGGCGCCGCCCCCGCAGCCTGAATGCCGGCGTCGCGCGTCTACGTATGATCCCCGATAGGCCGGGCAGCGAGGCGCGTCCTATCCCGGCATCGCTCGACGAGGAGAAGACCGATGGAGCAAGTCACACCGGAAACACCGCCAAGCGAAGCCGCCGAAGAGCTTTGGCTCTGTAGCCACGAGCTTTGGCTGCAGCCCGTGCAATGGTGGACGGCGTGGTGGAATGCTTGGCTCACCCTAAGCGTGCCGCACTACCGGACGCATTCGCCAGCGACGGGGCACCGCTTCGTCGTACCGGATCCTATCGCGCGCGCCGAGGAACAGGATTTGTTCGCATGAAGCCGGGCAGAACGGATCCCGTCATGAATGCGCAGATCGGCATGTAGCCAAGGAAGTTTTGATGGCCGTCTTTCACGCCGACCTCGCCGCTCGCTCGGTGCCGCGATACACGAGTTATCCCACCGCCGCGGAATTCACCGAAACGGTAGGCGCGGCCGAGCATCGGGCAGCACTGGATGCGTTGCGGCCGCGCGATCGGATCTCGCTCTATCTGCACATTCCCTATTGCCATGAGATCTGCTGGTATTGCGGCTGCAATACCGGCCCGGTCGGTCGTGCGTCGCGCCTGGACGTCTATGTCGAGGCTCTGGTTGCGGAGATCGGCATGGTTGCGGATCGCGCCAAGGGCAGCGTCAGCCACGTCCATTTTGGTGGCGGCAGTCCCAATGCTTTGTCGCCCGCTCAGTTCGAGCGCGTCGCCGCCGCGGTCCGGAACAGCTTTCAAATCCTGCCGGATGCCGAATGGGCGGCGGAGCTAGATCCGCGGCATCTCGATGCCGATTTCTGTCGGATGCTCGCGGCAAACAATGTGTCGCGAGTCAGCCTGGGCGCGCAGACCTTCGACCTCGGTATTCAGGTGAAGATCAACCGACTGCAGCCGTTTCGCATCGTTGCGCGTTGCGTCGAGGATCTGCGGCGCGCGGGTATCGACCACATCAACCTTGACCTGATGTACGGATTGCCTGGTCAGACGCTCGACACGATCGCGCGAACGATCAGGCTGGCGCGTGATCTGGCGCCCGACCGCGTGGCGATGTTCGGCTATGCCCATTTGCCGCGGATGCTGCCGCGCCAGCGGATGATCGAGGACAGCCGATTGCCCGACGCCGAAGCGCGTTTCTGGCAAAGCATCCTGGCTCGCGACCTGTGGCTCGAAGAAGGCCTTCAACCGATCGGCTTCGACCATTATGCGCGGCCCGACGACAAGCTCGCGCTCGCTGCGGCCAACGGCACGTTGCGGCGCAATTTCCAGGGGTTCACCGACGATGACGCCGACGCGGTGATCGGCCTCGGGGCATCCTCGATCAGCCTGTTTCCGGGGCTGATCGCCCAGACTGAAAAGCATGTCGGGCGATACCGGATGAAGGTCCAAAACGGCTGTCTTGGTACGATCAGGGGAATCCGGCGTTCGGCCGACGATCAGCGACGGGGCGCGGTGATCGAGCGGCTGTTGTGCGACGGTCGCGTCGATTTGATCGAGCTCGATTGGCCGCTCGCCGTCGCGGCACAAGTCATGGCGGACGCCGCACCGAAGCTGGCGTCGATGGAGGAGCGGGGGCTGATCCGCCGGCACGACACGGGGCTGGTCATTTTGCCGGATGGCGAGCCCTATGCGCGGCTCGCCGCAGTCGCGTTCGATGCCTTCAGGACGGCAGCCGGCGAGCGCTTCAGCAAAGCGGTTTGAGTACGTAGCTATCCCGATATTGCGGCCTCGCTGACCAGCATAGCGTGCTTCCATCCCGACGATGGAGGCGGTCATGAAGAACATCCTGGTCCTGGCGCATGACGATTGCGGCCAGGAAGCGCGGCTGCAGGTCGCGATCGACATCACGCGAGCGATCGATGGGCATTTGACCTGTCTTGATGTGGCGATGACTACGCTGGCCTCCGCCGACTTCACCGGCACCTATACCGGCACCGCTATCATAGCGGAGGAACGGCAGGCCGAGGCTACCAATAGCGCCGCGTTGAAAGCGCGGCTCGGCAGGGAAGATATTCCCCACAATGTGGTTGACGCTACCGGCGACGCTGCGACCTGTCTGCGCCGTGCAGCAAAGCTCGCCGATCTGGTGGTGGTCAATCGCGGGTTGGACGACAAGTCGGCCTATCCCAATATGTTCGATCTCGCCGGCGACATGGTCCTCGAGGGCCGCACACCGGTTTTCGCGGTACCCGAAAAGGCGCGGTCGATCGATCTTCAGGGACGAGCGGTAGTCGCCTGGGACGGATCGAACCATGCCGCCGCGGCGCTGCGAGCGGCAGTGCCGTTGCTCAAGCTCGCGCGCTCGGTCACCTTATTCCATGCCGAGGACGGGTCGTTGGCGCTGCCGCTCGAGGAAGCCGCCACCTATCTCTCACGGCACGGCGTGCATGCGACAATCCGCAGCGAGAAGTGCCTGATGGACCGGCCGGGTTCGGTGATCATGGCCGAAGCGATGATCGAACATGCCGCTTACGTGGTGATGGGCGCATTCAGCCGGTCGCGCTTCCTCGAAGCGGCCTTCGGTGGTGCCACCCAGCGGATGCTGAGCGAAAGCCCGGTGCCGATTTTCATCGTTCACCAACCGTGACGTGACATAGAAAAGGGGGCGACGCTATCGCCCCCTTCTTCCGACCCGCTCAGAACCGGACCCCGATGCCCATGCCGGCGACGATCGGATCGATCTTGACGCGCGCGGTGCGGACGGTGGCGCCGCTGGTCAGGCGGGCGGTGGTCTTCATGTCGATATATTTGATGTCGAAATTCACGAAGACCTTCTCGCTCACCGGAACGTCGACGCCGGCCTGCAGCGCGTAGCCGACGCTGTCGCCGAGCTTGACCTTGGTCGTGCCCAGAGCTGCGTTGAGCGAGGGCGTCGCTTTCGACGAATAGAAGACCGAATAATTGATGCCGGCGCCTAGATAAGGCCGCACCTTGCCATCCGGCGCGAAGTGATATTGCAGCGTCAGGGTCGGCGGCAGCACCCAGGTGTTGGCGACATCCCCCAGGGCGGAGATCGTCCCGCGGCCCGACACGCTGTGCCTGGTCGTCGCCACGATCAGCTCCGCGCCGATATGATTGGTCGCCATATAGGTGAAATCGACTTCGGGCATGACGCTGTCGCCGACCCCGACTTTGCTACCGGGAATGCCGGAGACCGAGCCGGAGCGTTCGTTCGGCGCGACCACGATCGCGCGGGCGCGAACCAGCACATCACCTTCCTTGGCGAAAGCGGGGGTCGCGAGCATTGCGGCGCTCATCCCGGCGAGTAGCATCAACTTCGTCATACACACCTCCTGTTGGGGCTGTGTCGCTAGGGACGAATGCGCGCGGACACTTTGATCGCGCGCAATAAAGTCGGCTAAGTAAATCTCCGGATGGCCACCATTGGCGGCATGATCGATTAGGGGACCAACACGATATGCATATGATCGACCCCCAATCGCGCGACGCCTCGCTCGACTTCGAACTCGCGTTGTTCGTGGAAGGCGCGACCGACCGCGCGCTCTTTCTGACGTCGCCCGATGGCATAATCGCAAGTTGGAATCATGGCGCCGAACTGTTGACGGGATGGCAAGCGGACGAGGTCAAGGGCCGATCGGTGGCGCTCCTCTATACGCAGCAGGACGTTGCGGCTGGCCGGCCGATGAGCGATCGGGCTGCCGCGGCGGCGGCCTCTGCCCCTCGGCGGATGGAGGCATGGCGCATCCGCAAGGACGGGTCCGAATTCCTCGCCGACGTCACCATCTTCGCGCTGCGCAACAAAGATGGATCGATCAGGAGCTTCGGTCAGAGCGTTCATGACATCACCGCGCGCAAGGCGATCGAACAGGGCCTCGCCGAGCGGGAGATGCACGTCCGGTCGATCCTGGCGACGGTGCCGAGCGCGATGGTGGTGATCGACGAGATGGGGGTGATCGTGTCGTTCAGCGCCGCTGCGGAGCGGCTGTTCGGCTATACTGAGGCAGAGGTTGCCGGCCGCAACGTCAGCATGCTCATGCCCAATCCGGATCATGACCGGCACGACGACTATATCGCGCGCTACAAGGCGACCGGTGAGCGCCGCATCATCGGCATCGGACGGATCGTCGTTGGGCAGCGTAGCGACGGCAGCTCGTTTCCGATGGAATTGTCGGTCGGCGAGGCCAATGCCGACGGGCACCGCATCTTCACCGGGTTCATCCGCGATCTGACCGCCGAACAGGAGGCGGAGCTCAGGCTCAAGGAACTGCAATCCGAGCTGATTCACGTGTCGCGGGTCAGTGCGATGGGGACGATGGCGTCGACTTTGGCACACGAGCTCAACCAGCCGCTGACCGCGATCGCCAATTACATGGAGGCAGCCTGCGAGCTGCTCGACCGGCACGATCAGACGAACGAAGAGTTCGTCAGAGAGGCGGTCGAGGAAGCCGCGAAGGAAGCGCTCCGCGCCGGCCAGATCGTGCGGCGCCTACGCGATTTCGTGGCGCGGGGCGAAGTCGCGCAGCATATCGAAAACCTTCCCGCGATGATCGAGGACGCCAGCCGGCTGGCATTGGCGGGCGCGCGCGAGCGCGGCGTCCGCGCCTTCTTCAAACTGGATCCGAGAGCGAGCGAAGCCTTTGTCGACCGCGTCCAGATCCAACAGGTGCTGGTGAACCTGATCCGCAACGGCGTGGACGCGATCGCCGATCGCGCCGTTCGCGACATCACGGTGTCGACCGTCTCCGAGCCCAATGGCATGATCCGCGTGTCGGTCGCCGACACCGGCGGCGGACTCGATCCGGCGCTCGCGCCCCAATTGTTCCAGGCGTTCGCGAGCACCAAGGAAAGCGGGATGGGCCTGGGGCTGTCGATCTGCCGCACGATCGTGGAAGCGCATGGCGGTCGCATCTGGGCAGAAGACAATGTCGGGGGCGGCACTATATTCCATTTCACCATCCAGAGCGGGGAACCCGAAGATGAGTGACAGACGGCTGGTTCATATCGTCGATGACGAAGACGCGATCCGCCGTTCAGCGAGCTTCATGCTGCGTACCTCCGGCTTCGATACGCGCACCTATCAGTCGGGCGTCGAGTTCCTGAAGGAAGCCAAGCACGCCGACCCCGGCTGCGTGCTGCTCGATGTCCGCATGCCCGGTATGGACGGGCTGGAAGTGCAGCGCGAATTGAACGAGCACGGCATCGTGCTCCCGGTGATCGTGTTGACCGGCCACGGCGACATCTCGATCGCTGTGCAGGCAATGAAGGCGGGTGCGGTCGACTTCCTCGAAAAGCCGTTCGAAAAAAACCAGCTGATGGTCGCGCTCGATGCGGGTTTCGCCAAACTGGAACGGCGCGAAGACGCCACCACGACCGCGCACGACGCCGAAGTCAGGATCGCCGCGCTGACCGCGCGCGAGCAGGAGGTCCTGCAGGGGTTGGCGCGGGGGCATCCCAACAAGACGATTGCCTATGATTTGGGCATTTCGCCGCGCACGGTCGAGGTGCATCGCGCCAATCTGATGACCAAGCTGGAGGTGCGCAGTCTGTCGGAAGCGCTGCGCATCGCGTTCGCAGCGGGCCTGGAGAGCTGATCTTCGGATCATTACGTAACGACGCACCTGAACGGCCGTGCGACGAGAGCGTCATGAGCAATGGCGCACTCCCACAACCAGACCCAGCGGTCGAAGCCCAGCGTGTCGTATTGTTGATCGAAGACGACGAGGCCGTCCGCCGCTCGCTGCAGATGCTGCTCCATTGGCGCGGCTATGATGTGCGCTCGTTCGCCGGCGCCGCTCCCGTGCTCGAAGGCAATATGATGGACGATGCCGACGTGCTGATCGCCGACTATCGTCTTCCGGACGGCGACGGGATCAGCGTGCTGCGTGCGCTTCGCCGGGCGGACTGGAAAGGCAAGGCGATTCTGATCACCGCCTTTCCTTCACCGACGCTGGCCGAAGCGGCGCGCGCCGCCGGATTCGACGCGGTGCTCGAAAAGCCGCTGCGCCAACACGAACTCATCCGAGTGCTGGCAGGTTAACGCCATGTCGGCCGTTGCGCTCGCTTGGCCCGACACGCGGAGCCGTGCCGTCCCGGCGCCGGAATCGCGTTGCGCGCAATGCGCCGGCCGGCAGCAATCGATCTGCGCCGACCTGCCGCCGGACGTCCTGGGCGAGATGGCACGCATCGGGCGCGTGCGCCGATTGCGGCGCGGGGAGGTGCTGTCGTGGGAAGGCGACGAGACCTATGACGTCGGCAATGTGCGCGACGGCGCGCTCAAGCTCACCGCTTCGCTGCGCGACGGACGCGAGCAGATTCTGGGCGTTGCCTGGCCCGGTTCCTTCGTCGGTGAATTGTTTGCCGACCAATGGACCCATCGCGCGACCGCTTTGGCCAGCACGACGGTCTGCGTCTACCGGAGCGCGGATCTGCATGCCTTGGCTGTCTGCTATCCCGAGATCGCCACATCACTCTTGCGGCGATTCTCGAACGACCTGGACACCGCGCGACGATCGATCCTTTCACTAGGCCGCAAGACTGCCGAAGAACGTGTCGCATCACTGCTGGTCGATATGCGTCGATCAACGCCATGCGATATGACCGGGGCTACCCCCATGTCGCTCAACCGCCAGCAAATGGCCGACCTGCTCGGCCTGACGATCGAGACGGTGAGCCGGAAAATCCGCCGGTTCGAACGGGCTGGCATCATCCAGCTCGTCGGGACCCGTCTGTTCCAGGTGCTCGACGATGTCGGACTGGCCCGATTGGCCGCCTGAAGAATGATCTAAATCCGGGAATCTACGCATCGTCGCGGCCGCCGGGCAGGTGCAGAGTCGCCGGCATGACCTGGTACACCATCCGCCTCGACCTCGCCCGCAGCCAAGCCTTTCCCGACGGATCGGCGGCGCATTGCTATCTCCTCCGCGCCCCGCTTTGCGATGACGGAACCATCGACGCTGCGGCGATGCGCGCTCACCCCGATCGGACGACCATATTGCGATCCTGGCCGGACGAGCCTGAGCGGAACGGGTATCTGATCCACAACGGCGCGAGCTGGCGTTTTTCCTATGCTCCGGGCGACGCCGACGACGAACCGATCTTCCATCTCGAAACGCATCCGCTCGCTGTCGGGGCCTATTTGACGGTGCGCGAGCAGGACGGCGAGGATCTCTGTTTCAAAGTGACGCGACGCGACGAGATTTCCCTTCCAGCCTAAGGATGATGCCATGACCGGAACGATGTTGGCGGTGCTGGATGACGTCGAGAGTGGCGCCGGGTTCGTCCGCACCATTTTGGCCCAGGCGGAGCGCATGGATGCGCGCCTGGTCGTCTATCTGCTGACGCCCGGGCCGCTCGCCGCGCCCGATCTCGCGCCGTTTGGCGTTTTGTATCTCCCCGACCAGATTCTGCAGGCCGATTCCGAGAAACAGGTCGAAAAGCTTCGTGCCATGCTGGGTGGAACGACGGTCGACGTCGACATACGCGGTATGTTCGACGATGTTGCCTGGCTCGCCGGCGACGTTCGACGGGCGCGACCAATTTCCGACCTGTCCGTTGTCGGTTCGCACGAGACCTGGGCAATCCCTTATCTGTACCGCCGTGTCACCGAAATGCTCGCGCTAGCCTCGGGCGGTCCATTGCTCATTCTGCCACCGGGGCGCTCGCTGACCACGGTCAATCATGCGGTTCTGGCCTGGAAATCCTGCCCCGAAGCCGTTCGCGCGCTCCACGATCTGGTGGGCCTGCTCGCGCCGGGCGCTCGCGTCGATGTGGTAAGCTGCGGCGACCGGCCGGCGAGCGAGAATGACCCGCATGGGCACGGAGCGGTTGCCGCTTATCTCGGCTATCGTGGGTTCGAAGTGGGATCGGTGTGGCTGGAACGGCGTCACGATGTCGCCGAACAACTCCAGACCCATGCCCTCGAACTGGGGGCCGATCTGCTCGCTGCCGGCGCGTTCGCGCACAGCCGACTGCACGAACTGGTGTTCGGCGGCGTCACCGCAGGACTGATCAACCAGACACGGATCCCCGTCCTGCTGTCGCGATAGCGATGCCCGACCCCGCTCAATCGCTGCTGTCCCTCGGCTATGCCGGGGCGATCGGCCTGCTGGTCGGCCTGGAAAGGGGCTGGACCGGGCGCGATGCCGATGACGGTCACCGTGTGGCAGGCATCCGGACTTTCGGGTTGCTGGGGATTGCAGGCGGCGCGGCCGCGCTCGTCACCGAACCGATCGGGGTAGCGCTCGTGTTGTTGTGCGGCATCGTGCTGATCGTCGGCTATACGCGTCAGGCGCGGGCACGCGACGGTCAGAGCGCGACCAGCGCGATCGCCGGTTTGCTCGTCCTGGGCCTGGGTGCGCTGGCGGCTTCCGGCCAGCCCGAGGCGGCGTTGGCCGCTGCCGCGGTCGTCATGTTCCTCCTGTCGTCGCGCCAGCGGCTTCACAAATTAGTCGGCGATCTTACTGCTCAGGAGATGCGCGCGGCAGCGGAGTTTGCCATCGTCGCGCTGGTCCTGTTCCCGCTTGCGCCCGATCGCGGCATGGGACCGTTCGGCGCGATCAATCCGCATCATCTGCTGCTCGTCGTGGTGCTGGTGAGCGGCATTTCGTTCGCCGCCTATCTTGCCGGCCACCATATCTCGCGCGGGAAAGGCCCGATGCTGACCGCAGCCGTCGGGGCGCTGGTATCGTCGACCGCGGTAACCGCCGCTCTTGCCCGGCGGATGCGGAGCAATCTCGGTGAAACGGGTCCCCTCAGGGTCTCCTTGCTGATCGCCTCGATCGTCGGTGGGCTGCGTGTCCTGGTGCTGATTGCCGTTCTGGCGCCGGCAGCGTTCGCCAATTCTGCCTATGCGATACTGCCCGGCCTGGCGGTACTCGCCGCGGCGGCGGTTTGGGCGGGCAAGGGCGGTGTACCCGCCGGCGAGGAATGGACGCCTGTCGGCAACCCGCTCGAACTCGGCGCGGCGGTGACCTTCGCCGCGATCGCCGCGGTCGCGACTCTTGGCGCGCGACTGGCATCGTCCGCGTTGGGCTCTTCCGGCTCGCTGATCGTGTATACCGCGACCGGCATGGCCGATGTGGATGCCGCGGTTCTAGCTTTCTCGTCATTGACGGTCGGTGAGCAGGCGATGTTGGCGGGTCCGGCCTTGGCTGCCCCTGTCGCTGCCAACATGGTGTTGAAGGCAATCGTCACCATTGTCCTGTCGCGCAATCGGGCTGGCGCAGTGGCCGCGTTACCGCTCTTCGCCTGCGCTACAGTCATCGTGGTCGCGGCAACGGTCATCTGGTTCCGTGCCTGATCGGCGCACGGGGTCACGAACTCGCTTCAGCCTCCGCCCGTTCCCAGAACGAACATGTTGTCGAGCCACCGCTCGCGCTTCGCCGCATTCTGTTCGACGGCACCGTATAGAATGTGATGGACCGGGCCGATCCCGACGAACTTCAGGATGTTGCGTTCGAGGCTCTTCACGCTGTGCGAGCGGAACCACAGGGCATAGAAGGCTGCCGGCATCCCCATCGTCACGACCACCGTGGCCGACTTGCCGCGCAACAGACCACCGCCCAGCGACCCCTGGTCATTCAGCGCGAATCCCGGCCGCATGACCTGTTCCAGAAACGCCTTGAGCAGCGCCGGCACGTCGCCGAGCCAGAGGGGATAGAAGAAGACGATATGGTCGGCCCAGGCGATCGACGCCTGGGCGTCGACGATCGCGGGCGAGGGCGGCTGTTTTGCCCATTCCTCCCTCGATCGCAGGATCGGGATGTCCGCCGTGGCGAGATCGATCCGGCGTACCTCATGCTCCCAGGCAAGGGCGCCCTTGGCATAGCGATCGGCCAGCGCATGGATCAGCCTGGCCCGATCGGGATCGGGATGACCGTCAATCACCAGGATGCGGCGCTTCATTCGGCCGGTTCCATCTCCGCCGCGTCAGGCTGCCGCAACGTGCGGCGCAGCAATACTTCCGATCCAAGGTCGGTGCCGGGCACCGGCGCGAAGCCCGCTTCGCGTTCGAGCGTCAATGCGGCCCGGTTCTCGCAGCTCTCGACCGCCTCGATCGCGCCGATACCCTCGGCCTCGGCGTAGCGGACGACGTGCTCGACCAGGGTCCAGCTGACGCCCTTGCCCTTGAAATCGCTGCGGACCGAAACCGCCAGTTCGGCGCGTTCGCGATCCGGATCGCACGCCAGCAGCGCCGACGCGATCGCGGTGCCATCGGGGGCGAAGGCCAGGAAGTGCATCGTCCGCCAGTAATCGATCTGGGTCATCGTCACGAGCCGGTCGCGGCCGACATCGCGCAGGCCAGTCAGGAAACGGAACCGCAAATCGTCAGTGGTGACATGGTGGAAGAGATCGGCCAGCGCTTCCTCGTCGTCGGGCAGGACCGGCCGCACGTGCATCGTCACGCCGTCGCGCGTCGTCAAATCGGCGGTCCATTCCATCGGCGCCGGCCGGATGACGAGCCGCGAACCGGTGTCGTCGAGCGACAGGCCGATCCGGGCGTCGAGCGCGATCGCGCCATGCTCGTCGACGAGCAGCGGATTGATGTCGAGCTCGGCGATTTCGGGCAGGTCGATGACCAGGGCCGACACCGCGTTGAGCACACGCAAGACGGCGTCGATGTCGACCGCGGGCACGTCGCGATAGGCGCCAAGCAGGGTCGCCACGCGCGTTCCTTCGATCATTTCCCCGGCCAGCACGCTGTCGAGCGGGGGCAGCCCGAAGGCGACGTCGCGTGTCATCTGGACCGCCTTGCCGCCGGCGCCGAAGGCGATCACCGGCCCGAAGGTCGGATCGCGCGCGACGCCGATCAGCAATTCGCGGCCGGAGGGGGAATTGACCATAGTCTCGATCTCGAATCCGGTGATCGACGCTTCAGGATGTTCGTGTCCCAACCGGGTCGCCATATCCGCCGCGACGCGCTGCGCGTCTTCGATGGTGGCGACGTTGAGCGCGACACCGCCGACATCGGACTTGTGCGGTAATTGCGGGGAGACCACCTTCACAGCATAAGGCGGCGGAAGGTCGGCGCAGACGCGGGCGATGGTATCGCAGTCGCGGGCGAGCATGCCTTGGACCACCGGAATGCCATAAGCGCCGAGCACGGCTTTGGCCTCGGTTGCCGAAAGTTGCTGGCGGCCCGCATTGCGGGCCCCGACGATGACGGCACGCGCCCGGGCGCGATCGCTGGCAGGGACGAGCTGATGCGCGGGCGCGCGCATCAGCGCCTCGCGTGCCGCACTCGCCTTGGCGAGATAGCCAAAGGCGCGGATGGCATCGTCCAGATTGTCGAACACGGGAATACCGACGGCATCGAACAGCATTCTCGCCGCTTCGGTGTTGCGGGGTCCCATCCAGCAGGCGATCACCGGCTTAGCCGCGCCCGCGTCGGTTCGTGCGGCGATGACACCCCTGGCGATCTCTTCGCCCGTCGCGACGGCGGTCGGGCAATGGATGATCAACGCCGCATCGACCGCCGGATCGGCGAGGACCGCGCGCGTGGCGACCGAGAAACGCTCGGCCCGCGCGTCGCCGACGACATCGATCGGGTTGGCGCGCGACCATCCTGCCGGCAGGTCGGGATCGAGCGCGGCGATCGTTGCTCCCGACAAGGTCGCAAGGCTCGCGCCCGCACCGGGCAACGCATCGGCCGCAAGCACGCCAGCGCCACCGCCGTTCGAGACGATCGCCAGGCGATCACCGTAAGGCGGGCGATAGCGCGACAGGATCTGCGCCGCATCGAACAATTCACCCATTGTATCGACCAGGATGATGCCGGCGCGGTGGAAGGCGGCGGCATAAACGTCGTAGGAGCCGGTCAGCGCGCCGGTGTGTGAGAACGCCGCTTTGCCAGCACCCGCGGTGCGCCCGGCCTTGATCGCGATCACTGGTTTGATGCGCGACGCCGCGCGCGCCGCCGACATGAACTTGGCAGGATTGGTAACCTGCTCGACATAGAGCAGGATCGTATCGGTGCGCGGATCGGCGGCGTAGAAGTCGATCAGGTCGCCGAGATCGACATCGGCCATGTCGCCCAGTGATACCACGCCCGAAAAGCCGACATGACGATGGGCTGCCCAGTCGAGCATGGCGGAGACGAGCGCGCCGCTTTGCGACAGAAAAGCGAGCCGTCCAGCGGTCGCATTGCGCGGTGCGAATGAGGCGTTGAGCTGGGCATGCGGCAGCAGCAATCCCAGGCAATTGGGCCCGATCAGGCGAACGTCGTGCGGCCGCGCGGCGTCGAGCATCGCTTGGCGCGCGGTGGCGTCGTGGGGGACCGACGAAATGACGGTCACGACTCGCGTGCCGATCGTTCCTAGTTGTCCGATGATCGCGGGAATGGTCGCGGCGGGCGTGACGACGATTGCCAGATCGGGCTTGCGCGGCAGGTCGGCGATCGACGCTACCCACCAGACGTCATCCAGCTCGACCTTGTCCGGGTTCACCGCGAACACCGTTCCGGCGAAGCCGCCGTCGATAATATTCTCCAGCACGCGCGTGCCGAGCGAACCGGCCTTGCTCGATCCGCCGATGACGGCGATCGATTGCGGGTGGTTGAGTGCGTCGAGATGTCGGATCGTCATGGTGCAATTTCCGCCCAAAGCCAGAGTGTCGGGCGGACTGTGCCGGGCGGATCAATCGATCTCCATCCGTATTGCCCCGGATGCCGGCCGACCCGTTCTACGGGTTACTACGCATTTGGATTCGACCGGAATTCGCACATGTCACGCCGGCACGGGGAGAGCGGATTTGCTGTACCAAAAACTATTCACCCAGGCGATCGACCGGCTGCATGCCGAAGGGCGGTATCGCGTGTTCATCGACATATTGCGCAACAAGGGGGCGTTTCCCAATGCGCGGTGCTTTGCCGGGCATAACGGACCGATGCCGATCACGGTGTGGTGCTCGAACGATTATCTCGCGATGGGTCAGCATCCCAAGGTGATCGCGGCGATGGAAGAAGCGCTGCACGATGTCGGCGCGGGCTCGGGCGGCACGCGCAATATCGGCGGCAACACGCATTATCATGTCGATCTCGAGGGCGAGCTGGCCGACTTGCATGGCAAGGAAGGCGCCTTGCTGTTCACCTCGGGCTATGTCTCGAACGAAGCGACCTTGGCGACCCTGGGCAAGATCCTGCCCGGCTGCATCATCTTCTCGGACGAGCTC
>NZ_JBFUJZ010000011.1:0-109198 GCF_056401105.1 Sphingomonas sp. P4_G3
CCCATAGAATACCCTGATTGGGAGGCCGGGTGGGGGAGCGGGCCGGCACCGCGAAATGCGCCCGCGGCGCATTTCCAAATAGATTCTAAGACGCTCAGGGGTCGGGCGCTGGACGCGCCGCCCGATAAACTCCGGTTGCGTCGCACAGATCGCTTTGCTAGGGGCGCTCGCCTGCCAGCCAGCGGCCCCGTCCGATGGCATCTAACACGTGCGGCCGTGGCGGAACTGGTAGACGCGCAACGTTGAGGTCGTTGTGTCCGAAAGGACGTGGAAGTTCGAGTCTTCTCGGCCGCACCACTCTCCCTCGCAAGAGGTTGAAACTAAAGAGAAAGCCTGGCGATCTTGGCTGGCTTGACGCTTTCGCCCAGCTGAGCTTTACATTCTCGTTCACCGATATGATTGGCTGGAAGAACTCGGCGACGGCGCGGCCGCGCTCGCGCTGCGACGCGCTATCGAGCGCCACATCGTTTGACACGCCCTCTAATTATGATAGCGCTACCTAAAATGTAGCGCGATTGTTGCAAGCTACGCGCCGCGGGCCATCGAGCGGAGAGGGTCGGAACGAATTGCGGTATCCTTCACCGGCGCGGGGATGGCCCCAGGCAGCGGAATCCAGACATTCCGGTCTGTCACGACCACCAGCAACAGCTGCCAGATCGCACAGCGCGCGTTGGATGACCGCGGGCCGGGACTCGTCGCGATGGACGAGCTTCTTTCTTGTCCCCCGGCACTAAAAAGGGATTTTCTCATGAGGCTTTCCAGACGCGATCTCGTGGCATCGTCCTTGGCGCTCGCAGGTGCATCCGCGATGGCGTCCGCGAGGGCCGACACGGGAAGCGGACTCCCTGCGACGGGATCAGGCGAGATTATCGAGCTATGGCCGCGTCCGCCCGCCGGCGCTCTGCATCCGGGTATGACCGAAATTGTCGAACAGAGCTCGTCGGACCCGGCCTATAGCAGCCGGCGTATCAAGGGCGTCTCCAGGCCTCGCGTCATCGCTTTCCCGGCGGCCCAACCGAACGGTTCGGCCATGCTGCTCATTCCCGGCGGCGGCTTCGCCTGGAACTATTTCGAGCATGAAGGCTATCGTGTCGCCGACATCCTCAATCGTGCCGGCATTACTTGTTTCGTTCTGATCTATCGCCTGGCTCAGGACGGGTGGAGCAATCCGGCGAGCGTTGGTCCAGCCGACGCTCAGCGCGCGATGCGCGTCATCCGCGCCCGCGCCACGCATTTCCATGTCGACCCCGACCGGGTCGGCGTCATGGGGTTCAGCGCAGGCGGCTTCCTGACCGCCACCCTGACCACGCGGCATTCCGCATCATTCTACGCTCCCGTCGATGCCGCCGACCAATTGAGCGCGCGGCCCTTCCTCACGGCACCGATCTATGCGGTCCAGACGGTCGACCCGGCTTACGCTTATGACGGAGTGGCGCCGTCGCTTTTTGGTGGGTCGCCAACCGCGGCACAAATTCGCGAATGGTCGCCTGATCTGAACGTCACGCCGGCGGCCACACCCGCTTTCCTGGTGCATGCCGAAGACGACGGCACCGTGCCCGTGGCCAACTCCGTACGACTGCGCGACGCGATGGTCGCGTCCAAGATTACGGTGGAGACCCATTTGTTCGCCCATGGCGGTCACGGCTTCGGCGTTGGCGGGCGACCAGGCGCACCCGACGGCCTGTGGCTCCCGCTTTTCCTCAATTTCGCACGGCAACAGAAACTCTTTCCGTGAATCCGTCGCGACAATATTCGTCTAATTATCTATTATAATTACAAAAAATCGACAGTGGAGGTGTCATGAAGCGGTTTGTTCGTTGGACGTCCTTCGGCGTTCTGTCGGTATCGCTACTGAACGGAGCAGCTTATGCTTCACCCGATCCACTGGCACCGACCGCTCGCTGGACCGCCGTTACCACCGGACAAGCGGCAACCCCGCCAATGGGTTGGAACTCGTGGAATGCCTTTCACACAGGCGTCATCGAGGCGGGCGTCCTGGATTCCGCCAAGGTAATCGTTGACAGTGGCTTGGCCAGAAAGGGCTATCGCTACATCAACCTCGACGATGGCTGGTGGCTGAAACGGCGCGCGACGGATGGCCGCATGATGGTGCGCACCTCGACCTTTCCCTCCGCGGCCGTTGGCGGACCCGGACAGGACAGTTTCAAGCCTTTCACCGATCATCTTCACGCCATGGGCCTGAAGGCCGGCATCTATTCGGATATCGGCGCCAACACCTGCTCGCAGGCCTTCGCACCCAATGCACCGAACATGCCCGAGGGTAACGTCGCCGAGCGCGAGGTCGGTCTATATGGTCATATCGATCAGGACATTAAGCTCTATTTCGGCGATTGGGGCTTCGATTACATCAAGGTCGACGGCTGCGGCATCCGTGCCTTCGGCCCCGACAGCCAAGGCGTCAAATCCGGCCAATACCGCGCGCTCGGACCGTTGGTCGACATAATGGAAATTCGCCGCACCGACATCTCGGCGGTTCGCGATCTCTACCAGCGGGTTGCCGACGCCCTGCATCGTACCAACCCCGATGGCGACTATGTTTTCTCGATCTGTGTTTGGGGATCGGCCGACGTCCGCGCCTGGGCTAAAAACGTGGGTAATCTTTCGCGGACCAGCGATGACCTCACGCCCAGTTGGACGCGGATGCTGGCCAATTTCGACAGCACGGCCAACCGCGCGCTTTATGCGCATCCCGGTTCGTGGAACGATCCCGACATGCTCTTTGTCGGCCAAGGCGACTTTGACGAGCATCATCTGACCGAAGCGAAATCGCATTTCGCGCTGTGGTCAATGCTGTCGGCGCCGCTTTTGATCGGATACGACCTGAGGCACGCGCCGCAATCGCTGATGGACATTTTCGGCAATAGCGACATCATCGCGATCGATCAGGATGCCGCGGGAAATCAGGCGGTACTGGCCTATGACACCGATGACGTGCAGATCCTGGTCAAAGTGCTCGGCAATGGCCACAAGGCGGTGGCCGTCTTCAACCGTGGACTCGCTCCCGCCGATGTGACCTTGACGGCCGAGCACATGAAGTTCGCCGGGACCTCCCCGGTTACGCTCAGGGATCTGTGGAGCGGCGCCACGCTTCCCGCCTTTTCCGGCGAATTGAAGCTCCATCTCGACCCGCGTGAGACACTCATCTTCGATGCGGCGGGCACGCCGGCCCTGGCGGATGGCGTCTATCTTTCGGAAATGCCGGGGCGGGTGAACCCAGCCGTTGATGGCGTGGTCGTCCCGCAACCGGACCCCACGATCCATCGCATGATCACTCCATGGGGTAGCACCGCCGATACCGGCGAACCGCCCGCTTATACCGGATGGGGCGGCGCGCAGGCCGATGCCACGCCCTATCGTCAGGCATTACGTGTCCATGGCGCGATGTACCGAACGGGCCTGGGCGCCCTTTCCAACTCCCGGTTCGAGATCAAGGCGAATGGCGAATTCCGTAGCTTCGTCGCTGATGTCGGCGTCGATGATTCGACATTCGATACCGACGATGTCGTGACCTTCTCCGTCTATGGCGACGGGAAACTGCTGGCGACCTCAACACCGGCGCGTTTTGGCCAGGCCGTACAGACATTGCGCGCCAAGATTGCCGGCGTGAAGATCGTCGAACTGGTAGCGCGCGGCAAATCCACCAAGAACAAGATGCCGACGGTCGTCACATGGGGCAATGCGGCGATGCTCAGGAACTAGTCCGGGTAATCGGCACGAACCGGATTGGAGCGTCCGATATTGAGCGCGCCCACCTCCTCGTTGGCGGGGGAGGATATGCGTGTCGCGGCCGGTTAGGTGCTCTGGATGCGGCTTCTGACTTACGGCGCCAAATTTGGACCCAGCAACTCCCGCAACTGGTGTTGATCCAGTCCTTCTAGCGGCCGGCACGTGCCGGCCGCGACGGGGTCAGGCCGGCACGTCGACCCGCGCCAGCTTCGGGCTGAGCAGATGGACCACGCCGATCGCGATCAGATAGACGCTGCCGGCGACCGCGAAGATCAACGTGTAGCTGTGCGTCGTCTGCAGGATATAGCCGGTGAACTTCGCCATCCCCATGCCGCCGATCGCGCCGACCGTGCCGCCGATGCCGATCACCGACCCGACCGCGGCCCGCGGGAACATGTCCGACGGGATGGTGTAGAGATTGGCCGAGAATGCCTGGTGCGCCGCCGTCGCCAGCCCGACGATCCCGACCGCCAGCCACACGCTGGCGGCATATTGCGCGAAGAAGATCGGCATCACCAGGAAGGCGCAGACCAGCATGGTGAGCTTGCGTGCCGCATTCGCGCTATAGCCGCGCTTCATCAGGGTCGAGGACGACCAGCCGCCGGCGACGCTGCCGATATCGGAGATCAAATAGATCGCGACCAGCGGCGGACCGAAGTTCTTGAGATCGAGATGATAGGTCTTGGCGAGGAAATCGGGCGTCCAGAACAGGAACAGCCACCAGATCGGATCGATCAGGAACTTGCCCAAGGCATAGGCCCAGGTTTCGCGATAGCCGAGCAGCTTGAGCCAGCCGATCTTTTGCGGCGGGTCGGCGGGGTCGCTCTCGATATAGGCAAGCTCGGCCGCCGACACGCGGGGTTGCTCGCGTGGGCGGCGATAGATCGCGATCCAGGCGACCAGCCAGATCAGGCTGAACACGCCGGTCGAGATGAACGCCATCCGCCAACCGTAGGCCAGCGTGATCATGGGCACGATCAGCGGCGTGATGATCGCGCCGACATTCGATCCGGCATTGAACACACCGGTAGCGAAGGCGCGCTCCTTGGCCGGAAACCATTCGCTGACCGCCTTGAGGCCGGCGGGGAAATTGCCCGATTCACCGACGCCGAGCACGAACCGCGCGCCGTTGAATTGCATCGCCGGCGAAATCATCGTGCCGAACAGCTTGAACGGCCCGGTGATGAGGCCGCACAAGGTGTGGCCGGCGGTCCAGATCACGAACGCGATCGAGTAACCGATCCGCGCGCCGACCATATCGACGATCTTGCCGAAGCTCAGATAACCGATCGCATAAGCGACCTGGAACCAGAAGACGATGTCGGCATAGGTGGTTTCGTTCCAGCCCAGTTCGGCTGAAATCGTCGGCTTGAGCACGCCGATCATCTGGCGATCGACATAGTTGATCGCGGTCGCCGCGAACAGCAGCCCGCAAATCACCCAGCGATAGCGGCCGACCCGCATATCCACCCGTCCGGCGTCCGGCATCCCGGTCGTCGCCATCGTCTCTCTCTCCCTCGAAAGTGACCTCTTAACGGGCCTTGATCGTGCACTCGACCGTCAACCGGTCATCGAATCTCGCCTCGACGCGGTCGCCGATGCGCACCGGGTGTACCCCAGTTACCGCGCCGGTCGATATCCATTGTCCGGCCTCCAGCGCGATACCGCGCGCGGCCATCAGCTCGAACAGGAAACGCGCCGCCCCGAATGGCCCGTCGAGCATCGTCGCGGTCGTGGCCGCGCCGGCACGCTCGCCCTCGATCCATGTTTCGACCGGCCAGGCGTCGAGGTCGATGTCGCGCCAGCCCTCGACCGCCGCGCCGACGATCAGGCCGTTATTGTTGCCAAAATCGGAAATGGTGACTGGCGCGCCGTGATCGTTGATCCCGGGAAACGGCGAACTGGCAATCTCGATCCCGACATGGACCGCATCGATCAGCGCCCGCGCGTCGTCGATCGTATAATGGTGTTTGGCCGGATCGGGCGCGGTGCCGATGCGCAGCAGGAATTCGGCCTCGGCGGCGGCGAAACCGTCCGCGAACACCGGCATCGCGATCGGCGAACCGTCGGCGATGACGACCTGATTGGTGAAGATCGGACCGGCCAGCCGGTCGACCGCGCCGATCGGCGGATTGATCCGCCCGACTTTCCATCCGGCGACTTTGCCCTCGGTCAGCGCCAGCGCGGCGTCCTGCACGGCATAGGCATCGTCGAGCTCGGCCGGCATGTCGCCGGGATAATCGGGCAGGGCGTGGCCGTCGCGGCGCGCGCCGACGAACGAGCGCGCAATACGCGTGATATTGTCGACGTTATCGTCTGGCTGCACCGCCGAACCCCTCCTCGCCCTGATGGCATTCTTCCTGGTCGACTGCGTATGGGAAACCGGTGTCAATGACAAGCCCGGCAACGTGTCAGGCGTGCATCTCGGCTGGAATTTCGCCGCGAAAGGCGGCGTTCGCGGCGGTTTTCAGCAGTGCGACCAGCTCTGCGTCGCCTTCGATCGCGGGCGGAAAGCCCAACCCCTCGTCGATCAGCCCTTCGACCACGCGAGCAGGCGTTTCGGCCAAAGCCAGCGCGGCAAGACGGTCACCCGCCGGATCGATGATTCTGCTACCCGCCCGCGCCCGCTGCATGAGAAATGCGACCCAGCCGCCCAGCGCCGCGACGACATGGCGCGGCATGCGCCCGGCCGCGCGATTGGCGAGCAAGGTATCGCCGAGCCGATACGGCAGCTTCTGCGATCCATCCTGCGCGATCTGATCGAGCCGGTGGACGATCGCCGGATTGGCGAAGCGCCGCAGCACCGCATCGGCATAGGTCCGGAGGTCCAGCCCCGGCACCGGGGGCAGCATCGGAATGATATCCTCGCGGATCATCGCATCGACGAAGCGCGCCAGCAGGGGATCGCCGATCGCCTCGGCAACGCTGACATGACCGCGCAGCAATCCGGCATAAGCAAGCGTCGAATGCGCGCCGTTGAGGATCCTGAGCTTGGCGCGCTCATAGCCGCCGACATCGGCGGTGAGGGTCGCGCCGACCGCGCCAAGATCGGGCAGCGCGCCGACATCCTCGATTACCCATTGCGCGAACGCCTCGCGCTGGACCGCGGCGCGATCCTCGACGCCCAGCGCCGCCGCGACATCGGCATAGAGCGCGTCGTCGGACGCCGGAGTGATCGAATCGACCATGGTCGACGGCACGGACACTTCGCCCGCCACCCAATCGCCCAGCGCCGGGTCGAGCCGCCTGGCGAACGCCACCAGCGCAGCATGGAGCTTGGCGCCGTTCGCGGCGAGATTGTCGCACGGCATCGGCACGAATGGCGCGATGCCGCCGGCATGCCGCGCCGCCAGCCCGGCGACGATCCAGCCGATCACGCTGGTCGGGACGGCCGGCCGCGCCAGATCGTGGACGATATCGGGATGGCCGAAATCGAGCGTTCCGTCCGCCGCCAGGCAATAGCCTTTCTCGGTCACCGTGGTGGTGACCAGCCGCGTGTCGGGCGCGGCGAGCAAGGCCAAGGTCCGCGCCGCGTCCTCCGGCCCCAGGAACTCTTTGTGCGCGCCGATCACGCGCAGGCTCGACTCGAGGTCGCGAATGGCGAGCGTGTAAAGCCCGTCCTGCTCCGCCAACGCCTCGATCGTGCCGCGGCTGCGCAGCGACACCGCGGCGATTCCCCAGCGCGGATCCTGGTCGAGCAAGCGGTCGACATACGCGGCCTGGTGCGCGCGATGAAAGGCACCCGGACCGAAATGGACGATCCCCGTCGCGACCGGGCCGCGCGTACGCGGCGCGGATATCCCCATCGGCAGCCCGGCCAGGGCAGCGCGCGACAACCGGGTCACAGGGTCACTCCGCGCTTCCAGATCGCGATTTCGCGCTCGCCATTGCGTTCGGCCGCGGTCGGCTCGCCCGAGGCGATCGCGCAGAGCCGCTCGGTCAGCGCCGCCTCCATCGTCTCGAACCCTCGATCGAGCACCATCCCCGCATCGAAGTCGATCCAGGCCGGCTTGCGCGTGGCGAGATCGCTGTTCGACGATATCTTGATCGTCGGCACCGGGAAGCCGAGCGGCGTGCCGCGCCCCGTCGTGAACAGGATCGCGGTCGCGCCCGCCGCCGCCAAGGCGGTCGACGACACCGCGTCATTGCCCGGCGCCTCGAGCAGGGTGAGCCCGTCTTTGGCGACGCGCTCGCCATAATGGATGACGTCGGCGATCGGCGCGCGGCCCGCTTTCTGCACCGCGCCGAGCGACTTCTCCTCGAGCGTGGTGATGCCGCCGGCAATGTTTCCGGGGGATGGATTTTCCGACACCGGCTCGCCGTGATCGATGAAATATTGCTTGAAGTCGTTGACCACGCCGACGACGCGGCCAAACACGTCTTCGTCGGCGGCGCGGTTCATCAGCATCTGCTCGGCCCCGAATATCTCGGGGATTTCGGTCACGACGACGCGCCCGCCCGATGCCGTGACGCGATCGCTCATCCGGCCGACCAGCGGGTTCGCGGTCAGCCCCGACAAGCCGTCCGACCCGCCGCATTTGACCCCGAGCACCAGGTCGGCGAGCGTCGCTTCCGACCGTTCGCACTGCGCTTGTGCAGCCAGTTCCTCGACCAAGGCGACGCCTTCCGCGACCTCGTCGCCGGCCAATTGCGTCGCCAGCGTGCGGATCGCCGGGCGGCGCCATTCGGGAATGGTCTCGACCAGCTTGGCGATCTGGTTGTTCTCACACCCCAGGCCGAGGATCAGCACGCCGCCGGCATTGGGATGGCAGGCGAGCGAGGCGAGGATCGCCCGCGTCCCGTCGAGATCCTCGCCGAGCTGCGAACAGCCGAAGGGATGCATGAAGGCATGGACGCCATCGACTTTGCCGGCCAGCGCCGCCTCCGCCCGCGCGGCGATCCGCTCGGCGGTCCGCGCGACGCAGCCGACCGTCGGCAGCACCCAGATTTCGTTGCGCGTGCCGACCCGCCCGTCGCCGCGGCGATAGCCCTGGAAGGTGGCGTCGCCCGGCGCGAGATTGGCGCGCGGCGTCGGCGCATAGGTATAAGCCTGTTGTCCGACGAGGGCCGTCGCGACATTGTCCGAATGGACATGTTCGCCCACCGCGATCGACGCGGTCGCGCGCCCGATCGGGAAGCCATATTTGATCACCGCATCGCCCGCCGCGATCGGCGCCAGCGCGATCTTGTGCCCGCGCGGAATCGCCATCGCGGCGGTTACCGGCGCACCATCGGCGACCACCGCCTCACCCGCCGCCGCATCGGCCAGCAAGGTCGCCACATTGTCGTTCGGATCGATCCGAACCGCGTTCGCCGTCATCTTTCGCCTTCTTGAGTAACCGGTGTCAGCTCTGCCCGCCCGGCGGGCCGGAAGCAAGGCTAGCCCAGTAGCGCGCGGCTCGCTATGCCTGTGACGATGGAAAAGACCGGCCAGCCGACGATCAACGATGTCGCGCGCATCGCGGGGGTGTCGAAGAAAACCGTCAGCCGCGTCATCAACCGATCCCCGCTGCTCAACGACGATACGCGCAAGAAGGTCGAGGACGTCATCGGCCAGCTCGGCTACGTCCCCAATCCGCAGGCGCGCGCGCTGGCACTGCGGCGCAATTTCCTGGTCGGGCTGGTCCATGACAATCCCAATGCCCAGACGGTGATGAACGTCCAGCAAGGCATGCTGGAAGCGATCCACGACAGCGAATTCGAAATGGTCGTGCGTCCGGTCGATCGCGGGTCGGCGACGATGCTCGAGGATCTGCGCCTCTTCCTCGAGCGTCAGCGATTGTTCGGCGTGCTGCTGATGCCGCCGATCAGCGAGAATGACGCGGTTGCCAAATTGTGCAGCAATCTCGGCTGCCGCTACGTCCGCATGGGCTCGGCCGAACTCGACACGCCCGAACATATGGTCGCGTCCAACGACCGTGAGGCGGTGCACGAGGCGACGCAATATCTCATCGCCCAGGGCCATCGCCGCATCGGGCTGGTCGCCGGCCCGCACGGCTTCCGCTCGGCACGCGAGCGCCGGCTGGGGTTCGAGGACGCGATGCGCGACGCCGGCATCTCGCTCCCGCGCAGCATGATCGCCGAGGGCAATTATACCTTCGAATCGGGGCTGATCGCGGCCGAGCGCCTGCTCGACGTCGTCCCGCGTCCGACCGCGATCTTCTCGAGCAACGACGAAATGGCGGCGGGCGTGATCCATGCCGCGTGCCAGCGCGGGTTGATCGTGCCGCGCGATCTGTCGGTGATCGGGTTCGACGACACGCCGATCGCCGCGCATATGTGGCCGCCGCTGACCACCGTGCGCTGGCCGATCGCCTCGATGGCGCGGTCCGCCGCGCTCAAGCTGATCACCGGGATCGCCGACAATGACGACGATTCGAGCGTCCCGGAACCGTCGATGTTCCTGTCGACCCTGATCCGCCGCGGGTCGGTGTCGCCACCGGTCGATTGAACGCGTCGGGAGCGGTTGAACTATTAGGTGACACCGGTTACCAGAGCCCCGCTCGACAGAAGCGGGGAGGATGGAGAAGGCTGATGGCTGGCACGCTGGAATTACACCCCGATCGTCTGTTTCCCGCCGATCCGGGCACGCGGTCGATCGCCCGCAATCTCTATGCCGCCGTCGCCGATTCGCCGATCGTCAGCCCGCACGGCCATACCGACCCGGCCTGGTTCGCGACTAACGACAAATGGACCGACGCGACCACCTTGTTGCTGTCCCCCGACCATTATCTCTATCGCATGCTCTACAGCCAGGGCGTCGATCTCGACGCGCTGGCGATCCCATCGCGCGCCGGCGTGCCCGCGACCGATCCGCGTGCCGCCTGGCGGCTGTTCGCATCGCATTACCATCTATTCCGCGGCACGCCGTCGCGGCTGTGGCTCGATCATGTCTTTTCGGTGGTGTTCGGGATCGACCGGGAACTCGACGCCTCGACCGCCGACACCTATTTCGACGCGATCGGGGAGAAGCTGGCGAGCGACGCCTTCCGTCCGCGCGCGCTGTTCGACCGTTTCCGGATCGATTTCCTGGCGACGACCGAGGGTGCGCAGGACGATCTGTCGCACCATCATGCCATCCGCCGCTCGGGCTGGGGCGGGCGCGTCGTTACCACCTATCGCCCCGACGGCGTGATCGACGTCGAGCATGAGGCATTCAAGCCGGCAATGGCGCGCTTCGCCGAGCTGACCGGCGAGGACGTCTATGACTGGCAGGGCTATCTCGCCGCGCATCGCAAGCGCCGCGCCGATTTTCGTGCGGCCGGGGCCACCGCGACCGACCATGGCCACCCGACCGCGGCGACCGCCAATCTGTCGCCAAGCGAGGCCGAGCGCCTGTTCCGCACCATCGTCACCGGCACCTGGACCCCGGCCGATGCCGAGCTGTTCCGCGCACAGATGCTGACCGAAATGGCGGCGATGTCGGTCGAGGACGGGATGGTGATGCAGATCCACCCCGGCTCCTGCCGCAACCACAATGCCGGGCTGTTCGCCAGCCATGGCCGCGACAAGGGCGCCGACATCCCGACGCGGACCGATTACGTCCATGCGCTGAAGCCGTTGCTCGATCGCTTCGGCAATGAGCGCGATCTGTCGATCATCCTCTTCACGCTCGACGAATCGACCTATGCGCGCGAGCTGGCGCCGCTGGCCGGCCATTATCCCTGCCTCAAGCTCGGCCCGAGCTGGTGGTTCCACGACAGTCCCGAAGGGATGCGGCGGTTCCGCGAGATGACGACCGAGACCGCCGGTTTCTACAACACGGTCGGGTTCAACGACGACACCCGCGCTTTCCTGTCGATCCCGGCGCGCCACGATGTCGCGCGGCGCGTCGACTGCGCCTTCCTCGCCAGACTGGTCGCCGAGCATCGTCTTCACGACTGGGAAGCGGCCGAGCTGATCCAGGAACTGACCAGCGGCCTGGTGCGCCGCGCTTACAAGATCGATGATCCCCATTTTGCCGCGCGTGCGGCCTGATTCCCAACGGAGAGTTTCATGTTCGACCGTACCTATTACGCCACCCATCCCGACATGATGGAGTGCGTCTCCAATGAGGAACTGCGCGACCGCTATCTGATCCAGGGCCTGTTCCGCGAGGGCGAGTGTGTGCTCAACTACACCCATGCCGACCGCTTCGTGATCGGCGGCGTCGCGGTCGGCGGCGCACCGGTCAAGCTGCCCGCGCAGACCGAGCCGCCCTCGGCCGTCGGTCATCCGTTCCTCGAGCGGCGCGAACTCGCGATCGTCAATGTCGGCACGGTCGACGGCAAGGTCATTGTCGACGGCGAGGAATTCACGCTCGGTAACAAGGACTGCCTGTACGTCACGATGGGCGCGACCGACGTCGAATTCGCCGGTCAGGGCGCGCGTTTCTATCTCGCCTCCTGCCCCGCGCATAAAGCCTTCCAGACGCGCAAGCTCGGGATCGCCGACGCCAATGCGCTCGAGCGCGGCAGCCTGCAGGAATCGAACGAACGCACGATCTTTCAGCTCGTCATCCCGGGTGTGTGCGACAGCGCGCAGCTGGTGATGGGCCTGACCGTGCTCAAGCCGGGCAGCGTGTGGAACACGATGCCGCCGCACATCCATGAGCGCCGCAGCGAGATCTATTTCTATTTCGAGCTCGACAATCTCGACACCGACCGCGTCATGCACTTCATGGGCGAAGGCGAGGCGACCCGGCACATCGTGATGCAGAACGAGGAAGCGGTGATCAGCCCGCCCTGGTCGATCCATATGGGCGCGGGCACCAAGGCCTATGCCTTCATCTGGGCGATGGCCGGCGAGAACCAGGATTATACCGACATGAACGTGCTGGATATCTGCCAGCTGGCGTAACGTGACTTCCCTCCCTGCAAGGGAGGGGCTGGGGGTGGGTGCCGAGCCGCAAGGCTCGGCGTCATCGCCAGCGAGCCGCGCGACGCTCCGCGCCGCGCACCCACCCATTGTCGGGTGGATCATGCTCCCAGCATGATCCAGAAATGTCCGGGGGACATTTCGACCCGATCAATCCCTCCCTTGCAGGGAGGGGAATGGATATGACAATGACCAATCCCTTCGACCTTTCCGGCAAAGTCGCGATCGTCACCGGCGCCAATACCGGCATCGGCCAGGCGATCGCGCTGGCGCTGGCCGAGGCCGGCGCCGATATCGCCGCCGTCGGCCGTACCCCTGCTCAAGAAACGGTCGAGAAAGCGCGCGCATTGGGCCGCCGCGCCGAGATCGTCTCGGCCGATCTGACGACGATCGAACCTGTGCAAAGAATTGTGGACGAAACGGTGGACAAGCTCGGCGGGCTGGACATCCTGGTCAACAATGCCGGCATCATCCGCCGCGCCGACGCGGTCGATTTCACCGAGGAGGATTGGGACGCGGTGGTCGACACCAACCTCAAATCGGTGTTCTTCCTGTGCCAGGCGGCGGGCAGGCACATGATCGCCAATGGCGGCGGCAAGATCATCAACATCGCGTCGATGCTGACCTTTCAGGGCGGCATCCGGGTGCCGAGCTATACCGCGTCGAAGAGCGGGATCGGCGGGCTGACCAAGTTGCTGGCCAACGAATGGGCGTCGAAAGGCGTCAACGTCAACGCGATCGCGCCGGGCTATATCGCCACCAACAATACGGCAGCGCTGCAGGCCGACGAAGTGCGCAACAAATCGATCCTCGACCGCATCCCGGCGGGGCGCTGGGGCGATGCGAGCGACCTGGGCGGGGCGGCCGTATTCCTGGCGAGCCGCGCGGCGGATTATGTCCAGGGGCATATTCTGGCGGTCGACGGCGGGTGGCTCGCGCGGTGATCTCGCCTCAGGCTCCTCGTCACCCCGGCCTTGTGCCGGGGTCCACGGAGCCGCAGACCGAAAAGCGTGCGGCTCTGTGGATGCCGGCACAAGGCCGGCATGACGGATTGGGGGAACGTAAGTAATGGGCAAACTCCTCGCCTTCGGCGAAATCATGCTGCGGCTCTCGCCACCGGGCCGCGAACTCCTCCTGCAAACACCCAAGTTCGACGTCTGGGTGGCGGGCGCCGAGGCCAATGTCGCGACCGCGCTCGCCCGGCTCGGTCACGAGGTCGGCTTCGTCAGCGCCGTCCCCGCCAACGATCTCGGCGATTCCGCCATCGCCACCTTGCGCAGCCACGGCATTGACACCAGCGGCATCCAGCGCCGCGGCGACCGGATGGGGCTCTATTTCGTCACCTCGGGCGCCGGCATGCGCGCGACCGAAGTGATCTACGACCGCGCGCATTCGAGCTTCGCCGAGGCGCCCACCGATGCCTGGGATTGGGACGCGCTGCTCGAGGGCGTCGATCGTCTCCATCTGTCAGGCATCACCCCCGCGCTCGGCCCGGTGCCGGCGCAGGCCGCGATCGCCGCGGCCGAGGCCGCCGCGGCGCACGGCATCCCGGTTTCGTTCGACGGCAATTGGCGCGGCAAATTGTGGGAGCGCTGGGACGGCAAGCCGCGCGAGATCCTGTCGCGGCTGGTCGCGCAGGCCGATTTGATGTTCGGTAACCATCGCGACATCGCCTTGCTGCTCGACAAGCCGTTTTCGGGCGATGGCGAGGACCGCCGGCGCGAAGCAGCCGACGCCGCCTTCGCCGCTTTCCCCAAGCTCCAGACGATCGCCTCGACCGCACGGCACACCGAGGATGTCGATCGCCATTTGTTGTCGGCGCGGATCGATACGCGCGACGCGCATGCACAATCGGCCGAGATCACGCTGGCCGGCATCGTCGACCGGATCGGCGGGGGCGATGCGTTCGCGGCGGGCGTCCTCCATGCGCTGCGCAACGGCGGAACCATCGACGATGCCGCGCGCACCGGCTTGGCGCTCACAGCGCTCAAACATTCGCTGCCGGGCGATGCCAGTCTGTTCCGCCAGGCCGATATCGACGCGTACCTAGCAGGGGGTCTGGATGTCCGACGCTGAAGGCTGGAGCCGTCGCACTCTGATCGGCGCCGGCGCCAGCGCCGGGGCGACGATGTTGTTGTCAAGCGCGGCGCGCGCGGTCGCGGCGCCCTATGTGCGCGCGCCGTCGGGCGATTTCGTCGGCGAAAGCGACCGCGGCGTCATTGCCTATCGCGGCATCCGCTACGGCGTCGCGCAACGCTTCCGCGCCCCGGTGCCCTATGCCGCGCGCGGCCAAATGCGGCAGGTGCAGAAATTCGGGCCGGTCTGTCCGCAATCGGGCAAATATCAGCCGCAATCCGAGGATTGCCTCTACCTCAACGTCTGGACCGCCGAGCCAAATCCGGCGGCGAAGAAGCCGGTGATGCTCTATATCCATGGCGGCGCCTATTCGAACGGCAGCGTCACCGATCCGCTCAACGACGGGCACAATCTCGCCGCGCGCGGCGATGTCGTGGTGGTGACGGTCAATCACCGCCTCAACGCATTCGGCTATCTCTATCTCGCGCGGCTCGATCCGCGCTTCGCCGATAGCGGCAATTGCGGCCAGCTCGATCTGATCCTCGCGCTCAAATGGGTGCGCGACAATATCGCGGCGTTCGGCGGCGACCCCAATCGCGTGATGCTGTTCGGCCAGTCGGGCGGTGGCGCCAAGATCGCCACCTTGACCGGCATGCCGGCGGCCAAGGGACTGTTCCATCGCGGGGTGACGATGTCGGGCCAGCAGGTCACCGCCTCCGGCCCGCTCCATGCCACCGACCGCGCGCGCGCCTATCTGCGCAAGCTCGGGGCGAGCGAGCGCGATCTCGGCCCGTTGCTGTCGGCACCGACCGAGAAACTGGTCGAGGCGCTGTCGGCCGACGATCCCTTCCTCGGCGGCGGGGTCTATTTCGGGCCGGTGCTCGACATGAAATGGCTCAATCGCCACCCCTTCTGGCCAGACGCCAACCCGCAGGGTCTGTCGATCCCGTTGATTCTGGGCAATGTCCATGACGAAGCGCGCGCGTTCATCCCGCCCGATTCGGACAAGGTGAAGGGCCTGACCTGGGGCAATATGCCCGATCGCCTCGCGCCCGAATTGCGCATCGATGCTTTGCCCGAATGGGTGGTGGCCGAATATCGCAGGCAATTCCCGACCTGGTCGCCGAGCGACGTCTTCTATGCCGCGGTCACTGCCGGACGGAGCTGGCGCGGCCAGGTGATCGAGGCGGAGGAGCGCGCCCGCGCCGGCGCCCCGGCCTGGGTCTATCAAGTGAACTTCGGCTCGCGCACCGACCCGCGCCGCGGCGCCTTCCACACGATGGACATCCCGCTGGCGTTCAGCACGCTCGACGCGGCGGGATCGCAGACCGGTACCGGGCTCGACGCGCGCGCGGCGTCGAAAGCGGTGCAGGACAGTTTCGTCGCCTTTGCCAAGACCGGCAATCCCAACCATCCGGGCCTGCCGGTCTGGCCGAAATACGATCTCGCGCGCCGCGCGACGATGGTGTTCGACGTCGACAGCCATATCGAGAACGACCCGCGCAAATGGCAGCGCGAGCTGTTCGCGCGCATTCCCTATATCCAGCCGGGCACCTGACATGACCGAGTTCGACCGCCGCACCGCCTTGTTCGCGACATTGGGCGCGGCGGTGGCGGCGAGCGGCGCAGCAGCGCAGACCGCGCTCCCGGCCGCTCCGGGCAACCTGCCGCTGACCCTGTCGCAGCCCGACGAGACGATCGACCTCTGGCCCAAAGGCGCGCCTGGCATGCCGGCCAAACCGCCGGTCGAGGTCACCACCGAACGCAGCAAGGACACCGCCAAGCTCAACGACCGCGCGGTCGCCGGCGTATCGACGCCGCGCATGGCGGTCTTCCGTCCCGCCAAGCCGAACGGCGCGTCGCTGCTCGTCTTTCCCGGCGGCGGGTACGTGCGGATGGCGATGGACAAGGAAGGCTATGAGATCGGCCGCCTGCTGGCCGCGCGCGGCGTCACCGTGTTCGTCCTGTTCTACCGCCTGCCCGGCGAGGGTTGGGCGAACCGCGCCGACGTGCCGCTGCAGGACGCGCAGCGGGCGATGCGGCTGATCCGGTCGCGCGCCACGAAATACCGGCTCGACCCCGACCGCATTGGCGCGATGGGGTTTTCGGCAGGCGGGCATTTGTGCGCCGACCTCGTGGCGCGGTTCGCGGCGAAGACGTACGAGCCCGTCGACGCCGCCGACGCGCTATCGGCGCGACCGATGATCGCGGCACCGATCTATCCGGTGGTGTCGATGGACCTGTCGGTCGCGCACGCCGGATCGCGCCAGGCGCTGCTCGGTCCCGATCCCTCGCCTGCGCTGATCGCGGCGCACTCGCCCGACCGCAACATCACGTCCGCCTGCCCGCCCTGCTTCCTCTGCGCGGCGGAGGACGACGCGACCGTGCCGGTCGAGAACAGCCTGTTGCTCCACGCAGCATTGCGCGCGGCCAAAGTGCCGGTCGAACTGCATCTGTTCGGCGAAGGCGGACATGGCTTCGGCCTGCGCGGCGTGGTCAGCAAGCCGGCTGCCGCCTGGCCGGAATTGTTCGTCACCTGGGCGAAGAGCCGCGGGTGGCTGGGCGCTATTTAGAGCGCGATGACGTGAGTTTGACCCGCCGTGACGGAGCGGATTTTGGCGCAGGGCGAGGAACGAGGAGCGGAGCGATGCAGAATGCATCGTGACCGACGAGAGACGCTGCTCTGCGCCAAAAGGCGCCCGCCGCTTTGCGGTTGCCCGGGCGCGCCCGCTGGTCTGCGTCGCGGTCCTTGCGCGTAGCGCCGCTACGCGCTGCACACCGCTCCTTGCCAGCGAACACGCCCGGGCAATCACGGCGGGTCAAACTCACGTCATCGCGCTCTAGCCCGCACCGCCAGCGGATAGCTGATGATCAGCGCCAGCGGGTGCTTGCCTTTCTGTCTTATCCCCATCGTCTCGCCGTCGAAGAAATAGATCGCCTGGCCCGCTTTCACCGGCGCAATGCGGTCGCCGGAGAACGCCTCGCCTTCGCCCGACAGCACGTAATAGACTTCGTCGTGCGCTAGCTTGTGCGCGCCGATCGCCGCGCCGACATGGAGAACGCGCTTGCGGAACTCCATCGCGCGGCCAGGCACCGCGTCGCTGTAACGATAGGCGGTGCTCATCCCGATATTGCCGTGCGGCGGCGGCTCGTCGCGCTTGACCGCTTCTCCGTCGATCACGACCATTCGGGGCGTCGCCGCCTCCTGCGTGAGCAACGCCGCTGCAGCCGCGATGGCGATACGTATTGACATGATTATCTCCTCGTCGCATGTCGTTGACACCGGTTACCAATAGACAGGTAACAGCGGCAAGACCGGTGGGAAAGCCGGCAGCCGTCAGGAGAGGGAAAAAGGGGCACACCACCCACAACCAACTCTCCAACCTGTTGCGCGGTCCGGCGGCACGCGGTGCAACAACCGGTGTCATGGCGACATGAGTCAGGGGAGAGACGATAATGCAAGACCGAGCGAAACCGTTGGCAGTGCGCATCGTGCGGATGGCGCAAGGAGGGTCGACCATCGCGCTCGCTTTCGGCCTGATGCAGCCGGGCTGGGCCTGCGCCGCCGACAAGCCCGCTACCCTACCGGCCGACCAGACCGCCGCAGCGGCGCAGGAAACCCCGGTGCCGGCCCCCACGGCCGCCGACCAGAGCACCGACGACAAGGCGTCCGATATCGTCATCACCGGCTTTCGCGCTTCACTCAACAAGGCGCTCGACCTGAAGCGCGAATCAGTCTCCTCGGTCGATGCAATCGTTGCCGAGGATATCGCCAAATTCCCCGACCAGAACCTCGCCGAATCGCTCCAGCGCATCCCGGGCATCTCGATCCAGCGCGACGGCGGCGAAGGCCGGTCGATCACCGTGCGCGGCCTGTCGGGGCAGTTTACCGCGGTCCGCGTCAACGGCATGCAGGCGCTGACCACGACCAGCGACGGCGCCAGCGCCGACCGCGAGCGCGCGTTCGACTTCAACGTCTTCGCGTCTGAACTGTTCACGTCGCTGGTGGTCAACAAGACCGCGGAACCGCAACTCGATGAGGGGTCGCTGGGCGCAGTGGTCGATCTCAACACCGGCAACCCGCTCGCGGGCAAGCCGGGGCTGACCTTGGCGCTGTCCGCTCAGGGCCAGTATAATGATCTGTCGAAGGACCTTGGCCCACGTGTTGCCGGGCTGATCGGCTGGAAATCCGATGATGGCAAGTTCGGTGTGTCGCTGTCGGCCGCCTATAGCAAGCAGGACCAGTTCGAACTCGGCAACAACAGCGTGCGCTGGGTTAACGGGCCGCGCTTCGACTCGGTCAACGGCGTCCCGTGCTTCTATACGTCGGCGACCAGCAACACCGCCGTGCGGAACACCGGCGGCACCTACACTAACGGACGCGTCGCGGCGTGCGACGCCGTCGCGCTGGCATTCCACCCGCGCATTCCGCGTTACGGCCTGATCGAGCATAACCGCGAGCGACTGGGCATCACCGGCAGCATCCAATGGGCGCCGACCGATCGCACCAAGATCTCGTTCGACGGCCTATGGTCGCGCTACAAGGAACTGCGCGAGGAGCGCTGGGGCGAGGTGCTGTTCCGCTCAAACGAGCGGTCGATCGACGTCACCGACTATACGATCGATTCGAATAATAATCTCATCAAAGCGACGATCAACGACGCCTGGGTCCGCGTCGAACATTATCAGCGCAAGCTCAACACCACCTTCTACCAGTTCAGCGGCAACTGGAAGCAGGACATCGGCGACAAGATCCATATCGAATTGCTCGCCGGCTTGTCGAAATCGGACGCCGACATCCCGCAGGAAACGACGATCATCCTCGATGACCGTGATGCGCAGGGGTATAGCTACGACTATACCAACATGAAGTCGCCAAAGCTGACCTTCGGTACCAGCGTCACCGATCCGACCAATTTCCAGCTCGCCGAGATTCGCGACCGGCCGTCGAACACGACCAACAAGTTCCGCACGGTCTCGCTCAAGACGACCTGGGACGTCGCCGACGGATTCAAGATCCGCGCCGGCGGGGTCTATCGCCGCTACGACTTCAACCTCTATGAAGCGGCGCGCGATACCGTCGTCTGCCCAACCAAGCCGGCCGCGGCGCCCGACGTCGTGCTGGGTACGATCACCTGTTCGGCGTCGAACGTGTTCGGCTCGGCGGCAGTCTACGGCTTCCCGGTGACCTCGGCACTGACCGAAGTGTTCAATCTGGGCAATGCCGGCCAGCCTGCGGGCAATACCAATTCGTGGGTGGTGGCGAACCTGCCCGCGGCCACCGCCTACACCAAGCTGTACTCACGCACCGCGGTGCCCAACCAGACCAACATCCGGTCGGTTCGCGAGACCGACAAGGGTTTCTACCTGCAGTTCGACGCCAAGGGTACTTTGCTCGGCCTCGACTACGCCTTCAATGGCGGCGTCCGCTATGTCGCGACCGACCAGTCGTCGACCGGTTATAATAGCGGCACCCTGGTGACGGTGCAGCGCAACTACGATGACTGGCTACCCTCGTTCAACGTCGCCTTCTACCCGGCGAAGAACCTCATTCTCCGCGGCGCGATCAGCAAGGTGATGACGCGCCCGAGCCTCGGCAATCTCACGCCGGGCGGGTCGGTCGACGGATTCAACTACAGGGTCAGCTTCGGCAACCCGTTCCTCGATCCGTTCCGCGCCACCGCGCTCGACGCCGCGGCGGAATGGTATTTCGCCAAGGAATCGGTCCTGTCGGTCGCCTTCTTCCAAAAGAACATCCAGAGCTTCCCAATCTCGACGACGCGCACCGGCACGTTCGCCTCGACCGGCTTGCCGTTGTCGGTCATCCTGGCGAGTTCGCCGGCGGCGTCCAACCCCGAGGGGCAGCTCTGGACGATCTCGACGATCGGCAACGCCTCCGGCGGTCGGGTGCGCGGCGTCGAGATCGGGTTGCAGGGACCGTTCCGCTTCCTGCCCGGCTTTCTGCGCAACTTCGGCGGGATCGCCAACGTGACGCTCATATCGAGCAACATCAACTATAACGTCAACGGTCCGGCAACAGTACCCAATGGCGGCTATGCAGGGTTCGTCACGTCATCGACCCTCTACGGCCTTGCCAAGCGTTCGCTCAACGGAACGCTCTATTATGACGATGGCAAGTTCAGTGCGCGCGCGTCGATCGCCTATCGTAGCGGGTTCGTCGACAACGGCTCGGCCACCGGCAATGTGCTCGAGGGCTATGACTCGATCACCAATGTCGACGCGTCTATCCGCTACAAACTCACCAAGAATTTCGAAGTTTCGGTCGAGGGCACCAACCTGACCGACGCCTATCGCTACCGCTACGTCGATCTCGAGGCCGACCGGAACTACGAGAACAATCACTTCGGCCGCACCTTCATGTTCGGGCTGCGCTACACTCACTAAGCCGGGGCTGGTTTGCTCCACTAAGGGCGCCGGCTTCTTCATGAGGCGGCGCCCGATCTGTTTCCGGGCGAGCGACATGACGATCAGCCGTCATTCCGGGGAACGCTCGCCGGGGTCGCCCTTGGGACAGGCTATCCGCTGATCGGTCGCCCCGCCGTCCGCGCGGCCAGCCGCCGATCGAGCGATGACAGGCGCAAGCGCCCGTCGGCGACCGCCGCCCGATGCCGCCGGGCTAGTCCAGCGACTGAACCACGACCGCAGCGATCCGCTAGTGCCAGCCAGGCGAGCGCTTCTCCGACGCGTGCGCCGGGTTCCAGGCACACCCGCTCGATGTCCTGATCGAACGTTGCGAAAAAGGCTGGCTCGCCTTGCATCTTCTCGAGCGTCTCCCGCGCTTCCCTGACGGACCATCGCTCGGCATGAATACCAGTATCGATGGCCGATCTGCCCAGGCGGAACATCATCCAGTGCAGAAAGCCGAGCCGCGCGCGGTCGTCGCCGGTGAAGGCACCCTGCCGCGCCATCAATTCCTCGGCATAAATCGCCCAGCCTTCGGAGAATCCCGCCGTATATTCAGTGCGTAAAGCATGCGCGCGCGCGTGCGTGTCGAGCGGCATCTGCACCATATGACCCGGCAGCAATTCGTGATGGACCACGCTGGCCAGGCTCCAGTCGGGCCGGCGGCGAATGTCGGACAGATCGACGAAATAGCTGCCGGGCGCACCATCGGGCGACGGCAGGACGCGATAGCCGCTTTTTTTCGCAGCCTCTTCCGCCGATGTCATTCGCCGCACGGCGACGTTCACGCATTCCGGCGGGAGCGACTCGAACAGGCGCGGCAATCGCCCCCGTGCGCGGCCCAGCCAGCGGTTCATGTCGGCAACCGCGCGATCGCGGCCGCTTTCGCTGTCGGCATAGAGGAAGCGCGGATCGCGAAAGGCGGCGTGGAAGCGCTCGCCTGTCGTCTTGCCGGCATAGCCCAATCGCGCGAGCAACTCGTCTGCTTCCGCCGCCACGTCCCGCGCCTTGGCCATCACCCGGCGATGGATCGCCGCCGCGTCGCGTCCGCCGAACTGGCGATCGATCAACAGGCCGAAATAGTCGGCGCCGTGCGGCAGCCGACCGACTCCGGGCTCTCCGGCCCGCGGCGCCAGCGACGACAACAATAGGCGCTGCTCCGCCAGCGCCGTGGCAACGGCGCCGGTGGCGCCGGCTGCTGCTGTCGAGAGGCCGGCGACGGTGCGGTCGAGGGCATCGCGCGGCAGGATAATCCCGGCCGCCGCCGCCTCGCGTACGGCAGCGCTATCGGTCGCGATGCGGTCTGCGGCATCGGGCGCGGCGAGGTCGCGCCATGCTCCGCTGGACGGCGTGATCGAATAGGGACTTCGCCCCAGCCGCCCGAACGGCATGATCGCCGCGATCCGCGCGTCGATCGCCAGCCCCTCGCGCGCCGCCTCGAGATCGAGCAGCGCGCCGGGCGACAGGCCCTGCTTGTCGCATCCCTCCAGCTTTTTCAGCTTGGCGGCGGGGCTGTCGAGCTTCGCCAACCCGTCGAGCGTCGCACGCAGCGCGGCATCCCGATCACCCGCGGCACGGGCCAAGGGCAAGACCGCCACCGTCGTGGCCGCTGTCGCCCCGGCCAGGAAGCAGCGCCGCCCGATCATGCTCCTTTCCCTCGATCCTTGGCCATCACCGCCGCCGGGTCGCAGCAGGGAGCGCGACCACATTGTTGAGCCAGGTCACTTCGGGCGCACCGTCCGGCAGCGCGACCCGCACGCGCCAGCCCGCCCCGGCACCGGCCGGCAAGGCCAGCCGGACCGAGACGGTCTTCGGCGTCAGGTCGGTCGGTGCGTCGAGCGTCGGCACCGCGACGCTGGCGGCAACCTTGCCCGTCGCGTCGACCAGTTCGGCGCGGCCGCCACTGGCCGGAAGTGCACCCAGGCTATGCACCGTCACCTCGACCGAACGGCCGGCGACCTTCACATCGTCCACCCCGATACCGAGATCCGCGCGGCGCTCGGTCGGCACCCCGGGCGTCTCCAGCGTGAATTCCAGCACCGTCGTGGTGTGCGCCGCGAAACTGACATCGACCGATCCGCTGCGCTCGAGCGTGACCTCGCTCGCCACCGGCGTGCCGTCGGCAACATCGCCGTCCGACGCGCTGGTCCCGGCGGTCATCTTCCATTTGCCCGCGGTCACGTTCCAGGTCGACATGGTCGCCGGCTGCGCAATGTCGCTGGTGTTATAGGCGATCACCTTGAAATGGCCGGTGGTCGCGCCGGGCACCAGGATCGCGACCGCTTCCGCCGCGCCGGGATTGGCGAAACGCCAGCTGACCGTGTTGCCCGGATAGGTCTGGTTGCGCACCAGCGCGATCCCGCCGAGCCGTTGCCGCTGCAGCAGATCGTTGGGCATGTCGACGCGATCGCTCCACCAATGGCCTTCGGTGTACATGGACATGTGCTGCGACTTGAACGCGATCGCGTCGGCCGCCTGCTCTTCGAGCAATTTGCGGTTCCCGGTCGCGTCCCAGCCGGCGATGCGGCCGAAATCGCTCTTGGATCCGGCCAGCGCCTTGCCCCAATCGGCTTTGCCGAGCGCCGCGACGATATTCTCGTTGAGGTCGTTGAGCGAACCCGCGCCATTCTTCGCGGTGCGGCTGAGGATCGGCATCAGATATTTGTCGTCGCCGGTGAAGCGATAGGCGGCCCAGATCGACTGATAGGGCGTCGCGACACCGCCGCCGTCACCGGCGCGCTCGGCATCGGTGCGCCAGTTGATCTCGTTGGGATAGGTCCAATTGCCGTCGGCGCCCTTCTTGCCATGCGCCATCCAACCGTCGACCACGCCCGTCACCAGGCCGGTGGCGATGGGATTGGCGTTGTAGACGCCCATCAGGATCGGCGCGTGCAGGACGGTGAAGCTGTACGGCTTCTGCCATTCCCACGGCCCTTCGCGATAGACTTTGCGCCCGCCATACCAGTTGCTGGCGAAGTGCATGTGGCCGGCGGGGTTCTTGAGGATGATGCCGGTCAGCGCCTTGGCCGTCGCCATCAGCCGCTCGACCGCCTTGGGCTCGCCCCAATTGAGATAGAGCCGCTCGGCGTCCGAATTGAGCCCTTCCTCATAAGCATGGAGCTCGTCGGTGGTGATATAGCCGAGCCCGTTGACCCGCATGCCGTTGGCGTAGACCGAGTCGGACAGCGCGCGGAGCGACGCGTTGATCTTGTCGGGATCGACCCCCATCAGCGCCAGGCCGGGCCATTGCCCGAGCAGGTCGACATCGTCCGAAATGCCGCCGCCGAAATCGCCATAGGGCACCTGGCGGTTATCGATCCACCAATCGACGAACTGACGGGTGAGCTTTAAATCCTCGAGCTGGCGGAACGCCCAGAGCGGCACGCCGGCCGGCGGCGCCGGCTGGGTGAAGGGCGGCATGCCCGTCGCGCCGTAGCTGATGTCGGCCCAATAGCGCCGCCCTTCGAGATTGTCGGGATCGACGCGGAGCAGGTCGGTGATGTCGCCCTTCAAGCGCCGGAACAACCCTTCGCGACCCGAGGCGGTATGTTCCTCAACCAGGAAGCCCCAATTGTCCTTCACCTGATTGAAGCGATCCTCGATATGCTCCTTCTTCGCTTCGTCGCGATCCTTGAACACCAGCCGCACGTTCATCCCGTCGAGCGAGTCCGCGCCGAAATCGCGCGAGGCGCTGGCGACGGTGATGTAGAAGGGATCGTTGGTCAGGAGGCGGTCGCGCAGGTCGAGCCACAAGGTCCGCGCCTGGCCCGGCTTCACCGATATCGTCACGTCGATCAGATCGCGGTCGGGCCAGATCGGGTCCTTGATCCGGATGTTGAGCGGGATCATTCCGTCCTTGTTCGCCGCGACCTTGAGCGCCGGGATGTCGAGCGCGATGCCGTCGAGCCCATCATGGGCGTTGGCCCAGGTATAGTTCCACGCGCGCGCCAGCGGCTTGCCGGGGAAGGCGTCACCGAAATCCGACGGGATCAGGATATGGACGATCGGCGCCTCGTTCCGCCCGCGCTCGGCATTGCCGACTTCGGTAGCACTGCCCGCGCCCGGCGCGGCGTGTCCCGCGCTGGCCGGCAGCGCCACCACGGTGGCGCGCTCGTCGGCGGGAAAGCGGCCGGCAATATATTTGGTCAGCGGCGTGAGGTTGGCGAAGGCCGGAGCGGTCTTCGAATCGACCACGTAACTGAGCTTGAACGTGCCCTTGGGCTCGGCGCCTTGCTTGACGTCATAGGCCCAGATTTCCTGGATCGGCGTTTCCTGGGCAATGTTGGTGAAGCGCAATTTGCCGCCGGCCTTGTCGCCAAAGCTGGTGATCGTTTTCTCGACACCCTGCGGCCGCTTCGCCAGCGAGACATAGTTGCTGCCGTCTGCTGAGTAATCGAGCGCGCCATAGGCCGCGCCGCGGATCTCGACGCGGTTGACGGTCTCGTTGGTGGGGACGGTCAGCTCGTAGCTCTTGCCGCCTTCGACATAGACGTTCCAATCGGGCAGCTCGAAATAGTCGTCCCGCCCGGGCAGGCGCGAACGGTTGTACACGCCCGGCCAGGTCGTCTCGGCGATGCCGTCGACGCCTTTCCACATCCATTCCTTGAGATCCTTGGCATCGGCGAACTCGACCTTGCGGATGCTGGTCTTGTCGGCGGTCAGCAGCGGCGGCGAGGCGCCGTCGAAGCCATAGCGGTGGAGGAACGCGGTGCGCTCGTCGCTGGCGACCGGTTTGTCATCGACCGGAGCGCTGTTGCTGGCGAGCGCGGCGACCGCGCCGGCACCGAGCATCCGGTCATAGATCCGGATCTCGTCGACATCGCTGCCGCGCATGAAGTTGTAGCGGCTCTGCACCTGATGCGGCGAGATGATCCGCCCGGCCAGGCCGAACTGATCGAGCCCGCTGTCGAGCACCGCTTTCTGATCCTTGCGCGCGACTTCCTTGCCGTCGACGAACAGCCGGACGCCGACCGCCTCGTCCCAGGCAAAGGCGATATGATGCCAGTCGGTCGGGCTGGGCAAAGTATCCATGCGGAACGACACGCGTTCTCGGGCGAGGTTGTTGTCGGTGACGAAGGCGTCGAAACCGTGGCCGTTCCAGTCGATCCGGAGGAACGCCATGTCCCAGCTGGTGTGGTCGGCATATCCGACGCGGAACAGGACGAACGGCGCTTCGCCGACCGGCGTGCGCGAGCGCCAGAAGAAAGAGAGCGTGCCGCGCCGCGCATAGATATTGCCCGGTGCTTTCCACGCGACATAGCCGTCGTCCTGCCATTCGATCGCGCCGCCCGATTTGCCAGTGGGAACGATCGCGACCTTCGACTGGAAATTGGGCACGGCCTCGCCGCTCGCGGTGTCGGCGGCCAGCGTCTTGTCGGCGGATACGTGGAACAGCAGCTTGGGCGGCGCTTCCTGTGCATTCGCGCCCGACCCGATCATCGCCGCGGCACAAACCGCCGCCAGCAATGCCACCCGCTTGTTGCTCGCCATGCCGCTCTCTTTCGCATCTGGACGCTCGTTGGCGGCCGACTCTCCCAAGCCCTTGCGGGCGACCGATCGATAGAAACTTATGACACCGGTATCAATGATGTTTTCCCGGCCGTTGCGGTCCGATCACTCAAAGCATCGGCGTCTCAAAGAGGCAGAGAGTTGTGCAATCGCAATCGATCGATAGTTCATCAGGTCAGGTCCCGTCTCGACCTGGAACGGGGTGCTGCCCGTATCATGTCGCGCTTGGCAAGTGCCTTACCTGCTTGCGCTTCAATCTGACACCGGTTACCATTTCAGTTTAGCCGATTGCTCCGAGCGGGAGCCTGGTCGGCCGATGACACTTTCCTCCCCTAAGGGCGCGGCTCTATCCGGAGCGGCGCCCGATTTTTTGCCTGAGCCACGGCGCGCTGGCGCGCCGGCGTGACTCGCCGTAAGTGGCCGGCATGACGACGACCAGTTTCGACGCCGCACGGGCCGGAATCATCGCGGTGGGCCGCCGCCTCGACGCGCGCGGCTGGGCGCCGGCGACGGCAGGCAATTATTCGGTCCGGCTCGACGACGGCTTCGCGGTGACCGCGTCGGGCTGGCACAAGGGGCGCTTGACCGAGGACGGCGTGCTGCGCCTCGATGCTGACGGCCATGTCGTCGGATCGGGCAGGCCATCGGCCGAAACGCATCTCCATCTGTCGATCTATCGCCAGTTTCCGGCGGCGGGCGCCGTCCTGCATGGTCATTCGCCGCAAGCGGTCGGCCTGACCCGCGCCTTTCGCGACCTCAAGGCCTGGAACTTCGTCGGCCACGAATTGCTCAAGGTGTTTCCCGGCCAGACCACGCACGACACCGAAATCGCGCTGCCGATCGTCGACAACAGCCAGGACATGACGGTCATCGAAGCGGCGATCGCCCCGGCATTGGCACGGCCCGGCGCGGCGCCCGCTTATCTGATCCGCGACCACGGCCTTTATGCCTGGGGCAAGGACCTTGACGAAGCCGAGCGCGTGCTTGAAGCCGTCGAATGGCTGATCGCCGCCGAACTGGCGGAACGCAGTTTCAGGGAGAGCGCGTCATGACTCGCCTTCGCGTCTTTACCGCCGATGACGGCGATACTCCGGTGCTCGACACCAGCGACCCCAAATGGATCGGCGATGCGCTGAAGCGGATCGGCGTACGCTATGAGCGCTGGCCGTTGCGCGACACTGCCGGTGCCGACACCGACGCCGTGCTCACCGCTTACGCGCCAGAGATCGACAAACTGAAGGCCGAGCAAGGCTATCAGTCGGTCGACATCATCGGCGTCACGCCCGATCATCCCGATCGCGCCGCGATGCGCGAGAAATTCCTGTCCGAGCATCGCCATTCCGAGGACGAAGTGCGCTTCTTCGTCGCCGGCGAAGGGCTGTTCACGCTGCGCACCGACGACGACCGCATCCACGCCGTCTTGTGCACCGCCGGCGATCTGATCTCGGTTCCGGCCGGCATGCGCCATTGGTTCGACATGGGCCCCGAGCCAAGCTTCACCGTGATCCGTCTGTTCGAGAATCCCGACGGCTGGGTGGCGAAATTCACCGGTGACGCGATCGCCGACCGCTTCCCGCGGCACAATGGCGGTGCCGGCGAGCCGAAGACCAACCGATCCTCCTGAGACCGCAATGACCGATACGCCGCCCAAGGTGATCCTGCTCGATATCGAGGGGACGACCACCAGCATCGCCTATGTGGCGGACGTCTTGTTCCCTTATGCCCGCGCGCGCATTCCTGGCTGGGTGCCGATCCATCGCGAGGAGCTCGCGCCGGTGATCGCCGCGATGCCGCCGGGCGATCCGGTCGCGACATTGCTCGCCTGGATGGATGTCGATGCCAAGGAGACCGCGCTCAAACATATCCAGGGGCGCATCTGGCGCGAAGGATATGAAGCCGGCGAGCTCAAGGCGCATGTCTATCCCGACACGCCCGAGGCGCTGAAACGCTGGACCGAGGCGGGGATCAAGGTCTGCATCTATTCCTCGGGATCGATCGAGGCGCAGAAGCTGATCTTCGGACATAGCGAGGCAGGCGACCTGACCGGCTATCTCTCGGGCTATTTCGACACGACCACGGGGGCCAAGCGCGAAGCTGAATCCTATTCGAAGATCGCCGCTGCGCTGAGTCTCGACCCTGCCAACATCCTGTTCGTGTCCGACGTCGTCGCCGAGACCGATGCGGCGAAATCGGCCGGCCTGCGCGCGCTGCTGATCGACCGCGACACCGGCCAGGGCGATGTGGCCGGCTTTGCCGAGATACTGCCATGATCCTGGACGGCGAACGCACGCGCTCGATCATGCCGACCGCCGATGGCAAGGGCGCGCGCATCCTCGACCAGCGCCAGCTCCCCTGGGAAGTGCGCTGGGTCGAGCTCAGGAGCGAGGACGACGCGGCGGTGGCGATTCGCGACATGTGGACGCGCGGCGCGCCGATGATCGGCGCGGTCGGGGGTTATGGCCTGGCAATGGCGATCGCCGCCGATCCCGGCGATGGCGCGATCGATGCCGCATACGCACGCCTGCACGAGACGCGCCCGACCGCGATCAACCTCAAATGGGCGCTCGACCAGGTCGCCGCTGCGGTACGCCCACTGCCATCCGCCGATCGCGCCGCCGCCGCGTTCGCGCGCGCCCAGGCGATCGTCGATGAGGATGAGCGTTTGTGCCGCGCGATTGGCGAGCACGGCCTCGCGCTGCTTCGCGACCTTCATGCCAGGAACCCCGATCGTCCGCTCAATATCCTGACGCATTGCAACGCCGGCTGGCTGGCGACGGTCGATTACGGCACCGCCACCGCGCCGATCTATCTCGCGCACGATGCCGGATTGCCCCTGCATGTCTGGGTCGATGAGACGCGGCCGCGCAACCAGGGCGCATTGCTGACGGCGTTCGAGCTGCGCAACCATGGCGTCCCGCATACCTTGATCGCCGACAATGCTGGCGGCTTGCTGATGGCGCGCGGCCAGGTCGACGCGGTGATCGTCGGCACCGACCGCGTTACCGCCAATGGCGACGTCTGCAACAAGATCGGCACCTATCTGAAGGCGCTCGCCGCGCACGATACCGGCGTGCCTTTCTATGTCGCGCTTCCCTATACCACCTTCGACGCCGCGACCCCGAGCGGCGATGCGATCCCGATCGAGGAACGCTCGCCCGCCGAGCTGACCGAGATCACCGGCGCGACCGATCACGGGCTGGAAACGGTGCGCTTGACCCAGTCTGATGCCTACAACCCCGCCTTCGACGTTACCCCGGCGCGGCTGGTGACCGGCTACATCACCGAACGCGGGGTGCTGGACCGGCTGCAGACTCCCTTCTAAGGAGGCGCGCAAACCTCGAAGGGGCGAGCACCAATGAAGCTGATGACCGGCAATTCGAACCTGCCACTGGCCAAGGCAATTGCCGGCTATCTCGAACTGCCGCTGACCGATGCGCTCGTCCGGCGCTTCGCCGACGAGGAAATCTTCGTCGAGATCAACGAGAATGTCCGTGGCGAGGACGTCTTCGTGCTGCAGTCGACATCGTTCCCGGCCAATGACAACCTCATGGAATTGCTGATCTGCATCGATGCGCTGCGACGTGCATCGGCCAAGCGGATCACTGCCGTGCTGCCCTATTTCGGCTATGCCCGCCAGGATCGAAAGCCCGGCCCGCGCACCCCGATCTCGGCCAAATTGGTCGCTAATCTGATTACCGTCGCCGGCGCCAACCGCGTGCTGTCGGTCGACCTCCATGCCGGGCAGATCCAGGGCTTTTTCGACATCCCGACCGACAATCTGTTTGCGGCGCCGGTGATGTCGACCGACATATTGGCGCGCCATTCGGGCAAGAATTTGATGGTCGTGTCGCCCGATGTCGGCGGCGTGGTGCGCGCCCGTGCGCTGGCCAAGCGACTCGACAACGCGCCGCTGGCGATCGTCGACAAGCGCCGCGAGCGCGCCGGCGAATCCGAAGTGATGAACATCATCGGTGACGTCGAAGGGCGCTTCTGCATCCTGATCGATGACATCGTCGATTCGGCCGGCACCCTCTGCAACGCCGCCGCCGCGCTGAAGGAAGCAGGTGCCGAGGGCGTCGTCGCCTATGTCACGCATGGCGTGCTGTCGGGCGGCGCGATCGCGCGGGTCGAGGGATCGGTGCTCGAGGAACTGGTCATCACCGATTCGATCGGCAACCACGACACGATCGCCGCCGCGAACAAGGTCCGCCATTTGACCATCGCGCCGTTGCTCGCCGAAGCGATCCGGCGGATCGCGGACGAGAGCTCGGTGTCGAGCCTGTTTGATTAGGCCAAGCGGCCCCCGGAATAGCAGCCGCTATTCCGGGAGAGACGCTGGCCCGGCCGGCGGCGCCAAGGGCGCCGTCCGACGCGGCTTTGCCGCGGCGAGAGGCCGGCTATCGACGCGCTGGAGCACGAAAAAGCCCTAATGCCCTAACGTCTTGACGATGTGATCGAGCACCGGCGGGTAGAGCGGCTGGCGGAAACTGCATCCGATCTCCAGGCCCTGACGCCAGGCGATCGTCGCCTCCAGTCCCTGCATGCCGGGAATCGCCAGCCAGACGATCTGCCCCGCATCGAGCGAATAATGCGCCTCGGCGCGGAATCCCGTGACCGACAGATCGAGCAGGCGGACATCATATTTGTTGGAATGCCGGTCGCGCAATCGCGCCCGCATGACGATCGGCACGCGCTGCTGGTGGCGATGATCGTCGTCACCGTCAGTCGCTCGATCGGATCCGAACGAATGCGTGTCCATGACGCACATTATGCTTAGCCGCGCTTAACATTTGGCAAAGACCCGGCCGATCCGGACCAATGCGCCGTCAGGCGAAGGCATCCCACAGCAATTTCGCCCCGACCAGCACCATCAGCACGTAAATCGCGACATAGAATCGCTCGGGGGAAACGCGCCGCACCAGCCAGACGCCGGCGAAGGTCGAGGCGATCGCCACCGGAAGCAATGCGGCGGCGGTCAGCAGATTGGCGTGGGTGAACTGGCCGAGCGCGACATAGGCCGGCACCTTGATCCAATTGACCGCGGCGAAGAAGATCGCGGTCGTCCCGACCAGCGTGTCGCGCGACAGGCGGCGCGGCAACACCCAGACCTGGAACGGCGGCTGGCCGGCATGCGCGATCTGGCTGGTGAAGCCCGAGGCGATTCCGAACAGCGTGCCGAGCCACTCGGGAAGTCCCTTGGCCATCTGCGGCGGGCCGTTGCGATCCGCCCAGAGTCGATAGACGCCGAACAGCAAAGAGATCGCGCCGACCGCGCCGAGCACCGCGCTTTCCGACAAGCGCGCGGCGAACAGATAGCCGAGCACGATCCCGAGGATCGCCCCCGGCATCATCCAGCCGAGCAATCGCCAGTCGACCGTGCGGCGAAACGCCCAGACTCCGACCACATCCTGGACGATCAGGATCGGCAACAGGATCGCCGCCGCCTGGACCGGCGAGATGACGAAGGCGAGCATCGGCAGCGACAGCGCACCGAGTCCCGCGAACCCGCCCTTGGACAAGCCGAGCATCAGCACCGCCGGGATCGCCAGCGCATAAAAATGCCAGTCGAGGATCACCGCGCGTCTATACCGATATCTATCGAGCGAGATCGCCGGACGGCGCGCGAATCCCGGCGTTGCCGCGGCGGTTGAGCTCGGCCTTGAGCGTCTCGGGGGGCGGCGCCCACAGGAAACCGAAGCTGACCGTGCCGCGCTTCGTCTCGACCACATGGTGCAGCCGATGCGCCTGGATGATCCGCTTCATATAGGCCGATCGCGGCAGATAGCGCGTCGCGACCCGGCGATGGACGATGACGTCGTGAAACCCGAAATAGATCGCGCCGTACGCCGCGATTCCCGCGCCGATCCAGGTGCATCCCCACCACCAGCCGAGATCGACGCCGCCGAGCAGCAACAGGATCGACGGCACCGCGAAGATCACCGCGTAGAGATCGTTGAGTTCCCATCGGCCGGTCCGTGGCCGGTGATGGCTCGCATGGAGGAACCAGCCGGGGCCATGCATCACCCAGCGATGCATCACATAGGCGAACCCCTCCATCGCGATCACGGTGGCGAGGAACAGCGGAAGAGCTAACCAGCCCGTCATGAGCGGCCTCTAGCCAATAGTGCGAGGCGATGCATACGCAAATTTTTCCTGACCGCCGCAGGCCACAGCCTATCGCGAATAAAATATAATTACAACCGATATGAACTAAATTGACGTCGGACTACCTCAGAAATTTCGTTGACTCTTGCCAGTTGGACGTGCTTCCATTCGACAAAATCAGCAATCGAGTCGCGCAATATATTTTGAATGATCTTGAAGGAGGTCATGATGATTAAGCGCGAACACAGTCGTAATCTCGTAACACTTAGTGAAAACGACATCTATGCTCGTCTGAATCTCCAAACACTCGCCCTGTCTATTACCGACGACCCGATTGCGTTTCGTGAGGACCCGAGCGACGCGTACTCGACGTCCGACACGGCGGAAGGACCTGTTCTGGACAGGCGTCCCGCCATACGACCGCTTCTGTTCGGCGCGGAAAGTCCATTAGCCGACCGCCCGCGCCTCGGCCGGTTGACCATCAATATCAGCAATGCCTGCAACCTCGCCTGCAGTTATTGTTACGCTGACCACGGGCTATACCACGCCGCCAAATCGCTGATGGCCGACAGTCCCGCGCGCGCGATCGTAGACCGCGTGGTGTCGATGTACGGGAGAATCGAAACCGTTCATCTGTTCGGCGGCGAACCCCTAATGAACATCGGCGCCTTCGATGCGATCGGCGAGGCATTTGAAGCCGCGACGTCGGACGGCCGACTGGCAAAGATGCCCCGGTTTGTCGCGACGACGAACGGCACCTTAAGCGGCCCACGCGTGATCGCCGCGCTGAAGCGCTGGGGGGTCGCGCTGACGATCAGTTGGGACGGTCCGGACGCAGTACATGACCGCATGCGTCCCACCGCCAGTGGCAAGCCCAGTTCCGCGCTGCTGCGCCGGTCGATTGCCGCTTTTGCCGCGGCAGGCATCGACTTCGAGTTCGAATGCACGTTCAGCCGGGCGCATATCGATGCCGGGATCAGCGTCGTCGATCTGATGGGTTTTTTCGCCCGCGAAACCGAAGATCGGGTCATCCACATCGCGCCGGCATTCTTGCCGGATGAGGCCAAGCAGGCGACGGACCTAGCATCGGGCATCTTCGACAATCACGGCGATTGGCAACAATGGGCAGTCGCGATGCGCGATCTCGTCCCGCAATATCGAGCCGCTGCTCGCTTGACGGTCGACAACATGTTCGCCGGGGCCGGTCCGATGCTCGAGTTTGCTGTCCGCATTCTCGAACAGGTAGATGCGCGCCGGCCATCCGCCACCTACTGCCCCGCCTTCTTCAACCAATTGTCGATCGCCGCCGATGGGTCGGTCTTCCCCTGTTTCATGTTCATCGGCGATGACCGGTTTCGTCTCGGCAACATCCTAACCGACAGCTTCCCGACTGACGACAGCCGTCGTCTGTTTTCGCGGTATTTCGAAGAGTTCGGAGATGGCGGCACGGGTAGCGACGACTGGTATGCGCCGCTTGCCAGCGGCTGCATCGCGGGCGACGCGATCGTCACCGGGTCATTCGGCCGGCGCGCGCTAGGTCCGATCTTTGAGGCAATGGCGGAGGAATGTCTGATGGGAATCGGCCGCCATGTGTCCAGCCACCCCGACATGGAGCCGGGGCAACCCAAGGAGACCTTCAATGTCTGACAATGCCAAGGTGGCAGCCGCTGTGCTGCGCGAAGTACCGATCGGCCGGCTGTCTTCGTTTCTGAAAGGAATAAAGCCCGGCAGCGAGGTTGCTATGGGCGATGGCTGCGGCGGCGGCTGTGGCGGAGGTGCCGGGTGCATCGACCAGTTTGGTCATACTGGTCTCTCGCCAGAAGCCTTCACTAATGCCTTCCGAGACAAGGCTACATTGAAGACCGCGCTGCAGAACGGCGTGAGGGATGCAGCAGTCCACATCTAGCGCCGCTCATCCAGCCGACAAAATGGCCGCCGGGCATCGGTACCCGGCGGCCATTTGCTTGTCCGATGGACGGTGACGGGATCGACCGATGTTTCATCCCCAAAGTCTACTGCATGCCATTGTTGGACAGCTTCGCACAGCTGTCATTTGGCACTATCCGCGCGTCACTGCTCAAGGGGTAGATTCATCCCGCGGCCTGTGCTTAAGGCCTCCCCATTCCCTTTCTTCGAAAACCGAGAGAAGGCCCTTCATGAACATCCACGAATACCAGGCCAAGGAACTGCTCGCGAAATTCGGCGTGCCCGTGCCCGCCGGCTATGCCGCGATGACCGTCGACGAAGCGGTCGATGCCGCCAAGAAGCTGCCCGGGCCGCTTTATGTCGTGAAGGCCCAGATCCATGCCGGCGGCCGCGGCAAGGGCAAGTTCAAGGAACTCGGCCCCGACGCCAAGGGCGGCGTCCGCCTGGCCAAGACGCTCGATGACGTCCGCGCCGCCGCTGCCGACATGCTCGGCAACACGCTCGTCACGGTTCAGACCGGCGAGCATGGCAAGCAGGTCAACCGCCTCTACGTCACCGACGGCGTCGACATCGCCAAGGAATTCTACCTCGCGGCGTTGGTCGATCGCGTCACCGGCCGCGTCGCGTTCGTCGTCTCGACCGAAGGCGGCATGGACATCGAGACCGTCGCGCACGACACGCCCGAGAAGATCCACACGTTCGACGTCGACCCCGCGACCGGCTTCATGCCGCATCACGGCCGCGCCGTCGCTGCCGCGCTCGGCCTGACCGGCGATCTCGCCAAGCAGGCCGCTTCGGTCGCCGGCAAGCTCTACGACACGTTCCTCGGCACCGACGCCAGCCAGATCGAAATCAATCCGCTCGCCGTCACCGATGACGGCAAGCTGATGGTGCTCGACGCCAAGGTCGGCTTCGATTCGAACGCGCTGTTCCGCCACAAGGACTTGCTCGCACTGCGCGACGAGACCGAAGAGGATCCCGCCGAGCTCGAGGCGTCGAAATACGACCTGGCTTACATCAAGCTCGACGGCGATATCGGCTGCATGGTCAACGGCGCCGGCCTCGCCATGGCGACGATGGACATCATCAAATTGAACGGCATGTTCCCGGCCAATTTCCTCGACGTCGGCGGCGGCGCCAACAAGGAAAAGGTCACAGCGGCGTTCAAGATCATCCTCGCCGATCCGAACGTGAAGGGGATCCTGGTCAACATCTTCGGCGGCATCATGAAGTGCGACATCATCGCCGAGGGCATCGTCGCCGCGGCGAAGGAAGTGAATCTGAGCGTGCCGCTGGTCGTTCGCCTCGAAGGCACCAACGTCCAGCAGGGCAAGGACATCCTGGCCAATTCGGGCCTGGCGATCGTTCCGGCCAACGATCTCGGCGACGCGGCACAGAAGATCGTGGCTGAGGTAAAGAAGGCGGCTTGATTTCCCCTCTCCCGTCGGGAGAGGGTTGCGTAGACTTGGGTCTTGCGCAGCAAGGCCCTAGGCGTAGCTGGGTGAGGGGATCACCCTATCGAGAACATATCCCCTCATCCAAGCTCCGCTAGGCAGCAAGCTGCCAAGCTGCGCTATCCTTCTCCCTCTGGAGAAGGTTTGGACTGACCTCCTCTCCTCCCCGGGAAGGAGTTGGGACCACAGGAGTGGATGGAATGAAAGTCTTGGTGCCGGTCAAGCGCGTGCTTGACTATAACGTAAAGCCCCGCGTGAAAGCGGACGGGACGGGGGTCGATTTGGCCAACGTCAAGATGTCGATGAACCCGTTCGACGAGATCGCGGTCGAAGAAGCGATCCGCCTGAAGGACAAGGGCGTGACCGAGATCGTCGCCGTGTCGATCGGCGAGCAGAAATCGCAGGAAACCTTGCGCACCGCGCTGGCGATGGGTGCCGACCGCGCGATCCTGGTCGTCAGCGACGAGAAGATCGAGCCGCTTGGCGTGGCCAAGTTGCTCAAGGCGATCGTCGATGCCGAGAAGCCCGATCTGGTCATCCTGGGCAAGCAGGCGATCGACGACGACAACAACCAGACCGGCCAGATGCTGGCGGGCCTGCTCGGCGTCGGCCAGGCCACTTTTGCTTCCAAGGTCGAACTGACCAGCGACAGCGTCACCGTGACGCGCGAAGTCGATGGTGGGTCGGAGACCGAGAAGCTGTCGCTGCCGGCGATCATCACCACCGATCTGCGCCTCAACGAGCCGCGCTACGCCTCGCTGCCCAATATCATGAAGGCCAAGTCGAAGCCGCTCGATCAGAAGACGCCGGCCGATTACGGCGTCGACGTCGCGCCGCGGCTGACGACGCTCAAGGTTGTCGAACCGCCCAAGCGCACCGCCGGCGTCAAGGTCGCCGATGTCGATGAGCTGGTCGCCAAACTCAAGGCTCTGGGAGTCGCCAAATGAAGACGCTCGTCTGGGTCGAACATGACGGCAAGACCGTCAAGGACGCCACGCTCGCCGTGGTCACCGCCGCTGCCAAGCTCGGCGAGGTCGATCTGCTGGTCGCCGGGTCGGGTGTCGATGCCGTCGCCGCCGAGGCTGCCAAGATCGCCGGGGTCAGCAACGTGCTGACCGCCGACAATGCCGCGCTCGAACACCCGCTGGCCGAGACGGTCGCGCCTTTGGTCGTCAAATTGATGGCCGATCACGACGCGTTCCTCGCGCCCGCCACCTCGAACGGCAAGAACATCGCGCCGCGCGTCGCCGCGTTGCTCGACGTGATGCAGATCAGCGATATCTTGTCGGTCGAAAGCGCCGATACGTTCACGCGCCCGATCTATGCCGGCAACGCGATCGCCACGGTGCAGACCAGCGACAAGAAGCTGGTCATCACCGTGCGCGGCACCGCGTTCGAGAAGGCCGCGCCCGAGGGCGGTTCTGCGCAGGTCGTCGCGACCGATGGCGCCGGGCTGGAGCAGTCGGTGTCGACCTATGTCGGGTCGGAGATCGCCAAGCTCGAACGCCCCGAACTGACCAGCGCCAAGGTCATCGTCTCGGGCGGCCGCGCGCTCGCCTCGAGCGAGAACTTCCACGCGGTGATCGAGCCGCTCGCCGACAAGCTCGGCGCCGCGGTCGGTGCGTCGCGCGCCGCGGTCGATGCCGGCTATGTCCCCAACGACTATCAGGTCGGCCAGACCGGCAAGATCGTCGCTCCCGAAGTCTATGTCGCGATCGGCATTTCGGGCGCGATCCAGCATCTCGCCGGCATGAAGGACTCGAAGACGATCATCGCGATCAACAAGGACGAGGACGCCCCGATCTTCCAGGTCGCGGACATCGGCCTGGTCGGCGATCTGTTCAAGATCGTGCCGGAATTGACGGAGAAACTCTGACCGCGCGAGGCGCGTAGCCCAGGGCTACGCGCCGGTGCGAACGAGCAAGGCGAAGAGCGCGGGCACGGCCGGCGGCGCTCCAGCGCCGACCGACGACGCGGGACTTGCTCCCGCGTCGTTGCCCGTTTGAGGGAAGTGCGGGTGAGCGGCGACCGACTGCGCGATCGCAGATCGGGTAGGCCCCAAAAGCAGTAAGCCCCGTCGCACATAGTGCGGCGGGGCTCCCTAAGACGATCCTACGCGTGAAGCGTCTGATCGTCGAAATGCTCTCTCTTTCGTTCAAGCTAGGTAATAACGCTCGGTGTCGCGCGGGGTTCCCGCTTGTGACGAAATTATTTCAATCGGTGCCGAGTGGTTTGGGCGACGTGACCTCGTTCTGCGGCAGCGGCGGGATCGTCCTGAGGATCAGCCCCAGAATCAACGCGATGACGCCAAGCGCGCCGCAAAAGAACGCCACACCCAGCCATCCGGCGCGCGTCCAGGCGATCCCGCACAGCGATCCCAGCACGCTCGACCCGGCATAATAGAAGAACAGATAGAGCGCCGCTGCCTGCCCGCGTTGGGCGAGCGCGCGACGCCCGACCCAGGCGCTGGCAATCGAGTGCGCACCGAAGAAACCGACCGTCACGACACCGATCCCAGCTACGACCAAAGCGAGCGGCCGGGCCGCGGTCAGCGCCACGCCGGCGATCAGCAACACGACCGGTATCCAGAAGATGCGCCGGCGCCCCAGCCGCCCGGCGACGCCGCCGAACCAGGCCGAGCTCCACGAGCCGAGCAGATAGAGCAGGAAGATCGCGCCGACCGCGGCATGGCCCAGCGAATAAGGCGGCGCCATCAACCGAAAGCCGGCATAATTGTAGATGCTGACGAACACGCCCATCAGCACGAACGCCTCGAGGAACAGCAGCGGCATCGCACGATCGCGAAACAGATCGAGGAAGCCGCGCGCCACCTCGCCCAATGGCGGCGCTGAGCGAACGAAATGCCGCGATTCGGGCGCGAGCCGGCGGAACGCCTCGGCCATCGCGATGCCCGCTACCCCGACCAATGCCACCGCGCCGCGCCAGCCGGCGATATCGGTCAACAGGCTCACGCCGAGCCGCCCCGCCATCCCGCCAATCGCGCTGCCGCCGATATAGAGCCCCATCGCCGATCCGACCGAGGCGTGATCGACCTCTTCGCTAACATAAGCCATCGCCACCCCGGGCACACCGGCGAGCGCGACGCCGGTCAGGAAGCGCAAGGCGAGCAGCGCCGGCCACCCCGGTGCCGCCGCGGTCGCCAGGCTGAACCCGCCGGCCAGGAACATCGCCGCGACCATCATCGGCCGCCGCCCCCAACGATCCGACAAAGCCCCCGCGATCAGGATGCCGACCGCCAGCGGTCCGGTCGCGAGCCCGACCGCCAGGCTCGCTGCCTCGGCGCTCAGGTGGAAGTCATGTGCGAACAGCGGCAGGAGGGGTTGCGCCGAATAAAGCAGCGAAAAGGTCGAGAAGCCGGCGAATAGCATCGCCAATGTCAGGCGGCGGTAATCGGCGCTTCCTTTGGCCAGCGCCATTCAGAATCCGCTCAACAGGCTCGCGACGTTCTCGCCGAGCGCATCGACCGCATAGCCGCCTTCCATCACGATCACCGTCGGCAATCCCGCAGCGGCGATATCCTGGGCGAGCAGGGCATAATCGGGCGTCTCGATCCTGAACGCGGAGATGGGATCGCCGATATAGGTGTCCGCACCGAAGCTCACCACGAGCAGCTCGGCGCCGAAGTCGCTGATCGCTTCCAACGCCTGGGCCTGCGTGCGGCGAAAGACGTCGAGGGTGGTCCCCTGCGGCAAGGGCAGATTGAGTGTGGTGCCTTGCCCCTCGCCCTCGCCGACCTCATCGGCATGGCCCCAATAGAAGGGATAGTCGGTCACGGGATCGGCGTGGAGCGAGGCGTAGAACACGTCGCCGCGCGACCAGAAGATGTCCTGGGTGCCGTTGCCGTGGTGATAGTCGATGTCGAGGATCGCGACCCTGCGCTTGCCCGCGTCACGCGCGGCCTGCGCTGCGATCGCCGCGACGTTCAGATGGCAATAGCCGCCATAATAATCCGCGCCGGCATGATGGCCGGGCGGGCGGCACAAGGCGAAAGCGGCGCGCTCGCCGTCGAGCACCGCCTGCGTCGCGGCGAGCGCCGATTGCGCGCTCCAATAAGCGCTTTCCCAGGTCTGCGGCGTGATCGGCGTGGACGCGTCGAAACTGTACTGGCCGATCTGCGCATCGATCCGGTCGAGCCGGAGCGGCCGGCGGCCAACCACCGGCCAGACATAGCCGACGACATCCCCCGGCCGGCCGGCTTCCGCCCAGCGCGCCGCCGCGGTTTTGAGGAAGGCGATGTAATCGGCGTCGTGCACCGCCAGGATCGGCACCTCGCCGCGATCCTCGGGCGCGTCCGCCCCGCCGATCGCGGCCAGGATCGACTCCACGCGTGACGGCGTCTCGGCATAATCGGTGAAGCCGCCATTGTGCAGCTCGCGCGTCGGCGCGTGGAGCAATTGCCGGGGATCGAAGAAGTTGCGCATCACGCCGCGGCCGCCGGTCGCGCCAGCCAGCGCAGCACCACGAACCCGGCCAGCCCCGACAGGATCGATCCGATCAGCACCCCGACCTTGACCCGGTCGATCAGGACCGGGTCGACGAAAGCGAGTCCGCCGATGAACAGGCTCATCGTGAAGCCGATCCCGGCGAGCAGCAGCACGCCATAGAGCTGCGTCCATGACGCCCGGCCCGGCCGCTCCGCCCAGCCCAGTTTCACCGCGAGCGCGACAGCGCCAAGCATGCCGGTCTGCTTACCGACGAACAGGCCCGCGGCGACGGCGATGACCAGCGGCTCGGCGAGGACATGCAGCCCCTGACCGCCGAGCGACACCCCGGCATTGGCGAAGCCGAACAGCGGCACCACCATGAACGCAATCCATGGGCTGAGCGCGTGTTCGAGCCGATGCAGCGGCGATTCGGCATCGTCGGGCGCGCCCGGCGAGGTCCGGATCGGGATCGTCATCGCCGCCAGCACCCCGGCGATCGTCGCATGCACGCCCGATCGCAGCACCAGCCACCACAGCACGCCGGACAGAATGATATAGGGCAGCAGACGCACCACGCCGCCGCGGTTCATCGCGATCATGATGCCCAGCACGACCGCCGCGCCGGCCAGCGAGACGAGGTCGAGCCCATGGCTATAGGCGACCGCGATGATCGCCACCGCGCCCATATCGTCGACGATCGCCACCGTGGTCAGGAACAGCTTGAGCGGTGCCGGCACGCGGGATCCGAGCAATGCCATCACCCCGACCGCGAAAGCGATATCGGTTGCCGCCGGGATCGCCCAGCCGCGCACCAACGCCGGATCGCCCGCGACAACTGCGAGATAGACGATCGCCGGGGCGATCATCCCCGCCGCCGCCGCGATCACCGGCAAGGTGCGATCGGCAGGCCGCGACAATTCGCCATCGACCAGCTCGCGCTTGATCTCGAGCCCGACGAGGAAGAAGAACCCCGCCATCAGCGCGTCGTTGATCCACAGATGCACCGTCATCGGTCCGAGCTTGGGCGCAAGCACCGGGCCGGTTTCGATATGGAGCAGGTGGAAATAATCGGCGGCGACCGGCGAGTTGGCGGCGATCATCGCGAGCATGGCCGCGACGATCAGGACGATACCGCCGGCGGCTTCGTCCTTGAGGAAATCCCGGAGGATGGACCCGCGTTTCGCCACCATCACTTCACTCCGTCATGCCGGCCTTGTGCCGGCATCCACTGTGCAGCAAGCGCCGCACTCGGTTGGTTTGCGGCACGGTGGACCCCGGGACAAGCCCGGGGTGACGCAGGTTTTTGGTTAGCTTGGTAATCCTACCGCGCCAATGCCTCGGCGATCAGTTTCCGCGTATTGTCCACCCCATAGAGCGCGATGAAGCTGCCCATGCGCGGTCCCTGGCTCGATCCGAGCAATGTCTCGTACAGCGCTTTGAACCAGTCGCGCAGCTCGGCGAATCCGCCGGTCTTGCCGATCTCGTAGACGATGTTCTGGATATCCTCGGGCGGCGCGCCCGCCGGCAGCGCGGCGAGGTCCGCATCGAGCCGCTTGAGCGCCTCGATCTCGACACCCTCGGGCGCGCGGCGCTGGAGCGTCGGTGCGACGAAATCGCGGGCATAGGCCAGCGCATAACCGATCAGCTGGTCGAGCGCCGGATACTTTTCCGGCGACGCATCGGCCACATAATTGCCGAGATAGCCCCAGACCTGATCCTTGGTCGCGTCGCCGCCCATCACCCCGACCAGGTTGAGCAGCAGCCCGAACGTCACCGGCAAGGTCTCCGCCGGCGGCGGGCCGTTATGGATGTGATGGACCGGATTGCCCAACCTTTGCTCGACCGGCTGGCCCGCATAGTTCGCGCGGAACTGCCAATAATCGTCGACCGCGCGCGGGATCAGCCCGAGATGGAGCGACTTCGCCTTTTTCGGCTCGCGATAGATGTAGAAAGCCAGGCTTTCGTCGGGGCCATAAGTCAGCCATTCGTCGATCGACAGGCCGTTGCCCTTCGACTTGGAGATCTTCTCGCCCTTTTCGTCGAGGAACATCTCGTAATTGAAGCCTTCGGGCGGGCGCCCACCCAAAGCGCGCGTGATCTTGCCCGACTGGATCACCGAATCGATCAGGTCCTTGCCCGCCATTTCGTAATCGACGCCGAGCGCGACCCAGCGCATCGCCCAGTCGACCTTCCACTGCAGCTTAGCGCCGCCCGACAGGATCGACTGCTCGACCGTCTCGCCCTCATCGACGAAGCGGACGATCCCGGCCTCGGCATCGACCACTTCGACCGGCACCTGGAGGACGATTCCCGACTTATGGCTGATCGGCAGCACTGGCGAATAGGTCGCCTGCCGCTCGGCGCGCAGGGTCGGCAGCATGATGTCCATCACCGCCCGATAATTGCGCAGGACGTTGCGCAGGGCGTCGTCGAACTTGCCGCCCAGATAATAGTCGGTCGACGAAACGAACTCGTACTCGAAGCCGTAACGGTCGAGAAAGTCGCGCAGCATCGCGTTGTTGTGCGCGGCGAAGCTGTCATGCGTGCCGAACGGATCGGGGATCTTGGTCAGTGGCTTGCCGAGATATTGCGCCAGCATCTCCTTGTTGGGAACATTGTCCGGCACCTTGCGCAGGCCGTCCATGTCATCCGAAAAGGCGATCAGCCGCGTCGGGATGTCCGACAGGGTCTCGAACGCGCGGCGCACCATCGTCGTGCGCAGCACTTCGTTGAACGTGCCGATATGCGGCAGGCCCGACGGTCCGTAGCCAGTCTCGAACAGGACATGCCCCTTGGCCGGTGCGCCATCGGGGTAGCGCTTGAGCAATTTGCGCGCTTCCTCATACGGCCAAGCCTTGGAGTCGATCGCCGCTGTGCGCAGGGCGTTTGCTGTCTGTTCGATTTCCGCTGTCATGATGCCTGCCGAGTGCGCGAAGCAGGTCGGTTTTGCAACCTCGCGGGCGCTTTGGTCGCTGCGATCGGCTGATGGTATCCGACAATCTTGCCACGGAGTGGGCCGAACGCGCTCCGTTTACGCGGGTTTAAGCGGATGCCGCTATTCCGCTTTCGAAAAATTGGAGGGCGAGAGAATGGAGGCTCAGGGGTTCGGCCGCAAAGGCTTCCCAGCGGGCAGCGCCGCCGCCGCGCCCGCGCCAATGTCGCGCCCGGTCGCGCCGGCGGTAGCGCGCCGCGATCCCTATGCCGAACCGCGCACGGGCTTCGTTGCACAAGAGCGGCCGAACGGCGCAGAGGATGTCCGTACCCTGGCATGGGATACGCCGACGTCGGGACGAAGCTGGACCAAGTCGCGGCTGATCGCCTACCTTTTGTGGTTCTTCGTTGGCGGCCTCGCTGCCCACCGCATCTATTGCGGACGCTACATTTCGGCGGTGCTGCAGTCGGTGATCGGGGTGGTCGGTTTCTGTGTGATGTACCTCTCGCCGTACAGCTTCAGCACTTGGGGATCTCTACTCCTGATCCAAGGCGTTTGGCTCCTGTTCGACATCGTCCTCATTCCCGGCATGTGCCGGAACCCGCCCGCCGCTTATTGAGCCGCGGCCCGCCCGCCGCAATCACTGTTGCCAATCTGTTCTGCATCGCGCACCGTCGCGCGATGCCGATCCCGCCTTATCCAGCCCTACACGCCAGCCATGCCGGGGTGTGGATCGCCGACGCCGAGGGCTGCCGCGCGGTCGGGCGCGGCGAGGCGATCCGGCTGGCGGCGGATACGCCGATGATCGTGCTCAACGCGCCGTTGATCGGACAGCGGCTGGGTTATGCCGATCTGTCGGGACTCGATCTGCTCGAACTCTACGCCTTCCTCAAACCCGCGACCTTCCTCGCTCCCACGCCCCGCGGGTTCGCTCGCGCGCTCGGCCTGACCGAGCCCGAGAGCGAGGATCGCATCGCACCGTTCCTGCGCGACGCCGCCGCGGCCTTGCTGGCGCTCGCCGAGGGCGACTGGCCCGAGCGCGAGGGCGCCTGGACCGCCGCACAGAGCCTGGCGCGGCTGCGCTGGCCATGGTCGCCGCTGGTCGCCGAGCGGATCGCCAAACCGCGCGAGCACGAGCGCTGGCTGTTCACCAAATTGCCCGAATGGGACGAGACCGCGCCGCGGCCGGCGCCGCGTCCGGTGACGTTGCACGACGCCGATATCGCCGCGCGGCTCGATTATCTGACCGGCGCCGGCGCCGAGCAGCGTTCCGGCCAGCGCGCCTTTGCCGAGGCGTGCGCCGCCGCCTTCGCGCCGCGGGTCTTGCGCGACAATCCCAACATGGTGCTGGCCGAGGCAGGCACCGGAATCGGCAAGACATTGGGCTATCTCGCCCCCGCCTCGCTCTGGTCCGAAGCGGCCGGCGGCCCGGTGTGGATCTCGACCTTCACCAAGGCGCTGCAACGCCAGCTCAACCACGAGACGTCGCGGCTGATCCCCGATCCGGTCGAGCGCCGCCGCCGCGTGGTGACGCGCAAGGGTCGCGAGAATTACCTCTGTCTGCTCAACCTGGAGGATGCGCTGCAAGGCGGATTCGCCGGCCGCGCATCGGTCCTCGCCCACCTCGTCGCGCGCTGGGCGGCCTATACCGCCGATGGCGATATGATCGGCGGCGACCTGCCCGGCTGGCTGCCGACCTTGTTCCGCCGCAACGGATCGACCGCGCTGACCGACCGGCGCGGCGAGTGCGTCTATGCCGGCTGCCCGCATTACCGCAAATGCTTCATCGAGCGTGCCGCGCGCGCCAGTGCCGAAGCCGACATCGTCATCGCCAATCATGCATTGGTGATGGTCAACGCCGCGCGCGGGCGCGAAGCCAACAGCCGTCCGACCCGCTACGTGTTCGACGAAGGCCATCATCTGTTCGACGCCGCCGATTCGATGTTCGGGGTCGCTTTGTCGGGCCAGGAATCGATCGAGCTCAGGCGTTGGATCGTCGGCCCCGAATCGACCTCGCGCGGCCGCCGCCGGGGGCTTGCCGCGCGGCTGAGCGATGTCGCCAGCTATGACGAACCCGGCGGGCGCGCGATCCACGACGCGGTCGAGGCCGCGCGCGCGCTCGCCAGCGACGGCTGGTTGCAGCGCGTCGCGGAAGGCGAGCCATTCGGCGTGGTCGAACGCCTGCTCGCCGCGGTACGCGGACTGACCTATGCGCGGGCAGCGCAGGATGGCGATGCCGGCTATGGTCTCGAAACCGAACTCGCCGAACCCGACGGCGCGTTGATCGAGGCCGCCGCCGAGGCCGCGCAAGGGCTCGAAGCGTTGCTCCGCCCGCTCATGGCGCTGGGCCAGCGGCTCGAGGCAGTGCTGGCCGAGGCGCCCGACTGGATGGACGGCCAGGCCCGCGCGCGGGTCGAGGGCGCGATCGCCTCGCTCGGCTGGCGGACCGACACGGTGGGCGCCTGGATCGGGCTGCTCGCGCGGATCGGCGGGCCGGCCGATCCCGATTTCGTCGACTGGCTGGCGGTCGAGCGGATCGAGGGGCGTGAGATCGATATCGGCCTGCACCGCCGCTGGCTGGACCCGACCCGCCCGCTCGCCTCGACCGTGCTCAAGCCGGCGCACGGCGTGCTGGTGACCTCGGCGACGCTCAAGGCGGGCGATCCCGACTGGGTGACCGCCGAGGCACGCGCCGGCGTCCCGCATCTCGATCGCGGCGCCGGATTGTTCGAGGCGCAGAGCCCTTTCGATTACCCCAACCAGGCCGAAGTGTTGATCGTCACCGACGTCAAGCGAGGCGATCTCGCCGCACTCGCCAATGCCTATGCCCGGCTGATCGAGGCGGCGGGCGGCGGCACGCTTGGTCTGTTCACCGCGATCCGCCGGCTGCGCGGCGTCCATGCCCGGATCGCCGACCGCCTCGCCCGCGATGGCCTGCCGCTCTACGCTCAGCATGTCGATCCGATCGATCCCGGCACCCTGGTCGACATGTTCCGCGACGATCGCCGCGCCTCGCTGATCGGCACCGATGCCTTGCGCGATGGCGTCGACGTGCCCGGCGAATCGTTGCGCCAGGTGATCCTGGAGGGCGTGCCCTGGGCCAAGCCGACCGTGCTCCACGCCGCGCGGCGGCTGGCGGGCGGCGGATCGGCTTATGACGACCGCATCGTGCGCGCCAAGCTCGCCCAAGCATTCGGCCGGCTGATCCGCCGCGCCGACGATCGCGGCGCCTTCATCCTGCTGTCCGCGGCGATGCCAAGCCGGCTGCTCTCGGCCTTTCCCGTCGGCGTGCCGATCGCGCGCGTCCCGCTCGATGAAGCGGTCGCGCGCGTCAGATCGCGTCTTTCTTCTGTCGCACAGGTCGGGCAAGGGAACGAAACTGTTCGTTGAACCAGAAGGCGCCATGAAGACGCTCATCCTGCTCCGGCACGCCAAATCGAGTTGGGACGATCACGGCGTGCGCGATTTCGACCGCGGCCTCAATCCCAAGGGCGAACGTGCCGCGCGCACGGTCGGCAGCCATATGCGCGCGATCGGCCTGAGCTGGGACTATGCCATCGCCTCTCCCGCCACGCGCGTGATCGAGACGCTCGAACAGGCGTCGCAAGGCTATGGCCGCCGCATCGACCCCGATTGGGACCGCCGCGCCTATCTCGCCTCGGCCGCGACCTTGCTCGAACTGGTCCACGACGCGCCGGTGATCGCCGACAGCCTGCTCCTGTCGGGGCACAATCCCGGGCTCGAGGATCTGATCCTCCTGCTGGTCCCCGATGGCGACACTCGGCGCGACCAGGTTGAGGTCAAATTCCCGACCGCCAGCCTGGCGGTGATGACGTGCGAGGCCGACAGCTGGGCCGACGTCGCGGCGGGCGGCTGCACGCTCACGACTTTCGTTCGCCCGCGCGATCTCGACCCGGGGCTAGGGCCTGACGCCGACTGACCGTCGCGCGACGAGGGCGATTCTCCCCTCCCGCAAGCGGGAGGGGAATATGCCGCGATCACTTCTTCGCGAGCTTGTCTTTCAACCCCGCGAGCGCGCCAAACGGACCGGCCTGCTCCTCGCTCAACACGCCCGCTTCCTTGAGCACCACTTCGGCATTCGGCCCGCGGGGAAAGGGATCGAGCGCCAGTGCCATCGTCTCGGCGGCGACTTCACCCAAATCGATCGTCCCGCCGTCATAGGGAATCACGTCGATATCGCTGTCGCCCAGTTCGACTTCGTCCTGGCCGGAATCCTCTTCGGCGACGAATCGCAGGGCAACCGGCTCGTCGACCGTCGCGGGCAGCGGGTCGCCGGTGATGCTGCACGCCTGGGTCACCGCTGCCGCGACGCGTCCCTCGGCGACGATCCCGGCGGCGTCGCGGCGAATCGTGAACTTGCCCGTCAGCTTCTCGATGCCGATCAGGTCGAATCTTTTGGCCAGCGCGGCGCGTTCCTGCGCATCGGCGTCGATCTCGATCGTGCGCGCGTCGTCGCCGATCGTGTCGACGCGCTGCGGCCGCGCGAATTCGACACTCACGGGAGCTGACCCGCGACCAAGGCATCGAGCGCGATGCCGTCCAGGCCCTGGCGCAACGCCAGCAATTCGCGCTCGACATGCGCCAGCGCGGCCGGCTCGGGCGCCTCGCCGCGATAGAGGTTGCGGACCAAAGCCGGCTTGAGGTCGCCTGCCGCGAGGCCATCGCGATAGGCGCCCAGCCGGCCGCCGAGCATCCCCATCATCCGCCCGACATGCTTGCCGACCAACAGGTCGCCGATCCCGATCTCGCGCAATTGCGGATCCATGTCGTCGACGAACGCTTCGGACAGGTGCGCCGCCGCGGCGACTCCGGCGGGATCGGCCTCGAGCCGCAGCATGACCATCGCCAGCACCGCCGCGATCATGTCGAACCGGCCGTCGACCGTATCGGCGACCGCGCCGTCGAGATACCAATGCGGCTGGCGCGCGCGCGCCACCAATGCCGCGTACAACGCCGCGGTTTCGTCACGTTTCGCCCTGAACCTGTCGAAAAAACCCATCAATCCTGCCTTCGCGGGACGCGGCCTTGTGCCGTCCGCCCACCCCGCATATTGAGGCGAACGGCGCGCGATGCAAATGCGCCGGGTGATTGGCGTCGGCGCACGGAGAGTATCGAATGGTGAAGGCAGTCCGGATGGTTGGTCGGTTTGGCGGCCTGACCGCGGCAATCGCGGTTGTGGCGCTCGCCGGCGGCTGCACCTCGCTGCGCTCGCACCAGGGCTATATCATCGACGCCGACCTGGTGAATTCGGTCCAGCCGGGCGTCGACAACCGCGCCTCGGTGATGCAGACGCTGGGCAAGCCCAGCTTCGCCAGCCAGTTCAATTCGGGCGAATGGTATTATGTCGCGCGCGACAGCCGCAACCTCGCTTATATGAACCCCAAGGCGCGGAGCCAGCTGACGCTGAAGATCGCGTTCGACCAGAAGGGCGTGGTGTCGAACATCACCCGCACCGGTCTCGATCAGGTCGCGTCGGTCCGGCCGTACGGCAAGACCACCCCGACCTTGGGCCGCAAGCGCAGCTTCTTCGAGGAATTGTTCGGCAATATCGGCTCGGTCGGCGCGGCCGGTGCCGGCACCGGCGGCGGCGACGACAGCCAGCCGTAGGGTCTTCGGGCGACGCTCTAATTCGTCATGCCGGCCTTGTGCCGGCATCCACGGAGCCGAGAACCCTCAGCTTGCGGATCAGTGGACCCCGGGACAAGCCCGGGGTGACGTCAGTTCCTGGCACCATCGTCTGGCCTTGCAAACCCTTGCTGTAACCTGACCGAGACGTTCGCGACGCGTTCAGCGTCGCGGTCCTAATCCTCCCCGACATGGCGGCGCTGGAGACGTGCCGTCCGAAAAAGAAGGAGACGATCATGCGTAAATTGATCCTCACCGCGCTGATCGCGGCGACCGTGATGCCGGTCGCGGCGCAAGCGCAGTCCTGGCGCGACGTCCGTCGCGACCAGCGCGAGATTCGCGAGGACCGCCGCGATCTGCAACGCGACCGCCGCGACTTGGGCGAGGACCGTCGCGATTGGCACGCGGACCGTGACCGGCGCTGGGGCGACAATGACTGGCGCGACTGGCGCGGCCGTAACCGCGGCATCTATGCGCGCGGCACCTGGCGGGCGCCGTTCCGTTATTATGCCTTCCGCCCGGGCGTGCGCATCGCGCCGACCTATTGGGGTTCGGCTTATTGGATCAACGATCCCTGGCGCTATCGCCTGCCGCCCGCCGGCTGGGGCCAGCGCTGGGTGCGCCATTATGACGACGTCCTGCTGATCGATACGCGTCGCGGAATCGTGCTGCGCGTGATCCACAACTTCTACTGGTAAGCTCCCAGTGGAAGGCGGGGCGTCCGGGCGTTTTCAATGCCCGCCCGGACGCCCCGTTTTTTTCCTTCGCGATCCCCAGCCCGGCTCAGGCCGGCTTGATCGGGAACGCCTTGCCCGTCGCCGCCGCATAGAGCGCGAAGGCCAGCGGCGGATGAATATCGCGCTCGTAATTCTGCGCGCTCGCGACCGTTAGGCGAGCCTCGGGGCTGACAATCAGCATCGCGCGCGTCTCTGGCTGGCCGCCGTCGTGGAACAGCACGCAATCCTTGCCTTGGCCGAGCACGCTCCAACCCATTGCATAGCCGTCGGTACGCGGGAATCCCGCGATCCTGCCGTCGCGGGTCCGCATTGGCGTGCGCATCAGTGCCATGCTGGCGAGGCTGATCAAGCGCCCTTCGCTCAGCGCTGTCCCGAAGCGCAGCAGATCGGGCACCGTACCGCGCGAGGCACCAGCCGCGAACCGGCTGCTGACGTCGACGAACTCGGAATTGCGCACCTGACCGTCGACAAAGCGATAGCCGTGCACCCGGTTGGGGATGATCGCCGCCGGGTCTTCCATCCGGGTATCGGCCATGCCTGCCGGCCCCCAGACATGCTCGCGCATATAATCGCCATAGGCCTTGCCCGACACCGTTTCGATCGCCGCGCCGAGCAGATTGTAGCCGTAGCTGGTATATTTGAACCTGGTGCCCGGCTCCGCGATCAGCGCACGATCGGCGAATAGCGCGATCGCCTCGCGCGTAGTCTTGTGCTCGGTGAGATGCTCGTCGGCCTCGCTCGCATAATCGGGGATGCCGGCGATATGGCCGAGCAACTGGCGCGGCGTGATGCGGTGGCCCTTGTTAGGAAAATAGGGAACGTACTCGCGAATATCGGCATCGAGGTCGATCTTGCCGCGCTCGACCAGTTGCAGCACGGCAACCGCGGTCATCGGCTTCTGCACCGAGGCATAGCGATAGGCCGATATCGCGGTCGCGGGCACCTTGTTTTCCAGGTCGGCATACCCGTAGCCGCGCACCCATTGCGTGGCGCCTCGCGCGAACCCCGCGGTCATTCCGGGGATCGCTTCCGCGCTCATCGTCGCGCGCACGCGGCGCTCGAAGTCGGCAAGTCCTGGGTTGGCACCGGCAGTAGCAGCGGAGGCGGAAGTGCCATCGAACGCCAGGAACGGCATCGCGGCCGCGCCCGCCAAAATATCGCGGCGACCCATATAGCGCGCCGTCTCCGATGTCATCGCGATCCCCTCGTCAGATTACCCAAGTCGCCCTGTAATCACTGGAGATGTGAGGCGGTATCGGAAATTATCTGTCCGCATAGGTGCCGGACTCGTCGAGTCCGTCACCGCATCGTGAACATCACCTGGTCGACCACTTTCCCCGATAGATCGAGCAACGCCAGCCGGTGCCGCCCGGGGCCCGGCAGGATCAGCGGCGCGGTGCTGGCGTCGCCCAGATCCTGCTTGTCGAGCACCAGCCGGTGGGTGACCGCGTCGCCCGATACCGCGACCGCGAGGCGCTGGCGGTCGATCGGGATGTCGGGATCGATCGCATAGACGCTGCCCGAGACGGGGTTGGTGATGCGCGGCCGGCGCGAGGTGTCGGGCGCCGCCGTGACCACGTTCATGCCGGTGCCGGCGAGGAAATATTCGCGCCGTGGCTGTTCGATATTGTCGGCGAAGCGGATCGCGCGCGCTTCCACCCCGCTCGGCATCGGCGGCGCCTTGCTGGCGCGGTCGGCGTGGAGCGCGAGCATCACGTCGCGCCATACCGGCGCGGCACCGCTGGTGCCCGAGACGGCGCGCATCGGGTCGCCTTCCATATTCCCGACCCACACCGCGACAGTGTAGCGATCCGAAAAACCGACGCACCAATTGTCGCGCATCGCCTTAGACGTGCCAGTCTTCACCGCCGCCCAGAACGGTAGCCGCAGCGACGAATCGAGCCCGAAGGTGACTGCGCGCGCATTGGGATCGGCCATCATGTCGGCGACGATCCACGCGGCTTGCGGCGTGGTGATCGGCTTGGACGCCGGGACCGGGTCGGTCGCCGTCATCCGCACCGGCGCCCAGCGCCCGGCATTGGCGAGACTGCGATAGGCGTCGGCCTGTTCGAGCAGGGTCACCTCGGCCGAGCCGAGCGCGAGCGAAAAGCCGTAATAATCGCCATCCTCGACCAGCCCCTGATAGCCGGTGTCCCACAGCCGATCGCGGAACGAATCGACGCCGATCAACAGCAAGGTCCGTACCGCGGGCACGTTGAGCGATCCCGCCAGCGCCGAGCGCGCCGACACCGGGCCCTTGAAGCCCTTGTCGTAATTCTGCGGGACGTAGAGGCCTGAGGCGGTGTCGAGCTGGACCGGCGAATCGTCGAGGATCGAGGCGGGGGTGAGATATCCCTTCTCGATCGCCTCGGCATAGAGGAACGGCTTGAGCGTCGACCCCGCCTGGCGGTAGGCCCCCGCGGCGTCGACCGAGGGCGCGGTCGAATTGCCGCCGATCCCGCCGACATAAGCGAGCACGTCACCGGTCGCATTGTCGAGCACCACTACCGCGCCGTCGCGCGCGCGGCTGCCGCCCAATCCTTCGAGCTGGCGTTTGAGCGCGCCGATCGCGAGTCGCTGGATGTCGGCGTCGAGCGTCGAGGTGACGCGCAATCCCGCCTTGGTCAGCAACTTGTTGGCGAGGTGCGGCGCGAGACCCGGATCGAGCATCAGGCTGCGCGCGGGGCCGAGCATCGAATAGGCCTCGCCCTCGAACCGCGAGCAATCCTTCTCGTGGCTGAGCAGGCAGGCGCGGCGTGCCACCGTGCCCGCACCGGCTTGCGGATCGGGCAGCAAGGCCGCGAGCATCAGCGCGTCGTCGCGGCTGAGCGCGTCGGGGGTCTTGCCGAACAGACCGAGCGCGGCGGCGCCGATCCCCTGCGCCTCGCCCCTGAAGCCGGCGAGGTTGAGATAGGCTTCGAGGATCTCGTCCTTGCCCCAGACGCTCTCGACCGCCATTCCGGCACGCATCTGGCGGATCTTGTCGAGCCACGACCGCGCACCCGGCCGCGCCAGATCGGGCGACAGGAATCCGGCGAGTTGCATGCTGAGCGTCGAGGCGCCGCGCGATTTGCGCCCCTCGATCCGGTCGCGCAGCGCGCCCAGGCTCGCCAGCCAGTCGACGCCACCGTGATCGTAGAAACGATGATCCTCCGCCGCGACCAGGGTCGTCCTGGTGGTGTCGGCGACCTTGTCGAGCGGCACCCAGGCCAGCCGGCGCCGGGCGTAATCGACCCGCGACGAATCGATCAGCACGCCGTGGCGGTCGTAGAGCCAGGCCTCGGACGACCTCCAGCCGGCGCGGACGTCGCGATAGGTCGGGATCGGCGGGGGCAGGGTCAGATAGTCGATCACCCCGCCGGCGACGATGAGCAGGCCGAGGGCCGCGACGACCCAGTGCGCGCGGGTGCGTGGGCGGTGGTCGACCAGCCAGCGGCCTGAGGCGGCGATAAAGTCATCGACCCGGCCCTCGACCGCGCGAGCCCATACCCAAGCGGTGCGCATGTACTCACGCCAACGCATCATGAATTGAACCCTAGGGCGAGGCGAGCTCCAAATCTCCCCTCCCTGCTTGCAGGGAGGGGATCAAGGGGTGGGTTTAGCGTCGGGCGAGGCTCGATGCCTCGTCCGGCGCTGTCTTGCGGACGGCCAATGAGTCTTTTGAGGCGCGCGGACGCGCGCACCCACCCAGTGTTCGGGTGAACCATGCCCCCGGCATGGTTCAGAAATGCGCGGGGCGCATTTCGGCCCGAACACTCCCTCCCTTTCAGGGAGGGGAGTTTTGGGCCGATACCCTCAAACCCCATCACTTCTGCGCGATGGTCATCGACGCATTGGGCAGCTGAGCATTGATCGACGGCGAATACATCGCCTCGACCCGCGTCGAGGGCATGCTGAACGTGCCGGCCCCATTGAGCCGCATCAGATAGACGATGGCGAAATTGCCGCGCGGGACCCAGTCGAAATAGCCGCGCCACGAATCGCGCCGCCGCTCGACATAAGCCGGTGAGACCCCGGCCTGGACGTCCCACACCTTGCCGTCCTTGTCGGTCACGTTGAACCGCGAGCCGCCTCCGGCCTGCTCCTGGCCGGCCAGCATCTGCGACTGGCCGCCGAGATCGCTGACCAAAGTCGCGCCCGCCGGGATCGGGTCGTTGACTACCACCCAGTTGCGCTCGGCGGTCGCCTCGACCAGCAAGGTCACCTTGAGCACGTCGCCGCGGCTATACTGCCCCTTCACCCGCTGGCTGACCGGCTCGACCTTCTTCGACACGCGATAGCCGGCGAATAAAGGCTGGGTCAGCGGCACCGCGGCCGAGACCTGGACCGTCGCCCAGGGTCCGGCGCCTGCCGATTGCCGCAACACCAGCGGCGTCTGGGCCGACGGCAGCGCGAAGCTCGCCTTGCGGGCATCGGCGGCAAGCGGCCAGGATTTCAGGACCGATTGCTGTCCGAACGACAGGCTGGTCGTCCCAGTGATCGCCGTCGCCGGATAGAGCCCACCGAACTTCTTCGCCGCGATCGTGCCCCAGGCATTGGCGGTGGTAGTGTCCCAGCGCCCGCGCTGCTGGCGCAGCGACACGCCGACCATCATCTTGGGCGCATCGTCGTTCCAGCCGGGCCGGCCGAGCGTGGCGATCACCGCCTTGATCGCGCCTTCGTCGCCCGACGACATCAGCCACCACGGCGCATTCGACTGATCCGAGAGATCGAGCCGCGTGCCTTCATAGACCAGCCGCGTGCGCAGCACGTTCTCAGCCGTGCCGCGCAAGGCATTGGCATTGGCCAGCCCCGATACCTTGTCGAGCGCCATCATATAGTCCGACAGCATCGAGGTCGGCATTTCCTGCGGCGTGATGCCGATCTGGCCGAGCATCGCCGGGGTCGCCGCGCCGGCCCGGGCCAGCGCGTTGAACGCGTTGAGGCGTTGCAGGCGGACGTCGCCATAATCCTCGTGCCGCAAGCGCCCATCGAGCACGGCCTTCAGCCCCTCGACCATCCTGGTCTTGGCGGCATCGGGGATCGGCAGGCCGGCATCGCTGGTCAGTTCGAGCACATAGGAGGTCAGCGCCTCGGACCCCTTGAGCGAAGCCTGCGGCCAGTACCGCAACAGGCCGTCATCCGCCTGATAAGTCGGGATTTCGCCCGCCAGCTGGATCCAGCCGGCGGAATCGCCCAGGGCGACGATCCGGCTCAGCCGCTGCTCGAAACAATCATAGGGATAGGCCGCCATGAAGCGGCGCACGCCTTCGAGCGGCGGAGCCAGGCTGTCGTCGAGCTTGATATCGACCACGCCGAAGCCGGGGAGAGCGCCCTTGGGCGGGGTGATCGCGATCGAGGTGTTGGGCCCGACCCGCGCCAGCGTCGCCGCCCACACCTCGGTCGGAACCGCCGGCACGACATCCTGCACCGTGGTCATCTTGTCGACCGCCTTGCCGTCCGACGACTTGGCGCTGACCGTCCATTTGAGCTGGCCGCCTTGTGCCGGCGCGGTCAGGTTCCACGCGATCGGCGCGGCGCCGCCGGCCGGGATCGTCACCGTGATCGGATTGCCCTTGGCGATCTGCGGCTCGAGCGCGACGTTCGCGGTCACCGTCATCGGCTTGTCGGAACCATTGCGCAGCGTGAAGCCCGCGGCGTAACTGTCGCCGGTGCGCACCAGGCTAGGCAGGCCGGCATAGACCGACAGATCCTGCGCGGTGCGGATATCGGCGCTGCCGGTGCCGAACAATTGCGCGCCGTCGGTCGCGATCGCCACCAGCTTGAAGCTGGTCAGCGCGTCGTTGAGCGGGACTGGCACCTGGGCATGGCCATTGCCATCGAGCGTCACCCGGCCTTTCCACAGCAAGACCGGCTGGAAATTCTCGCGATTCAATCCCGACAGATCGCCGCCGCCGCCGCCGCCGGCCTCGACCGCTTTCTTGCCGTAATGGCGCTTGCCGACCACTTGCGTCTGCGCGGTCGCGGTCAGCACTGACAAGGGCCGGTCGCCCATCATCGCGTCGAGCACGTTCCAGCTGTCGTTCGGCGCCAATTGCAACAGCGCCTGGTCGACCGCGGCGAACGCCACCTCTGCGGTCTTGGCCGGTTTGCCGTCGGGACCCCTGACCGAGACGTCGACCGTCGCGGTATCGCGTGCGGCATAGCGTTCCTTGTTGGCCTTGACCGTCACGCCCAATTGGTGCGCTTCCCAGCCCACCTTCACCTTGGCGATGCCGAGGCGATAGCTCGGCTTGGCGAGGTCGACCAAGGCGGTCGGTTCCTGCGCTTCGGTCGGCGCGCTGGTGAGGCCCAAGGCCTTGCCGATCCCCTGGAGCCAGCTCCACGCCCCTGGTTGCGCGCGCCCGCGCACCGCCATCACCGAGACGAACACATCGGGGGCATAGCTGCCCGGCATCTTGACCTCGACCACCGGATTGGCGCCGGACAGCTTGGTCACGAAGCTCGACAGCACGCCTTCGCGCTCGACCGTGACCAAGGCCTCGGCCTCGCGGAACGGCATGCGCACCTGGAAGCGCGCGGTCTCGCCCGCCTTGTAGGTCTGTTGTTCGGGAACCACGTCCATGCGGTCGCCATTGTCGCCGCCGAACCACCAATCCTGGTCGCCCGCCAGCCATACCGAGCGCACCGCACGCGACACGTTGCCGTCGGCGTCGCGCGTTGTCGCGACGATATAGACTTCGCCCGACACGCCCGGATCGATCGTGCATTTGGCCAGGCCAAGCTCATCGGTGGTCGCGCTGCACGACCCGGCGAGCTTGGTCGTCTTCATCTGGTTGTCATAGGCGTAGAAGCCGCCGATCAGCCGCCGCCGCGCGGTCAGCACCTGACGGCTATAGAGCGCGACGCTGATCGCCTGACCCTTCTTGGGCTTGTTGTCGGTATCGAGCGCGATGAAGCTCAGCCGCAGATCATCCTGCTTCATCAGCCAGCCGTCGGTCTTGGCGCCCAATTGCACTGCCGAGGGAAAGATCGGGATGCGCTTCGACGCGGTCAGCACTTCGCCATTCGCGTCCTGATAATCCATCTCGACCAGCATGTCGGTCGCGGAGTCGATCGCCGGCACGTCGACCGAGGTTCGCGTCGTGCCATCACTACCCAGCGTCGCGGGCAAGGTCTGGGTCGGCGGCAGCGGCGCGCTTTCCTCCTCGCCATCGCCGTTGAGCGGCTTGGTCCCCTCCTGCACGTCGGTCCCACCGAAGGTGTAGCTGTCATAGCCTTCGGGCGTGGCCGAGCGGCCGAAATAGCCGACGCGCATTTCGACCGGCAGGTTCGACGCGCCGCCACCCGCGAGATAGCCGACGAACAAATCGAGCGGCAGCGACTTGGGCCGGATCGCCGCGTCCTTGGGCCCGGACACCGTCGCGCGCATCGTCGGAAGCTTGTATTCGTCGACCTTGAACGACTGGTTGGTCGAGATCGTCTTGTCGCCGTCGATCACCGATATGTCGTAATCGCCCATCGGCGCGCCGGCGGGCGCGGTCCATTCGGTCTCGCCGATGCCATTGGCGTCGATCGTCAGCGGCAAATCGAAATTGGTGTCCGACCCACGATGCGACAGCCGCAGCGTCCCGCTGAACCCCGGCGCCAGCGAGAAGCCGGTGCCGTTGGGCTGACGCAGGATGTGCTTCATGTGGATCGTCTCGCCCTGGCGAACCAGCGCGCGGTCGAACACGGTGTGAAACACGTCGCCCGACGCCGAATAGCCATAAGGCAGGTCGAAATCGTACGGGCGGATACCCTCGCCCCAATCGGTCAGCGTGAAGCTGAAATCGTCGCCGGCGCGCGCAGAGACCATCAGCGGATGTTCCTGATAGTCGTTCTCGCACCCGCCATAGGTCGCCGGCTGGGGGAGCCCGGCGGGAATGAACACCGCGCCCGATTTGTCGGTGGTGCCATTGGCGAGCAATTGCCCGGTACAGCTGTCGGTCACCGCCACCGCGGCATTGCCGACGGGCAGGCCGGTGTCGAGATTGGTCACCCAGGCGAGGCTCTTCTCGCGCCCCCATTTGAAATGGACCGCCATGTTGGTGACCAAAGCGGCGGTCGCGACGTAGCGCGGCGATCTGCGGCCGAGCAGGGCTTGGCCGAGCACCGGGCTGGCCAGCTCGACGACATAGAATCCGGGCTTGGTCAGCGGAATGCCGACCACTTCGAAGTCCTTGCCCTTGCCCGGCAGGCCGATCTTCATCGAGGCGCCGGCATTGGCGCCGGTCAGGATCGGGGTCGCGCCGGTATTCTGGATATGACCGACGACCTCGTCGCCCTTCTTGATGTCCTCGATATTGGTGTCGTCGGCCGAATTGACCGTGCGCAGCCACTCGGCGATCTTGCCGTCGGAGCCTTCGACCCGCAGCGTCTGCCCGCCGATATTGAGATTCTGGCCCTGCAGCGCCGGCTCGACGTTGCGCACCGTGACCGGCAGCACACCGCCTTCCTTGGCCTCGAGGATGCCGAAGCCCGCGGCGAACTTCACCAAGGGCGGCGCCTGGTCGATGCGGATATCGAGCGGGAAGCGCTCGGCATTGGTCAGCGGCCGCCCGCTTTCGTCCTTCACGCCCGCCGGAATCGAGACCTTGGCGGTGGTCGCATAAGGCATCGGCGCCGGGAAGGTGATGTCGCTGATCGTCGCCGATTTCTGCTGGTCCTTGTCGAACAGCGGCGCGATCACCGTACCGTCGGCGGTGGTGATCTTCATCTCGCGCGCGAGCGACATCGGTATCGGCGCGGTGAAGCGCAGATAGGCTTTCTCGACCGGGTTGCAGCCGGCCTGGGCATTGGTGCGGCTGCATTCGAACCGCGCCGCAAACGGCTTGCGCACGGTGAAGTCGAAGCGTTGGTCGGTGCCCGCGGGCTTGCCGCTGGCGCTGGCGATCTTGCCCGACCAGACCAGGGACATGTCGTGCCCCGGCGGTAACGGCCGGCGGCAGCGCAACGCGGTCACGCCCTGATAGGTCTTGGCGCGATCGGCCTCGCTCGCCGGGACTGTCGCGGGCAGGCCGCCGCTCTCGAGGAAACTCTGCACGGCGTAATTGCCGTCGGTGCCCATCTCGGCGATCAGCTTGCCCGCGGTGTCGGGCGGCAGCACGTCGACCGGGATCTTCTCGCCCAGACCGGCGACCGAGCAATAGGCATTGGCGCCGACCGATTGCGGCGTCGCCGGCAAATTGGCGGCGACCAGGAACACCTGGCCCTCTTCGATCTCGTCGCTATTCTCGCCCGGCAGGATCGCCTTGGCCATCGGTCCGCCGGCATCGACCGTATAGGTGTTGCTGTCGTTGAGCGCATAGCCCGACACGCTCTTGGTCCCGGCCTTGACCTTGAACTCGCATTTGGTCCCGCCTGGCAGCGGATTGGCGAACTCCCAGACAAAGGTCTGCTGGTCGGCCCAGCGCCCCTGGCCGTTGACGGCGCAGGTGACGTCGAACGGCGCCGGCGCGCGCGGATCGCCCAGCGCCACCATCGGCTGGCTGAACCGCGCGGTGAAGCGCTCGATCGAGCCGTTGCCGACCCCGGGCGTGGCGACGGTGATGTGCGGGGAATTGTCGCCGAATGCGAGCGCCGGTGAAAGCGCCAGGGCAAGGACCGCGAGACGGGCCGCGAGCTTCATACATCCCCCTTCTGTCGTGGCTTCGTTGAGCGCGAGGGAGGCTAGCGGAGGTGGGAAGGAAGTCTAGTATGAAAGCGGCATTGGTGGCGATGGCTTCGCCCGTTGCAGACGTCCGCCGTAAATCCGGACAATTCAATAGCCGGTGAAGGCCAAATGTGCCTGCAGCTAGGTGAAAGATTGCAGATGCTTCGCGATCTTCGCCGCCTTTCCGCTGCCGTCGAAGGTCTCTAGCGCAGCGCGCGCGTCGCTCGTCAACTTCTGCCCAGTCAATGCCTGCGCCTCGACCATCACCTCGAGCAGATGGAAAATGTTCCTCTGCCGGAGGTCGAGGCGGGGAAGGCATTGCTGCAGGGCATCGCTGACCACCGCGGCGTGGAGCGGCGACACCGGTACGACGAGCATCAGTGCCTCGCCGAGCCGGTTGAACTTTACCCATTCGCCCTGCGCCAATTGCACCATCGTCGCCGCGAACAGCGCGGGGTCGAACAACCGGGCATCGATCCCTTCGATCAGCGCATCGACCGATAAGCCCCGGGCATCGGCATCCTTGCCAATCAGCCCGATGCACAGCAGCAGATGTCCGGTCTCGCCCCATGGCCGTCCGCGCTGGAACAATGCCTGGAAGAAGCCAGATGAGGGCGACCAGTTGCTGCTGTTCTCGTCCATCCGCTGCGCTAGCTGCCTCACGCCCTTGATGTGCGACGCGGCGGGATTCTGCGGCCAGATCGTTGCCAGCCATTGGGTCACCCACAACACGTGCAACTCGCCCGACCAATAGCGCGCGCTTTCCACCCGGCGGTTCAGCGCCGCGCTCGGCAGGGCCGCCCAGTCCGTGGTGATCCGCTGACCAAAAACATGCCGGACCCGCCCGAACAGACCGGTTCCCGTCGCCACCTCCGCACCATCGCACGTCACCGACAGCGCCAGCTCCGGATGTTTCCAGCGCTGGCCGTGGGCCTCGGTGACCTTTTGCCCGGCGCGCCACGCATAGCGCGCAGGCGTGATACTGTCGGGCCAGGCGTCGCTGAGTTCGAGCGGCACGAACGCGGTGGTCCAGTCGGCGAGCGGAGCGCGGCAGCGAGCCGCGGTGATCCACGCCGCGTGGTTGCTACGATCGGCCCGATCCGGTGCATCGTCCCCGCCCAGCGCGAAGCTGGCGATCCGCCGCAGCGGCTCGGGCAGGCCCGCCAGCCGCCCGCGCGCCTCGGTTCGGTTGTCAGGGGCCAATCGCAACAGCGACAGGCGGAAATCCATGCTTTCGGCAAGCCCCGGCGCCTGGAGCGCTTGCAGCCGGTCGACCCATATGAGTGGGTCGATCCACCCGCCTTTGTGCGTCGGCGCGCAGAGCAGGGGCTGGCTCTCCCGCCGCGCGACTCTCGCGGTCACCACTCGCAGGTGCGCGATCAATGGCGCGAAAGAATCCTCGACTGTGTAATAAGCCGCGTTTTCGCGCGTCGTGCGATGCAGCCTCCCGGTCACCCAGGTGTGGAGCAGATCGAGCAGCGCGAGGCCGACCCCGGCGAAGCCAACCGTCACGCCGGCGCTCGATTGGCCGTTCTGCAGACGATGGAGCAACGGCGCGGTGCGTGCGGCGAAATCGAACGGACGATCGCCGGCCAGTCGGCTGACCGCGTCGATGATCCGCTCGATCTCATCGGGCGAGTCGACCACCTCGGCCGCATGAAGTACCGCCTCGATCAGCGCGTCGACCGTGGCGATCGCCTCGACCGACCCGGCACTATCGAGGACACGGTGCGCATTGGGCTCGGCAGCAATCGGTTGATAGTGCGGGATTTCATCGACCAGCTCGACAGCCGGCGCGTCGGTGCTTGCCGCGCTGCCAAGCAGCTTGGCCACCCGTGGACGGTTACTCGCGGCGATAAAGGGTTCGGCCGAGCGAAGCACGTTGCGCTGTGCGTCGCCGAGCGTGGCGACGTACTTCTCCAGCAGATCGAGCGCCTGCGCCTGGACGTCGGCATTCGCGTGGCGAAGCGCCTCGCATATCGCGCCGAGTGCCTCGGGATCCTTCCCCTTCGACCGAGCGAGCACGCGGGCGATCAGTTTGAGCGCGGCGGTGGCGTTGCCCTTGCCTTCGCTCGAGAACACCGTTTGCACCTCGCGCAGCACAGGCTTGGTATCAAGCGAATCGCGTTTTTCCAGATCGCCGAGCATGTCGATCGCGAATTTCACGACGTGTCCGACCGGATGGCACAACAGGTCGATGTAACGCTGCTGGTGGCGCGACTGTTCGTCCGGCGTGGCCGCCATCTTCCTGTAGAAACCGTGGAAGCCCGACAATTGGTTCTGCTTGAGGTCGAGCGTCAGCCCCGCCAGCGCGAGGCCAAGCAGGTGCTCGCGATCGACGTGGCCGGCAGTGGACAGCTTGACCAGCGCTTCGGTCCAGGTCTCATAATCGTCGCCGGCACCTTTGGTCAGCCAGGCATTGGTGTTGAAGGCGATGTTCTCGACCCGGAACAGCCCGTCGATGTCAGGAAGCAGACCGGGATCAGCGAGCAATTGCACGGTGATCGGTGGGACCGGTGGTGCCTTGCGATCATGGATATTGGTCCGCATCAAATACCAGGCGAACATGCGATAATAGCCGTCCACCTCGGGCTTGCGGCAAATCCCGTCACGCACCCAGCCGCGCAGGATCGCGAAATCGAGACGGTTGCTCTCGCTGTCGAGCATGTGCGCGATCCAGTCGTCGAGCCATTCAGGTCGTCGGTCGCGCAAGATGATGTCGAGCGGTGGCATATGTTCTTGCCAGACGAAGATATCGCGCTTCTTGACTGCCGAGACTGGACCGACGGCGAACATCGCCAGTAGCGCGTTACGAGTTTCGCGGGCGCTCCAATACGTCCACGTGTTCGGGCCGCGCGCGGTGAGCAATGCCGCAAGGCGCGGTGAGGCACTCTTGTCGGCCTTGCTCTGATAGAGCTGACGATAGATCTTCTGCGCGGTGGTCGAGAGTTTCGCGCGCTCTTTCTCGTCCAACCCGGTGAACGCGTGCGCCACCTGCAGCGCATCCTCGCTGTCGAGGATCAGCGCTTCGAGCGTTTCTGGCGTCATCGAGCAGCCGCGTCCTTCTCGTTGTCCTCCTGCGCGAGCGACGCCGCGAGGATGTGCTTGCAAGGGCCGCGCTGGCCCTGATATTTGCTGAACCACGGACAGGTGCAGCTGTGCTGCTCGCCCGTGAGACGGACGCGATGGATCGTGCCGGTACCCTGTACCTCGTAGGTCGCGGTCGCGGGATCGCCGGCGATCCGTTTGACCAGTCCCTGCTCGATCAACTTACGCGCATTGCCGAGCCGCGGCTGCATCTCCTCGACCTTGTCGAGATCGAACGGCAGCTCGCGATGGAAATAATGCTGCGCATCGGCATCGTAGCCAGTCAGCCCGCGGCTGCCGAGCACGGCAAGTGCCGAGGTCACCTCAGTCTCGTCGAGGCCGAGCGTTGTGCCGAGCGCGGCGGCGTCGAGCTGCGATTGCCATTTCAGGCTCGCACGGACTTTCGACAGGATCGCATCGGACGGCGGATTGGCCAAGGCCGTAAGGATCTGTCCCTCGCCCGAAAAGCCGCGAAACACTTCGGGGCTGATCATCAGGAAAAAGGCGCCGATCGGGTAGCGGACTTCCCAGGCGCTGGCGCCGCTTTCATCGTCGGACCAGATTCTCAGACTCTGCGCGCGCGGCAGCAACGGCTCGATCACCTTGACGCGATGCGTGCCGAGGATCGGAACCGCGCCCGGCGCCGGGCGCTGGCTGAGCCTCAGCGCGCGGCCCGTCGGGACCGCGTAGCTCGGCATCTTCGGCTTGGCCGCCTTCGGCAACGTACGCACGAAGCGCAGCGCTTCGGCGGCGCTCACCTCTGCGCGCAATTGCAGCCGCGGCTGGTATGCCTGAACCTCGCTGAACCCCTTGATCCAGCGCAGCGGCAGCTTGACCTTTTTCTCGATCGTCTGTTCGTTGCCCTTGCTCAGCACCACTTCATCCGCGCCGACCGCGAACTGCACATCCTCCTCATCTCGCAACCGGAGCAGCGCATTGCGCATCGGCGTGTTGAAATCGACATTGGTGGTGCCGCGCCCGTGGCATTCGCCGTCAAATGCCTCTGCGGGCAGATCGACCCGGGCATAGACCCCGCAGCAACCACTGAATCCTTCGAGCCGCAGCATGGTCTCGTTGCTGGTCAGGACGGGATCGAGGATCGCGGGGCGCGGGAGAAAGAAGTGCGTCCGGACGACATCGCTCAGGGTGTAGAGCATCTCGCCCATGATCCGCGGCTGACGGACGCGGCCATCGAAGAAATAGGGCTTGGCTTGGCTCGCATCACAGGTCGCCAGGGACAATTGCGGCTTGCCTGATGCGAGCGCGACGTTCGAGGCGAAGCCGTATTGATACGTGAAGTCGATCGCCGCTGACAAACTCGCCCCCTGCCGCGTCCCCTGCTTTCACCCAGACGTTAGCGCGTTGCCGGGCACTTCGAAACTCGTTTGCGTAGTTACCCATCACCATATGGCGGAGCCGCTCGATGAAGAGTTCGTCAGGGCCATGGCTGGATTGGTTGCGCGACCGCATGACTGCCGCGCCAAGTTCAGATCACCAATCCAATTAGGGTGCCACGTGCATAAATCCTCAAATTTCCGGCGAAGGGCAACTTGGGTTGGGGGAAGTATGAAAGCGGCATCAGTCGATCGCGGCTTCGCCCTTCGATTGCGTGATGAGCCGGGCAGCACGCTGATTCCGCGTGTAAATCCATAGCCAATTGAGCGCCACGCTGAGCCGCGCGCGCACCCCGACCAGAAAATAGATGTGGGCGATTCCCCACAGCCACCAGGCGATCGCGCCGCGCAGCCTGATCCGGCCGAAATCGATCACCGCCTTGCGCTTGCCGATCTGCGCCAAACTGCCCTGGTGATGGTAGCGAAACGGCCCGGTTTCGGCCTTGCCGGTGAGCCGCCGCCGGATCGTCTCGCCGACGAACGCCCCTTCCTGCTTGGCGGCCGGCGCGATCCCCGGCACTGGCGAGCCGTCGGGCGCCTTGACCGAGACGGTATCGCCAATGGCGAAAATCTCCGGATGGCCGGACACGCTGAGGTCGGGTTCGACTACGATCCGGCCGTTGCGATCGGCCGCCGCCCCCAGCCAGTCCGCGGCAGGCGAGGCGCGCACGCCCGCGGCCCAGACGATCGTCCGCGCCTCGACCCGCCGATCGCCGAACGTGATGGCGCCCCGCTCGATCTGCGTCACCGGCGCGCCAAGGCAGACATCGACGCCGAGTTTCTCCAGCGCGTTCCTGGCATAGTTCGAAAGACCGTCGGGATAGCCGTTGAGCACCTTGGGCCCGGCTTCGACCAGCAGTACCTTGGTACGATGCGTATCGACCGCGCGGAAGTCGCGCGGGAGCGTATCATGGGCAAGATCGGCGATCGTGCCGGCGAGTTCGACGCCCGTGGGACCGGCGCCGATGATCGCGAAGGTCAGCAGGGCCTGCTGCCGAACGGGATCGGTTTCGCGCTCCGCCTCCTCGAACGCCGCGAGGATATGGCCGCGGATGGCAGTGGCGTCCTCGATCGTCTTGAGGCCGGGCGCGAACTCTTCCCACTCGTCATGGCCGAAATAGCCATGCCGAGCGCCGGTCGCGAGGATCAGCGTGTCATAGGGAATCCGGTTGCCGTCCGCGAGCTGCACGGCACGACCCGCTTTATCCACACCGGTTACGGTGGCGAGGATGGTGGTGACGTCGCGGCGATCGTGCAGCATCGATCGGATTGGCCACGCTATTTCGGATGGGGCCAGCGCTGCCGTGGCGACCTGGTAGAGCAGCGGCTGGAACAGATGATGGTTGCGCTGATCGATAACGGTGATGTCGACCGGCGCGCCTTTCAGGCTTTTTACCGCCCACAGACCGCCAAAGCCTGCGCCAACGATGACAACGCGGTGCCGCCCCACCTCATTCGCACGAACAGTCATCGATCGCCTCCGCTTACCTCGATGTCCGAGCACGGACCATTGTGGCCTCACCTATATAGGACGGTGGCGGCGAGTAGCTCATTACCGGCGGCGTCATCCGTGGTTACGCCTCACTCACGAACAGCGCGGTTCGGATTAGGCTGATGGCACGCGCGGCAGATGTGTATTTCGGTGACCGTTTACTAAACACATCTAACCTGGCCGCAATTACCGCGCCACGTGCATAAATCCCAATTCGACCTTCAACCGCCTTGGCTGCCATGATCAATAAAATCCCCGAGCTCACCCTTCGCGTCAGCCTTTTTGGAGCGCGCATAAAAGAGCCCACCTAGCGCGAGGCCGATTGCGACAACCACGCCGATTACCACCGGAAGCCAATGAACCATCTAATCCTCCCTGCATTCGCCAATGCCTATATTATTGTGACGATTGAGTAGTCTCGGCAAGCAAAGGATAGATCAACTCCTTCTCGCTCCTGATCCGCTGGCGCATGTCTGCCCGTATCTTGGTCGAGGCGGCGCAATAATCAGGCCAGCGGTCGGCGATTTGCCGCAAGGTCCACGAGCCGATGTGCTGGGTCGACGTGATCAAATTGTCCTTGCCTTGCGCTCTGAGCAATTCCAGCCCGGCCTTTCTCGCGGGAGGAACATCCGCGATCAGCTGGTCATAGGCGCGCTCGAGCAGCATCGTTCGCGCTCTGCTGCTGCGGGTCAGCGCCTGCCTGAGCGCTGGCAGTCGATCCATCGGCGGTTGCGGCAAGCTCGTCAGTGCATCCAGTTCGTCGAGCTTGGCCAGAATATCCGCATGCAACCGCCGCAACTGCTCTAACATATTGTGTTCCATGCCATTCCGATAATCGCCAGACTAACTAATCTATGGTGAAGGAACCATAACCCCTCACTAAGGTGAGCGCGCTAATCTACCGCAGTGGACACTCCTCGCGTGATCATCCGACCGGCCGAGCTTTCTGACCTGGACGAGCTTCAGGCGGTAATCCAACGCGCCTATCGCGGACGCTCTGCCTCGGCGAGCTGGTCGCACGAAGGGGAATTGCCCGAGGGCGAGCGTGTCAGTCGTGGCGATTTGGAGGTCCAGCTCGGCGCAGCCAATGCGCGACTATCGGTGGCCGAGATCGCGGGGCGCGTGGTCGGATCCTCGCTGGTGGTGGCGGTGCCACCAGGGCAATGCGAAATCCGTCTGGTGAGCGTCGATCCGTCCCTGCAAGCCAAAGGCTTGGGAGGCCAACTCCTCGGACACGCCGAGCTGTTGGCCGTCGAAGCGTTCGCCGCAACCCACGCGATCATCGAGGTGCTGCAGCACAAGGCCCGCTTGATCGCCTATTACGAGCGGCGGGGATACCGGCAAACGGACGGCAGCCGGCCCTATCCGCATCCGCTGAAAGTGCCCGCGACGTTCGTGACGTATCGCAAGGAACTGCGCCCCTAGGCGTCAGGGTGCGCCGGCGGCATGTGCAGTAACGGGCGAGAATGGCTGAATTCCGTTCAGCCAGACCCGCCCGTCACCGTCAATGACGATCAGAACCCGTAGGACAGCCGCGCATAACCGAATTGACCCGGGATATCGTAGGTCGTCGGATCGAAGTTCGCGCTGTCGCACGAACTGCAGATCGGCGGTGTCTTGTTGAACACATTGTTCACGCCGACCGTCAGCCGCATGTTATGATCCATCCAGGCCGGCGAATAATAAAGCTGCACGTCGCCATAGAAAGTCGCGGACATGACATGGCCGTTCCCTTCGGTCACCGCGCTGATGTAGCGCGCGGTGAACGATGCGCCGAACGCGGGCATCGACCAGTCGATCGTGCTGTTCAGCTTGAAGCGCGGAAATGCCTGATCGGTCGCCAGGCAGCGTTCGGTCCCGGCGCAGACCTGGACCGGCGCCGATGGCGGCGCGACATTGTACTTGAGGAGATAGGCGGCATTGGCCGTCAGCCCGATCGTCCCGCCGCGGATCTTGGGCGAGCGATAGATGAAGGTGGCGTCGAGCCCGTCGGTCTTGATCGCGTTGAGGTTGAGCAACCCCGCGCTGATGCCCGCGATCGTGCCGCTTGGTGTGCGCTTGATCGCGGAACAACTGATCGGGTCGGCGTTGAACGCGCAGCGGGCCAGCGTTAGCGACGCCGGGACCGAGTCGATCGCATTCTTCAGACTGATATTATAGTAATTGACCTCCAGGCTGAGCGCCGACGCCCAGCCTTTCGACCAGCTCGGGCTGTACACCCCGCCCGCAGTGAAGGTCTTGGCGGTTTCCGGCTTCAGCGCTGAATTGCCCTTCGAGAATACGCCGAGCTGTCCGCCGGTCGGGTCGTTATAGCTGCCGTTCGCCGGTACGCCATTGGCGATGCAATTCGCCCTGACCGTCGCGTTGGTCGGAAACAAGCCGCCGGCGCCGCTGGTGCAGGGGTCGTTGATCGTCGCGTCGCTGCGCGACAGGCCGGCATAGAGCTCGCCGATGCTCGGCGCGCGAAGACTCTCGGCATAACCGCCGCGGAACAGCAGATCGGCGACCGGCTTCCACAGGCCCGATGCGGTGAAGGTGGTGCTGCTGCCGAACGACGAATAGTCCGAATGGCGGACTGCGCCGTCGAGTTCGAGACGATAGAAGAACGGCGTGTCGGCAAGGATCGGCACGCGGAGCTCGCCATAGACTTCGTCGACATTGAAGCCGCCGCGCGCCGGGCTGGTCGGGACGTCGGCGCCGAGTCCGGCGACGATCACCGGATCGGGATCGTAGCTCGCTTTCTGGACGCGATGTTCGTAGCCAATGGCGATTCCGACCGGGCCGGCGGGCAGGTCGAACAGCTCGCCCGACAGATTGGCTGTGTAATCGTACAGCCGTTGCAAACTCTTGTCGCGTTCATCGAACGTCACGTAATTGAGCATCGCCGGGGTGATCGAGCCCGCACCACCGAAGATGTTGAACGGCACGCAGTCCCCGGTGCAATTCGCGACCGGACCCAGTGCCCGGGCGAGTTTTGCCGCGTTGAGGTTGCCGGTGAACAGCTGATGGGCATCGTTCAGGCCGAGCACGGCATTGGCGTCCCAATACCATTTCTTGGAGCCGAGGAAGAACGAGCCATCGACCGTGACGGTCCCGGAGAAGGTGTTGACGTCTTGCGTGAAGACACGCTGCCCGCCTTCGACGAAGCGCCGCCGGATGGTCGAATAATTGGCCGGCGTGCCGTCGGCGCCCGATGACAAGGTCACGCCGAACGGATTGAAGGGGTTGGTGGCATCGACCGAAATCGTATCGAGCAGATTGCCGTTGCCGGCGTCGGGCCCGATGAACAGCGGCAGGAACGCCGCCTCTGTGGTCGAGTGGCGATGATTATAGACCAATTTGACCCGCAAATTGACCGAGCTCGACAATTCCTGCTTGAAATTGAAGAACCCGCCGATGCGCTCGTTCGGCGTGATCAGGTAATTGTACGGCGCGAAGTTGAACCTGTCGGCATTGGTATAAGCGCGGAAATCGGTCGGATAGACCGGCTTGCGACCGACCACCGGCGCGACCAGCGTCAGGCTCTGGCCGAGCACGTCGTATCGGCCATTGGGAATGGCGCTGCTGCAGCCGCTGGTCGCCACCGCGCAAGACGTGATGCCCGCGGTCGGGAACAGCGAGATCGCGCGGTTGGCGGTGCTCACCGCTTCCTGCTTGGTATAGGTGCCGCCGAACACCAGCGACGTGCCGGTCGACGGCGACTGGATGCCGTAGCTCAACTGGAGGTCGGTGGTATGGCCATCGCCCTGACGATAGGTGCCGAATTGCGCCGACGCCTTGAGGCCCTTCTGCGCCTGGCGGGTGATGATGTTCACCACCCCGGCGACCGCGTCCGAGCCGTAGAGCGGGGAGGCGCCGGACTGGAGCACTTCGACCCGCTCGATCATGTTGGTCGGGATTTCGTTGAGATCGACCGAGGCCGGGATGCCGCCCGCGGCGGATCCGTTGACGAACCGCAAGCCGTCGACCAGCACGAGCGTGCGCTTGGCGCCGAGATAGCGCAGGTCGATTTCCGCCGAGCCCGAGCTGACGCCGGTGCCGTCCGGCGGACCGCCAATATTGCCGGCATTGTTGACCTTGGTGTTCAGCCCGCCGCCCGCGCTGGGCAGGCGTTGAAGCACGTCGGCGACCGAACTCAGGCCGGTCTTGGCCATCGCTGCCTCGTCAACGGTGACGACGGGTTTGTCGCTATCCAACGGGCTACGGCGAATGCGCGATCCGGTGACGACGATTTCGTCGCTCGCGTCGGATGCTGCTGCTGTGGGGGTGGCGCCGGCGGTGTCCTGGGCAAATGCCGGCATTGCCGACAGGCCAGCGATCAGCGCCAGGCTGGCGACAGAGGTGCGTTGTGTGATGCGTAGGCGATTCATTGAGCCGTCTCCCTTTACGGCCCTCAAGCATCGCTCTCCTGCAGCGGCAAAAGGGACCAAATCGGGATAAGGCGCAAGCACAAAAGCTTCAGCCGCCGCCCACTCCACATATCCTTTCGAACGTGTGGCGGCGGAACAACGCCATTTTCGGTCGCCCTGCCTCCGCGACGCCGCTTACATTCGCTCGCTCTCCGGGTTAGACGGCTCGATCATGAACCCAGCGGCGGGCAGACTGCATGTCCATGATGTCGTGGAAACTACCTCGGAAAAGCAAGTTGTTGGTGACGGTCTGGTGCCTGCTGGTGCCATGGGCCGTCCATGCCTCGCCTTGTCGCGTGATCGATGCCTATACGCCCGCCGATACGCTGTCGCATCGCACCGCCGACCTGCCACCGGCCGATCAGCTGAAGGCGTTCCGGCAAGGCATCATCGCGAGGTATCCGGGTCTCTATGCACCGCAGGTGCTCGATCTCTCGCCCGCCCAGAATATGGATGCGCTCATCCTTGCCTCATTGGCCTCGGCGCGAGAAAGCCAGACGCGTGCCGGACTGATGGTCACGTTGCGCCAATTGGTCGACCGTACGCAGGCATCGTTCCGCAAACTCGACGGCTTTCGCTGCGACTTCCCGATCTATCTCACCGACAGCCTGGGCCAGTTCGATGGTGCCGGCCGTATCGTCGACGGACAGCGATCCCTCGTCCTGGGGGTGGATGCGCTTGACGGCGAGCGGAGCCTCATCGCGCTTCCCGTCTTCATCGCTCACGAGATGTTCCACCGTTACCATTTCATGGCCGGCGGCTTCAGCGACGACGATGCCGACCGCCAGCCGCTGTGGCGCACGCTCTGGGCGGAAGGGCTCGCGACCTATGCCAGCCGGGCGCTGACCCGCGGCGCGACGATCGAGCAGGCGCTGATGCTGCCTGCCGACCTTTCGCAACGAGCGGCGCCCTTGAGGTCAAGAATCGCCGCGGACCTGCTCGCGCATCTCGATCAGATCGACCCGGACGTCTACCGAACCTATTTCACCTACGGGAATAAGGCCGTGGCCGCGCGTGGTCTGCCCTGGCGATCGGGTTATTATATCGGCTATCTCGTCGCCGAACGGCTCGCCCGACGCCATACACTCGGCCAACTCGCCCACATGCCGCCCCGCCAGGTCCACGCGCTAATCCGCGACGCACTGCGCGAAATGGCATTGCCGCGGCGCGATCGGATAGGCGAAAGCCGTTTCGTTCGCGCGGATCGCTATCGGCGCAGTGCGCTCCCAGGCACCGCACGAATTTGTCCTGCGATTCAATTCCTCCTGTTCGATTGACCCGGCCGCCTTTGCACGAAACAACCATGCCTCCGGCGCTCTTGCGCCTCGGAACGGGGAGGGGCACGTGACAGGCCAAACGACGAAGACGCAATGGGCGCTAATTCAGGCCACGTTCGACGACCTCGTGGATTTGCCGCGCGAAGAACGCACGCGCCGGCTGACAATGTTGGAGGACCGTTCGGTCGCCGCGAAGGTCCAGCTGTTGCTCGATGCCAGCGCGGCGCAAGGCATCCTCGACGGCGCCGCGCCGCCCCTCGACGCGCCGCAGTCTGCATTGACCTATAGCTCGTTGACGCCTGGAGAATGCGTGGGCGGGTTCGAGATCGAGCGGCTGATCGGCCGCGGTGGTATGGGCGAGGTCTATCTGGCCCATCGCCGATCGAGCGACTTCGAGCAGCGTGTCGCGCTCAAACTGCTCCGCCCCGAAGCGGTGGCGCGCGCCGAACTATTCGATCGCGAACGCCGGTTGCTGGCCAGCCTCGAGCATCCGGGTATCGCCCGGCTGATCGACGGCGGCGTCGCGCCGGATGGCCGCCCCTATATGGCGATGGAGTTCGTCTCCGGCCAACCGATCGACGCCTGGTGCCGCGATCATACCGCTCCGCTCGCCGCCAGGCTCAAGCTGTTTTGTGAGGTATGCGATGCGGTCGTCTTTGCCCATGCCAATCTCATCATCCACCGCGACCTCAAGCCATCGAACATCCTCGTCGACGAAGCCGGCCGGCCCCGACTGCTCGATTTCGGCATCGCCCGGATCATCGATGAAGACGCGGCGATGGCGACCACCGCGGCGCTGATGACACCGGACTATGCGGCTCCCGAGCAGTTGGACAATGCGGCCACGACGGTGGCGACCGACGTTTATGCGTTGGGCGCGGTGCTGTTCGAACTGGTGGCCGGCCGCGGACCGTGGCGCGATGAGGGAGCGTCTTTGCCGTCGATCATCCGGCGCGTGCTCAACGACGACCCCCCTTTGCCAAGCCGCCTGGCAGCCTCTGGTAAGATGCCGTTCCCGGCCAGTGCCGTCGCCGGCGATATCGATGCGATCGTGATGAAGGCGATGCGCCGCAACCCGCTCGACCGCTATCGCAGTGTGACCGAACTCGCCGACGACATCCGGCGGCATCTGGAATTGAAGCCGGTGCGCGCCCGCGCCGGGTCGACTGGCTATGCCGTGGGGCGCTTCGTGCGCCGCTACCGGATCGCGGTCGGCGCCGCCGCCGCCGCGCTCGCGGCGCTGTTGATCGGTGCCGGCGGGATCGCGTGGCAGGCGCGCCAGACCGCGATCGAACGCGACGTCGCACTGGCGGAGGCGCGACGGTCCGAATCGATCGTCCGCATGTTGACGGTCATGTTCCGCGATACCGCGACCTCAGCGGGCGAAGGAGCGACGGTAAAGCAGATGCTCGACCAGACGGCAGAGCGGCTCGTCGGATCACTCGACACCAGCGCGCGATCGGCGACGCTCATCACCACCTTGTTCGATCTCTACGTCAACCTCGAGGACGCTGCCGGCGCCGACAGCTTGATCCGCCAGGCAATGGCGAAGCAGATTGGCCGGGACGATCCGATCGCGACTGCGCAGATGCGTATGCGGCTGGCCTCGTCTGCCGCGGCGATGAACAAGACCGATGAAATGGCGCCGCTGCTCGACGCCGCCGAGGCAGTCTTTCGCGCCGATCCGGAGCGCTTTCGGTCAGAGTTGGTCGAGATCAACAGTGACCGGGCCCAATTGCTGCGCCGCACCGGCAGGGTTGAAGAGGCAATCCGGCTGCTGACTGCCACATTGCCGCAGGCCGATCTTGTCTATGCGGAGAACCATCGCGACCTGCTGACAATATACAATAACCTGCTGGTTTACATGGTCGAGGCCAACCAGCTCGACGCTATGCCCGCCGTTTTCGCCCGTGCCGACGCCATCCTTACCCGCACCGGCCAGCAGGGCAGTATGCAGGGGCTGGCTATTGCTCAGCTACGAGGCGTCCGGTTGCTGAAGCTCAATCAAGCGGAGCATGCCGAGGCGATTTTCCAGCAAGTCGCGGCGCAGCGACGCGCAGTGTTCGGTCAGTCGGCCGGCCTCGCCGTCGATCTGCTGCAACTAGGCCGCGCCCGTTTGGCGCTGGGCAAGTTCCCTGAAGCGCTTCGCGCTTTCACCGAAGCACGGCCGATGGCGGTGGAGAATCTGGGCCCGGCGGCTGTGCCCACATTGTTCATCGGCCTGGGGATTGCCGAAGCGGCCGCGGAGACCGGCGACACCGCCGCAGCCGAACGCGCCCTGGACGACGTGGCCTCGCCGATCGGCGCAATGAAGAAGCCGAGCCTGCCGCAAGGCGCACTCGCGCGAACACTTGCGGTCATTCGCTTGAATGAAGGGCGCTTAGCTGAGGCCAGACAGGCCCTCATCAAGGCCGAAGCGCTCTTTACTCAGGCCGGTTCGTCGGGAACGTCATTTCTGGCGTCGTTGCCGGCGCTGCGTGCCCGCATTGCGCGCGCGGGTCACTAGAGCGTGATGACGTGAGTTTGCCCCGTCGTGATTGCCCGGGCGTGTTCGCTGGCAAGGAGCGGTGTGCAGCGCGTAGCGGCGCTACGCGCAAGGACCGCGACGCAGACCAGCGGGCGCGCCCGGACAACCGCAAAGCGGCGGGCGCCTTTTGACGCAGTGCAGCGTCTCTCGTCGGTCACGATGCATTCGCATCGCTCCGCTCCTCGTTCCTCGCCCTGCGCCAAAATCCGCTCCGTCACGGCGGGTCAAACTCACGTCATCACGCTCTAGGCAACAGCCATCTCGTGGTGGATCCAGGCGCGCGCTTGCACCCACCAACGGCGCACTGTCCGGTCGGTTACGCCCAGCACGCTCGCGGTCTCTTCCTCGCTCAGCCCGGCGAAGAACCGGCAATCGATCAACTGCGCAAGATTGGGGTCAAGCTCGGACAGCGCCTTCAACGCATCGCCGAGGCGAATGACGTCGCGATCCTCGGGCACCCCCGCACCGGGTGAATCGATACTCTCGGTAAAGGAATATTCGAGGGCGTGGCGCTTCGACGTCAGCCGGGCGCGCGCCGCGTCGATCAGAATGTGCCGGATCGCGGTCGCGGCACAGCCGAGGAAGTGCGATTCGCTCTCCCAGCCGTCGCGCCGTTTCAGCTTGATATAGGCCTCTGAAATCAGAGCCGTCGTCTGGAGCGTCTGGCCACCGCCAGCGCGGAAATGCTCGCGTCGGGCGATCGCGCGCAGCTCTGAATAGAGCACTCCCATCAGCGTGTCGGCGCCTCCGGAGAAATTATTTTCGGATGCGGTGTCCGGAATCGCGGTCGTTCCTCGTCCTGCTCGCCGTCCGAATGATTTGGGCTGTTTTTCGTAGGTGAAGCAGCGGTCGGGGGCAAGGCGATACCGCGGACGTGGCGGACGCTGCGCGCTTGCTGCTGCGGGTCGAATGATCGACCGCAACAGGGGATAATCAGCATGCGTACTGTCACATCGTTTCTCGTCGGCGCAGCACCGCTCGCGCTGATTGCAGGTCTTGCCTTGCCGGGCACCGCGCAGGCGCAGGATGTAAACTGCCAAAACACGACCGGCGTCCCTGCCGGGACGATCACGCCGGGCAATAACGACACGGCCTGCGGATCGAGCGCCACGGCCACAGGCGAGGCATCCACCGGTATCGGCGCAGGGGCCAATGCAAGCGGCGACGGCGCGACGGCGGTGGGACGTACCACCGTCGCCAATGCCGGCAATGCGACCGCGATCGGCGCCTATGCGTCGGCGAATTCAGCCAACGCCTTTGCTGGCGGGTCTTTTGCCAATGCCACCGGTCTTGAGACCGTAGCGCTCGGGTTCAACGCCGCCGCGACACTCGACCGCGCCACCGCGCTCGGCGGCAATTCAGCGGCTTCGGGGATCGCGGCAACGGCGGTTGGCCAGAACGCGAACGCGACCAGCGTTCACGCGACAGCGGTCGGATCGAGCAGCCGGGCAACGAGCGACGGTGCGACCGCGACCGGGTTCAATGCGCAAGCGGCGGGCGACAACAGCGTCGCCAACGGGATCGACGCGCGGGCCGGGCTCGCCGATGCGATCGCCATCGGCAATGGCAGTCTGGCCGGTGACAATTCGATCCCGAACAACGCCACCTCCGGCCAGATCGCGATCGGCGCGCGCGCCCTCGCCCCTTACGGCGAAACAACCGTCATCGGCATGGATGCGTCGTCCGGCGCCTATGGAACGCTGGCGATCGGTGTGCGCGCGCGGGCGAGTCAAAGCGGGACTGTGGCCGTCGGGAACGATTCGCTGGCGACCGGCTTTGCGACGGCCATCGGGAGTTCGTCGAACGCGGGGACCTTCGCCACCGCGGTCGGCTATATCGCCGACGCGAGCGGGATGTCCTCGGTCGCTTTGGGTAATAAAGCGACCGCAACGGGCACGCGTTCGATTGCGATCGGCGCGGCGAACGCGTTCGGCAATGACGCGACCGCATCGGCGGACGACGCCGTCGCACTGGGCGCGGGGGCCAAAGCGGACCAGATCTACGCCACCGCGCTCGGCGCCAATTCGGCGGCGTCAGGCGCCTATTCGATCGCTATCGGCAAGGATGCGTCGGTCAGCCATTCCGACGGCGTTGCTGTCGGCCGCGAGAGCAAGGTGACTGGCGAATATGGCGTTGCGCTGGGGCGGACTGCAGAGGCGACTAATTTCGGGGTGTCCATCGGCGCAGGGACCAAGGCGGGATTTTTCGGTACGGCGCTCGGCTATGCCGCGAAATCGGGGGATGCCAGCACCGCGGTCGGCAACGGCGTCAATGCGTTCGGAAATTACAGCACGGCGACGGGGGGATATAATTCCAACAATTTCTCCTACACCAGGGCTTCCGGAGATTACAGCGCTGCCTATGGTGCCGGCACCCTGGCGCTGGGGAATGACAGTAGCGCGTTTGGCGCACAAAGCGTGGCCAAGGGTATTGGCAGTGTAGCGTACGGCCATGCTGCCAGAGCAGAAAATCGCGACTCTGCCGCTGTAGGCAACAATGCCAAAGCAACCGAAGATTTCACGACCGCGATCGGTGCTAGTAGCCAGGCGACCGCCATTAACAGCGTCGCTTTAGGCAATGGCTCGGTGGCCGATCAAGCCAATAGCGTTTCGGTCGGGCTGGTTGGCGGCGAACGCCGTGTCGTCAATGTTGCCGCCGGCATCGATGCGTTCGACGCCGTCAACAAGGGCCAACTCGACGTTGTGGAAGCGAAGGCGGATGCCGCTCAGGCTACAGCCAACGCCGCGCTGACGGCGGCCACCGCCGGCGCGGGCAGCGCGGGTGCGGCGCAGGCTACCGCCGATGCGGCGCTCACCAACGCGGGAGCGGCCCAGACCACCGCCAATACCGCGCTGACCAACGCGGGAATGGCGCAGGCAACAGCGGATACGGCGCTCGCCAACGCAGCCACGGCACAGACAACCGCCGACACGGCATTGGCCAACGGAAAATATTTCCGGTCCAACGCCACCGGCCCGGCACCCGACGCGACCGGCGTCAACGCGATTGCCGTCGGCCCCTCCAGCGTCGCAAGCGGCGACTCTTCGGTAGCGATCGGCGATGCCGCCAGGGCGATCAACGGCAAAGCGGTGTCTATCGGCGCCGGCAATGTCGCGTCGGGCAACGGCGCGGTCGCGATCGGCGATCCCAATGTCGCCACGGGCCAGGGAGCGGTCGCGCTCGGCAACACCAATAGCGCCATCGGCCAGGGCGCGATCGCGATCGGCAACCAGAACAGTGCCACTGGCCAGGGCGCCATCGCGCTGGGCAATATGGCGATGGCGGATCAAGCAGGCAGCGTCGCGATCGGCGACGGCGTAGCGACCTCGCGCGCGGGACAAGTCGCTCTCGGCAATGCGGGGTCGACGGTGACGCTGGCGGGCGTCGTCTCGTCGGCCAGCTTGCTTGCACAGACCGGCGCACTGAAGCTGATCACGACCGATGGGCTCGGCAATCTGGCGACATCCGCATTGGACATCGGCATGCTTTCCGGACTTGGCGGACGGACCTCCGCACTCGAAACGCGCGCTACGCTGATCGAAGGCCGCGTTGGTGCGCTCGAGCAGGGAACCGTGGTGCTCGCCCGGCGGGCGCGGCAGGCCGAGGGCGGCATCGCGGCGGCCATGGCGCTAGGCGGCACGGTGATGCCGCCCAACACCACGTTCGCCGTGTCCTTCAATCTGGCGACCTATCGTGGCGAACAGGGCTTCGCCGGCTCAGCAATAGCTCGGGTCTCCGACCACGTCTGGGTGAGCGGCGGTTTTGCAGGGTCGACCGTCAAGGGCTCGACCGGTGGTCGCGCCGGCGTGACCTTTGGCTGGTAAGAGCTAGACCTCGAGCTCTGGGACATGACGTCCGCTTTCGGGATGAACTCCCCGAAAGCGGACCGTCGTCAATAGGCCGCCGACAGCGTCAGGAACCATTGCCGCGGCGCGATCGGATAGGCCGAATAATTGTTGGTCGCCGATCCGATCGACAGGGTCGACACGCCCTTGCGGTCGGTCAGGTTGGTGACGTTGAGCGAGACCTCCAATTTGCGCAGCGGCAGGATATTGTCCGGCAGCTTGGCGGCGAGGCGCAGCGAGGTCAGGAAATAGGACGGCACGCTGGCGTCGTTGGTGAAGGTGGCGAAGCGGCGGCCGACGAAATCGCCGATCACTTGCGCCTCGAACGGCCCGACCGACAAAGTCGCGACGGTCTTGTTCATCCATTTCGGCGTGCCGGGCAGCTGCTTGCCGCAGGTCGGCACGACGCCGGCGGTCACCAGATAGCCGCCGATACAGGTGCCGGTCGCAGCGCCGATGCCGGTCGCGGTGGATGTATAGTCGCTCTGATATTTGGACAGATTGTACGACGTGGCATTGTAGAGCGAGAAGGTACGGCCGACGCGGAAAGTGAAGGCGGCGTCGACACCGTCGGTATGGACGTCGCCGACATTGACCAGAATCGACGTACCGCCGGTGATTTGGCCGCCGGCGATGCCGCCCGGATTGGTCGAGATCGCCAGCAAGCGGTTGTTGAAGACGACGTGATAGTAATTGACCTGCGCGTCGAAGCCGATGCCGTTGCCGAAGCCGCGGCTGGTGCGCAGACCGCCTTCATAGGTCCAGCTGCTCTCCGGCTTGCCCTGATCGGCGAAGGCGTTGAACGCGGCCTGGCTGCCGGTGAACCAGGGTCCGCCGCCGCCGGCCAGATAGGCCTGATATTGGCGCAGATTCTTCTGGACGTTGAAATAGAGCTGTTCGTGGCCGTTGAAATTATAATTGGCGCCGAATGCGGGCAGGAACCAGTTCTTGGTATCGATCCTGCCCTGGGGCAGGCCGCCGGTCAGGCCCGACAGCGAGCCGGGCTTGGGTTGCACGGGGAACCAGCCATTGGCCCATTGCGCGCTGGTCTTGAACCCGGCGTTGACCAGCAGCTTGCCGGTCACTTGCCAGCTGTCCTGCAAATGAAGCTGCAATTCGTTGATCCGCGCCTCGCCCTGATATTGCGTGAACAGGGGCGATTGGGCGTCGAGCGGACGGATGTACGGCGTGCTCGAGGCGGGATTGTTGATGTCGACCGCGTACCAGCGGCGATATTGCGTCGTGCTGTTGCGCTCGAACCAGCCGCCCAACTCGATCTTGTGGTTGCCGACCTCCAGGTTGAGCGCGGAGATGATGCCGCCGCGGTCGATGCGATATTCGGTGGTGCGGGTGATCAGGCCCGAACCGCCGGTCGCCGCGACCAAAGCGGCCCCGACCGCCTGCGCCTGGGCGTCGGTCATCGTCGTGCACGCCGCGGGACGAACGCCATTACCGTTGGTGCCAAACTGGCATTTGGCCGCGACGGCGGCAGCATAATTGGGGTCGAGATAAGGCTGCGCGGTAGTGATCGACTGGCCGAGCGGACCGGCCACCACGCCGGCGCCGTCATTGTGGTGGAAATAGCCGGTGGTCGACCAGGTCACGCGGTCCGACAGATGCGCGTCATAACGCATATAGAGCAGGTAATCGGTCCGCTGCGCGTCCGAATAATAATTGCGGTAATTGCCGCCCTGCGCCGCCGGCGAATTGCCCAGCGCGCTCAGATAGGACGTCCGGTAGGTGGCGAGATCGGGATAGAAGAACGGCTTGGTATAAGGCGTATAGAGCTGGACCGGGGTCGCGGTGCCGCCCGCGGACGGCTTGAAGAAGGTGGTCGCGTCCTCGTTGGGCTGCGTCATGTCGTTATAGTCGAAATAGAGCGTCAGCTTGCCGGCCTTGCGGTCGTTGACGAACTTGGCGTTGGCCTGATAGCCGCCCTGGGTGCCGTTGAAATCCCAGGCGCGGGCGTGCTGGCGCGCCGCCGAGACATAGGCCGAACTGTTGCCGTCGACACCGAACGCGCCGGTATCGATCCGTACGAAAGTCCGCGACGTGTCGAAGCTACCGACGGTCTGGCCGACCTGGACGCCGAACTTGTCGAGCGGCGCCGACGAATAGGTTTCGACCGTACCGCCGAGATTGCTGTTCGACGCGGTGGCGAGATCGCCGGCGCCGGTCGACACGACGACGCGGCCGACATTCTCCGAAATCACCGCGCGTTGCGGCGACAGGCCGTTATAATTGCCATAGCTCTGGTCGCCGAGCGGCACGCCATCCATCGTGTAACCGAGCTGGTTGGCGGCGAAACCGTGGATGAAGATCTGCGCGTTCTGCTCGTTATAGCCCCAGGGATCGGCGGTGATGTAGAGCACGCCGGGCAAGGTCTGGATCGCCTTGAGCGGTGAGACCCCGGGCAGGATCTTCTGCATCTCGGTACCCGGCAGCTCAGTCGACGAGCGCGTCGACCGGCCGGTGATCACGATCGTCGCAGCCGGGTCGAGCTGGGCATCGTCGGGCTGCGCGCTGGCGGGTTGGGCATCGCCGGGCTGCGTCGTGCTCGCATCCGCCATCGCGGTCTGCGCGGACGCCGCGTCGGCGCAGAACAATGCGCCGGCGAGCGCGAACAAGCTGGTAGTGGAACGGATCACGGCGGCCCCTTGGTTGTGGACGTTGCTGCACTGCAGAACGAGGCGCCTGTGCCTCCGCATGATGCCATTTTCGCGTCGTTTCGGTTGCGATCGCATGACAGCGGCAGTTCGGGCCGACGATGTCGACGCATGTCGCGGTGCTGAAGGGGGGCTGAGCTGATGCACGCGGAGACGGCCGGCTCTAGTTATTTGTTGTCGGATCGCTTTTTGCGGAAAACCGGTACCCACTTTTCCGCGCGATGCTCTAATCGGTCATCGGCACCAAATCCGTCATCCCAGCGAAAGCTGGGATCTCGGGCGATGGCGCGATTCTCATGAGACCCCAGCTTTCGCTGGGGTGACGGCTTGGGGCCGGCGGACATGGGCCATCAACGCAGCGCGATAAATTAGACGCGCGATACGACGAATATTGTCGAAATCGTATTTTCGAATTTTGACAAACGTCAATGTTGTGATTGAGTATTATTATTCCATCTCTTCATTATAATCCTGGAATCGATTGGCAATCGATTAACATTCAATTCGCTTCTAATCGGGTCGTTTCGATATAGATACGAACCCGATCCATAATTAAATCCATACGATATTAATCTTTTGCTTGTATCAAATGCATACGTATATCAACGTAATTTACAGAAATATCAAAGATATGATATCATGCGTTTTATCCTAAATTGATCTGAGCCGACTACGTTCGACAATCGACAAGCTGTCGTACGAGCTATTTGAAATTGTCGTGTTCAGTATGGAGGATTTTATGGTTTCTCGTGCAAAATTTCTGTTCCCGTTCTGGATGGGTATTGCGAGCGCAGGGCTCCTTATGTCTCCCGCCGCGCAGGCGGACACCACCACCACCACCTTCGCGGTAACGGCTACCGTTCTCAAAGCCTGTGTCGTCACGGCGAACCCGCTCGCTTTCGGAACCTATGATCCGACGGCGGCGACGCCACTCGACGGCTCGACCACGCTTTCGGTGTTCTGCACCGTCGGCTCCTCGTTCACGGTCGGTCTCAACACCGGCACGGCGAGCGGCGCCACGGTCACAACGCGGCGGATGACGAACGGCGCCAACACGCTTGGCTATGCGCTGTACCAGGAAGCGGCCCGCACCAATAACTGGGGCAATACACCCGGTACCGACACGCCACTGGCGACCACCGCCCCCGTGCTGCCGTCGACGTTGACAATCTATGGCCGCGTATCGGCCAACCAGAATGTGCCCGCAGCCAGTTATACCGACACGATCACCGTCACTGTAAACTATTAGGCCTGAACCGATGCGCGCCGGAGCCGCCATCGTTGCGATATTGCTGCTGCCATTGGCGGCGCAGGCTTCCTCGCTCAAAGTATATCCCGTCCGTATCGTCCTGACCCCGAAAGAACCGGTACAGACGATGACGATCCAGAACGGCAGCGCCGAGACTGCCCGCATCCAGCTGCGCGTCTTTTCCTGGCGCCAGGTGGATGGCGAGGACAAGTTCGAGGAAACCCGGGACGTTCTCGCCAATCCGGGCCTGTTCGAGATTGCGGGCCAGGGCGAACAGATTGCGCGCTTCGGCTTGCGCACCAGCCCCGGCACGGTCGAGAAGAGCTATCGCGTCATTCTGGAAGAAGTGCCGGGTTTGCGTCCGAATGAGCCCGGGCAAGTGCGAACCTTGTTGCGGATAAGCATTCCGATCTTCGTGCCAGCGCCCAACCCGATCGGTCGCCTCTCCTGGCGCGCCTGGGCGGCGGGGCCCCACAAGGTGACGTTCGAGATCCGCAACCAGGGCACTGCTCACGTCCAGATCAACCGGCTCGCACTGGCCGGGCGGAACGGTGCGAAGCTGGGCGCCGGCGACATGTCGGTTTATCTGCTGCCCGGCGCGTCGCGGCAGATCATGCTCGATGTCGACGCGCCGGTTCGCGCCGGCGAGTCCCTCAAACTGAGCGCTGTGACGGATCAAGGTAATCTGACCGCCGATCTCGTCGCCGAGGCGGCTCCCCATGAAACCGGCCGTCCCTAGGACCATCATGGCGGCGCTCTGCCTCCTTGCCGACGCGACCGCCGCAGGCGCACGATCTGCCGCTCCGGACCCGCCGGCGGGGCAGCAGCGCCCGGATCGGTTCGACCTGCTGTTTGTCGCGATCACCATTAACGGCACGCCGGAAGGTGAATATCTGGTGGCACGGCGCGGCGGCGATTTCTTCGTCCGCCCCTCCGATCTGGCGCGCTGGGGGGTCAGGCTATCCCCGGCTGCGACGACCGTGATCGAGAACGAAGCTTTCGTTCAGCTGACCGCCATTGCCGGCATGACGCTGCACTTCGACCCGGCCGGTCAACGTATCGCATTGATCATTTCCGCCGAACTTTTCGATTCCAGCAATGTCTCGGTGCCGGCCACGCGCGTACGACCGACAAAGAGCGCCTTCGCGGCGTTTCTCAATTACGATCTGTCCGTCCAATACGATCACAAGGTACAGGCAGCAGCCTTCCTGGAAGCCGGAATATCGGACGATTGGGGCCTGCTCGCGACCACCATGGCGGTCGGCCAGCAAACGGGGTCGAGCCGGGTCACGCGTTTCGACAGCTATTTCCTGCGCGACGATCCCGATACGCTGGTCCGCCTGATCGTCGGCGATACCGTCACCGACGCACGCGACTGGTCGCGCCAGATACGCTTCGGCGGCGTCCGGCTTGGTACAGACTTCAGCTTGCAACCCAATCTCATCACTTTCTCCACTCCCGCTTTTACCGGCCGGACGGCGATCCCTTCGAATGTCGAGTTGCTGGTGAATAACGCGCGGCGCTTCCAGGCCGACGTTGCGCCGGGGCCCTTCTCGATCAATCAGGTACCTCTGGTAAACGGCGCGGGCGACGTGACACTCGTCATCCGCGATGCGCTTGGCGTGGAACGCCGGGTGACGTCTTCTTATTATATCAGTTCGCGCCTGCTCAGGCGGGGTCTGAGCGCCTGGTCCCTCGAGGCGGGTGCCGAGCGCCGGGATTACGGGATCAGGAATTTCAGCTATGCCAACCCCTTCGCGGCCGGATCCTATCGCCGCGGAGTCACCGACTGGCTGACCCTTGAAAGCCGCACGGAAGTGAGCGGCGATGTCCAGATGATCGGCGGCGGCGCCAATATCGTCTGGCCCGCTATCGGCGAGTTCGGAATTGCCGGTGCAGTTTCGCGGGGAGAGGACGGCCAAGGAGCGCTCTACCGCATCTTCTTCAGCCGGATCACGCCAGGATGGAGCCTGGCGGTGAGCTATCAGCGTGCGTCGCGCCAGTTCGACCAGCTAGGCATCCATCGCGACGCGGAACGCATAACGGGTCAGTTACAGGCCTCGGGCAGCGTCTCGCTGGGACGCCGCGGCAATTTTGGCATCGTCTATACCGATCTCGAATATGCCGATCGCAACCGCACCCGGCTGGCCTCGGCCAATTACAGCATCGGAATCAGGGATCGCGGCTATCTGAGCGTTTTCGCGCTCCGCAGCGCGACCCGGGGGTCCGCCACGCAAACCACGGTCGGCGCGGGTTTCACCATTCCCTTCGGGCCGCGCAGCAGCGGCTATGTGCAAGCGGACACCCGCAATGTTCTCGCCGAAATACGCAGGACGCCGCCCGCCGAAGGAGGCTGGGGCTATCGGTTGACGGCGGGTGCCGGCGAAAGCGACCGCCAGCAGGCCGAGCTCAGCTGGCGCGGCGATCCGGGCGAAATCAGGGTCGAGGCCGCGCGCGTCGAGGGGAGCGCCGGCGTCAGGATGCTCGCCAGCGGCGGATTGCTTTTCGCTGGCGGCCGCCCCTACGCCACCCGGCGCGTGGAGGATGCGCTGGGCGTCATCGACGTGCCCGGCCTGGCGGATGTCCGCATCTACCAGGAAAACCGCCTCGTCGCCCGCACCGACGCCCGGGGTCGTGCGATCATACCGGATCTGCGCGCTTATGAGCAGAACCGGATCGCGATCGCACCCGGCGACATCCCGATCGACGCGCACATGTCGAGCGACACGCTCATGATCGTGCCGCGGTATCGCGGAGCGGTCATTGCGCGCTTCGCGATCGAACGGGATCACCCCGCGACGATCTTGCTGCAGGCACTCGACGGCGCGCCGGTCGATGCCGGCACCACGGTGCGGACCGATACCGGCGAGACGGCATTCGTCGGCTATGGCGGCGAAATCTTCGTGCGCGAAGCACGGCGGGACATGATCATCGAGTTCGAGACCCGGCAGGGCCCATGTCGAGTCAGGCTTGGCGGATTGCCCGAGGATGACGTGCTGCCGCGCCTCGGGCCGTTACGGTGCGGCAATCCCGTGAGCGCGCCATGACCCCGCGGTACCTGATCGTCCTGATGGCGATGCTGGCGGGCACATTGCTGCTTGTTCCATCACCGGCAAAGGCGGCGTGCGCCCCGCTGTCCGCCTGCAGCTGCACCGTCACCGCGACCGGCGTGAGTTTCGGCACGTACACCGTCGTCAACGCGTCGCCCACCGATTCCACCGGCAACATACAGGTCCACTGCACGCTGCTCGTTGCACTGGCCGGATCGTTCACGGTCGATCTCAGCACCGGCTCATCCGGAACCTACACCCAGCGCGCCCTGCACAATGGTGCGTCCGTCCTTGACTATAATCTTTATACCGACGCGGCCCGAACCCAAATTCTAGGAAACGGCTCGGGAGGCTCGTTCCGCATAACCCGGAATTTTACGGCACTGCTCAGTGTCGATCAGACGATGACGGTCTACGGCCGGATCCGCTCCAGCCAAAATGTACCCGCGGGCAGTTACAGCGACACCATCATCGTCACCGTAACCTACTGATAAGGCAGCTATCCGGTTGAGCTTCCTGGCAGCAGCCAGTCTCCAGTCCGTGAGCGCCGCTGGCACGGATGGATAGTTTGCTTGGCCAGGCGCAACCGTCTGCTCTCTCATGCGGATGTCCGAAAGCAGCTAGTCACCGCTCGGACGATTAGAAGATGGTCGCTGCTATGCGCCTGGCTGCTGTCCTATAGTTGGACTGTCTCGGCACCCGAAAACATACGTCCGCTCAGCTCCAAGATGGCGGAACTTTACTATATTCTTCCAAATGAATTCCGATATGATCGACGGGTGTTCAGCCTTCTTTTAACTACGGATTATGCGCCGTTCGCGGTCTCCTTCGTGGTCATGCTGGGCATCGGCATCATCGAGGGAGTGGGGCTGGGTCTGGGGCATCTCGACCTGGGTTCGCATGTGGATGGCGGCGGTGCCGAGGCCGGGCCGGGTCTGCTCGACTGGCTGGGGTTCGGGCGCGACTTGCCGATCCTGATTTGGCTGACGTCGTTGCTATGTTGCTTCAGTGTCGCTGGCGTCGCCATCCAGCAGATCGCCACGCTCCTGGTCGGAAGCCCGCTGCACTGGGGCATCGCGAGTGCTGCGGCGCTGGTCATCGCCGTCGTCGCGAATGCGTTTGTGTCCGCCGGCCTGGCGCGAATCTTTCCGTCCTATGAGTCTTCGGTCATCAATGCCGAGGACCTGTTGCGGCATCGCGGGACAGTGCTGGAAGGTGCGGCGTCGCGCGGGCATCCGGCGCGCGCGAAGGTCGTCGATCAGTTCGGCCAGGCGCATTACGTCATGGTCGAGCCGCATGACGACGCCGACGTGATCGCGCAGGGCGAGAGCGCTCTGCTGGTTGGCAAGCAAGGGACGGTGTTCTTCGCCATTCCGGACATCAGCACGCCGTTCCGGCCAATCTGAACGCTAGAAATTTCAAATTTGGGGGAGGGTCTTTTGTCCGCATCGCTGCTGAACGTCCTGATTTATGCCGGTATCGCGCTCCTTGCGCTCGTCGTGATGGGGATCATCCTCACCCGCCTGTATCGCCGCGCCACGAAGGACATCGCGCTGATCCGCACCGGCTTTGGCGGCGAGAAGGTGGTGCTGAACGGCGGCATCATGGTGATCCCCGTGCTGCACGAATTGATGCAAGTCCGGCTGACCACCGTTAAGCTCGAAGTTTCGCGCCTCAACAAGGATGCGCTGATCACGCTCGACAAATTGCGCGTCGACGTCGTCGGGCTTTTCCACATCAAGGTAAAGCCCGATGCGCAGTCGATCGCCGCCGCGGCGCAGACGCTCGGCGAATCGGTCAACAGTCCCGATGCGGTGAAGTCGCTGCTTGACGGCAAGCTCGTCTCGGCACTGCGCTCGGTCGCGGCGACGATGACGATGGAGCATCTGCACGCCAACCGCGCCGACTTCATCCAGAAGGTCCAGGAAGCGCTGATGACCGATCTGGACATGAATGGCTTTCAGCTGGAATCGGTCAGCATCACCCATTTCGATCAGACCGCGTTCGAGCATTTCAACGAGAACAACGCGTTCGACGCCGAGGGCCTGACCGTGCTCACCCGCACGATCGAGGAGCGCAAGAAGATCCGCAATGATATCGTCGCGACCAACCGCGTCGAGATCGAGCAACGCAACCTCGATGCGAACAACCAGTCGCTGGCGATCGCGCAGGAGGCCGAGCAGGCGCGCCTGACGCAGGAACAGACACTGGCCGCCCGCCGGGCGGAGCAGGCGACCGCGATCGCCACTGCCGAAGCCGAACAGACCCGGCTGGCCGAAATCGCCCGGATCAATGCCGAGCAGGCGCAGACGGTCGCGCAGACCGAGGCCGACAAGGTGATCCAGACGGCAACCATCGCCCGCGACGGGGCGGTGCAGACCGCGACGATCGAGCGCGACCGCACCATCGAGATCGCGCGTATCACCACCGCCGTGCAGACCGCGCAGAAATCCGAGGAGGAATCGACCGCGACCGCCGCGGCCAACGAAGCGCGCGCGCTGGCGGTGCGTGCCGAGGAAAGCGTCCTGACCGCGAAGGCGACCGAGATCGCCAATCGCGAAAAGAATGTCGCGGTGATCGCGGCCACCAAGCGCGCGCAGGAAGAGGCGGTCCAGATCACCGTCGCCGCTACGGCCGAGAAGGAGGCCGCTGAATCCCGCGCTGCCGCTTTACGCACCGAGGCCGAAGCCGAGGCCGATGCCGAAAAGGCGCGTGCCGAGGGCCGGGAGGCAGCGTTCAAGGTCGATGCTGCGGGTCAGACCGCGCTCAACGAAGCCACCAACATACTCAACGATTCGCAAACAGCCCTGCTGGTTCGCAAGGCGATGCTGGAGGCGCTGCCCGGGATCATCGCAGCAGCGAGCAAGCCTATGGAGCAGATCGACAAGATTTCGATCCTCGACGCGCGCGGCCTGCACGGAGATTCAGGTGCTTCGGACGGTGCTGGCAGCCCCGGAAACCTTGCCGATTCCGCGGTTGCCGCGGCCATGCGCTACCGGGTCGGCGGCCCGCTGATCGACGGACTGATGGCGGAATTGGGGATTGGCGGGGGCAGCCTCAACGGCATGCTCTCGGGTGTGGCGGCCGCGCCAGGCGCGGTTGCAACCGAGGATCAGCCGGAGGGCAGCAAGGAATAGGGCCGTTCGCCGCTATCCTGCGCCTTCCACCCTCATCTCCGCCTTGGCGGTCCGGCCGGGTGAAACCTGCCGGGCCGCCAACGACCATTAGCCGAACGCACCCTCCTAACGCCCAACCGCCTTCCACCCGCCACAACCTGCGTCTAACGTAGCCCCGTGGATCTCTATCTCCCCATCGCCAACATGTCGGTCAATGCGCTGGTGATCGTCACGCTCGGGCTGTTCGTCGGGCTGTTGTCGGGGATGTTCGGGGTTGGCGGCGGGTTTCTGACCACGCCGTTGCTGATCATCTATGGCATCCCGCCGACCGTCGCCGCTGCCTCGTCAGCGAGCCAGGTGACCGGGGCGAGCGTCTCCGGCGTGTTCGCGCATCTGCAGCGGCGCGGGGTCGATTTCCAGATGGGCGGGCTGATGGTCGCCGGTGGGTTCGTCGGGTCGGGAGTCGGCGCGTGGATCTTCCGCATTCTCCAGCGGACCGGGCAGATCGATACGGTGATCGCGGTCATCTATGTGCTGATGCTCGGCTGGATCGGCTCGACCATGGCCAGGGAATCGATCCAATACATCCTCGCCGCGCGCGGCGGAGCGCCCCCGCCGGCACGCAAGCGGCGCCACCATCCGTTGGTCGCGGCCCTGCCGCTCAGGATGCGCTTCTATCGCTCGGGGCTCTACGTCTCGCCGCTCGCGCCGCTGCTGCTCGGCTTCGGGGTCGGCATCCTGACTATCCTGCTCGGCGTCGGCGGCGGCTTCATCCTGGTCCCGGCGATGATCTATTTGCTCGGCATGGCGACGCAGGTCGTGGTCGGCACCAGCCTGTTCCAGACCCTGTTCGTCACTGCCTGGGCGACGATGGTCCATGCCACCACGACCAAGGCGGTCGATATCGTGCTGGCGGTGCTGTTGTTGATCGGGTCGGTGACCGGCGCACAGCTCGGCGCGCGCTTCGCCGCGCGGGTGAAGCCCGAATATCTCCGCCTGGCGCTTGCTGTGCTGGTCCTGCTGGTCGGGTTGCGTATCGCGATCGGATTGGGTTGGCGGCCCGATGAAATCTATTCGGTAGAGCTATCTTGAAGGCGCGTGCCGCGCTCGCTCTGCTGATCGCGCCACCGCTAATGGGGCAGGCCAAGCCGGTATCGAAACCGGTGCTGGTCCCCGACGTCTCGCAGCGCCAGATCGAGATCGCTTATTCGTTCACCGGCGCGGATCTGCTGCTGTTCGGCGCAATCCTCTATCCCGGCGGGCGGCTGCCCGACGACGATGCGCCGACCGACATTGTTGTGGTGGTGAAGGGGCCGACCCAATCGATCCTGGTGCGCGAAAAGGAAAAGATCGCCGGCATCTGGGTCAATGCGTCGCGGCTGCGCTATCGCTCGGCGCCGAGTTTCTACGGCATGGTGTCGTCGCGCCCGATCGATCAGGTGGTCGATGGCCGCACGCGCGCGATCTACGAACTCGGGCTCGACAGCCTGCAATTGTCCCCGGCGTCGAGTGCGCCGCAGGACGAGCAGGACCGCTTCGCGCGCGGGCTGGTCGACCTCAAGCGCCGGTCGGGTCTCTATTACCAGCAGCCCAATGCGGTCGAGATCAGTGACGGCGTGCTGTACCGTGCGCGCGTCAACATCCCGGCGCGCGTGCCGGTCGGCCGGTTCACCGCGGAGACCTTCCTGATCCGCGACCGGCACATATTGGCGGTCGCGACCAGGGATATCGACATCCGCAAATCGGGGTTCGAACGGTTCGTGGCGCGGTCGGCGCAGCGCAGTTCGATCGCCTATGGGCTGGTCGCGGTGGCGCTGTCGGTGCTGTTCGGCTGGGGCGCGGGGTATATCGCGCGGCGGGTTTGATGTCTCCGTGCCGAAACAGTCGCAAGAAGTCGTATCTGCCCTCTCCCGCAAGCGGGTGCGCCGGGTCGGTCATGCCCCCGGCATGACCTGAACAGCGCGGGGCGCTGTTCACCCGGTGCAGGTTGGGTGAGGGTCTTCTTTCTTCTTCCAGGCGTGTGTCGAAACAGAAGAAGAAAGAAGACCCTCACCCTCCCACCGCTTCGCGGCGGGCCCCTCCCTCTCCCGCAGGCGGGAGAGGGGGAACGCGCGCTTTCGTTCCGGTGTGGCGCTTGCTGCACGGTGGATGTCGGAACGGGTTCGGCATGACCTCGAGAAGGGTTCGCCCGAGCCGGTCAGCGATAGCAAACTCAATATTTACCCCTGACGTGCCATAGCGACTCGGAATGACCAGGGGATTCCGATGACCGAAATGCTGGGGGGTAGCGCATTCGCGCGGACGACGGCCGATGACACCGCCGCGCCGACCCCCACTCCGAGCCTCGGCAGAGAGATTGGTGGGCTGATCGAGATCGCCGGTTCCGGGGGGCAGGTGCTGTTCGATCCCGATGCCATTGCCAGCTATGCCGCCGATCCCGATTCCGTGCTGGCATCGGCCGGCTCGGTCGGTGCGCAGGTCAAGATTCGCGTCGGCGCCTGCTGGATGATCGCCAATATCCGCTCGCTGCGCCTGGTCGAGGCCGGCATCCTGGCGCTGATCGACTTTCTCGGCGAAGGCGATGAGGAACGACTGACCGGCAAGCTCTACAAATTCCGTCGTGGCGTCACGCGCTATCCCGCCCCGGGCGCCGCGGTGTTTCCGGTATCGACCGCCGACCTCAGGCAGATCTACGCCGCCGACGACCGCGCCAATATCGAGATCGGCACGGTCTATCCGACCAAGGACATCCGCGCCTCGCTCTATGTCGACGCGATGCTGGGCAAGCATTTCGCGCTGCTCGGATCGACCGGTACCGGTAAATCGACCAGCGCCGCGTTGATCCTGCACAAGATCTGCGAGCTCGCGCCGCAGGGTCATATCGTGATGGTCGATCCGCACGGCGAATATGCGGCGGCGTTCCAGACCACCGGCGCGATCTACGACGTGTCGAACCTGCAGATGCCGTATTGGCTGATGAATTTCGAGGAACATTGCGAAGTGTTCCTGACGACGTCCAACTCCGAACGGCAGATCGACGCCGACATCCTGGCCAAGTGCCTGCTCGCCGCGCGCGCCAAGGGGCGGCTGGGGCAGGAGATCAGCAAGCTGACGGTCGACGCCCCGGTGCCGTACCTGCTCAGCGACCTGACCAATTTGATCCAGCTCGAAATGGGCAAGATGGACCGCGCCGGCGACACCGCGCCCTATCTCCGGATCAAGACCAAGATCGATGAGATCAAGGCCGATCCGCGTTACAGCTTCATGTTCTCCGGCATGCTCGTCGCCGACACGATGCAGGACTTCATCAGCCGCGTGTTCCGCCTGCCCGGCGACGGCAAGCCGATCTCGATCATCGACGTGTCGGGCGTGCCGAGCGAAATCACCTCGGTGGTGGTCGCTGTCCTGTCGCGCATGGTGTTCGACTTCGCGATCTGGTCGCGCAACGAAGCGCGGCGCCCGATCCTGCTCGTCTGCGAGGAGGCGCACCGCTACATCCCCAACGAGCGCAACGCCGACGGATCGTCGGTCGGCAAGATCCTCAGCCGCATCGCCAAGGAAGGCCGCAAATACGGCGTCAGCCTGGGTCTGATCACGCAACGTCCGTCGGATCTGGCCGAAGGCGTGCTGTCGCAATGCGGCACGATCATCTCGATGCGCCTCAACAACGATCGCGACCAGGCGTTCGTCCGCGCGGCGATGCCCGAAGGCGCGCGCGGGTTCCTCGACGCGATCCCCGCGCTGCGCAACCGCGAGTGCATCATCTGCGGCGAAGGCGTCGCCATCCCGATCCGCGTCGCGTTCGACGGGCTGGAGGCCAACAAGCGCCCGGCGTCGGACGATCCGACCTTCTCCACGTTGTGGCGCGAGACCGGCGGCGAGGATCAGATCATCGGCCGCACCATTCGCCGCTGGCGCTCGCAGGGCCGCTGATCGGGCGCACACGAAAACGGTTGCCTGATCCTGCGAAATCAGGAGGCGGGAGTTACCAACGGAATCACTTGTAATTTTGAGCCCCTGCTTACCCAGGAGCGAGACTTATCGCGTCAGCTGGACTTGCGCGGCGTACCCGGATGAACCGACAGCAATTCCGACACGTGCGACTTGAACGCGCGCAAGGCAGCGCCGGTCAGCGCGGCGACGCTCGAGAAGGAGAAGCCGCGCGGATTGACCACCTGGCCGCTGCGATAGACTTCGAAATGCAGATGCGGGCCGGTCGATAGTCCCGAATTGCCCGAATAAGCGACGATCTGGCCGCGCTGAACATGCTGGCCGTTGCGCACCAGCACCCGGCTCAAATGGCCATAACCGGTACCGACCCCACTACCCTGCGCCTGAATGCCGACGAAGCTGCCATAGCCGCCTTTGTAGCCGGCCCAATTCACAATGCCGTCGAATACCGCATAGACCGGCGAACCATAAGCGCAGGCGATGTCGATGCCCTTGTGCATCCGGTAATAGCCGAGGATCGGGTGCATCCGCATGCCGAAGGACGAGCTGATCCGGCCCGCGACCGGCAGGCCCATGAAACCCTGGCGCTCGGTCTGACCGCTGGCGTCGTACCAATCGCCATGGCCGTTGCCGCCATCCTCGTCCTCGTCGGCGTTGCGGCTCCACTTGACCAGTTGGACCTTGCGGCGACCCATATCGAGCCCGGCGAACAGGATCTTGCCGAGTTCGACCTCGCCGGTCGCGGCGCGGCGCTGCGATAGCATGACGTCCCAGGTGTCGTCCGACGCGACATCGCCGCCGATCGAGATCCGCGTCGCGATCGCCTTGATGTAATCGGCGGCAACGGTCGAGGGCACGCCGGCGGCGCGCATCGATTTGTACAGGCTCGATCCGGCCAGGCCCTGGATACGCAGCGGCGTGTCGTCGACCGCGATCGCCTGGCGATTCATCGTCAGGCCGTTGGCGGTGCGCTTGATCGTCAGGCGGAAATCGAATGCCGGCTGGAAGCTCAATTGTTCGAGCGGGCGCGGATCGCTTTTCTTGGCACGGCGGCCGAGCACGCCTTCGAACCGCGTTCCAGGGCGGATATTGTCGAGCGGCAGCGCGCCCGCGACCAGATCGGCAACGCGGGCGATATCGGTCTTGGCGGCGCCGGCGCGGCGCAGCAGCGTTGCCAGGCTGTCGCCGTCACTCATCGCCGATGCAAAGGCCTGGGTCGGGCGATCGGGGGTTTCGGCCAGCGGCCGCACCAGATCGGTCGCCGCCATGCGCTGACCGGTATCGGCACCCAAGGCGAGTGGCGCGATCGATTGCGCACGGGCATTTTCCCACGCCTTGCCCTTGAGCGGCAAAGCGGATGCAGCGACCAGCGGCTGACCGATGCCCGGCGACAGCGCCCAGCACGCGCCGACCAGCGCGGTGCAGGTAGCGAGTCCGCGGAACCAGTCGCGCGATCCGATCCGCGCGCCGAGATCGGGCGTCCAGTCGATTTGCGCCATGGAGGCACGCACCCGGTCGACAAAAGAGAGGTCGGTGGTGAGGACGAGCGCACGGCCGGTCGAGCTGGGAGCAGCGCCACCCGATTGCTCATAATGCTCACTGCGCAGAAACACGACGAAACGTCCCCGTTACGTAATCGCCGATCCACCCCCGGCGCTGTCCAAACACTCTGCCGATGGGGTGTTAAAGTCAATTTAACCGCCTCGTTAAGCGCCGATCCGTGCGGCAAGCCGTGCAGCGCGAGGGACAAACTCCATTTGACGCGGAACTATTTCAAGTACCGGCAAATTCGGGATCTTTTCGTCGCGGTGACTTGCCCTAGGGGCGATTACTTACGGACTCGCACCATGGGCGCGACTATCATGGCTTAATCAAGTCTCGCTTGCGTCGATCGCCCGGCGCGCCGATCTATAAGCCGTCATGCGTGCGTTCTCGTCCCCGGTCACCGCGGTGCTCGGGCCCACCAACACCGGCAAGACGCATCTCGCGATCGAGCGGATGTGCGGTCATTCGAGCGGGATGATCGGCTTCCCGCTGCGATTGCTCGCGCGCGAAGTCTATGATCGCGTCGTCAAATTGAAGGGCGCCAAGCAGGTCGCGCTGATCACCGGCGAGGAGCGTATCGTTCCGCCCGACGCGCGCTGGTTCCTGTGCACCGCCGAGAGCATGCCGCTCCAGCGTGACTTGGCATTCGTCGCGCTCGACGAGGCGCAACTCGGCGCCGATCCCGAGCGCGGCCATGTCTTCACCGACCGTCTGTTGCGCGCGCGCGGCCGCGAGGAGACGATGATCCTTGGCTCGGAGACGTTGCGGCCGATGGTCAAGGCGCTGGTCCCCGACGCCGAGATCGTCAACCGCCCGCGTTTCTCGACTCTGTCCTATGCCGGCGCGCGCAAGCTGTCGCGGCTGCCCAAGCGCTCGGTGATCGTCGCGTTCAGCGCCGAGGAAGTCTATGCCGTCGCCGAGATGATCCGCCGTCTTCGCGGCGGCGCCGCGGTGGTGATGGGCGCCTTGTCCCCGCGCACCCGCAACGCCCAGGTCGCGATGTTCCAGGCCAGCGAGGTCGATTATCTCGTCGCGACCGACGCGATCGGCATGGGCCTCAACATGGACGTCAACCATGTCGCCTTCGCCAGCCTGACCAAGTTCGACGGCTATCGCCAGCGCCGGCTGACGGTGAGCGAGATGGCGCAGATCGCCGGGCGCGCCGGGCGGCATCAGCGCGACGGGACGTTCGGCGCGCTGACCGCCGACGGCCCCGGTGCGTTCACGCCCGAGGAAATCCACGCGATCGAGCACCATCATTTTCCCCGGCTCGATTTCCTCTATTGGCGCGATGGCGAGCCCGATTGTGATTCAGTCGATGCGCTGATCGCCAGCCTGGAAGCCAAACCCGACAATCGCGTGCTGCGCGCGGCACCGGTCGCGACCGATCTCGCGGTGCTCAAGCGGCTGACCGAGGACGATGCCGTCCGAGACCGCGCGCGATCGCCGGGCCAGGTCGCACGGTTATGGGCGGCATGCGGCGTGCCCGATTTCCGCAAGCTCGGCGTCGATCCGCATGCGCGGCTGATCGCCAAGCTCTATGATGATCTCAGCACCGGCAACGGCCATATCGCCGCGCCCTGGTTCGCCGATCAGGTCGCACGGCTCGACGACGTCACCGGCGATGTCGAGACGATCGCCGGGCGGATCGCGGCGATCCGCACCTGGGCCTATATCGCGCATCGCAGCGATTGGCTGGCCGACCCGGCGCATTGGGCGGCGCGCACCGCTTCGGTCGAAGAGCGCCTGTCCGACGCGCTCCACGCATCGCTGACCCAGCGCTTCGTCGACAAGCGTACGACGGTGCTGCTGCGCCAGATCGGCAAGGATGCCGGCGCGCTGCCGGTGGTGATCGGCGAGGAAGGCGAGGTGCTGGTCGAGGATCATCCGATCGGCACGCTCGAGGGCTTCCGCTTCACCGTCGCCGCCGACGCGCGGCATGCCGACAAAAGGCTGCTGCTCGCGGCGGCGGAGAAAAGGCTCGGTGCCGAGCTGGCGAAGCGCGGTCGCGAACTGGCTGACTCGGGTGACGATGAGCTCTCTTTGTCCTTCCCGCGGATCGAATGGCGCGGCGTCGGCGTGGCCGAATTGACCGCTGGCGCCAATCTCGCCCAGCCGCGCGTCCTGCTGGATCGTCCGGTCGAAGCGCTCGATCCTGCGGTACGCAAGGCTGTGCAAGCACGGCTCGACCGCTGGGTCGCAGAGCAGCTGGCGCGGCGTTTGCCGGTATTCGGCGCGCTCGACGCCTGCCTGCGCGATGCCGCCGCCGGTGCGCCGCTGCGCGCGGTCGCGGGGGCGCTGCTCGATGCCGGCGGATTGTTGCCGCGGCGCGCGATCGGCGCGCAGGTCGAGGCGCTCGACCCGCTCGCGCGAAAGAAGTTGCACAAGATGGGCGTGACGATCGGTACGCTTGACCTGTTCGCGCCCGCTTTGCTCAAGCCGGGTCCAGCGCGCTGGCGGCGGATGCTGATGCGGCTCGGCGAGGGCCCGCGCGACGGCGCCACGGTGTTGCCACGCAACGCGCCCGGCGCCGACTTGCCCTTCGGCTTCCGCCCGCTCGGTCAACAGGCAGTGCGGATCGATCTGGTCGAACGTATCGCGCGCGCCGCGCACGATTCGCGCAAGGGACGCGCGCCGTTCGCGCCCGACGCGGCGCTCGCGACCTCGATCGGGATCCAGCCCGACACGCTGGCGCGGCTGATGGCGCAGCTCGGCTTTCGCGCCGCGCGGCCAAGCGACGACGGCAAGCCGCGCTGGATGTGGCAAGGCCTGACGCCCAACGCCAAGCCCAAGGCACCGCCGCGCGACAATGCCTTCGCCGCGCTCGCCGGGATGCTCGATGGCTGAGCAGCTTCCCGCTAACGGGCCGACGATGCGTCTCGACAAGTTCCTGTGGTTCGCGCGGATCGTGAAGACGCGAAGCTTTGCGCAACGCCTTGCCGAGGAGGGGCATATGCGGATCGACGGTCGCCCGACCGATCGCGCCGCGGCACCGGTGCGCCCGGGCAACATCCTGACCTTCGCCACCCATCGCGGCGAGGTCCGCACCATCCGGATCGAAGCGCTGCCGATTCGCCGCGGCCCGCCTTCCGAGGCGCAGCGTTGCTATCAGGATCTCCAGGCCGGCAGCGCGCCCGCAACTTAAAAACGTCTCGCAGAAAGCCGCGATCGATTGACGGGCGCGGGACACGCGCATAGCACGGCCCAAATCGTACTCCTGGGGAGCCAGAAATGACCTACGTCGTGACCGACGCCTGCATCCGCTGCAAGTATATGGACTGCGTCGAGGTGTGTCCGGTCGACTGCTTCTACGAAGGCGAGAACATGCTCGTCATCAATCCCAGCGAATGCATCGACTGCGGCGTGTGCGAACCCGAATGCCCGGCCGAGGCGATCCTGCCCGATACCGAGAACGGCCTGGAAAAGTGGCTCGAGCTCAACAACACGTTCAGCAGCCAATGGCCCAACGTCACGCGCAAGAACGACCAGACCCCCGCCGATGCCGACGAGCACAAGGGCGAAGACGGCAAATACGACAAGTATTTCTCGCCCGAGGCCGGCCAGGGCGACTGAGCGCGCCAGCAAAGTTGATCGAGATCAAAGCGGCCTCGCCCAGCAATGGGACGGGGCCGTACCCATTTCGGGGGATGCTCCGTCGGATGAAAACGACGTCGGGCTGGTAATTTTATTACGGCTATGTTAAATAGGTCAGGACGAGAGCCCCTTTCCGAGTCTCTCGTGTGGAGACACACACATCCAATCAAGCCCCTGCCGGCGCCATGTCCGGGCGTCGTGCGTTTATTCGGGCGACATTCCAAGTGAAAGGTTGAAGTTACATGGCTGCCAAGGCGCTGTCCTTCGACGTCGGTGATTACGTTGTTTACCCCAAGCACGGCGTCGGCCGTGTCGTTGAACTTCTCAAACAGGAAATCGCCGGCATGACGCTGGAGCTGTACGTGCTCCGGTTCGAGAAAGAGCGCATGACGCTCCGTGTGCCGACCAACAAGGCCGAGAGTGTCGGCATGCGCAAGCTGTCCTCGGACAAGACACTCCGCGAGGCGCTCGACACGCTCAAGGGCAAACCCAAGGTCAAGCGCACCATGTGGTCGCGCCGCGCGCAGGAATATGAAGCGAAGATCAATTCGGGCGACCTGGTGTCGATCGCCGAAGTGGTCCGCGACCTGTTCCGTGCCGAAGATCAGCCCGAACAGAGCTATTCGGAGCGCCAGATCTTCGAGGCCGCCGCGTCCCGCCTCGCCCGCGAGCTCGCGGCGATGGAAGAGACCGACGAAAAGGGTGCGCTGGAGAAGATCCTCGACATCCTGCGCAAGGCCGCGGCGATCCATAACAAGGACAAGATTCCGGCGTAATCCCGGGTCAAGTCGTTGATAAAATAGGGCGGTCCTTTGGGGCCGCCCTTTTTCGTTGCGGCCCCATCCGCAGTGTGTTATGTCGACAACACACAATGGAGGATCTCATGAACCGCTACATGCTGCTCGCTTTGCTTCCGCTCGCCGCCTGTTCGGGCACGGCCCGGTCGGAAGGCACGCCGCCCAGCGGCGCCGGCGGAAACCGCACCTTCGCGGTCGACGGCTTCACCGGCGTCGATGCCGCCGGGCCCGACGATGTCGATGTCCGTGTCGGCTCGGGCTTTTCGGTTCGTGCGGAGGGCGATCCCAAGATCCTCGACAAGCTCGAGATCGTGAAGGAAGGCGACACGCTGAGGGTTCGCCGCAAGGAGCGCAGCTTCAGTTGGGGCGGTGAGCGTAAGGGCGCCAAGATCTACATCACCATGCCGCGCATGACCGCGGCGAGCACCACCGGGTCGGGCGACATGGCGGTCGACCATATCGATGGCGAGAAGTTCCAGGCCAGCGCGACCGGGTCGGGCGACCTCAATATCGGATCGCTCAGCGTCCAGGCAGTCGCGCTGTCGGTCACCGGGTCGGGCAGCCTGGGCACCGCTGGCAGCGCCAGGACCGGATCCTTCTCGGTCACCGGATCGGGCGACATCACCGCGCCCAAATTGTCGCTCGGCCAGGCCAGCGTCAATGTCATGGGCTCGGGCGGCGTCTCCGCGGCGGTCAACGGCGCGGCGAATGTCAACGTGATGGGCTCGGGCGACGTCACGCTCACTGGCGGCGCCAAATGCACCACATCCAAGATGGGCTCGGGCGACGTCAGCTGCAGCTGATTTGGGTTCAGCAAGGCTGAACCGGTTGCGGCACCGTGACGGAAAGGCTGCAAAGACTCTAACCCAGCTTGCATAAAGCGGCGGGGCGGTGCGATGCTCGCATCCATGCTCCGCCGCTCTCTCGCTTTCGCGCTGATCGCGCTCGCCACGCCGGCGCATGCCGCCGACCGCAGCTATGTCGTCACCAATTTCGACCGCGTGCGGGTGGATGGCCCATATTCGGTGCAGGTCGAAGTCGGCACCGGCGGCGGCGCCGCGGCCAGCGCGTCGGGCGACGACCGGGCACTCGGCGACCTCGACATCTCGGTCAACGGCGGCACGCTGACCGTCCGCAAAGGCAGCCAGGGCTGGGGCGAACGAGGCAAAGCAAGCGGCCCGCCGCCGGTGATCATTCTGCGCACGCCGGCGGTGCGCGGCGCGACCGTGGTCGGCGGCGCCAAGCTGGCGCTCAACGGTAGGCTGCGTACGGCGCGGCTCGACGTCCAGATCACTGGCGCTGGGACAATCGACGCGCGCGGCGTCGATGCCGACGACGTCGTGGTCACCGTGATCGGCAACGGCAATGTCGCCCTCGCCGGACGCACCGCGCGGGCGCGGTTCTCGACCAATGGCGGCGGCTCGATCGCGGCGATGGCGCTCGACGCGGGCGAGATCATCGTCGCGCTCGAAGGCGCGGGCGAAACGCGGGCAAGCGCACGCTATCTCGCCGACCTAACCAACAAGGGCCTTGGCCTGATCGCGGTCACCGGCAATCCGAAATGCACCGTCCGCGGCCAATCAGTCGGGCCGATCGAATGCGGTACCGGCACGCAGCCTTAGGTTGAGAACTAAAATAAGCCTTTGTTCTTAACGCGATCCATTTTCCAAAATTCGTCATCCCAGCGAAAGCTGGGATCTCAAGCGGCATCGCGTCACCGCCAGAGACCAACATCGGGTCGGATCGCCCCCCGGACGATCCTTGAGCATGCGGGGCATGCTCAACCCGATGTTCTTTCGCTGGGGTGACGGGAGGGTGCGCTGGAGTAACGGGAGGATTCCGCGGGGATGACGACAGGAATGTGAGTCCCCAACCTAAAGCAAACCCAGCTCAGCCAGCTTGCCCACCATATCGGCCGGTAGTTCACCTACCCCTTCGCCACCTGCACCAAGGTCGCGCGGCGCGCTCGTATCTTCGAGATAGCGCCAGCCCTGGTGCGCTCGCTTTGGCCGTGCTTCGACCAGGACCAGGCGCGGATCGAGCCTGATCGCAGTACGGCCGCCGGGCAGTTCGCCGAATCCGACGATCGGCGAGCGCGCGACGAGCTGGTGCTTGAGGATCCAGAATAAAGATCCCTGCCCGGCAATCTCTTCCCAGCGCTTGGGTAGATAGCGCGTGCCGAGTTCGTAGGGCGGATCGCCCTCGCGCGCCGCCCAGCGCGCGACGAACGCCTCCAGGCTCGCCACGCCGAACGCGACCTTGGTCAGATGAAGCGGCACTCCGTCGATCTGGGTTACCGGCCCAGGCCCCACAAGAAGGCGAGGCCGAGGAAAGAGAAAAAGCCCATGCAATCGGTGAACATCGTCACGAACACCGACGACGAGATCGCCGGGTCGATCCGGAAGCGGTCGAGCGTCACCGGCACGAACACCCCCGCCAGGCCGGCAACCATATTGTTGATCAGGATCGCCAGCCCGAACACCGCCGCCAGATCGCCGCGTCCGAAGATGAAATAGGTGCCGATCCCGATCAGCACGCCGAGCGCGGCGCCGTTCGATACGGCGATGCGGAATTCGCGCCAGATCATCCGCGCGGTGTTCGAATCGGTCAGCTGATTGGTCGCGATCGCACGCACCACCACCGCCAGGGTCTGGGTGCCGGCATTGCCGCCCATGCCCGAGACGATCCCCATCAGCGCCGAGAGCACCGCGAACTTGGCGATCTCGGCATCGAACAGGCTGACCACCCAAGCCGCGAGCATTGCGGTGGGCAGGTTGATCAGCAGCCACATCAGCCGGGTCCGGACCGTCATCGCGATCGGTTCGTTGATGTCGCCATCGCCGGCGCCGGCCAGGCGCAGCGTGTCCTCGCCGGCTTCTTCCTGGATAATGTGGACGACGTCGTCGACCGTGATCATGCCGACCAGCCGCCCAGCGGCATCGACCACCGCGGCCGAGATCAGCGCGTATTTCTGGAAGCGCAGCGCGACTTCTTCCTGGTCCATGTCGACCGGGATCAACGTCTGTTCGCGCTTCATCACGTCGGCGATCGCGACCGAGCGCGGCGCGCGCAGGATCCACGACAGCGAGCAGGTGCCGATCGGCTTGTGCCCGGGATCGACCACGAAGATTTCCCAGAAATCGGTGGTCAGTTCCTCCTGGCTGCGCAAATAATCGATCGCGTCGCCGACCGTCCAATGTTCGGGCACCGCGATCAGCTCGCGCTGCATCAAGCGGCCGGCCGATTCCTCGGGGAAGGATAAAGCTTCCTCGATCGCGGCGCGGTCGTCGGGATCGAGCGCTCGGAGCACTTCGCGCTGATCCGCCGGCTCCATGTCCTCGATGATCGCGACGGCGTCGTCAGTATCGAGCTCCGACGCGATGTCGGCGACCTGCTGCGGCGCGAGGCTGTCGATCAAATCCTCGCGGACATAATCGTTCATCTCGGCGAACACGTCGGCATCGAGCAGGTCGGTCAGTGCCTTGGCGAGCGGCCCGCGATCCTCGTGCGGCGCCAGCTCGAACAGATCGGCGATGTCGGCGGGGTGGAGCGGCTCGACCAGCGCGCGCGCCGCGTCATTGTCGCCGGCCTCGACCGCGTCGAGCACCGCGCGCACGAATTCGGGTTTCAGCCGGTCGTCCTCGTCCAGCTGATCCGCGACGTTATCGAGTTCGGTGGCGCCGTCGGTGGGCGCCAGATCGGTCTCGCTCATCGTCTGACCTTTTTTCGGGCACCGGCATATCCATATCGGGGGCCGTACGCGGTTTCCGCGCGGTTTGCCAGCACCCACCGAGCAGTTTAGGGCGGGCGCAAATTCCCCGATTCATGGAGCAAAATGATGGCCGATACCCCCGAGACACTGACTTTGACGCTGGACAGCGGCGACGTCGTCATCAAGCTTCGCCCGGATCTCGCGCCGCAACATGTCGACCGCATCGCCGAGCTGGCCAATGAAGGCTTTTACGACGGCGTCGTATTCCACCGCGTGATCCCCGGCTTCATGGCGCAGGGCGGCGATCCGACCGGCACCGGCATGCACGGATCGGACAAGCCCAACTTGCCGGCCGAATTCTCGCGCGAGCCGCATGTCCGCGGCGTTGCGTCGATGGCGCGGACGATGGATCCCAATTCGGCCAACAGCCAGTTCTTCATCTGCTTCGACGACGCGCGCTTCCTCGACGGCCAATACACCGTATGGGGCGAAGTCACCGAGGGCATGGAGCTTATCGACGCGCTGCCCAAGGGCGAGCCGCCGGCGAACCCCGGCAAGATCCTCAAGGCCCGCGCCGAGTAAGCGCAACCAACAGCCGCTCCTCGCCACCTTCCGTCATCCCCGCTTTCGCGGGGATGACGAGGTGCGGCGGGAGAGGATTGAACAGCCCGCGACGCCCTTAGGCGTCGAGGACCTCGACCAGCCAGTCGTGGAACCATTTGACCTGGCGCATCTGCATCGCGCGCGGGCGGCAGACGAACCAGTAACTGTACGGGCTGGCCACCTCGATATCGAACAATTTGACCAGCCGCGGGTCGTGCGCCTCGTCGAAATGGCTTTCGTGCATGAAGGCGATGCCCAGACCCTGGGCCGCCGCTTCGAGCATCAGCGCGCCCGAATCGAAATGGTCGATCGCCAGCGGCTCGAGCTCGTCGAGCCCCGCCGCATGGCGCCAGGCGCTGAACGTGTCGGGCATGTCGCGGTGGATCAACGCGGTCAGCTTCTCGATCTGTTCGGGGCGCGTGACCGGATCGGGCCCGTCGAGCAGGCTCCGCGCGCCGATCACATAGACATTGTTGGTATCGAGCCGCTTGGCATAGAGGCTGGGATCGGGCTCGCGCGCCAGCGCGATCGCGGCGTCGAGCCCGTCGCCGACGCGCGCCATATTGTGTCCCGCCGTATCGATATCGAGATGGATCTGCGGATAGCGCGCACGCAGGTCGCCGAGGTGCGGGAAGATGCGTTGCGAGGCGAACAGCGGCAACACCCCCAAACGCAGGCGCAGGACCTCGATCCCGCTGGTCATATATTCGACCGCGTCGGTCAGCCGGTCGAGCACCGGCGCGATCTGCTGCAGCAGCCGTTCGCCGTCGCTGTTGAGCGCCACCGCCTGGTGCCGGCGTTCGAACAAGGGCTTGCCGATGAAGCGTTCGAGCGCCTGAATCCGGCGGCTGAGCGCCGGCGCGGACAAAGCGAGTTCCTGCGCGGCAGCCTTGACCGACCCGGTGCGGGCGACCTGAATAAAGGCCTCGATCGCGGTCAGCGGGGGCAAACGCCGCATGGAAATTCTCTCCCTTGGCCCTGTTAGTTGTGCAACGCGTCACATACCGATGCTTGGAACGCTATCATCCCCTCTCCGTGAAAGGAAAGGGTTGATTGCGAAAAATGCATGTTACCGGTATCACTTCGCACTTGCACAATAATGTGCTGCGCTGCACATAGAGCAGGCCTTTCAGGCATCCTCTCCTAAAAACTTTCCCGGCCGGGCCCCTTGGGTCCGGCCTTTTTTTGTCTCGATTCGCGGCCGCCTGATAGGCGCCCTCTCGCGCTTCGGGAACCGGGTCACTATCTCACACGCTCTCGATTCTTCCGCTCGCGAAACTAAGGTGACCCCCATGGCAGACGGCGACGATGCCCCCCAACGCAAGCTTCAGGTCGCCAATGCGCGTCCCGAGGATAGTGGCCGCGGACTGGCGCACATCCCGCGTCCGCTGATGGCGCAATTGGGCATCGGTGAAGGCGACATCATCGAAATCGTCGGCAAGTCGACCACCCCGGCGCGCGCGGTCGCACCCTATCCCGAGGATGAGGGGCTCGAACTGATCCGGATCGACGGCCTGCAACGCGCCAATGCCGGCGCCGGGTCGGGCGATTATGTCGACGTGCGCAAGGCTGAGGCCAAGCCGGCGACGCGCGTCGTGTTCGCTCCCGCGCAGCAGAATCTGCGCCTGCAGGGATCGACCGGCGCGCTCAAACGCACCTTTTTCGGCCGCCCGCTCTGCGCCGGCGATGTCGTCGCGACCGCGGGGCAGCAGCGCATCGACCCCGAAGGCGTGCCGCCAAACGTCGCGCAATATCTCCGCGCGCCGGCTTATGCGCTGCAGGAAATCCGCCTCGCGGTGATCTCGACCGTGCCCAAGGGCGTGGTGCTGGTCGACGAGAATACCGAGATCGAGCTGCGCCCCGAATATGAGGAACCCAAGGACGCGCGGCGCGCCGACGTTACCTATGACGATATCGGCGGCATGGCCGACACGATCGACCAGTTGCGCGAGATGGTCGAATTGCCGTTGCGCTATCCGGAACTGTTCCAGCGGCTCGGCGTCGAACCGCCCAAGGGCGTGCTGCTCCATGGCCCGCCCGGCACCGGCAAGACGCGGCTCGCGCGCGCCGTCGCCAATGAGAGCGACGCGCAATTCTTCCTGATCAACGGGCCCGAGATCATGGGTTCGGCCTATGGCGAGTCCGAATCGAAGCTGCGCCAGGTGTTCGAGGAAGCGGCCAAGAACGCGCCGTCGATCGTGTTCATCGACGAGATCGATTCGATCGCGCCGAAGCGCGGCAACGTGTCCGGCGAGGCCGAAAAACGCCTGGTCGCGCAATTGCTGACCTTGATGGACGGGCTGGAGGCGCGCGCCAATCTGGTGGTGATCGCGGCGACCAACCGGCCCGAGGCGGTCGACGAGGCATTACGCCGCCCCGGCCGGTTCGACCGCGAGATCGTCGTCGGCGTGCCCGACGAGCGCGGCCGCCGCGAGATATTGGGCATCCATACGCGCGGCATGCCGCTCGGCGATCATGTCGATCTCGACGAACTCGCGCGCACGACCTACGGCTTCGTCGGCGCCGACCTCGCCGCCCTCGCGCGCGAGGCGGCGATCGAGGCGGTGCGGCGGATCATGCCGCGCCTCAACCTCGAGGACCGCACGATTCCGGCGGACGTGCTCGAAACGCTGGCGGTGACGCGCGAGGACTTCCTCGGCGCGTTGAAGCGCGTCCAGCCCTCGGCGATGCGCGAAGTGATGGTCGAGGCGCCGCGCGTCCGCTGGGACGATGTCGGCGGGCTCGACGACGCGCAGATGCGCCTCAAGGAAGGTGTCGAGCTGCCGCTCAAGGATCCCGACGCGTTCCGCCGGCTCGGTATCCGCCCGGCCAAGGGCTTCCTGCTCTATGGCCCGCCCGGCACCGGCAAGACCCTGCTCGCCAAGGCGGTTGCGCGCGAGGCGGAGGCGAACTTCATCTCGACCAAATCGTCCGACCTGCTCAGCAAATGGTATGGTGAGAGCGAACAGCAGATCGCCAAATTGTTCGCGCGCGCACGCCAGGTCGCACCGACCGTGATCTTCATCGACGAGCTCGACAGCCTGGTCCCCGCGCGCGGCGGTGGCCTGGGCGAACCGCAAGTCACCGAGCGCGTGGTCAACACGATCCTCGCGGAGATGGACGGACTCGAGGAATTACAGTCGGTCGTCGTGATCGGCGCGACCAACCGGCCCAATCTGATCGACCCGGCGCTGCTGCGTCCCGGCCGGTTCGACGAGCTGATCTATGTCGGCGTGCCCGACGAGAAGGGTCGCCGCCGCATCCTGGCGATCCAGACGCAGAAGATGCCGCTGGCCGACGATGTCGATCTCGACCGCATCGCTTCGCGCACCGACCGCTTCACCGGCGCCGACCTCGAGGATCTGACCCGGCGCGCAGGCCTGGTCGCGCTCCGCAAGAATATCGACGTCAAGCAAGTGACGATGGCCGATTTCGAGGACGCGCTGGTTGATTCACGTGCCTCGGTGACCGCGGAGATGGAGCGCGATTACGAACAGCTCGCCGCGACGATGAAGCAGGATGCGGCGTCACTGCAGCCTCTGGGCTTCATCTCGCCGGGACAGTTGCGGCCGCATGGGCCGAAGGGAACGGACTGACCGGGCCTGCCGATCGCGCTCGTCATGGGCGTCCCGCGCTGGCCTGGTCTTGCCATCGCGGTCCAATCTCTGGGCTGGAACGGTCAGCGGTTATTTCGCCGTTTAACGGGTCCGTTGCGGCTTGCCTCCCGCGAACGATCCGGCTTAATCTCGGCGGAATCGGGGGGTAAGTGATGAATCTACGGTCTGAAAGCGCATCCGGCGCGCAATCGTCGCGCATCGGTGATGAGGGTGCTGCAAACGGCGTCGTGGCGGCGCTCCCGCATCAAGCTGAGTCATTGGGCCTGTGAACGTGGCGCCGACCTTCGCCGCAGGGTCGCTGTCGATCACGCGCGTCTCGACCGATTCGTCCGGCGGTCAGCTGGGGGCTCTCGACAATTTCAGCGGAGTCCTGTCGCCCGACGGGACCAAAGTGCTCTTTCAAACCAGTGAGCCGAGCCTCATGCCGCCCGGCGTGAGCACGGGCTTCGTTCTGAAAGATCTCGTCACCGGGCTGGTCACGTTCGTCGCGGAAGGCTGGTACCCCAAGTTTTCATCCGACGGGACGAAGATCATTTTCTCGAGTGACGCGACGGACCTGATCGCCGGAGACACCAACGGCGCCAGGGACGTCTTCATCAAGGATCTCGTCACCGGCACGATCACGCGGGTGTCCACCGACGGCGCCGGGGGCCAATCGGACGGCTATAGTGACTTTCCGGTCCTATCCGCTGACGGCACCAAAATTGCCTTCTCCAGCACCGCCACCAATCTCGTGGCGGGGGACACGAACGGCTTCAAGGATATTTTCGTTAAAGATCTCGTCACCGGTGCCGTGACGCTGGTGACGACGAGTTCCGCGGGCGTTCACGCGAACAACGACAGCTACGATTTTTCCTTCTCCGCCGATGGTACCAAGGTTGCCTTCTATAGTCCGGCGACAAATCTGGTCGCGGGCGATACCAATTACGCGGCCGATGTCTTCGTCAAGGATTTGACCACCGGCGTCCTGACCCGCGTTTCGACGGACGCCGCCGGCGGCCAGGCAAACGGTATCAGTTATTCGCCCGTCTTCTCGCCCGACGGTTCCAAGGTCGCCTTTTACGGCCCCGCGAGCAATCTCGTCCCCGGCGACACCAATGGCTTCTGGGATCTGTTCGTCAAGGATCTCAACACCGGCGCGATCACACGCGTCTCGACCGCGTCGGACGGGTCGCAAGCCAATGGCAGTTCGATGTTGCCGGTCTTTTCCCACGACGGCACCAAGGTCGCCTTCGCCACCTACGCCACCAATCTCACCGCTGGTGACACCAACGCCAGGCTCGACGTGTACGTCAAGGATCTGGTCACCGGCGAAGTGACGTCGATCACGGCGCAGGCGCCAATCGCTTCGTCAGGCAATGCCGATACGACTAATCTCGCCTTCTCGACGGATGACAGCGAACTTATCTTCACCAGCCGGCTGAGCACATTGGTCCCCGGCGACACCCAGGGCAGGCTCGACGTTTTCCTCGTCACGCTGCCGGCCACCGGAGCGCCGACCTATGTCGAAAACGGCGCGGCGGCTCAGGTCATTTCAAGCGTCAATGTCGGCGACAGCGACAGCGCCAATTATGCGGGCGGCTCGTTCGTCGTCGCGATCACCAATGCGCATGCCGGCGATACCATCAGCCTGTCGGGCCCGGGTATCGGCATCGCGGGCGGCAATGTCAGCTATTATGGGACGATCGTCGGCGCGCTGACCAATTCGCCGGCCGGTCTGTCGATCGCGCTCAACGCTGCGGCCGACGATTTCGCGGTCAAGGCGCTGGCCCAGGCGGTGCATTTCTCGAGCAGTTCGGACAATCCGACCAATGCCGACCGTACGATCGAGTTCACGCTCAACGACGGCAGCGGCGGGGCTACCACTTTCGACCGCCTCGTCCATGTAATCCCGGTCGACGATCCGGCGGTCGCGACCAACGACAGCGCGGTCGTCGCAGCCAACGCGACGATCATCGGCGGCTCGGTGATCGCCAACGACGATCCCGACGGCCCTTTGCCGATCGTCGCGACGGTCGCGACCGTAAATGGGTCGGCGGCGAACGTCGGCACACAGATCACGCTGGCGTCGGGCGCCCATCTGACGCTCAACGCCGACGGGACGTACACTTATGACCCCAACCACGCCTTCGACACACTGAGCGCGGTGACCGGCGCAACCAACTCGACCGCGACCGACAGCTTCACCTATTCGCTCGCCGGGGGCTCTACCGCGACGGTGACGATCACCATTCAGGGCAGCAACACCAGCGTCGCGGGTATCGGCAGCGCCGGCGACGATATGCTCTTTGGCACTGCCGGAAACGACCGGATCGATGGCAGGGCGGGAGCCGACCAGATGTCCGGCGGCGGCGGCAACGACACTTATGTCGTTGACGATAGCGGCGACCAGGTCATCGAGAATCCGAGCGCCGGAACCGATACGGTCGAATCATCGATCACTTATGTGCTCAGCGCCAATGTCGAAAACCTGACCTTGACCGGCAACGCGGCGATCAACGGCACCGGCAACGCGCTCGCCAATGTGATCCGCGACAATTCGGCCGGAAACACGCTGACCGGCGGCGCCGGCAACGACGTCTATTACGTCCGCAACGCAGGCGACCTGATCGTCGAAAATGCCGGCGAGGGTACCGCCGACACCGTGCTGGCGAGCGTGAGCTATACGCTCGGCGCGGCAGCGCAGGTCGAGCGCTTGGCGGCATCGGACTCTAACGCGACGACCGCGATCAACCTGACCGGCAATGCGTATTCGCACCTGATCCAGGGCAACAATGGCGTGAACACGCTGACCGGCGGCAGCGGCAATGACAGCCTGTTCGGCTATGCCGGCGACGACCGGCTCGATGGCGGCCAGGGCGCCGACCAGATGACCGGGGGCGTGGGCAACGATACCTATGTCGTCGACAATGCCGGCGATGTCGTCGTCGAAAACTCCGGCGAGGGCACCGACACGGTCGAGTCCTCGATCAGCTATACTTTGGGCGCCAATGTCGAGAATCTGACCCTGACCGGCGGTCTGGCGATCGACGGCACCGGCAATGCGGGCGCCAACGTCATTCACGGCAATGCGGCAGCGAACACGCTCAACGGCGGCGGCGGGGCCGATACGCTCTATGGCGGCGCAGGCGACGACACGTACGTCGTCGGCAATGCCGGTGTGCAGATCGTCGAGAATGCCAATGAAGGCACCGACACGGTACGCTCGTCGCTGAGCTACACGCTCGGCGCCAATGTCGAGACCCTGGTGCTCACCGGCACCGCCAACATCAACGGCTATGGCAATGCCGGCCAGAACGTGATCACCGGCAATGCCGGCAGCAACCAGCTCGATGGCGGTGGCGGTGGCGACACCTTGCAAGGCGGTGCGGGCAACGACGTCTATTACGTCCGCAATGCCGGTGACGTGATCGTCGAGAATGCCGGCGAGGGAACGGCCGATACCGTGCTGGCGTCGGTCAGCTACACGCTGACCGCGGCGGCCCAGGTCGAGCGGCTGGCGGCATCGGACGCCAATGCGACCGTCGCGCTTAATCTCACCGGCAATGCGTTCTCGCATCTGATCCAGGGCAATAATGGCGTGAACACGCTGACCGGCGGCAGCGGCAATGACAATCTCTATGGCTATGCCGGCGACGACCGGCTCGATGGCGGGCAGGGGACCGACACGCTGTATGGCGGCGTGGGCAACGACACTTATGTCGTCGACAGCCTGAGCGATGTGATCGTCGAGAATGCCAATGAAGGCACCGACACGGTCGAGGCGGCGATCACTTAC
>NZ_JBFUJZ010000012.1:0-101997 GCF_056401105.1 Sphingomonas sp. P4_G3
CTATGGCGGCAACGACACGCTGTTCGGCGGCGGTGGTGCCGACAAGTTCGTGTTCGCCCACGGCACCGGCCAGGACAGTATCGGCGACTTCGTCACAGGGACCGACAAGATCGACCTCACCGCTATCGGCTTTGCCAGCTACCAGGACGTGATCAACGCCACGCACGATGTCGGCGGCAATGCGGTGATCGCCCTCGGCAATGGCGACCAGCTGACCTTGACCGGGGTCACTACCGCGCAACTCCATTCGGGCGACTTCATCGGGGTCGGCAACAGCGCGGCGGCGGTCCAGATGCAGCTCTTTGCCGCGGCCACGCACGCCGACACGCCGTCGCTGAATCAGATGGATCATCATACGCTATGATCGACGCGCGCATGACCGACGACGTTTTCGCTTACGGCCGCTAGAGCATCGCGCGGAAAAGTGAGAACCGGGTTTCCACGAAAAGCGATGTGACCACAAATATTTAGAGCATGTGCCCGATTTAGAAATCGGGGACGCCGCTCTAGGCGCGTACTCAGTCAGTGCGTGGACGCTTCGACGTCGCCCAACAATATCCCATCAGCACCAGGCACGCCCGCCCGCCATCAAATAGGGTAGCGAGTGCCAATATTCGTACAGCCGACGGGGTCGGCATCGGTCAGAAAATATCCGGTCGTCTCGCTGAGAGGCGACCGGATCGCCGAATTCGTTACGCGCCGGCAGCCATCGCCGGCGTTCCCAAAGCGGCGCAAAAAGCTTTTCTACTGCGCAGCGCCGGCTTCCTGCCCTCGCCACGCCGCATCATATCGGCCACACGCGCCGGCATGAACCGTCGCGTCAATCCCGGCATCCTGTACGGCGTCGCGGCCTATGCGACCTGGGGCCTGCTCCCGGCTTTCCTCAAGCTGCTCAAGCCGCTCCCCGCGCCCGATATCCTCGCGCACCGCATCCTGTGGTCGCTGCTCCTGCTCGGCGTGCTGGCGGTGGCGCTGCGGCATGGGCCGGCGCTGCGCAAGATCGTTGCTACCCGCAAGCTGATCCTCGCGCTCTCCGCCTCGTCGCTGCTTATCGGGGTCAATTGGCTGGTCTATATCATCGCGATCAACAACGAGCAGGTCGCGCAGGCGAGCTTGGGCTATTTCATCAATCCATTGGTCAATGTGCTGCTCGGCACAATCGTGCTGCGTGAGCGGCTCGGCCGGATTGAGATCGTCGCGGTAGGACTGGCGGCGTGCGGGGTCGCTTTCCTGGCATGGGAAGAAGGTGGCGTGCCGGTGATCCCGCTGACCCTGGCCTTCTCGTTCGGGCTATATGGACTGGTGCGCAAGGTGACTCCGGTCGACGCGATCGACGGATTGCTGGTCGAAACCGCGATCCTGGCACCGCCCTCCTTAGCCTGGCTGCTGTTTGCCGGCACCTCGCTCGCCGGCGGACCGGCCTGGCCGCTGCTCCCCGCCTCGGGGCTGCTGACGGCGACGCCGCTGATCCTGTTCGCTGCCGCGGCGCGGCGCGTGCGGCTGACCGATCTCGGGCTGATCCAATATATGGCGCCGACGCTGCAGTTGATCCTGGCGGTCGCAGTCTATGGCGAAATATTGGTGCCGGCGCAGTGGGCAGCATTTGCGCTGATCTGGGTCGCGCTGGCGATCTATGCCGTTGGCGCAACCCTGTCCGCGCGCCGAGCGGGAGTGGCGATTCCCGACTAGAGCGGAGTGCGTGATTTCTGAATCACGCACTCCGCTCTAGTTATTTGTTGTCGCATCGCTTTTTGCAGAAAACCGGTACCCACTTTTCCGTGCGATGCTCTAGGCGGTCCGGACAGACGGCTTCAGCGCCATCCAGCAATATCCCAGCAGCGCCAAACACGCCGCGCCGGCGGTCAGATAGGGCAGCGAGTGCCAGAACTCGTACAACCCCACCCCGATCGACGGTCCGAGCACGAAACTGGCGCCGTTGATCGAGGTGACCTTGCCAGCGACCGAGCCCTGCGCCGCCGATCCGACCGCGAGCGACGATCCGGCGGTGAAGGCGGGGCGGGTGAAGCCGAAGCCGATGCTCGCCAGGGCATAAGCGGTCGCTAGGCCGTAGAGCGACGTGGCAAGACCAGTCAGCGCACACCCTGCCGCCGCGATCGCGAGCCCGATCAGCATCATCAGGCGCGGCGTCAGGTTGAATAGCGGGATCAATCCCCATTGCACGAGCAACGCCGCACCAGCGCCCATGATCAACACGAGTCCGGTCGGCTGCAGCGCCTCGGCCGGAGGCAAATGAAGACGGTCGATTACCAGAAAGCCGATCGCCTGCCCCGTCATCGCCTGGGCATGGCCGAACACCAGCCCGGCGATCATCCAGGCACGGACGCGCGGATCGAGGAAGCCGACTTCCTCGACATGCTGTCCGGTCGCGGCGGTGATGCTCGCACCCGAGGACTGGCCGCCGATCGAGGGATAGGCATTGGCGGCGCCATGCGCGGCGGGATCGTCCATCGCCGCTTCGTTGCGATCGTTGGGCAGCATGCGCAGCACGGCGAGAAACATCCCCGCTCCGAACAAGGCGAACAGGAACGCCGGACCGGACAGGCCGATCTCCACCCCGCCGACGCTGCCGAGCAGCAGATAGGGCGCGATCGCCGGCCCCAGGATGGTGCCGAGCCCGAACGCCGACCCGAGCAAGGTCAGCGCCTTGGTCCGTTCCTCGCGCGTCGTGCGTCCGGCGACGATCGCCTGCACCGCCGGCGGCGCCGCCGCACCGAACGTGCCGTAGATCAGCCGGCCGACGATGAAGAGCATGAACGCCGCGGTCCCGCCGATCCAGCCATTGATCCCTGCCGCCAGGAAGAGTCCGCACAAGGTCAGCGAGATGGTGAACCCGCCGACCCCCAGCAGGATCATCGACCGCCGCCCGCGCCGGTCCGATCGGCTCGCCCAGAACGGTGCGGCGATTACCCATAACAAGGCCGAGACGGAGAAAGCGGCGGCGACCGCATTGTCGCGGACATGAAGCGAGCGCCCGATCGCGGGCAGGACCGATTGCAAGGCGGTGTTCCCCGCCGCGATCGTCAGCATCACGGTGAACAACAAGGCGAAGTCGCGGTCGAACTTCGCCGTCATTCCTTCTCCCAATCGTAGCTGCGCCCGACTTCGGCGACATGGAGCGAATACCAGCGGTACCAGCGCCCGCGTCCGGCATCGCGAATCTCGCCGTGCCGCGCGTGCTGGCGCCAGGCGATCGCTGCCACCTCGTCCGCCCAATAGCTGACCGTGATGCCGATTCCATCGGTGCCCCGCGCGCTGTCGATGCCGCGATAGCCGGGTTGCGCGGCGGCCAGCGCGTTGGCTTCTGCCGCCGCGGCGACATAGCCTTCGGGATCCTCTCCGGTGACCTCGGACACGAAGATCACCGCGATTGTTCCGGGGGCGAACGTCGTCATTAAGCTGCCGATGGACCCGCGCGCGAGGCGACGCAACCCGTCGCCGACACCTAAAGGCTTGATCAGGCGTTACAGCTTTGCGACAGGGGTTTCCGGTCGCGTACGATTTGGCGCACAGCTACAAGGAATCTCATGTCCCAGCCCCGCTTCGCTCTCGACAATGCGGAGACGCGCGCGCGCAAGCTCCCCTCTCCCTGGGCAATGTTCCTCAGCGGGTTCTTCAAACGGCCCGTGATGGTCGGCTCGATCATCGCCTCGTCCAAGGCGCAGATCAACGCGATGCTCAAGGTGCCCGACTGGCCCAAGGTCAAATTGTTCGTCGAATACGGCCCCGGCGTCGGCACGTTCAGCCAGGCGATTCTCGACCGTCTGCCGGCCGACGGCACCTATATCGCGATCGATACCAATCCGGATTTCATCGACTATCTCCGGATCAAGTTCACCGATTCGCGCTTCATCCCGGTCCATGGTTCGGCCGCCGACGTCGAAAAGATCATCGCCGAACACGGCTTCGAACAAGCCGATTACGTGCTGTCCGGCCTTCCCTTTTCGACCTTGCCCAAGGGTGTCGCCCCCGCCATCGCCGCCGCGACGCACCGCGTGCTCAAGACCGGCGGCGCCTTCCTGGTCTATCAATTCCGTCCCAAGGTCCGCGACTTCCTCGAACCGCATTGGGACCGGATCGACTATTCGATCGAATGGTGGAACATCCCGCCCTCGCACAATTTCTTCGCGTGGAAGGACTAAGGGCGCGGCCTTCGCTTCTGACCGGCTGGTTCGCTGGCAACGTTAACGGCGCGCCGACGGATTGCCTTCGAAGCTGACGACATGGTCGGGCAGGTTCACCCAGCGATGCCCTTCGCTGGACCACACAGCCTGGTCGGGAATCACGAAATCAGGGTCGGCGAAGCCGCCATAGGCGACCCCAACCAGCGCCGGCATCCGTGCCGGGTACCAGAACAAATTGGACCCGCAGGCCTGGCAGAAGCGGAAATCGACCGCGAACCCGCTTGCCGAAGGGCGGACATAACTCGCCGCCTCGCCCTGCACGGCGACCTGGGCCCGATCGTAGAAGACCGCGACGCTGAACGCGCTGCCGGTGCGGCGCTGGCATTGCTGGCAATGGCATAACGAGACTTTGCGCGGCTCGCCCGAGCAGGCGACGCTCAGCGCCCCGCAATGGCAGCTGGCGACCCGCTCGCTCATTTCCGCAATCGCCGCTCGGGTCCGAAATTGAGGCTCCGCGTGACGTTGTAGTCGAGCACGGTCATGACGAAGAACGCCGCCGCCTGCTTGATCCGCGTCCACCAGCCGGTGCGCGACTGGTAAAGCTCGGGCGTGATCCGCTCCGAGTCGGCGATCTCGCCATCGATATAGGCCCGGACATGAGCGGCGAACGCCTTGTCCTCGACGCGCAGCATCAGCTCGAGGTTCAGGAACAGGCTGCGAATGTCGTAATTGGCCGAGCCGATATAGACAGTGTCGTCGATCACGAAGAGCTTGGTGTGGAGCTTGGTCGGCTGATATTCGTAGATCTCGACGCCTTTCCTGAGCAGCCCCGCATAAGTGAAGCGCGACGCCCAGATCGCGGCGCCATGATCGTTCTTCGACGCCAGCACGACGCGCGCGACGCCGCGCATGCCGATCCGGTCGAGCCGGCGCAGCATTCCCGGGCTCGGCGCGAAATAGGCGCTGATCAGGTCGACCCGCATCGCGCGCTCGAGATCGGCGCGCATCGCCTTGGCCCAGGGCGAAGGCTTGCGCGTCGGGCCGCCGAACAGCCAGCGCGTCCCGCCATCGGGTTCGCTCCATTTCGCCAGCAACGCGCGCAGCGTTCGGAGCGGCGCCTGATCGTGCTTCGCCCAGCGATCGAGCGCATCGAAATAGCCGGTCAAATGCGCAGCCGAGGGGCCCTCGATATAGAAGCCGAGATCGCGCCAGGCTTGCTCTTCGTTGGTGCCGAAATAACTGTCCTGGATGTTGAACCCGCCGATGATCACCCGCGCCTCGTCGGCCAGAGCGAGCTTCTGGTGGTTGCGTAACAGATAGCGCCGCCCGAGCCGCGGCACGAAGCGGCAGACGTCGATCCCGGCATGTTTGAGCGGATCGAAGAAGCGGTGATTCTCGGCATGCTCGCTGCCCAGGCCATCGACGATCAGCTTGACCGCGACCCCGCGCGCCGCCGCCTCGATCAGTGCCTGGCGCACCCTCGCCCCGGCATCGTCGTCGACATAGATATAATAGAGGATCCGCAGCGATCGCTCGGCCCCGTCGATCAGGTCGAGCAATGCCGTCAGCCGCTCGGGCCCCTCGGTGATGAGTCGGAGCGTGTCGCCGTCGATCGTGAAGCTGGGTTCGCCGGCCATCGCGCCTCTATTGGAGCGCGACGCCGCGCGGGGCAAGCGCGCGGCTCGGTTCTCGATGGCAACAAGCGGAAAACCCGATTTTCTTGACTCTTCACGCGCCATTGCCCTAAGCGCCAAGGCTTCCCATCTTGGTGTTTTGCTGAAGGAAAGCGTTTCATGGCGCGCGTCACTGTCGAAGATTGCGTCGACAAGGTTTCGAACCGTTTCGATCTGGTGCTGTTCGCGGCCCAGCGCGCCCGCCAGATTTCGGGCGGCGCCGACCTCACCATCGATCGCGACCGCGATAAAAACCCGGTCGTGGCCTTGCGCGAAATCGCCGAGGAAACGGTGCGCCCCGATCATCTGCAGGACGCGGTGATCAGCGGCATGCAGAAGGTCCAGGTCGACGACGACGACACGCCGGACGAAATCGGCTCGCTGTCGCAGTCGGCCGAGGCCCTCCGCCTCACCGCCGCCGCGCCGCCGCGCAACCAGAATCTGGGTGGGGATTATGATGGTTGAGCACGAGGCCCGGATTTAGCGAACGCTAAATCCGGACAAGCCGAGTGCCGGCCGGCGGGCAGAGCCCGACCGACGTCGCGGCTCCGCCGCGACGGCCTGGCAGAGATAAGAGGCCTGCGGAGCGATCCGCGGGCCTTATTCTTGCCCAAGCGCCTTCCGGAACCCCGCCATCCGCTCGATCGCCGCGTCCAGCGTCGCATCGCTCTTGGCGAAGCACAGCCGCACGACATTGGTCACCGGGTCTGCGGCATAAAAGGCCGAGACCGGGATCGCCGCTACTCCCGCTTCGTCGAGCAGGCGGTTGCAGAAGGTGACGTCGTCGAGCGCGACGCCCGAGGCGGTCAGGTCGATCGAGATGAAATAGGTCGCCGCCGACGGCAAGGTGACATAGCCCGCCTCGCGCAATCCCGCCGCGAGCCGATCGCGCGAGCGCTGGAAGCCGGCGCGCTCCTTGTCGAACCAGGCCTTGTCCTTGCCGAGCCCATAAGCCGCGGCCCATTGGAGATTGGGGGGCGTCGTGAAGGTCAGGAACTGGTGCGCCTTGGCCAGGCCGCCCGCGAGGCCGGGCGCGGCGCACATCCAGCCGACTTTCCACCCGGTCAGCGCGAACATCTTGCCCGCAGAGCCGATCTTGACCGTGCGCTCGCGCATGCCGGGTTGGCCGATCAGCGGGACGTGGCGCGCGCCGTCGAACACCAATTCTTCCCACACCTCGTCACAGATCGCGATCAGGTCGCGCTCGATGCAGAATCGCGCGATCACCGCGAGTTCCTCGGCGCCGATCATCGAAGCCGAAGGGTTGAGCGGGCTGTTGAGCACCAGCAGCCGGGTCTTGGGCGACCACGCGCCTTCCAGCATGTCGGCAGTGACGCGCCAGTCGGGCGGACTCAGCCGGACCAACTTCGCCACGCCGCCGGCGCGTTCGACCAGCGGGAGATAGGCGTCGTAGAGCGGCTGAAACAGGATCACTTCGTCGCCCGGCGAGACCAGGGCGAGCAACGCCGCGGCGATCGCCTCGGTCGCGCCTGAGGTGACCACCACCTCGTCGGGCGACAGATCGAGCCCCTGATGCTCGGCATAATGCGCGGCGATTGCCTGGCGCAGTTCGGGCACGCCGATCATCGGCGGATATTGGTTCGATTTCTCGACCAGCGCTTTCGCCGCTGCGTCGATGATATCGGCCGGCCCCTGCGCCTCTGGAAACCCCTGGCCCAGGTTGATCGCCCCGGTCGCCCGTGCGCGCGCTGACATGGCTTCGAAGATTGTCGTGCCCATGCTGGCGTAAATCGGGTTCATGCAAGCCTGATAGCGGCGCAGCGCAGGCGGAGCAAAACTCCACGGCATCTGTTAATGTGGCGTACAGGTTACGAGGCACTAACCCGGTGTCCCTTGCCCCGAAAGGTCGCCAATCGTGCCCGGCAACGTCTATCTCAACGCAATCGGCACCGCGGTGCCGGATCATGAAGCGCATAGCGCGTTCATCGGTTGGGCTCAGCCCAAGATCGCCGACCCGCGCCTGGCCAAATTGTTCGGCCGGATGGTCGCGCGGTCGGGGATCGAGCATCGCTGGACCGTGCTGCCGCGCGCCGACGATGGCGGATCGCCGATCGGCCCGGGCGGGTTCTACGAAGGCGGTTTCATGCCCGGCACCGATGCCCGGATGCGCATCTATGCCGAGGCCGCGCCGACGCTGAGCCTGGCAGCGATCGATCGGCTCGCCGACCAGGTCGAGATCGACCGCATCACGCATCTGGTGGTCGCGAGCTGCACCGGCTTCGTCGCGCCGGGCGTCGATCAGGTGGTCGCGCGCCGGCTCGGCCTGGCGCCGTCGGTCGAGCGGCTGCTGGTCGGGTTCATGGGCTGCTACGCCGCTGTCGCCGCGTTGCGCAGCGCGCGGCACATCGTGCGGTCCGAACCGGGCGCGCGCGTGCTGGTGGTATGCGTCGAACTCTGCTCGCTCCACCTCCAGGATACCGGCGAGATCGAAAAGCTGCTGGCGATGCTTCAGTTCGGCGACGGCGCGGGCGCCGCGCTGGTGACGAGCGATGCCGCCGGCTTCGAACTCGAGGCGCCGTTCGCCACTACACTCCCCGATTCGGATCGACTGATCCGCTGGGACATCACCGACAAGGGGTTCGAGATGCATTTGTCGGGCAAGGTCCCGCAACGCATCGCGCAAGGCCTCGCCGATCCCGACTTCGCCGCCGCCGCGCTCGGCGGGCGCGATGTCGAGGCGATCGACGGCTGGGCAGTGCATGCCGGCGGACGCTCGATCTTAGACGCGGTTGAGACCGCTTATCATCTGCCGCAGGGCGCACTCTGGGCATCGCGCGAGACGCTGCACGATTATGGCAACATGTCGTCAGCGACCCTGATGTTCGCGCTGGGCAAGATGCTCAAGGGGCCGCGCATCGGCCAGGGCATCGCGCTGGCGTTCGGCCCGGGATTGGCGGCCGAAGGGTTCGGGTTCCGGAGCGCGGCGTGAGCCTGAACCAACGCGCCATCGCCGATGAGCTGATGGACGCCGACGACCTCGACGCGGCGACCTATGCCGCCGTGGTCGGCGATCTCGCCAAGGTCAATGTCGTGACGATGGCGGCGCGGCCGACTCTGTCGTTCGTCGAGCGCGCGCTTCACGGCCGCACGGCGTTCAAATTGCTCGATGTCGGGTTCGGCGACGGCGACATGCTGCGCATGATCGCGCGCTGGGCAGCGAAGCGCGGCATCGCGGCCGAGCTGGTCGGCGTCGACCTCAACCCGCGCAGCGAAGCGGCGGCGCGGCAGCATAGCGCGCCCGACACGAGGATCCGCTGGATCACCGGCGATTATGCCGATCTCGCCGGCCAGGGCTGGGACATGGTGATCTCCAGCCTGGTCGCGCATCATATGACGCACGACCAGCTGGTCGCTTTTCTGCGCTTCATGCAGGCCGAGGCGCGGATGGGTTGGCTGGTCAACGATCTCCACCGTCACGGTTTCGCGCATTGGGGATTCCCGGTCCTCGCCCGCACGTTCGGCTGGCATCGCATCGTCCGGCTCGACGGCACCTTGTCGATCGCGCGATCCTATCGTCCCGGCGAATGGCCGCCGATCCTGGCCGAAGCAGGTATCACCGACGCGCGCGTCTATCGCGCTTTCCCCTTTCGCCTGTGCGTCGAACGCCTGCGCTGATCGTCGGCGGCGGGCCGGCAGGCGCGGTCACGGCGCTGCTGCTGGCGCGGGCGGGCGTGCCGCATCTGCTGGTCGAGCGCGGCGCCGAGACCGGCGACGCCTTGTGCGGCGGCTTCCTGAGCTGGCGGACGCTCGAGGCACTCGATCGGCTCGGCATCCGCCGCGAGGCGCTCAATCGCGACGAGATCCGCCGACTGCGGCTGTTTGCCGGCGCGCGTCAGGCCGAAGCATGGTTGCCGCGCCCGGCGCTGGCGGTGTCGCGCCGGCGGCTCGATACCTTACTGCTCGATCATGCGATCACCGCCGGTGCGGTGGTCGAGCGCGGCGTCGCGGTACGTGCGCTCGAAGGAGATTACCTGCGTCTGGCCGACGACAGCGAAATCGCCGCCGACGCCTTGTTCCTCGCCACGGGCAAGCACGATTTGCGCGGGCTGGCACGTGGTGCCGAGCGCGGCCAGGACCCGACTTTGGGCCTGCGCGTCCGGCTGGGGCCGAGCGGCGCGCTCGACCGGATGGTTGGCGATACGATCGAGCTGCATCTGTTCGATCGCGGCTATGCCGGGATCGCACGGCAGGAGGACGGCACGGTCAATCTGTGCATGGCGGTGCACCGGTCGCGGCTGAGCGCGGCGGGATCGCGCGATCAACTGCTCGCCGCGCTGGCGATCGAATCGCCGCGGCTGGGCGAGCGCCTGGCCCATCGCGCCAGCGCGGCGTCGATCGACGCGGTCGCCAACGTCCCTTATGGCTGGCGCGCAGTGAACGGTACGGCCGGGCTGTTCCGGCTCGGTGATCAGGCGGCGTGCATTCCCAGCCTGGCGGGCGAAGGCATGGGAATCGCGATCGAAAGCGGCACGCGGGCGGCGGCCGAGTATCTGCGCCAAGGCCCGGCCGGCGCGATCGCCTATCAACAGCGGCTCGCCCGCGACCTGACGACGCCGTTCGCCATCGCCAACCGTATCCGCGCCGCCGCCGAGCGCCCCGCCTGGGCGAGCGCGCTGACCGCGGCGGTCCGGCTGGCGCCGCAACTGGCCGGAATCGCCGCCCGGCTAACCCGGATCAACCACAAGCCGCTTGACGCATGATCGCAGCGTAACGATCTTCCAGTGCATGGAACATCTCTCGCTCTCCGAAACCGAATGGCGCAAGCGCCTGACCCCCGAGCAATATCATGTGCTGCGCGAGGCGGGGACCGAACGCGCCTTTGCCGGCATCTATAACGACAACAAGGCCGACGGCATCTATGACTGCGCGGCGTGCGGGCTCGATCTGTTCGACAGCGCCGACAAATATGATTCGGGATCGGGCTGGCCGAGCTTCACCCAGCCGATCGCCGAGGACCATGTCACCAATCACAGCGATACCAGCCATGGCATGACGCGCACCGAAACGCGCTGCGCACGGTGCGACAGCCATCTCGGCCATGTCTTCCCCGACGGGCCGCCGCCGACGGGTCTGCGCTATTGCATGAACTCGATCAGCCTCGATTTCCGCCCGCGTGCGGATTGATTGGCGCGGCGAACCGCGTGAACCGGCGCTTGTCGACACTCGGTTAACCCTCTAAGCCCTCGCCCATAACGATGGCCAAGGCGTCCAAAATTGTCCCCCGCTGGCGCCGCTGGCTCGTGCTGGGCCTGCGCCTTACCGGCGTCGCCGCCTTGCTCGGGATCATTGCGCTCGTCGTCACCGTCTATGTGACCGAATCGCAGCTGCCGAGTTTCGACGAGCTGAAATCCTCGCCCAACGGCCAGATGATCCGGGTGCTGGCCGATGACGGCACCCCGATCGTCAGCCTGGGGCCGAGCTATGGCGAATGGCTGCCCTACGCCCAGATCCCGCAAGTGATGAAGGATGCGATGGTCGCGGTCGAGGATCGCCGCTTCCGCAACCATCCGGGCGTCGATCCGATCGGCGTGGCTCGTTCGTTCCAGGTGCGCGTCCAACAGGGGCATTGGACCCAGGGCGGGTCGACGATCACCCAGCAGCTGGCGCGCAACATCTTCCTGTCGTCGACCAAGAAGTTCGGCCGCAAGGCGCGCGAGATGGTGCTGGCACTGGCGCTGGAGCGCAAATTCTCCAAGGACCAGGTGCTCGAACTCTATCTCAACAAGGTCTATTTCGGCGGCGGCGCGTACGGCATCGACGCCGCCAGCCGCAAATTCTTCGGCCATGGCGCCGGCCAATTGACCCTGGGCGAAGCGGCGATCATCGCCGGATTGGTCAAGGCGCCGTCGCATTATTCGCCCACCGCCGATGCCCAGGCCGCGGTCGACCGCGCCGGCGTGGTGATCGGCCTGATGAAGGAAACCGGCAAGATCTCGGCCGCCGAAGCCGCCGCGGTCGATCCCAAGACGGTCAAGCTCGCGCCCGAGCCCAATCAGAACAGTGTGCGCTATTTCACCGACTGGGCGCTGCCCCAGCTCGAAAATCTGATCGACGAGCCGACGCGCCCGCTCGAAGTGTGGACGACGATCGACATCCGCATGCAGAAAGCGGCCGATGCCGCGATCGCCGGCTACGCCCCCGGCAACGCGCAAGGCGCGCTGATCAGCCTCGATCGCGATGGCGCGGTGCGCGCGATGGTCGGCGGCAAGGATTATGTCACGTCGAACTATAATCGCGGCGTGACCGCGCTGCGCCAGCCGGGATCGTCGTTCAAATTGTTCGTCTATCTGGCGGCGCTCGAGGCGGGGCATCGGCCGAGCGACCGCGTGGTCGATGAGCCGGTGACGATCAACGGCTGGAGCCCGCGCAATTCGTCGGGCCGCAATGCCGGCGAAATGGATATCCGCACGGCGTTTGCGTATTCGGTCAACACCGTGGCGGCCAAGATCGGCCAGGAAGTCGGCTTTTCGACCGTCGCCGACATGGCGCGCCGCTTCGGCATCTCGACCCCGATCTCGACCGTGCCGTCGATGGTGCTGGGATCGAACGACGTCCGCCTGATCGACATGACTCGCGCCTTTGCCAGCGTCGGCAACAAGGGCGTGGCGGTGACCCCCTACGGGATCACCAAGGTCACCTCGATGGGCGAGACGATCTATAATCACGAAGTCGACCGCAGCCATGTGCTGGTCGCGCCCTATGTCGCCGCCGAGATGACCGACCTGTTGCAGACCGCGGTCGCCACCGGCACCGGCAAGGCGGCGCAGATCGGGCGTCCCGTCGCGGGCAAGACGGGTACGACCAGCTCGAACAAGGACGGCTGGTTCCTGGGCTTTTCCTCGGGCCTGACGACCGGCGTGTGGATGGGCCGCGACGACGCCAAGTCTATTCCTGGCCTTCAGGGCGGCACCTTGCCCGCGCGCGCCTTTGCGGCGTTCATGAAGGTCGCCACCGCCGGCCGGCCGGTCGAAGCGTTCGACACCCAGGTGACCTTGCCCGAATGGCAGCTCGACAACGAAAGCGACTTCGGTCAGCCCGACAACGGCTTGTTCGTCGACCCCGACGGCAATCCCATTCCACCCGACCAGATCGCTCCCGATGCGCCAATCGGCGGGGGTGACGCGGGCGAGCCGCCGCAGAGTGAAAATGACCCGCCGCAGACAGCGCCCGACGCCGCCGACGATGGTGTGCAACGGCCCGACGATCGGCTCGACCGCAAATGGATCGATCGCATGACCGGCGGCTCGGGCACCGATCCGAACCGGCCCAAACGTGTCGTTCCGAACGGATCGGCCCCGGCCGATCGCCCGCGTGAGGTTCAGCCGCCCCGCCCGACCCAGTGAAGCGTCGCGCCGTGGCGCCGTAACCAGGCGCGCGCCGGTGCGGGATCTGCCTCAAGCAATTGCCGGTAGGCGGCGTGGAACGCCGGCGAATGGTCCATATGCAGCCGATGCGCGACTTCGTGCGCGACGGTCGAGCGGCGGACATAGGGCGGCGCGCAGATCAGCCGCCAGCTATAGCGGATCGCGCCGGTCGAGGCGCAGCTGCCCCAGCGGCCTTTCGGGTCGGCGACGGTAACGCGACTGACGATGACGCCGGCCTTGGCCGCGAATTCGGCGGTTTCTTCGGTCAGGACGGCGAGCGCGCGACGCTTGAGCCAGGCCTCGATCCTACGTGACAGGCCTTCAATCGGCCCGCCGCAAACCAGCCGTCCGTCGATCAGCGCGACGGTACGCGACCGGTCAGGAGACCAGTCGACGGTCACCTCAACACCCTCGATCGGGATCTCCGCCCCCTGCAAGAACGGCCGCCCCTCGGGCAGTTTCGCCCGTTGCGCGTCGATCCAGCCGCGATGGTCATTGGCCCAGGCCATTGCCTGTTTGAGCGAGGCACGCGGGGGAATGGTCAGCCGCACGCGCCCGCTCGTCGGATCGACCGACAACCGCATCCGCCGGGCGCGGGCATGGCGGACGACGTCGAGATCGCCGGTCACAGCTTGCGATCGACCAGATGGAATTCGAGCTCGCCGGCATCGTCCTCGCTGACCGTCCAGCCGCGCGTCGATTCGCCGGCACGATGCACCGCCTCGCGGTCGCCGCTGACGAGATAATGCCAATCGGGAAGCTTCTCGCCATTGGCGCGCAGACGATAGGCGCAGGTCGAGGGCAGCCAATCGGTGGTATAGACGTTCTTGACCGTCAGCCGTACGCAATCGGGCACATAGGCGCGGCGATTGCGGTAATCCTTGCACTGGCCGGCGCGGCGATCGAGCATCCGGCACGCGACATTGGTCGGATGGAGTTCGCCGGTCTCCTCATCCTCGAGCTTGTGGATGCAGCATTTGCCGCAGCCGTCGCACAACGCCTCCCACTGGCCGCGATCGAGCTCGGCCAATGTCTTGGTTTCCCAGAATCTATCGGTCGTCACGGGTTGGTCTTCACCCAGCGCTTGATTTCATCGGCGGTCGCCTGCGCGCCCTGCTCGGTCGGCAGCAAAGCGAGCGGCTTGCCGCTGCTGTCCATCAGATAGGCGGCGTTGGAATGTTCGACCAGATAGCCGCCATTGGGGGTGGTCTTACCCTTGGACGAGAACACGCCATATTCAGTCTTGATCGTGTCGATCGCCGCCGCGCTCCCGGTCATGCCGACGAAGCGCGGATAGAAAGCGCTGACGAATTGCTTGACCACCGCCGGCGTGTCGCGATCGGGATCGACCGTCACGAACACCGGCACCACCCTGGCCGACAGCGCGGCATCTTTCTTGTCGAGCAGCCGCATCGCCGCGCCGATCGTCTGCGCCGTGGTCGGGCAGACATCGGGGCAATAAGTGTATCCGAAATACATGATGCGATATTTGCCCGCGAACGCCTTCTCGGTGATCGCCCGGCCGTCCTGATCGATCAGCTGGAACGGGCCGCCGATCTTGGCGCCCGCCAGCGGGGGGTCGGCTGGGGCGGCGTTCGAGCAGGCGGCGAGCGCCAACAGCAGCGAAATCGGAAGCAAACGCAGGTTCATCGCAGCGCCAGCCTTGATCTTTTACGGGCGGCTACGCAAGTTGATCCCGACTTTTCGCGCAGGGCATTACATCATGATCGCACGTCTCTCCCGCATTGCGTCTATCGGGGCGCTCGCCGGCGCGCTGGCCGTCACCGCCCTTCCCGCCGCGGCGCAGCTCGCCAGCGGCTCGCCCGGCTATCAATTCCTCGACGCGGTCAAGAACGACAAGGGCAACGACGTCGAATCGATCCTGGCCAAGCCGGGGTCGCGGATCATCGACACCCAGGACCCGTCGAGCGGCGAAGGCGCGCTGCACATCGTCGTGCGTCGCGACGATTCGCGGTACGTCTCCTATCTGCTGGCCAAGGGCGCCAATCCCAATATCAAGAACCGACAGGGCGATACCCCGCTGCTGCTCGCGGTCGATCGCGGTTATGGCGACCTGATCCCTCTCCTGCTCAAGGGCAAGGCCAACCCAAATCTGGCCGGCGATGGCGGGCAGACCCCATTGATCAAGGCAGTGTTGCGCCGCGACGAACAGATGGTGCGCGACCTGATCGAGGGCGGCGCCGATCCCGACAAGCGCGATTACATGGCGGGTAAATCGGCGCGCGATTACGCCAATGGCGATGCGCGCAGCCCCGGCATGATCAAGCTGTTCGCCGATTTGCCGGCAGCCCCCAAGCGCGGCGTGTCCGGCCCGACGCTCCGTTGAATCGAAACCGCGCCCAAAATCGTTTTGCGATCAGCTTTAACCGTCATGCCGGACTTGTTCCGGCATCCAACGTGCGACACCGGCTGGATTCCGTGGTGGAGAGTTGGACCCCGACACAAGGCCGGGGTGACGATTCAGTTTGGCGGCATTTAACTCTAAAATCGCCGCTCAGGTAACCGATGCCGAGGCACCCGCCCCGGGCAGTTTCTTGAACAACGCCCGATCCTCGGGGCGGAATGCCCATTTCCACAGCACGAACAGATAGGTCACCAGGATCGCGGGCTCGCCGAGCGAGAGCTCGACCCATTCGTAGCTTTTGGGCAGCGAGGTGAACGCCGTCCCGACCAGGATGGTGACGGCCGCGGTCCCGAGCAGCGACCAGCGCCATCCCGCCACGCGCGCCTTCAACAGCCGGGCGAGGAAGTTGGACTTGATCACCGACCCGACGCTCAGCGCGATGAGCAAGGCGATCGCGACGCTCACCCCCTGGACCGAATCGCGCGTGCCGAATTCCGCTAGCACGGAATGGTCCCAGTCGATCGAGCGCATCACCGCGACCAGCGTGAAGCTCAGCACGATCTGAAGCACCAGCACGCCGATCGAGATCATCAGGTTGCGATGTCGCGCGATATAGACCAGCGCCGATTCGCACACCGCGCCGGTCGAAGCGAACACTTCCGCCCATAACAGGAAGGCAAGCGCGGCGGTGCCGGCGACGAATTGCTTGCCGACCAGCCCCATCACCGCCTCGCCCGGGATCGATCCCATCAGCGCCAGGCATGCCTGCAACGCCATGATCCAGAAACCGACCTGGCGCACCTGGTCGGCGATCGCCGCCTTGTCGTCGCGCGCCAGGCTGGTGGCGATGACCGGCCCGAGGATCGGGTCGAAGCTGGTCTTGAGCTTTTGCGGCAGCGAGGCGACCTGTTGCGCCATATAATAGATGCCGACGATCGCCGGTGGAAACAGCAGCCCCAGGATGAAACGGTCGACATTGCGCGTCGCCCATTCGATCGCGTCGGCGCCCGCCAGCGGCGCGTTACGCCGCGCCAGCGTCGCCACCCGCGCCACTTGCGGCGTCCAGCCATGCGGCAGGCCGTAGCTGCGGATCAGCGGGATCAACGACGCGATCATCGCCGCCACCATCGACAGCATATAGGCGAGCACCAGCCCGTCGCGCGCATTGACGAAGTAGAAGCCGAGCGCGGCGATCGAGATCGTCCACGGCTCGACCACCGCGCGCGCGGTGACGCTCGCCTTGATATTGTGACGATAGGCCAAAGCCGAGAGCGCGACGTCGGACCAGGCGCTGGCGACGATGATGCACGGCAATAGCCGCTCGATCAGGGTGATCTCGCCATGCGGGTACATCACGCGCGGCAAGGCGATCAGCACCGCGCCGGCAATGGTCGAGGCGAGCATCGCCACCGCCATCCCGTCCCACACGACATGCGGATGCGGGCGCTCGGTGGTGGCCAGCGCCTGGGCCAGCCCACGCTTCAACCCGAGCGTCGCGATCAACGCGGCGAGTTCGACCACCACCAGCGCGAGCGCGAACCGCCCGACCGCATCGGGTCCGTAGAGCCGTCCGGCGACGAACAGGAACGGCAAGCGTGCGACCAGCCGCAGCGCGAACCCGCCGATATTGGTCCGCCCGCCCTTGGCCAGCACGGCCAGGTCGTCGGCCGGACCGGTTGGGGGCACGACCGGCGCGGCGGCGGCAGCGTCAGTCGACACGCGCCACCCCTTCAGCCATGCGTCCGGCAAGCGCGGAATCGATCAATGCGCGGCGCCCCAGCTGGCGCCGGTGCCAATCTCGACCGCGAGCGGCACCGACAGCGGCACGGCCGGCTCCGCCGCCGTCGCCATGACGCGTTCGATCACCGGCTTGGCCGCCTCGACCTCGCTCTCGGGCACTTCGAACACGAGTTCGTCATGGACCTGGAGGAGCATCTTCGTGCCGGTCAGGCCGGCATCGGCCAAAGCCGGCCCCATCCGCGCCATCGCGCGCTTGATGATGTCGGCGCTGGTACCCTGGATCGGCGCGTTGATCGCGGCGCGTTCGGCGCCCTGGCGGACGTGCTGGATCGGCGCACGGATCTGCGGGAACCAGGTCTTCCGACCGAACAGGGTCTCGGTATAGCCCTTTTGCCGCACGCCCTCGAGCGTCTCGTTGATATAGGAGGAGATGCCGGGGAAGCGGTCGAAATAGCGCGAGATCATCGCCTGCGCTTCCTCCGCGTCGATCTCCAGCCGGGCGGCGAGGCCCCAGCGCGAAATGCCGTAGAGGATGGCGAAATTGATCGTCTTGGCGCGGCCGCGCGTATCGCGATTGACCTCGCCGAACAGCTCCTTGGCGGTCGCGGCGTGAATGTCCTCGCCGCGCAGGAAGGCATCGCGGAGCGGCGGCACGTCGGCCATGTGCGCCGCCAGCCTGAGCTCGATCTGCGAATAGTCGGCCGCCAGAATGACGTTGCCCGGTTCCGCAACGAAGGCGTCGCGGATCTGCCGGCCGATCTCGGTGCGGATCGGGATGTTCTGGAGGTTGGGGTCGGTCGAGGACAGCCGCCCGGTCTGCGCGCCGGTCAGCGAATAGCTGGTGTGGACGCGCCCGGTGTCGCGATCGATCTGCTGCTGCAGCGCGTCGGTATAGGTCGATTTGAGCTTCGACAGCTGGCGCCAGTCGAGCACCAGCCCGGCGATCGCCACGCCCTCGGCCTTCATCTTCTCGAGCACAGTGACGTCGGTCGAATAGGCGCCCGACTTGCCTTTCTTGCCGCCCTTCAATCCCATCTTGTCGAACAGGATCGCGCCGAGCTGCTGGGTCGATCCGATCTGGAACGGCTGCCCGGCCTCGGCCTGGATCTCTTCCTCCAGCCGCGCCATTTCCTGCGCGAAGCGGCTCGACAGGCGCGACAGCTGGTCGCGATCGACCTTGATCCCGGCGCGCTCCATCGCGGCGACGACCGGGATGATCGGGCGATCGACCATTTCGTACACGCGCGTCGCGCCTTCATACGCCAATCGCGGCTTGAACCGCGTCCATAGCCGCCAGGTCACGTCGGCATCCTCGCCGCCATAGCGCGTCGCCTGGTCGAGCGGCACCTGGGCGAAGCTGATCGCTTTCTTGCCGCTGCCGGTCACGTCCTTAAAGCTGATGCAGCTATGTTCGAGCACGGCATGCGCCACCTCGTCCATGCCGTGGCCGCTGAGCGACTGGCCGGCATCGAGGTCGAAGCTCATCACCATCGTATCGTCGATCGGCGAGACCGGCAGGCCGTGGCGGATCAGCACGTTGATGTCGTATTTGATATTGTGCCCGATCTTGAGCACGCCGGGCGCGGTGAACAGCGGCTTGAGGCGGCTCACCACCTCGGCTAGCGGCAGCTGCGGCGGGACTTCGCCGAACATGTCGTCGCTGCTCTTGTGTCCGATCGGGATGTAGCAGGCGCGTCCCGGCGCGGTGGCGAGGCAGATGCCGACCAGATTGGCCGCCATGCTGTCGAGCGAATCGGTTTCGGTGTCGATCGCGATCGTGCCGCTGGCATGGCTTTCGGCGATCCACGCCTCGAGCCGGTCGATACTCGTCACGGTTTCATAAGCGTCGCAATTGACCGGCGGCAGCTCGATGAAATCGGGCGTGACCGGCCCGGCCGTCGCGACCGCCGCGGCGACCGGATCGGGCTGCTCGCGGCCCGGCGCGTGCGCCGCCATCCGCGACAGCAAGGTCTTGAATCCCTGATCCTCGAGGAACGCGCGCAACGGCTCGGGCGGGATGCCCTCGAGCTTGAGCTCGTCCAGCGTGTGCGGCACCGCGGTATTGGTGTGCAGCGCGACCAGCTTGCGCGACAGCCGGGCCATTTCCTCATGCTCGATCAGGTTGTCGCGCATCTTGCTGGGCTTCATGCCCGGTGCGGCGGCCAGCACCGCGTCGAGATTGTCGAATTCGACGATCAGCTTGGCCGCGGTCTTGGCGCCGATGCCAGGCACGCCGGGGACGTTGTCGACCGCATCGCCCATCAGCGCCAGCACGTCGCCCAATTGGTCTGGGCGCACGCCGAACTTGGTCTCGACATATTCCGGGCCGCGGCGTTCGTTCTTCATCGTGTCGAGCATGTCGACGCCCGGCTGGATGAGCTGCATCAGGTCCTTGTCGGAACTGACGATGGTCACGTCCCACCCGGCCTCGACCGCGCGGCAGGTATAAGTGGCGATGATGTCGTCGGCCTCGAACCCCTCTTCCTCGATGCACGGCAGCGAGAAAGCGCGGGTCGCCTCGCGGATCAGCGGGAATTGCGGGATCAGATCCTCGGGCGGCGGCGGACGCTGCGCCTTGTATTTGTCATAGAGGTCGTTGCGGAACGTGTGCGACCCCTTGTCGAGCACGACCGCGAGGTGCGTCGGCCCCTCCGCCTTGTCGAGCGCATCGGCGAGCTTCCACAGCATCGCGGTATAGCCATAGACCGCGCCCGCCGGCGTGCCATGGCGGTTCGTCAGCGGAGGAAGCTGGTGATAGGCGCGGAAGATATAGCCCGAGCCGTCGACGAGATAGAGATGAGGCATCGTCGGAGGAGATAGCGTGGCGCACGCGTAGGAACAAATGGTTAGGTTGGCGGAGGGCATTCGCTAACCGGGGTGTGGCGGACAAGCCATCCTTGTCTCCGCCGTCACCCCGGGCTTGTGCCGGGGTCCACCGGGAGGCGAACGCGAGGCAAGCGGTTCCAGCCCCGAGATCGAGGCACTATGGACCCCGGCACAAGGCCGGGGTGACGCTGGAGAGGGTGCGAGGAGGGCCCCTTTTCCAAGGCTGCAACTAAGCCGCGTCGTGGAAGATGATCCCCAGCGTATGCCGCCGTCCCGACCGCAACGTGCTGACGCCATGACGCATCGCCACGCGATAGTCGCCCCGCGTGCCCGCGACCGGCCGATGGTTGACCGCGAACACCACCGCATCGCCCTGGCCGAGCGGCACCACCTCGACTCGCGACTGCATACGCGGCCGCTGTTCGGTCAGAACGAAGTCGCCGCCGGCGAAATCGTCGCCCGGCCGCGACAGCAGGATCGCGACCTGGAGCGGGAAGACGTGCTCGCCATACAGATCCTGATGCAGGCAATTATAGTCGCCGGGCCCATAGCGCAGCAGCAATGGCGTCGGCCGCGTCTGACCCGCTTCGTGGCACCGTGCGAGGAAATCCGTATGGTCGGCGGGAAAGCGCGTCGGCAGGCCGAGCCGTTCGTGCCAGCGATTGGCGATCGGCGCGAGGCGCGGATAGAGCGCCGAGCGCAGCCCGGCGACCGGATCGGGCAGCGGATAGCGATAGTAACGATATTCGCCGCGCCCGAAGCCATGGCGCGCCATTACCACATGGCTGCGGAACTGCGCCGGCTGGTCATAGCCGGCGGCAATCCGCACGCAGCTGTCGGTGTCGAGCAGGCCAGGCAGGATCGCCCAGCCGCGCGCGTCAAGCTCGCCGGCGAGCGTCGTCCAATCGTGATCGTTGTTCATGGAACAGCCCATAGGGCGCGGCCTTGCCGGACCGCGCCCCGGGGATTGCGGTCAAATCACCAATGGTGGTTGGTCACCACGCCCAGCACGACCGCCTGCATCAATTGCTGGCGCTCGGGGATGGTCTTGGGCGTGTCGCCAATCATCACGGCGATGGCATAGGCCTTGCCATTGGGCGCGATCAGGAAACCGACATCGTTATAGCCCGCGGTCCGTCCGCTGAAGTCCTGACCGGTCCCGGTCTTGTGCCCGAAGGTCCAGCCTTCCGGAACCGCGCCGCGCAGGCGCGCGCGCCCGGTGCGCGACGATTCCATCGTCGCCATCAGATATTGGGTCGAATTCGGCGAGAGCAAGTCGCCCTTCTTGAGACGGGCGAGCGCGGTGACGATCGCGCGCGGTGCGGCGCCGTCGGGCGGATCGGCGACATAGCGTTCGAACGCGTCCATCCGGGTCGAGGCGGGGATTTTCGCGCGCGCCGCTTCGAACGAGCGGCCGGTCGAATATTGCGGCTTCCATTCGAGCCCGGCGGTGAAGCTCTGCAACAGGCGCTCGCCGGGACCGAAGCGGATATCGGCGATCCCCTTCTTGGTCAGGAAGGCGCGCACCGCGGTCGGCCCGCCGGCCAGCCGCAACAGACAATCATTGGCGGTATTGTCGCTCTGCGTCAGCGCGCGCTGCAGCAACTCACCGACGGTGGTCTTGTAGCCGTCGTCCTTGACCAATGCCGCGATCGGCTGGTGGAACAACGTGAGGTCGTCCTTGCGCACCGTATAAGGGTCATCGAGCGTCAATTTGCCCTGATCGCGCAGGTCGAGCACGGTCATCGCCACCCATAGCTTCGACACGCTCTGCTGCGGCAATTTCAGGTCGCCGTTCGACGTGACCGTCCAGCCATCGTCGATGCTCATCACCGCGATGCCGACCTTGCCGCCGAAATCGCGAGTCAGCGAGGGCACCAACGCGGTCAGCGCCGCGGGCGCCAGCACTGCCGGCCTGGCCGTCGGGATCGGCTGCACCACTTCGCGCGGCGGCGCATACGCCACCGGCGGCGCGAAGCTGCGCGAGACCCTGCCGGACTGACTGTCGGAGACGCAGCCCGCAATCGCGAGGCCGACGATCACACCAAACGCTATCTTACCAATACGCTGCACAGAAAGACCCATGACCCCCGCCCGTGTTTTTCTCGACGATGAGAGTATCGCAGGAAAACGGTTGCGGAATCCCTGATATAGGGTCTCCGCGATGAACCGCACCTGAAAAGCGGCGGAGCGAGCAACCAACCCGCTGAGAATCCGTGGATTCCCTTAAGGGACCAATACGGTGTCGACCGCCACCGGCAAAGTTTCGGGATAATCGAGCGTGTAATGGAGCCCGCGTGATTCGTGGCGATGGAGCGCCGAGCGCACGATCAGGTCCGATGTCTGGAGCAGATTTCTGAGCTCGATCAGGTCCGGCGTCACCCGGAAATGGCCGTAATAATCCTCGATCTCGCCGGTCAGCATCTTGATCCGGTGCGCGGCACGTTCGAGCCTTTTGGTGGTGCGGACGATACCGACATAATTCCACATGAAGCGGCGGATCTCGGTCCAGTTCTGCTTGATCACCACCTCTTCGTCCGAATCGGTCACGCGGCTTTCGTCCCATGGCCGGATCGCGGGCGGTGGCGGCAGATCGTCCCAATGCGTGTTGATGTGCCGGGCACAGGCCTCACCGAACACGAAACATTCGAGCAGCGAGTTGGACGCCAGGCGATTGGCGCCGTGCAGCCCCGATTCGGTGCACTCGCCCGCAGCATAGAGGTGCGGCAAGTCGGTGCGGCCATCGAGATCGATCACGATCCCGCCGCAGGTATAATGCTGCGCCGGCACGACCGGGATCGGCTCCTTCGTCATGTCGATGCCCAGGCCCTTGAGCTTCTCATAGATCGTCGGGAAGTGGTGCGTGACGAACTCGGCGCCCATATGGCTGATGTCGAGATGGACGTAATCGAGCCCGAGCCGCTTGATTTCATGGTCGATCGCGCGCGCCACGATATCGCGCGGCGCGAGTTCGGCGCGCGGATCGAAATCGGGCATGAAGCGATAGCCGGTCTCGGGAATCTTGAGCTGTCCGCCCTCGCCGCGCACCGCCTCGGTGATCAGGAAGTTCTTGACGTCGAGATTGTACAGGCAGGTCGGGTGGAACTGCATCATCTCCATGTTCGAGATGCGGCAGCCGGCGCGCCACGCCATCGCGATACCGTCGCCGGTCGCGCCGCGCGGCGCGGTCGAGAACAGATAGGTCCGCCCCGCCCCGCCGGTCGCCAGGATCGTCGCATTGGCGGTGAACAATTCGACCCGCCCGGTCGCGCGGTTGACCGCATAGACGCCCCAGATATTGCCCGCGCCCGAATAGCGCTGCTCATGCTTCGAGGTGGCGAGGTCGACCACCACCATGTCGGGGACCAATGTGATATTGTCGTGCGCCTGGGCTGCGTGGAGCAACGCCTCTTGAACGGCCCAGCCGGTGGCGTCGTTGACATGGACGATGCGGCGATGGCTGTGCCCGCCTTCGCGCGTCAGATGGAGGTCGCCGCCTTCCTTGTTGAACGGCACGCCGAGTTCGATCAGCCGCTCGATCGCGCGCGGCGCGTTCTCGACGACGAATTCGACCGTCTTGCGGTCGTTCAACCCCGCGCCGGCGATCATCGTATCCTCGATATGGCTGTCGAACGTATCGCCCGGCTCGAGCACCGCGGCGATCCCGCCCTGCGCCCAGGCAGTCGACCCCTCGGCCAGCCCGCCCTTGGCAAGCACAGTGACGCGAAAACGGTCGGCAAGGTTGAGCGCGGCGGTGAGCCCGGCGGCGCCGGAGCCGATGATCAGGACGTCGGACGTATGCGGGTCGGTCACATGGGTCTCCGCTGCGGAATAAACCGGCCTAGTCGCGGAACGGGCGCTTTTGCAAATTCCGCCGCGTGATACAGTCGGCCGGTGAGGAGAGGGTGATGGGGGATCCGGCACAGGAAGTGGAGCGCGCCGCGACTCGCTGGATGCAGGCATGGGTGACGCTTGACCGCGCGATACTCGAAGACAGCCTGGCTCAGGATTTCACCCTCACCGTTTCGGCTTTTCCAACGCGCCCGATGGCGCGGCAGACATGGCTGGCGACCTGCGACCGCTATCGCTGTTCGCGCTTCGCCTATCGCGACGTCCAGGTCCGCGCGATCGGAGAAGGCCTCGCGGTGATGTCCTCGATCGCCGAGCAGGAGGCGGAGCTCGATGGTCACGACCGGTCGGGCGCGTTCTGGCTGACCGACCTTTGGCGCCTTGAGAGCGACGGCGCATGGCGTGTCTTCGCGCGGTTCAGCAGCTATCCCGAGCCGGGTCGCGCCTCGGCCGAGGCCCTCGCCGCCTTGCAAAACACTTAGGCCAGGTTCGACGCCCGTGTCAGATTGAGGAACACATCCTCAAGATCGGGCTCCTTGGTCGAGACGTCGATGATCGCGAACCCGTCCTTCTGCACCGCATCGAGCACCTGGCCGGCATTGGCGAGATCCTTGCGATAGGTGATTTCGAGCACGCGATCGCCCTTCAGCTCGACCTTCTGGAAGCAGCTCGCTTGCGGCGTGATCGCGATATCGCGATCGACGGTCACCGCGACGACCTTTTCCTGCGCCATGCCGATCAGGTCGCGGGTCGGCTCGTTGGCGATCACCTTGCCGTGATTGATGATCGCGATGCGGTCGCACAATTGCTCGGCTTCCTCGAGATAATGCGTCGTCAGTACGATCGTCACGCCGCGCTCGTTGAGCTGGCGGACATAAGCCCAGAGCTGCTGGCGGAGTTCGACGTCGACGCCGGCGGTTGGCTCGTCGAGGACAAGCACGGGCGGCGAATGGACCATCGCCTTGGCCACCATCAACCGGCGCTTCATGCCGCCCGACAAGGTACGCGAATAAGCCTTGGCCTTGTCCTCGAGGTGCACCGCGCGGAGCAATTCCATCGAGATGCGCTTGTTCTTCGGCACGCCGTACAGGCCGGCAGTGATCTCCAGCGTCTCGAGCGGGGTGAAGAAGGGATCGAAGGTGATCTCCTGGTTGACGATCCCGATCGAATATTTGGCGTTGCGCGGATGCTCGTCGATATCGAAGCCCCAGATCTCCGCCTTGCCGCCGGTCTTGTTGACCAGTCCGGCGAGGATGTTGATCAAGGTCGACTTGCCCGCGCCGTTGGGGCCGAGCAGCCCGAACACCGATCCGCGCGGCACCTCGAAACTGACGCCGTCCAGGGCTTGTTTGCCCCCCGCATAGGTCTTGCAAAGCTGGTCGATTACGATCGCGGCGTCGGTCATAGCCGGGACTTAGGCGCGCGAACCCGCTCCGCCAAGCCTCGGCGCTGCTATGCCCGCGCAATCGTTGCGCCTAGAGCATTCCCAGAATGAGCGCCTTCGTCCTCGCCGACCCCGGCATCGCCATGGCATTGCTGACCGGGCGCAAGACCGAGATGCGCGTGCCGACGCACAGCCCGCTGGCCTCGGTCGCGCCCGGCGATCGCATCCAGGTGCGCGAGGCATGCATCCCGGCGCGGATCGTCGGCGGCAGGCTCCACGCGACCGACCGCCGCCGCGCGGAGCTGGTGGTGTTCGCCGACGGCTGGCGGCAATATCGCGACGGCCGCCACGAGCGCGGGCGGCGCCCGACCGACAGCTACAGCCAGTGGATCGGCGCGATGTACATGCCGGACTGGGCAACCCGGCTGACACTGGCAGTGGACTCGGTGCGACCGGGACGATTGCGCGAGATGACTAGAATGGAGGCGCGGGCGGAAGGCGCGATTCCCCTGCTTGCCGGCCTGCTGTGGCGCTGGCCCGGCTCGGTCGGGGGCCGGTATCTCGACCCGCGCCGGGCGTTTCAGGCGTATTGGGACATGCTTCATGCGCCCGGCGACCACTGGGCGGACGATCCCGAAGTCGTGACGATGGCCTTCGCCGTCGAACTCAGTTGACTGCCGGGGTAGCCAAGGCGGGGGCGATGCTTAGCGTCTGTTCGGTGGTGACCGACGTACCGGCCACCTTGTCGGTCACGGTCGCGACGACGCGATAATCGCCGAACGGCCCTTCCGAATCGACGCCGTAACCGAGCGCGCCGTCGCCGATCATCGGCTTCTTGGGATCGGTCGGCGCGGCCTTGTTCCACACCACGACGCCTTTGTTATCCTCGTTGACCGTGCCGTCGGGCCGATTGATCACGAAATCGGCGACGATGTCGCACTTGCCGTCGGCATCGGCCTTGCAGCCGCGGAAGATCAACATGGTGAAGAGCGGCTTGTCGGCGACCGTGCGGGTGGTTTCGTTCTTGGCGCCATCGCCAATCTTCCAGGCGGCGATGAAGGCGGCGGCGTCGGCCGCGGCGACCTGCATGACGCCGAACCCGTCCTTTTCCGCGATGTTGAGCGCCGGCGGCGGGAGTTTGGTCCTCGCCTTCGGCTTTGCTTTGGCCTTGGCGGCGGGCTTGCCCGGCGCCGGCTTGGCGGCGGACTTGGTCGCGGCTTGGGGAACGGCGGCGGCCGGGACCGCCACGATCAAAGCGGCGATCGCCGCAAGCTTTACAAGGATCATGGCCTTATCGTGCGTCGCGGGGTCGAGCTTGGCAAGGCAGCAGGAGAGATTGATGCGCCCGACGCGCCTTGCTATCGCGCCAGCATGATCGCACCGCCCGAAACCATCCGCGTCTCCCATCCCCGCGTCGCCTGCGACGGCGCGACCGACATTCCGGGCGGCGCAGCCCTGGGCCATCCGCGCGTGTTCCTGCAGATCGACGAGGCCGGCTATGTCGATTGCGGCTATTGCGACCGCCGCTTCGTGCTGATCGGCGGCCCGGCCGATGGCGCCGACCAGAGCGAACTTCCGGACCATCCGGCGGGGGCTTCACTTTAAGGCCAACGCAGCAGCGTGACACAGGCCAATGCCTGCCTATATTGGCCGGCATGACCAGCCCAGCCGACCCCCGCCAGTTCCTGTACCGTGACCAGCTCGACCCCGAAGAGGCCAAAAGGCTGACCGCGACAGCGCTCGACCATGCCGATGATGGTGAGCTCTATCTGCAATATGCGCGGTCCGAAGCGTTCGGGTTCGACGACGGGCGGCTGAAGACCGCGAGCTACGACACGCATTCGGGATTCGGCCTGCGCGCGGTGTCGGGCGAGACCACTGCCTTTGCCCATGCAAACGAGATCAGCGCGGCCGCCATCCTGCGCGCGTCGGAGACGATGGCGCTGATCGATCCGTCGACCGGCCCCAAGGCGCCGCCGCCGCAGCACACCAATCGCCACCTCTATACCGATGCCGATCCGCTCGATTTGATCCCGTTCGCCGACAAGGTGAACCTGTGCCAGACGATCGACGCCGCCGCGCGCGCCCGCGATCCGCGCGTCGCCCAGGTTTCGGTCGGCTTGTCGGGGTCGTGGAACGTGATCGAAGTGGTGCGCCCCGACGGCTTCACCGCGACCGATGTGCGGCCTTTGGTGCGCCTCAACGTCTCGATCGTGGTCGAGCATGACGGCCGCCGCGAGACCGGCACGTTCGGGATCGGCGGGCGCTATCTCTACGAGTCGCTGTTCGAGCCCGCGACCTGGAACCGCGCGATCGACGAGGCGCTGGCGCAGGCGTTGGTCAATCTCGATTCGGTCGCCGCCCCCGCCGGCGAGATGACCGTGCTGCTCGGGCCGGGCTGGCCGGGCGTGCTGCTCCACGAAGCGATCGGCCATGGGCTCGAAGGCGATTTCAACCGCAAGGGCACCAGCGCTTTCTCCGGCCGGATCGGCGAGCGCGTCGCGGCGCCCGGCGTCACCGTGGTCGATGACGGATCGATCAACGCACGTCGCGGGTCGCTATCGATCGACGACGAAGGCACGCCGACGCGCGAGAATATCCTGATCGAGGACGGCATCCTCAAGGGCTATATCCAGGACCGCCTCAACGCGCGGCTGATGGGCGTCGAGCCGACCGGCAACGGCCGCCGCGAATCGTTCGCGCACGCGCCGATGCCGCGCATGACCAACACCTTCATGAAGGGCGGCAAGGATGATCCCGCCGAGCTGCTCAGCCGGGTCAAGAAAGGCATTTTCGCCAAATCGTTCGGCGGCGGACAGGTCGACATCGTGTCGGGCAAGTTCGTGTTCAGCTGTACCGAGGCCTATCTGATCGAGAACGGCAAATTGGGCGCGCCGATCAAGGGCGCGACGCTGATCGGCGACGGGCCGAGCGTGCTGACCAAGGTGACCGGCATCGGCAACGACTTCGCGCTCGACGAAGGCGTCGGCATGTGCGGCAAGGGCGGGCAGAGCGTGCCGGCAGGCGTCGGCCAGCCGACCTTGCTGGTCTCCGGGCTGACCGTCGGCGGCACCGCGATGTGAGGATCGACGTCGCGACGATCCTGGACGCGCCTGCCGAGCGGGTGTGGGAAGAGGTCCGCAAGCCCGCGGCGCTCGACCATGTCGCCTCGCCGCTCCAGGCCTTCGTTCCGATCGATCCCGCCGTCCCGCCCGCGCGCTGGGAAACCGGCCGCTACCTCTATCGGTTGATGCTGTTCGAGCGGATTCCGATCGGCACGCAATATATCGGCATCGAATTCCCGCCCGACCGCGGCGACGGCGTCCTCAGGATGCGCGACAATGGCAGCGGCGACCGCATCCGCATGTGGGATCACATGATCGAGCTCACCCCGCGCGCCGACGGCCGGACCGACTATCGCGACACCGTTGAAATCCATGCCGGGCTGGGCACGTTCACCGCCTGGCTGTTCGCGCTGGTCTTCTACCGCCATCGTCAGCGGCGCTGGCGAGCTTTGGCCGCGAGTGGCTTCGATTATGGAACCGGCGCGACGCCGATCGGATGACCGCATCGGTCGGAGGGCTTACCGCGGATCGCGCGACACTGTACCCCCTGCCATATCAGGGATGGCGAGCACGGGGCAGCGGAGGTGACGATGACAGCATCGGTTTTTGTCGGCGCCAGCGTGGATGGGTTCATCGCGCGCGCCGATGGCGGGCTCGACTGGCTGCCCGCGGGCGGCGGCGAACCGCATGGCTATGACGAATTCATGGCCGGCGTCGACGCGATCGTGATCGGCCGCAACACGTTCGAGATCGTGCTCGGCTTCGATCCCTGGCCCTATGGCGACAAGCGCGTGGTCGTGCTGAGCAGCCGCCCGCTCGATTTGTCGGTGGTGCGCGGCGGCCGGGTCGAGCAACGGGCCGGCGATCCCGCCACGATCATCGCCGACCTCGCCGCCGACGGGGCGGCCAATCTCTATATCGACGGCGGGATCACGATTCAGCGCTTTCTGCGCGCGGGGGTGATCGAGCGCCTTATCGTTACCCGCGTTCCGGTGCTGATCGGCGAGGGAATTCCGCTGTTCGGGTCGCTCGATCGCGACATCCGCCTCAGCCACATCGCGACCCGCTCCTATCCGAGCGGGCTGGTGCAAAGCGAATACAGGATCGGCCAGGCATGAGCGCCGCCGATAGCGACTGGCCGCAGCTCGACTGGGCCACCTGGCGCGAGACCGCGATCGGGCTGCAATTGCGCTGCCAGATCGTCGGCAAGGTCCGGCTCGCGCTGACGCCGTGGCTCAACCATAGTTGGCACGTCCCCTTTTACCTCACCGCGCGCGGCTGGACGACCTCGGCGATCCCGTGCGGGAGCCGCATCCTGCAGATCGACTTCGACCTGATCGGCGACGAAGTACTATTCGCCACGAGCGACGGCGTGACTCGATCGATCAAGCTGGCGGCGGGGACGATCGCCGATTTCCATGGCGAGGTCGTCGCGACGCTTAAGGCGCTGGGCGCCGCGTCGGATTTCGACGGCAGCCCGAGCGAGATGCCTGGCTATCCGCGCTTCGCCGAGGATCGCGAGCAGCGCCCGTATGACGCCGAGGCAGCGCGCGATTTCTGGCGCGCACTGATCCATGTGCGCCGCGTCTTCTACCAGTTCCGCACCGGCTTCCTCGGCAAGGCGAGCCCGATCCATCTGTTCTGGGGCAGCTTCGACCTCGCCGCGACGCGCTTTTCGGGTCGCTCCGCGCCGAAACATCCCGGCGGCATGCCGGGCCTGCCCGATGACGTCGCCTGCGAGGCGTACAGCCATGAGGAAGCCAGCGTCGGCTTCTGGCCGGGCAGCGACGCCTTCCCGCACGCGGCTTTCTACGCTTATGCCTATCCCGAACCCGCCGGCTATGCCGCGGCACCCGTCGAGCCCGAACAGGCCGCGTGGAACGCCGACATGCGCGAGTTCATCCTGCCCTACGCCGCGGTTCGCGCCGCGCCCGATCCCGACGCCGCGTTGCTCGCTTTCTGCCAATCGACCTATGACGCCGCCGCCGATCTGGCGGCGTGGGACCGCGATGCCCTCGAATGCCCGCTCGGCCACCCGCGGGTGCCGCGCATGGTCTGACCGGCCTGCATTTGTCGCCGTCCGCCGTCGGGATCAGACCGCCAGGACGCCGCCGCTATCGCCGACCCGCCTGACCGGCACATCGAGCAGGCCGAGCGTCGTCCGCAGCAGATTGGCGAAAGGCGTCCCGGGCGCGCAGACCATATGTCGCCCTCCCGCCAAGGCGCCGTCGGCGTGGCCCGCCAGGAAAACCGGCAGGAAGTCATGGGCGTGGACATGCGAATCGCCCATCGGGCTGCCGTAAAGCACCAGCGACCGATCGAGCAGGTTCGCTTCTCCGTCGCCGGTCCGTTCGAGACCCGCGATCAAGTCGGCGACCCGGCCGACGTGGAACGCGTTCAGCCGCGCATAGGCGTCGATCCGCTCGGGCTCCTGGCGATGGTGAGAAGCCGCGTGGAACGGCGTCGTCACGCCGCTTTCGGGATAGATGCGCTGGCTGCGATCCAGCCCGAGCTTGATCGTCGCGACACGGGTCAGGTCGCTCGCAAACGCCAGCCGCACCAGATCGCCGAGAATGCGCACATGTTCGGAGAATGTGGGCGGATCGCCCGTCCGGCCGCTCGGATCGGCATGCGTCGCGATCTCGAAATCGCGAATCCGCCGCTCGAGATCGCGAATGTCGTCGAGATGCGCGATGAGCCGTTGGCGATCCTCGCCGCCAAGATCGCCTTGCAGCCGCCGCGCGGGATCGATCAGGGTATCGAGAATGCTGGCGCCGTTCGCGGCACCGCCGCGACCTGCGCCGAACAGCTTGGCGAATACCTTGCCCGGCGACACTTCCGGCAGGGCCGGCATATGCGCGTCTGCCCAGCTGATGGCGTGGCGATAGGCGGGACTATAGCCTTGCGGCCAGATCGGATCGGGCGGCTCGTCGAGACTCTCGACGGTCAGTTCGAGCGAACCGACCCGCGTCTTGCCCCGGAGCGACCGCGCGAAGATCTGGTCGATCGACGCACCCGCATGGATCTTGCCTTCGGCGCTTCGTACCGGATGCGCGCCGGTCAGGAAGGCGGCGGACGAGCGCGCATGATCGACCCCATCGCCATCCTCGGCGGGCGACAGCGATCCGGCGGGCCGCAATTCGGTATTGCTGACGATCGTCACCTGCTCGCGAAACGGCGCCAGCGCCGCGAGGCTCGGCGTCAACGCGAACCCGCACCCGTCGGCGGCAGGCGACCAGAGATTGCGCGCGCGGCCATAAACGGTACTGCCCGCCGCGCCGTGCACCATCTCGATCGCGAGCAATCGCGGTTGCCTCGGCCGACCGCGCGCCGCCGACGACGCGCTGAGCGGGACCATGGCATGCAGGAACGGCAAGGCCACCGCGGCGCCCATCCCGCACAGCATGGTCCGGCGCGGCAATACGCCTCGAACAACCGACATCATCGACTCCTTCCGACGCGGTTCGTCGGCACCGGGGCGATGCTACGCTTTTCCCTTCGGCAATCTTTCGATAAATCGACAATCGATGTCGAATGATCGCCAATCGTCGCTCGGAGCCGAGAGAGCCGGACGGGAAGCGGCGGTGACGAGCTTCGCGCGGGATTATGCATCGGGCGATACGATCGCGACGCACGCACACGACCGCGATCAATTGGTCTATGCCTCGTCGGGCGTCATGACCGTGCGCACCGCGGAAGGGACCTGGGTTACGCCGCCGCATCGCGCGGTCTGGATTCCCGCCGGTATCCCCCATGCCATCGCCATGTCGGGTCAGGTCGCCATGCGGACGCTCTATTTCCGGCCCGCGCGCATTCCTGGGCTGCCGCGCAAATGCTGCGTCGTCGGCGTCCCCAACCTCGTCAAGGAGCTCATCCTGCACGCCTGCGCGCATGGCGCCGACCGCCATGTCGGCGCGCTCCTCGCGCATCAATTGCGCGCCTTGCCGACGCTCGCACTCGAACTGCCGATGCCGTCCGACGTCAGGGCGCGGCGCGTGGCCGAACGGCTCGCCGTCGCGCCGGGCGCCGAAACTCAATTGGCATCCCTCTGCCGCGACGCGGGGGCGAGCCGTCGGACGATCGAACGGCTCTTTCTGGCAGAAACGGGCCTTTCGCTCGGCCGCTGGCGCCAGCAATCGCGCCTGATGCACGCGGTTCGTTCGCTCGGCGGCGGGGAGAGCGTCACCGCGGTCGCGCTCGACGCCGGCTACAGCACGCCGAGCGCGTTCACCGTCGCCTTTCGCAAGGCGTTCGGGGCCACGCCGACGGCCTATTTCGCTGCGCCTGATCGGGGCACGCGCTAGAGGGGCCGGGGCGGAATCCGGCGCACTCATCGGCCGGGCCGATCGGATGCGGCTGCTGCGAATGGTCTAGACCGCCACCCCAGCGAAAGCTGGGGTCTCATGCAATCATATGATACGGCTTGAGATCCCAGCTTTCGCTGGGATGACAGGATAGAGAATGGCCGAATTCTTCGATGCGCTGAGCGACCAGCATATCGCCTTCGTCGAGCGTCAGCCTGTGTTCTTCGTCGCCACCGCCGCGGCGGATGCGCGCGTCAACCTCAGCCCCAAGGGAATGGATTCGTTCCGCGTCCTGTCCCCCAATCGCGTCGCCTATCTCGACGTCCAGGGGTCGGGCAACGAGACCAATGCGCATCTGATCGCCGATGGGCGCATCACGATCATGTTCTGCGCGTTCGACAATCCCGCGCTGATCCTGCGCCTCTACGGCCACGGCCGCCCGGTGCTGCCGCAGGACGCCGACTGGAATGAGCATGCCCGGCCTTTCGACCTGCTCCCCGGCACGCGGCAGATCTTCGTCATCGAGATCGATCAGGTCCAGACCAGCTGCGGCTGGGGCGTCCCGCATATGAGCTTCGAGCGCGAGCGCGACACGCTGAGCAAATATCACCGCCAATATGGCGAGGAAGTGCGCCAGGCCAAATATGCGGTGCGGCTGAAGAGCATCGATGGCCTGCCGGTGCGCAACCCGACAATGGGACCGCCCCCGAACCAGCAGCAGGAACAGCAACAGCAATGAGCTTGGTCGAACTCGGCGGCTATTCGTACCCGGAAGCACATATCATCGTTGGCCGGCTCGAATCCGAAGGCATTCCGGCGATCGCGTTCGACGCCGGCACGCACATGGCCGAGGGATCATTCCGGCTGATCCCGGTGCGCGTAATGGTCGACGAGGACGATCTGGCGCTGGCGCAGCGGCTGCTTAAAGAATGGGCAGATGATTCTGCCTGAAAAATAAGCACTCCTTCGCGGCTGCACAAATTTTAACGTCTCCGTAACATTTCATTGCGCGATTCCGCTTGTAAACACGTGAAATCGACTCTGGCACGCCCCTTGCGAGGCAGCATTCCGGGACAAAACGGAAAGGGGCGCGATGAAACTCGTCATTGCCATCATCAAACCGTTCAAGCTCGACGAGGTGCGCGAAGCACTGTCGGGCGTGGGCGTCGCGGGTATGACCGTGACCGAGGTGAAGGGGTTCGGCCGACAAAAGGGCCAGACCGAGATTTACCGCGGTGCCGAATACAGCACGAACATGGTGCCGAAGATCAAGATCGAGGTTGCCTGCGCCACCGACATGGCTGGCGCAGTGATCGAGGCGATCCAGGCATCCGCCAACACCGGCGCCATCGGCGACGGCAAGATCTTCGTGCTCGACGTCGGTCAGGCGGTGCGCATCCGCACCGGCGAAACCGATGACAGCGCTCTCTGAGATGGGGGGAATGATGAAACAATCGACCAAGATGCTGGCCGGATTGGGAGCCGTGGGCGTTGCTGCGCTGATGTGCCACCCGGCCTTTGCCCAGGCCGTGGCCGCTGCGCCCGCGCCTGCCGCCACACCTGCCATTGCCACGCCGTCGCTCGCCAATATGAACAAGGGCGACAATACCTGGATGCTGGTGTCGACTCTGCTGGTGCTGATGATGTCGGTACCCGGCCTGGCCTTGTTCTATGGCGGCCTGGTCCGCACCAAGAACATGCTGTCGGTGCTGACCCAGGTGCTGATGATCGTCTGCATGGTCGGCCTGATCTGGGTGTGCTGGGGCTATTCGGAGACGTTCACGACGTACAGCCCATTCGTCGGCAATCCCTTCACCAAATTGTTCCTGAAGGGCGTCGATGCCAATGCCGCCGCGGCGACCTTCTCGAACGGCGTCTATATTCCGGAACTGACCTATGTCCTGTTCCAGATGACGTTCGCGATGATCACCCCGGCCTTGTTCGTCGGATCGGTGGCGGAGCGGATCAAATTCTCGCCGCTGATGCTGTTCGTCGCGCTATGGGCGACCTTCATCTATTTCCCGATCGCGCACATGGTCTGGTATTGGGACGGGCCCGACGCCCTCGCCGCTGCCGCGCTCAAGGGCAAGGACGCGCTCGCCGCCGTCACCGGTGAATCGGGATATCTCTACAACAAGGGGGCGCTCGACTTCGCGGGCGGCACCGTCGTCCACATCAACGCCGGTATCACCGGCCTGGTGATGTGCCTGCTGCTCGGCAAGCGTCTCGGCTATCCGAACGAGCCGATGCCGCCGCACTCGCTGACCATGACCATGATCGGCGCGTCTTTGCTGTGGGTGGGCTGGTTCGGCTTCAACGCCGGCTCGAACCTCGAAGCGTCGTCGATCGCCTCGGTTGCCTTCATGAACACGATGATCGCCACCGCCGCTGCCGGCATGAGCTGGCTGCTGACCGAACAGATCGTGCGCGGCAAGCCGTCGTTGCTCGGTGCCGCCTCGGGTGTCGTCGCCGGCCTGGTCGCCGTCACCCCGGCCTCGGGTTATGCCGGCACGATGGGCTCGGTGATCCTCGGCCTGATGGTCTCGCCGATCTGCTTCTTCTTCGTCAGCTACGTGAAGTCGAAGTTCAAATATGACGACTCGCTCGACGTGTTCGGCGTCCACTGCATCGGCGGTATCACCGGCGCGCTGATGACCGGCATCCTCGCCAATCCGACGCTGGGTGGTCAGGGCGTTGCCGACTATACGACCAAGCCTGGCACGTTGATCGTGGCACCCTATGACTGGGTCGCCCAGTTGTGGATCCAGGCCCAGGCCGTCGGGCTCACGCTCGTCTGGTCGGGCGTCGGCGCCGCCATCCTCTACGTCATCATCGACAAGCTCTGGGGCTTCCGGGTCTCCGAAGAAGTCGAGCGGGAAGGCCTCGACATCGCCGAGCATGGCGAGCGGGCTTACCACTACTGACAAGATCGGGGCGCCGGTCGATCCGGCGCCCCCACGATGTTCCTCCTGCGGACGACCTGGGCCGGTGACGAAAGTCACCGGCCCTCTTTTCAAGCTTCAAATGCAAATGCATTTGAAGCGCAGCCCCGGCGAAGGCCGGGGCCTCGTGCGTCAGGCAATGTCCTTCGTCACACCCGGGCTCGTCCCGGGGTCCACCGTGTCGCTCCGCCAACGGCCGATGGTGCGCGGGACGGTGGATGCCGGCACAAGGCCGGCATGACGGGTAAGCCGAGTGTGATCAGCCCTGACCTCCCTTCCGAGGAGGGGAATCAGCCCTGATTGATCTGCCGGATCAGCTCGCGATGCGACGGCAGGTCGTCGACCGCCTGATCGCCGAAATGCCGGATGCGGGCGAACACGGTCGCCGCGCGGCGATTGTCCGGCATGCCGCCCCCGGGCGGATCGGTGCGAAAGCCCATGCCGTAGAGAATGTACTGATAGTTGAAATAGGCGAAGGTCTCGACGTCGAGCATGAAGTCGAACCGGCTGGGCGGGCGCGAGCGCCAGCGATCGAGCATCTCCTTGAGCGCGTCGGGGATCGAACTCGGGTCGGCATTGTCGCGCCAGAACGGCTCGTCGCGCCGGCTGAGGCAATAATGCAGCTTGAGGAAATTGACGATATTGTCGAACCGCGCGGTCATCAGCGCGTTGAAGCGATCCGCCGAGGCGTCGACCAGCCCACTTGGCGGGAGCAATTCGGCGATCATCGCCGCGGCGGCTTCGATCAATACGATCCCGGTCGATTCGAGCGGCTCGAGAAACCCCGCCGCCATCCCGACCGCGACGCAATTGCCGACCCATTGGCGGCGGCGATAGCCGGGGTCGAAGGTGATCAATCGCGCGTCGGCGGCAAGCTCGGGCTGGCCGATATAATTGCCCAGGATGTCGCGGGCACGCGCTTCGTCGACATGGTCGCTCGAATAGACTGAACCGACGCCGCGCAGGTCGCGCAGCCCGATATCCCAGATCCAGCCCGCCTCGTGCGCCGCCGCGATCGTATAGCTGGGGAGTGGCGCGTCGGGGTCGCCGCGCGGCACGCGGCAGGCAAGCGCACGGTCGGTGAACAGGTAGCGGCGCACCGAGACGAACGGCTCGTCGAGCGCCTTGCCGATCAGCTCGGCGCGCAGCCCGGTGCAATCGACGAACAGATCGGCGGTCAGCGTCCCCGAGCGTTCGAAGTCGAGACTTTCGATCGTCCCGCGCTCGCTCAGCTTCGCACCGAGCAAGCAATCCTCGACATGAGCCACGCCCAGGCTCCGTGCGCGATCGGCGAGCAGCCGCGCCAGCGCCGCCGCGTCGAAATGATAAGCGTAATTGAGCGGGGCGGCGAACCCATCCTCCTCGGCACGCTTCGGTCCGCGGCGCTCTTCGGCGACGCGGTGCTGGATCGTCACCGCCTCCGCGAAAGGCGGGCGGGTCGCCTCGTCCTCGGCCAGCCATAGCGACACCAGGCTGGCGTCGGGCGCATAAAGCGGCGCTTCGAACGGATGGAAATAATGATCGTGCGCGCCCGGCGCCGGGGTGCGCACCCAGTCGTCGAACCGCACGCCTTGCTTGAACGTCGCGCCGGTCGCGCGGATGAAATCGCGTTCGTCGATATCGAGGAATTGCAGCGTCGTGCGGATCGTCGGGAACGCGCCCTCACCGACGCCGACGATGCCGATATCGGGCGATTCGACCAAGGTGATCGACAGATCGGGGCGATTGGCGATGTCGAGGAACTTGGCAAGATAGGCAGCCGTCAGCCAGCCTGCGGTGCCGCCGCCGACGATCAGGATGCTGCGCTTTCCCTCCATATTCCTTCGCTACCGTCCTTAACTGCGCACGAACAGGCCCTTGATCCACGCCGGCGCCGCACGCGATGCCTGACGCCAGTCGCCGTCCCTCGCATCGACGACGTAGCGTGACGGGTCGAATAGCTTGACCCGTCCCGCCTTGAACGCACGCGGCCGCAAGGTCGCCAGGGTCAGGCCGTGTTCGAGCGCGGTGGCGGCGAGCAGCCCGTCGCGTTGATCGGCATAATCGAGCACGGCGGCGCGGCGGACGATCGCGGCGTCGATCGCGAGCACGCGGCCGTCGAACGCGCGCGTCACCTGATCGTCGAGCCAGGCGCGCCACAAGGCGCCCGCCGCGCGATCCTTGCGCGCGGAGCGGGCGGCGATGCCCTCGAGTTCGTGGAGGGTGATCGCCGAGATGAATAGGCTCTGCGGCGCGGTTCCCGATGCCCAATCGGTCAACCCGGGATTGGCACGCCCTCCACGCGCGTCGCGCAGCGCGACCACCACCGGCGTGTCGAGCAAGTGCATTCAGCGCTCGCCATCGCGATGGCGCCAGGGATCGGCACGCGGCGACAGGTCGTTTTCCGGCAAGGCGTTGGTCGGCCCATTGGGCGCGGCGAGCAGGTCGACGATCGTCTCGCTCTGCCCCGACAGCCGGCGGAACGCCTCCATGCTCATCAGCACATGCGTCGGCCGCCCGCGGTCAGTGACGAACACCGGTTCGAATCGCGCCAGTCGCTTCGCCTGGCTGACGTCCTGATTGAATTCGCGGCTGGAAACGACTCGCATTTTGGGTGCTCGCTCGGCCTGATTGGGCTACTGATTATGTAGGTACGTTACTACGTTGTAGCGGGCCCGCAACACTTTTCCCCCGACGGTCGAAAAAGTGACGCCGCCGACCGGCAAGCGCGCAAAAAGCCCATTGCTAACGTTACCAATCGGCTTTCCCTTGCCCGTGACATGGCCCGCTCAGGGTCGGAATGGGGATGGGGAAAGCGCATGCCGCAGCAAGGTGTGATCGACAGTCTGATATCGACGGTAACGGGAATCCTGGCGCCGCATGGCCCGGCGGTAGGGGCGATAGCCAAGAGCTACACGCCGGGCGATTTCAGCGTTCATTTCTTCCTGCAGCTGGCGGTGATCCTGCTCGCGTGCCGCGTGGTCGGCTGGGCGGGACAGAAATTGCTCGGCCAGCCGCAAGTGGTGGGCGAGATGATCGCCGGCGTCATCCTCGGGCCGTCACTGCTCGGGCTGCTGTTCCCCGATTTCCAGCTCGCCCTGTTCCCCAAGGAAACGCGCAACGTGCTCTATGCCGGCGCGCAGCTCGGCGTTGGCCTGTACATGTTCATGGTCGGCCTGACGCTCAACCTCGATCATTTCAAGGCCAAGGCGAAGAGCGCGGCCGGGGTGTCGGCGGCGGGCATCGTCGTGCCGTTCCTGCTCGCCGCGCTGATCACGCCGATGCTGCTGACCGTGCCGGGGCTGTTCGCGCCGGGCATCAGCAACGCCAATGCGACCTTGTTCATGGGTGCGTGCATCGCGTTGACCGCTTTCCCGATGCTCGCCCGCATCATCAACGAGCGTGGCCTCGCCAATTCGTCGCTCGGCACCTTGTCGCTGACCGCGGGTGCGTTCGACGATGCCACGTCCTGGTGCGTGCTGGCGGTGGTGCTGGCGACGTTCGGGGCGGGTCCCGGCGTCGCGGTGCTCGCGATCGGCGGGGCGATTCTCTACACTGCGTTCATGCTGCTTTACGGCCGGCGCCTGCTCGCGCCGCTCGGCCGCGCGGTCGAGGCGCGTGGCGAGATGACCACCACCGTGCTCGCCATCACGATGATGCTGTTCTGCCTGTCGGCGTTCGTGATGGACGCGATCGGCATCCACGCGATCTTCGGCGGCTTCCTGCTCGGCGTGTGCATGCCGCGCGGCCTCTTCGTCGAGGAATTGAAGCGCAAGGTCGAGCCGCTCGCGGTCGTCCTGCTGCTGCCGATGTTCTTCACTTATTCGGGGCTCAACACCCGAATGGACATGGTCAATTCGGTCGAATTGGTGCTGATCGCGCTCGGCGTGCTGGCGGTGTCGATCCTGGCGAAGTTCGGCGCCTGCTGGGCAGCGGCGCGGCTGTCGGGCGAGGACAATCGCACCGCATTGGGCATCGGCGCGCTGATGAACTCGCGCGGGCTGATGGAGCTGATCATCATCAACATCGGGCTGCAGAAGGGCATTATCGGCCCGACCCTGTTCTCGATGCTGGTGCTGATGGCGATCGTCACGACGATGATGGCCGGGCCGTTGTTCGAGATCGTCTATGGCCGCAAGGCGCGCGCCGACGGAGAGCTCGGCGCGCTGAACACGCCCGAGCGTGGCGCCCTGGTGATCGACGCGGCGGAGTAAGCTTCATGCATCGCTGCACCTTGCGGGCGCTCGCGCTCGCCGCCACCGGCTTGGCTGCGTCCGGCGCGCAGGCCCAGGACATCACGCTCAAGCCGCTGATCGATGCGCGGCTGCGCTACGAACATGTCGACCAGGCCGGCATCGCCGACAGCGCGGACGCGGTCACGCTCCGGATTCGGAGCGGCGTCCAGGCGAGCACCGGGCCGTTCAGCGCGCTGGTCGAGGCGGAGGGAAATATTCCTTTCACCACCAGCTACAATGACGGGTTCAACGGCCGCGCGCTGCCGACCGTACCCGATCCCGGCAATATCGAGCTCAATCGCGCCCAGCTGAGCTATGCCGACAAGGGGCTGAAGCTGACCGCCGGGCGGCAAGTGCTCGACGTCGCCGACCAGCGCTTCGTCGGGCCAGCGGCGTGGCGGCAGAACGAACAGACGTTCGACGCCGTGCGCGTGCAATATTCGGGGCTGGGTGGGCTGAAAGGCCTGATCGTCGACGCGGCTTATTCCTGGTCGGTGCGCACGGTGAACGGCATCCAGGGCACGCCCACGCGGCCGCAATCGATCGGCGGCGACAATTACTTCGGGACCATTGGCTACGCGACGCCGGTCGGCACGCTGTCGGGCTTCGCCTATCTAGTCGACCAGGATTCGGCGACGCTGTCGGGCTTCCGCCTGTCGAGCCAGACTTATGGCGTGCGTTTCGCCGGCAGCCGGCCGCTGTCGAAGGACCTGAAGCTCGGCTATATCGCGAGCTATGCTCGGCAGAGCGACTATGCGCGCAATCCCAACCATTATGCCGCGACCTACTGGCTGGGCGAAGCGAGCCTGGCGGGCAAGGTGCTGAGCGCGACCGCCGGCTATGAAGTGCTCGGTGCGGACAAGGGCGTCGCGCTGACCAGCGTACAGACCCCACTCGCCTCGTTCTTCAAGTTCCAGGGCTGGGACAGCAAGTTCACGGTCACGCCGCCCAACGGGTTGCGCGACGCCTATGCGACGGTCGGCGCCAATTGGAAGGGTCAGGGCTGGGTGTCGAGTTACGGGCTTGGCGCGACGTATCACCATTTCGACAGCGACCGGTTGTCGCTGCATTATGGCGATGAGCTGGACGTGATCGCCTCGGCCAAGGTCAAGCGCTACGCCTTTGCCGCGCGTTTCGCGCATTACCGCGCCGACGCGTTCGCGACCGATACCGACAAGGTCTTCCTGACGGTCGACTGGGTGTACTGAGTTCCCTCCCCTCCCTGAAAGGGAGGGGATTAAGGGGTGGGTGTAGCGTCGGCCGAGGCTCGATGCCTCGTCCGACGCTGTTTTGGCAGCCGGTGAATGAGTCTTTTTGGGCGCGCAGACGCGCGCACCCACCCCCAACCCCTCCCTTTCAGGGAGGGGAGTCAGCTCGCCAAATCCGCCTTCACGAAATCGGCGCAACGTTCCCCGATCATGATCGATGGCGCGTTGGTGTTGCCGCTGATCAGCTTGGGCATGATCGATGCGTCGGCGACGTAGAGGCCGCCGACCCCGCGCACGCGCAGCTTGGGATCGCACACCGCACCGGCGTCCGATCCCATTCGCGCGGTGCCGACCGGGTGATAGACGGTATCGGCACGCGCGCGGATCAACCGCTCCAGCGCATCATCGTCGCCAAAATCGATCGGATAGCGGTCCTTGCCGCGATGCCGGCTGAGCGGCGGGGCGTTGAGGATGCGGTACATCGTGCGCACCCCCGCCTTCATCACTGCCATGTCGCGCGGATCGGTCAGGAAGGCAGGGTCGATCAACGGGCTTTCGCGCGGATCGGGCGAGGCGAGCCGGACGGTGCCGTGGCTTTCCGGCCGCAGCACGCAGACATGGCACGAAAAGCCATGCGCCTTGACCTTGGTCCGGCCGTGATCCTCGAGCACCACCGGCACGAAATGCAGCTGGACGTCGGGCGCCGGTGCATCGGGCATCACGGTCAGGAAACCGCCAGCCTCGGCGAACGGCGTGGTCATCACCCCCGACCGGCTCTTCAACCAGCGGATCACCCCGCCCGCCATGCTGAGCGTCCCAGCCAGCGAACTGCCAAGGAAGAAGCGACCCGGCACTTCATAGGCCGCGACGTAATCGACATGGTCCTGCAGATTGGCGCCGACATCGGGCCGGTCGACCGCGACCGTCAGGCCGTTGGCGGCGAGGTGCGCGGCGGGACCGATCCCCGACAGCATCAGCAATTGCGGCGTTCCGAACACCCCGCCCGCCAGCACCACCGCCTTGCGCGCGCGGATGACATGGCGTTCGTTGCCGCGGGCGTAGGCGACGCCCCAGGCCTTGCCGTGTTCGAACAGCACGCGTTCGGCCAATGCCTGGGTCACGACGTGGAAATTGGCCCGCGACAGTGCCGGCTCGACATAAGCGCGGCTCGACGTCCAGCGCTCGCCATTCTTCTGCGTCACCTGATAGAGGCCGACGCCGTCCTGGCGCGCACCGTTGAAATCCTCGTTGCGCGGAACCTGTAGCATCGCCGCGGCCTCGACGAATTCGAGGCTGCCGGGATGAGGCCAATGCTGGTCGGACACGCTGAGCGGCCCATCGCCGCCGTGGAAAGCATCCGCCCCGCGCTCATTGCCCTCGGACCGTTTGAACGCCGGCAGCACGTCGGCATAGGACCAGCCGTCGCAGCCCATCGCTGCCCAATTGTCGTAATCCCAGGCATTGCCGCGCAGATAAAGCATCGCGTTGATCGCGCTCGACCCGCCCAGCCCCTTGCCGCGCGGCTGATAGCCGCGGCGGCCATTGAGCCCCGGCTGCGGCACGGTTTCGAGCCGCCAATTGGTCTTGTCGTTCTGGAAGGCCATGAAGCCGGGCACGCGTGTCCTGAGCCCGGTGTTTCGCCCGCCCGCCTCGAGCAACGCTACGGTATGGCGGCCGTCCTCGCTGAGCCGTCCGGCCGCCGCGGCGCCGCCCGATCCTCCCCCGACGACGACGATATCGGCTTCGTCCACTCAGCATTCTCCCGCTCGCGCTCGCGTTGTTCCCAAAGAGCTTTGATAGTTTCCGATGTCTCGCGGCTGCCGTCGTGGCTCCAACCCGGCGGCTTGGCGATGTAATTCCATTTGGCCTTGAGCCCCGGCGCCGACCACACGTCCCTGGCGATCCCGACCCATTCGTGGAACGCCGCCCAGATCAGGTTGAAGCTGCCGAGATTCTTGACGATGCCGTAGCGCGGCGCCTCGTCGTCGCGCTCGGGCTCGAACGTGCCGAGCCAGCGGTCCCAGACGATGAACACCCCGGCATAATTCTTGTCGAGATAGCGCGGGTTGGTCGCATGGTGGACGCGATGGTGCGACGGCGTGTTCATCACCGCCTCGAACCAGCGCGGCATCCGCCCGATCACTTCGGTGTGGATCCAGAACTGATAGATCAGATTCACCCCGCCGACGAAGATCACCATCGCCGGCGGAAACACCAGGAATAATGGCAGCCGGAAGATGAAGGCGATCGAGAGGAACCCGGTCCAGGTCTGCCGCAGCGCGGTCGACAGGTTATAATGCTGCGAGCTGTGATGGATGACGTGGCTCGCCCAGAACCAGCGCACGCGATGCGCCGAGCGGTGGAACAGATAATAAGCGAAATCGTCGATCACGAAGCACAAAGCGAACCAATACCAGGCCCAGGGATTGGGCAAGGTCACGATCCGGAAATGGCCGTAGAGCCAGGTCGCCATCGCATAGATCAGTCCGGCGGTGATCGCCCCCGCGACAGTGCTGCCGGTGCCGAGCGCGAGGCTGGTCAGCGTGTCCTTGGGCTCGTAGCGGCTTTTGTCCCTGACCCGGGCGACCAGCATCTCGGCCAGCACCAGCAGCACGAAGCCGGGCACGGCGAGCGAGACGATGTCGGGCAAGTGCGGCGCGGTCATCAACATCCTCAGGGGCATATTTACCCCTCATCCGCGGCTTGCTTACACTAGTGTAAGTGGCGCTTCCAGACCCCGAACCTGATCGGCGGTGATGCCGAACAACGTGACCGGTCCGAACAGTTTCTCGCCGGTATCGACGGTCGCGCCCTCGACCGCTTCGCGCACCCGGAGCGGGGGAACCAGCCGGCGCACCGCGACCTTGGCGCCGTGGCGCTTGATCACCGCGATCGTGCCCTGCCCCTGGACCAGCGCCGCGCTGCCATCGCCTGAGATCAGCGCACGGCCGCCCTCGAACCCGGCCAATGCCTCTTCGGCGAAGCGGCGGGCATCCTCCTCGGTGGCGATCCGGCTCTCGCCCAGCTTGAGCCAGCGCGCAAACCCGGCCAGCGCCAGGATCGCGACGATCGACCCTGCGAGCTGGACGAGCTGGGCGTGGGTCACGCCTGCGCCTTCAACTGATCGAGCAACGGGCGGAGGCCGTCGAGATTATACCCCGCGCCGGCGCCCCTCGCGATCAACTCGTCGGGATCGGCGCCGTTCCTGGCCTGAGCCAGAGCCCAGAGGTTGCATGACCGCGTGCCCGATCGGCAGAAGGCGAGCACCGGGCCGTCGGCACCCGCCAGCACCTCGGCCATCGCCTCGATCTGCGGATAGCTGAAGCCGGCATGGGTGATCGGGATCGCCGTGTAGGTCAGCCCTGCCGCCTCCGCGGCCGCGCGGATCGCGTCCCCCGGAATCTGGCCGGCTTCCTCGTCATCGGGGCGGTTGTTGACGATCCCGGTGAAGCCGGCCGCCTTGATCGCCGCCACGTCCTCGACCGCGATCTGCGGTGCTACCGAAATATTGTCGTCAACTTTGCGGATCATCGTCACTGGACCTCATCGTTGTTCGGGAAACAGACTCACGCGGCTTCCCGGATGACTTGCAGGAAGGCGTCACCATAAGCGTCGAGCTTGCGTTCGCCCACGCCCGAAATCGTGCCGAGCGCGGCGCGGCTGTCGGGTTTGAGCTCGGCCATCGCGCGCAGCACCGAATCGTGGAAGATGACATAAGGCGGGACGCTCGCGTCCCTGGCGAGCTCGCGGCGCTTCTCGCGCAGCGCCTCGAACAAGGGATCGCCCACCGGATTGGCGCCGCCCGCGGTCGAACCGCCACGGCGCCGCCGTTCGCGCTTGGGCGGCAGGACGAGTTCGACTTTCTCGCCGCCTTTGAGGATCGCGCGCGCGCCCGGCCCGAATTCGAGCCCGCCATGCGGATTGGTGCGCAGCGCATCGCGGACCTGGAGCGCGCGGCCGACCGGACGGAGCAAGGCGGCTTCCTCGCCATCGACGATGCCGAATACCGACAAAGCCTCGTGCCCGTTCATCAGGCTGCGCTCGCTCGACTGGCCGGTCAGGATCGCTTCGACATAGCCGCTGCCGAAACTCTGCCCGGTGCGGAACACCGCCGAGAGATATTTCTGCGCGACGGTGGTCGCGTCGACCGCGGCGGGCGGGGCGAGGCAATTGTCGCAATTGCCGCAGCGATCGGGCACGTCACGCTCGTCGAAATGCCCGAGCAGCAGCTTGCGGCGGCATCCCGCGGTTTCGACCAAGGCGCCAAGCGCGTTGAGCCGGATGCGCTCGCCTGGTTGCCGTGCGCTTTCGACCTCGCCGATCCGCTGGCGCGCTTTGGCGAAATCCTCGGCGCCCCAGAATAGATGCGCGATCGCGGGGTCGCCGTCGCGCCCGGCGCGGCCGGTCTCCTGATAATAAGCCTCGATCGACTTGGGCAGCCCGGCATGCGCGACGAAGCGGACGTCGGGCTTGTCGATGCCCATGCCGAACGCCACCGTGGCGACAATCACCATGTCCTCCGACGCGACGAAATCGGCCTGGTTCTTCGCCCGCACGCGCGGTTCGAGCCCGGCGTGATAAGCGCGGGTCGGGCGCCCGGTCTTGGCCAAAGCCTCGGCCAGTTTCTCGGTGCCGGCGCGCGTCTGGGCGTAAACGATGCCGGGGCCTGGCGTTTCGGCGATCAGATCGGCGATCTGACGCGTGGTATTGTCGCGCGGGCTGATCGCATAGCGGATATTTGGCCGGTCGAACCCGGCGACGATCAGCCCGTCCTTGGGAATCCCGAGCTGCTCGAGGATGTCAGCGCGGGTATGCGCATCGGCGGTCGCGGTCAGCGCGAGCCGCGGGACACCGGGAAATTTGTCGAGCAGCGGGCGCAGCAGGCGATAATCGGGGCGGAAATCGTGCCCCCATTCGCTGACGCAATGCGCTTCGTCGATCGCGAACAAGGCGACGCGTCCGCGCTCGAGCAAATCGTGGAAATCGCTGCCCGAGGCGCGCTCTGGGGCGATGTAGAGCAGGTCGAGCTCGCCATCGAGGAAGCGTCCGCGCGTTTCCGCGCGATTCTCATCGACGCTGGTCAGGGTCGCGGCGCGGATGCCGACCGCTTCCGCCGCGCGCAACTGATCGTGCATCAACGCGATCAGCGGGCTGACGACAACGCAGGTGCCGTCGAGCATCACTGCCGGTAATTGGTAGCAAAGCGACTTGCCGGCCCCGGTCGGCATCACCGCGAGCGTATTCTCCCCCGCCAGCACACGCGACACTACCGATTCCTGCACGCCGCGAAACGCAGGGAAGCCAAAAGTCGAGTGGAGAACGCTAGCGGGATCGGTCACGGCGGCGGATGTAGCCATGCACGGGTCAGACTTCCATCAAATCGCGGCCGATGACGAGCCGCCCGGCGAAATTCCGGCGTACCGCGGCGATAGGCGTCTGGAAATCGGCCCTTTTTCGTGGACGTTCGTTGATTGGAATAAGCTTCTCGATCGACAAGGCACGTGAAGCCCCTCTCCCGCGTGCGGGAGAGGGAGGGGCCCGCCGCGAAGCGGTGGGAGGGTGAGGGTCTTCTTTTGTCCTGCCGTCTGCTTGGAAGAAGAAAGAAGACCCTCACCCAACCCTCTCCCGCACGCGGGAGAGGGCTTAACGGCAACGGTTTGCAATCGATATGATGCGGCGAGCGCGGCAAGAACGGTGCGGCGGTTGGGTTGCATGGCGCGGTGCTACCGTTAAGCGGAATGGACAGCAGCGGAGAACAAGAATGGCCGAGAATATAGTCGTCGACAATCGCGCCGAGAACGAATTCGAGCTCGAGGTCGATGGCCATCGCGCGATCGCGGCATACCAGCTGGAAGGCGACACGATCACTTTCACGCATACCCTGGTGCCCAAGAAGCTCGAAGGGCGCGGGGTCGGATCGAAGCTGATCCGCGCGGCGCTCGATTCGGCGCGCGACCGCGGGCTCAAGGTCATCCCGATCTGCCCGTTCGTGAAGGCGTTCATCGAGCGCCATCCCGAATATCGGGCGCTGGTCGAACGCGCGGACTGAGGCCAAGCGATGAGCGAGCCCAAACTCCACCCGAGCTGGCTCGAACCGCTGCGCGGCGAGTTCGCCAGCGATTATATGGCGAGCCTGCGCGCCTTCCTGGTCGCCGAGAAAGCGGCGGGCAAGGCGATCTTTCCCAAGGGACCCGAATGGTTCCGCGCGCTCGATTTGACGCCGCTGGAGAATGTCCGCGTCGTCATCCTCGGGCAGGACCCCTATCACGGCCCCGGCCAGGCGCACGGCCTGTGTTTTTCGGTCAAGCCGGGGACGCGCACGCCGCCGAGCCTGGTCAACATCTACAAGGAAATGGAGGCCGATCTCGGCATTCCGCCGGCGCGGCACGGCTTTCTCGAACATTGGGCCGAGCAGGGCGTGCTGCTGTTGAACGCGGTGCTGACCGTGCAGATGGGAATGGCGGCGTCGCATCAGGGGCGCGGCTGGGAACGCTTTACCGACGCGGTGATCCGCTTGGTCAATGCGCGCGAAAAGCCGGTCGTGTTCATGCTGTGGGGCAGCCACGCGCAGAAGAAAGCGGCGTTCGTCGAATCGGTCGAGCGCGGCGGGCGGCATTTGGTGCTGCGCGCGCCGCATCCCTCGCCTTTGTCGGCGCATACCGGCTTTCTCGGCTGTCGCCATTTCTCCAAGGCCAATGCGTTTCTCGAAGCGCATGGCGAGAAACCGATCGATTGGGCGTTGCCGGCGATCGGGTGAGACCGACCTGACGTGCCGACCCACTAAATCCCCCAATTGCAAACGGGGCCTATAAACGTGCTTGACCCACTCTTAGGTGCGTGCCCGCGCTTGCGCGTCGTTTTCGGCAAGTGCTTTCGGATGGGCGCGGAAGTGGATCGCTATAGAGCCTTGGCACGCGTCGCATCCGTATTTCGCTTCATTGCCATGGATGCCCTTCAATTGAAGGAAGCTCTTGCGGCTGTTGATGAAGCAGTTTGCACAAAGATAATGGGGCTCTTGGCCGTTCTCCATTCCAACCTTCATCACGTAGGCAATCGCGCCCCGATAAACGTCGCGGGCTTCATAGCGCTCCATCTCTCCCGACCAGTCTTTCAGGCGCACAATTTCCTGTTCCAGCGCGTCTATGCGCTTCAGGCTCGCCGAATACTCGCGTTCCGCCGCACTCAGAGCGTTTTGGGCCTCTATGACATTCCGCTGGATATCAATGACGGCTTGGTTTCGCTCGACCTCCGTTTTCAAAGCGAAGATGCCCTTCGCAATGTCGAGCGCGGCCTTCGTGCCCGCGTAGCCCGCCTGAATCTCTGCGATCATGAAACCCCTCCCGAGTCGTTGGGAGGGACCATAGTCTAAAGGCGGCCGCAATCCCCATGCGGATGCCGCGCTTTTTCATGCCTCAGTGCTTTGTGTATCTGGTCATAGCCATCCATCCGATCGAACCCCGTGGCGATAGCTATCTTGTTCCATGCGGTGCGGGAGTAGGTTGCCCGCATATAGCTCCCTTGCGGGTTGCCGATCCACGGCTTCTGACACTCCCGCCAGAACTCCGTGAACGGTTCTAGGTCACCATTGGAATGCTCGTATAGGAACGCCAACAACGCCCGGAGCCCTAGGCTCGGCTGTATCGGCCTGCCGCTGGCGCGCTCTGTGATATCGTAGAGCGCACACATACCCAGATAGATCGCCCGCTCTGTCTCGATTCGCATCATGAGAACATATACGGAACGAGCGGGCAGAACAAATGTCGATCCCTTGTGAGTTATCTCACAGGGGGGGCCTTGTGTAAGCGGGACCTTGCGAGTATGGCTTGGCAAGATTGGAACCGCCATGCTCTATAACCTGGATGAAATGGAAGACCGGTTGGCAGCCTTGGATGCTGAGCGCGAGCCCTTGTTGGCGCTTATCGCAGCCGCACGCGCCTATGAGGGTACGGTTGGGAAGGTAGTCAAACAGACACGAAGCGTGACGATTAGGGATAGTCGTGGTGCCCCGTCTATAACCTCGCAGACCGTCGCGGTGGTCAATTCGCTCATTGCCGAGAAGGGCGCGCCTGTGCCTACCCGGGACGTGGTAGCGGAAATGTCGCGGCGCGGCTTGCCGGTGCCCGACAAGAATCCCCTCAATGTGATTTCAGCGCGGCTGTCTAGTCAGCGCAGCCTCAAGGGCCGACGCGATATGGGCTGGTGGCCGATAGACAAGCCGTGGCCCGACGCGGGGCGCGGGGAATCAGACACTTTGCCCGGCTTGCAAGGTGAAACTCGGGAGGCGCCGATGTGATAGCTAACGCATAAGGGTGTCGAGAGGCCCTAATACGAGAAAGGCCAGCGCGAGGCTGGCCTAACCCGTAACCCACTCTCGGAGGCAAATATGCCCTCGTGAAGGATCGCTGTGGAGCTTTCCCTTCGCATATTTCGCCTCCGGGAGCAACCGGAGAACCGACAATGATCATTGTTCGGGGGCACTTCCGCGTGCGGCGATTCCGCATCGTGAAGGTAAGACCTTACCACCGCCGCCGCTAATCTAGCTTCGGCTTCTCGTGCCGTTTCGACGGCTTATCGTCGAATTTAACGGAGGGCGGGGATCGCTCAGACGGTCCCCGCTTTTCCTTTGATCGAACGTGCGGGCAAGGTGGCGATAGCGGCTGTGTTCGTCGGTCGAAAACCTTGGCGCGGGGAGCGACAATAGCGTGCGACACCGTCCAGCGTGGGAGCAGCAGTGCTGTCGATTACCGAGGCGACAACCTTGCGTCCGGAGCCATTGGAGCGATAATGGAATACTTGCCAGCCGTGCCGTGCAGGTTGTTCGGGTCGCCTTGTGACGGCTGACAACCTTGCCACTACGTGGGGCTCATCAATCTCATGTATATAGGTCAGCGGGCGCTCTAGGCCGCAGCTACATTCAGCGTTCCGCCCGGCGACGGTGCCAGGAATGGCGCGGCGTCGGCAGTCGGATCGAGCCATCCTTCCCACGCCGCCGGTGCGAGCACGACGACTTGCCGGCTGTGGTACGGCGCAACATCGGGTCCGGGCTCGGTGGTCAGCATCGTGAACGCCTCCCCGGCCGAGCTCTCGCGCCAGATGCCCGCGATGGCGAAAACGCCGACATCGGGCAGCGTGAACAGCCAGCGGTCCTTGCGCTTCTGCTTCGGGTCCGCGGGCGTGGTAAATTCGTAGAAGCCGTCGGTGACGATCAGACAGCGATTGGTGCCGAACGCACGCCCTTCGGAGCGGAAGTTGTAGACCGGTTTGCCGGTCGGCCCGGGCCAGCTCCAGCGGCGCTGGACGAGTTCCCACGACGGGGCAGCGCCTAGCCGCACGATCGGCGCCATGTCGGTGATGCGAATGTCGCCCGGGCGGAAATTGGGAACGCCTTCGGGATAGGCCATTGCGCGCGCCAGTTGGGCGATCGCGGCCGGCGCTTTTTCCAGGCGGTAAAGGTTGCACATCGCCCCGTACTAGCACGGTACGCCGCCCCAACCAGTTACTGGAACAGCGGTATTTCGGGCGCGAGCGGCCATCTGCCCATCATCTTTTCAGCACCCGTGTCGCAGCAATGATCGACCAGCACCAATTCCTCGACTTGCCACAGGATCGGATCGATCGCGCGCGAAAAGGCCGCGTCGTCGCGATAGCCGAGCGTCATGTGCGGATTGAACGTCCAGCCATCGCGCGGCTCCAGCCCGGCATCGGTCACCCGCTCGCGGATCGCGCGCTGCAGCAAGGCGAGTCCGGTCGAGCGGCCATTGGGCCGGAGCGCCACCGACCGCGTCGTCCCGACCACGCGCCCCATCGACAGCAGGAACCCCGGCATGTCGATATCGTTACCCACCGCGATCAGCCGGTCGACGAGCATTTCGGGCAGGCCGATATGATCGTTGAATATCTCCATCGTGACATGGAGATGCTCGCTGCGAACCGGGCGGCCGGGACAATGAAGCCGGCGCGCCGCCTCGATCGCGGGAATGGCGTGCATCGCCGGCTTGATGGCGAAGAACAGGCGGTGAAGCGTTTGCACGAGCATAGCGGGTCCTCCGAATCGGGTTATATGTTCATGATATGTTCTTGCATCGAAGGAGTCGACTCATGACCGACACGAATGCCAATCGCGGTGCCTTCCATCATATCGACCTGAGCGTCAGCGACGTCGCCGCGGCCAGGCGCGTCTATGCGCCAATGCTCGATTTCCTCGGCTATACGATGGTCAAGGATCGGCCAGACGGCTGCGAATGGGATTTGAAGGGACGCGAGCCGTTCGGCGCCTCGCTGGGCATTCGCGTCGCGACCAACGGCGGATCGCACGACCGCTATGCGCCGGGCCTCCACCATCTCGCCTGGCGGGTCGAGAGCCGCGAGGCGGTCGACGCCGCGCATGCCCTGCTGGTCGAACACGGCATCCCGGTGCTCGATCCGCCGGCGCATTATCCCGAATATTCGGGCGATTATTATGCCGTCTTCTTCGCCGATCCCGATGGGCTTAAGCTGGAGATCGTCCACGCGCCGGGCTGGATCTGACCGGTTCGGCCAGACCGAAGGGTGAGGCGCAGCGGTTCGTTGATCCTCGCGGGGACGATACCCCAGAGGAGAAGTGACATGCGTACCAAGCTCTTTTGCGCCGCGCTGATCGGCCTGACCGCACTGACCGCCGCCGCCCCGGCCGGGGCACGGATCAACCAGCGCCAACATCGCCAGCAACAGCGCATCGCCAACGGCGTCAATTCGGGCCAGCTCAACGCCCGCGAAACCTATCGGCTCGAGCGCCGCGAAGGCCATATCGCCCGCTACGAAGCACGCAGCCGCGCCGACGGCGGCGGGCTGAGCGGTCGCGAACGCTATCGCATCGAACGGATGCAGGACCGCACCAGCCGCGCCATCTATCGCCAGAAGCACGACGCGCAGGTCCGCTGAGCTAACTCTCTAAGCCCCTCCCCTTCAGGGGAGGGGATGGGGGTGGGGGACGTCTCACAGAGTGCACCGCCTGCGGCACTGCCCCACCCCAACCCCTCCCCTGAAGGGGAGGGGCTAGCTCGCCATCTTTAGAGCGCGGCAGTCGCTCTGGACGTCAGGCGGCGGGGCGCCGTAGCGTGCGCCACGCAAAATAGAGGATCACGACCGCGACCACGGCTTGCGTCGCCAGTACGGCGGGTTCGTTGCCGAGCGGCGCCAGCGCGTGCAGCGCCGGGACCTTCTGATAGCTCTGCACCACCAGCACGACCATGTTGAGCCATTGCGCGAACAGAGCGGTCATCAGGAACACGCGCCGCCATCCGCCCGCGAGCTTGCGCCCGTACAAAGCGTAGAGCGCGATCGCGAGGACGACCAGCGACACCACGCCGAAAATGAACGGCGGTCCGATCGGCTTGGGCGGAAACAGGAAACCGGTGACGCTGGTCAGGATGGTGAAGACCAGGAACAGGCCGTTGATCAGCGACAGCCAGCGCCCGCCGGTCAAGGCGGCGAAGAAGACCAGCCCGGCGACGATGCCGATCAGGCTGATGATGACGTGCAATTCGGTAAAGGCCGGAAGCGACAGGCCGAGGATCGTGTTCATCGCGTTTCCCCAATCGATGACGATTCCAGCAGCTTAACCCAGCGCGCCCGGTTCGACGAGTCGAATCGATATCGCAACGATTCAGCGCCCCCAGACGGGGCTTCAGCCTATGTTTACCCGTTTTGGATATCCCCCCGATGTTCGAACCAAGGGGGGCAAGAGATGACCCGATCCGTCCGTCCGCTCGCGGTGCTGGCCGTCGCGCTGGCCGCCGTCATGCCCGCGGCGCCCGCCATGGCCGAGCCCAATTTCCGCATGCCGACCAGTTCCAGGATCGACCTGGTCCGCGACCTGCCCAACGAAGATCCGTTCGAGCATGACGGCCAATATTACGATCTGGGCTATCTCTATTCGACCGAGCGAGTGAACGGCGCCGACGTGGCGCGGACCGGACAGGGCTTCGTGCTCTATCACGACGATCGCTATATCAAGCTCGACCCGGAAAAGCTGAGCGCGGTCACGTTCGCACTGGGCGAGGATCCGACCAAAGACTATGTCCCGCCCGTCGCCGCCAGCCGCGGCCGGGTGGCGAGCGACGACGATAGCGCGCCGGCCGCCGGACAGCCGCTGCCCGATCGTTCGCCGACGCGGCGCGGATCGGGCGGGCTTGGCTTCGTCGCCGCGATCGTCGTGGTCGGCTTCTTCGCGATGCTGCGCTTCATGCTGCGATCGGCGTTGCGCGCCGCGCTGTCGCCGCTGTTCCGCCGCCCGGCGCGCCGGACCTTCGCCGAGGCCGATCCGTTCGAATCGCGAGTCAGCGCGCGGCTCGCCGAGCTGGAAAGCAGCGGCGGCGCCGGTCCGGCCGCCTCGACCTCGCCACCGGCCTATCAGCCGCAACCCGCGATGACCGCCCCGGCGGCGCGCGGGTTCGGCCGCAAGGGCCTGTGATCAACCAACCAGCCGGGAAATTCTCACCGATGCGCCTCCACCCCTTCTGCCTGATCGCGATCGCCGCCGCACCGCTCGCCGCCTGCGGCAATCCCAATGCCGTGTCGGTCAAGGCCGAGATCGCCAGTATCGAGCGCAAATGCTCGTACCGATCGGTGGTCGGAGAGCGGAAGGGCCGCCCGATCACCGAACGCATGGGCGAGATGCTGCCCTGCGACACGACCGACGAGTTCGAGGCGCTACGCGGGAATCCGGGCGAGCGCCGCAAGAACATCGTCGGCAAGGGCATTCTGACCGTCAGCTTCACCTCGCCCAAGGACCAGTCGTTCCAGACCGCGGAGATTAAGATCGACGGCAATGACGACGAATTCTACGCGCATCGCGGCGACGCGATCCAAGTGTGGGTGGACAAGACCGATCCGAGCAAGGCCTGGCTCTGACCTGCGGGTCGGCCGGAGTTCGAGCCGGCGGCATCGACCGGCTTGCCGAACTGGAAAACGGCGGCATCGCGGCAGCGGTTCCTGCCCCGGCGCCGACGCCGGCCTATCAGCCGCAACCCGCCACGGCCGCTCCGGCGGCGCGTGGTTTCGGCCGCAAGGGGCTGTGAGCCTGTCCCGGCTCAGCCCGCCTGCCTGAATTCCCCGACGACGATCGCGCCGCGCGAACAATCGCGAACGGATTCGGAATTGAAACGATTCCAAAATCTTATCCATAATGGGTAGAAAAGCCTGCCCGACCACTGGACAGCGAAAGTGTCTTATCCTAGCGGCACGCCTCCGGCCCGCCGTCCTGGCGGAATGCCGGTTCAACAGCAGTAAGAATTTGGGGGCAATCATGAAGAAGTTTGTCGCGCTCGCCGCATTGATGGCGTGCGTCCCGGGGGTCGCTTATGGGCAGGACAAGCCCGCCGACGCCAAGCTTTCCGGCGTTCGTCTCGAGGCGCGCATCGGTTACGAAACGCCGACCGTCAGCGATGACAGCGGCGTCTACAAGATCGGCAGCGCAGTGTCGTACGGCGGCGAAATCGGTTTCGACCTTCGTGCCAAGAACGTCACGTTCGGTCCGTACGCGGTCTATGAGGCGTCGAGCGTGTCGCTGTGCGACGGTGGCGACTGCCTGAAGGAGAACGGCAATCTGGGCGTCGGCGGCCGCATCGGCTTCGTCGTGTCACCCAAGGTCGTGATCTACGCCAAGGCAGGCTATGCCCATATCAGCTTCAAGGCGAGCAGTGGCGGCGCTTCCGCCAACGCCAACAAGGACGGCGTGCAGGGCGCGCTGGGCGTCGACGTCAACGTCACCAGGAACGTCTATCTGATGGGCGAAGTTAACTACGCCGATTACGGTAGCTTTTACGGCATCAACCTGCAGCGCCGCCACGTCGCGGCGGGCGTCGGCGTCCGCTTCTAAGCGGCGGCCGATCGGCTGAAGAAAGGGCGTTCGGCGGGTCCGGGCGCCCTTTTTCGTCTCTGCCGAAATCGAATTCAGCCCGCCTGCTTGAACTCGCCGACGACGATCGCTCCGAGATCGCGATTGAAGCTCTCGGTCGTCGCGGTGCCGTTGCCGCGCATGGTGAAGGTGCCGGCGTCGACATAGCCGCCGCTCCCGGTCGGATCCGACAATATCTTGTAGGTCATCGGACCCGACGCGCTGGTCACGGTGATCGCCGATTTGCCTCCATTGTCGGTATAAGCGACCGAAATCGCGCCGGGATCGTCGATCGCGGCGGGAACCAGCAATTGGTGGTTCTTGCCGGGGCGGAGGACGAAACTCTTGGCCTCACCCGGGTTGAGCCCGATCGTCTCGACCCCGACCCCGTCGGGCGGTGGCGGCGACGTGTTGTCCTGCGCGATCGCCGCGGCAGGCAGCAGCGCGAGGGTGAGGAACAGCAGGCGCATGGCGTGTCTCCAGCCCCCGCTCGGGGGGAGAAACGCGTTGGGGGCGGAAGGGTTCAGTGGCGTGGGATTGGGCGCGACGGCGGCCCGACAATCCTAACCGTCACCCCGGGCTCGTCCCGGGGTCCACCGTCCCACATGCCCCAGGACTCGCGGCTCCGTGGATGCCGGCACAAGGCCGGCATGACGAACTAGAGGTCAGGCCGCGTCCGCGTGCCCCTCCGCAACTGCACCAGATCCCAACGATTGCCATAAAGGTCGAGGAACACCGCCACCTTGCCATAATCGTATATCGCCGGCGGACGCACCCATTCGACCCCGGCGGCGGTAAAGGCGGCATGATCGCGATCGAAATCGTCGGTCGCCAGGAACAGGAACACCCGCCCACCGGCCTGGTCGCCGATATACTTGGCCTGATGCTCGGTCGACGCCCGCGCGAGCAGGATGGTGGTAGCATTGACCGGCGCACCGGGCGGGCGGATCGTCACCCAGCGCTTATCCTGCTCGGGCTGGTAGCTGTCCTCGACCAGGGTGAAGCCGAGTTTGCCGACGTAGAAGGCGAGCGCTTCGTCATAGTCGCGAACGACGAGAGCGATATGGGCGAGGTGTGTCTGCATTCCGCCATTTCTAGCGGCGCGCGCTGGGTAGGGCCATTGCAAATTTGTACAAATTATCGTACATGATCGACATGCAAAGTCTGAGCATCTCCGAAACTCGCGCGAACCTGAAAGCGGTGCTGGACAAGGTCGTCGCCGACAAGGCGCCGATCGCGATCACCCGCCCGAAGGGCGAAGGCGTCGTCATGGTGTCCGAAAGCGAATGGGCGTCGATCGAAGAGACACTGTATTTGTTGCAGTCGCCGGCCAACGCCAAACGCTTGCTCGACAGCGTGGCCGAGCTCGACGCCGGCAAGGGTAAAGAGCGCCAACTGATCGAGCCATGAAGCTCGTCTTCTCGTCGCGAGCCTGGGAAGATTATCTTTCGTGGCAAGGCGACGATCGCCGCGGCTTCGATCGCGTCAACGCGCTGATCAAGGAATGCCTGCGCGATCCGTTCCGGGGAACCGGCAAGCCCGAACCGCTCAGCGGCAATCTGTCAGGCTGGTGGTCGCGCCGGATCAACCGCGAGCATCGGCTGGTCTATCGGGTGAGCGGCAAGGACGAGGCGCAATCGCTCGAGATCGCGCAATGCCGGTATCATTATTGAGCAATGCGACCCCGCGGACCGGAGCGTCACCGGTTTAACGAACGAGCGAACGGGCGACGGGTAAAGTCATCGCCCGTTCGTCACTTCATCAATCGTGCTCCCGCCCCCCAGCACCCATGTACAACTCCCGCCCGGTCTCGTTGTACAGCTCGCTCATCTTCGCCATCCCGGCTTCCGCTTCCTCAGCAGCGATGAACGTCTCCGGCGCCGAGTTCTGCTTGGCCGCGAAGTCGCGCACTTCCTGGGTGATCTTCATCGAGCAGAATTTGGGTCCGCACATCGAACAGAAATGCGCGGTCTTGGCGCCTTCCGCGGGCAGGGTCTGGTCGTGGTACTGCTCCGCCGTGTCGGGATCGAGCGACAGGTTGAACTGGTCGCGCCAGCGGAATTCGAAGCGGGCGCGGCTGAGCGCGTCGTCGCGCATCTTGGCCGCCGGGTGGCCCTTGGCGAGATCGGCGGCGTGCGCGGCGAGCTTGTAGGTCACCACGCCGACCTTGACGTCATCGCGGTCGGGCAGGCCGAGATGCTCCTTGGGCGTGACGTAGCAAAGCATCGCGGTGCCGTACCAGCCGATCATCGCGGCGCCGATGCCGCTGGTGATATGGTCGTAGCCCGGCGCGATGTCGGTGGTCAGCGGCCCGAGCGTGTAGAACGGCGCCTCGCCGCACGCCTCCAGCTGCTTGTCCATATTCTCCTTGATCTTGTGCATCGGCACGTGGCCGGGGCCCTCGATCATCACCTGGACGTCCTGCGCCCAGGCGCGCTTGGTCAGCTCGCCCAGCGTGTAGAGCTCGGCGAATTGCGCTTCGTCATTGGCGTCGGCGATCGATCCCGGGCGCAGGCCATCGCCCAGTGAATAGGCGATGTCATACGCCTTCATGATCTCGGTGATCTCGTCGAACCGCTCGTAGAGGAAGCTCTCCTTGTGGTGCGACAGGCACCATTTCGCCATGATCGAGCCGCCGCGGCTGACGATGCCGGTGACGCGCTTGGCGGTCAGCGGCACGTACGGCAGGCGGACGCCGGCATGGATGGTGAAATAGTCGACGCCCTGTTCGGCTTGTTCGATCAGGGTGTCGCGGAAGATTTCCCAGGTCAGGTCCTCGGCAATGCCGCCGACCTTTTCCAGCGCCTGATAGATCGGCACGGTGCCGATCGGCACCGGCGAGTTGCGGATGATCCATTCGCGGGTGTCGTGGATGTTGCGGCCGGTCGACAGGTCCATCACCGTGTCGGCGCCCCAGCGGATCGACCAGACCATCTTGTCGACTTCGGCGGCGACGTTGGAGGCGACCGCCGAATTGCCGATATTGGCGTTGATCTTGACCAGGAAATTGCGCCCGATCGCCATCGGCTCGGATTCGGGGTGGTTGATATTGTTGGGAATGATCGCGCGGCCGCGCGCGATTTCGTCGCGGACGAACTCCGGCGTGACGTAATCGGGGATCGCGGCGCCCCAATCCTGGCCGTCGCGGACATATTCCGCCAGGCGGGCGCGGCCGAGATTCTCGCGCTCGGCGACATATTCCATTTCGGGGGTGATGATGCCCCGGCGGGCATAATGCATCTGGCTGACATTCATCCCCGGCTTGGCGCGCAAGGGTCGCTTGACCACATTGGGGAAGGGATCGACGCCGCCCGAACGGTCGGGGCCGAGCTGGCCATTATCCTCGGGTTTGAGGTGGCGCGCGTCATAGCTTTCGACGTCGCCGCGCGCCTCGATCCATTCGCGGCGCAGATTGGGCAGGCCGGCCTGGATGTCGATCCGGGCGTTCGGATCGGTATAGGGGCCCGACGTGTCGTAGACGCGCAAGGGGGGCTCGTCGCAGCTCGGGTCGAGATCGATCTCGCGCATCGCGACCTTGAGCGGACCGACATGGATCTTGCGGCTGCCCCGGATGGGGCCGGTGGTCACACCGATTTCGGTACGCGCGGGGATGTCGGCCATGCAAACTCACTCCAATGTCGGAGCGAGGACACGGATTTCGGATGAAAACCGCCCACTCCCTCCGCCGGTCTCAACCGGATCAGGTTCGACGGGTCGAGGGCTCCTGCCCTCCTCTCAAGCGCGGATCGGCGCTCCCCCGGGGATGGCGTGCACGCTAGGCGCTTGAGCGCGCGAAGGAAAGCCACTTGTTTCGATCGGAGGCGCTCGCGCGGTCCGAAGACGATGGACGACCGCGCATCGGACGGTCACCCCTAGCGCGATCCGCGAACCCTGATCTTGCCTCCAACATATCCACACGCCGCAAAGTACAACTTAATCCAGGATATGAATCGAAACCAATCGAGATTAGGATTGTTGTTGGCGGATCGGGTCGTTTTTGCGAGCATCCCCGACTGAGAGACTTGGCGCTCCCGCTCCTGGGAGATATCATGCTCGACGGCCTGCCTATCCTGATCGTCGAGGATCAGCCGCTGATTGCGCTCGAGCTATGCGAAATCGTCGAGAATTTCGATGGCCGCGTGGTGGGACCGATCGCGAGCGTGGCGGAGGCGTTGGTCCGTGTCGATCAGGAGCATATCGCCGGCGCGATCCTCGACGCCAATCTGCGCGATCGCGATGTCACCCCGCTGGCGCTCCGCCTGATCGAGCGCGGCACGCCGGTCGTCATCTATACCGGTACGGGATTGCCCGACGAGCTCGCGCGAACCCATCCCGAGCTTCCCATGATCCTGAAACCGGCACGCGCGATCACCGTGCTGGCCGTCCTGGTCGATCGCATCAGGGGCGAATAAGCCATCTATATCGCGGCCGGGTGCACCTGATCGAGATGGAGATAGGCCGGGTTGAAATCGCCGGCCTCGACCAGGCCATCCCAATCGCGCACCTCGATCCAGCGGCGCGAGCGATGGATCAGGCCGTCGGCCTGCAGCCCCTTCAGCACGCGATTGACATGTACCGAGGTCAAGCTGACCGCGTCCGAGATCCATTCCTGGCTCATCGGGATCATGAATCCGTCGGGCGTGCCGAGCTTGGCGGCCTTCAGCCGCATCGCGAATTCGCAGATCAGGTGCGCGATGCGGGCCCGCGCGTCGCGCCGGCCGATATTGGCGATCCATTCGCGGAAGATCGATCCCTCGACAAGCGTTTCGTACCACATCGCCATGCCCACCGACGGATGATCGAACGCGATCTTGCGGATCGCATCGACCGGGATCAGCGCGACGTCGCAATCGGTCAGCGTCTCGACATTGTGATCGGCGCGGCCGAGCAGCGAATTCTGCAGGTCGACCAGGTCGCCATCCATGTGCAGCGAGAAGATCTGTTTCTTGCCTTCGCGCACAATCTTGTGGCGATAAGCGAAGCCGTGGATCAACAGGCAGCTATGCTGCGGCCGGTCGCCGTCCCACACGACATAATGTCCGGCCTTGAGGCGTCGAAAGGTGACCGGGAGCGCGCGCAGCGCCGCTTCGTCCGCGTTGCTCAGCGGCGCCCAGAATTTCAGCTTGTCGATCAAGGGTTGGAGCGTCAGGCGCTCTAGGCTGGTCAAAATGGTGTGCTCCCTCAGGCGGGAGCGCTCGCAAAGTCTCTCAGCCACCGATATGCGTCTAGACGGTCGGTGATGAAGCATCCTTAGCCTAGTTTGGCATCTTGTCCTAATCCTGAATGCGAAGGCATCTTAACATAGGTGCCAATCGTCCGCCGGATCAGAACGTATAGGCCACGCCCGCACCGCCCATCCATTGGTCGCGGCTGCCGGCGATCGAGACGATCGGGGAGTCGGCGAAGTCGTTGAGCATGCGCTTGTAGCTGCCGCCCGCGAGCAGCTTGAACCCATGGAGCAGGTCGCCGGTCAGCGACACGGTGACGAAGCCGCCCGCGGTCCAGCTCTTCCACCCGGCGCGGGTGTTGAACTGGGGCAGGCCGCTGGCAAGACTGCCCGCCGCGTCGACGTCGAAATAGGCACGGCCATATTTGCGGTCGGCATGCTCGGCCGAGGCGAACAGGCCGACCGCGGCCTTGCGGCTGACCGGGGTCATGTAATTGATCGTCGGCGACCAGATCGCGCCGCGCTGGGCGCCGGTGACGCCCTTGCGATAGCTGAGCGACACCGACAATTGGTCGTACTGGCTGGTGATCACCCCGGTCTTGCCGATGCCGACAAAGCCGCCGACCTCGAGCGAGCGGTCGCGCTTGCCGAGCGCACGGACGCGGGGGTCGTCGATATACGACAGCGCCGAGCGGTTGAGGTCGAGCACCGCGATCGGGCCCGCCTGAATATCCCAATTGGGCCCGGGCTTGTTGGGGATGAGGTCGATCGAGGCGCGATTGCCGATCAGCTGGAAATTGAACCCCGAGACCGATCCGATCACCACCGGCGCGACGGAAAAGCCGGAATGATCGGCGCCTTCATAATCGGGCGTGTAGACCGCGCCGGCGCCGATCGTGACATTGTCCCTACCGGTATCGAGCTGTTCCGGCGCGGTGGGGGCCGGCGGCGCTCCAGTGTCCTGCGCGAAAGCGGGCGCGGCGAGCAACAAGGCGGGGGCAAGCAGCAAAAGACGCACAGGCAGGCTCCGATCAGGATGACGTTTGGGTAAAGCAACGCCACCCAGGCGTTTTGTGTCCATGCCCCAGATACTAAAGCATATAGCGCATCGTCACCTGTTGCGTTTCGGCAACGCCGCCCAGCGCGAATTCGGCGGCGGCGAAGCGCGGCGGGCCGAACCCGATCGGGGGATTGCGGCTGAACCCGAATCCTTCGCGCGGAATGCCCAACAAAGTGTCGAGCTTCGCGTTCGAATTCTCGTCATGGATCAGCGCGGCGGCGTAGTTGCCCGGCGGCAGATCGTCGAACCGGATGATGTGCTGACTGGCCGGGACCGATCGCGTGACGGCATGCTTGTCATCGACGCAGCCGGGAAAGTTCCTGGGCTCGGCTGTCAGGCAGATTCGGATCAGCCCGCGCGCCGAGCGCATCCCGGCGACATCGATCTCAAGGCTCCCGACCGGGGCGGCCGGACTGGCGGCCGGCGCCGTCGCCGGGAGCAGCGCGCCCAGCACCAGCAGGGCGCCGGCCTTCGCCGCGCGCGAACCCGCCGACCCCGCGGTCGGTGCCGCAGAGGCGATCCCAGAAGCGGAAATAAAGGCCATAATTGCACCTATACTCGGCGTGATGCCGTTGATGATGGCTGGCGGTGATCAGCCATGCCCCCAATGGTCCCCGCCACATGAAGCGCGGGAAGATTTCCCAGCCCATATGGTTGGTCACCCCCATAAGCGTCATGATTCCAAGCACGAAGGCCAAAGCGCCGATATGGATCGGAATCGCGAAGACGAGGGCAGGAAGGACGATCGCCCCGGTTAGTGCCTCGATCGGGTGGAACGCCATCGCCGCCCAGGCGGTCGGCGGCCGGCTGGCATGGTGGACGGCATGCGCCAGCCGGAACGGCGCCGGCCGGTGCATCCAGCGATGCGTCCAATAGAACCAGGTGTCGTGCGCCACGAGGTAGAGCAGCACCGACAGCGGCAGATACCAGAGCGGGAAGGCGTGGAGATCGCCATAGATCCGCGTCCATCCGCGGTTCTGCCACCCCCAGGCAACCACGCCCGCGGGAATGCCATAGATCGCCGCCGAGGCGAGGCTCCAGGCGATCTCGCACCGGATCTGCCTGCCGAGCCCGGCATAGAGTCCCGGCCGCACCGCACGTGTCGCTAGCGCGAAAGCGCCACTGCTGATCAGATAGCGGACGCCGACGATCAGCGTCATCGCAAGCGCGGAGAGGAGGATGGCGAGCGCGGAGGTCACGGCGCTGATCTAGGCCTTTGTCGCGCGGGCGTGAAGTTCGCCCCGCACGCCCCATCGCATGATACCAATAAAACCCCGCGCAGGATGAATTACTTGGACGGAAATTATCGTCCCATTTTCAGATGTTAATTTAACGAGTTCAATCTGGATTAAAATTGAATCGCCATAGAATGCCCTTAGCATTACTAAAGTTGCAGTTCTTTTGGTCGACTTGCTCCACCGCTATCTTCAGGAACGATAGTTATGCGAAGCATTATCCTTTTGTCCGCTGCAACCCTCGTTTCGGCATCGGCGACGCTTCGCGCGGAGCCCCCTACGCTGCCGCAAGCTCAGTCGGCGCAGCCTTGGGTGGAGCCACAGGACAGCGCCATGGCGATCTCCGATCCGGACCAATATGCCTGGAGGCTATTCGTCGCCCTGAATTGGCCGGCAAGCGCCGCGCCAGGGATAGCCGACTCGGCCAAACCGCTCGGCAGCACAGGCGACACGGTCTGGGAAAGCTGGAAGAACGCCAACGAAGTCTTTCTCGTCGACGGCGCCGACCCCGGTCCGTGGAGCGGGGGTACCAAGCCGGCGATCAGGAGTTTCCGCGAATTTGATACACGAGCGCGACAGCTACAACTCCGCGACGCCATGCTTGGTAAGCAGAAGCTGTTCTTCGATCCGCAAACGTCGCCGCAGGGAGGGAATGAGACGCGCATGAACCGCGCGGCATATGAGTTCATCACCACCAACGATCTCTTCAACCTCGACGGCCAGCGAGCACTCGCCAAAAGAGGCGACCTGACCATCACCTTCCCACCGGCCGCCAAGGAGATCAAAGCACAATGGCGGGCAATCACGGCCGCCGACAAGCCGCGCTATCATTGGACCGAGGTGCGCAACAGCGACGGCACCACCTCGATCTTTGGTCTGACCGCATTGCACGTCATTTCGAAGGATCTGCCCAATTGGTTTTGGGCGACATTCGAACATGTCGACAATCCCACCCTGCCCAACAACGCGAAATGGGAATTGCCATCCAACGATACCTTCGGTTGCAAGGGACAAAAGCCCGATTGCAACAGGGTGCCCGCCGGAATGGGCCTCGAGGGAACTGCGTGGGCGAATTATCGCTTGCGCGGTACGCAAGTCGACTTTGCGACCTCTCGAGGAGGGGCCACATTGCTCGCGAATTCACAGCCCGAGGGACCGTTTCAAAAAACGTCATCATGCATCACCTGCCATTCACGGGCGACGGTTGCGGCTACGGGAAGGGCGCTCGACATCTTCAAGCCGAATGGCGACGGCTATGTCGGACCGGTCGATCCCACTTGGTTCAAACAGCCCAATGGATCGTCGAAATACGTCCAGTTCGACTTCGTCTGGTCGTTGACTCGCGCGCAACCGAAGGCGATGAAGAAATGACCCTTTCTTATACTGCGGATATCAAGCCGCTGTTCACGCCGAACGACATCAATTGCATGAACGGACACGGCGTGTTCCTCGGCAATGTCGGCTATATGACCGATCCCGATGGGGATGATGGTTATGCCGACCACGCCAATGCTCGGTCGGTGCACGATCATCTGACCGGTGTCGCCCCGCCGCGCATGCCGCCGGGCCAGCCGTGGAGCGCCGATCGCATCGCACAGTACAAGCAATGGATGGATGACGGCTTCGCACCCTAGTCAAGCGCCGCGACGGCCAGGACGTTGCTACCCGCCCGCCTGCCACGTCCGGACCGCGTCGATCGGCCAGGCGAGCATCAGTACGTTGAGCGTCAAATTGTCGCGGATCACCGCCAGGGCGAGCAGCTCGAAGAAGATCGCCAGCGCGACCGTCGCCCATGGCGGCAACCGCCGCGCGATCGCGAAGCCGATCATCATCATGACGATGTCGCTCATCGAATTGAGGATAGAATCCCCCGAATAACCCACCGCGATAGTCGCGGCGCGATAGCGGTCGATGATGATCGGCGAATTTTCGAGCAATTCCCAGCCGCCCTCGATCAGCACCGCGAGCGGCAGCGCCCAGAGGCGCAGTCGGCCGGGCAGGATCGACCAGAGCAATCCGTAGAACAGGAAGCCGTGGATGATGTGGCTGAGCGAATACCAGTCGCTGAGTTGCTGGCTGGTCTCCGGACTGTTGGGATCGCCGGCCCATAGAGCGATATGGCCGCACGGACAGAGTGGCGGGCGGCCCCAGGCTATTTCGATCGCGGCGAACAGGGCGATGGCGCCGATGGCGGCGACCAAGGCGCGGCGATCGACGGTGAGAGGCTGGCGGATCACCTCCCGACGCTAGGCGAAGGATCGACGGCCGTCACCCGGGATCAATTCCCCTCCCGCAAGCGGGAGGGGAGACTTGCCGTCACCCGGCGATCAAATCCACGCAATCCGCCGCCAGCGCCTCGAGTTCCTCGCGTGTCGCGCCGGCGCGGGCACGCACGCTGAGCGAATGGATCACCGAGGTCGCCAACCGCGCATGCGCCGCGGCGAGCGGATCGCCACGCGCGGCCAGCAATTGCTCGATCTTGCCGTCCTCCAGCTTGACGAAGGCCGCCAGCCGGGCGCGAATCTCGGCATCGTCGACCGCGCTGGTGGCGGAGGTCGATACCATGATGCAGCCCGACGGCCCGGTCTCCCCGGTCAGGAAGCCCTCGATCACGGCGCGGAACATCACCTTCAGGCTGGGCTTGAGCGGCAGATCGGCCGCGATCAACTGATCGAAAGCAGCCCCGGCGCGCTCGATCGTGCGCTCGAGCGTCGCCAGATAGAGCGCGCGCTTGTCGCCGAACGCGGCGTAGAGGCTGGGGCGCTGCAGTCCGGTCGCGTCGACCAGATCGTCGAGCGAGGTGCCGGCATAACCGCGCGTGCGAAAGCGCTCGGTGGCGGCGCCCAGCACCTCCCCGGTATCGAAGCCGCGCGGCCGGCCACGCCGCCGCGGTGTCGTGTCTGATTTTTGTACCAACTCGCAAACAATCCTTGACGCGAGATACATTTATGCGGATTAGTACAAAAATAAACAAGCCCCAGGAGGACTGTCATGAAACTCTATTTCATCCCGTTCGCGTGCAGCCTGGCAACTCGCATCGCGATCAATGAAGCCGAATTGGATGCCGATTTCGTGCAGGTCGTGCCGGACGGTGCGTTGCCCGATGGCCGCGCCTTCACCGATATCAGCCCGATGGGCTATGTCCCGGCGATGGAAGCGGGCAGCGTGACCCTGACCGAGGGGCCGGCGGTACTAACCTATATCGCCGATCTCGCCGCCGAGGGCGTGCTGGCGCCGCCGCCTTATACGCGCGAGCGCTATGAGCTGACCAAATGGCTCAACTTCATCTCGACCGAGATCCACAAGGGCGTGTTCGCGCCGTTGATGTCGCGGCACTCGACCGAGGGTGCGCGCGACTGGTCGCGGCAGCTGGTCGAGAAGAGGTTCGGCCTGCTCGAAACGCATCTGACCGGGCGTAACTATCTGCTCGACAGCTTTTCGGTCGCCGACGCCTATCTGCTCGCGGTGCTCAACTGGACCGAATATGCCGGGCTGAGCCTCGATGGCTGGCCAGTGCTGAAGGCGTGGCGCGCCGCGATGCGCGCGCGGCCGTCGGTCGCCGCGGCGATGGCGACCGAGATGCCGCTGCGCCAGGCGGCCTGATCGCCTGTTTGGAAATGCGCCCAGGCGCATTTCGCGGTGCCGGCCCGCATTGGGTGAACAGCGCCCCGCGCTGTTCAGGCCATGYCGGGAGCATGGCCGACCCAATGCGCCCCCACCCGACCTCCCATAGGATATCCTGATTGGGAGGTCGGGTGGGGGAGCGGGCCGGGGCCGCCTTAAAACTCGCTCTACCGCGAGTTTTCAAACGGTCCCTGAGGACGATCTTTCCACAGGGGATTCGTCCGCAGGGCTCAAACGTCTCGTTCCATGGGTTGCGCTCCCGACCAAAACGGGTAGCGATTCGTCATGGCAGGCCAAGTTGACTGTGACCTTGCGATTGTCGGCGGAGGATTGGCGGGCGGCCTGATCGCGCTCGCGCTGCGCAGGAAGCGTCCCGACCTCGACCTCAGGCTGATCGAGGCGAGCCCGCAGATCGGCGGCGACCATGTCTGGTCGTTCTTCGAGCGTGACGTCGCGAAAGAGGATCGCTGGCTCGCCGCACCGCTCGTTTCCTATGGCTGGCGCGGTTACGAGGTCGCCTTTCCGGCGCATGCCCGGACGCTTCCGACCAGTTATTATTCGATCGAGTCCGAACGTTTCGACCGCGTGGTGCGCGCGAGTCTCGCGCCGGGCCAGCTGATCGCGCAGAAAGCGCTGGCCGTCGGCACCACCGCGGTGGTGCTGGCGGACGGCGACCGGGTCGAGGCCAAAGGGATTATCGATGCGCGCGGCCCGGGCGACATGTCGTCGCTCGACCTCGGCTGGCAGAAATTCGTCGGGCGCGAATTGCTGCTGAGCGAACCGCATGAGGTGACGCGGCCGACGATCATGGATGCGACGGTCGAGCAGATCGATGGCTATCGCTTCGTCTATTCTTTGCCCTTCACCGCGACGCGGATGTTCGTCGAGGACACTTATTACAGCGACACGCCGGCGATCGATCACGACGCTTTGGTCGACCGCATCCAGGAATATGCGCTTGGCCGCGGCTGGGTGACGGAGGCGGTATCGCGCGAGGAAAGCGGGGCGTTGCCGGTCGCGATCGGCGGCGATTTCGAAGCCTTCTGGCGCGCCGGCGGGGTCAGGGTGCCCAAGGCGGGCCTGCGCGCCGGGCTGTTCCACCCGACCACCGGCTATTCGCTGCCCGATGCGGTGCGGCTGGCGGCGCGGATCGCCACGGTGAGCGATCTGTCGACCCCGGCTTTGTACGATCTGACCTATGGCATGGCGAGCGGCGCCTGGGCCGACCGCGCGTTTTACCGTACGCTCGACGCGATGCTGTTCCGCGCCGCCGAACCCGAAGAGCGTTACCGCATTCTCGAACGCTTTTACCGGCTGGGTCCGGGCCTTATAGGACGGTTCTATGCCGGACGATCGAGCGTGATGGACAAGGCCCGCATCCTGACCGGCAAGCCGCCGGTGCCGGTCGGTCGCGCGATCGCGGCGATCCGCAGGCAGCACGCATGAAGCGCGCGATCGTCGTCGGCGCCGGCTTCGGCGGCCTCGCCCTCGCCATCCGGCTGCAATCGGCCGGGGTCGAGACGGTCATCATCGAAGCGCGCGACAAGCCCGGCGGCCGCGCCTATTTCTGGGAGAAGGATGGGTTCACCTTCGACGCCGGGCCGACCGTCATCACCGATCCGGCGGCGCTGCGCGAATTATGGGGTCTGACCGGGCAGGACATCGCAACCGATGTCGATCTGATGCCGGTGATGCCTTTCTATCGGCTCAACTGGCGCGACGGCACCAGCTTCGATTATTCGAACGACGACGCCCAACTCCATGCCGAGATCGCCCGGCTCAACACCGACGACGTCGCCGGCTATCGGCGGTTCCTCGATTATTCGGGCCATGTTTATCACGAGGGCTATGAGAAGCTCGGCTCGACCGCGTTCCTCGATTTCGGCCAGATGGTCGCCGCCGCGCCCGCACTGATGCGCTATCAGGCGTGGCGATCGGTCTATTCGATCGTCTCGGGCTTCGTGAAGAACGAGAAACTGCGCCAGGCGCTCAGCTTCCACACCTTGCTGGTCGGCGGCAATCCGATGACAACCAGCGCGCTCTATGCGCTGATCCACAAGCTCGAACGCGACGGCGGCGTGTGGTTCGCGCGCGGCGGGACCAACAAACTGGTCGCGGGCATGGTTGCCTTGTTCGAGCGGCTGGGCGGAACCTTGCGGCTCGGCGATCCGGTGGTGAGGATCGCGACGTTGGGCGACCACGCGACCGGCGTCACCACCGCGAGCGGCTGGTCGGGCGAGGCCGACGCGGTCGCGACCAATGCCGATGTGATGCATTCCTATCGCGACTTGCTGGCGGGATCGCGCAGCGCGCAACGCAGCGTCGGCCGGCTCGAGCGCAAGCGCTGGTCGCCCTCGGTGTTCGTCGTCCATTTCGGCATCACGGGCAGCTGGCCCGGCATCCCGCACCACATGATCCTGTTCGGCCCGCGTTATCGCGAATTGCTCGCCGACATTTACGACCATGGCGTGCTGGCCGAGGATTTCTCGCTCTATCTCCACCACCCGACCGTGACCGATCCGACGATGGCGCCGGAGGGGCATTCGACCTTCTACGCGCTCGCCCCGGTCCCGCATCTCGGCAAGTTCCCGGTCGACTGGGCGGAGATCGGACCGATCCTGGAAAAGCGCATCCTCGATGAGATCGGCGCGCGGCTGATCCCCGACATTCACGAGCGGATCGTCACCAAGTTCAGCTACGCCCCGTCGGACTTCGCGCACGACCTCAACGCGCATCTCGGCAGCGCCTTCAGCCTTGAGCCGATCCTGACCCAGTCCGCCTATTTCCGCGTCCATAACCGCGACGCGAATATCCCCAACCTCTATTTCGTCGGCGCCGGCACGCATCCCGGCGCGGGCATTCCCGGCGTGGTGATGAGCGCCAAGGCGACCGCCAAATTGATGCTGGAGCAGAAATGAGTTTTATCGAAAAAATCCTCCCCACTTGTGGGGAGGGGGACCGCGCGACGAAGTCGCGTGGTGGAGGGGGATATCCTCCCCGGAATCCCTTGTGGCCCGCCCCCTCCACCAAGTCGCTGCGCGCCTTGGTCCCCCTCCCCGTAAACGGGGAGGATCTATGAACCGCCTCGCCGTTTACTGCGGCTCCGCTTCCCCAAGCGATCCGCGTTACGTCGACAATGCCCGCGAGGTCGGCCGCACGCTCGCCGAGCGCGGGATCGGTGTCGTCTATGGCGGGGGGCGGCTCGGGCTGATGGGCGCGATCGCTGACAGCGCGCTGGCCGCGGGCGGCGAGGTGATCGGGATCATTCCCGAAGCCCTGGTCGCCGCCGAGGTCGCGCATAAGGGCCTGACCGAGCTCCATGTCGTCGGCACGATGCACCAGAGGAAGCAGGCGTTCACCGATCTGTCCGACGGCTTCGTCACCTTGCCTGGCGGGACGGGCACGATGGACGAATTGTGGGAAGCGTTGAGCTGGGCGCAGATCGGCTATCACGCCAAGCCGGTCGGGCTGATCAATCTCGACGGCTATTATGACGGGCTGATCGAATTCTGGGAGACGATGGCACGGGTCGGCTTCGTCCGGCCGCAGCATCAGGGACTGCTGATCGTCGCGGACACATTGGGCGACTTGCTCGACAAGATGGCCGCTTTCCAGCCAGCCACCACGATCGGACAGATCGGCGCGAAGGACCTGTGAGCGCCCGATCCTTCGTTCGACGCGACCGGATGGAAATGTGAGCGCGAGCGGCGATCTTCCCAGCCGCGCGGCGATCGTCGCCACGGCGCACGAAGCAATCGCCCGCGGATCGAAGAGTTTCGCCGCCGCCTCCTTGCTGTTCGACCGCAAGACCCGCGAGCATGCCTGGCTGCTCTACGCCTGGTGCCGGCGCTGCGACGACCTCGCCGACGGACAGGAATTTGGCCGTGATTTGTCCGCCGTCCCCGATCCCGCGGCGCGGCTCGCGCTGATTCGCCGGCTGACCGACGCCGCGCTGGCCGGCGAGACAGTCGGCGATCCGGCGTTCGACGCGCTCCGCATCGTCGCGGCGGAAACGCGGCTGCCGCACCGTTTCGCGCATGATCTGATCGAGGGCTTTCGGCTCGACCTCGAGGAGTGGGGACCGCGCAGCGAAAACGATCTCTATCGATATTGCTATCACGTCGCCGGCGCGGTCGGCTGCATGATGGCGATCGCGATGGGGGTGTCGCCCGACGACGAGGACACGCTCGACCGCGCCTGCGACCTCGGCATGGCGTTCCAGCTGTCCAATATCGCGCGCGATATCGAAGAGGATGACCGCGGCGGGCGCTGTTACCTGCCCGAGGAATGGCTGGTCGAGATGGACATGCCGCCCGGCCAGCATATGAAGCCGCCCTTCCGCCCCCGTCTGACGGTCCTGGCGCGGCGCCTGGTCGAGCGCGCGGCGGCGTTCGAGGCGAGCGCGCGCGTCGGCACGCGGCGGCTCGGCCTTCGATCGGCCTGGGCCGTGCTGGCGGCAGCAGGCATCTATGGCGCGATCGGGCGCGAAGTGGTCGCGCGCGGCGACCATGCCTGGGACCATCGCGCCGGCACCTCGGCCGCCGCCAAGATCGGTTGGATCGCGCGGGCGCTCGGTCAGGCCGTGCAGCGCAACCGGCTCTATCCCGCGGCGCCGCGCGATCCGGATTTGTGGGCGCGGCCACGTGGTTAGCGGTGCGTAAAGGGTGTCCGGTCAGGACTCTGCAAGCCGGGCAGCCTAACTTACCCAATATGACCCTGTTGTCCGTAAAGTTCGCGCGTACCCTGCAGCGTGGCCGCGCCGAGCCGGCACCGCCGCCGACGCGCGCGGGGCTGTTGCTGACCTTGCTCAGGAAGCGCGCCGCCGCGCACAATGTCGGTGCCGATGATCTCGAGGCCATGCTGCGCGACCAGATCCGCTGGTCGCTGCCGATCCGCCGCGGTGCGGACGTGGAATTAGCTGATTAAGGGATCGCCCGGCCGCGCGCGGTGAAAATGCCACTCGGCGAGCCACATACCGGCGATGGGCAGGATCAGGGTGGCACCCTGTAACCACAAAGGTTGGGTCAGCTGGGTCAGGTTCCAGACGCCGTCGGCGACCAGTACGAGAGCGACGATCCATCCGCCGGGCCGCCATTGGCCGATCCGCAGCGCCGCAAACGCGCCAACCAGACCGGCGAGCAGCCAGCCCGCGGCGATGATCGCCTGGCCGGCGAGCGGCATCGCCATGACGAAGCGCGCAAGCATCTCCCGGTCGCTGGCGTCGGCCGGGATCGCGGCGGGGAACCAGCGTTCGGCGAGCTCCCACGCACCATCGATCAGCGCGATGGCGAGCACCAGCCCGATAATGGTCCCGATAATCCTGCGCATGATGTCCCCTGGCCTATGCCTGGGCCATCATTACCGGTGCGGTGAAGTCCGCGCCAGCTTAGCTGCGGCGCGCTTGCGCCTTGCTATTGTCCGCCATCGACTGGCCGACCTGGCGGCACGCCGCGGTGATGGTCGGATAGTCGATATCGGTGTTGCGGATCAGCGCCGCCGGCATCGCTGCCCGGCATTGCGCCGCGCTATAATAACGGACCGGCTCGATCCGCTGCTGCGCGCATTGCGTCTGGCCATCGCCGCAGCCCATGATCGCGATGACGTAGAATACAGAACCCATGCCTTCCTCCGTCGCGCCTATAATCCCTGGCGCATGACGACGGTTCCCTGATTGCCCGCGGCACCCTACATAAAGCGGCGATGCCGCCCACCGAACTCCCGCCGACCAAGGATCGCCCGCTGATCCCGACGCTTCGGCGCTTCCTCCCTTATCTGTGGCCCGCCGATGCGCCGGGGCTCAAGATACGCATCGTCATCGCGATGACCTTCGTCGTCCTGTCGAAGGTGGTGCAGGTCTATGTCACGGCCTATGCGCTTCGCTACGCGGTCAATGCGATGTCGGGACGCAACGATTGGGGCGTCGCCAACGTCCCGCAGTTCGTCATGCTGATGGTGATCGGCTATGCCGCCGGGCGCCTGTCGGGCGTCGTGTTCGACAATCTGCGCAACGTCGTATTCGAGCGCGTCGGCCAGGAGGCGACCCGGCAGCTTGCCGCCACCGTCTTCCGCCACCTCCATCGACTGTCGCTGCGCTTCCATCTCGAGCGCCGCACCGGGGCGGTGACCAAGGTCGTCGAGCGCGGCACCAAGAGCATCGACACGATGCTCTATTTCCTGCTGTTCAACATCGCGCCGACCCTGCTCGAACTCTGTTTCGTCATGCAGATTTTCTGGTCGAATTTCGGCTTGTGGCTCGACGTGGCGACGTTGGTGATGATCGTCGTCTATATCGGGTTCACGCGCATCGTGACCGATTGGCGCAATGCACTGCGCACGCGGATGAACGATCTCGACACCGGCGCCGTGGCGCACGCGGTCGACTCGCTGCTCAACTTCGAGACGGTCAAATATTTCGGCGCCGAGGAACGCGAAGCGAGGCGTTACGAGGCCGCGGTCGGCGCCTATGCCAATGCCGCGGTCAAGAGCGAGAACAGCCTGGCCTGGCTCAATATCGGCCAGGCCCTGGTCACCAATTTGATGCTCGGCGGCGGCATGGTGTTCATCGCCTGGGGTTGGGCGCACGGCCGCTTCTCACCCGGCGACGTCGTGTTCGTCTCGACCTTGCTGACCCAATTGTTCCGCCCGCTCGACCTGCTCGGCATGGTCTATCGCACCATCCGCCAGGGCGTGGTCGACATGGCGGCGATGTTCGACCTGCTCGATACCGGCGCCGAAATCGTCGACGCGCCCGGCGCGCTGCCGCTCAATATCGACCGCGGCCATATCCGGTTCGAGGACGTGCATTTCGGCTACGACCCGGGCCGCGACATCCTGAAGGGCATCGATCTCGATATTCCGGCGGGCAAGACGCTCGCGGTGGTCGGACCATCGGGCGCGGGCAAGTCGACGCTCGCGCGGCTGATGTACCGTTTCTACGATCTGACCGGCGGGCGGGTCACGATCGACGGCCAGGATATCAGCACGGTCACGCAAGCCAGCCTGCGCGCCGCGATCGGCATCGTCCCGCAGGACACGGTGCTGTTCAACGACACGATCGGCTACAATATCGCTTATGGCCGCGAAGGCGCTGGCGAAGAGGAGATCGTGCGCGCCGCCAAGGGCGCGGCGATCGCCGGCTTCATCGAGCGCCAGCCCGACCAGTACGAGACGCGGGTCGGCGAACGCGGCCTGAAATTGTCGGGCGGCGAGAAACAGCGCGTGGCGATCGCCCGCACCCTGCTCAAGGACCCGCCGATCCTGATCCTCGACGAGGCGACCAGCGCGCTGGACAGCCGCACCGAGGCCGAGATCCTCGGCACGCTCCAGGCGATCGAGCGCGGGCGCACGACGATCGTCATCGCCCATCGCCTGTCGACCGTGGTCCATGCCGACCAGATCGTCGTGCTCGACAACGGCCTGGTCGCCGAGCGCGGCACGCATGCCGAGCTGCTGCGCAAGGACGGCCTCTATGCCGATATGTGGGCACGCCAGGCGCAGGAACGGCAGGAAGCGCTGGCGGCGGAATAGGTTGACGCAAGCAGCGGTTACGCGGTCAATGCGGGCATGATCCGCTTCCTGTTAGCCGTCGTCCTGGCACTTGTCGCCGCCCCAGCCCTCGCCGATCCTACCGACGGGCTGCAACCGCCAATTACCGTTCAGTCCAAGTTCGTCCCCGCGCGGACGGTGCAGATCTGGCTGCCGCCCGGTTACGCGACCTCCAGGCAACGCTACCCCGTGCTCTACCTCCACGACGGGCAGAATGTGTACGACACGCCGTCGCCCTTTTCGGGCAAGAGCTGGGAAGTGCATCGCGCGCTCGACCGGCTGATCGCGGCCAACAAAGTGCGGCCGGCGATCCTGGTCGCGGTGTGGAACACCGACAATCGGCTGGGCGAATATATGCCGCAAGCCGCGGTGCCAGCGCTGGGGGCGAAGGGCGATCCGGCCTCGGCCGACCTGTTCAAGAAGCTGCCGGTCGAACGTGCCAGGATCGTCGGCGACGCGTACGTCAATTTCCTCGCGACCGAGCTCAAGCCGCTGATCGATCGCCGCTATCGCACGTTACACGGCCCCCAAAACACCATGCTGATGGGGTCGAGCATGGGCGGGCTGATCTCGGCCTATGCGGTGACGCGCTATCCCAAAATGTTCGGCGCGGCGGCGTGCCTGTCGACCTCGTGGCCGATCGGCGACGGGTTCGCCGAACGCTGGTTCGAGGCGCATTTGCCGCCCAGGACCGCGCGGCTCTATTTCGATTACGGCACCGGGACCAATGACGGATCGATCGAGCCGTTCCAGCACAAGCTCGACGCGGCGGCCGGACCGCGCGGCGGTGGCTGGGTCAGCCGGGCGTTTCCCGGCGCGGAGCATAGCGAGCGCGCCTGGCAGGCGCGGGTCGATATCCCGCTGACCTTCCTGCTCGGACGCTAGATAAAGAAAGGGGCCGTTCCCCGGCCCCGGCGCGGCCGCCCTATCGCGGCCGCCGGTTGGCGAGCTGGCTTGCCTACCCCTCCCGCTCGCCGCGAAGGGGTGCGTCCCGGTCAGGCGACCGGGACGAACGAGGTGGCGGCGTTGACGAGAACCATCGTGCAGACGAGCGCGCTGAACACCGAAACCGCAACCTGCTGAGCCGAAGCGAAACGAACCGACATGATCTTAACTCCCTATTGTGGATGGCTATCGGACCATCCGACGACCATGCCGACTGGTTTGCAGGGAGCGTGCCAGTTTTATAAGCTATTGATATTACTGGATTCGTAATTTTCGGAAAGCGCGTAATGGCGATTTTTACCGAGATGAAATTGCATTTTGCGCTATATGTCGGTGAATATTACCGATCCGATTGGATACAATTGCGGCCATCTTCCTTGGCGGCATAGAGCAGGCGGTCGGCACGGCCCATGGCGGAGCCGATCGTGTCGTCCGGCGCGACCGGAGTGAGCCCCGCAGAGAAGGTCACCGCGCCCAGCGGCGCGTCGGTTTCGCGCAGGCGATAGCGTTTGGCGGCGACTGCGGCGCGCGCGCCCTCGAGCGTCGACAAGGCGTCGGCCGGGGACAGTCCGGTGAACATCACGACGAATTCCTCGCCACCAAAACGCGCGACGAGATGCTCGTCGCAGCCCACACGCAGTGCTTCGGCGATCGCTTTCAGCACGCGATCGCCGACCGCATGGCCGAACCGGTCGTTGACCGACTTGAACTTGTCGACGTCGCAGATCGCGATGCAGATATTGGCACCGTCGGCGACGGCCGCGGCAAAGGCGTCCTCGAACGCGCGGCGATTGGGCAGGCCGGTCAGCGGGTCGCGGCGCGCATCGTCGCGTGCTTGCTCGAGCTCGTGGCGGAGGCGGTCGGCCTCGTGGGTCGCTTCCTGCAATTTGGCCTCGGCCGACGAGACGCGGTCGAGCATCGAGCTCGCCATGCGCACCACCTCATCGATCGCGCTGCCGTCGCGGGCATCGCGCGCATCGCGGATCGCGTCGCGCGAGGCGCGCAGATCCTGGCCGAACCCGCGCGCATCGGCATGCATCGCCCGCACCGTGTCGCCGAAATCCTCGACCTGCATCTGCGCGCGCGCGACCAGCGATTGGGCCTTGGTGTTGTCGGCGACGACGGTGAGCTGCGGCGGCGACTTGAGGGTGGGCGCCGAATCGCCGCCGGCGGTCGCCGGGGCCCCCATCACCGCCCTGCCGCCAAGCTCCTCGATATCGCGCGAGCTCAGCCGCACGCCGCCATCGGTGATCCGCGCGACGGCGGCGGCCAGCGGCCCGCGTGGGTCGCTCAACACTTTGTGGGCAAAGGCGTAATGCGCCGGATCGACGCTCAGGCGGTGCCGCGCGAGGAATTCGCCGATCGCGGCATAGAGCCGATCCGATGCCTTGGATGAATTTTCTACGGCGCTCGCCACCGTCCGCTCCCTTGCCAAAATCGCACCTGGGCGATGGCAAAGTCCTAGCCGCGATAGGCTAAGATCGCGTTTGCGAACCTATCGGATAGGTAGCCGTTGCGTGTGACTACCTATCCGTCTTTGTGACAACGACGGCACCGTCTCAGCGAAGCTGCAAAGACCCTATTTAAGCGCCTTGACCGCATCCAGCGTCAGTTTGACGTGGTCGACGTACGACAGGTCCGAATGGACGAACCTGATCTTGCCGTCGCGGCCGATCACGTAGCTGGTGCGGTTGGTGATGTCGCGCGCCTTGCCGGTCTTGGGATCGGTGAACTGCTTGCCGAGCGCGACGTCATAGGCGCTGACGATGCGCGGCCCCGCGCTCGCCACCGGGAATTTGCCGGCGCATTTCTCGGTCGAGAATTTGACCAGGGTCGGCACCGCGTCGGTCGACATGCCGATCACCGTCGCGCCGGCGGCCTTGAACTCGTCGATATGTTCGGAGAATTCGTGCGCCTCGGCATTGCAGCCCGACGTATAGGCGGCCGGGAAGAAGTAGAGCACGACCGGCCCCTTCTTGAGCTGATCGGCCAGATGCAGGCGGAACACCTTGCCGTTGATCGCGCCGCGCGTGGTGAAATCGGGCGCGGCGGCACCGGTCGACAGCGCCGCGACGGCGGGGACCGCGATCAGGGCGAGCGAAAGGGGAAGAAGGCGAAGCGGCAGGCGCATGGACGACTCTCCGAAGGATAGAGCAGGGGGCGGCAAGGCGAGCATTTCCTAGACCCGCGGAGTGGTGGACGCCAGCGCGGAGATATGGCGTTGGCCTGTGAACCCCTCTCCCGCCTGCGGGAGAGGGAGGGGCCCGCCGCCGTAAGGCGGTGGGAAGGTGAGGGTCTTCTGTCTTCTTCTGTTTCGACACACGCATGGAAGAAGAAAGAAGACCCTCACCCAACCCTCTCCCGTAAACGGGAGAGGGCTTTTGCGCATCAGTAAACCCGCTTCTTCGGCTTGATATAGTCGATATCGTCGGTCAGCGTGTAGTCGTGGACCGGGCGGTAATCGAGCGTCACGCTGCCGCCCTTGCCGCCCCAGCCGTCGAACGTCGCGATGGTGTGCTTCATCCAATTCTTGTCGTCGCGCTCGGGGAAATCCTCGTGCATGTGCGCGCCGCGGCTCTCTTTTCGGTTCGATGCGCCGCGGATCGTGACAACAGCCTGGCCGAGCAGATTGTCGAGCTCGAGCGTCTCGACCAGGTCGGTGTTCCAGATCAGCGAGCGGTCGGTGATGGCGACATCGGCGAGCGATTTGTAGACCACGTCCATATGCCCGACGCCTTCGTCGAGCAACGCGGTGTCGCGGAACACCGCGCAATGCTTCTGCATCGTGCGCTGCATGTCGGCGCGGATCTCCGCGGTCGGCTTGGCGCCCTTGGCGTTGCGGAAATGGTCGAGCCGTTCGATCGCCTGATCGTCGGCGGCGGTCACGACGGTGCCGTGCTTCGAATCCTTGCGGATGATCTCGGCGATGCGCTTGCCGGTGGCGCGGCCGAACACGACCAGGTCGATCAGCGAGTTCGAGCCAAGGCGGTTGGCGCCATGGACCGAGACGCAGGCCGCTTCGCCGACCGCGAACAGGCCGGGGACGACCGCATCGGGATCGCCGTCCTTAAGATGGACGACTTCACCATGATAATTGGTCGGGATGCCGCCCATATTGTAATGGACGGTCGGCGTGACCGGCAGCGGCTGACGGGTCAGGTCGACGCCGGCGAAGATCTTGCCGGTCTCGGTGATGCCGGGCAGCCGTTCGTGCAGCACCTTGGGATCGATATGATCCAGATGCAGGTAGATATGGTCCTTGTTGGCGCCGACGCCGCGGCCTTCGCGGATCTCGGCGGCCATCGAGCGCGCGACGACGTCGCGGCTGGCCAGGTCCTTGGCCGAGGGAGCATAGCGCTCCATGAAGCGCTCGCCTTCGGAATTGGTCAGATAGCCGCCTTCACCGCGCGCGCCTTCGGTGATCAGCACGCCGGCGCCGTAGATGCCGGTCGGGTGGAACTGGACGAATTCCATGTCCTGCAGCGGCAAGCCCGCGCGCAGTACCATGCCGCCGCCGTCGCCGGTGCAGGTATGGGCGCTGGTCGCCGACTGATAGACGCGGCCATAGCCGCCGGTGGCCAGCACGGTGGCATGGCTGCGGAAGCGGTGGATCGAGCCGTCTTCCATGCAGAGCGCGATCACGCCCTTGCACTCGCCGCCTTCCATGATCAGGTCGAGCGCGAAATATTCGATGTAGAAATCGGCGTCGTACTTCAGGCTCTGCTGATAGAGCGCGTGGAGCATGGCATGGCCGGTGCGGTCGGCCGCGGCGCAGGTGCGCTGCGCGGGCGGGCCTTCGCCCATATTCTGCATCATGCCGCCGAACGGGCGCTGATAGATCTTGCCCGCATCGGTCCGGCTGAACGGCACGCCGGCATGTTCGAGTTCGTAGACCGCGGCCGGGGCCTCGCGCACCATGTACTCGATCGCATCCTGGTCGCCGAGCCAGTCCGAGCCCTTGACGGTGTCGAACATGTGCCAGGTCCAGTGATCGGGACCCATATTGCCCAGGCTGGCGGCGATGCCGCCCTGTGCCGCGACGGTGTGGCTGCGGGTCGGGAACACCTTGGTGATGCAGGCGGTCTTGAGGCCGCTTTCGGCGACGCCCATGGTTGCGCGCAGGCCCGAGCCGCCCGCGCCCACCACGACGGCGTCATAGGTGTGATCGATGATCTTGTAGCTGTCGCTCATTACGCCCCCGCCAGCGCCGCGCGCAGGATCGAGAAAATGGCGGTGACCGCGATCACCGCGAGGAAGAATTCGATCAGGACGATCGTCACGACGCGACTTTCGTCGTGCTGATAATCCTCGATCAGCACCTGCAGCCCTAGCCGCGCATGCCAGCAGGTCGAGATCACCAGCAGGATAAGCGGTACCGCGACCCAGGCCGAGGCGATCCAGGCATGGACGGTCTCAAAATCGAACCCGCCGAGCCGGGTCAGCGAGATCATGAACCAGATCAACAGGAACAGGTTCGATCCCGCGGTGATGCGCTGGCGCCACCAATGATGCGCGCCTTCCTTGGCGCTGCCGAGACCGCGGACGCGGCCGAGTTCGGTGCCCTGGCCCATTATTTGGCGACTCCGAGGATGACGTCCTTGAGCAGCACGCCCCAGAACAGAAGAGTGATGAGGATCGAGAAGACGATCGTCAGGATCGATCCGGTCTTGTTGGTCTTGAGCTCATAGCCGGCGCCAGCATCGAGGAAGAAGTGCCGGATGCCGCTCATCATATGCTGGAACAGCGACCAGCTGAGCCCGACGCCGAGCACATAGCCCAGGATGCTCCAATAGCCGCCCGAGAACCACGACACGAACCAATCGTAGCTTTCCTTGCCGCCGCCGAGCGCCGCCAGCCAGCAGGTGAACAGCAATCCGCCGACGATGGCGAGACCGTCGCCGGTGGCGCGGTGAAGGATCGACACCAGCATGTGCGGACCCCACCGATAATGCGTCAGGTGGGGCGAAATCGGGCGGTCGGGTTTGGACGGCGTGGCCAAGTAAAGTCCCCTGCGAAAGCGCTGCGCCCTCTTAGCCCCGGAGCGTCGGGATGCAAGGGTGGGGCTAGCACCTAAATCCCCTCTCTCGCGCTCTTCCTAATTCTTCAATCGGATGGATGAGAAAGAAGAAAGAAGGAGAAAGAAGAAGACCCTCACCCAACCCTCTCCCGCAAGCGGGAGAGGGCAAATGGGACTCGTTGCGATGAAAGCGGACTATTTCCCCTCTCCCGCGTGCGGGAGAGGGAGGGGCCCGCCGCGAAGCGGTGGGAGGGTGAGGGTCTTCTTATTCTTCTTTGGTCCGCCGGATCAGCGCCTCGCGGAGGACGTGAATAACGCCGTCCAAGTTGCTCAAAACGTCATTGTTCCAGAAGCGGAGAATCTCGAAACCTTCGGATTCGAGGAAGGCCGTCCGCTTGGCGTCACGTGCTTCGCTATGTTGCCCGCCATCGATCTCGACGATCAACATCGCCTCCAAGCAGGCGAAGTCGGCGATGTACGGCAGCAGGCTGTGCTGGAAGCGGAATTTGAACCCGTCGATCTGGCGGTTGCGGGCGGCTTGCCAGAACTTTTCCTCCGCGTCGGTTCGGTCGCGGCGGAGTTGGGAGGCGTGTTCGCTTATCTGACGGCGGACGGGTCGCATGCGCAGGATTTTAGAAGAAAGAAGACCCTCACCCAACCCTCTCCCGTGAACGGGAGAGGGCAGATAGATCCAATCTGGTGGTATCTCCCCCTCCCCCATCCTAACCCTGCCTTAACCAAGTACGCGCTAGCTCTGGCGTCCGACCGGCTAATTCCTCCCAGCGGCCGGTAAGGCGGAGAAAAATCGTTGAGCACGCATGACTTGCCCGTCCCCGGCGCCATCGCCGCGAAGATCGACCTTCGCGCGCGGTTGAGGGTGTTCGACTTCGACGGCACGCTGGCCTCGTCGAGCCGCGAGGCCTGGGCCGTGCTCGAGCCAGAAATCCACGCTATTTCCGAAGCTTATTGGCAGCAATGGCTGCGGTGCTTCGCCGACGAGCGGATCTGGGCGACGCACGAGACGCAGAAGATGATCGACATCGGCTGCGACTTTCTGCGCAACCGCTTCCTCGACACGTCGGGCCGCGCCTGGGTCGAGTCGATCGAGCGCTCGGTCGCCGCGGCGTTTTCCGCCGATGTGTCGCCAATGGCATTGCTGTCGATGATCTCCGCCAGCGACCGCGCCGCGTTGGGCGTGATGGTGGCACGAATCGATCGCGACGATCCCCGCCTGCCGATGCTGCTCGACACCCTGATGCGGCTCTCCGCGCTCGAGGGCGAGATCACCGTCGATATCTATAATTCCTATCGCGAGCATCGGGCACAGGGCGCGCGCGACCGGCTGTCGGTCGAATTCCGCGACGGCATCGCCGCGATGGTCGAGCGCGCGACCAGCGAAGGCGCGACGTTGCGCGACCAGGCTGCTCGCAGTTCGGGATCGGCGCGCGGCATGATCGACAAGACCGCCGAAGTCGCGGCCGCGGCCGAGCAATCGGCCGTGGCGATGCGCGAGGCGGCACAGACCGCGGCGGGCCTGATCCGCGCGATCGAGGATGCCCGGACCGAAGTCGAAGCGGCGGCCGAAATCGCCACCCGCGCCAGCTCGCAGGCTGGCCAGGCGGTCGAGACCAGCGGTGCGCTCAGCGATCACGCCAAGTCGATCGAATCGATCCTGGGGCTGATTCGCGACATTGCCGGACAGACCAATTTGCTCGCGCTCAACGCGACGATCGAGGCGGCGCGCGCCGGTGACGCCGGCCGCGGCTTCGCGGTGGTGGCGCAGGAAGTGAAGAGCCTGGCCAACCAGACCGCGCGCGCGACCGACGATATCGCCGCCAAGATCGCCGCGATCCAGTCCGCCACCCGATCGACCGTCGATACCAATGCATCGATCAAGACCACCGTCGCCGAAGTGCAGGAAAGCGCCAACCGCATCCGCTTCGCGATGGAAGCGCAGGCGCAGACGGTGACCGCGATCACTGCCGCGGTCGACGAAACCGCGCTTGCCGCCGATTCGATGTCGAACACCATCGCCACGATCCGCGAGGACACCGAAGCCGTCGCCAACGAAATCGACGGCGTCGGCAAGGGATTCGATTCGCTCGACGGTCAGCTCGGGCAGCTCAAAGCCAGCGCCAGCGACTTCGTCGCCAAGGTAGCGGCATGAATCCAGGAGAGGATAACGTGGGAGAAACTCCGTCGGTCGTTTGGCCCGACGAATTGCGCCAGGCGCTCAAGCGCGACCTGCCGCCGTTCGACTGGGATGGTCAGGTCGCGCCGATCTGCGCGGAAATCGTGCCGATCGTCGAACCGCATTATGAGAGCATCTGCCGCGTCTTCTGGGATCATTATGTCGCGCATCCCGCGACCGCGCACGTCCGCGCTTATTACACGCCGGAGAAGTTCGACGCGCAGATCGCCGGCAGCGTCGTCTATATGCGCGCCAAGTTCGAGCACCCGCTCGGCCGCGACTGGAAAGCGATGGCCTGCGCGCATGCCCGCGACGCGGACCAGGCCGGCGTCCCGCTCGCGCCGTTGCTCTCCTCGCTGGCCGCGGCGCACCAGGCGACGTTGCGCGTCGTCGGGGAAGCCTGCGCCCAGGATGGTGTGCGCATGGCACGCTATTCCGATGTGATGCTGCGCGTGTCCTTGGTCGAGGCGCATCTGCTGACGAGCTATATCAGCCATCTGGTCAGCACGCGCGCGCAGGAAGCGCGGCTGGAAAGTTCGCACAAATTCCGCGAATCGATCGCGGCGTCGATCGAAGGCACCGCGCAACTCGGCAACAAGATCCGCGGCCAGGCGGCACGCACCTCCAATTCGGCCCAGGGCATGCTCGACAAGACCGCCGAAGTCGCGGCCGCAGCCGAGCAATCGGCCGTGGCGATGCGCGAGGCGGCGCAGACCGCGGCGGGACTGATCCGCGCGATCGAGGATGCCCGGACCGAAGTCGAGGCAGCGGCCGAGATCGCCACCCGCGCCAGCTCGCAGGCCGGCCAGGCAGTCGAGACCAGCGGTGCGCTCAGCGACCACGCCAAGTCGATCGAATCGATCCTGGGGCTGATCCGCGACATTGCCGGCCAGACCAATCTGCTCGCGCTCAACGCGACGATCGAGGCGGCGCGTGCCGGTGATGCCGGGCGCGGCTTCGCCGTCGTCGCGCAGGAAGTAAAGAGCCTGGCCAACCAGACCGCGCGGGCGACCGACGACATCGCCGCCAAGATCGCCGCGATCCAGTCCGCCACCCGATCGACCGTCGAGACCAATGCCAGCATCAAGGCGACTGTCGCCGAGGTGCAGGAATCGGCGTCGCGCATCCGGTTCGCGATGGAATCGCAAGCACAGACGGTGACCGCGATCACCGCCGCGGTCGACGAAACCGCGCTTGCCGCCGATTCGATGTCGAACACCATCGCCACCATCCGCGAGGATACCGAAACCGTCGCCGCCGAAATGGGCGCGCTGGCGAGCGACGTCAGCGATGTCGACGACCGGCTGGGCGGGCTGAAAGACGCAGCCGACCAGTTTTCGACGAGCGTGGCGGCGTAACTTTCAAATTCCCCCGGAAGGGAGGGGATCTAGGCGCAAAGCTGCTTGGTGAAGAGCTGGGTGGGGACGCATATTCCTGTCGTCATCCCAGAGGGATCCTCCCGTCGCCCCAACATACTCCGGTCACCGCAGCTTACTCGTCCGTCACCCAGCGCCTACCGTCACCCCAGCGAAAGAACATCGGGTTGAGCATGCCCCGCATGCTCAAGGATCGTCCGGGGGACGATCCGACCCGATGTTGGTCTCTGGCGGTGACGCGATGCCGCTTGAGATCCCAGCTTTCGCTGGGATGACGAGTTTTGGCAAGTCGATCGCTTTAAGAACAACGGCTTATTTGGGTTCTCGCCTAGGGCAAACTGGGTAGAAACCCATTGAAAAGCCGTCTGTCGGCAAGCGACCCAGCAGCGGTCGTTCGCGTTCGTTCTTGAGATTCCTAAAACCAGTCGCCACAGCTATCAACGTAAGCCTTCGTGCGGCACTAATTTGGGCGAACCAGAATGCTGAAAAATATTCTGCACTTTGGTCGAAGCAAGCCGGATGGCCGGGTCGGCTATTCGTATGTCTCCAACGCGGACGACTGCCCAATGAGTCTCGCGCAAACGGGGCAGATCGTTCGAGTCGAGGGCAAAGGTCCGCCGTGGATCGTCGTTGATGAAGCGCCTACCACGGCGATACTGGCACGGTGGCCGGGAAGACTGTGGAAGGTTTCCATCATCGAAGCAGCGCCCGAGAAGGATCAACCTCTCGCATACGCGAGGTATGTCCGCGCCTTGGCTGTGAAGGTGATCGACGAACAGAACCCGGCGCGACTGTTCGGCGAGCAAGGTGAAGGGGTGTTGACCATCCTCAATCACGCCGCGGTGTTGACTCATGAGATTGCGCTGCAGCTGTCGTCCGTACGGCATCCGGATGCGCCAACCACATATGATCGTGTTTTCCGTCGTTGGGCCGATGCCGAAGGTATCGAGATCGGATATGATGAGAGTCTTGACGGCACTTTGCGCGTCGGATCGATGCCACATGGATCACCGATCTACGAAGGATTGAGCGTCCTTCACACGGTCGTTTTCCAAAGAGCGAAAATCCTCGGCGGAGAGGCAGCGACGACCATCGAGGATGAGGATGAATATCTGAACGAGCCGTGGCAAACGGCCGGAGCAGTTCTCGCGGATGCAGCGCTTGCTCTGGGCGCGCCAAAGTTCGTAAGCGCTAGTGACCAAGCCATTCTGCTAAAGGGATGGGCCGGCTTAGAAGATCGGCGGCTGTGATCTTCAGTTTCTATAAAGCTGCCTTTCCGCTTCCCACCCAGTCTCAGACGTTCGCGTGCTGTAGGCCCGATCCGGGAGCGGTCGGACCGTTATCGACCCGATCATGGACATTCCGTTATCCAGCGGGCAAGCTCGGAGGCCGTCGCTCTACGCGGCGTCGATGAATTGGGCGGTCGGGTGGCATTGGCTGGAGGTCTCGTGGCGAACGCTTTTCCGCACGGCACTGTCCACGAAGCAGGGGACGACCTGCAAGCAGCGCTGCGATCGGATCCCGAACTCTTTGCGCTGTGGGAAGGCCTGACGCCGCTCGGTCGCAACGAGTTCATCTGCTGGGTCGACGATGCGAAACAGCCGGCGACGCGCCAACGCCGCATCAGGCGAACCTGCGAAGAATTGCTGGAGGGGAAGAAGCGACCATGCTGCTGGGTCGGCTGCATCCATCGCACCGACAAGGCGCCGAGCCGATGGCAACAAGCCGTGCTGATCGATCAGAAGGGAAAGAATGGCCGATAAGCCGGGCTGGAGGCGATGTCCGGTTTGGCTCCTTCACCTCATCCCCGATCCCGCGAAGAATTTGAATCAACCCCCCACCTGGGAGGCATTGCCCGTCGCGGATGCACCCCGTAATCGCTGGCCATGACCAACATCCTCCTGACCGGCAGCAGCCGCGGCATCGGTGCTGCGATCGCGCAGGTTCTTTCCGCCAGCGACGGCATCCGCCTGATCGGGCACGGTACCGCGAGCGGCATTGCCGCCGATTTCGCCGACCCGGCCGGCCCACGCCAATTGTGGGACAAGGCGCTGGCCGAGCTCGGCAGCATCGACGTCGTGATCAACAATGCCGGGGTGTTCGAGGACAATCCGATCGACCTTGGCGACGACGACTGGGTCGCCGGCTGGGAGCGCACGATGCGGATCAACCTGACCGCGAGCGCCGAATTGTGCCGGTTCGCGGTTCGGCATTGGCAAGAGCGCCAATCGGGCGGCCGGATCGTCAACGTCGCCAGCCGTGCCGCCTATCGCGGCGACAGTCCCCAGCACTGGCATTATGCCGCGTCCAAGGCGGGCATGGTGGCGATGACCAAGTCGATCGCGCGCGGCTACGCCGCCCAGGGCATCCTCGCTTTCGCGGTCTGTCCGGGTTTCACCATGACCGGCATGGCCGAGGAGTATCTGTCGAGCCGCGGCGGCGATAAATTGCTCGCCGATATCCCGCTCGGGCGCGTCGCCGATCCGGAAGAAATCGCCAATGCGGTCGCCTATCTCGCGACCTCCGCACCGCCGTCGATGACCGGCGCGGTGATCGACGTGAACGGGGCCAGCTATGTCCGTTGAGGCGGAGCGCACGATCGACAGCTGGCGGCTGACCCTGCCGTGCACGCGCGCCGAGGCCGAGGCGATCGATGCCGCCGAGATCGCGATCGACGCGGTGCTGATGACGACCGAGGAAGTCGAGGACGATGTCGAGCGCTGGCGGCTCGATGCCTATAGCGAGGCCGAGCCCGACGCGGCGATGATCGCGGCGATCCGCGCGCTGGTGCCGAGCGCGGCCGATGTCGCGCCGCTGGTCGAGCCGCTCTATGACGAGGATTGGGTGACGTTGAGCCAGGCCGGGCTCGAGCCGATCCGCGAAGGCCGCTTCGTCGTCCACACCAGCGCGCATCCGATCGATCCGCCGGCGGGCGGGCGCGCTTTCCTGATCGATGCCGGGCGCGCGTTCGGCACCGGGCACCATGCCACCACCTCGGGCTGTCTGAAGATGCTCGACGCGATGGCCGAGCGGCGCTTCGCCAATATCATCGATATCGGCACCGGCACCGGCCTGCTCGCCTTTGCCGCGCGGCATTTGTGGCCCGAGGCGCGGGTGATGGCGACCGATATCGACCCGATGGCGATCGACGTGACGCGCGAGAATGCCGAGGCGAACGCGATTGCCGGCGTCGAGCTGATCGTCGCCGACGGCGCGCTCGACGACGCGATCACCGCGGCCGCGCCTTATGATCTGATCATCGCCAATGTGCTCGCCGGGCCGCTCGTCTCGATGGCGCCCGAACTCGCGGCGATCGCGACGCCGGGCGCGACGATCGTGCTGGCGGGGCTACTCGAAACGCAGCGCGATCAAGTGGTTGAAGCCTATGCCGCTTGCGGTTGCACTCTGCTACAGACCGACCGGCGCGGCGACTGGACGATCCTGAAGCTCGAAGCCGGCAGGGTCCGCTATGTGCCGACCAAGCCGTTCGATCCCAAGGGCCGGGACGGCTGGGCGTTGGATATCTGATTCTCGAAGGGGGATTTATGACTCGTGCTGTTCCGCTGACCCTGGCCATGCTGATCCTCGCCGGCTGCAGCGGCGGCGGTCCCGCCGGCAATTCGAGTTCGAGCTTCGACAAGGGGTTCGTCGATTCGTTCCGGCCCAAGTTCATCGCGCAATGCCAGGAAGGCGCGCAGAAGACGTCGGGCTCGACCAAGGACTTCTCGGTCGTCTGCGGCTGCGTCGCCGACAAATTGATCGCCAACAAGAGCGTCGGCGAGCTGATGACCGGCCCGTCACAGGAAGACACCAAGCGCTATGCCGGCGAATGCTTCCGCGAGCATCCGGTCAGTTAGTCGAGCCAGGCACAAAGATTCGTAAGTCTTTTGGAATCTGGACTTCCCGAATACTTTCGACTTTTTCGACTAGAACGCCGGTGCGTGAAGCGCCAAAATGCCCGTAAACGCCGAAATAGTTCGCCTCGCGGCCGAGGAAGCAAAGGTGATAAGCAGCGCCATCGCGCCTTGTCGACAGTCCGCGCGCGTCCTTCGCCGCGTCCAGCCAAGGCAGATCGCCGTAAGAAACGGACCCGACGTCCGATAGATCTTTGATATCGTGCAAGAAAATTGACTGCTCAAAGCCTGGCATCCACACACCGCAAATCCTGCGTTGCGGCAAGGTGAGGTAACAGCGCTGTTCGCCCCGAAACAATTTGAGGCCTCTCGCGCGAAACCAGCAATCGTTAGCCGCCATCCTCTCCGAGTTGAGCGCCGGAACAGGCTGCGTGCGGACAAGCACAATGCAACCAACGACAAAAGCCGCCAGGGCCAACCAAAGAAGATATGGCGACTTAGCCAACCACTGCAGGCCCCTTACCCCGCGCATAGTCCTGCGTGCCGCGGGTCATGACCTCGTCCTCGGGGAGGATTTCCGCGATCGGAATGTCAGGCTGCGCCTTCAATCGTTCGTAGAGCGGGGCGAAGTCGGTCTCCACCGTCACGCGGAGCAATTCGTCGAAGCTGGGGATGACGAAATAATTCTGCTGGAAGTCGTCGATCCGATATTCGGTCCCCATCACCCGCGCGAGGTCGAAGCCGATCCGGTTGGGGCTGGGATCGTCGAGCGCGAACTGGCTTTCGGCATAGCTCGACACGATCCCCGAGCCGTAGATGCGCAGGCCCTCGGGCTCGGCGATCAGGCCGAATTCGACCGTGTACCAATAGAGCCGGCCGAGATATTTGAGCGCGTCCAGCCCCAGGGCGCGCTGACCGCCCTGGCCATAGACGGCAAGATAATCGGCGAACACCGGGTCGGCGAGCATCGGCACATGGCCGAACACGTCGTGGAAGACGTCGGGTTCCTGGAGATAATCGAGCTGGTCGGGGCGGCGGATGAAATTGCCCGCGACGAAGCGGCGATTGGCCATATGGTCGAAGAACACGGCATCGGGGACGAGGCCGGGGACGGCGACGACTTGCCATCCGGTCAGCTTCATCAGCCGCTCGGACAATTCCTCGAAATCGGGGATGCCGGGCTTGCTGAGCTTGAGCACGTCGAGCCCGCGCAGATAGGCTTCGGACGCGCGGCCGGGGAGCAATTTCGCCTGGCGCGCGAAGAGCGTATCCCAGGTGGCGTGCTCCTCCGGCGTATAATGCTGCCAATCCTGCGGAATCGTCCAGTCGGACGCGGCACCGGGCGGCGGAGAATCAAGAACGTGCGTTTCAGTTGCCATTGAAACCATCTATCACGACGACCGTGGGGAAAGAAATCGTGTCGCGCGCCTCGAGCGTCCTGGGATGGTTCGGCCGAGCGCTGATCTTCGTCGTCCTGGCCTATGTCACGGCGGGTCTGGTCGGCGGGTCGATCCCGGCCAATGCCGGCTGGACACCGCCAGCGCAGGGCGTGCGTATCCTGGTCGAGGATAATGGCATCCATACCGGGCTGGTGCTGCCGGTCCGCGCCGCCGGGATCGACTGGAGCCAGGATTTCCCGGCCGGCGACATCGCCGATCCGCGCTATGCCCGGTTCGGCTGGGTCGCGGTCGGCTGGGGCGATCGCGCTTTCTATGTCGAGACGCCGACCTGGAGCGACGTCCATCCGCTCACCGTGCTGCGCGCCGCGACCGGCAGCACGCGCACCGTGCTCCATGTCGAGCATGTCGACGAGCCGCCGCTCGCGCCCGACACCCGCGCGATCGTGCTGAGCGAAGAGCAATATCGCCGGCTGGTCGCCTATATTCGCGCCAGCCGCGGGCCGGGCGGCAAGGTCGCGGGCGGGTACGACGTCAACGACGTCTTCTATGACGGGCGTGGGTCGTACAGCGCGATCCGGACATGCAACGAATGGACCGGTGGCGCGCTTAGAGCGGCAGGCGTGAGAGTAGGCGTATGGACACCCTTTCCGATCGACGTGATGGCATGGTTCTGACCCCGCCGAGCAAGGCGCAATGGGCGGCGGAATTCCCCCGAATGGTGGGAACGATAGCGCGCATCCCGGTCGAATGGCCCGAGCTGATGAAGGCGCCGGCGGGCGACGGGCGGCCGATCATGCTGCTGCCCGGCCTGTTCAATTCGGACCGGTCGAACGTGGTGATGAAGCGCTATCTGACCGCGCTCGGCTATCGGGTCGAGGGCTGGCGGCTGGGGCGTAATCGCGGTGCCAAGGCGATCGGATCGGAAGGCGAGAAGCTGCTCGCGCGGTTGGAGGCCTATCATCGCGACGCCGGCGAGCCGGTGACGTTGATCGGGGTCAGTTTGGGCGGGATCATGGCGCGCTTCCTGGCGCATCGCGCGCCGGAGATGGTGCGTGAGGTCATCACCGTCAGCTCGCCGTTCGCCGGCGATCCGCACGCGACCAATGTCTGGCGGGCGTTCGAATGGCTGACCGGCGAAAAGGTCGATTCGCCCGACGTCGTCGCCCGCCGCGAGGAGATCGCGCAGCCGCTGCCGGTGCCGTCGACCGCGATCTGGTCGGCCAGCGACGGACTGGTCAACGGCCATTTGTGCCACGACCCGCAATGCCGCGAGATCGAGATCGTCAGCAGCCATATGGGGGTGCAAATGCACCCGGACACGCTGCGCGCGGTTGCGGGGGTGTTGGGTGGGGAAAAGGGGACGAAATCAATTCAAGCCCCTCCCCCTTTAGGGGAGGGGTAGGGGGTGGGGGATGCCTCGCAGAGCGCTTCGCCCGTGACTGCCCCACCCCAACCCCGTTCCGGGTGAACAGTCCCCCGGACTGTTCAGGTTGTGCCGGGGGCACAACCGACCCGGAACGCCTGAAGGGGAGGGGCTTGAACTTCCTCAGTTCTGCGGCGCCGGGTCGCCGGCGCGGTAACCGTCATAGGTGCCGCATTGCGACGGGTCCTTCTTGCACGCTTCCGCCGCTTTCTTCCGCGCAGCGCCCTCGCGGGCTTCCTGCTTGCGCATCTTGCGGCCGTAATTGCGGTCGGCTTCCGACTGGCTGGTGGTGGTCCAGTCGACCGCCTTGCCCGTCGCCTTGACCGGCAGGGTCGCGACATCGACCACGGTCTTGGCGAGGCACCCGCCGGTCAGGAGCGGCAAGGCGGCCGCGGCGGCGATCAGGATCTTACGCATCTACTCGTCCCCAAGGATCATTTGCCCGCGCCGGCCCGATAGGCAGCACGCGCTTTGACGCCAATTAGCGGAAAATCGGTGAAAAAGCCATCGATGCCCGCCGCAAGCTGGCGCCGGATCGCCGTGTCGACATCGCCATGCGCACGAGGATCGGCCCCTTTCCTGAGCGAGGCCGGCAGGAAGAAGTTCTCCGCGCGGAACGTCCAGACATGGACGCGCAGGCCGGCGGCATGGGCATCGGCGACCAGTGCCGACGGCGCGCCTTCGCCCTTGTCGACCATGTCCTTGTTGGGGCCGATCCCCCAGGCATAAGCGGCGACCGCCTTCAGTCCCGCGGGCGTGATCATCGCGGCATAGCTGGGCGTGGCGTGGTCGGCGGGGCCACCAGTCGCGTCCATCAGCTGGATCAGGCGGATCTTCGTGATCGAATGGAGCAGCTTGAGGTTGTCGACCTCGAAACTCTGGATGAACACCGGGGCATCAGCCGAATCCCAGCCCGCCTTTTTGAGTTCGGCGACCAATTGGCGCTCCATCGGCTTGCCGATCGAGGCGAAATAGGTCGGGTGCTTGGTTTCGGGATAGATGCCGATCGTGCGGCCGACTTCTTTCGACCGTTGCTTGGCCAGGGCGATGATCTCGGCAAGCGTCGGGATCTCGAACTTGCCGTCATACGCGGCATTGGCCGGGCGCAATTGCGGCAGGCGCTCCTTGGCCCGCAAGGTCTTGAGCTCGGCGAGGGTGAAATCCTCGGTGAACCAGCCGGTGTGGCTTTCGCCATCGATCAGCCTGGTCGTCTTGCGGCTGGCGAATTCGGGGTGGTCGGCGACGTCGGTGGTGCCGGTAATGTCGTTCTCGTGCCGCGCGACGAAGACATTGTCCTTGGTCAGGACGAGATCGGGCTCGATGAAATCGGCGCCCTCGTCGATCGCGAGATTGTAGCTCGCCAGCGTGTGTTCGGGGCGTTCGCCGCTCGCCCCGCGATGGCCGATGACGATGGGATCGGAAAGCGGCGTCATCTTGCCACCCTGCCCCGCCATCGCCGAAGATGCCAGCGCGGCGATGCCCAGCACCGTTACGGCGCGAATTCGCTTGAAAACCGTCATGCGCGACCCGATTCCCCTATCTACAGACGCCCGGCCCTATCGGCGTTTTGTGACCGGGAGGCGACGATGAACGATCATGCCATGGACGCCCCCTATCGCCCGGCGGCGCTCGACAAGGGCATGCAAGGCCTGATCGGCAAGGGGATCGACCGCTACGAAGGTCCGCTCAAGGTCAGCGGCACCGCGCCTTATGCGGTCGAAGGCGCGCCCGACGGGACGCTCTATGCGCATATCGTTGGCGCATCGATCGGCGCCGGCAAGGTGCTGAGCATCGACACCAAAGACGCCGACGCCATGCCGGGCGTGGTCAAGGTGATCGTCGAGCATCCCGATTTTCCGTCGAGCGGCGGCAGCAGCCGCGAGCCGATGAGCGACTGGAGCGATGACATCGATCATTTCGGCCAGCCGATCGCGCTGATCGTCGCCGAAAGCCTGGAAATCGCGCGCGACGCCGCGCTCTCGGTCGCGGTGACGTACGAAACGCGCGACGGGCGGTTCGATCCTGCCGAGCAAACGCCCATCGTCGACCACAAGATCGGCTTCCTGCCCAATATCGTCATCGGCGATGTCGATGCGGCGATCGCGGCGGCGGAAGTCCGTTTCGACCAGATTTATACCACCCCGCCGCATTTCCCCGCCGCGCTCGAGCCGCATGCGACCATTGCCTGGTGGGAAGGCGAGAATCTGGTGGTGCGCGCCTCGCTCCAGGTCCTGAACGGCGCGCGCGAGACGATCGCCACCCAATTGGGGCTCGATCCGGCGCGAGTCCGCATACTCGCGCCCTATGTCGGTGGCGGGTTCGGCGGCAAGACCGGGGTCGGACCCGAAACGATCCTGGCCGCGGTCGCCGCGCGCGAGATCGGGCGGCCGGTCAAGATCGCGCTGCCGCGCCGCCAGACCGCGGCCCTGGTTCATCATCGCGGCGACACGGTGCAGCGCATCCGCATCGGCTGCGACGCCGAGGGTCATATCGCCGCGTTCGCGCATGACAGCGTGACCTCGCAGAAACCGGACAAGGGATTCCTCGAGCCGGTCCATTTCGGCACGATCCCGCTCTATGCCGGCAAGCACCGCCGCTTCACCACCGCGCTGACGATCGTCGACTTGCCGTCCTCGGGCGCGGTCCGCGCGCCGGGCGAGGCGGTCGGCACCTTCGCGGTCGAATGCGCGATGGACGAATTGGCCGAGCAACTCGGGCTCGATCCGATCGAGCTGCGCCGCCGCAACGAGCCCGAGACCGATCCGACCAGCGGCAAGCCGTTTTCGACCCGGCTAATGCTGCAATGCTATGACGACGGCGCGCGGCGGTTCGGCTGGGACCAGCGCAATCCGGTGCCGGGCCAGAATCGCGAGGGTGAGTGGCTGATCGGCCATGGCATGGCGGCGGCGCTGCGCGGCAATTTCACCGTCAACAGCGAAGCGCGCGTCACGCTCACCGCCGAGGGCCGCGCGGTGATCGAGACCGACATGACCGATATCGGCACCGGCACCTATACCGTGCTGGCGCAAGTCGCGGGCGAGATGCTGGGGCTGCCGGTAGCGGCGATCGACGTCCGGCTGGGCGACAGCGATCTGCCGGTCAGCGCGGGATCGGGCGGATCGTTCGGCGCGGGCAGCTCGGGGTCGGCGGTGGCGCTGGCGTGCGAGGACATCCTGGCCGAGCTCGCGCGGCGGATGAACGCGGCGCCGGAGGAATTGACGCTCAAGGATGGCGTGGTCAGCGCGGGCGGACGGTCCTCGCCGATCGCCGACCTGGTCCGCGGGAAGCCGATCGCCGCCCATGGCAAGACCGGCCCCGGCCAGGTCAGCCGCCGCACCAGCCAGGCGAGCCACGGCGCGCAATTCGCCGAGGTCGCGGTCAATGCGGTCACCGGCGAAATCCGCGTGCGCCGCCTGATCGGCGTGTTCGACGTCGGCCGCGTGCTCAACGAGAAGACCGCGCGCAACCAGATGGTCGGCGGGATGATCTGGGGCATCGGCTATGCGCTGAGCGAGGATGCCGTGGTCGATACTCGCACCGGGCAATTCGTGAACCCCGACTTCGGGGAATATCATGTCGCGGTTCATGCCGATGCGCCGGCGGTCGAATGCCATTTCATCGAACAGGTCGATGATCAGGCGAATCCGGTCGGGGCCAAGGCGGTCGGCGAGCTGGGGATTTCCGGCGCCGGCGCGGCGGTGGCGAACGCGGTTTACAATGCGACCGGGATAAGGGTGCGGGACTTTCCGATTACGCTCGACAAGCTGCTGGCTGGGTTGCCGCCGGTATGAGGGGGGCTGACCAAAAATCCTTCCCGTTTACGGGGAGGGGGACCGCTCGCGAAGCGAGCGGTGAAGGGGGCGTCCCGCAAGCCGATTCCGATGAGGAGCGCCCCTTCCACCAAGCCGCTTTGCGGCTTGGTCCCCCTCCCCATCCTGGGGAGGATTTTGGAGTTACCCATGGCCGATAACGACGCCGTCATCGCCGCCGCTTTGGCCTGGCGCGGCGCGCCGATGGCGCTGGCTACCGTGGTCTCGACCTGGGGCTCCGCACCGCGCCCGCGCGGCAGCCATATGATCGTCCACCAGGACGGGCGGTTCGAGGGGTCAGTGTCGGGCGGCTGCGTCGAAACCGACATCATGACCGCCGCCGCCGAGGTGATCGCCGGCGCGCCGTTCCAGCTCAAACATTATGGCGTCGCCGATGCCGCGGCGTGGGAAGTCGGACTTCCCTGCGGCGGCGAGATCGCGGTGCTGGTCCAGCCGGTCGCCGCCGACGGATTCGATCCCGAATTGTTCGACCGTATCGCCGAGGCGCGGGCCAGCGGCACGGCGCTCGACGTCGTCACCAATCTCGACACCGGCCAATCGAGCCTGCGTCCGATCGAGGGCGCCGCGTTCGTCAATCGCTATGAACCGCCGCGCCGCTTGCTGATCGTCGGGGCGGTGCAGATCGCGCAGGCGCTGACCGGGCTGGCGCGCGAGCTCGGCATCGCGACGACGGTGATCGATCCGCGCGCGCGCTTCCTGACCGCCGAGCGCTTCCCCGGCGTGACGCTCGACGACCGCTGGCCCGACGAGGCGGTCGCCGCGCTCAAGCCCGATCCAGCGACCGCGGTCGTCACGCTGTCGCACGACATCAAGATCGACGATCCCGCGCTCGCCGCCGCGCTGGCGGCACCGACCGGCTATATCGCCGCGCTGGGATCGCGGCGGAGCCATGCCGCGCGGCGGGAGCGTCTGGGCGCGCTGGGCGTTTCAGACTCCGACCTCGACCGCATCGATGCACCCGCCGGAATCGACATCGGCGCGGTCGGCCCGGCCGAGATCGCCTTGTCGATCGCCGCCGGCATGGTGGGAGCATTGCATGATCGAGCCTGAAACCACCGCATTGATCCTGCTCGCCGCGGGCAAGTCGGCGCGCTTCGGCCTGTCCGACAAGCTGACTGAGATGTTCCTGGGGCAGCCGCTCGGCATGCACGTCGTCACCGCGTTGGACGCGGTGCCGTTCGCCCGGCGCATCGCGGTGCGCGACGGCGTCCAGCTCGATTATGCCGCGCGCGGCTATCACGAGGTGCACAACAGGCATCCCGAACAGGGATTGTCGCTGTCGCTGAAAATGGGCGTCGCGGCGGCGCGCGGTCCGGGGATCGAAGCGGTGCTGATCGCGCTGGCCGACATGCCGCGCGTGACCGCGGCGCAAATCTATCGCCTGTTCCACGCCGCGACCGGTCCCGACACGATCGTCGCATCGAGCGACGGCGTGCACCCCAAGCCGCCGGCTTTGTTCGGCGCCAACCGCTTCGACGCGCTCGAAAGCCTCGACGGCGATGCCGGCGCGCGCGACCTCATCCTTGCCGGGCGGCATGTCGTCACGCATCCCGACGAACTGATCGATGTCGATACCGAAGAGGAATTCGACGAACTGATGGCCAAGTTCGGGCAGATCCGCAGCCGCCTAGAATCCTGATTCGTCATTCCCGCGACAACGGGAACCCAGCCCCTGCGTTCTCCGCTGATTCGGCGGACATGGCCTGGCGATGGGTCCCCGCTGTCGCGGGGATGACGGACATAAGCCGCCTTCGCTCATTCGTGCCGCAAGGCGTCGATCGGGTTGAGCGAGGCCGCGCGGCGCGCCGGGAAGAAGCCGAACACCACGCCGATCGCGCCCGAGATCAGGAAGGCGATGACGTTGATCTGGACGTCGAAGATGAACGGCAATTGCCCGAGGATCGACAATAATATCACCGCGAGCTGACCCAATAGCAGCCCGATCAATCCGCCCAGGCACGACAGCACCACCGCCTCGACCAGGAATTGCATCAGCACTTCGTTGGCGACCGCGCCGATCGCCAGGCGGATGCCGATCTCTCGCGTGCGTTCGGTGACCGAGACCAGCATGATGTTCATGATGCCGATGCCGCCGACGATCAGGCTGATCCCGGCCACCGCGGTGACGATGTTAGTGAGCAAGGTGGTCGTACTGCTCAGCGTGTCGGAAATCTGCTTGGTGTCGAAGATGTTGAAATCGTCGTCCTTGCCGCCGGTGATGTGGCGGCGTTCGCGCAGCAAATCGGTGATCGACGCCTGAACCTGCGCGGTCGAATAGGCTTCGTCGACGCCGACCAGGATGAGGCGCACGTCGGTATTGCCGGTCATCCGCCGCTGCACCGCCTTGATCGGCATGATCACGACATCGTCCTGGTCGCCGCCGAAACCGGACTGGCCCTTGGTCGTCAGCAAGCCGATCACGTCGCAGGAAATGCCGGCGATGCGCATCCGGGTGCCGATGGCGGGCTGGGTCTTGTAGAGATTGGTATAGACCGTGCTGCCGATGATGCAGACCGCCTTGCCCGATGCTTCCTCGGTAGGCGTGAAGTAACGGCCGCTGGTGAGCGGCCAGGGCTGGACCTGGAAATAGCCGTTGGTGGTGCCGTTGATCGTGGTCGACCAATTCTGGCCTTCATAGATCGCGGTGCCGGTCGATTGCGCTTGCGGCGCGACCGCGGTGACGCCGGTGATCTGCTTGCCGATCGCCTCGACATCTTGAGGGTCGAAATCGGGCGGCCGCGGCCCGCCGCCGCCGCGGCCGAAGCCCTGGCCGGGGCGGATCTGGAGCACGTTGGTGCCCAGACTCGCGATCGATTTCTGGACCTGGAGCGTGGTCGCCTTGCCCAGGGTCACCATCGCCACGACCGCGGCGACGCCGATGACGATGCCGAGCACGGTCAGGAACGACCGCAGCAGATGGCGCCGGATCGAGCGGATCGCGAGGATGAAGGTGGTGCCGAGCATGGCTAAGCCTTCCTCTCCCCTTGTGGGAGAGGATAGCGGAGCTTGCGAGCTTGCTCGCTAGCGCAGCTTGGTGAGGGGAAGCGGCGCTTGAGCGCCGCGCGGTCGCTGTGCGACTGCTTACCCCTCACCCAGCTCCGACTAGGGCCTTGCTGCGCAAGACCCAAGTCTGCGCAACCCTCTCCCACAAGGGGAGAGGGAAGAAGTGGTCCCGCGCCCTTCATCCCACTCTCTCCCCCTGCCGGTGCCCCGCCTCGACGCGTTCGACCAACCCGTCCTTGAAATGGACGATGGTCTTGGCGAAGGCGGCCATGTCGGCTTCGTGGGTGACCATCAGCACGGTGATGCCGGCATTCTTGTTGAGGTCGGTGAGCAATTCCATGATCTCGACCGAGCGTTCGCTGTCGAGATTGCCGGTCGGCTCGTCGGCGAGCAGCACCGCGGGCTGGGTGACGATCGCACGGGCGATGGCGACGCGTTGTTGCTGGCCGCCCGACAATTCGGCCGGCGTGTGGTCCCACCATTCCTTCAGCCCGACCTTGTCGAGCGCGCCGAGCGCGGTCTCGCGCCGTTCGGCCTTGGCGTCGCCGCGATAGAGCAGGGGCAATTCGACATTCTCCAGCGCCGAGGTCCGCGCGAGCAGGTTGAACCCCTGGAACACGAAGCCGAGATATTTGCGCCGGAGCAAGGCGCGCTGGTCGCGGTCGAGGCTCTCGATATGATGGCCCTTGAACACGAACTCGCCCGCCGTCGGCATGTCGAGGCAGCCGAGGATATTCATCGTCGTCGACTTGCCCGACCCCGACGGCCCCATCACCGCGACGAAATCGCCCGCCGCTATGTCGAGGTCGACGCCCTTCAGCGCCTGGAACGCGGTCGCGCCGGTGCCATAGGTCTTGGTGACACCGCGCAGCCGGATCAGCGGCTCTGGGAGCGTATCAGCCACCGCTCTGTCCGCCGCCGCCGCCGCCCGAGCGCCGCCGGCCGCTGCCGCTGCCGCCCGACTTGCCGCTGGTCGCGCCGGCAAGCTGGCCGGTCACGACTTGCATCCCCGGCTGGAGATCGCCGCCGGTGATCTCGGTCATCGAGCCGTCGCTGTCGCCGGTGGTGACCGATATCGCCTTGAGGCTGCCATCGGCCTGTTTGACGTAGACGCTCTGCCTGGAGCCGCGTTCGAGCGGGGCCGCGCCGTCACCGCCGCCACCGCCACGCCGCCGCATCCGGGGAGTGAGCGCGCCGGCAATTCCGCCGCTCGCCTGCGCCGCCGGTGCTCCCGCCGTCTGCGGCTTGAAGCGCAAGGCGGCGTTGGGGACGAGCAGGACGTTCTTCTTTTCCATCGTGACGATGTCCGCAGTCGCGGTCATGCCCGGCCGCAATTGCTCGTCGGGATTGGCGACCGAGAGATCGGCAGCGTAGGACACGACCTGCGCGGTGGTCGAACCGGTCGACGAGGTCGAGGACGACGAGGTCGCGTCCTGCACCGACAGGTTCGATCCGACATCGACCCGGGTGATCATCGCCGGGAAGGTCTTGCCGGGGAAAGCGTCGACGGTGAAGGTGGCGCGCTGTCCCTGCTTGACGTTGCCGACATCGGCTTCGTCGATCGCGACTTCCAGCTTCATCTGGCGCAGATCCTGGGCGATGACGAACAAAGTCGGCGTGTTGAACGACGCCGCGACGGTCTGGCCGGGATCGATCTGGCGCGCCAGCACCACGCCGGTGACCGGCGAGCGGATCACCGCGCGCACCCGCTGGGTCTGGGCCGACGACAAAGCGGCGCGCGCCGATATGACATTGGCATTGGCCGCGCTGAGATTGGCCAGAGCGCGGTCGCGATCGGCGATCGCCTGATCCATCTCGGTCTTGGCCGGCACGCGGCCGCCCGACAGCCGGCTGACTTCCTGATAGCGCGAGAGCGTGGCTTTGGACTGGGCGAGCGTCGCCTGCGCCTGGCCGACCGCGGCATTGTTCGCGGCCAAGGTTGCCTGCGCCTGCTTGACCTGATCGTCGAACTGCGACGGGTCGATCAGCGCCAGAGGCTGGCCGGCGGTGACGCGGTCGTTGACGTCGACCAGCACCTTGATCACCTGGCCCGACAGCTGCGAGCCGACCGTCACCTGATTGATCGGCGCGAGCTTGCCGGTCGCCGACACGGTGACGGTGAGATTGCCCTTTTGCGCCTGTTCGGTCGCATAGCCCGATGTCGCGGCGGCGCCGAACAGCCGCATCAGGAGCAGGACGACCAGCACGACGCCAATCGCGATCCCCGCCCACAGGGCATAGCGCTTGAGCTTGGACGGCGGGCGCCCGCCGAGGAAGTCGTCGAGTTCGGCCTGGTTGGTCGCCATATTCTTATCCCTGCGGGAGTTCGGGCGGCTTGGTGGCATCCCACCCGCCGCCGAGCGCGAGGTAGAGCGCGACCATCGCCTGCGCCTGATCACCGCGCGCGCTGTTCAAGCCATTCTGCGCCGAGAGCAACGCCGCCTCGCTGTTGTTGAGGGTGGTGATGTCGGTCAGCCCGGCGCGATACTGGCTGCGCGCGAGGATCGCCGCGGCGTTCGAGGCATCGAGCGCGACCGCGAACTCGCGTTGGCGCTGTTTCGCCGCCTGCAGCGCCTGGAGCGCGTTCTCGACATCCTCCAGGCTGGTCAGCACGGTCGATTTATAGGCAGCGAACGCGCCCTGGGCGGCGGCTTCCTGCGACCGTACCCGGCTGCGCGTGCGGCCGCCGTCGAAGATCAATTGGGTCAGCCCGGCGAACAGGCTGCCGGTGATGACATTGGCGATGCTGCCGAGCGCCGAAGCCGAAGTGCCGATATTGCCGGTGATGTTGAGCGCCGGGTAGAGCGCGGCCTTCTCCACCCCGATCTGCGCGGTCGCGGCGCCGAGAGTGCGTTCGGCCGAGCGGACATCGGGGCGCTGGCGCAGCACGTCGCCGGGAATGCCGGTCGGAATATCGGCCGGACCCATCGGGATCGGCTGCACCGCCTCCAACTCAGCCTTGAGCGCGCCCGGCGCCTGGCCGGTCAGTACCCCCAGCCGGTTCACCGCGGCGGCATAATTCTGTTCGATCGTCGGGATTTGCGCCGCGGTCTGGGCGCGTTGCGCGCGCGCTTGCTCCTGGTCGAGGCTGGAGACCAAACCCGCCTGGACGCGGAAACCGGCAATCTCCAGATTGTCGTCCTGGATCGCCAGGCTGTCGCGCGCGATCTTGAGCGCGGCCTGATATTGGCGGGCCAGGATATAGTTGCGCGCGGCCTCCGACGCGATCGAGGTCTGGACGGTGGCGAGGTCGTAGCCCGAGGCCTGTTCGGTCGCCCGCGCCGCCTCGATCGAGCGGCGCGTGCCGCCGAACAGATCGGCCTGATAACTGGCATCGGCGCCGATCGAGAAATTGTCGCGCGGGCCGACCGAATCGAGCAGATTGCGGCTATAGCCGGCCGATCCGCTGACCGTCGGCAATAAAGAGGCGCGCGCCTGGACCAGTCCTTCGCGCGCCTGTTTCAACCGCGCCACCGCTTGTGCGATGTCGAGATTGTCGCGCCGCGCGCGGTCGATGATGCTGGTCATCTCGGTGTCGCCGAACGACGACCACCAGGTCGAGATATCGGGCAGTGCGCCAGTCGTCGCAGGACCGGAATAGGCATCGGGCACGCCGAGCGAGGCGCTCGCCGGCGGCTTGTAGTTCGGCCCCACCATGCAGGCCTGGAGCGGCAGCACGACGGTGAGCATCAAAGCGATACGCGACCGTTTCATGAGCGAAAGCATGGCGGCCGGTAGGACAGAGGTCCATGCTTAATATGTCTTATTTTGTCGCAATCGGGCCGGTTCGGTTCATCTTCGGCGCTTCGCTGTCACGGTGCCGGCCCGCTCCCCCACCCGACCTCCCAATCAGTTTATGCTATGGGAGGTCGGGTGGGGGAGCGGGCTGGTGCCGCACCTGTTTCAGCTTGCTGAAACGGACTCAAAGCTGCCTATTCTAGCTCCAGAATCACTTGATCGACCGCCAGGCTGTCGCCGGCCTTCGCCGCCAGCGACTTGACCGTCGCCGTCTTTTCCGCGCGCAGGATATTCTCCATCTTCATCGCCTCGACCACCGCGAGCGGCTGGCCGGGCTGGACGGCATCGCCTTGCTTGACGTCGAGCCGGACGAGCAGTCCGGGCATCGGCGCGATCAGGAATTTGGACAGATCGGGCGGGATCTTCTCGATCAGATGCTCGGCATAAGGCGCGACATGCGCGGGCAAGGTGCGCGCGACATGCGACGCGCCGCGCGTGGTCAGGCGGAAGCCGGTCCGCGTCCGCGCGATCCGCACAGTCAGGTCCTCATCGCCGAGCTCGGCAGTGACGATATGGTCGCCGGGCGTATATTCGAGTGCCAGGTCGAGATCATCGCCGTCGACCACCACGCCGTCGGTCGAGATTTCGACCTGATGGTCCTGGCCGTCGATCCGCACGGTCCAGGCCGAGGGCGGGCGCAGGCGCTTGCCGAGCTGGCCGTCGATCCGCCGCGCGCGATCGGCCTCCGCCGTCGCGGCAAAGGCAGCGACCGCGGCGAGCGCCTTGAGCAGATCGGGCGCGGCCGGTGCGCCGGTGAAGCCGTCGGGATATTCCTCGGCGATGAAGCCGGTGGTCAGCGCGCCGTCGCGAAAGCGCGGATGCTGCATCAGCGCCGACAGGAAATCGAGATTGTTGCCCGGGCCCTCGATCACGAATTCGTCGAGCGCCGCGATCTGGCGATCGATCGCTTCCTCGCGGGTCGGCGCCCAGGTGATCAATTTGGCGATCATCGGGTCGTAGAACATGCTGACTTCGCCGCCTTCGAGGACACCGTCGTCGACGCGAACCTTGGCACGCCGCTCCCCTTCAGGGGAGGGGCTTGGAGATTGGTGGCTGTCGGCTGCCGGCGGCTCGTACCGCACCAGCCGCCCGATCGACGGCAGGAAACCGCGATACGGGTCCTCGGCATAGACGCGATTCTCGATCGACCAGCCGTTGATCTTGACGTCGCTCTGCCCGAACGAGAGCTTCTCGCCGGCAGCGACGCGGATCATCTGCTCGACCAGGTCGAGGCCGGTAATCTCCTCGGTCACCGGATGCTCGACCTGGAGCCGGGTGTTCATCTCGAGGAAGTAGAAGCCCTCGCCGCTGGTGTCGGCGCCCGATACGATCAGCTCGACCGTACCGGCCGAATAATAGCCGACCGCGCGCGACAGTGCGACCGCCTGCTCGCCCATCTTGCGGCGCATCTCCGGCGAGACGAACGGCGACGGCGCTTCCTCGACCACTTTCTGGTGGCGGCGCTGCACCGAGCATTCGCGCTCGTTCAGATAGACGATATTGCCGTGCTGGTCGCCCAGCACCTGGATCTCGATATGGCGCGGGCTCTCGATGAA
>NZ_JBFUJZ010000013.1:0-89465 GCF_056401105.1 Sphingomonas sp. P4_G3
CTCCCCCACCCGACCTCCCATAGAATACCCTGATTGGGAGGTCGGGTGGGGGAGCGGGCCGGCACCGCAMCYGTTTCAGCAAAGCTGAAACAGACTCCAACACCGTTTCGGCTGCGAAATCGCGACGGATTGCCGCCGCTTTGGCTTGTCGCTTGCTCGCCAGCCCTTTATAGGAAGCGGCTGGAGGCGCGGGGTATGCGTAGGCGTAAGGCGATGGTCGCGTTAGGGGCATTGCTCGTGCTGGTCGCGGTTGTGCGCCATCCGACCGCCGATATCGAGATCCTGACGCATCGTGACGGCGATCCGACACCGCACCGTATCCAGGCGGCAGTCGATCTGGGCGTGGTCGCGGTCAAGTTCCTGCTGACCTGGACCAGCGGAAACGCGGTCAGTCGCTAAGTCCGCTTGCCGCAGCACCGGCGGCGCGCTTACATCAATGTCAATGAGACAAGACGCGGAGAGCCTATGGCGCGGCAGCGCCTATCGTCACCCCACGCCGTGGGCGACTGATTTTCCGCCTCTGTCGCTGGTCGACATGTTCGAGGCCACTGCGCGAACCTATCCCGAGCGGCCGTTGCTCGACTTCCTCGGTCGCCGTTATTCCTATGCCGAAGTGGTGGGTGGCGCGGCGCGCGTCGCCACCGGACTGGCGCGGATGGGCTATGGGCCGGGCGACCGGATCGGCTTGTTCCTGCCAAACGTTCCGCATTACCTCGCCGCTTATTACGGCGTGCTCAAGCTGGGTGCGACCGTCGTCAATTTCTCGCCGCTCTACACGGCTGACGAACTGGCGCATCAGGTCGAGGATTCGGGGACCAGGCTGCTCTTCACGCTCTCGGCGAGCGCGCTGCTGCCGACCGCGCTCAAGGTGCTCGACCAGAGCGGACTCGAACGGCTGGTGGTGGGTTCGGTGGCGGGCGCCCTGCCCGCAACCAAGTCGCTTTTCTATCGCCTGTTCCGCGGCAAGGAAGTGACGAAGCGGCCCGACGACGCCCGCATCACCGCCTTTTCCGCGCTGATCGCCAATGACGGTGTCAACGATTTCCCGGCGATCGACCCCGCCACCCAGCTCGCGCTGATCCAATATACCGGTGGCACGACCGGCACGCCCAAGGGTGCGATGCTGACGCACCAGAATCTGTCGGCCAATGCCCGCCAGGTCGAGGGGCTGGATCCGCATCCCGGCGAGGAGGACCGGATCATCGGCGTGCTGCCGCTGTTCCACGTCTTCGCCAATACCTGTGTGATGAACCGCACCGTCGCCAATGGCGGCATGATCGTGCTGCTGCCGCGCTTCGACGGCGCGCAGGTGCTGGCGGCGATCGAGCGGACCAAGGCGACCGCGCTGCCCGGCGTGCCGACCATGTACCAGGCACTGCTCGACCATCCCAAGCTGGCGTCGGCCGATCTCTCCAGCCTCAAATATTGCATCTCGGGCGGCGCCCCGCTCCCGGCCGAGGTCAAGGCGAAGTTCGAAGCCGCGACGGGCGCGCGCGTGATCGAGGGCTATGGCCTGTCGGAGAGTTCGGGCGTCGTATCGTGCAACCCCTATGAGGCCGAAGGCAAATTGGGCACGATCGGCCAGCCGATCCCGGCGACCGAGGTGCGGCTGGCCGATAAGGAGGATGCATCGCGTCCCGCCCCCGACGGACAACCCGGCGAAATCCTGGTGCGCGGGCCGCAGATCATGAAGGGCTATTGGAACCGGCCCGACGCCGATGCCGGGGTGTTCGTTCCCGACGAAGGGGGAGCCTGGCTGCGCACCGGCGATGTCGGCACGATCGACGCGGACGGCTTCATCCATGTCGTCGACCGGTTGAAGGACATGATCGCGGTCAGCGGGTTCAAGGTCTTTCCGAGCCAGATCGAAGCCGTGCTCTATCGCCATCCCGCGGTGAAGGAGGCGCTCGTGATCGGCGTCCCCGACACCTATCGCGGCGAGCAGCCACGCGCTTACGTGACGCTCAACGACGGCGCCACGGCGGCCGGCGACGAGATCAAGGCGTGGCTCAATCCTCAACTCGGCCATCACGAACGCGTCGATCAGGTGGTCGTGCGGCTCGCCTTGCCCAAGACATTGGTCGGCAAGCTCAGTCGCAAGGAACTGGTGGCCGAAGTACAAGCAGAGATGCGCGATCCGAACGTCACTGTTCCAGATCGTTGAGAATCGAGATTGCCGGGCGGCCGACCATTGCCGTCGCGGTCTTGGGCATGCGGGCTTCGAGCGGGGCCAGCCATTTGCCGACACCGCTGCCGATCGAGATTTGCGGCTGCGACGGGGTGACGTGGCCCTGTTTCTCCCATTGCGCTATCAGCGCGCGCGCGTCCTCGCCGGCCTTGGCGAGCGGCACCGGCTGGCGCAGCGCATGGTTGATCATCGCATCGCCGAAAAAGGTCCAGTCGCGGTCGGCCGAACACCCGAACGAGGTGCGGTCAGCCGAGGCTGCGGTTAACAGCGCCGTCGTCTCGCTGGCCATCGCCGGCACGAACACGCCCGAATAACAGGCCGACAGGATCAACAGGCGGTTCCTGATCCCAAGCTCTTCGAACATTCGCGCCATCCGCGCGGGCGAAATGATGCCGAATCCCTCGTCACCGTCATGATAGGCCAGCCCGACCGGCGCGCCGTGCCCGGCGGTGTAGAGGACCAGCACGTCCTCTTTGCGGTCCATCAGTTCGGCGATCCGCGCTAGCGTCAGCGCGAACGCCCGGGGCGTGCCGTTGGGCAAGTCGCTCGGGCCGGACCCGTCGGTGCCGGCAAGCACGATCGTGTGTCCGACCGCATTGTAGCGGCGCGACAGCACCCTGCCCGCCTCGCGCGCTTCGCGCCCGAAGATCGGATCGCTGTCGAGCCCGACCACCACCACATAGGCATCGACCACGCCTTTCTTCTGCGGCTGGAGCGCGGCGAGCGCCTTGTCGAGCCGGCGCTGGTCGGCCAACATCCAGATCGGTGACCGGTCGCGCTCGAGTTCAGGACCAAGCTCGAGCGACGCTTCCGCCGCCCCCTGATCGTCGCCGGTACCAAGGCCCGGCCAGCCGGTGGTGTGCTGGGGTGCGACATAGGAACCGGTCGCCTGTCCAATTGCCGAACTCGCCAGCGACAGGCTGACGGAAAGCGCCGCTGTCAGCGCGACGAAGCGACGGACAAACTGGTGACGCATGCGACCGGGCCCCCGTTATCGTCCGCATCACGTGGCGTTGTGACGCTCGAAGTCAAGCGGCCCGGTCGTGATATGCGCGAAACCTAGAGTTCGAACACGCGCACCACTTCATAGAGGCCAGGATGCGCGGTGCCGAGCCCAGCGTTACGCGCGATCATGCCGGCATCGCGCAACCGGGCGATGATCGATTCCGCTGCGGCGAGATCGGTGCTTTGCGCATAATTGACCACCCGAGTCCCATCGAGGCTGCGGTGCAGGCTGGCAGACAACCAGCCCGGCTCTTGGCGCGCGATGGCTACGCCACGTTCGAGTTGTGCGATCATGGCATCCTGTCCGCCCGGCTTGACCGTGAAGACATTGATCTGGGTAACGACTCCCGGGTCGCTGACGATGATCGGCATCTTGCTTGCTCCTTCGCTCACAGGCCGGCGGCGGACTGTCCCCACGCGCAGGCCCCGCGCTGTCGCGCGTCCTGCCGGGGGTTCCGCCATGAATGGCGGAAACGGAGCGTGCATCCCGGGGTGAGATGCAAGGGAGCGGGCTTACCGATATGCCACTCGCGGGTCCTTTTCGACCGGCAAAGGCTAGCAGCGGGCGCCGTGAGTGGCCAGCGACCAATCGAGTGCGATTCAATCGCGGCGGTATTGCTCGTCGGTGACCTTCTCCAGCCAGTCGACCGCCTTGCCGTCGAGCCGCTCCTGGATCGCGATATGCGTCATCGCATTGGTCGGCGTCGCGCCGTGCCAATGCTTCTCGCCGGGCTCGAACCACGTCACCGGGACGGATTTCCTCCACCGGACCGCCGTCGCGCTGGACCCAACCAAGGCCGGAAGTGACAATCAGTGTCTGGCCGAGGGGATGGGTGTGCCAGGCGGTGCGCGCGCCGGGCTCGAACGTGACGCTGGCACTGGCGATGCGCGCGGGATCTGGCGCCGTGATCAGCGGGTCGATCCTGACCGTGCCGGTGAACCAGTCCGTCGGACCCTTGCCCGATGGCTGCGACCCGCTGCGCTTGATGTCCATGGCGTCCGTTCCTTTTCGCGACCGCTAGCTTGCCGTCTGCAACGCGCGTCGCAACGGCAATATCCGGTCAGCCGCCGACCAGCGCCTGATCGCGCAGGCCGCGCCAGACTTTCAGCGCCTGCACCGTCTCCGGCACGTCATGGACGCGGAGCAATTGAACGCCGGCTTCCGCCCCTTTGAGCGCGAGCGTGATCGAGCCGCCTAGGCGTTCGTCGGCGGGTGCTTCGTTCGACAACGCGCCGATCATCCGTTTGCGGCTGGCGCCGAGCATGATCGGGCAGCCGAGGCCGTGGAACATGGCGAGTCCGTTGAGCAGCGAGAGATTGTCCTGGAGCGACTTGCCGAAGCCGATGCCGGGATCGACGATGATCTTGGCGCGGTCGACCCCGCCCGCGACGACCGCTGCGATCCGCGTGTCGAGCCAATCGTACACTTCGATCAGCACATCGCCGTAGCCGTTGCCGCCATGCGGCCCCTTGGCGGGATCGGGCGAGTGCATGAGGATGACGGGGCAGCCCGCCTTTGCCACCACGTCCAGCGCGCGATCGTCCCATAACAGCGCCGCGACGTCGTTGACGATGCTCGCGCCGGCGGCGAGCGCGGCCTCCATCACCGTCGCCTTGCGGGTGTCGACCGAAACCAGCGTCCCCGCGCGCACCAGCCCGCGCACGACCGGCTCGACGCGCTTCTTCTCATCCTCTTCCCAGACGAGCTCGGCGCCGGGTCGGGTCGATTCGCCGCCGACATCGATCAGCGCCGCGCCGGCCGCGGCCATTGCCACGCCGGCGGCGACCGGATCGTCCTGCTCGCCGCCATCGGAAAAGCTGTCGGGCGTGACGTTGAGGATGCCGGCGACCGCCGGCTGATCGAAACGCAGGATGCGCTCGCCAAGCGTCAGCGGTGGGCGGGGCCGGGTCATCGTCGCGTGGAGTTCGGCGGCGCGTTCGTCGCTGACGCACAAAGTGCGGCCGAATTCGGCGATCGGCACGGTCCGCTTGGTATCGCCCTCGATCACTTCATAGGCGGCGAACCACTGCATCCCGCCGGCCAGCCGCGCGACCTCGCCGTCGCGGCCGATCGGGGTGTCTACGAACTGGACGGGGCGGAGGTGGAGTGGCGCGGGCATCAGCTCTCTTTCGTCATGCCGGGCTCGTCCCGGCATCCACCGTGCGGCGAGAACCCCGCGTCCCGGGTTTGCTGCACAGTGGACCCCGGGACAAGCCCGGGTGACGCATTTCCGGAATTGGGCCTTAAGGCTGCGTCGCGAGCAGGTAATTCTGGCGCAGCGCGTCGATCGGCTTCAACCCGTCCACCGCCTCATAATGCCAGAAAGTCCAGCCGTTGCAGGCCGGCGCGTTCTGCAAGGTCGCGCCGAGCTTGTGGATCGACCCGGCCTGACCGCAATCGCTCTTGAGCGAACCGTCGGCGCCGACGGTCGCTTTCCAGCGCCGCTTGGTGTCGGTCAGCATTGTGCCCGGCGCCAGCATGCCGTTCTCGATCAGCGCACCGAAGGCGACGCGCGGCGCCGCCTTGGGGCTTTGCATCGTCGTCAGCGCCGATTCGTCGAGCGGCAAGGCGGCGGCGATGCGTTCCTCCGCCGCCTCGATATAGACCGGCTCGCGCTCGATCCCGATCCAGTGCCGGCCGAGCCGCTTGGCGACCGCTCCAGTGGTGCCGGTGCCGAAGAACGGATCGAGCACGACATCGCCTGGCTTCGAGCAGGCGAGCAGGATGCGGTAGAGCAACGCCTCGGGCTTCTGGGTCGGGTGAACCTTGACGCCGTTCTTCTTGAGCCGCTCCGGACCGCCGCAGATCGGGAATTCCCAGTCCGAGCGCATCTGAAGCTCGTCGTTGAGCGTCTTCATGCTGCGATAGTTGAACGTGTATTTCGCGCCCTCGCCGGTCGATGCCCAGATCAGCGTCTCATGCGCGTTGGTGAAGCGCGTGCCCTTGAAATTGGGCATCGGATTGGCCTTGCGCCAGACGATGTCGTTAAGGATCCAATAGCCCAGATCCTGGATCGCCGACCCGACCTTGAAGATGTTGTGATAGCTGCCGATCACCCAGATCGTGCCGTTATCCTTGAGGATGCGTTTCGCCTCGCCCAGCCATTCGCGAGTGAAGCGGTCATAGATCGCCAGGCTGTCGAACTTGTCCCAGTCGTCGGTCACCGCATCGACATGGCTGCCGTCGGGACGCGACAGGTCACCGCCGAGCTGAAGGTTGTAGGGCGGATCGGCGAAGATCAGGTCGACCGACTTGGCCGGCAGCGCGCGCATCGTCTCGATGCAATCGCCCATGACGATGCGGTCGAGCGGGAGTTCGCCCGGCACGAGCACCGACGGCGCGATACGCGCACTGACCTTCTCGATGACCCCCATCGGCAACCACTCCCCGCAATGACACGCGCACGAAAACCGAGCGCGCGGACTCCGGTCAAGCGAAGTTTAGTTAACGACTTGGGTTAGCAAATGGTTAAGCGAGCGGAACATTTTACGACCCTTACCGGATATTGAGTCCGAAGTTATCCACAGCCCCAATTTATGGGGTGTGGCACAAAAGACTCTTAAAACGGCAGAACCGCTTGGGCGACCGGTGCGAAGCTCCGGCGATGCAGCGGACACGGCCCGTGCTCGCGCAACGCGCGCAGATGTTCGGGCGCGCCATAGCCCTTGTTCGAATGCCAGCCGTAATGCGGATATGATTCGGCATGGGCGATCATGATCGTGTCGCGGGTGTGCTTGGCGACGATCGACGCGGCGGCGATTGACATGCTGATCCCGTCGCCACCGACAATCGCGCTCGCCTGATATGTCCAGCGCGGCAGGCGATTGCCGTCGACCAGTACGTGTCCGGGCGGGCAGCCCAATGCTTCCACCGCGAGCGTCATCGCCTTCATCGTCGCCCAATAGATATTGAGCGTGTCGATCTCTTCGGCCTCGCAAATGCCGATGCCGACCATCGCGCAGTCCATCAGCCGCCCGTGCAGGCGCGCACGCTCGGTGGCGCTCAGCTTTTTCGAATCGTCGAGCCCGCGCGGGATACCCTTGGCCGGCAGGATCACTGCCGCAGCCACCACCGGCCCGGCGAGCGGACCGCGCCCGGCTTCATCGACCCCCGCAACCGGGGCGAGGCAGAGCTTTTCGTGTTTGAGGCCGGGCATCAGCTAAGCCGCCAAGGCGGATAGCGCCGGTTCTCGCCGGCTTGGTACAGGCATAGGGCATTACCCGACGGATCGGTCAGGCGCGCTTCACGCCAAAGCCAGGGCTGATCAGTTGGCAACCGGTCGAACACGATGCCGTCTTTTTGCAGCCATTCGACAGTTCCGTCGAGATCGTCGACTTCGAGAAATACGGTCGGCTGCGCGCCGGTTTCGATCGACAAGGTCATCCCGCCCGGCGCTTCGAAACGGGCATAATGCGCATCGTCAGTGCCGACGATCTGCCGCAACCCCAATCGCTCGTAGAATGAGCAGGTCTCGGCATAGTCGGTTGCCGCAATCGTCACCTGATTGAGGCAAGCACCCGGGCCGATCGAAACATCGAGCCGAACCGCTTGATGGCCCATCGGGCCGTGACCATCACCGAGTTGCGGCGCTCCCTTGATCGCGAGCCTGACGAATTGGCGGGCGCGTTCGATCGCGGTTTCAAGCGAATGCCCCGCCGCCAGCATCGTCGCGATCGCCGATGCCAAGGTGCACCCGGTGCCATGAGTAGCGTTGCTGTCGATGCGCTCGCTGCGCCATTCCGTCGGCCGCCCGTCCATCGGGTCGACATAGACAAGGCGATCGACGATCTCTCGACCACGACCGTGCCCGCCCTTGGCCAGCACTGCGCAACGGTGCCGAACGGCGATCGTCTGCGCCGCCGCATAGACCGCCTCGCTGTCGTCGACGGGCATGCCGGACAGCGCTTTCAGCTCCGGAAGATTGGGCGTCGTTACCTCGGAAACACGCATCAATCGCTCGAAGGCAGCGATCGTCTCGTCGTCCGCCAGGACCGACCCACTGGTCGCGACCATCACCGGATCGAACACGATCGGCACCGACAAATGCTCGAGCACATCCGCTACCGCATGCGCGGTCGCAGCCGAGCCGATCATCCCGATCTTCACCGCGTCGACGCCGATGTCGGTGACCACCGAGTTGATCTGCGCGATCACCATGTCGGTCGGCACCGGCAACACCGCCTGGACACCGAGCGTATTCTGCGCGGTGATCGCGGTGACCGCGGTCATGGCGTGGCCGCCGAGCATCGTCACCGTCTTGATATCGGCCTGGATCCCGGCGCCGCCGCCCGAATCGGATCCGGCGATGATCAGGACGCGCGGGGTCATCCCCGTTTCCGCGCCTGCGGATAGCTGCCCAGCACCCGCATCCATTTTGAGTGGAAGCCCAGTTCTTCCAACGCGCGATCCAGATTCTCATCCCCCGGCCGGCCCTCGACATCGGCGAAGAAGTCGGTCGCGGCAAAGCTGCCGCCGCGCTGATAGCTTTCGAGCTTGGTCATGTTGACGCCGTTAGTCGCGAACCCGCCCATCGCCTTGTAGAGCGCGGCGGGGACGTTCTTCACCTCGAAGATGATCGTCGTCATGAACGGCCCCTCACCCGTCAGCGGACGGCTGCCCCGCGCCAGGGTCACGAAGCGCGTGGTATTATGCTCGGCATCGGCGATGTCGCTCGCCAGCGTCTCCAACCCGTAGATCTTGGCCGCGGGCGGTGGCGCGAGCGCGGCGACCTTGGGATCGTTGATTTCGGCGACCAAGGCGGCGGCACCGGCGGTGTCGGGATAGGCGATCGGGGTGATGCCGTGCGCCTTCAGCCAATGGCGGCATTGGCCCAGCGCCTGGGGATGGCTCATCGCTTCCTTGACGCCGTCGAGCGGGCCGACGCCCATCAAGGCGTAGCGGATCGGCAGGAAATGCTCGCCGGTGATCACCAGCCCCGATTCGGGCAGCAGGAAATGGATGTCGGCGACGCGGCCATGGAGCGAATTTTCGATCGGAATGACTGCGCAATCGGCGCGCCCTTCCTTCACCGCATCGATCGCGTCGTCGAAGCTGAAGCAGGGTAGCGGCAGTCCGTCGGGAAACGTCTCTTCGACCGCGACATGGCTGTTGGCGCCCGGCGCGCCCTGGAACGCCACCGCGCGCTCGGGCTCGCGGGCAGCGGCTTCGGTCATCGCGGCAACGATGGGCTGGGCGGGGGCGGCGAAGTTCTCCATGGCGGCGGCGATTAGAGGCGGGCATCATCTGTAGCAACCCGAGCTTTGTTTGACGCGCCCACGCGCGTGTACGGCACCAGCCCACTCCCCCACCCGACCGCCCAATCAGGATATGCTATGGGTGGTCGGGTGGGGGAGTGGGCTGGTGCCGCTCGCGACCGCAGGTCGCCAAACAACAGCCACCTTGCCCCCTGCGAATACGCTTACTAAAGGGCTGCTACTCAATTCAGGGGCGTACGCGAAAAATCATGTCCGACAAGACCAACACGATCGCTGGCTGGACCCTCGCAGGGTGCTTTGTCGCGCTTGGCGCCACGATCGTTGGCGGGATGATGTTCCACAGCGGCGAACCCAAGAAGGAAGGCTATCCGGTCGAGGCCGTGGACGAAGGCGGCGACAGCGGCGCCGCGGCCGAAGTGCCGATCGCGTCTCTGCTCCCGACCGCCGATGCCGCCAAGGGCGCCGAGGTCTTCAAGAAGTGCGCGGCGTGCCACACGGTCAACCAGGGCGGCGCCAACGGCATCGGTCCGAATCTCTACGCCACGGTCGGCGAAGCGGTAGCCCAGGGCAAGGGCGGCTTCGCTTTCTCCGATGCGCTGAAGGCCAAGGGCGGCAAGTGGGATTTCGATTCGCTCAACGCCTGGCTGACCAGCCCGCGTAAGTTTGCGCCGGGTACCAAGATGACCTTCGCCGGCCTGTCGAACCCCAAGGATCGTGCCGACGTGATCCTGTACCTCAACCAGCAGGGCTCGAACCTGCCGCTGCCGGCTGCACCGGCCGCTGCCCCGGCGGGCAAGGATGCCAAGGCAGCCGAGGGTAACAGCGCGGCGCCGGCTACGGGCAATGCCGCGGCTCCGGCCGATGGCAATGCAGCGGCGCCTGCCGCGGGCAACACCGCCGCGCCAGCTGCCAAGAGGTAAGCCTCAAGATTAATTCCTCCCCATTTCCGGCAGGGCAATCGCCTATGGGATGTTTGGTCAGGAGGGGAGCGGTGCGCTCTTCGTCCCATTGCCGCGACTGGCCAGCAAATACCGCGCCTGAGGGACTTTAAGCCATTTTCCCTACGTCACCCCGGCCTTGTGCCGGGGTCCACCGGGAGGCAGGGTGAGGGCTCAATGCTCAAGCTTCGCGCCAACAGGCTTGGTGGATGCCGGCACGAGGCCGGCATGACGGTTCGGGCCGTTGATTATACCCTCCCGCTCCATATGCGATTGCCCTCCCCGATAGCGGGAGGATTTTAGAGATTACCGCGACGTGTCGGCCTGCGCGGCGATCTCTTCCGCGGCGTGCTGCTCCGCTTCGGCGAGACCGGCATCCAGCGAACGGTTCTGGTAGAAGCGCTGGACGCACTCCCAGCCCTCTTCCGCCGTCTCGCAATAGGTGAAGATGTCGAGGTCCTTGGCGCTGACCACGCCTTCCTCGACCAAAGCTTCGAAATTGACCACGCGCTGCCAGAATTCCTTGCCATAGAGCAGCACCGGGATCGGCTGGATCTTGCCGGTCTGGATCAAGGTCAACAGCTCGAACAATTCGTCGAACGTGCCAAAGCCGCCCGGAAACGCCGCGAGCGCGCGCGCGTGAAGCAGGAAGTGCATCTTGCGCAGCGCGAAATAGTGGAATTGCAGGCTGAGCCGCGGCGTTACGTACGGGTTCGGCGCCTGTTCGTGCGGGAGCACGATGTTGAGCCCGATCGATTCGGCGCCGACATCGCACGCGCCGCGATTGGCCGCTTCCATGATCGATGGACCGCCGCCCGAGCAGACGACGAAGTGACGCTGCCCGTCGGTATCGACCGGGAAACTCGACGCCAGTCGTCCGAGCTCGCGCGCGACCTCGTAATATTTCGACTTGGCGACCAGGCGTTCGGCGATCTTGCGCGACGCGTCGTCGGTCGCCGCCTCAAGCAAGGCCTGCGCCTTGTCGGGCGCGGGGATGCGCGCCGATCCATACATCACAAAGGTCGAAGCAATCCCTGCTTCGTCGATCACCAATTCCGGCTTGAGCAGCTCGAGCTGGAAGCGGACCGGACGCAGATCCTCGCGGAGCAGGAAGTCCATGTCCTGGAAAGCAAGCCGATAGGCCGGATCCTGGGTCTGCGGGGTAGAAACGCCGCCCTTGGCGCGGTCGGCTTCCTGTTTCGCGCGCGGAAAGACGCGCGACGGTACTCGGGTATCAGTCATCCCAGCGCGTTAGAGCAAAGTTGTGACGGATTGAAGGGGATGTTCTTCCGCGGCGGCGCTTCTAGCCCTCTCCCGCGCGCGGGAGAGGGAAATCAGCGGCAGAAGCTCTTGTGGTCGTCTTCTAGGTGCAGATGGTCGTGGTGCGCGGAATTGTAATCCGGGCTGAGTACCGTCCCGAACCGCTTGCAGGCGGACGTGTGGATGACCTCAAAGAAACGGCGTATTTCCGGATCGTCCGAGCGCCAGTCATTCTCAACCGATACCCGACGACCGTCCTCCAGGATAAAAGCGGATACGTCGACCGCATTGGCCAGCGCATGCCCCGACAGCCGCGTCGTCGGAACACCGATCGTATTGCGGCAGGCATAGGTGCCGAACGTCTCGATCTTGACCAGCCGGCTGCCCAGTATCTGAAAGGCTGCGGGCGCGACCGCGTTGCGCGTCCAGCCGATGAATTCCTCGGCGAGGCCGCAGCGCATTGCCTTCAACCCGGTGACCGGAACGCCGATATCGATCAGCTGCACCGTGCCGATGACGGTGCACCCGCCGCCATAATCGCGGTCGGGCAGCGGCGAATAGCGCACTTCCTCGCGCGACAGATCGGCATAACATTGCTGCGTTTCGCGGCTGGTCGGCAAGTTGAGCGTGATCGGCGGCGAACCGGCCGGACGGTGTGGCGGCGGCGGCAAACGGTCATCGCCCCCTCCGCCAAACAGGCAACCCGACAGGACAAAGCCGAGCAAGGGAACGAGGCGCTTCACGCGCATCGATGTGCGCGAACATGGTTAACGAATCGCTAATCCTGCGACGGCGCGTGCTGTCAGTCAGGCGAAGGTTTCGGCGTAGCCCGGCCCGTGCTTCTGGAGCTCGTTGAAGCGGCGGATCATCATGATCAATGCGACGGTCAGCGGTACGTCGACGAAGAACGATGCCACGTCCAACCAACTCGCTGCAATCAGCGTCCCGACGTCATTGGCGTTGAGCGAGAGCCGGAAGGAAATGTTGCCGATGATGCTGGTCGCCAGCCACAATCCCCACCACCAGCGCATCAATGCCGGTACCGGGACCGACCCTGGATCATGAGGACTGACGCTCGCTTGCCATGCTTCGCGCAGCCCCTGGAACGGCTTCCACAGGGTCGCCACCGGGACGAAGAACCAGCCGACATTCCATCCGGGCGTGATGGTCATCGAATCGGACAGCGAATGCGCATTTGCGTTGACGCGCATGATCCAGCGGGAAACGAAGACGATCGAGATTAGCATCGCCACCAGCATGGCGATGCTGGTGATACCCGCGACGGCGTCGGCGGTTTCGGGCGCGGGCCCTGTTCCCGATCCCAGCGAGTTCAGCGTGGCAATCATCAGTCCGCTGCTGATCGTAAAGGCAAAATCCGCCGCCAACCAAACCAGAACGGCGATGATCGCTACGCGTCCACGCCCGTTCGGATCGCGAAATTCATACATTCGCCCACTCCCCCTGCTCTGTCGCAGACTGCCGCATGTTCGCTTTGCCGTCCACCGCAAGCTCCTTGACGCAGCGCACAATATCTTTAGGGCGGCCGACGGGCCACGCGGTCCCAACGCCGCGCGCGCTCTCTGCGAGGAGAGACTACATGACTGAAACTACCGTTGCCGACGCCACCATTGCGTCCATTGCGAAGCCCGCCACCAAGCCGGCTCGCCCCCATTTTTCCTCCGGTCCCTGCGCCAAGCCGCCAGGCTGGGACGCGTCGAAGCTCGCGGTCGAGGTGCTCGGCCGGTCGCACCGCTCGAAGCTCGGCAAGGCACGGCTGCAATATGCCATCGACCTGATGCGCGAACTGCTCCAGCTCCCCGACACGCACCGTATCGGCATCGTCCCGGGCTCCGACACCGGCGCATTCGAGATGGCGATGTGGACCATGCTCGGCGCGCGTGAGGTCACCGCGCTCGCCTGGGAAAGCTTCGGCGAAGGCTGGGTGACCGACGCGGTCAAGCAGCTCAAGATCGAGCCGACCGTGGTGCGCGCCGATTACGGCCAGCTTCCGGACTTGAAGCAGATCGACTGGTCGAACGACGTGCTGTTCACCTGGAACGGCACCACCAGCGGCGTGCGCGTGCCCAATGGCGACTGGATCCCGGCCGACCGCGAAGGGCTGAGCTTCGCCGACGCGACCAGCGCGGTGTTCGCCTATGACCTGCCGTGGGACAAGATCGATGTCGCGACCTTCAGCTGGCAAAAGGTGCTGGGCGGCGAAGGCGGTCACGGTGTCCTGATCCTCGGCCCGCGCGCCGTCGAACGACTGACCGAATACACCCCCGCCTGGCCGCTGCCGAAAGTGTTCCGCCTCGTCTCCAAGGGCGCGCTGACCGAAGGCGTGTTCAAGGGCGAAACGATCAACACGCCGTCGATGCTCGCGGTCGAGGATGCGATCTTCGCGCTCGAATGGGCGAAATCGGTCGGCGGTGCTCAAGGCCTGATCGCGCGGTCGGACGCCAATGCCGCCGCGCTCGACAAGATCGTGGCGGAACGCGACTGGCTCGGCCATCTCGCCGTCGACGAGGCCGCGCGGTCGAAGACCAGCGTCTGCCTGACGGTCGAGGGTGCCGATGAGGCGCTGATCAAGGCGATGGCCGCCGCGCTCGAAAAGGAAGGCGCCGCGTTCGACGTCGCCGGCTATCGCGATGCGCCTCCCGGCTTGCGTATCTGGTGCGGCGCGACTGTCGACGCCGCCGATATTGAGGCGCTCGGACCGTGGCTCGACTGGGCCTACGCGACCGCGAAGACGGCCTGACTCGTCGCCCCGGCGAAGGCCGGGGCCGCTATGTTTCATTCCCAATCCAACGGCCCCGGCCTGCGCCGGGGCGACGGAGACTTACCATGCCCAAAGTACTGATCAGCGACAAAATGGACCCCAAAGCCGCCCAGATCTTCCGCGAACGCGGGGTCGAAGTGGACGAGATCACCGGCAAGACGCCCGAGGAATTGAAGGCGATCATCGGCGACTATGATGGCCTCGCCATCCGCAGCTCGACCAAGGTGACCAAGGAGATCCTCGAGGCGGCGACCAACCTCAAGGTCGTCGGCCGCGCCGGGATCGGCGTCGACAATGTCGACATCCCGTCCGCCAGCGCCAAGGGCGTGGTGGTGATGAACACCCCGTTCGGCAATTCGATCACCACCGCCGAACATGCCATCGCCTTGATGTTCGCGCTCGCCCGCCAATTGCCCGAGGCCGATCTGTCGACCCAGGCCGGCAAGTGGGAGAAGAACCGCTTCATGGGGGTCGAGCTGACCTCGAAAACGCTCGGCCTGATCGGCGCGGGCAATATCGGATCGATCGTCGCCGATCGTGCGCATGGCCTGCGCATGAAGGTGATCGCGTTCGATCCGTTCCTCAGCCCCGAGCGCGCGGTCGAACTGGGTGTCGAAAAGGTCGATCTCGACGACCTGCTCGCGCGCGCCGATTTCATCACCTTGCACACGCCGCTGACCGACCAGACGCGCAACATCCTGAGCCGCGACAATCTGCTCCGCACCAAGAAGGGCGTGCGGATCATCAATTGCGCGCGCGGCGGGTTGATCGATGAAGCGGCGCTCAAGGAAGGGCTCGATTCGGGCCACATCGCCGGCGCCGCGCTCGACGTGTTCGTCGAGGAACCGGCCAAGGCCAGCCCGTTGTTCGGCACGCCCAATTTCGTTTCCACCCCGCATCTTGGCGCGTCCACGACCGAAGCGCAGGTCAATGTCGCGATCCAGGTCGCCGAGCAGATGGCCGATTATCTGGTCTCGGGCGGCGTCACCAACGCGCTCAATATGCCGTCGCTGTCGGCCGAGGAAGCACCGCGGCTCAAGCCGTATATGGCGCTGGCCGAAAAGCTCGGTTCGCTGGTCGGACAGCTGACGCACGGCGCGATCGGCCGCATCTCGATCCATAGCGAGGGCGCCGCCGCCGAGCTCAACCAGAAGCCGATCGTCTCTGCCGTGCTGGCCGGATTCCTGCGCACCCAGACCGACACGGTGAACATGGTCAACGCGCCGTTGCTCGCCAAGGAGCGCGGGATCGAGGTGCGCGAGGTCCGCACCGAGCGCGAGGCCGATTACCACACGCTGCTGCGCGTCTCGGTCAAGACCGAGGCAGGCGAGCGCTCGGTCGCCGGCACCTTGTTCGGCGATCAGGCGCCGCGCCTGGTCGAATTGTTCGGCATCAAGGTCGAGGCGGATCTGGCGGGACACATGCTCTACGTCGTCAATGAGGACGCGCCGGGCTTCATCGGCCGACTCGGCACGTTGCTGGGCGAATCAGGCGTCAATATCGGCACCTTCCACCTCGGCCGCCGCTCCGCCGGCGGCGAAGCGATCCTGTTGCTATCGGTCGACGAGGCGGTCGACGCCGACCTCATCGCCCGCGTGCGCCAATTGGCGGGCGTGAAGACGGTGATGGGGCTGTCGTTCTGAGCAGGGCACGCTAAGGGGGCGGACGTGACTCACGCGCTGCTCCCTTCCGGCTTTCACGATCGGCTGCCGCCCGACGCGGATGCGGCGGCGCGGTTGGAGCGGCGTGTGCTCGATGCGGCGCATGCTTATGGCTATGAACGCGTCGATCCGCCGCTCGCCGAATTCGAGGATGCGCTGGCGCATCGGTTGAAAGCGGCGCGCGCGCAGGATGCGGTGCGCTTCGTCGACCCGATCAGCCAGCGTACCTTGGCGATCCGGCCGGACATCACCGCACAGGTCGGGCGCATCGCGGCGACGCGGATGGGGCATCATCCGCGCCCGCTGCGGCTGAGCTATGCCGGATCGGTGCTGCGGCTGCGCGCGTCGGAACTGTCGCCGGAGCGCGAGCGCCGCCAGGCCGGCTGCGAATTGATCGGGCTCGATACGATCGCCGCCGCGCAGGAAGTCGTCACCGTCGCGGTCGAGGCGCTCGAAGCCGCCGGGGTCACCGGCATCTCGATCGACTTCACCCTGCCCGATTTGCTGGCGACGCTCGCCGCCGGGCCGCTGCCGCTCGACGGTGTGTCGCTCGACGAGCTCGCCGACCGGCTCGATGCCAAGGATGCCGGAGCAGTCGCGGCGCTGGCGCCGAATTATCTGCCGATGATCGAGGCAGCCGGACCATTCGAGACCGCGCATGACCGTCTCTGCCGCTTCGATGTCGGGGGTGCGCTGCGGTCGCGGCTCGATGGGCTGTGGAAAGTGGCCGAGGCGGTGAAGGGCCGCGTCGCGCTAACGCTCGATCCGACCGAGCGGCACGGCTTCGAATATCAGACCTGGCTCGGTTACTCGCTGTTCGCCGACGGCGCGCGCGGCGAAATCGGGCGCGGCGGCAGCTATACGATCGTGCATGAGGACGGCAGCGAGGAAACCGCGATCGGCTTCACGCTCTATATCGACGCGATCGTCGGCGCGGGTCTGGCGCAGGACGAGCGGCGCAGGCTGTTCGTACCGCTCGGGACCGATCCCGCGCTCGCCGGTAGGCTGCGCGGCGAAGGCTGGGTGACCGTCGCGGCGCTCGAGGCCGGCGACACGCCCGAGGCGCAATTGTGCACGCATGTTTTAGCCGATGGCGAGGTTCGGGACCTGGTCAGATAACCCAAATGTCACCCCGGACTTGTTCCGGGGTCCAACGTGCCTCAAGCGGTATCGCCCGCGGATGGTTGGATGCCGGGACGAGCCCGGCATGACGAATTGAAGCGAAGGAATAGCAAGTGGCCAACGTAGCGGTGATCGGCGCCCAATGGGGTGACGAAGGCAAGGGCAAGATCGTCGACTGGCTGTCGGAGCGCGCCGACGTCGTCGTGCGCTTTCAGGGCGGGCACAATGCCGGCCACACGCTCGTCATCGACGGCAAGACTTATAAGCTCGCGTTGCTGCCCTCGGGCGTGGTGCGGGGCACGTTGAGCGTGATCGGCAATGGCGTCGTGTTCGACCCCTGGCATTTCCGCGACGAGGTCACCCGGATCGCCGAACAGGGCGTCAAGGTCACACCCGAACTGCTCCACGTCGCCGAGACCGCACCGCTGATCCTGCCGCTCCACCGCGATCTCGACGCCCTGCGCGAGGACGCGCTCGACGCCGGCAATTCTGGGCAGAAGATCGGCACTACCCGCCGCGGCATCGGCCCGGCGTACGAGGACAAGGTCGGCCGCCGCGCGATCCGTATCTGCGACCTCGCCCATCTCGACCAATTGGGGCCGCAGATCGATCGGCTCTGCGCGCATCACGACGCCTTGCTTGCCGGGTTCGGCAAGCCGCCGGTCGACCGCGAGGCCTTGCTGGCCGAGCTCAGGGAGATCGCCGACTTCGTATTGCCTTATGCCAAGCCGGTCTGGGTCACGCTCAACGCGGCGGGCGAGCGCGGCAAGCGCATCCTGTTCGAGGGCGCGCAGGGCGTGCTGCTCGACGTCGACCACGGCACCTATCCGTTCGTCACTTCGTCCAACACCGTCGCCGGCACCGCCTCGGCGGGATCCGGCCTTGGGCCGTCGCGCGTCGGCTTCGTGCTGGGGATCGTCAAAGCCTATACGACGCGGGTCGGATCGGGCCCCTTCCCGACCGAGCAGGATAACGAGATCGGCGAATATCTCGGCACGCGCGGGCGCGAGTTCGGGGTCAATACCGGGCGCAAACGGCGTTGCGGCTGGTTCGACGCCGTGTTGGTGCGGCAATCGGCGGCGGTCAGCGGCATTACCGGCATCGCGCTGACCAAGCTCGACATTCTCGACGGGCTCGACGAGATCAAGATTTGCACCGGCTATCGGCTGGGCGACAAGACCTACGACTATCTGCCGCCGCATCCGCTCGACCAGGCGGCAGTCGAGCCGATCTACGAGACGGTCCCCGGCTGGTCCGAATCGACCGCCGGCGCGCGAAGCTGGGCGGAACTGCCTGCCGCGGCGATCAAATATATCCGCCGCATCGAAGAACTGATCCGCTGCCCGGTGGCATTGGTGTCGACCAGCCCCGAGCGCAACGACACGATCCTGGTGCGCGATCCGTTCGCGGACTGATCTGCTTCAGGCACGCAACGAGAAAAGCTGAAAAAGGTAGGGCCTGCCCCCGCAGCCAGTGCACGCCAGCACCGACCGCGAGGACAGGCCCATTAGCCCCGACGGCTCGCGCCTGATCAGGCACGAGCCGATTGCATGGGGTGGGCTGGGGCTATCAGTGCTTCTTTTTCTTCTTGCCCGTATCCGCCGACGCTGACGTGTCGGTCGTCGCCGTCGAATCCGTCGTAGTCGACGGTGTGGTGGCGGAATCGGGGGTCGAACTCGGCGCCGCCGCGTCTGGCGTAGCCGGGGTGGCAGGGGTGGCGGGCGTTGCAGGTTCCGCCGGGGTGCCCATAGAGCCAGGCGTTGCCGGCGTAGCCGGCGTTGCGGGGGTCGCCGGGGTGGTTTGCGCCACCGCAACTCCCGAGACGCCGATGATCAAGGCGCCCGCAAGCATGACAAGCTTCATTCGATACTCTCCTGTCCTGAATGGACCGAAGAGGAAAAGGCTCAGTAACCAAAAGGCTCCATGGCAATGGATCGTCACGTCCACGGAATCGAACGGCTTACCGGAGATTGAGCCTATCGCGAGATTAACTGACGGAAACTCAGCCGTTTTGTGCGCGATGCAACTGCTTTTGGTCGGCCAGAACCAGCGCCACCATCGCTTCGACCACCGGCACGCCGCGAATACCGACACACGGATCGTGGCGACCCTTGGTGCGGATGTCGGTAGGCTCGCCCTCGCGCGTGATCGTCTCGACCGGGGTCAGGATCGAACTGGTGGGCTTGAACGCGACGCGGATGCGGACGGGCTGCCCGGTCGAGATTCCCCCGGCGATCCCGCCGGCATGGTTGGAGAGGAAATGCGGCCCGCCGGTCTGGTTGCTACCCGGCCGCATCGCATCGGCATTTTCCTCGCCGGTCAATGTCGCGGCAGCGAAGCCGTCGCCGATCTCGACGCCCTTGACCGCGTTGATCCCCATACAGGCATGCGCGAGCTCGGCATCGAGCTTGGCGTAGAGCGGCGCTCCCCAGCCCGGCGGCACGCCGGTTGCCTCGCAGGCGATCACCGCCCCGAGTGACGACCCGGCCTTGCGCGCGTCGTCGACCAATTGCTCCCAGCGCGCCGCAGCCTGGGCGTCGGGACAGAAGAACGGATTATTGCCGATCTCGGCCGGATCGAACCGCGTATAATCGATCGCGTCGCCGCCGATCGCTTCGACCCAGGCGAGGATCGAGACGTCCGGGATCACCAGCCGCGCCACCGCGCCCGCCGCGACCCGGCTGGCGGTCTCGCGCGCCGACGAGCGACCGCCGCCGCGATAATCGCGGAAACCATATTTGGCGTCATAGGCGTAATCGGCATGACCCGGGCGATAGGCCAAAGCGACTTCCGAATAATCCTTCGATCGCTGGTCGACATTCTCGATCATCAGGCTGATCGGCGTACCGGTGGTGCGCCCTTCGAACACCCCGGACAGGATACGGACACGGTCCGGCTCCTGACGCTGCGTGGTGAAACGCGACTGGCCCGGACGACGCTGGTCGAGGAACGGTTGGATATCATCCTCGCTCAGGCTCAGCCCCGGCGGGCAGCCGTCGACGACCGCGCCGATCGCGGGGCCATGACTCTCCCCCCAGGTCGAGAAGCGGAAGACGTGACCGAAGGTGTTGTAGCTCAACCGAAAAGCCCTCTTCCCTCCGGGGAGAGGGTTGGGAGAGGGGGAGTACGGCATAGGAGCGTCCCCGACTGCCCCTCTCCCCGGCCCTCTCCCCGGAAGGGAGAGGGAGATTGCATCACACCAATGCGATATCCGGCGCGTCTTCGGCCTTCATGCCGATGACGTGATAGCCGGCATCGACATGGTGAACTTCGCCGGTGACGCCCGACGACAAGTCGCTGAGGAAATAAAGCGCCGATCCGCCCACGTCCTCGATCGTGACGTTGCGCTTGAGCGGCGAGTTCAATTCGTTCCACTTCAGGATCAGACGGAAATCGCCGATCCCGCTCGCCGCCAGCGTCTTGATCGGCCCGGCCGAGATCGCATTGACGCGGATATTGTCGCGGCCGAGGTCAACCGCGAGATATTGCACGCTGGTCTCCAGCGCCGACTTGGCGAGACCCATCACATTGTAATGCGGCACGACCTTCTCGGCGCCGTAATAGCTGAGGGTCAGCAGCGATCCGCCATTGGGCATCATCGCCGCCGCACGCTGCGCCACCGCGGTGAACGAATAGACGCTGATGTTCATCGTCATCAGGAAGTTTTCGAGCGTAGTGTCGGCATAACGCCCACGCAGCTCGTTCTTGTCCGAAAAGCCGATCGCATGGACGACGAAGTCGATCGTCGGCCAGCGCTCGGTGAGCGTCGCGAAGGTCTGGTCGAGCGCCGTCATGTCGCTGACGTCGCAATCGATCAGGAAGTCGGAGCCAAGTTCCGCCGCGAGCGGACGCACGCGCCGCTCGAGCGCCTCGCCCTGATAGCTGAACGCCATCTCGGCGCCCGCCTCGCGCAATTTCTTGGCGATACCCCAGGCCAGCGAGCGGTCGTTGGCGAGACCCATGATGAGTCCGCGCTTGCCCTGCATCAGTCCGGTCATGCCGCTTCAAACTCCGTTTCTGTTGTCGGGCTCCCCCTTACGTCCTCCAACGGCGTTTCGGCTAGTGCTGCGTTTAAATGCGCGCCGATCGAAATGCCGAGGCCGACGATCCAGAAGAAGAGCAAGGTGACGATCACCCCTGCCAGGCTGCCATAAGTCAGGTCGTAATTACTGAGCTTCGCCAGGAATACCGGCAGCAACGCGGTCGCGCTGATCCACCACACGGTGGTGAATGCGGCGCCCGGCCAGCGCGGACAGCCCTTTTTGCGATATTTGCCCGGCGTCACCGAGAAGAACAGCATGTAGAGCGCGAAGTACATGATGAGACCGGGGATGATCCGCGACCAGCCAACCCATTGGGCGACCTCGGCGGCCCAGGGGACCAACCGATAGATGAACTGCTGGGTCACGGTCAGCACGCCCTGGATCAGGAAGGCGAGCAGCGCGAGGATGACCGACCCGACGATCACCGCCATCGATCCCAGCCGGTAATGCCAGAACGGTTTTTCAAAGGTCACGCCATAGGCCCTGCGGAAGATGTCGCGGATCGTCTCGACGAAACTGCCGACCGACCACAAGGCGACCAGCCCGCCCAGGATGAGGAGCGAGCCGGTCCGCGCCGCCAGCACGTCGGCGATCGGCTTGCGCAGCAGATCGGCGACGCTGCCGGGAAGCGTCGACAGGAACGAGTCCACCGCACGAAGTGCCTCCGCGCTCTGTCCGAATAGCGAACCGATCGCCGCCGCGAGGATGAAGAAGGGAAAAAGCGTCAGCAGCGCCAGATAGGCGATGTTGCCCGCATACATGAAGCCATTGGCGAAGATGCCGACAAACACGCGCTTGGTGATGATCCAGGCGCGGACCGGTAGCGGTTTTCCCTCTCGCTCGCGATAGCCGCGAAGCCCGCGCGCTTCGGGCGAAAGAGGGGAAAGATGCGACATACAGGACCGTAACCGACGTCAGACGCCGAGGTTGCCGCGCGGATTCCTGTCATTGTCCTTCCAGCCCTGGACGAACTCGACCAGCGCGTCGTCATCGACCGGCAGGTCGACCATCAGGGTGACGAGCTGGTCGCCGCGCCCGCCACCTTTCCGGTGGAAACCCTTGCCCTTCAGCCGCAGCGTCTTGCCTGAGCTCGACCCCTTGGGGACCGTCAACATGACCGCGCCGTCCGCGGTCGGCACACGGACGCTCGCACCGAGTACCGCCTCGGACAGGCTGATCGGCAGGTCTATCCGGATGTCATCGCCGTCGCGGTTGAAGAACCGGTGCGGCTGGATCTCGATCGTGACGATCGCATCGCCATTGCCGCCAGGGCCGGGCTGTCCCTTGCCGCTCAGCCGCATCTGGGTTCCGGATTCGACTCCGGCCGGCAGCTTGAGATCGATCGTCTTGCCGTCGGCGAGCGTGATCCGCTGCGGCGCCAGCGTCGCGGCGTCGGTGAACGGAACGGTCAGGCGATAGGCGACATTGGCGCCCTTCGGCTGCGGCCGACGCCCGAATCCGCCGGCAAAGCCGCCGCCGGCGCCACCGGTTCGGCCGCGACCGCCGAACAGCCCTTCGAACAGGTCGCTGAAGTCGCCCGCCTGCTCGCCGCCGAAATCGGCGCGGAAACCGCCCTGAGGTGCGCCGCCACCGCCGCCGAAACCGAACGGCGCGGCAGGGTTGCCGTCACCGTCGATCTCACCGCGGTCGAAGCGCGCGCGTTTGTCCTTGTCGCTCAACAGGTCATAGGCCGACGTCACCTGACTGAACTTCTCCGCCGCTTTGGGATTGTCGGTATTGCGGTCTGGATGCAGTTCCTTCGCCAGCTTGCGATAGGCTTTCTTGATATCCGCTTCGGTCGCGGTCCGGGACACGCCCAGCAGGGTATAGGGATCAGCTGCCATTTCGCGCGCTATTTGGGGGATTGCACGGCCAAGCGCAAATGAAGAGCGTTCAGTCCGCGAGCATGTCGAGCGTCAAATGATCGCCGAACGCCGATAACAGCCGCTGTCGCAGAGCCACGGCGCCGAGATCGGCTGGCAGATCGGCTGTGTGAATAGCGCATGCCGGAACCGCGACCAGCTGATAGGCGTCGATTTTTGCGCGGTCGGTGCTATAAACATCCGTCCAGTCGAATACGAACAAACCGCGCCTGGCCAGATCGAGAAAGCTCGTGGCATCGCCATCCTCGACGAGAGCAGTGGCCTCGCCGACAACCGGTAACTGAAGAAGTCGATACTCCAGATCGGATAGATCCACGGGGCCGCCGAAAACGCTTTCCGGAATCGGTCCGGCGCCGGCAGTCACGACCGCCGCTAAACAGCCCGCAATGTCGCTGACGAGCCACGCAAAGTCGTATCCTGCTGCATCGATCATTGATGCCATGCCGGTACGTCGCCGACCGGTGCGACGTCGACCGACACGTCCATCTTCTGCGCGCCCGATCCCAGCACGATGCCGTCGATCGGCGCGATCTCGGCATAGTCGCGGCCGATCGCCATGATGACATGGTCGCTCGCCATCCAGATGCCGTTGGTCGGATCGACTCCGACCCAGCCGCGCGCCGGACCGCACCACAGCATCACCCAGGCATGCGTCGCATCGGCGCCGATCAGCCGCTCCTGTCCGGGCGGCGGGATCGTGCGGATATAGCCGCTGACATAGGCGGCCGGCAGGCCGGCGGCACGCAGGCCGGTGATCATGATCTGGGTCAGATCCTGGCACACGCCGCGGCGTTTCAGGAATGCCTCGCGCGGCGGGGTATCGACCAGGGTCGCGGTCGGATCGAACGCGAAATCGCGCTGGATGCGTTGCGCCAAGGCGATCCCCGCTTCCAGCGCGTTGCGGTCGGGGTCGAGATCCTGCGCGCACCACGCCGCGATATCGGCATCGAGCGGGATCAGCGGCGACGGGTAGAGATAGGCCGAGGGGCCAGCAGCCGAAAGATCGCGATTCGCCCGCGCCAGCGCCGCGACCTCGGCCAGCGTCGGGTCGTCGGGCTGCGGCACCGGCACCATGCGATCGACCATGACGCGCGAGACGCTTTCGATCGTCAAATTGCGGACGCGTTCGGTGACGACCAGCCGGGTCACGTTGGCGAGGCCAGCTTCGGCCAGCGCCGGTCGCGTCTCACCGGCCGGTGTCACCGCCAATTCGTAATGCTCGACCTGTTGCCCCGACCACAGGATCGGCTTGAGTCGCAAGTTGCAGCGCGCGAAAGCGACCGGCCGACCATAATCGAACCGCGTGACGTGCCGGATGTCGTAGATCACGCCCCAAATCTCACGCCAGGATAAGCCCGCCCGCGCGCAACGGTTCCGCGCCTTGCAGGAAATACCGGCGTGCAATGGCGTCGGACAATTGCGCGAGCTGACGTTCGGCATCGTCGAGCTGACCCTTGTCGAGCCGCGTGGCGCTCGCCGTCGACAGCAGGGCGCACAACGCGCGGGCCTCGGCCTGCTGCTCTTCGGGCACGCCGTCGTCGTTGAGCACCGGGAGCTCGGCGAGATGCTCGGCGATGCGGTCGGCCTGATAGGCGAGGCTGCGCGGATTGCCCGGATCGAGCGCGACCAGGTCGATCACCGGCACGCGGGCGATCCCGGTCAGATAGCGCTGGCGGTAACCTATCTGGCTGTCGGCGAGGTCGAGCAAGGTGGTGAGATCGTCGCTCGAAGCCCCGGTCATGCCGAAGGTGCGGACCAGCCGCGCCACTGCCAGCCCGCGTTCGACGCGGCGGCCGAGATCGTGGAAACGCCATGCCGCGGTGCGACCCATATGCTCGGCCGACAGGCCCGACAAAGCGGCATAGCGCCGCTGCAATGAGCCGCAGCGATCGAGCATCGATCCCTTGGTCGGATGCGGCGCGTCGAGCAGACGCACGACATCGGCCGAGAGCCGGTCGCGCGACACCTGGGCGATGGTCCGCGCCATGCGGTTGATCGCCGGGATGTTGTTCCAGCCATCGAGCGCGTCGAGCGCGGTCCGTGCGAGCTGGACGAGGTCGGGCCGCTTGAGGTGCGCGGGATGCGCCGCGGCGCCGGCGGCGACCACCAATCCCGCCATCCGTCCGACCGTGTCGTGGTCGAGCGCGGCGCCGGCATCGGCATCGATCGAATTGCCGAGCATCGCGCGGACGATCGCCAGCAACGCCTCACCGCGTTCGAGATAACGGCCTAGCCAGTAGAAATTGTCCGCCACCCGGCTGGGCAACGTCCCAGGATTGCGACGGATTTGGGTACTGTCGGGCGCCGGCAGCAGCGAGGTGGGTGGCACCGGATCGGGGCTGTAGATCGCGACATCGGCCGACCAGATCCCCTCGCCCATCACCGCGGCCCGGATGTCGGGATGCTCGCCGATCCGCGCGAAGCCGCCGGGCATCACCGTCCAGTCGCCATCGACGCCGCGCGCCGCGAACACGCGCAAGGTGAAGGGGCGCGCCGCGAGTTCGTGATCGGCCACCACCGGCATCGTCGACAGCCGGACCAGTTCTTGGCCGACATAGTCCTGCGGCCGCCGCACCATGTCGTCGAGCAGCGCCTCGCGTGCATCGGCCGACAATTCGGATCCCTGTACGGCGCCATCGGGCAGGCCGAGCGGGTTCACGCCGAATGCCGGCGCGATCATCAACGTGTCGAGCCGCGCCTCCACTGTGGCCCGCGCGGCAGTGTCGCCGCACCACCAGGTCGCGATATTGGGCAGCTTCAACTTCTCGCCGAGAATCCGTTCAGCCAGCGCCGGCAGGAACGCCTGCAGCGCCGGGGCCTCGAGCACGCCGGCACCGGGTGCGTTGGAGATCAGCACATTATGCGCGGCAAACGCATCGATCAGGCCGGCGACCCCGATCGTCGAATGCGAATCGAACGCGAGCGGATCGAGCATGCGCGGATCGGCGCGCTGCCACAGGGCATCGACCCGTTTCAGCCCGGCGATGGTGCGGACATAGAGCCGGTCCTCGGCCACCGCGAGATCGGCGCCTTCCACCAGCAGGAACCCGAGATAGCGGGCGAGGTGCGCCTGTTCGGCATAGCTGGCGTTCCAGCGGCCGGGGGTGAGCAGGCCGATTCGCGGCTCCGCCCGTTTGCACAAGGCGGCGAGGCCGTCGCGGAACGCGGTGAAGAAAGGTGCGTGGCGCAGGATATTCAGGCGCCCTTGCAATCCGCCCAAGGTCCGCGACGTGGCGAGGCGATTTTCGAGCGCATAGCCCGCTCCCGCCGGCGCACGCAGATGATCGGCGAGCACGCGCCATTCGCCATCGGGACCTCGTCCGAGATCGAACGCGGCGAACTGGAGCTGATAGCCGCCGGGCAGAGTCAGCCCGACCATCGGTCGCAGGAACAGCGGACTGCCGTTGACCAAGGCGGCGGGAATCGCACCGTCGGCGATCAGGGCGCCTTCGCCATAGATATCGGCGAGGATGGTTTCGATCAGCCCGGCGCGCTGCGCGACGCCTTCGGCGATCGCTTTCCATTCGCCTTCGGCAATCAGCAGCGGGACCGGCGAGACCGGCCAGGGCCGCTCGTCCGAGTCGCCGGCGACACGAAACCCCGTACCGATGTCCTCGGCGTGGCGCTGGACTCGTTCCTGGGCGTGCGCGAGGTCGTCGCCCGCAGCGACAGCGAGTTCCTCGAACGCCGCGGTCCAGGCGCTCTGATCCCCGCTGGCGACGACATCGCCGGCGCCGTCGCCGACCCGCCCGCGATAGTCCGCCAACCAGCGCGCGGCATGCGCCGCGGCGTCGAACAAACCTTCGCTGAGTGCGTGACTGGCCAATGGGGCCTCCCCTTGGGAAAGGCTAACCACCACAAACCATGCTGCGTGGCAACATGGATTGAGATTGCGCAGACCTCTAATTCGTCATGCCGGGCTCGTCCCGGCATCCAATGTGCAGGTTAGCGAGTAGCTCGACCCGCTTATCTTGCGCTTGCCGCCCGTTGGACCCCGGCACAAGGCCGGGGTGACGGTTGGGGGCGGGTCAAAGGTCGGGCAGCACCTGCCTGGCGATTCCCCACCCCGCCAAATCCTTCGACGAGGCACGCTTCAGCAACTCGTCCTGATCGCCGACATGCCACTTTGCCGGCGTGTCGAGATCGCCTAGCTCCGCCCAGGTCACCGGCACCGCGACCGGTGCCTTGGCGCGCGCCCGCGCCGTATACGGCATCACCGCCGTCGCGCCGCGCTGGTTGCGCAGCCAGTCGAGGAAGATCTTCCCCTTGCGCTTGGCCTTGGACATGGTCGCGGTGAAGCGATCGGGCTCGGCCTGGGCCATCGCTTGGCAGAAGCGATCGGCGAAATCCTTGACCGCCGGCCATTCGGCCTGGGGCGTCAGCGGCACGACGACATGGACGCCCTTGCCGCCAGAGACCATCGCGAAGCTGACCAGCCCGATCTCAGCGAGATGCGCCTTGATCTCGGCCGCCGACTTCTTGACCTCGTCGAACCCCAGCCCTTCGTCGGGGTCGAGGTCGAAGACCAAGCGGTCGGGCTTTTCGACGTCGGCGACCGACGATCCCCAGCCGTGGAACTCGATCGTTCCCATCTGGACGCATTGCAGCAGCCCGTCGGCATCGTCGACATAGAGATAGGGTTCGATCGACCCGTCCTTCTCCTTGATCTTCACGTGCTTGACGTGCTCACCGAACGACCCGGCGTCATGCTTCTGGAAGAAGCAATGCTTGCCGCGCCCTTGCGGGCAGCGAACCAGGCTGATCGGCCGGTTCGCGATCCATTGCAGCGCGACCGGCGCCATCGCTTCGTAGAAAGCGGCGAGATCGCCTTTGGTCACCGTCGAATCGGGAAAGATCAGCCGGTCGGGATGCGTGATCTTGACGCTCGACGCTTTCGGCTTGGGCGCAGGCTTGGCTTTTTCCTCGACCACCTCTTCGGCCTCCTTGTCGCCGCGCAGCCCCAGGAAGCTCGGATGCCGCAGGACCTTGTCGGGCGTCGTTTCGGTATAGGCAATTTCGGCGACGAGCTTGGGCGTGACCCAATGCACGCGCCGGGTCGCCGCGCGCGGCGCTTCGACCGTCGGCGTTTTGCGCGCGAGGCGATCGAGCTTGGCGCGGAGATCGTTCATCGTCTCGACCGAAAAGCCGGTGCCGACCTTACCCGCATAGCGCAGTTTGCCGTCTTCGTTCACCCCGAGCAGCAGCGCGCGAAAGCCGCGCGACTTGTCGCTCTCGGTCCAGCCGACGATGACGAATTCCTGGCGGTGCAGGCATTTGACCTTGAGCCAGCTTTGGGTGCGCCGGCCGGAATAGGGCGCGTCGGCGCGTTTGCAGACGATCCCTTCATAGCCTTCGCGGCACATCGCCTCGAACAATTTCTCGCCTTCGCCGACGATATGCTCGGCATATTGCAGCCGCGCATCGGCACCCTCGAGCAGCGGGCGCAAGCGTTCCTTGCGCTGGACCTGGGGCAATTTGGCGAGGTTTTCGCCGTCGAGTTCGAGCAGGTCGAACGCGAACAAGGTCATCTCGCCGTCGTTGGAGATGGCGTCCTTCAGGGTCGAGAAATCGGGGTGGCCGTCCTTGAACGCGACGATCTCGCCATCGATCAGCGCCGATCCGACCGGCAGCTTGGCTGCCGCATCGGCGATGGCGTGGAACTTGTCGGTCCAGTCGAGGCCGTTACGCGTATAGACCTTGGCCTTACCGCCGCCGATCGCGATCAGCGCGCGATAGCCGTCATATTTGACTTCGTGGATCCAGCCGGCACCGGTGGGGACGGAGTCGACCAGGGTGCAGAGTTGCGGTTCGCGGAATTTGGGCATCTTGGCGTCGCCCCGGCGCAGGCCGGGGCCGCTGCGTTGCGCGGTGGAATCCGAGCCACCCGGCGGCCCCGGCCTCCGCCGGGGCGACGTACTGGCGGAACGCAGCTTCTTCCAACTGGCCAGCTCTTTCGCCTTCTTGCCGCTGGCGATCTCGGCCATCGAGCGGCCGGTCTTGACGCTGGTCACGGCATTTTCGACCAGATCGTCCGAACCGCCGGCATAGTCGTCGTCGATCTTGCGCAACAGCCAGTTGGTATTGCGCTCCTTGCCGCGCGGCTTGAGCCGGATCAGCAGCCATTCGCCCTTCATCCGCTCGCCGTGGAGGATGAAGTGGAGATGCCCCTCCTCCAGATCCTTGGCCGATTTGCCGGGGATCGGTTCCCACCAGCCGTCGTCCCACAGCATCACCGTGCCGCCGCCATATTCGCCTGCGGGGATTGTCCCTTCAAAATCGGCGTAGCTGATCGGATGGTCTTCGGTCTGGACCGCGAGGCGCTTGTCGTCGGGGTTGAGGCTGGGGCCGCGCGTGACCGCCCAGCTCTTCATCACACCATCGACCTCGAGCCGCAGATCCCAGTGCAGCCGCGTTGCGTCGTGCTTTTGGACCATGAAGCGATGCCCCGCGTCGGCGGCGCGTTCGCCCTTGGGTTCGGCGGTCTTCGAAAAGTCGCGCTTGGCGTTATATTTGGCGAGAGGGTCGCGGTCAGCCACGGACCGCCCCCTTCGTCACACCAGCGCAAGCTGGGGTCTCGTGCGGCAAGGGCGCGACGAGAGCCTCTTGAGACCCCAGCTTTCGCTGGGGTGACGGACGGGGATCAGGCACGCTTCTTTGCCGACGCGGCGCGTGCCGGGGCCTTTTTGTGCGCGGTCTTCTTGGTCGCAGTGACGCTGGTCTTCTGCGCCGGGTGCGAGGAGGGCTTCTCGATCGATTTCTTGAGCGCCGCCATCAGGTCGATGACATTGGATCCCGACCGGCCGGTGCCCTCGTCATCCTTGTCCTCGATGATCTTGCGCCGCGACTTCTGCTTGGCCTTGCGCGCGATCAGGTCTTTCAGCGCATCGACATAATGGTCGTGGAACTTCGCCGGATCGAACTTGGCGGATTTCTTGTCGATCAGCGTGGTCGCGAGGTCGAGCAGATCCTGATCGGGCTCGTCATCCGGGATGTCGCGGAAATAGCCCTGCGCGCGGTTGACCTCGCCGGCATAGCGCAACGTCTCGAGCACCATGCCACGGCCGCACGGCTTGAGGCTGACGACATATTCGCGCCCGCGCATCGCCAGCTGGCCGATTCCGACTTTCTTCGCGCGGCGCAACGCCTCGCGCAGGACGATGAACGCCTCCTCCGCCAGATCGTCGGCAGGCACGACGAAATAGGGCCGTTCGTAATAAAGGACATCAATCTCATCCATGTCGACGAATTGGGTGAGTTCGAGCGTCTTTTTCGACTCGAGCTTCACCGCGTCGATCTCGTCCTGGTCGAGCAGGACATATTCGCCCTTCTCATATTCGAATCCCTTGACGATCTCGTCGGGGTCGACCTCACCGATGCCGGGCACGGTCTTCTCGTATTTGATCCTCTTGCCCGAGGGTTCGTGGATCTGGTGGAACGCCACCTGCGCGCCCGATTTGGTCGCGGTGTAGATCTCGACCGGGATCGAGACGAGCGCCAGCCTGATCTGTCCCTGCCAATAGGCCCGTGCGGCCATGAGTCACCTCCGTTGCGAAACCGATTCAATTCCCGGAGCGAGAAGTCGTTCCACCATCATTCCTCCCGGGGCCTGGGAAGGGCACCGACCCGAAGCGGCGGCGGCAATGCCCACTCCCCGTCCCGGGGAGGATCGGCTAAAGGCCCGGTCATGACCACCGACCCCTTCATGCTGTTCGACACCTGGTTCACCGAAGCGCGCGAGAGCGAGCCAAACGATTCGAACGCGATAGCGCTGGCCACCGCGGACGCCGCGGGCCACCCGTCGGTGCGCATGGTGCTGCTCAAGGGCCATGGTCCCAACGGCTTCGTCTTCTATACCAACCGCGAGAGCCGCAAGGCGGGCGAGATGGCGGCCAATCCGCACGCCGCCTTGCTGTTCCACTGGAAGTCGCTGCGCCGCCAGATCCGGATCGAGGGCAGCCTGAGCCTTGCGACCGATGCCGAATCGGACGCCTATTTCGCCAGCCGCGCGCGCGATTCGCAGCTCGGCGCCTGGGCCTCCGACCAGTCGCGCCCGCTCGACGCGCGCGAGACGTTCGAGGCGCGATACGAGCAGGCGAAGGCCCGGTTCGAGGGGCAAGACGTCCCGCGCCCGCCGCATTGGGGTGGTTATCGCCTGACCCCGACCCATATCGAATTCTGGCAGGATCGCGCGCATCGCTTGCACGAACGCCGTGTATTCGACCTTGCTGGCGACGGGACCTGGTCCGAAGGATTGCTCTATCCATGATGACCGAGAGCGAACGCCGCCGCATCATCCCCTTCGCGATCCGTGCCGCGCTGGCCAGCGTGGCGATGGCGCTGTTCCTGCTCGCGCTCAAGAGCTACGCGGCCTGGTCGACCGGATCGGTGGCGATGCTTGGCAGCCTCGCCGATACCGGGCTCGACCTGCTGGCCAGCCTGGTCACGCTCTACGGCGTCAAGATCGCCGCCGAGCCCGCCGATCACGACCATCGTTTCGGCCATGGCAAGGCGGAAGCGCTGGCCGCGCTATTTCAGGTCGGGCTGATCACGCTGTCCGCCGCGGGTATCGCCTGGCGTGCCGTCCTGAAGTTCGGCGACAATAGCCAGACAGCTGAGGCCGAGTTCGGCATTGGCGTGTCGATCGTCGCGATCCTCGCTACTTTTGCTTTGCTCGCTTATCAACGCTCGATCATCCGAAAAACCGGATCGGTCGCGATCATGGCGGACAAGGTCCATTACCAGTCGGACCTGTTCCTCAACCTGTCGGTAATCGCCGCGATCGTGCTCGATCAATATCTGGGCTTGCGCGGCGCCGACCCGATATTCGGCATCATCATCGCCGCCTGGCTCGCCTGGGGCGCGTTCCAGGCGTCGTCCAACGCCATCGACCAGTTGATGGACAAGGAGTGGCCCGAGGATTTGCGCAAGCAATTCATCGAAGTCGCGGCGCGGCAGGAAGGATTGAAGGGTATCCACGATTTCCGCACGCGGCGATCGGGCAGCCACGAATTCGCGCAATTCCATATGGAAGTCGGCCGCGACCTGACCGTCGCGCAATCGCATGAGGTGGTCGAACGCGTCGAGAACGCGCTGCATCGGGCCTTTCCCAGCGTGGAAGTGCTGATCCATGTCGACCCCGAGGGCCATGTCGACACCGACAACCCGCTGGTCGAAGCCGATGTGACGCCGCACTGGTTCGGCAAGCGTATCTAAGGAGACTGGAAGTGAGGTTACCGATCGCGCAGATCGACGCATTTGCGCGTCATGCCTTTGAGGGCAATCCGGCAGCAGTGATGCCGCTCAACGACTGGCTCGACGACGAATTGCTGCAGAAGATCGCCGCCGAGAACAATCTGTCCGAGACCGCTTTCCTGGTCGCGTCGGACGATGACGGCGTCGATTTCGACCTGCGCTGGTTCACGCCCGCGGTCGAAGTGGTGATGTGCGGCCATGCAACGCTGGCGAGCGGCCATTTCGTGCTGTCGTCGGACCCGGATCGCGAGCGCGTCCGCTTCCGCACGCACAACGCCGGGATGCTCGAAGTCGCGCGCGCGGGCGGCAGCTACGAACTGGCGCTGCCCGCCTGGGTACCTTCACCCAAGCCGCTGCCGGACATCATCGCGGGGCTGGGCATCGACAGAGCGGTCGAGACATTGTGGCATGAGCATCGCTATGCGCTGATCGTGCTGGAGACCGCCGATCAGGTGCGCGCGCTCGCGCCCGATTTCCGCGCGCTGGCGGCGGGCGGCGACCTGCTCACCATCGCGACGGCGCCGGGCGACGGTACCGACATCATCAGCCGCGCCTTCGCGCCCGGCGGCGGGATCGACGAGGATCCGGTGACGGGGTCAGCGCATGCGGTCGCGGTACCCTATTGGGCGAAGCGTCTGGGGCGCGACAGGTTCACCGCATACCAGGCCAGTTCCCGGGGCGGGTATCTCGACTGCCGGCTGGAGGGCGATCGGGTGATTCTCGGCGGGAATTGCGTGACGGTGCTCGAAGGCACGTTTCTCTTGGGCTGACCAAAAAAATCCTCCCCGTTTACGGGGAGGGGGACCAAGACGCGCAGCGGCTTGGTGGAGGGGGTGCGCCCCACGCGATGATGTAGGTGTTGAGAACCCCCTCCACCACTCGCTGCGCGAGCGGTCCCCCTCCCCGTCCCGGGGAGGATTTATGCTCCCCCACCCCTCGCGCCCGCTTTCCGTAGCGTCCGTTTATCCCATAGAAAGTTCGCTATTTTTCGCCACAAGCGCTATATTCCCGGCGTGACCGACCATGCCCTCCCACACGACTTCCCGATCGGCATCGATCCCGCCGACATCGACTTCATGGGGCACGTCAACAATGCCTCCTATCTGAAGTGGGTGCAGGACGCGGTGCTGAGCCATTGGCAGAAGATCGCGCCGGCCGAGGCCGTCGCAAGCCTGCTCTGGGTCGCGCTCAAGCATGAGATCACCTATCGCAAGCCGACCTTCCTCGACGACGAGGTGATCGCCACCGTCCTGCTCGAAAAGGTCCAGGGTGCCCGTGCTTTCTATCAGACGGTCATCCACCGCGGCGAAGAAGTGCTGGCCGAGGTCAAATCGAGCTGGTGCTGCATCGACGCCCAAACGCTGCGCCCCGCGCGGCTGGCGTCGAGTGTGATCGAACGGTTCTTTCCCAAAGCCGAATAGCGGCAATCACGCCGCCAGCGCTGTTTCCACCGCTTGCGTTTCCTCGATCCAGCCGCCGCCGAGCACGCGATCGCCGGCATAGAGCACCGCCGCCTGACCCGGCGCGACGCCATATTCCGGATCGTCGAACAAGACCCGGTCGCCGGCGAGCCGCGCGGGGACCGGCTTGGCGAGGCTGCGCACCTTGGCAGTGATCGGCCCGCTATAATCGCCGCCCAGCCAGTTGATGTCCGACAGCCGCGCCGAGGCGACGCCGAGCGCGGCGCGCGGGCCGACGATCACGCGGCGAGTTGCGGGATCTAAACGAACGACATAGAGCGGCTCGGGGCTGCCGCCGATTTCGAGCCCGCGGCGCTGGCCGATGGTGAAATGGATCAGCCCCTTATGCTCGCCGAGCTTGCGGCCTGCCAGGTCGACGATGTCGCCGCCGGCTTCCGCTTCGGGCCGCAACTTCTTGACCAGGCTCGCATAATCGCCGTCGGGGACGAAGCAGATATCCTGGCTGTCGGGCTTGGCGGCGACGCCCAGACCCAGTTCGGCGGCAAGCTCGCGGACGCGCGGCTTGGGTAGTCCGCCCAAGGGAAAGCGCAGGAAATCGAGCTGATCGCGCGTCGTCGCGAACAGAAAATAGCTCTGGTCACGGGCCGGATCGGCGGCGCGATGGAGTTCGGCACCCTTGGGACCGACGACGCGCCGGACATAATGGCCGGTCGCCAGGCAATCGGCACCGAGATCGCGCGCGAGTCGGAACAGATCGGTGAATTTGGGACCCATATTGCAGCGGACACAGGGAATCGGGGTGCGCCCGGCGACATATTCATCGGCGAACTGATCGATCACCGCGTCGCGAAATGCGCTTTCATGATCATGGACATAATGCGCGATGCCGAGCCGATCGCAGACGGCGCGCGCATCGCGGATGTCGCGCCCGGCGCAACAGCTGCCCGCGCGCCCGACCGCTTCGCCATGATCGTAAAGCTGGAGCGTGATGCCGATCGTCTCCGCGCCCGTGCGCGCGGCGAGCGCGGCCACGACCGACGAATCGACTCCGCCCGACATGGCGACGACGATGCGCTTGCCCGACAGATCGGGGCCTAGTTGGAAGTCGACTTCGGTCATTGCTGTGTGGCGCTCAATAGGGATGCCGGCCCGCTTTGCCTAGGCAAGCCGCAGCCGTGCGAGGTTAAGCTCCCGCGAACACCGTCTTTACCGACCTTTAGGGCAAAATGGGTAGACCCTCGATTCTGTTGAACGCGGGTGAGTAAAAGCGTGGACCTGAGTTATCTGAGATTCGATCACGATGCGTCGGTCGCGGTGTTGCCACCCGACCTGGCCGTGCTCATGGTCGGCATCTCGGCACGCCAGGCAGCAAGCCCGACCGCGCTCATTCAGACTCGCCAATTTCCGCGAGTGATTGAATCCTCGGCCTTCTTCCCACCCTCCGGCGCATTCGACGCGCAAGTCGCGGCGCGGATCGCGGATTGGGGCCAAGCATGAAGGGCGTGTTTACCTAGACGCTTCAATGGATGTTCAAGTCCGGCCGCTAATGGTCGTTTTTAGCCAAAGTGAGTGGGGGCCCCCCGCCCCAATCGAGGTAGTGAATGATTGAGAACCAGAAAATACGCCCTGCCAAGGTGATCGGCCCCCTCGGGGAACCGCTGACTCTCGAGACGCTGCCTCCGGCGGACACGACGCGCTGGGTCGTGCGCCGCAAGGCCGAGGTCGTGGCGGCGGTCAATGGCGGCCTGCTGAGCGTCGATGAAGTGTGCGACCGGTACAATCTGACCGTCGAGGAATTCGCTGGCTGGCAGCGCGCGATCGATCGTTCGGGCATGCCCGGACTGCGCGTGACGCGTATCCAGCATTATAAGAGCCTGTACGAGCGCCAGCAGAAATACTGACGCGCCGCCCCCGTTTCAAAACGGGGGCGGAACATATATTCCTTCTGAAGAGTCGTAACCCCAAGACCGATCGCATCAGATCGCGTCGAATAGGAGGGTTGCGATGTATTGGATTCTTCTGATCGTTATCGGAGGCGTGATCGGCTGGCTGGCGAGCATCGTCATGCGCACCGACGCCCAGCAGGGCCTCATTCTCAATATCGTCGTCGGCATCGTCGGGTCGTTCATCGGCAATTATCTGCTGGGCCCGCTCTTCCCCGGCAGCGGATCGATCGCCAGTTGGCCGCCGTCGATCGGTGCGCTGGTCGCCGCATTCGTCGGCGCGGTGGTCCTGCTGCTCCTCCTCAACCTTATCAACCGCGGCCGCGCGCGGTAACCGGAGGGAAATCGGCACATGCTTGAGAACATCATCATCTGGCTGGTCGTCGGCGGGCTTGCTGGCTGGCTGGCCAGCCTGGTCGTGCGCGGCGGCGGATCGGGGATCATCGTCAATATCGTCGTTGGGATCATTGGCGCGGTCATCGCCGGTTGGCTGTTCGGCGTCGATATCAACCAGGCGATCACGATCAGGACGTTTATCTATTCGGTAGCCGGCGCGATCATCTTGCTGGCAGTCCTCGCCCTGATCAACCGCGGGCGGTTTCGCTAGAGTCTGTTTCGGTTACGGTGCCGGTCGGCTCAGCGAAGCTGCAAACAACGCGAACAAACGGAGGGGCCGTTCCCATCTTGGGAGCGGCCCCTTTCTCGTCATTTGAGCAGGAAGCGCACCGTGATCGTCACCGTCACGTCGCTCTCGCCCGGCATCACCTGCGTGTCGGCCGCCTTGGCGGCGGCCATGCGATAGACCGGCATCGGCGGCGGCGGTCCGGCGATTTCTCCGCCTTCGGCAATCGTCAGGATGCGCGACACCGATAGGCCGGCCGCCTTGGCATAAAGCTGCGCGCGCGCCTGGGCACGCTTGACCGCATCGACTCGCGCTTCGTCGAGCGCGGCATCGGGCTGGTCGAGCGAGAGATTGGGCCCGTCGATCTGGTTGGCGCCCTGCGCCACCAGCGCGTCGAGAATCGCACCCGATTTGGCGATGTCGCGGAAGCGAATCGAGACATTGTTGGTCGCCTGATAGCCGGTGATGACCGGCGGTTTGTTGTCCTCATAGCGATATTGCGGCTGCAGCGAGACATTGGCGGTCGCAATGTCGCGCGGCTGGATGCCTGCGCGCTTCAGCGCCGACAGGACCGCGCTCATGCGATTGGCGTTGTCGGACAATGCCGCCGCGGCGGTGGGTGCCTGGGTGACGACACCGGCGCGGATCGTCGCCAGATCGGGAACGCGCGTGGTCTTGCCGGTTGCGGTGACGTCGAGCAGGGTCCCGTCCGGGATCACCGTCGGCGCGACGGGCATCGTCTGAGCGAACGCGGGAGCGACCGCGATCGATGACAGGGTGATGACGGCGGCAGTGGCAAGCAAACGCATATGTCCTCCAGACATGACGGATCATTCCGCCCTCGGCGCCCGTGCCACAGGGCGGACTACACCAACCTGAACGAGGTCGCGGCCTTACGCGAACACGCCATCACGCTCTATACGCGACGACTGACCACCACCCGGTACAAAGCGAGCAGCACGATCGCGCCGGCGGTTGCCGCCGCGTAATTCTGCCAGCCGCCGACCAAGGTCCAGTTCATCGTCTGCGCGACAAAGCCGGCCAGCAATGCGCCGGCGATGCCGATCAGGATCGTGACGATGAACCCGCCGGGATCCTTGCCCGGCATGACGAACTTGCCCAACACGCCGGCGACAAGGCCGATCAGCAGCCATCCTAGAATCGATCTTTCGGGCATCGAACTTCCCTCCTTACCGCCTTTTTAATCGGCGGTTCCGCATCGTCCGCCCAAAGCGCCGGCAAATGCAACCGTTTCCGACACGAAATGGCGTTACCGATTGCGATTCGCGGCCGAAAAGGACATTATTGGAGTAGCGCACCGAGCCTCTTGAGGTCGGTGCTTTATTTCTATAATACAGTTCCAACGGAGGCCCTGATGGTGCCTCAATGACAGGGCACATGGGGAACGTGGCTGACATGAATTACGAGTCGAGCGGCATGTACGCGCTCACCGACGAAACCGCGACGCCGCGGCGTCGCTGGCTGGTCCTGGGCGGGATCGGCGCAATCATCGTCGTGCTGATCGCTGCCTTCTTCATGATGCGTCCGGCCGCCAAGCCCGCGGCAGGGACCGGCGGCACGACCGCCAGCGGCGCGCCCGAGGACCAGATGCCGACCGTGTCGGTGGGGTCGCCGGGGAGCAATTCGGTCGACCGCATGGTGTCGGCGACGGGGTCGCTCGCCGCGCGGGTCGATATGCCTGTCGGCGTCGCCGGCGAAGGCGGCCGGGTGACCGCGGTGCTGGTGCAGCCGGGCCAATGGGTCGCCGCCGGCCAGACCCTCGCGACTGTCGACCGCTCGGTCCAGGTGCAGACCGCCAGCAGCCTTGCCGCGTCGATCGCGGTGGCCAAGTCGGACGCCGATATCGCGCTGAGCGAATATAACCGCGCCAAGGCGCTGGTCGACCGCGGTTTCATCTCCAAGGCCGATCTCGAACGCAAGGGAGCGACGCTCGCGGCAGCCAATGCCAGGGTGAAGGTCGCGCAGGCGCAGCTCGCCGAGACGCAGGCGCGCAACGGGCGGCTCGATATCCGGGCGCCCGCCGCCGGCCTGGTGCTGGCGCGCATGGTCGAGCCCGGCCAGATCGTTAGCTCGGGCTCGGGCACGCTGTTCCGTATGGCCAAGGGCGGCGAGATGGAGCTCAGGGCCGAAGTGGCCGAGGGCGACATCAAGGGCATCTCGGTCGGCTCACGCGCCCAAGTGACACCGGTCGGCGGCAGCCAGTCGTTCGCCGGCCAGGTGTGGCAGCTGCCCCCGGTCATCGATCCGCAGTCCCGCCGCGGCATCGTCCGCATCGCGATCCCGTTCGACGCCACGTTGCGCCCGGGCGGCTTCGCCGCGGCGACGATCTATGGCGGCGCGAACACGTCGCCGATCCTGCCGAACTCGGCGATCCAGACCGACGCGACCGGCAATTTCGTTTATATCCTGGACAAGGACGACAAGGTCGAGCGCCGCGCGATCAAGACCGGCGAAGTGACCGATCGCGGCGTCGCGATCGTTCAGGGCCTGGTCGGTAACGAGCGCGTGGTGTTGTCGGCGGGGGCGTTCCTGAGCCCCGGCCAGAAGGTCAAGCCACAGCTGCGCAAGCTTTGAAGAGGGCGTTCGCATGAGCTTCCGCAACATATCCGCCTGGTCGATCCGCAACCCGGTCCCCAGCCTCGTCCTGTTCTTCATGCTGACGGTGGCCGGCCTGGTCAGCTTCGCGACGATGCAGGTCAACAACGATCCGGATATCGATTTTCCGGTCGTGATCGTTTCGGTCAGCCAACCGGGCGCCGCGCCGACCGAACTCGAGAATCAGGTCACGCAGAAGGTCGAGGCCGCGGTCCGCAGTCTGTCGGGAATCGACGAGATCAACTCGAACGTGACCGAGGGCAGTTCGGTCACGATCGTCCAGCTCGATATCGGCACGCCGATCGATCGCGCGGTCGAGGATGTGCGCAGCGCGCTGCAACAGATTCGCGGCAACCTGCCCGACGGCATCCTCGAGCCGCAGGTCGAACGCGCCAACACCACCGGCAATGACCTCGCCAATTATGCCGCGATCTCGACCGACATGACGATCGAGCAGCTGAGCTGGTACATCGACAATACCGTCACCAAGGAATTGCAGTCGGTGTCGGGCATGGCGACGGTCGAACGCAATGGCGGCGTCAGCCGCGAGATCCGCGTCAAGCTCGATCCCGACAAGCTTCAGTCGCTCGGCCTGACCGCCAGCCAGGTCAACGCCCAGCTGCGCCAGGTCAATATGAACGCCGCGGGCGGCCGCGCCGAGATTGCGGGCTCCGAACAGACCGTGCGCGTGCTCGGCAATGCCAAGGACGCCTATGCGCTCGGCCAGACGCAGATTTCGGCCGGTGGCGGCCGCATGGTGCGCCTGACCGATATCGCCACCGTGGTCGATCAGTTCGCCGAACAAAGGTCGGCGTCGCAGCTCAACGGCGCGCAGGTCATCTCGTTCGACTTCCAGCGCGCCAAGGGCGCGTCGGACGTCACCGTGTTCCATGGCGCCGAGAAGAAGCTCGCCGACCTCGAGAAGAAGAATCCCAAGGTCAAGTTCAAGCTGATCTTCAACAACGTCCAATATGCCGAGATGCAATATCACTCGGCGATGGAAGCGATGTACGAAGGCGCGGGCCTGGCCGTCCTCGTCGTGTTCCTGTTCCTGCGCGACTGGCGCGCGACCGCGATCTCGGCACTGGCCATCCCGCTATCGGCAATCCCGACCTTCTTCGTGATGCAACAACTCGGCTTCACGCTCAATCAGATGACCTTGCTCGCGTTGAGCCTGGTCGCCGGCGTGCTGGTCGACGACGCGATCGTCGAGATCGAGAACATTGTTCGGCACATGCGCATGGGCAAGACCGCCTATCAGGCGGCGATCGACGCCGCCGACGAGATCGGCCTGGCGGTGCTCGCGACGACCATGTCGATCGTCGCGGTGTTCCTGCCGGTCGGCCTGATGCCGGGCGTGTCGGGCCAGTTCTTCAAGAATTTCGGCCTGACCGTCGTCGCCTCGGTGCTGATGTCGCTGGCCGTCGCGCGTTTGCTGACGCCGATGATCGCGGCCTATTTCCTCAAGGCCAAGGGCCATGCCTCGCATGGCGAAGGCCGGATGATGAACTGGTATATGGCGGCATTGCGCTGGACGCTGCGCCATCGCTGGTCGTCAATCGTGGCGGGCGCGGTAGCCTTGGCGTTGACGGTGGTCTTCTTCGCCATCCTGCCGCAATCGTTCCAGCCCGATCAGGATCAGGACGCATCGACGGCGAGCATCGAAATGGTGCCCGGTACCACCCTGGCCCAGACTCAAGCGGTGGTCGACAAGGTCGCGGCCCTGCTCAAGAAGCAGCCGCAGGTCGAGGACGTCTATTCACGCGCGTTCGTCGGCAACGGCCGTGTGACCGCGATCTTCAAGAAGGACAAGGATCTCAAGAGCGTCCAGTTCGAGCGCCAACTGGCGCCGACCCTGGCCGCGATCCCCGACGCGCGCGTCTCGTTCCGCTCACAGCAGGGTTGGGGATCGAGCGGGCGCGACATCACCATCGTGCTGGGGGGCGACGACCCGAAATTGCTGACCTCGACCGCGCAGACGATCGTGCAGCAGCTGTCGAAGCTTAAATCGGTCACGGCGCCGCGTATCCAGGGCGATCTGCAACAGCCCGAACTGGTGGTCAGCCCGCGATTCGATCTCGCTGCCAATCTGGGCGTGACGACGCAGGCGCTGTCGAGCGCGGTGCGCCTCGCCACCTTGGGCGATATCGACCAGAACAAGGCAAAATTTTCGCTCAGCGATCGCCAGGTGCCGATCACCGTCGCGCTCGAACAATCGGCGCGCTCGCGGATGGCGACGATCCAGAACATTCCGGTATCGACAATCAATGGCGGATCTGTACCGCTGTCGACCGTTGCCGATATCAGCTTCGGCGCCAGCCCATCGAAGATTCAACGTGTCCAGTTGCAGCGCCAGCTGACGATCGGCGCTGATTTGGGCCTCAATCCCAAGACCGGCAAGCCGTTGGTGTCGAGCCAGGCGTGGAAGGAAATCAACGCGCTGCCGATCATGCAGCATTTGCCCAATGGCGTGCAGCAACTGACGCTCGGTCAGGCCAAATGGCAGGCAGAGATGATCTACAACTTCCTGGTCGCGGTGGTGGCCGGCGTGTTCCTGGTGTTCGCGGTGTTGGTGCTGCTCTATCGCCGCGTCCTGCCGCCGTTCGTCAACATGGGCTCGCTGCTGCTGGCGCCGCTGGGCGGGTTGATCGCCTTGTGGATCGCCGGTCAGCCGATCTCGATGCCGGTCTATATCGGCTTGCTGATGCTGATCGGGATCGTCGCCAAGAACTCGATCCTGCTGATCGACTTCGCGTTGGAAGAGATGAGCAAAGGCGTGCCCAGCCTGGCCGCGATCGAGGATGCCGGTCACAAGCGCGCGCAGCCGATCGTCATGACCACGGTCGCGATGGTGGCGGGCATGGTGCCGACCGCAGTATCGCTGTCGGGCGATGCGTCCTGGCGCGCGCCGATGGGCATCGTCGTGATCGGCGGGTTGATCCTGTCGACCGTGCTGACATTGCTGATCGTGCCGGCCAGCTTCAGCCTGGCGATCGGGATCGAGGAATGGGCCGGGCCGTGGCTGCGCCGCGTGCTGCTGACCTATCGTCCCGGCGACGATAGCCGGCCGATACTCGACCATCCGGATGCACCCAAGCCGATTGGCTATGACCATGGCGAACAGGGGCCGCAACCGGCCGAATGACGACCGGTTGCATAAGGAGGGCTTGAACAATCCCGGCTTTGGGGGATTGTTTCGGGCATGAAGTTGGCGCGACTGTCCGTTCCCGGCCCGACTGCCGCGCCCCCTGCCCTCAGGCGGATGCGGCTGGTCGCCACCGCTCTGTTGGTGGCGATGGCCGCGCTCTACCTGGTCGCGCGCGCGCTGGGCGATCGTCACCCCCTTTGGGGATTCGTCCGCGCCTTTGCCGAAGCGGCAATGGTCGGCGGACTGGCCGACTGGTTCGCGGTGACCGCCTTGTTCCGCCACCCGCTCGGCCTGCCCATCCCGCACACCGCGATCGTGCCGAGGAACAAGGACCGGATCGGCGACACGCTCGCGCAATTCCTGCGCGATAATTTCCTGATCCCACGCGTCGTCGCCCGGCGCATGCAGGGCGTTGACGTCGCCGGCGCCGCCGGCCGCTGGCTGGCCAGCCCCAAGGGCGCGAGCGAAGGCCGGCTCAGGCGCGGCGCGTCGCGCTTGGCCGCCGACATGCTCGAATCGCTCGACCAGGAACGGCTGGGCGGGATGGTGCGGACGACGCTGGCGCAGCGCCTGCGCTCGCTCGAAATCTCGCCATTGCTGGGCAACGCGCTGAACGCCGCGATTGCCGATAACCGCCACGTGCCCCTGCTCGACGGCATCATCAAATGGGCGGCCAAGGTGCTCTCCGCTAACGAACCGGTGATCCGCGCGATGGTGCATGAGCGCGCCGGATCGCTGATGCGCTGGACCGGGCTCGACGAGACGCTGGCCAACAAGATCATCGCCGGGCTCGACGGCATGATCCAGGACATGGCGTCGCAGCCCGACCACCCGCTGCGCGCCAAGGCTGAGGAAGGTCTGGCGCAGCTCGCTTATGATCTGCAATTCGACCCCGTGATGCGCGAGCGGGTCGAGGGGTTCAAGGCGGAGATGCTCGACAATCCCGCGCTGTCGGACTGGTGGCAGGGCATTTGGGAACAGATGCGCGGCGCGATGCTGAAGATCGCGCGCGATCCCGATGCGATGATGGCCGGGCGGTTCGGTGAGGCGCTCCACCAGCTCGGCGTGACGTTGCAGGAGGATCCCGAGCTCGCCAATACGATCAACCGTTTCGCGCGCCGTGCCGCGGTCGGCACCGCGGCCGATTATGGTGACGCGATCGTGCGATTGGTGTCGGAAACGGTGCGCGGCTGGGACGCGCAGACGATCACGCGGCGGCTGGAGAATGCGGTCGGCCGCGACCTGCAATATATCCGTATCAACGGTACCCTGGTCGGCGGGCTGGTCGGGCTCGTGATCCATGCGGTGGATGTATTGCTGTAGGATTTCGGCTCCCCTCCCTGCCAAGGCAGGGGTTGGGGGTGGGTGCGCGCGTCTGCGCGCCCAACAGACTCGTCGGCCGATCGTCAAAAAAGCATCGGACGAGGCTTCGAGCCTCGCCCGATGCTAAACCCACCCCTTACCCCCTCCCTTTCAGGGAGGGGGAAACCAACCGCAATGGCCTGAACCTACCGCCAGCGTAGGACAGTCCAGCCCTTCTCTCCGGCCAACGCGAGCAGCGGCGCATGCGGGTTAACCGCGAAGGCTTCGTCCGCCCAGTCGAGTGTCGGCGCGTCGGAGACGTGATCGGAATAGAAGCGGACATGAGCGTCCCGGCGCGCGATCCTCTCGCGCGCCATCCACGCTTCAATCATGCGAAGCTTGGCATCGCCATAGCAATTCTCGCCCGCGATGCGTGGCAGCAGACGACCGTTTTCGAGTGTCGACGGCGTCGCGATGACGTCGCTGATGCCCAAGGCAGCAGCGATCGGGCGAACGTAGAAATCGTACGAGGCGGTCGCCATCACCACGCGATAGCCCGCCGCGCGGTCGGCCGCGATGCGTGCGCGGGCATCGTCCCAGACCTTGCCGACGACGATTCGGTTTGCGAAACGCGCCGCGGCTTGATCGACCTGGTCAATCGCCGGCCGCCGTCCGATCACCAGCCGCTGCGTCATTTCCTTCAGCCGCGCGCGATCGATGCGTTTGCCGAGATAGAGCGCGGCCGGCGCAACGCTGGCGGCTAGCGCCGCGAGTCGCCACGGCCGCCGTCTGGCCCAGGCGCGGAGGAACGGCATCCAGGTCGGCGATCGGGTGATCGTCTTGTCCATGTCGTAAATGGCGAGCCGTTGCATCGCCCTTGCCTTAGCCGCGAATTCGGCAAGCTGAAACGGTCCGCCACGTCCGGCCGACGGCACCTGAGCAAAGCTGGACTGTCCTACCGCTTGCGATCGTCGCGCACGGCGTAGGATAAGGTCGCGGTACCGTTCGCGGGGATAATCGTCGTCCAGAAAGACGCACCGTCCTTCCTCCCCAGCCGACTGCTCGATCGCGCGATCTTCTCGTAATCGTAGAGGTGAATCTTGGTCTCGTAGGTCACTGGCCAGGGCTGGTCGTTGGTGACGGTCAGCGTATAGCCGGTGGTGCGGTCGTTGGGACGGCGGCGTGTGCCCACCACTCGCGCCGATACGCTCTGCGGCTGGCCCATGCGGAATTCGACCAATTCGTCCACGGCTTTGTCGTCGATCGCCGATTCGCCGACCAGCAGCATCTGTCCGTCGACGTCGCTGAAGACCGCCGCCTTGCCCGCCGGCATCGCGGCACCGAGCCCGTTGGCGGTGGTGTTCTTGCCGCGCAGCAGCAAGCCGGTCTGCGCGTTCTCGCGCATAATATCGCTGACATAGATCGGCGCGAGTTTGACGCCGGACTTGTTCATCAGCCCGACCTGCTTCTGCGATTGCGAGGCGACGGTGACGCGGGTCGGGAAGCGATAGAGTTTGAGGTCGCCGAGCGCCTCGACCGTCGCCACTTTCGCGTCGGCCATAAAACCGGCCCGGCTTGCGGAGACCACGAGTTCCATCGGTTCGGGCGGTGGGGGCGGCGGCGGCGGTGCGGGCGCTTCCCGCACAGCGTCGGCGGAATAGCGCTCCTCATTGGACAGATCATATTCCGGCAGCGGCCAGCATTGCAGCGGCAGGTAGCTCGACGAGACGAAATTGCGCGGACCGTAATTGCTATTGGCGGTGCGATTGATCTTGCCCGCGACGACCTGGGTATCGGCATCGACGAAGCTGGTGACGTCGGTCGATGCGAGTGTGATCCATGCGAACAGATCGGCGCTTTGTCCGTCCTTGCGCATCGCGATGACATAATCCGCCTGCCAGTCGAACCCGCCCGACAGATAAGACAAGGTCAGCGTCACTTGGCGCTGAGCCTTGGCCGTCGTCCTCACCGACAACGTTGGCTTGGCTGACAAGCCTTCGGGCACGCCGTCATAAACGATCGCTTCGGGCAGGCCGGAGCAGCGCAGGTCACCATAGGCCCCGCCGAACTGGAGCACGGCCGCGCCATTGGCCGAGGAGCGCAAAGTCGCTTGGAGCAACTGCGCCTTGCCCGTCGCAGGGTTGGTGCGGCGAACGAGAACGCGACGGCCTAGCGCGCGCTCGAACAGCGAGCGCGGCGACAGCAGATTGGCGTCGAGATTCTTCTCCTCGACCCCGTCGGGCAGCCCCGACACCAAAGCGCTTTCGGGCAGGATGTTGCCGGCGACACCTTCGAACCGGATCACCGCCGGCCCGGCGGGAATGGTCACCGTGCGCGTTTCGGTGACCAGCGCGAAGCCCTGCGGATAGGACCGGTTGATGGCGCTTTGCGCCCCGCGATTGGGGTCGCGATAGAGTGTCACCGATACCTTGTCGGGGCCGGCGGAGGTGATGACGGTCTGCGCGCGCGCTGGCACGGCGCCGGCCAGCACGAACAGCAACAGCAAGGCGGCGCGCATCGCGCGGATCCCGCCGTCAGTACCGGGTGTCGAACGCGACGGTCAGCACGGTCGATCCGTTGGCCGGCACCGTCACATGCCACAGCCGCTCGTCGAGCGACCGTTGCTCGCCCTTGATCGATTCGCTCGAAACGCGCGTGTCGTGCCAGTAAGTGCGGTCGAGCCCGGCCTGGACCAGGTCGACCGTGACCGGTTCGGGCCGCGCATTGGTGACCGTATAGCTCATCGTCGTGCGCCAATAGGTGACTTCGTCCTCGCGCTCGACGACGGTCGGCTTGCCGCCGTCGACCGAGATGCGGAATTTCTCGGTTCGCTCCCATTCCCCGCTGTTGATCTTTTCGCGCTTCTCGACCGCCGGCTTGATCTTGACGTCGAACGCCTCGCCCGTGCGGATCGCCAGGGTCGACCCCATCGGCGTGTGATCGATGCGATTCTCGCCGATGAATTGCGGCTGGCCCTTGGCGTCGCGGATATAGACGCGGACCGTCCCCGCAGGCAGCGCATCGCCGAGTCCGCCATCTCTAGAACTCGAAAAGCTCAACACCGTGGCGGCGCTCACGGGATCGCTCGACGAGCCGTACCAGGCGTTGCGATATTGATAGAGCTTCTTCGCCGGCACGCCGCCGACCGACAGGAAGCTGACCTGCTTCTGCTGATTGGGCGCGATCGTGATGCGGTGGCCGACCGGGTAGAGATAGAAATCCCCCAGCCGGGCGCGTCCCGAACGCTCGGTACCCGGGAGCGTGCCCGGCGCCATGCCGGCATTGCCGCCGCCCTGCCCCGGCGCGCCCGCGACCAGCATTGTATCGGCATTGGTGAAGGCGACATTGTTGTCGTTCCTCAGCGTCACCCAACCCTGGACATCGATCGTGCTCTTCGCTTCGTCGAACAGCGCGACATAATCGGCATTCCAGCCGAGTCCGGTGGTCAGATAGCTGAGCGTCGCCGGGCGCGTACCACCGCCCGAAGCGTCGAGCGAGATCGACAAGGTCGGCCGCGCGCGCAAATTGGGCGGCAGCGAATCGTAGACCACGCGCACCGGCAGCCCGTCGTCGCGCAGCACCTCGATATTGTTGCCGATCTGGAGCACGACGCCGCCATTGGTCGCCAGCACCTTGGCGCGCTCACGGGTCTCGGCGCCCGTCGCCGGGTTGGTGCGGACCAGCGTGATGGTCTGGCCGACCGCCTTCTGGATCAGCGCGCTCGGCGACAACAAGTCATAGTCGAAATTCTGTTCGACGATCGACGCGCCGTCGACCGACAGACGCACCGTCTCTGGCCGGATGCGGTCGGAGACGTCGGGAAATTCCTGACGGTTGACACCGTTCGCCAGGGCCAGTCGCCTTGTATCCTGGATCAGCGCCAGGTCGTTATTGTAGATCGTGACCGAGACATCACCCTGCGCCGAGGGCTGGGGCGCCGTCTGCGCCAACGCGACGCCCGGCACCAGCAACAAGACCGAAACCGCCAATCCGCGCATCACCATCCCCTTGTCTTGTTTGAGACAAAGCTAGCGTATTGGCCGGTGAACGGAAGCTGAAAGATCGTGGAAGCTGCAATGTCGTGTCCATTCCGGAGCGATCGAGAGATGAGCTATCGTCCGAGCGTGGCTCAAGATGCCGCTTCGAAACACTACACGACATGCTGAAGCCGAGTTTCGCCAGCGTGCAGGAAACAGGCCTTCGAGAATATGCCTGCCGGTATCGGGTTAGGGAGGCGAACGTCGTCAAGACTAGGCAAAGGATCGCGCTTAGGATCGAACGAACGGTCGATCTGCGAAATGAAGCCAAGGATGACCCCGCTTTTCCTGGCAAATCCGCTCAACACGCGCATCTGTTCCGAAAGCGGTGGCTTGCTTCTTTGCTGATCCAAAATTTGAAGATAGTCGATGAGAGCTACGGTTCCTGTTGGCGAACCGGACAGATATTGTACGATAAGATTTGCGCTTATGTCGCCCGACGTCACGATTTCCGGTGCGTGCCTGACCTCTCCATTATTTACGGATAGGACGAGCTGCATCGCCTCCTCAGCGGCATATTCCAGCGTGAAGAGGACAGCCCGCCTCCCGTCGCGGGCAGCATCAAGCAAAAGCTGTATGCCCAGCAGAGTTTTGCCCTGTCCCGGACGAGCGCCAAGCAAAAGCATATCACCGTCGGCTAGCTTCGGCAGCAATGCGGACGCTGGCGAGTTCGCCGTCATGCATGCGGACAGCGCGCTCCAGGCGCGAAAGCCTTCCTTGCGGGCAATCCGATCCTGCGCTTCATGCAAGGGGACTTTTTCGGCTCGCGCCAATAATTTGGCCCGGCGCTTTAGCTGATAGATCGGTACGGATAGGCGCATCGCAAACCTCCATTCCGAGCCAGAAACGCAATCCCTCCTTATGCGAACGCTCGAACAGATGGTCCGATGACTCTCGTCGCCCCGTATGTGCGATACTTCCCCAACTGGAGGGAGGAGGCGCGGGCCAAGCCTGTTCCGCAAGCTATCCCGGTCACACGAGACGGGCAAGCCTAACGGCAGAAAAGTATACAAAGAGGCCTTTCTCGAAGGCTGGCGCGAGTGGCCGATATTGGGCCGCAAGCCGTCATTTGCGGAAGCCGTTCAACGCTGGGCTAAGGCACAAAACAAACCGCCCGGGCGGAACGGGTCCGACCGGGCGTTTCATTCTGTCATCCCAGCGAACGCTGGGATCTCAGGCAATCGGGATACGGCACGAGGCCAGCATCGGGTTGACGGCTATTACTCGGCGGCGTCGGCAGCCGGTTCGGTCGCACGCGGCGTGCGGCGGCGGCGTGGCTTGGGAGCGGGCTCTTCCTCGCCTTCGGTGCCGGCCGAAATGCCGAGCGACGGCGGGAGCAGCGACGCGTCGAAGGTCTCACCCTCGCTCGCCTCGACCACGCGCGGTTCGCGGCGCGGACGCAGGCCCCGGCGCGACGGACGCTCGGCGCGTTCCTCGACCGGTGCAGCGACCTCAGCCACCTCGACACTGTTCACCTCGTCGGTGTCGTTCTCGGCATAGCCGTTCACGTTGCCGTTGGCGCCAGCGTTGACGTTGGCATTGCCGTTATAGCGATTGCCACGATCCTCGCGCGGTTCGCGATTGCCGCGATCCTGACGATTGCCGCGGTCGTCGCGATTGCCACGATCGTCGCGATCCTGGTTGCGGCTCTCCCGGCGCGGTTCGGCCTGGATCTCGCGGCGTGGCTCCTGGCTCTCGCCCTCGGCGCCATCGTCCTCGTAACCCTCATCCTCATCATCGAACGCGTCCTCGCGGCCGCGGCGCTGTTGAGCCTGATTCGGGTTCTGCTCTTCGAACCGATTGCGATTCTCGGCGAGGACGCGGAAATAGTGATCCGCGAACTGCAGATAATATTCGGTGTTGACGCGGTCGCCCTGACGTTGTGCCTCGGCGGCGAGCGTCTTGTACTTCTCGAAGAGCTGGTTCGCATTGCCCCGCGCGCGGTTGTCGATGCGGTTCCCATTGTTGCCGTTGGGATTACCGCCGCCACCCTGGCGCTGGCCACCACGGCCGCGACGGCGGCCGGCCTGACGATTTATGTTCAAAGTCCTGTGGTCCTTGTGTTCAAAACAAACCCGGCCTTGCTCCAAGAGGATGCAAATCCCACGCGCCACCCGCGCCGAACCCGAAACTTGGGTGGAGGCGCGAAAGGCCTGTCATGGCCGCCGGACGAGCGGCCTAATGACGATGGATTGGGCAGGCCCGCGATTTCAACGACTTGTCGATTGAGATCGTCTGCCCCTTCGCGCTCAATAGCGGGTGCGGGGCGTTTGTCCAAGAAGAAATATGTATCCGGAGTGTGTCATTTTCAAGGTGTGGCGATGACGCACCTGTCGCGCCCGGCCAGATCGCGGCGAACCGCGACCTTCAGGCCCTGCGCGATCAGCAAGGCGGAAACCGCTTCGGCCTGGGTCGCGCCGATCTCGATCGCCGCCATGCCATCGGGCGCGATCAGGGGCGGGAGCTGGGTGGCGATGACACGATAGTCGTCCAGACCGTCGGGGCCGGCGAACAACGCCGCGCCGGGCTCGTGCTCGCGCACCTCGGCCGGAAGCGATTCGTCGGCGGCGACATAGGGCGGGTTGCAGAGGATCAGGTCGAAATCCCCCGCGACGCCATCGGCCCAGTTGCCTTGGCGGAAGGAGGCGCGATTGGCCAGATTGAGTAACTCGGCATTGCGCCGGGCGTAGGCGAGCGCCTCCGGCGACGCGTCGATCCCCAGGCCATGCGCTTCGGGCCAGTGCGCCAGCGCGGCGAGCAGCAACGTTCCCGGCCCTGTTCCGAGGTCCAATATCCTCAGCGGCGCCTCGACATCCGGCAGGTGTTCGATTGCCGCCTCGATCAGCGTCTCGCTGTCTGGGCGGGGGATCAGCACGCCGGGGCCGACCGCCAGGCTGATCGTCCAGAAGTCGCGCGTGCCGGTGATATAGGCGATTGGCTCATGCGTGAGGCGCCGGTCGATCAGCGCGGCGAAGGTGGAGGGCGTGGGGTCATCCAGGTGCCGCAACAGCAATTGCTCGCGCGTCGTACCGAGCGCGTGCGCCATCAGCAGTTCGGCATCGAGACGAGGGGTGTCGGAGACGGCCGCGAGGCGCTGTGTCGCAGTGGCAAGCGCTAATCTTACTCCCCTCCCGTTTGCGGGAGGAGTTGGGGGAGGGCGTGTCATGCGCCCCGGGGAGGACACACGCCCTCCCCTAGCCCCTCCCGCAAGCGGGAGGGGAAATCAGCCATCCAGCGTCGCCAGCCGCTCGGCTTCGTCCTCGGCAATCAGCGCGCCGATCAATTCGTCCATATCGCCTTCGAGGATTTCGGGCAGGCGGTGCAAGGTCAGGTTGATGCGGTGGTCGGTCACGCGGCCTTGCGGGAAATTATACGTCCGAATGCGTTCCGAGCGGTCGCCCGAGCCCACCATCGCCTTGCGCGTGCCCGACCGCTCGGCGGCGAGCCGCTCGCGCTCCGCTTCGTACAAGCGCGTTCGCAGCACCTTGAGCGCTTTCGCCTTGTTCTTGTGCTGCGACTTCTCGTCTTGCTGGATCACCACCAAACCGGTCGGCAAGTGCGTGATGCGCACCGCGCTGTCGGTGGTATTGACCGACTGTCCGCCCGGCCCCGACGAGCGATAGACGTCGATCCGCAGATCGCGCGCCTCGTCGATCTGGACGTCGACATCCTCGGCTTCCGGCAGCACCGCGACGGTCGCTGCAGAGGTGTGGATGCGCCCGCCACTTTCGGTCACCGGCACGCGTTGCACGCGGTGCACGCCGCTTTCGAACTTCAATTTGGCGAACACGCCCTTGCCTTCGACCGAGGCGACGACTTCCTTGAAGCCACCGGCTTCGGAGGTGGAGGCGGAGATCAGTTCGACTCGCCAGCCCTGCCCTTCGGCATAACGCTGGTACATGCGGAACAGGTCGCCCGCGAACAGCGACGCCTCGTCACCCCCGGTCCCGGCGCGGATTTCGAGCATCGCCGCGCGTTCGTCGGCGGCGTCGCGCGGCAACAGCGCCAACGCCAGCGAGCGCTCGGCCTCGGGCAGCGCGACGCGGATCTCCTCGATCTCCTCGCGCGCCATCGCCTTCAGCTCACCATCGGCGGCATCGTCCTCGGCCATATGGCTCAAGGTCGAGAGTTCGGCGCGCAACCGGCGCACTTCGCCCGCGGCCTTGGCCACCGGCTCGATCTCGGCATATTCCTTCGACACCTGGACGAAGCGCTCGCCCGACAAATCGCCGGTCGACATCAACGCCGACAATTCGTCGCGCCGCGCCTCGATCTGCGCGATCCGCTCGGGAGAGATGGAGGTCATGCGGCGCCCGTCTCGGCTGTCCACAACCCCTCACGCCACTCCTCGAGCATTTCCTCCAGCACCGAATCGCCTTCGACATCAGCGTCCGCCACACCCGTGGAATAGAGGAACGCCGCATGCAGAAGAGCATCAACATCGCTGCCCGCAATGCTCAATTGCTTGCCCGTACCCAGCACCTTCACCGTCAATGTCCGGTTGGCCACCTCTTCGTCGCCGAGCAATATCGCAAGGGACGCCCCTTGCGCGTTCGCCTTCGACAGACGCCGTTTGAGATTGCCCTTGAACGCCATATCGGCTGACGCGCCCGCCCGGCGAAAGTCCGCCAACACGGATAAGGCGATGGCTTCTGCTTCCTCACCGAAGGGAATGATCGCAACGGCAACGCGTTCCGACTCTTGCTCTTCAAGGAGCATCGCCAACCGCTCGACACCGGCCGCCCAACCCACGCCCGGCGTCGCCGGCCCACCCAGCGACTCGATCAGGCCGTCATACCGCCCGCCCGCGAGCACGGTGCCCTGCGCGCCCAGCCGGTCGGTGACGAACTCGAACGCGGTGTGGCGATAATAGTCCAGCCCACGCACCAGCCGACCGTTGCGCGTCCACGCCACGCCCGCCGCGTCGAGCCCTTTGGTAACCTTCTCGAAGAAAGCTCCCGCCTCACTCGTCAGATGCGCGTCGATGTCCGGCGCGGCGTCGGCAATCGGGCGATCGCGCGGATCCTTGCTGTCGAGGATCCGCATCGGATTCTTGTCGAGCCGGACGAGGCTGTCTTCGGACAGTTCGCCGCGATGCTGCTCGAAATGCGCGACCAATGCCGCGCGCCAGGCATCGCGCGTCTCGGCATCGCCCAACGTGTTGAGCTGCAAGGTCACGCCATCGGCAATGCCGAGTTCGTGGAGCAGCTGATCAGCAAAGGCGAGCAGTTCGACATCCGCCGCCGGCTCGGCCGCGCCGATCACTTCGGTGTCGATCTGGTGGAACTGGCGATAGCGCCCTTTTTGCGGGCGTTCGTAGCGGAACAGCGGCCCCGAGGTAACCAACTTGAGCGGCGCATATTGCTGCCAGCCCTGAGTCAGATAGGCGCGGCACACCCCTGCGGTGAATTCGGGGCGCAGGGTCAGCGAATCCCCGCCGCGATCCTCGAACGTGTACATTTCCTTGGAAACGACGTCGGTGGTCTCGCCGATCGAGCGCGCGAACACCTGAGTGTCCTCGAACACCGGCAGGTCGACACGCTGAAACGCGTACAATTTGCGGACATGATCGAACGCCTCGAGCACGCGGGCAAAGCGCCGCTGCTCGTCGCCGAAAATGTCCTGGGTGCCTCTGATCGGCCGGGGTGTCTCGATACGCGCCATGTTGGCGGCGCTCTCTAGTAGACGTGTGCGTCGTGCGCTAGCGTTTCGTCATGGCGAACATGCATCTCGGTCACCGGCTCGCGCCTCCCCGCTTCATTGCATTCGTCGCGATCTTCGTTGTGGGACTGTTCTTTACGATCCCGGCCCAGGGTTACGGGCGGGGCGCGATGATCGCGTTCGATATCGCCGCCGGTATCTTCCTCATCTCGATCATGCCGCTGTTCGCGCGCGGGACGGCCGAGCAGATGCGCGCGGCGGCGCAGCGCAACGATGCCAATCGCGCCTTTCTATTGTTGCTCACCGTCGTGACGTCGATCATCATCATGGTCTCGGTGGTGACCGAAAAGCTTGAAAAGGCGACGCCCTTCACGATCGTGCTGGTGCTGGTGTCGCTGGTGCTCGCCTGGACCTTTTCGAACATGATCTACGCGCTCCACTACGCGCATCTCTATTATCTTCCGGCAGAGGATAACGAAGACAGCGCCGGGATCGAATTCCCCAATTGCGACGACCCGGATTATTGGGATTTCGTCTATTTCAGCTTCACCTTGGGCATGACCTTCCAGACCAGCGATGTCGACATCACGAGCCGTCGCGTCCGCCGCGTCGTCACCGGCCATTGCCTGGCCGCGTTCGTCTTCAACCTGGGCGTGCTGGCCTTCACGATCAATTCGATCGGCGGCGGTTAATTCTACTGTTTCCGTAGCGTTAGCTACTGGACGGCGGGTGTATCGCCGTCCTAGGACGGCCGCACATCAAAAAGGGGTTCTGCTCAATGCTCCGTCGCGCCGCTCTTGCCGTCCTGCTCGCCTCCTCTGTCGCCACCGTCGCACTCGCCGAAAATTCGAAGCCGCAGCCGACACCGGTGGAGAACACGATCCCGGTCGCGGTCGACAAGCCGTATCCGGGAACACTGACGCTTGAGGTGGATGCGACCGACACGGCGCGCGGCATCTACGTCATCAAGGAGAATATCCCGGTTTCGGGGAGCGGCGAGATGGTGCTGCTTTATCCCAAATGGGTGCCGGGGGGACACACGCCGCGCAACGAGATCGACAAGGTAGTCGACCTGCATATCACCGCCGCCGGCAAGGCGGTCGCGTGGAAGCGCGATCCGGCCGAGGTCTATGCGTTCCATCTCGACGTTCCCAAGGGCGCCAAGTCGATCGAGGTTACGTTCAAATACGTCACCTCGACCAAGGGCGACCAGGGCCGCATGATGGTCACGCGCAACCTGCTCAGCCTCGAGCCGATCGGCACAAGCTTCTACCCCGCCGGCTATTTCGTGCGGCAGATCCCGATCCGCATGACGGTCAAATATCCGGAAGGCTGGACCGCGTCGTCAGCGCTCAACGCCAAGGTTGCGGGGTCGACCTACACCTACGAGCCGACCAATTACGAGATCCTGCTCGACAGCCCGATCCTGGCCGGGCGCTATTACAAGAAGTGGCCGCTCAGCGAACGCGTCAATCTCAACGTCTATGCCGACACCCAAAAGGAACTCGATTCGGCGACCCCGGCGATGATCGACGCGCACAAGCGCCTGGTCGAACAGGCCGTCCGCACCTTCGGCGCGCAGCATTACGACCATTACGAATTCCTGCTGTCGATCTCGAACGAGCTTGGCGGGATCGGCCTCGAGCATCATCGCAGTTCCGAGAACGGCACGCGGATGGGCTATTTCAGCGAGTGGGAGAACAACGCCGGCGCGCGCAACCTGCTGCCGCACGAATATACCCATAGCTGGGACGGCAAGTTCCGCCGCGGTGCCGATCTGTGGACGCCCGATTATCTCTATCCGATGCGCAACAGCCTGCTCTGGGTCTATGAGGGGCAGACGCAATTCTGGGGCTATGTGCTTCAGGCGCGGTCGGGACTGGTGTCGAAACAGGATACGCTCGACGGCTATGCCGCGATCATGGCCAATCTCGACAATACGCCGGGCCGCAACTGGCGCCCGATGATCGACACGACCAACGACCCGATCATCTCCAACCGCCGGCCCAAGGGCTGGACCAGCAACCAGCGGTCGGAGGATTATTATAACGAAGGCCTGCTGATCTGGATGGAGGTCGATTCGATCCTTCGCCAGCAATCGAAGGGCAGCAAGTCGATCGACGATTTCGCCCGGGCTTTCTTCGGCATCAATGACGGCGATTGGGGTGAGGTCACTTATACGTTCGACGATGTCGTCGCGACGCTCGACAAGATCCAGCCCTATGACTGGCGCGGCCTGTTGACCAAGCGGCTCTACGGCGTCGGCGAGCCGGCACCGCTCGGGGGGTTCGACCGCAACGGCTACAAGCTCGTCTATACCGACGTGCAGCCCGCGATCGGCAAACAGGCCGAGCGCGGGCGCAAGGTCACCGACTTCTATTATTCGCTCGGCTTCCAAATCGGCAGCGACGCCAGCCTGGGATCAGTGCGCTGGGGCAGCCCCGCCTTCGACTCCGGGCTGACCGTCGGCGACACGATCGTCGGCGTGAACGGCCTGGCTTATTCGGACGATCGCCTGAAGGCGGCGGTGACCGAGGCCAAGGGCGGCAAGGCGCCCATCGTCCTTTTGGTCAAGGCGGGCGAAGAAGTGCGCAGCGTGAGCATCGACTATCATGACGGGCTGCGCTATCCGCATCTGGTGAAGACCGGGACCGGGGAGAGCGGTCTCGACCTGCTGCTCCAGCCCCGCTGAGACGGGGCGGCGCGCCACGCCATATAGGGAATGACATGCGGATCGATTTGATACCGGTCGGGGACAACCCGCCCGAGAGCCTGAACGTCGTTATCGAAGTGCCGGTCGGCGGCGAGCCAGTGAAATACGAGTTCGACAAGAAGTCGGGCGCGCTGTTCGTCGACCGGATCCTGCACACGCCGATGCGCTACCCGGCCAATTACGGCTTCGTTCCGCACACTTTGTCGCCCGATGGCGATCCGCTCGATGCGCTGGTGATCGCGCGCTCGCCGTTCGTCCCCGGCTGTGTCGTCCGCGCGCGGCCGATCGGCGTGCTCAATCTCGAAGACGAGCATGGCGGCGACGAGAAGCTGATCTGCGTCCCGGTCGATTCGACCTTCCCTTATTATTCGGACGTCGGCGAGCGGGGGGATCTGCCCTCGATCGTGCTCGCCCAGATCGAACATTTCTTCACCCACTATAAGGACCTCGAGGCCGAGAAGTGGGTGCGCGTCGGCAAATGGGGCGATGCGGCCGAAGCCCGCCAGATCGTGATCGAGGCGATCGAACGCGCCAAGGCAACCGAGGCGGCGTGAGGCCACGCACCGCCTGGCGCTTGTGCGTGCTGGCGGGACTGGTGGCGTTTGCCTGTTCCTTTGCGTTCGGGAAGATCCCCGGGTTGGTCGCCTGCGGGACGTTCGCCGGGTCCGGGCAGCTGGGGCCGATTCTGGCCTTCGAGCTGGCCCGGACGCCGGGCGATGTTGCCGCGTTGTTCGGTTCGGGTGCGTGTCGCGCGAGCCTGATCGACGCACAGAATACGGGATTGTGGCTCGACGCGCTCGGCTTCATCCCGTCCTACACCGCGTTCCTGGTCCTGGCAGCGATCGCGGCGAGCCGCGGTCGCGTGCAACGCGCGATCATCGCGATGCTGCTCATCGCCGCGCTCAGCGACGAGATCGAAGGGCTGGTGATGTGGCGGATCATGGGCGACCTGCCCGGGGCGCCAGCACAGCTTCAAGGCCTGTGGTGGGCCGTCCACATCAAGTTCGGCATGCTCGCGATCGGCACGACGCTGATCGGGTTGGCATTGATCCGCGCGTTCAAGCTGTGGCCGATGCTGTTCGGGCTGGTCATCGCGGTCGGCGGTGCGGCGGCGGTCGATGGGTTCTGGCTACTACCAAATGCGATGATGATGGCGGGGTTTACCTACGCCTGGTTCGCGATCCTGGTGACGGCGATCGTGGCATCCTTTGCCGCGAGTGTCTTCGCACGACGGCGAGTCTAACTTTACGTTGTCAACTGCTGTAATGTCTTACATAGTCATGTAATGTTGCATCATCTCATCACAATCATACTACTCCTCGGTGCTGCTGCGCCTGCTATGGCGACCGAGCGCAGCATCTCGTTCGGGTCGATCTCGCTCGTCGAAAACACGGCTGATGCCCAAACGCCGCCGATACTCGACATTCCGGCAGAAGGGAGCAGTCTCCACTTGCGCTGGCGAGCACCAACTGGCGACTTCAAAGCGGAGCTTGTCGATAACGGCTCGACCCTCGGGATCCAGATGTCGGGCCACGATTGTTCAAGCGTGCAAACCTATTTACGGTATGAGCGTCGCCTCGGTGAGGTCGCGTTGTGGCGACGCATGGGCCAACTGCTCCGTGAGCTGACACGGCTATGTCCGCGCACGACGCGTGCACAAGCCGCGTCCTACACGCAGGGACTAGCAGCGGCGCAGGATGATTATATCGCGGGGGTCGAAGCGATGAAAAAGCGCGCGATCACCTTGTTCCAACGTCCGCTAACGCGTTGCCGACCGCCGAGACTGCCGCCCACCCCGTTCGATTTCCACCCATCGTGCGAGGGAGAATATTAGCTCAATTGCGCGAGGGACGCGGGCCCCGCGTCGCCGCCCTCGCCGTTCTCCGCGGCGGCGCCTTCTTCGGCGCACGCCTTCCCGCCTCGATCGCCAGCGCCGCCCAGCGCCTGAGTTCGTCGGCATCATCATAGACCTCGTCGGGCGCGCGGCGATAATTCATGCTGCCGGTCTTGCCGTTCATCTCGTAGGTGAAGCGCTCGCAGCCCGCTTCGTCCCATACGGCGTCGCTTTGGGCGTCGGCCTTGAGCCACAGGCCGCCGCCGCTTGCGACGATCGCGAAGATGGTGCCGTCGCAATAGAGCGTCGCGCCGCCCATCATCGCGCGCTTGGTGACACGGCCAACCGGCTCCATCGCCTCGGTCACCCAGTCGATCAGCCCTTCATCCGCCGCCATCAGCGTGCTCCCGTGATCTTCAGTCCGGCGATGCACGCGACTAGGCCGAGGATCAACAGGAGTCGCGGCAGGCTCGCCGCCTCCTGATACCATGCAATGCCGACGATGACCGTCCTCAATGCGTCGATCCCGCCCCACACGGCATAGGCCGTGCCCATCGCGATCGAGCGCGAGGCATATTCCAGTAGAGCCATCGACAAGGTTACCGAAGCGAGGAAGCCCAATGTCCACCACAAGTTGCGAAAGCCGTCGACGTGGCGAAGACAGGTGGTGAAACCGACCTCGAACAATCCGCCCAGGCCATCAGCCACGCCCCGCCAACTTGGCAAGCGCATCGCCAGTGACGCGCCGGATGCGCCATTCGTCCAAGCTCTCGGCGCCCATGGCGGTATAGAAATCGATCGCCGGCGTGTTCCAGTCGAGCACCGCCCATTCGAAGCGTCCGCAATCGCGATCGAGCGCTATCCCCGCCAGATGCCGCAACAAGGCTGTGCCGACACCCGATCCGCGCGCCTCCGGCGTCACGTACAGGTCTTCGAGATAAAGGCCCTTGCGCCCCGTCCAGGTCGAGAAATTGTGAAAGAACAGGGCAAAGCCCATCGGCTTTCCCTCCTGCTCGGCGATCACCGCCTCGGCCGATCGCTCGTCGAACAAGGCATGCGCCAGGCTCTCCTCGGTGGCCTTTACTGCGTCCGGCTCGCGTTCGAACTCCGCGAGTTCACGGATGAAGCGCAGGATCAGCGCCGCATCCTGCGGCGTCGCGGGACGAATATTGACGGTCAAAACGCAGCCTCCACATTTTCGATCGACCGCCGCCGCGCGGCGATCAGGCAGCCGGCGATGATCAGCGCGGCGCCGGCCAGCGTATAGAGCGCGATCTGCTCGCTGAACACGACCCAGCCCCATAACGACGCCCAGATGAAAGCGGTATATTCGGTCGGCGCGAGATAGTTCGCCTCGCCGCGTGCATAGGCCCAGGCGAGCAGCAGCAAAGATACCGTCGCCAGCACCGCCGCCCCGACGATCGCGGGCGCATGCCGCATATCGGGCACATGCGCCATGAACGGCGCGCCGGCGGCCAGGATCACGAGGACGATCACGCTCTGGAAGAAAGCGACTTCCTGCGGCCCGGCGACCAGGGCCTGCTGACGCATCAGCACGATGTTATAGGCGTAGCAGACCGCGGAGAGCAGCACGGCGACGGTACCGCGGAACCGGTCGGGGGACGGCGCCGAGGCCGCCTGACCGAGCATGATCACGCCCACGCCGGCAAAGGCGACCAAAGAGGCGACGATGGCCCGGCGCGAGATATGCTCCTTGAGCAGGAACCCCGCGCCGAACAACGCCAGCAACGGTGCGATGAACGTGAGCGCGATCGCCTGCGCCATCGGCACGCGGGCCAGGCCCCAGAAGAACGTGACCGCCATCACCGCCGACACCGATCCGCGAATCAAATGGACTCGGATCGTCGCCCGCGACGGCCAGCCACGCCGCTGCGGCAGGTAGATCAACCCGGTCAGGATCGCGCCGGCCAGGGTCCGCCACAGCAAGGTGTCATAGGCGCCGATCTCGATCACCAGCACCTTCATCACCGCGTCCATCGACGAGAAGACCGCGATGCCGAGCACCGCGACGGAAAACACGAAGGCGGGGCTGCGCGGCATGATCCCGGCGATAGCCGGACGCGATCGTTACGTCACCAGCCCCTTCCCTCATGAGGTGAGAAGCTGGGCTTGTGGAAAAGCCCCCCTCCCGCTTGCGGGAGGGGCTGCGGGAGGGCGTGTTAGCTCGTCCCCGCCGCCAACTATTCGGACATACCCTCCCCTAACCCCTCCCATGAATGGGAGGGGAATAAGGAAGACTATTTCAACGTCATCTTGTCGCCGCTGATCGCCACGCTGTCGAGACGGCGGAGATAGTTCTGCCCGAGCAGCGAGATGGTCAGCCCATCGAGCACCACGGCATGAATGCCGCTGACGCGCTTGCCGTCGAGCACGACGTCCTCGAGCTCGACTTCCTGTCCTCTGATATCGCCCGACGCGCCGGTGCCGACGACGTCGAACCGGCCGGGATCGAACTTTACCCCGGCCCGCCGCGCATCGTCCTGGGTCAGCGCGACTTCGGTCGCGCCGGTGTCGACGACGAACTTGATCGGCTCGCCGTTGACGTCGGCGACGGTGAAGAAATGGCCGTTATCGGCGCGGTCGAGCACGGTCGGCTGCGGCTGATCGGCGGGCGCCGCGGCGGCAGGCGGCGCGGCGGCGATCGGCGCGCGCTTCGCCCCCGGCAGGGCCAGGCCGATCACGATTCCGATCACGGTCACGACGAGCAGCGCATATTTCATGGCCGCTCTTCTACCGCACGGCGATTGCGGCTTGGCTAATAGTGATGGCTAAGAAGAACTTACCGCCGTGCCAGCCACCAACCGAACAGCGCCAAGGCCGGCGGCCCGAACACGCCAGGGAAATCGCGCCAGAAGATCGCCACGCCGCAAATACCGGTGATCACTTCGTACAAATGGACCAGCGCGTGCAGGCTCAGCCACAATGCCCCCGCCAGCACCGCCAGCCGCCGCACGCGCAGATCGAGCATCGCCCAACCGAGCAGCAGACCGCATGTCAGATAGGCCGCACCGATATCGCGGACGAAATGCTGGTTGAATGGACCGGTGAACACCACAGTCGGCAGCGCGCGATACCAGAGGAGCGGCTGGGCGAGCATGTATCCGCCGAACCCGATCGCGAAGACCGCCACCAGACCGACCAGCAATTGCGCCAGGCGAAACCGTCCGTCGGTCATGTGCCCTCCTGTCGCGTATTATCGGGCGAAATAGCGATAGATCTTGTCCTCGCTGCGCGTCGAGGCGTCGTGCCAGCGCGGCGCGTCCTTGAGGTTGAGCGGCTTGCCGGCGGAATCGAGCATCAGCACGGTCGGCGTTCCCTTGATCCCGTCGAGCCCGAAGCGGCGCGCGAGATCGAGATTGTGGTCCTTCTGCCCGACATCGATCCAGACGATTTCGTAGCGCGGCGCCAGCATCGCGGCGAAGCGCGGGCTGGCGAACCAACCGGCCAGCGCGCGGCTATCGTGGCACCAATTCGCGCCGAACACGAGGATCACGCGATGGCCATTAGTTTTGGCGCGCGCCATCGCATCGGCGACGTCGCGGCCGGCACGATCGGGATCGCCGAACGGGCGTGCTTCGGGATGGGGCGAGACGCTCACCGGCGCTGCGCTGTCCGCGGCTAGCGACGGCGCGGCGAGAACGATTGCCGCTGCAATGACGCAGCGAACGATCCTCACGCCGCCTTCGCCTCGTCGGCGGCGTCGATCTCGGCTGCCTTGGCCTCGACCAGCTTGACGATATGCTCGATCATGTCGGCGTCCTGGACATGGTGATCGGTCACGCCCGACAGATAGACCATGTGTTTGCCGTTGCCGCCGCCGGTGATGCCGATATCGGTTTCGCGCGCTTCGCCCGGCCCGTTGACCACGCAGCCAAGAACCGACAGCGACATCGGTGTGCGGATATGCTGGAGCCGTTCCTCGAGCGCCTGGACGGTGCGGATGACGTCGAAACCCTGGCGCGCGCAGCTCGGGCACGACACGACGCGGACGCCGCGATTGCGGATGCCCAGCGCCTTGAGAATTTCGAACCCGACGCGCACCTCGTCCTCGGGTTCGGCCGAGAGCGAGACGCGGATCGTGTCGCCGATCCCGTACCACAGCAGGCTGCCGATCCCGATCGCCGACTTGACCGTGCCGCCGACGAACCCGCCGGCTTCGGTGATGCCGAGATGGAGCGGGCAATCGACCGCTTCGGCGAGCTGTTGATAGGCGGCGACCGCGAGGAACAGATCGCTTGCCTTCACCGCGACCTTGAATTCGTGGAAGTCGCGGTCCTGGAGCAATTTGATGTGATCGAGCGCGCTTTCGACCAGGGCATCAGGGCAGGGCTCGCCATATTTCTCGAGCAAATCGCGTTCGAGGCTGCCGGCATTGACCCCGATGCGGATCGCGCAGCCATTGGCCTTGGCCGCGGCGACCACTTCGTTCACTCGCTCGGCCGATCCGATATTGCCGGGGTTGATGCGCAGGCACGCGGCGCCGGCATCGGCTGCCTCGAGCGCGCGTTTATAATGGAAATGGATGTCGGCGACGATCGGCACGCGCGAGGCGCGGACGATCTGCTTGAGTGCCGCGGTCGACTCGACGTCGGGGCACGACACGCGGATGATATCGACGCCGGCATCCTCGCAGCGCCGGATCTGGTCGATCGTCGCCTTCGGGTCGCTGGTCGGCGTATTGGTCATCGTCTGGACGGTGACAGGCGCATCGCCGCCGACCGGGACGTTACCGACCATGATCTGGCGGCTCTTGCGGCGCGTGATATCGCGCCAGGGACGAACTGACATTCGAAATCCTCTTGGGTCGCCCGCCATATAGCGGCGCGCGTCCGCGAAACCTAGTGCTCTAAGGCGGATCGACACGTCAGATCTCCCCTCCCTGCAAGGGAGGGGTWGGGGGTGGGTTGAGCGACGGGCGAGGCTCGATGCCTCGCTCGTCGCTGTTTTGGCGGTGGGGTGGAGAGTCTTTGTAAGCGCGCAGACGCGCGCACCCACCCCCGCCCCTCCCTTGCAGGGAGGGGAGTTGGGGGGCGCTGGGATCGACCCGGCTCGGGCGTCGAAAAGTCATCCGCCAACAAGACGATGATTCCGGATTATAAAGCACCCGCACCACCCATTTTGAGCAACCGAGGTTTCGAGCGCGATAACCTTTTGGTCAGGGCAGGTCCGCTATGAGCTGGATCAACTCGGACACGAACGGCGTCAATGATTCCCCAGCGACGACATTATGGCCTGGACTGGCTCAGGATCGGCGCCTTCGGCCTGCTGATCGTGTACCATGTCGCCATGGTCTTCTCGACCTGGGACTGGGTGATCAAATCGCCGGTCACGTATCACGAGCTGACCGCGCCGATGGCGTTGCTGACGCCGTGGCGTCTGCCGCTGCTATTCGCAGTGTCGGGCTATGCCAGCCGCAAGCTCTTCGCCAAGTCGGGCGAGGTCCGCGCCTTCACCGAATCGCGCAATCGCCGGCTGTTGATTCCCTGGGCGTTCGCGATGGTCACGCTGATCCCGCCCGAAATGTGGATCAGGGCGCGCGAGCAAGGCTATCCGGGCAGCCTGCTCCATTTCTGGCTGACCGATTATTGGAGCGTCACCCCGGTCTATGGCCATGGCTTCCCGAGCTGGGAGCATCTGTGGTTCGTCGTCTATCTCTGGGCCTATACGATGGCGCTCGCGGCGCTGTTGCTCGTCCCGGGCTGGAATGCCGAGCGGCTGACCCGCGCCACGGACCGCCTGGCGTCCGGCACGCGGCTGCTCTGGGCGCCGATCGCCGTGCTGGTGATGCTCAAGCTTTCGGTCATGTTCGTCTTCCCCGAAAAGCAGGGCCTGTTCACCGACTGGAACGCCCATTTCGCCTATTTCCCGATCTTCCTGTTCGGCTTCGCACTGGCGGGTGAGAGCAAATTATGGCCGACGATCGCGCGGCTGCAATGGCCGGCGGCGGCGGTCGCGCTGATCGCCGGGATCATCGTGGTCTGCATCGAGCTCGCTTATGAAGGGCACAATGTGCCGCCGCACGCCATCATGGTGCTCGACCGCGCGGCGCGGCTGGCGATGGCGTGGAGCATGATGCTGGTGTTGTTCCAGGTCGCGACGCGCTTCCTCAATCACGATCACAAATGGCGCGCGACGTTGGCCGAGGCGGTATTTCCGCTCTACATAGCGCACCATCCGGCGATCATCCTGCTCGCCTGGTACACATTGCCGCTCAACCTCAACCCCTTCGTCGAGTTCGCGCTGATCCTGACCGGCACCTTCTCGTTCGCGGTCAGCTTCTATCTGATCGGACGCGAAGTCGACTGGCTGCGCCCGCTGATCGGACTCAGCCCGAGATCAGTCCGCCGGACGGTAGCGCCGGCTTCCGCGTAGCATCGCGCCCGACGCCAGTTCAACGGTGAAGTCGCCCGATTTGTCGGTCTCTATCCGGCGGATCGCCGCGCGCCGCACCAGCCGGCTGCGATGGATGCGCAGGAACGCCTCGCCCAGTTCGGCTTCGACCGCCGCCAGCGTGGCCCGATGCAATAGCGTGCGCGGCCCCCAGGCGATCTCGACATAATTGCCCGCCGAGGCGATCGACTCGATCTCGTCAATCGGCACGACATGGGTGACCGCCCCGTCGGCCACCGCCAGCGTCCGGGGAGTAGCGGGCGCCGCGGATGGCGGTGTCGCGGCGCGCGCGATCAGCCATTGCCCAACCGCGGCGATAATGACGAACTGGAGGTAGGTCGCGAAATCCTTGCGGAATTCGTAGAGCAAGCGATCGTCGACGATGCCGAAAAAGTGATACGGCCCCTGCCCCACGGCATCGTAATAGATCCGCCGCAGCACCACCATCACCGCGATATGCCAACCAGAAGCGATCAGGCTGCCTACCAGCAATATCGCGATCACCGCCGCCCAAGGGAAACGGGGCGGCCTGACCCTCGCGACCGCGACCCACAGCAATGGATAGACGCTGAGCCATGCGAGCATGCTGGTCCATTCCCACGACCAGACCAGATCGGGCCGGATATGCGCGCCAGACGCCTGGAGATCGGCGATCGACGATTCGGCATTGGCGATCATGATGAGGGTGACGATCGTGAGGAAGCCGGCGGCCAACCCAAGCGCCAGCTTGCGTTGCGTCCCGTTCATCCCGCGCCACCCGCCGCTCGTCCCAGCCACTATTTCGATCGTCCCCGTGAAGCCGCCTTTTGCCCCTCTCCGATACCGGTCCCGACAGGCCCCGACTAGCCGTCACCGCATCGCAAGGAATGGAGGCGAGCAATGGAACGGCATTACGGAATGGACTGGCTGAGGATCGGCGCGTTCGCGCTGCTGATCCTCTATCACATCGGCATGGTTTTCGTGCCCTGGGGCTTTCACATCAAGACCGCGCAGCCGATGGACTGGGTCGAGATCCCGATGCTGCTGACCAACCCCTGGCGGCTTACCTTGCTGTTCGTCGTATCGGGTTATGCCAGCCGCGCCTTGTGGTCGAAATCGCCCAGCATCCGCCGCTTCCTGGGCAATCGCAGTTCGCGGCTGCTGATCCCGCTCGTGTTCGGCATGGCGGTGATCGTCCCGCCGCAGACCTGGGTCGAGCTGGTCGGCAAGCATGGCTATGGGCAGAGCTATCTCTGGTTCCTGACCCATGATTATTTCCGCTTCGGCAAGCTCGACGGGATCGTCATGCCGACCTGGAATCATCTGTGGTTCGTCGTCTATCTCTGGGTCTACACGCTCGCGCTGATGCTCCTGATGCTGGTTCCCGGCGCGGGCAAGCTGCAGGCGATGTTCGATCGCTTGCTCGGCGGCAGCCGCGCGGCCTGGGTGCCGGTCGTGTTCCTGCTGGTCACGCAATATTGGCTGTTCCACCGCGACGACGATACGCACGACCTGTTCAACGACGGCCTGGCGCATCTGCAATATTTTCCCGCTTTCCTGTTCGGTTTCGGTCTGGCCGGATCGCGGGTGGTGATGGACGGGCTGGCGCGCTGGTGGGCGGCGTCGGCGGCAGTCGCGATCGGCTGCTACGCGGTGATCGCCGGGCTGCTGGTCGCTTATCCCGATTTCAGTTTCCCGACGCACAACGTGACGATCGTCTTCCGGTTGGCGCGCGAGATCGACACCTGGGTGGCCATCGCCGCGCTGATCGGCATGGCCGAACGCTTCCTCAACCGCGATCATCGCTGGCGCACGACGCTCGCCGAGGCGACCTTCCCCTTCTACATCATCCATCAGACGGTGATCGTCCTGGTCGAATTCTGGGTGAAGCCGCTTGGCATCGGCGCGGCCGGCGAATTCCTCATCCTGGTGCCGGCGACGATCGCGGGATGCTGGGCCTTCTACCTGATAGGGCGCGACGTGAACCTGCTGCGCCCGCTGATCGGCCTCAAGGCACGCACCAAGGCCGCAAAACCGGCTGGCTCGGCCGACTGGACGGAGACCGTTCGCGCTCGACCCGACGTCGCTTGAGCCCCGTTTGACCGTCTAAGCGGAACTCCTGAGGGTGCGATGGGTAGTCATCGCGCCCTCAATCGCTACATGGACTGGCATGGTTCGACATTACGGCATGGACTGGCTTCGCGTGGGCGCCTTTGCCCTGCTGATCCTGTATCATACCGCGATGGTGTTCACGCCCTGGGGTTTCCACGTGAAGACCGCCCAGCCGGTCGAGTGGCTATCGGTCGTGATGTTGCTGACCAACCCGTGGCGCCTGACGTTGTTGTTCGTTGTTTCGGGCTATGCCAGCCGCGCGCTGCTCGCCAAATCGGGCGGCGTCGCCAAGTTCATGTCGAGCCGGTCGAGCCGTCTGCTCATCCCGCTCCTCTTCGGCGTCACCGTCATGGTGCCGCCGCAAAGCTGGGTCGAGCTGGTGACCCAACATGGCTATGCCCAGGGTTTCGCGACGTTCCTGACCCGGGATTATTTCCGTTTCCGGGCGATCGACGGCGTGTTCCTGCCCACCTGGAACCATTTATGGTTCGTCGGCTATCTTTGGACCTATACCGCCGCGCTGTCGCTGCTGCTCCTGATCCCCCGCCCGGCCCGGTTGCAGGCCTGGTTCGACGCGGCATTCGGCGGCTGGCGCGCACTGGTGCTGCCGATGGCCTATCTGGTGCTGAGCCAGGTCGTCATTTTCCACCGCTGGACCGACACCCAGGACCTGATCAACGACGGTATCGCGCATCTCGCCTATTTCCCCGCCTTTCTATTCGGCTTCGGCCTCGCGCGGTCGCCCAATGTGCTCGCCGCGTTGGTGCGCTGGTGGAAACCGGCGGCGCTGATCGCGATGCTGAGCTATGCGTTCGGCGCGGCGGTCGAGATCGTCTATCCCGGCGACCTCGTCCCGCCGCAATGGCTGGGCGACCAGATGCTGGTCGCGCACCAAATCCAATGCTGGGCGGCGGTCGCGGCGTTGATCGGAATCGCCGAGCGTTTCTGGAACCGCGACGGCGCGTGGCGCCCCACGCTGACCGAGGCGGTGTTCCCTTTTTACCTGATCCATCAGACGATCATCGTCGTGGTCGAATATTGGCTGCGTCCGTTGGGGATCGGCGCGCTGGGCGAATTCCTCATCCTGGTGCCGGCGACGATCGCGGGATGCTGGGCATTCTACCTGATCGGGCGCGAAGTGAACTGGCTGCGGCCGCTGATCGGATTGCGGCGGCGCTCCGCCAAGGCTACCGCTCGCCGCCATGACGACAAGCCCAACACCCTGGTCGCTGGTGATCCATGGCGGCGCGGGCGCGATCGAGCGCAGCCAGACCCGGCCTGAGACCGACATTGGGGTTCGCGCCGCGCTGAACGCCGCGCTCGATGCGGGCAGCGCGATCCTGACGGCGGGTGGCGCATCGCTCGACGCGGTCGAGGCGGCGGTCCGCGTGCTCGAGGACGATCCGCATTTCAACGCCGGGCGCGGCGCCGCTTTCACGTTCGAGGGCAAGAACGAACTCGACGCCGCGATCATGGAGGGCGCGACCCTGCGCGCCGGATCGGTCGCCGGTGTCACCGCGACCCGGAATCCGGTGACCCTGGCGCGCGCGGTGATGGAGCAAAGCGCGCACGTCCTGCTCGGCCGCGAAGGCGCCGACGCGTTCAGCCGCGAACATGGGCTCGATCAAGCCGACGCCGAGTGGTTCGCGACTCCCGAACGGCGGCGCCAGCTCGACGAATTGCTGTCGAACGGCGGAAAGTTCGACGTCGACATGAAATACGGCACGGTCGGCGCGGTGGCGGTCGACCAGGCCGGGCATATTGCCGCGGCGACCTCCACCGGCGGGGTGACCGGCAAGCGCTGGGGGCGGATCGGCGATTCGCCGCTGATCGGTGCCGGCACCTATGCCGACGATCGCGGCGCCGCGGTGTCGTGCACCGGCGCGGGCGAGTTCTTCATCCGCGAAAGCGTCGCCTTCCAGATCAACGCGCGCGTCCGCTTCCTCGGCGAAAGCCTGCAGGCGGCGGCCGACACCGTGATGGCCGAGGTGAAAGCGCTCGGCGGCACCGGCGGCGTGATCGTCACCGCGACCGACGGCGGCATGGCCTGGAGCTTCACCACGGCAAGCATGTATCGTGGGCGCGCGACGTCGGATGGGAGCCGGAAAGTGGCGCTGTACGAGGATGAGGGCTGACCATCCGCAACCGTCATGCCGGGCTTGTCCCGGCATCCACCGCGCAACAACGCCTCATCTCGGTGGTGGAAGGGTGGACCCCGGCACAAGGCCGGGGTGACGATGGATGAGAGGCACGCGCGCCCTCCAAAACCATTGGAACCGCCCAACGCCCGGCGTAAGGCATCACCCATGAAGCGCCTCCTCCCCGTCGCCGCCGCGCTGGCCGCGCTCGTCCTCGCCTCTCCCGCCAATGCCTATTGGGAATATGGCCATCAGACCGTCGCCGAGATCGCCTGGGCCAACATCACACCCAAGGCCCGGCGGGAGATCACCCGATTGCTCCGCCAGCAAAAGCTGCTCGGCACCCCCGAATGCAAAGCAGGCACGCTCGACGCCGCCGCGATCTGGGCCGATTGCATCAAGGGGATCAAGGACGAAAACGGCAAGCAGAAGTTCGGCTACACCAGCGCCTGGCACTATCAGGACGTCAACATCTGCTCGCCGTTCGATGTCGAGAGCGTATGCAAGGACGGCAATTGCGTATCGGCGCAGATCGTCCGCGATGTGAAATTGCTCAAGGACCGCCGCACCCCGACCAAGCAACGCGTCGAAGCGCTCGTCTTCCTGATCCATTTCGTCGGCGACCTTCATCAACCGCTTCATGCCGGTGAGAAGGGCGACAAAGGCGGCAACGACGTGAAGGCGGTGTACGGCACCTATGCCGCCAGCCGGCTCAACCTCCATTCGATCTGGGACGGCTATCTCGCCGAACGCGCCATCTCGACCGGGCCGAGCCTGGTGCATCGTTATTCGCTCGCCGATCGCAAGAGGGTCGCCGCGGGCAATGTTCTCGACTGGAGCCGCGAAAGCTGGGCGGTCGCGCGCGACGTGACCTATCGGACCGCGATCGGCGGGGATCCCTGCGGACCCACGCCAACGCGGGTCAAACTCGACAATACGACGATCGCATCTCTGGTGCCGACCGTGCGGCTCGAGGTCGAGCGCGGCGGACTGCGGCTGGCCAAATTGCTCAACCAGGCGCTCGGCTGATAGTAGCTACTTGCTGACGAAGGCCGCAATCGCGTCGGGCACGGCCGGCGAGATGGCGAGGTTGGCATCGCCATAAGTAGCGACGTTCGCGGCGCGGTCGTCGCTCGCCACCGACTTCAGCACATGATTGATCCCCGGCAGCAGCTTCAGCGTCGCTACGGGTTGCGCACGCTTGAGAAGCTCGGCATCGGACACCGAGACTTGGATGTCTTTGTCGCCCTGGACGATCAACACCGGCAGCTTCACCGCGGCGATCAGCTTGGCGGGGTCGTGCTGGAACATGTCGATCAGATAGCCCTGAACGCGCTCGTTGAAGAGCGGCTGGAGCGGCGCGGGAATGGCCGCTGCCGGAACACGCTTGCCGGCTTCGAGCTGGTCAAGCGCGGCTTCGCCTTGCGGCAGCAAAGGCGCATTGGCCGGGTTGGCTCGCAATTGCGCGCGGATCACTTCGCCGAGCGGACGGCCCGCCCCGGCGACCAGGACCAGACCACAAATGCCGGTTGGGTTCTGCGCCGCCTGCAGCGCCACCAGCGCGCCCTCGCTATGACCGAGCAGCCAGACACATCGGCGCCCTGTCTTCGCGCGCACCATGTCGACCCAGGCATGCGCGTCAGCGGCGTAATCGCCGATCGTCACGGCATTGGCATCGGCAATCGCCGCCTTGCTGCCGAACATGCCGCGCTTGTCGATGCGGAGTGTCGCGACCTTCTTCGCCGCCAACGCCTCGGCCAGCTGGCGATAGACGCCGCCCTTCACGCCGAGCGGATTGTTACCGTCGCGATCGGTCGGGCCCGAGCCTGGAATCATCAGCACGGCTGGCGCATCCTTGCCCGGATCGAGCAACGTCCCCGCGAGCGCACCCTGTGGCCCGGCAACGGTGACCTCGACACCCGCGGGTGCCGCGGCGATCACAAGCAAAGCGGCAGCGGCGAAGGCGACGCGTTTCATCCTATTCTTCCCCTTTCCAGCGCCATTTCCACCCCCCGCGCGTGTGCTGGGCGCAGACCACCATGAAGGCCAGGGTCAGCGGCACGATAACGCCGATCGCGATCACCGGATGACGCGGCACCAAGGTTCCCGCGGCGACGATCACGGTCAGCGAATAGCCAATCGTGATCGCCCATCCCTGCCACTTGATCGGCAGGCCGGCGCCCACGCCGAGCTTCTTGGGCGCGAACCAGTCGCCCTCGCTCATGCCAGCACCATTGAGATACCGACGCCGAGCGCCAGTACCGACAGCGCCAACAGGATCGGCAGCCGCTCGCGGCTCGTCATCCGTCCGATCATTCCTGATCTCCTTGCTTGGGTGGGCGGCCACGCTTGGGCCGCACCGGATCCGCCAGCTTCACCCCGCGCCGCGCCAGCGCCTCGCGCAGCAGGCATTCGACCTGGGCATTGACGCTCCTGAGGTCGCTCGCCGCCGCGCGCTCGATCGCCGCGTACAGCGCGGGATCGAGGCGCAGTGGAAACGCCTTCTTGGGAGGAGCGCTCATCGTGCCGCCTTACTGGTAGAGCGAGCCCGTGTTGACGACCGGCTGCGTATCGCGCTCGCCGCACAGCACGACCATCAGGTTCGACACCATCGCCGCGCGGCGTTCGTCATCAAGCTCGACCACACCTTTCTTGCTCAACAGGTCGAGCGCCATCTCGACCATGCCGACCGCGCCTTCGACCAGGGTCTGGCGCGCGGCGACGACCGCCTGCGCCTGCTGCCGGCGAAGCATCGCGCCGGCGATCTCCTGCGCATAGGCAAGGTGGGTGAAGCCGCATTCGTCGACCGTGATCCCGGCCATCGCCAGCCGCGCGATCAGTTCCTGGCGCAGTTCGCCGCCGACCTGATCGTGATTGCCGCGCAGCGTCACTTCCTGATGCGCGAAATCGTCATAGGGATAACGCGACCCGATCGTCCGCACCGCGGCCTCGATCTGGACCATCACGAACGCTTTATAGTCGTTGACGTCGAACAATGCCTGGGCGGTATCGGTCACGCGCCACACGACTTGCGCCGCGATCTCGATCGGGTTGCCGCGCAGGTCGTTGACCTTGATCTTGTCGGAAATGATGTTGTTGGCGCGGACCGAGATCTTCTTGCGGCCGAGCCACGGCAGCAGCCAGCGCAAACCGGTCTTGCGGTCGGTGCCCTGGTAGCTGCCGAACAGGGTGACGGCCACCGCCTGATTGGGCTGGAGCATGTAGAAGCCGCACAGCACGAAGGCGAAGACGATCGTCCCGCCGACGATCAGCAGCGCACCAAGCGCGGCATTATTGTCGACCGTCGTCCCGCCGTAGATTGCCGTGACCAATGCGATCAGCAGCACGAGCAGCATCAGATAGCCGCTCGACGTCGCCGCCGGACGCTCGCGCGACAAGGTCAGTCCGATACCATTCACATTCGCATCCGAGGCCTGGATAGCCATGGGACCCTCCCGTTAAAGATGATATCATATTTATATCGGTTTCGAGTGAGTCGCAAGCGGATTCGATGACCTGGTGACCGGCGCCTCGGCACGAACTCGCGCGCGCTGCGTTGGCCATGCGCTATGCCCAAGCTGAAAGTCTATCGCACTCCGATCGGCTTCCACGACGCCTATGTCGCGGCGCCGAGCATGAAGGCCGCGCTCAAGGCCTGGGGTACCGAGAAGAATCTGTTCGCGCGCGGCGCGGCGGAACTGGTCACCGATCCCAAGCTGACCAAGGAGCCGCTCGCCAGCCCGGGTGAGGTGATCAAGCGGCCGAGGGGATCGGCCGCGGAGCATCGCAAGGCAGCCGGGTCGGCGAAACGGCCCGCCGGCGACCCGAAATCGACGCCCGAGCGCAAGCCCGCCAAACGCAAGCCGCCGCCCGATCGCAAGCCGTTGGAAACGGCGGAGCAAGCGTTGAGCGCCGCTCGCGAGAAGTACGACCGCGACCTCGCCGATATCGACGATCAGCTGGCTGCCTTGCAGGAGAAACGGCGCAAGCTCGCCAGGGCGCAAGAGACCGACATCGACAGACTGGAGAAGGAGCGATCGACGAAGGAAGCCGCCTATCGCCGCGCGCTGGATAAATGGGAAGCATGACCGCGAAAAAGGCCGGGGATCGCTCCCCGGCCTCGTTCGCAATCGAAATGTCGTGCGTTGCTATTGCAGGACGATGGTCACCGCGCGGCGGTTCTGGGCCCAGCTTGCCTCGTCCGAGCCGAGCGCGATCGGGCGTTCCTTGCCATAGCTGATCGTGTTGATCCGCGCCGCGTTGACGCCGCGCGCGGCGAGATAGTTCTTGGCGGCGTTGGCGCGGCGATCGCCAAGCGCGAGGTTATATTCGCGCGTGCCGCGTTCGTCGGCATGACCCTCGATCGTGATGCGGCGGTCGGGCCATTTCATCAGCCAGGCGGCCTGGCTGTCGAGGATCGAGCGCGAGGTCGCGTCGATGTCATACTGGTCGAGCGCGAAGTGGATCGTGTCGCTCATCACCGAACGCTTGAAATCCTCGGCCGAGCCGGGAACGATCGATCCGGCATCGCCGTTGCCGGTCGACCCCGTCGGCTGGTCGCCCGCGGCGGGCGGCAGAACCGGCGGGCGTTTATGGGCACAGCCTGCGGCCGCGACGAGTGTCGCGAGCAGGATCAGCTTGGTCGTCATGCGTGCCATTGTTGGTTCTCCCTAACTTTTGGCTGTTAAATGCCTGGGGGGCGTATTCAGTCCGGATACGAAACGTTAGTCCTTGCGAATGGGTCCCCAGCTCGGATCCGATCCGTCGAACGGGGTGGGCAAGCGGCGTTCGTTGACGCCCGTGAGATCGACCGACCACAGGTCAGCAACGCCGCTTCCGCCCTCAGTCGAGCGGAAGAACATGATGACGCGGCCATTGGGCGCCCAGCTCGGCGCTTCGTCCTGCCAGCCGTCGGTCAGCATCTTCTCGCCGCCGCCAGAGGGCGACATGATCCCGACATGGAAGCCGCCGCCGATCTTGGTGAAGGCGATCAGGTCGCCGCGCGGGCTCCAGGCCGGGGTCGCATAACGGCCCGAGCCGAAACTGATCCGCTGCTGCGACGATCCGTCGGCGTTCATCACATAGAGTTGCTGCGCGCCGGACCGGTCGCTTTCGAACACGATCTTGCTGCCGTCGGGCGACCAGCTGCCGCCGGTGTCGATGCCCGGCGCATTGGTCAGCCGCTGCGACGCGCCACCATCGGCCGGGATTTTGTAGAGGTCGGTATTGCCCGCCTGCGACATCGAATAGAGAATCCAGCGGCCGTCGGGCGACCAGCGCGGTGCCAGCGCCAGGCTGACATTGTCGACCAGCCGGCGCTGCTTGCCCGAGCCGAGGTCGAGCACATAGATGGTCGGCTTCTTGTCGAGATACGACAGGTACGCGACACGGCGCTGGTCAGGCGACAATTGCGGAGTCAGCACGATCGTCTGGCCGTTGGTCAGGAAGCGGCCATTGAACCCATCCTGGTCCATCACCGCCAACCGCTTGATCCGCTTGCCCTTGGGTCCGGTCTCCGAGACGTAGACGACGCGGCTGTCGAAATACGGTCCTTCGCCGGTCAGCCGGGTGTAGACCATATCGGCGCATTTATGCGCGGCGCGGCGCCATTCGTTGACGCTGAGCACATATCCCTGACGCCCCAACTCACGCTGCGCCGCAGTGTCGTACAAATAACAGCCGACCGTCACGGTGCCGTTGCCGTTGGCGCGGATATAACCCTGGACCAGAGCGGTCGCGCCGCGCGACGTCCAGCCGCCGAAATCGGGCGCGGTCGCCTGGGCGAACGGCACCGGCATCAGCTGACCGGCCGGCAGCGGTTTGAACAGTCCCGAATTCTTGAGGTCGGCCGTGATCACGTCGGACAATTGCTTGCCGAGCTGATCGGTCGATCCCGCCGCGGTCGACGCCACCTCGGGAGTCGGAAGCGCCGGGATCGCGATCCCCATCGGCGCCGAAATGCCGCCCTCGACATCGACCACCAGCCCGCCCGACTGCCCGGGCGCCGGAGTCGCGCCGGGACCAGGAGCAGGCGTCGGAGTTGGCGCGGGTTCCGACGCGGGCGGGGTAGTCTGGGCGTTGGCGGCGGGCGCCAGTGTCATCATCAGCGCGATTAGCGGAAAGCCTTTGGTCATCATCTCTCTCTCAACCCGGGAGCTTGTAGCGGAGCGAGAAATCGCTCCAGCCATTGGGGACGTCGTACAATTCGGGCGGCAGGCCGCGGAGCGGCTGGCAGCCCATGAAGGTCGCGATCGCGCGATCGTCGACCTGGCGCTGGTAGCGACGATTATCGTCGTCGACGCCGTCATGTCCGACGATTACCGGCCGCGACGCCAGCGTGCCGTCGCGGTTGATCTTGAGCCGGATCGTCACGCGGATGCGCTCAGCGCCGGGGCCGGGATTGACCTGGCGGTTGGCGCAAGGCTGCACCTGCTGCTTGATTTTCTGACCGATATCCATCGCCGCTTGCTGGCTCATCGTCGCCGATTTGGGCGCGGTGCCGGTAGCGGGACTTGGCTTGTTGGTCGCACCCTTGAAATAGTCCGAGCCGAAATTGAGGCCGCGCGCTTTGGGCTTAACCGCATTGGCCGTGCTTCCCGTGCCCTTGCCCGGCTTGACCGCAGGCTTGGCGGGCGCCGCGACGGCCGGCTTGGGCTGTGCCTTCGGCGCCGGTTTTGGTGCGGGCGGTGCCGGCTTTTTCGGCTCTGGCTTGGCGACCGGCGCGGGCTTGGGCGGCGGCGCGGCCTCGGGCTGGGGCTTGGGCGGCGCCGGCTCGGCCTTGTCCTCGGCCGGCGCGGGCGGCGCCGAATCCTCCGGATTGCCGATATCGGGTGCCTTGCTCTCGGCGGGGTCGACCGTCGTATTGGGCGCGCCGGCCTTCAGCCCGACATCGTCGGCGATCGTCACGTCCATCGGTGCGACCGGCGGTGGCGGGGGCGATGGCGGCAGCAGCGACAGGATCGTGAACAGGACGATATGCGCGAGCAGCGACACGCCGATCGCGATCCACAACCGGTCGTCGCGCTCCTGGGGGATGGGGCGCAGGATAGGAGAAACGGCGATGCCGCTCACCGGCGCTCCTTGGCGTTTGACACCAGCGCGACGCGGTTGAGGCCGGCGCGGTTGAGCTCGCCCATCACTTCCATCACGCGGCCATAATCGAGCGCCTTGTCGGCGCGCAGGAAGACCTGCGGCGGCTTGTCGCCCTGACGGCGTTCGCTGGCGATCACCGAGAGGCGATCGGGCAGTTCCTCGATCGTCACGGCGTCATCGCCGATATGGATCGTGCCGTCGCGATCGACCGCGATGTCGACCGGTTTCTGGTCCTGGTCGAGCGCCTTGGCCCGGCTATCGGGCAGATTGACCGGCACCCCCGCGGTCATCAGCGGCGCGGTGACCATGAAGATGATCAGCAGCACCAGCATGACGTCGACCAACGGCGTGACGTTGATGTCCGCCATCGGCGCGCGCCGTCCCTTGGCGCGGCTGGAGGGGAGATTCATCGCCACGTCAAAGCCCCTCCCGCTTGCGGGAGGGGTTGGGGGAGGGCGTGTCTATAGCGGAAACGGACACGCCCTTCCCTAGCCCCTCCCGTAAACGGGAGGGGAACAGGCACATGGCCCCATTCATCTTTTCGCCTCCAGCTGGCGGCTGAGGGTCGTATGGAACCCATCCGCAAACCGTATCAGCCGCGCCTCGATCCGGTTCACGCCATGGCTGAAGCGGTTGTAGGCGATGACCGCGGGGATCGCCGCGAACAGACCGATCGCGGTGGCGAACAACGCCTCGGCGATACCGGGGGCGACCACCGCCAGGCTGGTATTCTGCGCCGCGGCGATGCCGGTGAAGCTCGACATGATGCCCCAGACGGTACCGAACAGGCCGACGAACGGCGCCACCGACCCGACCGTGGCCAGGATGTTGAGCCGGTCGGCGAGCTTGTCCGCCTCCCCGGCTACGGCCGATCCCATTGCGGTGGCGAGGCGCTCGCGGATACCTTCGCGATCGACCACCCCGCCGGCGGTCGAGCGGCGCCATTCGGACACGCCGGCCGCGAACACCCGCGCCACCGGCAATTCGTCGTCGCCGTGCAACTTGTAGAAAGCGTCGATATCCTCCGCTTTCCAGAAATCCTTTTCGAATTTGTCGATCTTGCGCCGGGTCGCGCCGACCTTGGTCGAGAAGCCGATGATGATCGCCCAGGTCCAGATGCTGGCGAGCAGCAATCCGGCCATGACGATCTGGACGACGATGTCGGCATGCAGCAGCAGCGCGAGCGGCGAGGTCGATCCGGGGGAAAGGTCTAAACTCCAATGCATTACGTCTTCAGTCCCCTTGTTCTTCGGGTGTCCAGATCAGCCCTGCATAGGCCGACGCCCAGTGTGCCGGCTGGCGTTTCGGGCGTCCGTCGGGCGCGACCAATGCTGCGGTCACGTCCGCCTCTGCCAGTAATTCAGGTCCCCGTATGACTCTCTGATGAATATGCACCGCCGCGGCGCGAACCCGTATCAGTCGCGAAACAACCACCAACGCGTCGTCAAGTTTCGCCGGACGGCGAAATTTGATCGCCATATCGGACACCGCATAGGCGCCCTCCCCGGCTTCCATCGTCGCGCGCTGGTCGATCCCGACCAGCCGCAGCATGTCCGACCGCGCGCGTTCCATGTAGCGCAGATAGTTGGCGTGATAGACCACGCCCGACAGGTCGGTGTCCTCGAAATAGACGCGCACCGGGAATCGGTGCTCGCGTCCGTCGAAGCGTCCTTCGACCGGCTGGTCGATACCGGTTGCCGTCATGGTTAAGTCCCTAGCGGTCCGAAGCGGTGAGGCAAACCCGTTCGTCCCCGATTTTGCCCCTTGCGTCGATGTAACCCTTAGGTTACATGAGTAGTATAGGTTACATTTCGAGGGGGTATTCAAGATGACTGATGCCGAAATCGCCGACCGACTAGTGCACCGTCGTGCGCGGATGATGCCAGCCATGGCGACAATCTTTCTCGCCCAACAAGCAAGTTATTTCAGCGGCCGCCGCCTGGGTGACGGGTCGCGACTTGTCGATCACGTCGCGGTCAGCGCTTGGCCGCTGCTCTCGATCGTGTTGCTGATCGCGTTTGCGACGGGCGGTGGCTGGTTCCGCGGCGCCAATGTCCGCGCCTTGATCAACGACGAAAGCGCCCAAATTCACCGCGCCGAAGGGTTTCGTTACGGCTTCCTCGCGACGATGGTCGCGGCCATCGCACTCTACGTCCTCTCCCTGTTCGAGCCGATGAGCGCGCGCGACGTGATCCACGTGATGATGAGCGCAGGCATTGCCGCGGCGTGGATCCGTTTCGGCATGCTCGAGCGGCGCGCACTCAAGTCGTGAGCAGTGGACTGACCAACAGCCTGCGCGACGAGCGCGCGCGACTCGGCTGGACGCAAGCCGAACTGGCGGAGCGCATCGGGGTCAGCCGCAAGACGATCAACACGGTCGAGAACGGCGTGTTCGTTCCTTCGACGATCCTGGCGCTCAAACTCGCCGCCGCGATCGGCAAGCCGGTCGAAAGTTTGTTCGCGCTGGACGAGGCGTGATGTCAGGCTAAACCGCCCCCAATGACAGAAGCCCTTCGGATTCGCGGCCTTGCCAAGGCGTTCGACAAACCCGTCATCACTGGCCTCGACCTCGATATCGCGGCGGGCCAGCTTTATGCACTGCTCGGCCCGAACGGCGCGGGCAAGACGACCACGCTCAGGATGGTCACCGGCCTGACCCGGCCCGATGCGGGAAGCATTGAGATTTTCGGGGTGAATGCGCTGGCCGATCCGATCGCGGCCAAGGCGATCACCGCCTGGCTGCCCGATGAGCCGATGCTCTACGATAAATTGAGCCCGCTCGAATATCTCGCTTTCGTTGCCGGGTTGTGGCGGATGGATCCGCATGTCGCGTCGGAAGAAGCCGAACGGCTGCTTCATTGGCTCGATCTGTGGGAACAGCGCGACACCAGGTGCGAGAGCTTTTCGCGCGGCATGAAGCAGAAGGTCGCGTTGGCGGCCGCCCTGATCCACGATCCCAAGCTGCTGATCCTCGACGAGCCGCTGACCGGGCTCGACGCCGCGATGGCGCGCGCGGTCAAGGACGCGCTGCGCGAACAGGTCGATCGCGGCAAGACGGTGATCGTCACCACTCACATCCTCGAAGTCGCCGAGCGCATGGCCGATCGCATCGGCATTATCGGCAGCGGCAAATTGCTCGCGGAAGGCACGCTCGACGAATTGCGCGATCGCGCCGGGACCGAGGGCATGACGCTTGAAGACACCTTTATCCGGCTGACGAGCGGGGCGTGACCCGATTGGCTCCCGGAAGCTTTGCCTGGCTGGCTTGGCACGAATTGCGGCTCGCCTGGCGCAGTCGCAGACGCGGCGGCAAGCGTCAGGTGCTCGCCCTCGTATTGCTCGGCCTCTACCTCGTGGCCGGCACGACGTTCGCGTACTTCGTGATGGGCGTGCCGATCGACTATCGCGCGGAGATCGGGATTGGAATCCTGGCTGCGTCGGTCGTCGCCTTGTCGTTCATGACGACGCAGGCGATCCTGGGCAGCCAGCAGACCTTGTACGAAAGCCGCGACCTCGATTTGCTGATGACCGCACCGATCGAGGGCCGCATCGTATTGTTAGCCAAGCTGGCGGCAATCGCCGGCGCGATCGTGTTGACCTATGCCGGACTGTTGCTGCCGGTGGTCGTGCCGATCGCGATCCTGGGTCATCCGCATCTGCTCGGGGTCGTCGCGCTGCTGGTGGCGTTAGCACTGACCGCCGCCGCGATCGGCATCGCCATCACCCTCGCGCTCGCCAGCATCGCCGGCCCCCGCGCCGCGCGCACGGTCGGTCAGGTTGCCGCGGCCGTGCTGGGCGGCGCCCTGTTCCTCTTCAGCCAGCTGTCGCATGGCGCCCAGGGCCGGCAGTCGTCCTTTGTCGTGATCTTCCAGGATCTACGCGCCTGGGGATGGGGCGAGACAGGATGGAGCGGCGTGCCTGGCCATGCCGCGTTCGGCGATCCGGTGTCGCTCGCGATCCTGCTGGCGATCGGCGTCGCGCTGTTCGCGGGCACCGGCGCGGTGCTGCAGCGCCTGTTCCTGAGCGGCTATCAGGATGCAGGAATGCGGTTGAGCCGGACGCGGCCGACCGGCAAGGCGAGCGCTCGATTGTTCCATGCCGGCTTGTTCCGGTCGGTCCTCGCCAAGGAATGGCGTCTGCTCGCGCGCGATCCCGGCCTGGTGTTCCAGATCATCCTGCGCCTGGTCTATCTGATCCCGCTGATGCTGGTGGCGTTTCGCGGCGGTGGCGGGCTGATCGCGCCCGGCCTCGCTTTTGCCAGCGTGCTGGTAGCGACCCAGCTCACCGGCAGCTTTGCCTGGCTGGCCGTGTCGGGCGAGGATGCGCCCGAATTGATCGCGGTGGCGCCGGTCCACAAACAGCGCGTCGATCAGGCCAAGCTCGCCGCTGCCTTGCTGATGGCGGCACCCATCGCCGCCTTGCTGCCGATCGCGATCGCGACGGTGGGCCGATCGCCGCTCGGCGCCTTGGTATCGCTAATCGCCACCGCGATCGGGGGAACGATTGCGGGCTATATCGAACTCAAATTGGCCAAACCGGGCCAACGCTCAGCATTCGCCAAGCGGCGCGGTGGCAGCGCGATTGCCGGCATCCTGGGGATGGTCGTTGCCGCGATCTTTGGCGGCGGCGCTGCGGCGATCGTCTATTTCATCGGCTGATCGAACAGACCATCCTGTGCGCCGGCGGGCGGATTCAGGCCGAGATGCTTCCAACCGGATGGGTTGAGACACCGTCCGCGTGCGGTGCGCGCGATCAGGCCAAGCTGGATCATATAGGGCTCGACGACTTCTTCGATCGTGTCGCGCGGCTCGCTCAGACCAGCCGCGAGCGTCTCCACGCCGACCGGGCCGCCGCGATAGATGTCGGCGATCATCATCAAATAGCGGCGGTCCATCGCATCGAGCCCGAGCTTGTCGACTTCGAGCCGGTTGAGCGCGGCGTCGGCGGCGACGGCATCGACCGTCTCGCGTCCCGCGACATTGGCGAAGTCGCGCACCCGGCGCAGCAGCCGCCCGGCGATGCGCGGCGTCCCTCGTGCACGCCGCGCAATCTCCTGCGCGCCATCGGCCGAGACATGGAGGCCGAGCAAGCGCGCCGCCCGCGTCACCACCGCTTCCAACTCATCGACCGTGTAGAAATTGAGCCGCACCGGGATGCCGAAACGGTCGCGTAGCGGCGTCGTCAGCAATCCTTGCCGCGTCGTCGCCCCGACCAGGGTGAATTTCGGGAGGTCGATCCGCACGCTGCGTGCTGATGGCCCCTCACCAATCATCAGGTCCAGCGCGCGATCCTCCATCGCCGGATAGAGTACTTCCTCGACCGCGGGCTGGAGCCGGTGGATCTCATCGATGAACAGGACGTCGCCGTCCTCGAGATTGGTCAGCAACGCGGCAAGGTCGCCCGATTTGGCGATGACCGGGCCGCTGGTCGCGCGAAAGCCAACCCCCATTTCGCGCGCGATGATCTGCGCGAGCGTGGTCTTGCCCAACCCCGGCGGCCCAAAGAACAGGACATGATCGAGCGCATCACCGCGCGCCTTGGCCGCGGAAATGAACACGCGCAGATTCTCGCGCGCCGCTTTCTGTCCGACGAACTCGTCGAGCGTCTTCGGACGCAGCGCCGCGTCGACATCCTCGGCTTGACGCTGGGGCGTGATCAGGCGGGCGGGTTCGTCCATCGAACGTTCCCTACCTGTTCACGCCCCCTTTTGTCACGCGGTCAGTAGAATGCGCCGTAGATCACGTCGGCGACCCGGCGCGTGCGGACATTGACCAACAGCAGATCGGGGCCATAGCGCACCCAACGATAGCCGCGAGGCGGCGGCTCGAGGCCCATCTGCCACCAATCGTCGTAATAATAATGATGGCCGACGAAGATGGCGGGGAGCAGCAGGCCGATCGTCCAGCGGCGATAATGCCAGCCCGGCGGATAGATCCAGCCCGGCCGGTGGATCGGCCGGAAATTGGGCGGACGGCCGGCGCCGGGGCGATGCGGTTTGCCGGGCTTGGGCGGCCGCGGCAGCGGCGGCATCGGCTTGGTCACCGGCGGGCGCGGAGGCCGTGGCGGGCGAACGACACCGCCGCCATTGCCCGGACCCGGTGGGCGTGGCCGTGGAGGCCGTGGCTTGGGCGGCTGTGGCCGCGGCGGCTGGATCTGCGGACCGCCGGGACGGCCCGGCTTGGTCGTCGCGCCGGGGGGCAGTTTCGGCCCCACCTGAGCAAAGGCTGCACTGATATCGGGTAAAATCAGCAGGAACGCGCTGGTAGCCAACAGAAGTCGCTTCATACGTCCTCCCATCGTTCGGGAGCGACAGCCTAGACCCTGATCGCCCGGCCGAATAATTGTTTCGCTACATCAATAAACTGATCGTCACGCGCCGGGCACGCTCTACCGCGCCGCGGTCAGGAATCGATCCCATCGACCAGGACCAAGTCGCGCTCGACGGCGTCGTCGCGATGCGCCAGCGCTTCGGCATAATCGGGAGAGGAATACCAGGCACGTGCCGCCCCCACGCTCGGGAAAGCCAGCAATACAGCTCCCGCGCGCCACTCGCCTTCGAGCACGGTCATCGCTCCGCCGCGCGCCAGATACCGACCACCATGCCGCGCGATCGACGCCGCCGCCAGCCGCCGATACGCCTCGAGCGCGGGGCCGGGCTTCATCGTCACCCTTGAAATGACATAGGCGGTCATTCGTAATGCTCGATGCCGTCTCCGACAATCTCGAGCCAGCGATGCTTGCGCGTCTCGTAAACCGAATAAATCGGCGTTGGAAAATTCGGATCGCCAAAGCCGCCGACCGCCACGGCGACCATATCGGGATCGAACTCGACCCGGTAGAACAAGGTCGAGCCGCAATCGGGACAGAAATCCATCACGCCCTTGCCGCCCTCATCGCCGGTCCGCGTCCATTGTTTCGACTGCCCCGAAATGGTGACGCGATCGTTGGGGAACCGCGCCTGCATCGCGAATGCGCTGCCTGATCGTCGCTTGCAGTCGAGGCAATGGCACACCGAGACGCGCACCGGTTCGCCAACGCACTCGATCGCGAGTTGGCCACAAGCGCAGGTGGCGCGGCGTACCGTCGTCTCGTCCGTCATTTCGCCGCCTTCCTCAACGCCAGCCGCACCAACGCATCCAGCCCGGCGCCGGCGCCCAGTTCCTCTTCCGCCGCTCCGACCGCGGCATTGGCCTCGGCAGGGCGGAATCCTAGGTTGAGCAGCGCCGACACCGCGTCCTGCGCTGCGCCCATCGCCGCCGTGACCGGGGTCAGGCTGCCGGGAATCACGCCGCCGACCTTGTCCTTCAACTCGCGGACGATGCGCTCGGCGAGTTTCGGTCCGACGCCATTGGCGCGCGCCACCATCGCCTTATCTTGCGCAGCTACCGCTTTCGCGATCTCGACCGGCTCGAGCACCGACAGGATCGCCAACGCGACACGAGCCCCGACTCCCTGGACGCCGGTCAGCAAGCGAAACCAGTCGCGTTCGTCGGGGCGGGCGAAACCGACCAGCCGGATCGAATCCTCGGCGACCAGCATCTCGGTGAACAAGGTCGCGGCCTCGCCGATCGGGCCGATCGCCGCGAGCGTCTTGGCCGAGGCGCCGACCAGATAACCGACGCCGCCGACGTCGATCACCGCATGGTCGATGCCGGTCGCTTCGAGGCGGCCACGGAGGTGTGCGATCATGGCGGAGGACATAACCAGAACGTGACTGCGCGGGAAAGCAAAATCGAGACAGCGCGCCGTTAACCCGCTCTAGACCAACGAGCCGCTCCTGTTACTATCACCTTGGGCAATAGGGGGGAATTCGCATGGCAATGTGGAACGTCGACCTGACGACGGAGGATGGTGCGTTGAGCGCAGCGCAGCTCGGCGGGTTCGCCTGCCTCATTGCGGCTGGGCTTGGGCTGATTGGATTAATCGTCATCGGCGTGACGTCGAACGGGGCGAGCCTGCCCATGCCTCTCGTGGCGGGCCTCGCTGGGGCAGCCGTCGAGGTCGTGTTGTTTGGCGCCGCCGCGCTTCGACTGCGCGCGGGCAAGGGCATCGTGTGGGGCTCGGTCGCCGCCGTCTTGCTGGCGGTCGAGTTGGTGATGAAGATCATGACGCTTGCGGTCGTAGGCATCCTGATCGACGCCATCCTGCTGATTGGCGTGGTCAACGGTATTCGCGGCGTTCGCGCCTTGGGACGGATCGACTTAAAGCCCGCCGACGCTGCGGAAATCTTTAACTAGCGGTCAAGGTTGATCAGTCGTCGCGCGCTCGCGAGGTGGTGCGCGTGGCAGATCGCTACCGCCAGCGCATCAGCGGCGTCGGCGCCGGCGATCTTCACCCCGGGCAGCAGCCGCGCAACCATGGCGTGGACCTGCGCCTTTTCGGCATTGCCGACGCCGACCACCGCCTTTTTGACCAGCCGCGCGGCATATTCGCCGACATCGATCCCGACCCGTGCGGCGCCGAGCAGCACGACGCCGCGTGCCTGGCCGAGCTTAAGCGTCGATTGCGGGTTCATGTTGACGAACACCTCTTCGACCGCCGCCGCGTCGGGCGCGTGATCGGCGATCAGCGCCGCGAGCATCGTGTCGAGATGCGCCAACCGCCGCGGCAGGCTTTCCTTGGCGTCGGTCTTCAACTGCCCGTTGGCCAGGTGCGACAAGCGGTTGCCCTCGGCCCGGATCACGCCCCAGCCGGTCGTGCCGAGGCCGGGATCGAGGCCGAGGATGATCAAAATCCCTCTCCCTCTGCGAGAGGGAGGGAGCCGCGAAGCGGCGGAAGGGTGAGGGCAGGTGCTGTGGCATAACTGCCCTCACCCTTCCCACTCGCTTCGCGAGCGGGCTCCTTCCCTCTCCCGTCGGGAGAGGGAAATTGGTTCAACCCAGTTTCTCCATCACCGCGTCGGAGACTTCGTAATTGCCCCACACGGTCTGGACGTCGTCATCGTCGTCGAGCGCGTCGATCAGCTTGAACAGGGTTGCGGCGTCGCCTTCGCTGACATCGACCATGGTCTGCGGACGCCAGGCCAACTTGGCGCTTTCGGCCTCGCCCAGCACCGGCTCCAGCGCCTTGGCGACTTCGTGAAGCGATTCGTTGGACGTCCAGATTTCGTGCCCGTCCTCCGACGAGCTCACGTCCTCGGCACCGGCTTCGAGCGCCGCCTCGAACACCTTGTCGGCATCGCCCGCCTTGGCCGGATAGGTGATCAGGCCCATGCGGTCGAACGCGTGGCTGACCGAGCCCGATGCGCCGAGATTGCCGCCATTCTTGCTGACCGCGGTGCGCACATTGGTCGCGGTGCGGTTGCGATTGTCGGTCAGCGCCTCGATGATCAGCGACACGCCGCCCGGGCCGAAGCCTTCGTACCGGATTTCCTCGTAATTCTCGGCATCGCCCCGGCTCGCTTTGTCGATCGAGCGCTGGATATTGTCCTTGGGCATCGACTGCGCCTTGGCCGCGTTGACGGCGGCGCGCAGGCGCGGGTTCATATCAGGGTCGGGCAGACCCATTTTCGCAGCGACGGTGATTTCGCGGCTGAGCTTGGAAAACATGCCCGAGCGCTTCTTATCCTGCGCGCCCTTGCGATGCATGATGTTCTTGAACTTGGAATGGCCTGCCATTGGGTCCTCATTGGCGTTTGGCGGGGTCTCTAAACCGGGTGGCGTGCGTGGTCAAAGCGGTGGGTTGGAATTGGTTCGCGCAGAGGCGCAGAGGCGCAAAGATGTTGGGGCCCGCCCATCGTTCGGTAGACACACGGAGATTCGAAAAGGCGCTCCGCGCCTGCCGCACCTCCAGCATCTTCGCGCCTCCGCGCCTTCGCGTGAACAAACTTTTAGAGCGCTTCCCCACAGGCAACGGCCGACGCCCAGGCCCATTGGAAATTGTAGCCACCCAGCCAGCCGGTGACATCGACCGCCTCGCCAATGAAATGGAGCCCAGCCACAGCCTTCGCTTCCATCGTCTTCTGCGACAGGCCGTCGGTCGCGACGCCGCCGATCGTGACTTCGGCCTTGGCGAATCCCTCTGTGCCGTTGGGGTGGAAGGTCCAGCCGGCGAGGTGCGCCTCCGCCGCGGCGAGGGCCTTGTCGGGCAGATCAGCGAGATTGCCGGAAAGCGCAAGCCGCTCGGCCAGCGTTTCCGCCAGGCGGTCGGGCAATGCCTGTCCCAGGGCCGACCGCACCGTCGCTCGCGGCCGCGCGCGTTTCTCGGCGAGCAACCAGCCAGCATCGCGATCGGGAAGGAAGTCGATCGCCACCGCCCCGCCGCTTCGCCAATAGGACGAGACTTGCAGGATCGCCGGGCCCGACAATCCGCGATGGGTGAACAGGGCCGCTTCGCGGAACCGGCCCTGCCCCGCGCTCGCCACGACTTCGGTCGCGACCCCCGACAAATCCCGAAACAGCACATCATCGCCGCCCAAGGTGAGCGGCACCAAAGCCGGGCGCGGCTCGATCACTTTCAGCCCGAATCGCCGCGCGACATCATAGGCGAAGCCGGTCGCGCCCATCTTGGGGATCGATGGCCCGCCGGTCGCGATCACCAGCTTCGGCGCGGATACCGTGCGATTGCCCAGGGCGATCCTGAACATCCCGTCGGCATGCCCGAGCTCGCCTGCCGCGCGCCCCAGGCTGAGGTCGACCCCGCCCTGTTTACATTGGTCGAGCAGCATCGCGACGACCTGCTTGGCCGAACCGTCGCAGAACAATTGACCCAGCGTCTTCTCGTGCCAGGCGATATGATAGCGCTCGACCAGCTCGATGAAGTCGGCAGGCGTGTAACGGGACAGCGCCGAGCGCGCGAAATGCGGATTGGCCGATAGATAGCGATCGGGCGCGGTATGGATGTTGGTGAAATTGCACCGCCCGCCGCCCGAGATCAGGATCTTCTTGCCCGGCGCGTCAGCATGATCGGCGAGCAGCACGCGCCGCCCGGCCTGCCCCGCGACCGCAGCTGCCATCATCCCCGCAGCACCGGCGCCGAGAATGATCGCGTCATGGGTTGCCGGAGACCTCATCGCGGCGTCTCTGCCTCAGTTCGCGGGCGAGCGCCAAATGCGCCCATACGAAAAACGGCGACGCAAGCGCCGCCGTCCTCGTCATCCGATCGGATCAGGGCGATCAGAGCATGCCCAGCGCGTGCAGATAGGTCTCCAGGATCGCCTCTTCCTCCTGATATTCCTCACGCTTCTTCTTGCGGATCGCCAGGATCTTGCGGATCGCCTTGACGTCGTAGCCACGGCTCTTCGCCTCGGCCATCACATCCTTGATGTCGTCGGCGATGCCCTTCTTCTCTTCTTCCAGGCGCTCGGCGCGCTCGATCAGCAGCCGAAGCTCGTCCGCCGCGACGCGTCCGCCACCCATGCCCTCGCCACGTTCTTCAGCCACACGTTCTTCAGCCATAAGTCCTCACTGTGAGGCGAGCGTCATGCCCCGCCTGTTCGAATGGATTGCGATATCGCATTGGCGCGGCCAGCGCGCTTGCGCCGCCGTCTAAGCGGTCGAGGCCGGACCCTCAACCGCTATTCGACCGGATACCTATCGATTCGGCTCGGTCATCGCCGGCGGGTCGCTCGCCGGGAAACTATCCTCGAGCGCTTGGTCGAGCGCGGCGTTCTTCGCCATGCTCTCGTCCATCCGCCGCAACTGCTCGGCCGTCGCCTCGGGCTGCCGCGCCTTCCAGCCGTCATAAGGCTCGCCATAGACGATCTCGCGCGCCTCGGCCCTGGACAGGCCGGCGGCCTCCCCGACCCAGTCGGACAGGCAATTGCGACAGAAGCCGGCAAGCCCCATCAGGTCGATATTCTGCGCATCCTCGCGGTGCCGGAGCAGACGCACCAGCCGACGAAACGCCGCCGCGGCAGATGCGTCATCGAGTTGATCGAGCTTATCCATTATACGCTCCACGGTTGATCCTCCCGAGATAGGGACTAGAGCCAGCCCTCGACAAGCAGAGGAACCTCCCCAGGATGACCAAGGCCATCGCTCCTCGCTCGCGCAAGGTCCGCGTTCTCGCGACATTGGGCCCCGCGAGCAATACGCCCGAGATGATCGGCAAGCTGTTCGAGGCGGGCGCGGACGCGTTTCGCGTCAATATGAGCCATGGCGACCAGGCATCCAAGGTCGCCGTGATCGAGGCGATCCGCGGACTCGAGAAGAAATATGGCCGGCCGACCACGATCCTGGCCGACCTTCAGGGGCCCAAATTGCGCGTCGGTAAGTTCGCCGAGGGGCGGGTCGAGCTCAAGACCGATTCGATGTTCGTGCTCGACCGCGACAAGACCCCCGGCGACGCCACGCGCGTCGAACTGCCGCACAAGGAGATTTTCGCGGCGATGGAAGCGGGCGCGCGCTTGCTGCTCGACGACGGCAAGCTTGTACTGCGGGTGATCGAGCATGACGCCCACCGCATCGTCACCAATGTCGAGGTCGGCGGCCCGCTCAGCAACAACAAGGGGCTGAACGTCCCCGACGTGGTCGTGCCGATGGCGGCGTTGACCGAGAAGGACCGCAGCGACCTCGCCTTTGCGGTCGAACAGAATGTCGACTGGATTGCGCTCAGCTTCGTCCAGCGCCCCGAGGATCTGATGGAAGCGCGCAAGCTGATCGGCGGCAAGGCGGCATTGCTCGCCAAGATCGAAAAGCCCGCCGCGATCGAGCGGCTCGAGGAGATCATCGAGGCGTGCGACGGCGTGATGGTGGCGCGCGGCGATCTGGGCGTCGAATTGCCGCCGCAGACCGTGCCGCCGCTGCAGAAGCGGATCGTCGAGGCCGCGCGCCGCCAGGGCAAACCGGTGGTGGTCGCGACCCAGATGCTCGAATCGATGATCGAATCGCCCTCGCCGACCCGCGCCGAGGTCTCCGACGTCGCCACCGCGATCTATGACGGCGCCGATGCGATCATGCTGTCGGCCGAATCGGCAGCGGGCAAATGGCCGATCGAATCGGTCGCGATGATGAACGCGATCGGCGAAGCGGTCGAAAGCGATCCGGCGCATGGCGACCGTATCCATTTCACGGTGATCCGCTCGGACCCGACCACCGCCGACGCTCTGTCCGAATCGGCCAAGAACATCGCGCGGACGATAGACGCCAAGATCATCGTCTGTTTCACCAGCTCGGGCTCGACCGCACGGCGAATCGCGCGCGAGCGCCCCGGCGTGCCGATCATGGTGCTGACGCCCAAGATGGAGACGGCGCGGCGATCGGGCCTGTTATGGGGCGCCTATGCCGTCCACACGCGCGACGTCGATTCGTTCGAGGAAATGGTCGCCAAGGCCAAGCGCATGGTGCTGCGCCATCACCTGGCCGAAGCGGGCGACCGCGTGATCGTGATGGCCGGCGTGCCGTTCAAGACGCCGGGATCGACCAACGTGCTCCACGTCGTGCGGATCATGGGCGACGAGTTGAAGGGGTATAGTTGAGGCGCCTCGGCGGGTCTCTCCGCCCTCACCCCGACAACTCCCGTCACCCCAGCGAAAGAACATCGGGTTGAGCATGCCCCGCATGCTCAAGGATCGTCCGGGGGACGATCCGACCCGATGTTGGTCTCTGGCGGTGACGCGATGCCGCTTGAGATCCCAGCTTTCGCTGGGATGACGAACTTGGAAATAGATCGCTTTTCGAACAGCGGTTTATCTGGTTCTCAGCCTAGAGCCAAGCCGCAGAAACGCGAAGAGCGCCCGATCTCGTCGATCAGGCGCTCGTCAGGAACTCGAGGTTCCGGTCGTCCAACATATCGCCAGCGTCGCGAACGACGACAGCGAAAGCCGTCCGCAGCTTAGCCCTGGCGGGCCTTGAAGCGGCGGTTGGTCTTGTTGATGACGTAGGTGCGGCCACGGCGGCGGATCACGCGGTTATCGCGATGCCGGTCCTTGAGCGACTTCAGTGAATTGCGGATCTTCATGATCGATTCGCTTCTTTAAGATTGCAGTGAAACTGGGAAGCGCGCCGCCTATAGTGGGGGTTGCCCGAAGTCAACCCACGGGCAGGCAAAACCGGCTACGTCTTAGAGTCGTTGTCAGCTTCGCTGAGACGGTGCCGGCCCGCTCCCCCACCCGACCTCCCATAGAATAAACTGATTGGGAGGTCGGGTG
>NZ_JBFUJZ010000014.1:0-83534 GCF_056401105.1 Sphingomonas sp. P4_G3
GCGGCAGCGAAATGCCGAAGAGCAGCCCGAGGCCGATCGCCATGTCGGTATAGCCGGAAAAGTCGAAATAGATTTGCAGCGCGTAGGATAATKCGCCGGTCCATGCCTGGATGAATTGTACGCCGCCGATCTCTGCCTGCACGAAGATCGGCCGCACCGCGACGCCGAGCGGATCGGCGACCATCACCTTCTTGAACAATCCGATGAGGAACAAGGTGAGTCCGATCGCGACCAGGTCCCAGCGCGGCCGGAAGCGGTCGGGCGCGCTGAATTGCGCGAGCATCTCGCGATGATGCGTGATCGGCCCGGCGATCAGGTGCGGGAAAAAGGTGATGAACAGCGCGTAGTTGAGCGGATCGCGCTCGCTGACCCGGCCACCATAGGCGTCGACCAGATAGGCGATTTGCTGGAAAGTGAAGAACGAAATGGCGAGCGGGAGGTCAGCCGAGTTGGGGCGAAGCCTGACCGGCGCCGTTGCGTATCTTGCCACAGGGAGGGTGCGATGAAAGCGTCTCGTTCAATCGCTCGCCGACCGCCCAGATGGCGGCCTGGGTCCTGTTCTGGACGCCGACCTTGCGAAGAATGGCCTTCACATGGACCTTCACCGTCGCCTCGCTGATCTCGAGCTGGCGCGAGATGATCTTGTTGGGGTGCCCGCTCACCAGACAGGCGAGAATTTCGATTTCCCGCAGTGACAGGCCGGCCTGCTTCATCGACTGGCTGGTGCCCGGCGACAGCCCGAGATTGGGATGCGTGGGCAGGAATTCGGCCAGGTTCGACGGCATCACCTTCTCGCCGATGGCGATCAATCGCAGCGAAATCACCAGAGATTCGGACGATGCCGCGATGATGTAGCCGTAAACGCCTTCGCGGAAGCAGCTGACCATTTCGTCGAAATCGAACACATCGGCCATTACTGCCAGCCGATAGCCGGGGAACCGCTCGGCAAGTTCGGCGGGCTCGTACCCCGTCTTGGCGTCCGCCAGGCCGTCCATCAGCAGAATGTGAACGACGTCGCTGCCGTCGTCATCGACCGCTTCGACGTCGCTGAGTTGGCTCGCGTCGACCGCGGCTTCCAGTACGTCAAATCCGTTTTCGGTCAGTATTCTCTGTAACCCGTCCAGAGCTATCCGATTGGGCCCGAGCAGGGCAATCTTGATGCGAGGTATCATTTGGGTCACCCCTCCAATATGAGTTCCGCGCCATCGATCCCCGCAAAAGATTGGCGTTTTGGATCACTTATCATCGGCCGCAAGGCGGCTAGTTAATGATTAGATAATCAACCAGTACAATTAGACGTCAATTCAGCCAAAAGTACTATCCATTATGGACTAATCTGTTATTGCGCCTCCCTCAGAATGTATATATCCTTCGGTGTGCAGCTCTGTGCGACCCTGAGTTTGCCGACTTTTGGTGGCTTCCGTCTAGCCCCGATGGCTAATGATCTGAATTCTACGCGACTTCCCGAATGGAGCGTGATCAATCGTTCCTTAGATGACGCCCGATGTTGAAATCGCGGCGTCGGGATTTGGGGGGCGTCGATGCGTATCCTGATCACCGGAAACATGGGGTATGTTGGCCCTTCGGTCGTGCGACAGTTGCGGCGAATCTATCCCAAATCGCGGATCGAGGGATTCGACTCGGGCTTTTTCGCCCATTGCCTCACGACACCACACGACGTTCCCGAGCGCCGGCTCGACGCCCAGCATTTCGGCGATGTGCGATCGTTCGACGCCCGGCTGCTCGATGGCTGCGACGCGGTGATCCTTCTGGCGGCGGTTTCCAACGACCCGATGGGCGCCCGGTTCGGTCGAGTGACCGAGGAAATCAATCAGGACGCCGCCGTTGCTATCGCCCGGCAGGCCAGCGCCGCGGGTGTTCGAAACCTGGTCTTCGCGTCGAGTTGCAGCGTTTACGGCGTCGCTGAGGGCGGCCCCCGCAACGAGGATGACCCGCTCAATCCGATGACTGCCTACGCTTCCTCCAAAATCGGGGCGGAGCGGGCGCTGGCGACGCTGGCTGGCGACATGACCGTTACTTGCCTGCGCTTCGCGACCGCTTGCGGCATGTCGGATCGGCTGCGGCTCGACCTCGTGCTCAACGATTTCGTCGCCTGCGCGCTCACGACCGGACAAATCTCGGTACTGTCCGACGGGTCGCCCTGGCGGCCGTTGATCGACGTGCGGGACATGGCGCGGGCGATCGAATGGGCCGCGACCCGGTCGCCCGACAATGGCGGCCGTCTGCTGACTGTCAATGCCGGGGCCGATAGCGCCAATTACCAGGTTCGCGATCTCGCCGAGGCCGTCGCGCGACAGGTGCCCGGCTGCAGGGTGTCGGTCAATCGCGATTCGCCGGCGGACTCGCGGTCCTATCGCGTCGATTTCTCGCGTTTCGCGGCACTGGCGCCACACCATCAGCCGCGGATGAGCCTCCAGGATTCGGTCGCCGGCCTCGTCGCCGGATTGCGCGACCTGCATTTCGCCGATGCCGATTTCAGGAATTCATCGCTGATCCGCCTCCACACGCTGAAGGCGCTGATCGCCGAGGGGCGGCTGACAAACGATCTGGAATGGGCCGACCGCCTCGCGCCGGTCGTGCGAAACCCGAGCGAGGAGGTCTTGGTATGAAGGCCGTGATCCTGGCGGGCGGCTTCGGCACTCGTCTCAGCGAAGAGACCGCCGTCACGCCCAAGCCGATGGTCGAAGTCGGCAACCGGCCGATCCTCTGGCACATCATGAAGATCTATGCGCATTACGGTATTCGCGACTTCGTGATCCTGGGCGGATACAAGGTCGACTATATCCGTGCCTATTTCCTCAACTATCAGGCCCGCAGCTGTGACGTTTCGATCGACCTGGGCAGCGGCAGGATCGACTGGCTGAGCCGGTCGGACGACGACTGGCGGGTGACGATCCTCGATACCGGTATCGACACAATGACCGGGGGACGGCTGAAGCGCGCGCGGCATTTGCTCCAGGACGGTCCGTTCTGCCTGACTTATGGCGACGGTGTCAGCGACGTGAACATCGCGGAATTGGTCGCGGCGCATGCGGCATCGGGCGCCTGGTGCACGCTGACCGGTGTCGTCCAGCCCGGCAGGTTCGGCGCATTACGGCTCAGCGATGACGGTAGCGAAGTGCATGGCTTCAGCGAGAAAGGCGCCACCGACGGCGGTGTCATCAACGGCGGCTTCTTCGTTTGCGAACCCGAAATTTTCGACGTGATCGACGGCGACGAGACGGTGTTCGAGGCTGATCCGATGAACCGGCTGATCGCACGCAACAAGCTCGGCTGCCATATTCATTCGGGCTTCTGGCAGAATATGGACACGTTGCGCGACAAGCACGTGCTGGAGACGCATTGGCACGGCGGTAATGCCCCCTGGAAGATCTGGCCCGATGCGCCGGCGCCGGGCGTCGCTTTGTTGAAGCGCACGGCATGATCCTGGTCGACACGGCGCTGGCGCGGCTCGAGGCGACCGGCTGGCCGATCCGGGTGGGGCTGGTCGGGACCGGCTTCATGGGGGCGGGGATCGTTCGCCAGATCGTCACCGCTACACCCGGCATGCGCATTGTCGCGGTGGCCAACCGTCATATCGAGAGCGCGATCGCCGCGGTCGCGGATGTCGGGTTGACCCCGGTCATCTGCGATACGCGCCGGGACATCGAGCGGCGCATCGCCGCCGGCGGGGTCGCCGTCACCCAGGATGCCGAAGCGCTGGCGACCGCTGACGGCATCGATGCCGTGGTCGAGGTGACCGGTTCGATCGAGCATGGCGCGCGCGTGGTCATGGCCGCGATCCACGCCGGCAAGAACGTGATCCAGATGAATGCCGAACTCGACGGCACGGTGGGCCCGATCCTGCGGCGCAAGGCCGAAGAAGCGGGGGTGATCTACACCTTTTCCGATGGCGACCAGCCGGGCGTGCAGATGAACCTGGTGCGCTTCGTGCGCGGTATCGGAGTGACCCCGGTGCTCTGCGGCAACATCAAGGGCCTGCACGATCCGTATCGCGACCCGACCACGCAACAGGCGTTCGCCGCCAAATGGGGACAGAAGCCGGTCATGGTCGCCTCGTTCGCGGATGGCACCAAGATCTCTTACGAACAGGCGATCGTCGCGAACGCCACCGGGTTCCGCGTGGCGCGGCGCGGCATGACGGGCCTCGACTTTTCTGGCGGAGACCCCGAGGCGCCGCTGGTGCCGCTGGAGGACGCGGTCGAGCCATTGGGCCGCGTGCTCGACGAATACGGGCACGGCCTGGTCGACTATGTCGTCGGGGTAAGGCCCGGGCCGGGCGTGTTCGTGATCGGCACGATCGAGGACCCGCGTCAGTGTCACTTCCTCAACCTCTACAAGCTCGGCACGGGCCCTTATTACTGCTTTCAGACCCCATATCACCTCTGCCATTTCGAGGTGCCGACCTCGATCGCGCGCGCCTGCCTGTTCGGCGACACGGTGTTGGCGTCGATCGACGGACCGCGGGTCGGCGTGGCGGCGGTGGCCAAGCGCGACCTGGTTCCGGGTGACCGCATCACCGAATTCGGCGGCTACGAGACCTATGCCCTCGCCGAGAATTACGACGTGATCGAGCACGAACATTTGCTGCCGCTCGGGCTGGCGCTCGACTGTACGATCCGGCGGCCGGTCGAGCGCGATACGGTGCTGACCTTCGCCGATGTCGATATTCCGCAGGGACGGCTGGTCGACGCGCTCTACGCCGAGCAATCGCGACGATACGCTCCGTCGTTTCTGAGTGCCGCGGAATGATTTTCGAAGAGACCGCGATCAGCGGTTGCTTCGTCATCACGCCCGAGCCGCGCGGCGACGAGCGAGGACGGTTTGCGCGGACCATGTGCCGCACCGAGTTCGCTAATCACGGGCTGTCAGCCGACTTCGTCCAGCAGAATATGTCGGTGACCGCGCAGGCCGGGACTATCCGCGGACTTCATTTCCAACGGCCGCCGCATGCCGAAGCCAAGCTCATCCGTTGCGTGCGCGGCGCCGTGCTCGACGTCGTGGTCGATCTGCGCAGCATGTCGGCGACCCGCTTGACCGTCGTGCAGGTCGAGCTAAGCGATACCAACTGCCGCCAGATCTATGTGCCGCCCGGCTGCGCGCACGGCTTCCAGACGCTCGGAGATGACGTCGAGATGACGTATCTGATGTCCGCGGCGCACGCTCCGGAATTCGAGGGCGGGCTGCGCAACGACGATCCGGTATTGGCGATCGACTGGCCGCTTCCGGTGGCGCAGATTTCACAACGCGACGCGGCGTTTCCGTTGATCGACTCCGATCACCTGCCCCGCCTGTAGTCGCGGGCATCGATCTGGGGGACGTATGGCGGATATCGACGTACTGGTTGTCGGCGCCGGCGTGGTCGGGTTGGCCATCGCCCGGCGGCTGGCGCTCGCCGGCCTCACCACAGTGATCGCCGATTGCGAGGACATGATCGGCACCGGCACGAGTTCGCGTAACAGCGAAGTGATCCATGCCGGCCTGCATTATGACGGCCTTCCTCTCAAGGCGGCGTTGTGCGTGGCGGGACGCCGCCAGCTTTATCGTTTTTGTGCCGAGCATGACGTGCCGCACCGCCGTTGCGGCAAGCTGATCACAGCCTTTTCGCCGGCGGAAGTGCCGACGCTCATGCGGATCGCCGCCGCGGGGGAGCGCGCGGACGTGGACGATCTCGAACTGCTGTCCGGCGAAGAGGCGGCGCGGCTCGAGCCTGCCATCGCTTGTGAAGCGGCGTTGCTGTCGCCTTCGACCGGGATCATCGACAGCCATGCTTTCATGATCGCGCTGCTCGCCGACGCCGAGGCGGCTGGAGCTGTCTTTGCCCGACGCACCAGGGTCGATCGCCTGACCCGTACAATGGCGAGGGACTGGGCGATCCATCTTGCCGGTGAAAGCGGCGCTGCCGCGACGGCGAGGATGGTGGTGAATGCAGCAGGTCACGGAGCGCATGCGATCGCGATGCGCACGGAGGGCCTGCCGTCCGAATGCGTGCCGCAACCCCATTATGCGCGGGGCGTCTATTACGTCTACCAGGGCGCGGCGCCGTTCACGCGACTGATCTATCCGGTGCCGGTCCCCGGCGGGCTGGGCACGCACCTCACGCTCGACATGTCGGGTTCGGCGCGCTTCGGCCCCGATGTCGAATGGATCGATACGCTCGATTATGCGGTGGCGCAGGATCGGCGGGACGCGTTCGCCAGCGCGGCGCGCCGGATCTGGCCGACGCTTGATGCGAAGCGCCTAGTGCCGGGCTATTGCGGCGTCCGTCCCAAGATTTCCGGGCCGGGCGAACCCAATGCCGATTTCATGATCGCGGGCCCACGCGACCACGGTGTCGATCGGATGGTGCTGTTGATGGGGATCGAATCGCCCGGTCTCACCGCGTCGCTGGCGATTGCGGATCGGGTCGCGACCGATCTCGGCGTCGGGCGGGCACCGCGCGTCTAGCGAGCCTTGGTAAAGTGACACGACGACGCCAGTGGCTCCAAGGGGGAGATGGATGCGCGTCCAGCGCCGTCGTGCCCGGCCCGCGCAAGCGCGAGCCATCTCGAGTTGATCGGCTGATGAATGAACTCAGCCACCCGGTCTCGTCCGAGACCGTACGGATCGGTCGTTCCCTCTCCGCCCATCACTGGTAAACGATTCGGTCACCGCGCCGGCAACAACTCCGAGCATCATCCTTTGCCGACGATTGCTCCCGAACGGGCGATAGGCCTGCCTATTCGAGTGGGTGAGGGCGGGGACGCGCAATCGAGCGGCAGGTCGTTCGCCGTGATGAGCAATCGCCGTCCGGCCGGCGGCATGACCTGGAAGACCTCTGTCGCGGCGCGGTGCACCGCGGCTTCGTTTTCGAAAAAGATGTCGAAATCATATTCGGGGCCGCGCGCCGGCGCGCCGCTCAGCTTCGCCAAAGCTTCCTCGGTGATGACGAAGCGTAGCGAACAACCGTTCGCGCTGCCGATGAATTCCATGCCCTGGTACTCGGCCGACCAGCGCGCGACACCGGTCAGAAAGGAAAGGTGGGACTGCATCATCATACCCCCAGGGTGGCCGCGACCAGAAGAGGTCGCGCTGTTTCCTGCGCGAACGCTGTAACGGAGGTAAGACGAAGGCGAATCGGCATTGGTGCTACCGCGAAAGAGTGGCCTCGCGGTACTGGATGACCGGAAGAGATCACGACCTTTCAGCTAAACTACTCGCATGGTCTCCATGCGATGCGACCGTGGCTACAAAGTAGTGCGGCTGACGAGCAAGAGCCAAGCAACATGTCTTGATCTATTGACCTTGCGGATGCGGGGTTCCTCTTAGCCCCGCCGGACGCGGGAAAAGGGGGGGGCATGGACACAGTCGCAGAGCGCCGGTGCCGGCATTGCAGTGGCAAGTTCACCGCGACGCTGGCGCGACTGGGACGGATGCCCGTCGCCAATGATTATGTCGATCCGGCTGCGCCGCCGCTATCCGATCCGCGAGTCGAACTGACGGTAATGGTCTGCGGCGACTGCCGGCTGGCACAAACGCTCGACTTCAAGGATTCGGCCGACCTTTTCCGGGCCGATTACGCCTATTTCTCCTCGGCCTCGACGGCATGGCTCGATCATGCGCGACGTTATGTCAATGCGATGATCGCGCGTTTCGAGCTGCTCCCCGGCGCGCGGCATGTCGAACTCGCGAGCAACGACGGCTACCTTCTCCAATTCTCCAGAGCCATGGAGCTAACAGTACTCGGTGTCGAGCCTTGCAGCTCTGTGGCACAGGCCGCGGGCGTGCTCGACATCGAGACCAGAATCGAGTTCTTCAGCCAGGACTGTGCCAAGCGGCTGGTCGATCAAGGCTGGCAGGCCGATCTGGTCACGGCAAACAACGTCTTCGCCCACGTCCCCGACGTCAACGATTTCGCGCGCGGCATGCGCGACCTGCTGGCGCCGCAGGGAGTCGCGACGATCGAGGTTCAGCACCTGCTACGCCTGATGCAGCGCAACCAGTTCGACACGATCTATCACGAGCATTTCTCTTATTACTCGCTGCTGGCGGCGAAGCGCGTGTTCGAAGGTGCGGGCCTGCGTCTGTTTGATGTCGAGGAACTTGACACGCATGGCGGTTCGCTACGCTATTTCGTGTGCCGCGCCGAGGCGAAGCATGTCGACACGCTCGCGGTGCAGCGCGTTCTCCAGGAGGAACTCGCTTACGGGCTCGACACCGATGCAGTGTACGACCGGTTCGCGGAACGTATCATCAGGGTGCGTCAGGGCTTTCGCGACTTGCTGTTGCGACTGAACGCCGAAGGGCGGTCGGTTGCCGCTTATGGCGCGCCCGCGAAGGGCGTCACGCTGTTGAATTTCTGCGGGGTCGGGCCCGACCTGATCGCGTTCACGGTGGACAAGGCGCCGTCCAAACAGGGACGCTTGATTCCGGGCGTGCGCATTCCGATCCTGCCGCCCGAGGCGCTGACCGAGGCACGGCCCGACTATGTCGTCATCCTGCCTTGGAACTTGAAGGACGAAATCATCGAGCAGCTCGCCGCCACAGCGGACTGGAAACCCGACTTCATCACCGCGATTCCCGAACCGATGATCATCGACCGCGCCGCGCCGGGCGGCCGTCGTCATGTCGCCTGAGGCGGTCGCGGGTTTCGCCCCGCTGGAGGTGTGCGCGGTTGTCCTGACGTACAACCGCAAGGATATGCTCGAACGTTGCCTCGCCGCCCTGGCGGCGCAGACCCGGCGTTGCGACCGCATCATAGTAGTCGACAATGCCAGTATCGACGGCACCGCGGCGATGCTCGGCGACCGCTGGCAACATCTGGTCGATATCTACAGCCTGCGCAGCAATGTGGGCGCGGCGGGCGGGTTCAACATCGGCATGCGCCTGGCGTACGGCCTGGGCGCCGACTTCATCTGGTCGATGGACGACGACGTCATCTGCGAGCCCGATGCGCTCGAACAGCTTCTCCTGGCGCACGACCTGCTCGATCGGCGCCAGATCGCACCGCCCTATCTGGTGTCGGTGCCGCGCTCGACCACCGGTCAGCTGACCGAAGTTCCCCATATCGACCAGCGCAGGAACGTGCTGGGCTTTCCGAACTGGCCTGAGCTTCTCGATCATGGCCTGGCGCCGACGCTCGGGGCGACGTTCGCGTCGATATTGTTGCCGCGCGAGACATTGCGCGTGCACGGCTTGCCGATCGCGTCGATGTTCATCTTTGGCGAGGATCGCGAATTCACCGTCCGCGTCACGCGGCGGACGCCCGGCTATCTGGTCGGGGCGTCGCGCGTCCTGCACGCGCGCAAGCTGGAAGGCGTGCTCAGCACGCTCAACGAAACCAGCGCGGTACGGCTCGGATACCATTATTACCTGCATCGCAATACGACATCGACGGTGCTCCGCTATGACGATTGGCCGCGTATCGGGCTGCATCTCTGGCGGCAGACGGCGATGCTGCTCAAGCTGCTGGCACGCGGCCAGTTGCGCCGAGCGTGGATCTTGGCGGCGGGGACGGCCATCGGCGTCTTTTATCGTCCGCGCCCGGAGCGCGCCGACGCTGCACTCGACCCATCCTGTCTGCGCGCCGCCCCGCATGTCGCCGCGGACGAGCCCGAGCGGGACGAAGTCCCGCAGCAGGAGGAGATCCGACGATTCGAAAAGGGGTGTGCCGCCGGTTCGAACGCATTGCCGATTGCGGCATCGACCTCGCTCTAGAGCAAAGCCGGGCTCTTTTGAGCTCGGCTTTGCTCCATTTTTCCTTGGATTGTCGTGATTTCGGTGCCGGCGGGAGCGCCCGGCTCGAAATCGCTCTAGCGCGCCAGCAGCTCGCGCCACGCCGCGGCGAAGGCCGGGCGCGAGAACCTGACCAGCGATGCCTGCATACTGGCGAGCCGCGTACGGCGCTCGGGCTCGGGCATGGCGACGAGATCGATCATTCCGTGGGCGATGGCGTCGAGATCGTCGCTCGGCACCACGACCGCGCCCGCGCCGGCGACTTCCTCGAGCACGCTGCCGCGCGTGATCAGCGGCACGAGGCCGCGGCTGATCGCCTCGGCGACGGGAACGCCGAACCCCTCCAACTGGCTGACCAGTGCAAAGCCGCTCGCATTGGCATAGAGCCAACCGAGCTGGGCGTCCGACACATAGTCGAGGAGGCGGACGCCGGGCGTATCGCGGGCGAGCCGGTCGATCGCTTCCGCGCCCGGTTCCCTGGCGCCGCACAGGACGTAGCCGATGCCGCGTTCCGCGAGCCCGGACCGCGCAAAGGCGCGGATCATCGTCGCCTGGTTCTTGCGGGCGCCGAGGCTGCCGACGGTGAGCAGAAATTGCCGGTCGAGCCCCGGAATGGGTGCCGTCGCCAGGCTGTCGATTTCCGCCCGCAGCGGCGGATAGATGACGCGCATGTCGGGTGCCTCTCCATAGAGGCGGACGAATTCACGCCGCGAATGCTCGCTGATGAACACCATGCGTGGTGCCGCGCGCGCGATGCGGCGATAGGCGCGCTGGTAGAGCCGCGCGACCCAGGGCCGGAACAGGGCCGGATGCGTGATCGGGCCGAGATCGTGGCACAGGACGACGTCGCGTTCGCTGATCGCCGTGTGGATGACGCTGTGCGGATCGAGGTGCAGCGTGGGTTGGTTCGGATGCCGCAAGGGAAAGGGGGAAATCCCTGCCGCGCCCGCCGCGCGCACCTCGATCCGCATGCCCAGCCCGAGCACCCTCTCCAAGAACGGGCTGGGGAGACGATATGTGCCATGCCGCCAATAATAGACCTGATTGATCAGGTTGCCCTGATCGTGAACCAAGTCGCGGCCGATGAAATATTTGCCGGTCTTGTTCTCCAAAGCGCACGAGAATTCGACGTCCCAGAGGCAAGGGACGACCGGGCGGCAGGCCGATGGATCTGACGTGCGTTGCAACATCGATGCCCCTCCAGACGATGCGCCATGCTTCGAACCGACCCTAGTCGGCACCGGTCGGCCGGGGCGAGCGGCAATTCAGACTACCCCCAATGCACCACGCGGATCGGGACGCACGATGTCGATCCTGGGGCGAACTGCCCTTTCGCTCCGCTTTCGACGCTTGGGCGCGGCGGTGGTCGGCAATTGGAGTAGCTCTTCTCTTCCGTTCGCGAACGGCGGGCGCGCGGCTAATGCCGGCGAAAGATTACGCCTCGGGACGATCGTGCTGTGGGAATGGTTGAACGCTTGCTGCCCTGGCGGCGCCATCGCCTCATCCGCGAATTGCTGATGCTGTATGGCATTGACATGCCGCCCGAGGTCGTCGTCGGCAAAGACCTGCAGCTCATCCATCGCGGCATCGGCAGCGTCTTTCATCCCGACACGAGCATCGGCGACCGCGTCCAGATTTATCATCAAGTAACGATCGGCCGCTCCGACGCGCATCTGCCGCACGAGCGGATCAGGCCCATGCTGATCGAGATCGGCGACGATGTCGTCATCTATCCGGGCGCCAAGGTGCTGTGTCGGAGCGGCGTGTTGCGGATCGGCAACGGCACGATCATCGGCGCCAATGCCGTCGTCACGCGGTCGACAGGAGAACGTGAGGTCTGGGCAGGAATACCTGCGCGCTGCGTCGGCCAACGAAAATAGGCGAGTTGGCGCGCAGCGGGCAACCGCCACTCGGCGGTAAAGGCGGGCGCGAGCCGCGACGGCGTTTGCAGCGGGTCATGACGAAAGTGTGGATGCGACCGGTGCGCCTGCATGTCCGGCCATCGACCGATAGGCGATGCGGTTCGCCCCGTCGGGTCGGCGATCCTTATTCCGCCGAGCAACGGACCGAACTGGCGGCCAGCTGCGCCGTGCTGAAGAGCATCAATGCGTCCGTGGCGGCGCGCTCATGGGTCTACGACCTGATGTGTCTCGGACTGAATGCAACTTATTCGTGTCGAGTATTTCGCGAGATCGCCACTTCTACTCCGAAATGATCATGGCCCTGCAATAAAGCGTCATCCCTCTGCATAGTGGCGCTGGGCGGCGGATCATGTCTCTAATGCGCCAGCTTGATCGTCATGAACAGCTGGGTTCAAGAGGGGGAGGCCGATATGAAGGTTGTCCTGTTTTGTGGTGGGTATGGCACGCGGATGCGCGGCCAGATTCCCAATAAGCCCAAACCATTGGTCGATGTCGGCGGTCATGCCCTGATGTGGCATGTCATGAGCTATTACGCCCATCACGGACATAGGGATTTCATCCTCTGCCTGGGTTATGGCGCGGATGCCATTACGGAATATTTTCTGGAGCAGGGCGCGGAAGTCCTGCCCACGATCTCGACTAGACGTCGCGCGAAATCCTTCCTGCTGCCGGATGACGACAAAGGCCATTGGAACGTCACGCTGGTCGATACCGGCATCGATACGAGTATCGGGCAGCGCTTGAAAGCGATCGAATCCTATGTCGAAGCCGACGAGATGTTTCTGGCCAACTATGCTGATGGCCTGACGGACCTTCCGCTCCAGGACATCATCGACTGCCTGGTCCGCAAGCCTGCCTTCGTGGGCGCGCTGGTGGCGGTCAAGCCCACGCTCAGTTTCCATTATATTCGTCACGATTCTGACGGCACGGTAACCGGCGTCGAGTCGTCCACCGACATGGATGTCCGCATCAATGGCGGCTACTTCGTCTTCCGGCGGGAGATTTTCGACTATATTGGTGAGGGCGATGACCTTGTCGACCAACCCTTCCATCGGCTGATCGGCGAGCAGCGGCTCCTGGCGCATCCCTATGACGGCTTTTGGCGAGCCTGCGACACGTTGAAGGACGTGCATCTGCTGGAAGAGGTGCAGCGCAAGGGCAAGGCTCCCTGGGAGGCCTGCCGCGAGGCTTCCCCGGATTCCCTCTCCGTTCACTTCACGGCCGGGGCTCCGACGCTCGGCGCCGCCAACGCTTCGCCCGCGGCGTGAAGCGAAAGATCGCCGGTACGGACAAAGGGAGAGACCGGGGGATATGATCAATCTGGCGTTCGCGGATACCGGCGCAAAGACGCAGCGGGTGCTGTGCCTCGGTGCGCATGCCGACGATATCGAGATCGGGTGTGGCGGCACGCTGCTCAATCTCGTCGCGAACGTATCGCGGCTGACGGTGCAGTGGGTCGTGTTCAGTGGGGACGAGCGCCGCGCCGAGGAGGCGCGGCAGAGTGCGGCGGCGCTGCTCGGCAACGGGTGCGAGCAGATCGTGGAGGTGCTGGATTTCCAGGATGGGATCTTTCCGCACGAAACGCCGCGCATCAAGAATGTCTTCGAGAGGATCAAGGCAGGACCCACGCCCGACCTCATCCTCACCCACATTGCGAGCGACATGCATCAGGATCATGCGGTGATCGCGGCGCTCACCAACAACACCTTCCGTAACCACCTGATCCTCGGCTACGAGATTCCAAAATATGACGGCGATCTCGGTCGCTCGAACGCCTATGTCCATCTCTCCGAGGAGGTCGCCCGGCGCAAGGCGGCGGCAATCTACGAGGCGTTCCCGAGCCAGCGCCACCGCGCCTGGTTCAATCCCGACACCTTCCTCTCGCTCGCTCGCATCCGCGGGATCGAATGCAATGCGCCTCACGGTTTCGCCGAAGCTTTTCGTGCGGAGAAGATCGTGCTCGGCATGTGAGCTTGTGCGTTGGCGGGGCCGCTCGGGCCGCTCCGTCGGGGACCGCGGAACTTGGCCGAAAGGGGAGACCGGTCGGGCCACCGAAACAAATCCCCGCTAGAGATGGATGATCCCGCGCCGCGCGGCGTGCGCCACGGCATCCGTGCGCCCGGTCGCGTCGAGCTTGTCGATCAACCGGCTGACATGGAATTTGGCGGTGTCGGGTGAAATGCCGAGCCGCTGGCCGATCGCCTTGTTGGACAGGCCTTCGGCCAGCAACGCGATCACGTCGCGCTCGCGCGGCGTCAGCTCGAACCCGTGCTCGCCCGCGTCGGACGCGCTGAGGACCAGATCCGACGCGTCGTCGGCGCCCACAATCTGCAATTCCGGGATCCGGCCCAAGGTTCGCTTGAACAAGGCGGAAGTCCGGGAGGTAGATTCGAGACATCCCTGAAACGGCCCCATTGAGACATTGGTGGGGCCGTCGCCATCCGCTGCTTCGTGAGGGAGCAACTGAGGGAGCGACAAAACACGAACGCGGCAATATAGCCTGAAAATCAGTGGTTTAATTGAAGATTGCTGGATGCCCCGTGAGGATTCGAACCTCAATTGACGGAGTCAGAGTCCGTAGTCTTACCTTTAGACGACGGGGCAACAGGCGGCGGGCTCTAGGCGGGCTGGCGCGACCGGTCAAGGCCTTGGGCGCAACCGGCAAGATCGTCGATCGGGCCTTCGCTTGTCGCATCGCGCCAGTTCGGTTAGGCTCGGCGCCAAGCAGCGGAGGGCTATGGGCCGGACCGCAAGAATATAAGAGTTACGACGGCATGGGGGACGTTCCCGCCAATATGCCGCACCGGCAGCGCGCCGCCCCGACGGGCAAGCCCGCCGCCCGTCCGGCCCGCATTCCCACCAAACGCTGGGGCGAAGCGCCGCATTATGCCGCGCTCGATCTCGGCACCAACAATTGCCGCCTGCTGATCGCGCGGCCGCAAGGCAACGGTTTTGCGGTGGTCGACGCCTTTTCGCGGATCGTGCGGCTGGGCGAGGGCCTCGCCTCGAGCGGGCGGCTGTCCGATGCGGCGATCGATCGCACCATCGCTGCGCTCAGGATCTGCGCCGACAAGCTGCGTCGCCGCAATGTACTCGTCGCGCGATCGGTCGCGACCGAGGCGTGCCGCCAGGCGGCGAACGGCGCCGAATTCATCGAGCGCGCTTATCGCGAAACCGGGATCCGGCTCGACGTGATCTCGCCGGAGGAAGAAGCGCGATTGGCGGTACTCGGCTGCCACGCGCTGATGGAGCCCGGAGACGGGCCGGCGCTGATCTTCGATATCGGCGGCGGATCGACCGAATTGGTGCTGATCGACCTGTCGGGCGATCATCCGCGCGTGCTCGACTGGCATTCGGCGCGCTGGGGCGTGGTGTCGCTGACCGAACATGCCGGCGGCGGCGATAGCGCCGAGGCGCTGGGCGAATCCTATGCGCGGATGCGCGCGCTGGCGACCGAAAGCTTCGCGGCCTTCGCCAAGCGCGTGCCGGCGAAGTTGAAGGCGCCGCGGCTGCTCGGGACCAGCGGGACGGTGACGACTTTGGCCAGCGTCTTCCTCGAACTCGATCATTATGACCGCGCCAAGGTCGACGGGCTGATCGTCCCGACCGAATCGATGCGCCGCATCTCGGCCGAATTGTCGGGCATGTCGGTGGCAGAGCGCTCGCGCCTCCCATGCATTGGCGGCGAGCGCGCCGACCTGGTCGTGGCGGGCTGCGCGATCCTCGAATCGATCCTCGATCTGTGGCCGGCCGAGCGGCTGGGGGTCGCCGACCGCGGCATCCGCGAGGGCATACTGCGCCGCCTGATGGGAGCGCAACGGCCATGAGGGGCGGGGGCGGCGGACATACCCGCGTGCGGACGTCGCGCAATCGGACTCCCCAGTCGACGCGCTGGCTTGAGCGGCAATTGAACGACCCGTACGTCAAGCGCGCCAAGGCGGAGGGTTATCGCAGCCGGGCGGCGTACAAATTGATCGAACTCGACGAGAAGTTCGGGTTCCTCAAAAGCGCGACCCGCGTGGTCGACTTGGGGCTGGCGCCGGGCGGCTGGTCGCAAGTGGTGCGGCGTCAGGTGCCCAAAGCGGCGATCGTCGGCATCGACCTGTTGCCGGTCGATCCGATCGATGGCGTCACCATCCTGCAGATGGACTTCATGGACGACGCCGCGCCCGATCGGTTGATCGCGGAACTGGGCGGCGCGCCCGATCTGGTGATGTCGGACATGGCGGCGAACACGGTCGGCCACCCGCAGACCGATGCACTGCGGACGTTGGCTTTGGTCGAAACCGCGTTGGCCTTCGCGATCGATGTGCTCAAACCCGGTGGCACGTTCGTGTCGAAAGTGTTCGCCGGTGGCGCCGATTCGACGCTGGTCGCCGAAATGAAGCGCAATTTCGCGACGGTGAAGCACGCCAAACCACCGTCGAGCCGCAAGGGCTCGGTGGAATGGTTCGTGGTGGCGCAGGGGTTCAAGGGGCGAGGCACGATTTAGCGAAACGCTAAATCGTGAAGCGCCGAGCCCCGGCCGGCGTCGCGTGCGACGACCGACGAGCTTCAGGTGCGGGATGTCCCGCATCCCGCAGACCATGCCGGGGGCATGGTCGACCTGAAGCTGCTTTGCCGCGACGGGGATGCCTTACTCCGGATGTCGTTAGTTGGGTGGAAAGCCGCCACCGCCTTCAAATTCGGCTCGTGCCGTTGAGCGAAGCGCTCGCGGTTCCGCCGTCGCGAATTGCTCCGCAGCCTTCAGCGGAAGTTAGTAACCGGGTGATACGGTCAGAAGCACAGAACCGGGAAGGGGCTGTCTTGCCGAAAGTTATATTGGATCGCGCCAACCTCATCGCGTTTGCTAGCGTATCCGGCTTCCTCGACGCTGAGCAAATCTTGAACCTCACCGCTCAGGTGGACGAAGCCGTCCAAGCGTTCGGTGATCAAATTGCGCTGCACGGACGCCTATTCGATCTGACTAATGCTAAAGTGGCGTCACCGTTATCAATCGATGCCCTACGCGACAAAACCATCGATCCATCCCGCATCTTGTTGCGGGCCAACCGGGTTGCGTTCTTCGGAGCCTCACCGTTGCTCAAAGTTCAAATGCAGCGCATTTGTGCGCTTCGACCGAACCATGCGATGTTCGACGACCGTCGCACGGCATATGCGTGGGCAATTGGAGGGCGGTAGCCATATCGCAACACGTCCGCTTCCGGGTGATAGCGGACTTACCCGCGGCCCACGCAGAAGCTCCCGACGAATGCCCTGCAGGTGCCGTTTCGGGTAGCCCGCCGAAACCTATTGGACACACTTTCGGCGCCATAAGATTCGCTCGACCGGGCCGATCATGGCCTGCCGGAACGGAGCGCCACGAGCGTGAGCCATGCCTTGCCCCTGACCCATAGCTGGCCCCTGTTCGAGCAACATCAGCGTTTCGACCTCGGTTGCCTGCTTGAGGAGTGGAGCGATGCTCCGGTCGCGTCCGGGCATCAGCCCGAGCTCCTGGCGGCGCGCGGCATCGGACTGTGGGAATGCAATCTGTCCGACAATGCGCTGAGCTGGACGGACGGGGTGTTCGACCTGTTCGGCTTGCCGCGCGGCGCGGTCCTCGCGCGGGACGAGGTCGCCGCTTTATATGCGGAGCCATCGCGCGCCGCGATGGAGAGGCTGCGCGCTCATGCCATCAAGCACCGGCGCGGCTTCACGCTCGATGCCGAAATCGTGCCGGTGACCGGGCCGCCGAAATGGATGCGCCTGATCGCCGCGCCGGTCTGTGTCGGGCGTCAGGTCGTTCGGCTCCATGGCATCAAGCAGGATGTCAGCGCCGCCTACGTCTAACGACAATTCGAAGCGATAGCGTCGCGTCTGCTGCGGCGGATTGGCGCGGGGGACGTCCGCCACCGCGCGCATTGCCGCCCACGCCCACTCGCCCTAAGTCGCGGGCATGACCGTCACACGTTTCGCGCCGAGTCCGACCGGCAATCTCCATATCGGCAATATCCGCACCGCGATCCTCAACTGGCTGTTCGCGCGGTCCACCGGCGGGCGCTTCGTGCTCCGGATCGACGATACCGATGTCGAGCGCAGCGAGGAGCGCTATGTCGAGTCGATCCGCGCCGATCTCGCCTGGCTGGGGCTGACACCCGATGAGGAGGCGCGGCAGTCCGAGCGGTTCGCGCTGTACGAACGCCGCTTCGACGATCTGCGCGCGGCGGGACGGATCTATCCGGCCTATGAAACGCAGCAGGAACTCGAGCTCAAGCGCAAGATCCTGCTCGGGCGCGGTTTGCCGCCGGTCTATGATCGCGCCGCGCTGGCGCTCAGCGACGCCGATCGCGCCAAGCTGGAGGCCGACGGCATCCGCCCGCATTGGCGCTTCAAGCTCGATCCGGGCGCGATCGAATGGCACGATCTGATCCGCGGCCCCCAGCATTTCGACGCCGCGACGATGAGCGATCCGGTGATCCGCCGCGCCGATGGGTCGTGGCTCTACATGCTGCCTTCGGTGATCGACGATGTCGACATGGGCATCAGCCATGTCGTGCGCGGCGAGGATCACGTCTCCAACACCGCGCTCCAGCTGCAGATGTTCGTCGCGATGAACGCGCCGCTGCCGACCTTCGCGCATGCCGCGCTGCTGACCGGGGCGGAAGGCAAATTGTCGAAGCGGCTTGGCTCGCTTGGCGTCGAACATTTCCGCGGCGAGGGGATCGAACCGCAGGCGATCGTCGCGTTGCTGGCGCGGATTGGCACCAGCGATCCGGTCGAGCCGTTCGTCGATCCCGCGCCGCTGATCGCCGCGTTCGATTTCTCGCGCTTCGGCCGCGCGCCGGCGCGGTTCGACGAGGGCGAACTCGCCCAGCTCAACGCGCGGATCGTCCATCAGCTCGATTTCGCCGCGGTCGCCGATCGCCTGCCCGCCGGGATGGACGGCGTGGCGTGGGAAGCGATCCGGCCCAATCTGACCACCATCGCCGGTGCGGCCGATTGGTGGCACGTGGTCGAGGGGCCGGTCTCGGCCGCCGTCGATCCCGAGGATCGCGAGCTCCTGGCCACCGCGCATCGCATCGCCGGTGAGATCGACTGGACCGGGGATCCCTGGCACGCGCTGACCAACGCGCTCAAGGACGCAACCGGACGCAAGGGCAAGCAGCTTTTCCTGCCGCTGCGTCGCGCGCTGACTGGGATGGAACATGGTCCCGACATGGCCGCCCTGCTGCCGCTGATCGGCCGCGACCGCGCGCTGGAGCGCCTCGCGTCCGGGTGACCGCCGAGTATCTTGACTGTTGAATGTAATGTTGTATCATCTCTGAGTCGCGGCATCCGAGACCGTGAAAGGAGAGACGATATGGCGACTTATGGCGACCGTTATGGCGCGGGCCCGGCGTTCAGGCCGGGCAGCATGACGCTTGCGCTGGCGACAACCGCGCTGCCCGTTCTGGCGCTGGCGATGGGGCTGCAGATCAGCGGCGTCACCGAGAGCCCGACGATTCTGAATACTTATACCGTTCCGCCGGATCAGCCACCGCCTCCGCCGGATCGGATACCGCCAAAGAGCCCGGCGCCGCCGAACGAAATCGTCTATACGCCCCCGATCGCGCCAGTGCCGATACCGTCGGTCAATCTGACCCCAACTACCAGCGATCCGCCGCCGCTCACTCCGGGGCCCGTGATCGGCACCAATCCTGATCCCACTCCCGCCGTGATCCCGACGCCCATCGCCAAGCCGGTGATGATCGGTGCGTTCGTTGATCCACGCTATCAGGGTCTGCTCCAGCCACCGTATCCGCCCGAAGAGCAGCGCGCGGGCAATAGCGGCCGCGTCGTCGTCCGCGTCCTGATCGGCACCGATGGCCGGGTAAAGCAGATCGAAAAGGTGTCGGCCGCATCGGACGCCTTTTACGCGGCCACCGAACGCCAGGCGCTGGGCAAATGGCGGTTCAAGCCGGCGACCCAGGACGGCGTGCCGATCGAGCAATGGAAGACGATGAGTCTGCGGTTCGTGCTCAACGAGCAATGACCATTACGGGCGCGGGGCTGGCCTGTTCGCCGTCCCGCGCCTATCTTGAGCCGATGGGAAGTTTCCTCGGCCGCTACAATCCATTTCGTGCGTTGCTCGACCTGCGCCGCTATCTCGGCACGCGCAAGAAATACGAAATCCTGATCCTGTTCGGCTCGCTGATGCTCTGCATCCTGATCGTCGGGGGCTTCGCCGCCGGTTCGACCGTCCAGCGCGAGTGGCGGCGGCCGACCATCATCTACGTCCAATCGTGGCGCGCCGACCGCAGCAATGCCGAGATCGTCGCGCAGCAGAAGATCGACGGCGAAAAGAAGAGGATCGAGGACGCCAAGCAGAAGAAGGAAGACGACGAGAGAAAGGCCGCGTTCAAGCGCCTGAACGATAAATTGTCGCCTTGGCTGTGAGTCCCGACCCGCGTTTCATGGGTGCCGCCTTGGCGCTGGCCGAGCGCGGGCGTGGGCGGACGGCGCCCAATCCCAATGTCGGCTGCGTGATCGTGAAGCATGGGCGTGTCGTCGGGCGCGGCTGGACCCAGCCCGGCGGGCGGCCGCATGCCGAGGCGATGGCGCTGGCGATGGCGGGCGACGCTGCGGCAGGCGCGACCGTCTATGTGACGCTCGAACCTTGCGCGCACCAATCGCCGCGCGGGCCGGCATGCAGCGATCTATTGATCGAAGCTGGCGTAGCCCAGGCCGTGATCGCGCTGGGCGACCCCGATCCGCGCACTGATGGCCAGGGCATCGCGCGATTGCGCGCCGCCGGCATCGCGGTGACCGAAGGAGTGATGGCGGACGAAGCACGCCGCTCGATGGCCGGGTTCCTCACGCGTCGCGAATCCGGACGGCCGCACGTCACGCTCAAGCTCGCCACTTCGCTCGACGGCTGCATCGCGCGCGCCGATGGCGAATCGAAATGGATCACTGGGGACGCGGCGCGCGCGCATGCGCATCTTGAGCGTGCGCGGCACGAGGCGATCCTGGTCGGCCGCGGCACCGCCGAAGCCGATGCGCCGCGGCTCGACGTCCGGCTCGGCGGGCTCGAACAGCATAGCCCGCGGCGCTTGCTGATGACTCGCCATCGCGGCGACCAGGAGCATTGGGAATGGGTCGACTCGCCCGCGGCGATCGCCGGGCTCGAGCAGATCGATCATGTCCTGGTCGAAGGCGGCGCCGGCGCCGCCTCGGCCTTCCTCGCCGACGATCTGGTCGACCGCTTGCTGCTCTATCGCGCGCCGATCCTGATCGGCGGCGGCCGCCCGGCGCTCGGCGACATCGGGCTTGGCCATCTCGCCGAGGCGCATGGCCGCTGGCGGTTGCACGACGCGCGGATGTTGGGCATCGACCGGCTGGAAATCTACGAACGCACCCGCTGACGATCGTCGGCGCAGCTTGGGAAATTAGCGATGTTCACCGGCATCATCTCCGATATCGGCACGATCCGCTCGATCGAGCATCGTGGCGACCTGCGCGCGGTGGTCGCAACCGCCTATGACACGACTGGGGTCGATCTCGGCGCGTCGATCTCATGCTCGGGCGTGTGCCTGACGGTGATCGACAAGGGGCCGGGCTGGTTCACCGTCGACATATCGGGCGAGACCGTCTCGCGCACCGCGCAGGGGCAGTGGAGCGAAGGACGCAAGCTCAACCTCGAACGCGCGATGAAGCTGGGCGACGAGCTCGGCGGGCATATCGTCACGGGGCATGTCGACGGCGTCGCCGAAGTGGTGCGGGTCGAGCCCTCGGGCGATTCGAAGACGATCGCCTTCCGCGTCGCGCGTGACCTCGCGCCCTATATCGCCGCCAAGGGATCGGTGACGGTCGATGGCGTTTCGCTGACGGTCAATACGGTCAGCGACGGCACGGAGGGCACCGAGTTCACGGTCAATCTGATCCCGCATACCCAGGCGGTGACGACATTAGGCGCGATCGAGGTTGGGCAGGCGGTCAATATCGAGATCGATGTACTCGCACGCTATTTGAGCCGTATGCGGTCGCTTCTCGAAAAGTAGCGTTTCGATGTGATTAGTGGCTGGACTCATCACATTTCAGTGTGATATTTCGCCAATCATGAGCACCATGCTGATCGATCGCGTTCGCGATCTCGTCTCCTCGGGCGGTATTTCGCGCTCGGGGCTTGCCCGCGCTGCCGGGCTGCACGCCAATTCGCTACGCATGCTCGACGAGCCGGAATGGAATCCGACCGCCGATACGCTGCGCAAGCTGGAAGTCTATCTCGACCGGCGCGACAAACGCCCGGCGTTGGTCCCGATCGAGGAGATCATCGAGGAAGCGCGCAACGGCCGCATGACCATCCTGGTCGATGACGAGGATCGCGAGAATGAAGGCGATCTGATCATCCCGGCGCAAATGGCGACCCCCGACGCGATCAACTTCATGGCGCGCTATGGCCGCGGCCTGATCTGCCTGACCTTGACCGAAGCGCGGATCAAGCAGCTCGAACTCGAGCCGATGGTGCGCAACAACCGCACTCGTCACGGCACTGCCTTCACTGCGTCGATCGAGGCGCGCGATGGGATCACCACCGGTATCTCCGCGCACGATCGCGCGCGCACCGTGTCGGTCGCGATCGACGCGTCGAAGGGTGCGGAGGATATCGTCTCGCCCGGCCATGTCTTTCCGCTGATCGCGCGCGACGGCGGTGTCCTCGTCCGCGCCGGCCATACCGAGGCCGCGGTCGACGTTGCGCGGCTCGCCGGGCTCAACCCGTCAGGCGTGATCTGCGAAGTCATGAAAGACGACGGCACGATGGCGCGGATGGACGACCTGATCGCCTTCGCGCAGGAGCACAAGCTCAAGATCGGCACGATCCGCGACCTGATCGCCTATCGTCGTCAGCACGACCATCTCGTCGAGCGCCGCGCCGAGGCGCGCTTCACCAGCCGCTGGGGCGGCGAGTGGACCGCGCGGACCTATTACAACAAGGCCACTGGCACCGAGCAGATCGCGCTGATCAAGGGGCATATCGACCCCGACAAGCCGACATTGGTCCGGATGCACGCGATGAGCGTGTTCGCCGATTTGTTCGGGGAGGAAGGCAAGCGTGCCGGCCTGCTCGAACGCTCGATGGAGATCATCGGCAAGGCGGGCGCGGGCGTCGTCGTATTATTGTCGCCATCGGGCGCGACCGGGTTCAGCCAGGCGCTGGAGCACAAGGCCGGCGCGCCGATGCCCGACGAATTGCGCGACTATGGTGTCGGCGCGCAGATCCTGACCGAATTGGGAGTCGAGGACATGATCCTGTTGACCAACACGCATCACATACTCGTCGCATTGGACGGCTATGGCCTGTCTATCGTAGGAGAACGCGCGATCGACATTGGGGGACTGGATTGATGGCGCGGATATTGATCGTCGAAGCGCGCTTCTACGACCATCTCAACGACATGCTGCTCGCCGGCGCGCGCCGCGCGATCGAGGAAGCGGGGCATGCGCACGAGACGGTGACCGTCCCCGGCGCGCTCGAAATCCCCGGCGCGCTCGCGCTGGCGGCGGAGACCGGGCGCTATGACGCTTATGTCGCGATCGGTGTGGTGATCCGCGGCGAGACCTATCATTTCGAGATCGTCTCGAATGAAAGCGCGCGCGGCATCATGGCGCTGACGATGGACGGCATCGCGATCGGCAACGGCATCCTGACCACCGAGAACGAGGCCCAGGCGATCTATCGCGCCGATCCCGATCAGGCCGACAAGGGCGGCGGCGCGGCCAAGGCGGCGCTGGCGATGCTCGACCTTCGGCAGAAATTCGACTGACATGCCGTCCGGGCCGCCGCCGTCGCGCTATCGCGTGATCGAGCGCGGCGGCCGGCTGCAGGTGATCGACACCTGGGCGGGGCGGCGGCCGCCGGCGATGGCGGCCTATACCGATCCGGTGCCGGTCGAGGACGTCGACCCGTCCGATCCGCCTTTCGGGGACACGGCGGCGGACGATTGGTCCGACACCGCGCCATCGCCTGGTGATTTTGCCGACAGGTCGGCCCAACCGGGAATGACGCTGGACCCGCCGGTCCCCTCCGCTCTTCCGCAACGCGCCCCCAATCTGGTGGCAGGGCCACCCGAGCTGCTGCGGAACGTCGCCGCCACGGTCTGCGGCGATACCCGCGATAGCGACGGCCGATTGGTGCTCAAGACCGCGCGCTTCTACGACAGCCGCGCGCCGCGGGCGATTGCGCTCGATCCGGACGGCGAGCGCGAGCTGGGACTGGCGATGCTGGTCGCGCTGGCGCTGGCGGTCGGCGCCGTGCTGTTCACCGTGACGCTCGGTTGGCCGGGGATCGTGGTCGGGGTGATCGCAATCGTGCTGGCGCGTCAGGTCAACCTGGTCGCGACGCCGTGGCTCGACCGGCTGGCGGCGCGGACCCGCTGACCGGTCACACCGTCCGGATCACACCGCGCCGGTGCAGATAATCCAGCAACTTGCGCCACAAGGGCATCGACATCAGCGCCGGCTGGCCGAACCAGGGATTGACGAAGCAGAACAGCAAGGCGGTCGCCGTCCCGAGGATCACCGCCCAGCCGCGCCGCCGGATCAGCGCGGCATATTCGGGGTCGAGATCGTCGGCCGCGACCGGGGGCGCCACCGCCATGCTGTTGTTCCAAAGATTGCAGATGGCAACGAGCAGCAGCCAGCCGGAATAGGCGACGGCCGGCACCAGCCTGCCATAATAATCGCTGACCAAGGCGGTGAAGAACGGCATCCCCGCCACCGAGCATAACAGGAACAGATTGGGCATCAGCAATTTGGGCGACCAATGCCGCGCGCAATCGAATGCGCGGTGATGCCCGCTCCAGAACGCACCGATCACGAAGAAGGAGACGAAAAAGCCGATGAAATGCGGCGTCAGATGGGCGAGCGCCGCCAGGAAGGCGATGTCTGATGCGGCGTAGGGCAGCGCCGGCACCTTGAGCTCGATGACCAGCAAGGTGATCGAAATCGCGAACACCGCGTCGGAAAAGAATACCAGCCGTTCTAGCGCATGCGCCGGCGCACCGTGATGCATCGGCTGGTCGTTCGGCCCGTCGCTCATTTGTATCCCCCTGGAAATGCTATCTGGCATGGCGCCGCGGCGCTTGCCAAGCACGCATCGCTGCCGCCAATAGGGAGGGCGTTCGAGCATCGTGCGGAAAAAAGTGGGCAACGGATTTCCGCGACGCGATGCGACCACAAACGATTAGAGCGGCATGCCGCCCTAAGGAGAGAGCATGTCCGAGCAGAGCGTCTATCCAGTACCGGCCGATTGGGCCAAGCGTGCGAAGGTCAATCGCGCGGCGTATGAAAGGCTGCACGGGCGCAGCCTGGCCGATCCTGGCACCTTCTGGCTCGAACAGGCGCGCCGGCTCGACTGGATAAAGCGGCCGGAAATGGCCGGCGACTGGTCGTTCGGCCAGGACGATTTCCGCATCAGCTGGTTCGCGGACGGCGTGCTCAACGCAGCGGCCAATTGCCTCGACCGTCATCTCGCCACGCGCGGCGAGACGGTGGCGCTGATCTGGGAGCCCGACGATCCCACCGAACAGCCGCGTCGCATCACCTATCGCGAGCTCCACCGCGACGTCTGCCGCTTCGCCAATGCGCTGAAGGACCGGGGCGTCGCCAAGGGCGATCGCGTCACCATCTACATGCCGATGATTCCCGAAGCGGCGGTCGCGATCCTGGCCTGTGCCAGGATCGGCGCGATCCATTCGGTGGTGTTCGGTGGCTTCTCGCCCGAGGCGCTGGCCGGGCGAATCGAGGATTGCGGATCGACTTTGGTGATCACCGCCGACGAAGGCCGGCGCGGTGGCAAGAAAGTCCCGCTCAAGGCCAATGTCGATGCCGCGCGCCGCCATGCGCCGGGGCTGAACAAGGTCATCGTCGTCAAGGCGACCGGCGGCGACGTCGCGATGGGCGACGGCGATCTGTGGTATCACGACCTGGTCGAGCAGGCGTCCGCCGACTGCCGGCCCGAACCGATGAACGCGGAGGATCCGCTGTTCATCCTCTATACCTCGGGATCGACCGGCAAGCCCAAGGGCGTGCTCCACACCACCGCCGGCTATCTCGTCTGGGTCAGCCTCAGCCACGAACTGACCTTCGATTACCGGCCCGGTCAGATCTATTGGTGCGCGGCCGATATCGGCTGGGTCACCGGGCACAGCTATATCCTCTATGGCCCGCTCGCCAACGGCGCGACCAGCCTGATGTTCGAAGGCGTGCCCAATTGGCCCGACGCCAGCCGCATCTGGCAGGTCGTCGACCGCCACCAGGTCGAGATCATCTACACCGCGCCGACCGCGCTCCGCGCGCTGATGCGCGAAGGCGACGATTATGTCACGCGGACCAGCCGCACATCCTTGAAGCTGCTCGGCACGGTCGGCGAGCCGATCAATCCCGAGGCGTGGCGCTGGTATCACGAAGTGGTCGGCGAGGGGCGCTGCCCGATCGTCGACACCTGGTGGCAGACCGAGACCGGCGGGCACATGATCACGCCCCTACCCGGCGCCGTCGACCTCAAGCCCGGCAGCGCGACCTTGCCGTTCCCCGGGGTCGATCCGCAGATCGTCGATACCGACGGTGTCGTGCTCAACGGCGCGGCCGAGGGGAATCTGGTCATCGCCAAGAGCTGGCCGGGGCAGATGCGCAGCGTCTGGGGCGATCACGACCGCTTCTTCCAGACCTATTTCACTACCTATCCGGGCAAATATTTCACCGGCGACGGCTGCCGCCGCGACGAGGACGGCTATTATTGGATCACTGGCCGCGTCGACGATGTGATCAACGTCAGCGGCCACCGCATGGGCACCGCCGAGGTCGAAAGCGCGCTGGTGCTCCACGCCAAGGTGGCCGAGGCGGCAGTCGTCGGCTTCCCCCACGACATCAAGGGGCAGGGCATCTACGCTTATGTCACCTTGAACGCCGACGAGGCGCCGTCGGAGGAATTGCGCAAGGAGTTGGTGCAATGGGTGCGGATTGAGATCGGCCCGATCGCCTCGCCTGACGCGGTGCAGTTCGCGCCTGGCCTGCCCAAGACGCGCTCGGGCAAGATCATGCGCCGCATCCTGCGCAAGATCGCCGAGGGCGATGTGTCGAACCTGGGTGACATCTCGACCCTGGCCGATCCGGCGGTGGTCGACGATCTGGTGACGAACCGGGTCGGCTGATGCCAGTCGAGGCGGTTCGCGGCGACATCACGCGGCTCGAGGTCGACGCGATCGTCAACGCCGCCAATTCCTCGCTGCTCGGTGGCGGCGGAGTCGACGGCGCGATCCATCGCGCGGCCGGGCCGGAACTGGTCGCCGAATGCCGCATGCTCCACGGCTGCAAGCCTGGCCAGGCCAAGGCGACCAAAGGCTATCGCCTGCCCGCGCGCCATGTGATCCACACGGTTGGGCCGGTGTGGAACGGCGGCGGTGCGGCCAAGGCGGAGACGCTCGCGAGCTGCTATCGAGAAAGCCTCAGGGTCGCGGAGGAGCTCGGCCTTCGCACGATCGCCTTTCCGGCCATCAGCACAGGCATCTACGGCTATCCGCGCGAAGAAGCAGCGGCGATCGCGGTGCGCGAGACGATGGCTGCGGTGGACCGCTTTGACCGCATCCTGCTGGTGGCGTTCGATGAAGAGACGTTCGATCTCTACCGAGCGGGCCTGGACGAGTAGTTGGGCGGACTGACGGTGCCATCCTGAAAGTCGTCACCCCGGGCTTGTCCCGGGGTCCACTCCTCCACCATCGAGCTGAGGCGATGCTGCGCGGTGGATGCCGGGACAAGCCCGGCATGACGCTTGGTGGGTGGGTTTCCACCGCCACCTCAAACTCACGGCGCGGTCAGGTCTTGAACAAAGCGACATACTCGGCTGTCTCGCGCCGCAGGATCGTGGCGTTGGCGTAGAGCGGGATTGCGCCTTCCTTCCAACGACCCAACCGAATACCGGCGACGCGCCCGCGCTCGAACGCGACGGTGGCACGCGCTTCCGGCATCTCCAGGAAATGGATGTTGGACGGTGCCGGCGAGGCCCGGCGCTTCGCCAGCTTCTCGTGCTCGAGCGCCGTCATCAATTCGTCGACCCGGGCGTGCGCGCGCGCGATCGCCGCCGGGAACGTCTTGAGACCGTCGAGCGCCAGCAACGCCGACGCCCAGCCCTGATAAATCATCCCGCCATAAAGATGCCGCCACTCGCGGGCGCGGGCGATATCGGCGGCGGTCCCGGCGAGCACCGCGCCGAACGGTGCGCCGAGATATTTGTAGAGCGAGACGTAGACGGTATCGAACGGCGCGGCATAAGCTTTCACGTCGATCGACGGTGGCGCCAGCAGCAATCGCGCGCCATCCAGATGCAGGCGCGTATTGTGCGCCTTTGCCAGCGCCGCGATCGCCGCCAGGTTAGCCGGTGCGATCATCTGGCCGTCGAGCCGGCGCACCGGGCTTTCGAGCGAGATCGCGCCGACCTTGAGCGGAAAGGGCCCTTTCTCGGCCGCGTCGAACGCGGCGGCCAGCTCGGCGATCGTCGGCGCGGCGTGGCCGGGCCCGAGCGGCACCAGATTGATCCCGGACAGCCGCTGCGCGGTATCGCTTTCGTCGCGATAGAGATGGCTGTCGGCCTGGCAGAAGGCATGTGGATGCTCGCCGCACAGCACGCGCAATGCGACGTTGTTGGCGAGCGTCCCGGTGGGCAGGAAGGCGCAGGCCTCCTTCCCGAGCAAGGCGGCAAATGCCTGCTCGAGATCCTCGACGGCGCCGCCTGTCAGGTAGGAATCGCGAATCTTGCCTGGTTTGCCTGCCAGTGTTGCCAACTGGGCGACGGTGTCCGACGGGCTGCGCGACGCATCGTCGCCCACCAGCCAAACGCTGCGCGCGTCGACCGGGGGGAAATCGGCCGGCTTGGCTGCGGCGCCGTAATTCTGAGCGCGCAGCGGGACGGCAATGCCGGCAGCGAGCGCGGCCTGGAGCAGATGGCGTCGATCGAACAGCATGGAGGCTCCCCGGTACAAAACGGTGCGGAAACGTTATTTTGGGTGAATGTACGGCCTCGAATGACGAAGGCGAGCGCGATTATTGGGGAAGCCGATCGCTTCACACGAAACAGGCAATCTCGCCCATGTCGCGCGGGATCGGATAGCCGGTCACCTTGACTCCCGCCGCGTCGAGCCAGGCATGGGCATCGATCGCGCGTTTGTCGTTCGGGCGTGCGCCGAAATGCATCACGCTGGCGATTCCGCGCCGCCGCAGCATCGTGTGCGCGGCCATCGCCTGTTGCAGGCAGACCGAGCGGAACGGCATGAACGGAGCGGCCGAGCGGACTGCCCAGCCGATCGTGCGCGCGGTCGCCGCCTGGTCCGGGGTGGTCGCCGCCGCGCGCTGGGCGACGCGCGGGTCGGCGGGGGTGACGAAGTCGCCCAGCCGCCGCGCGACTCGCGAAAACGGCAGGACGAGCAAGAGCATCCGCGCCGCGAACATGCTGGCGCAGGCCTCCGCGACCAACAATTGGCGCCGCCACCCCACCCCCGCCAGCGTCTTCATTTTGTGCAGAATATCGCGCGCCATGATGCCGATGACTGACAGGGTTTGTTGGCGAAGTCGATTGCGCGCGCTTTGGCCCGCCGCTATATTTGGATAATACACGTAGGGCGGGAGTTTTCATAAAATGAACAAGAAGGTTTTGGGCCGGCTGGCGATCAGCGCCGCGGCGCTGGCGATTGCGATTCCGGCAGTGGCCAAGATGACGGCGACGCCGCGCTACGGCGCGTTCGGCATCGACCTCACCACGCAGGATAAAGCGGTCAAGGCCGGCGACGATTTCTGGACCTACGCCAATGGCGCCTGGGCCAAGCGGACCGAAATCCCGGCCGACAAGGGCTCGGTCGGTTACGGCAACATCCTGAGCGACGAGGCCGAGGTCAACGTCCGCAAGATTCTCGACGACATGGCCGCCAATCCCGCCAAATACGGCGCGACCGGCAAGCAGGTCGGCGATTTCTACGCGAGCTGGATGGACGAAGCCGGCATCGAGGCCAAGGGCACCGAGCCGCTCAAGCCCTATCTCGGCAAGATCGCGGCGGTCAGCGACCTGACCGGCCTGCAGACCCTGTTCGCGTCGACCGGTTATGCCTCGCCGGTCGAACTCGGCACGATCCCGAGCCTGTCGGATCCCGAGCATTATACCGCGGTCGCGGGCCAGGGTGGCCTGGGCATGCCGCGCGATTTCTACCTGCTGCCGGGCGAGAAGTACGACGCGTTCCGCAAGGCGTATCGCGCCTATATCCAGCAGATGCAGGAACTGGCCGGCATTCCCAACGCGGGGGCCAAGGCCGATGCGATCTTCGCGCTCGAAACCGCGATGGCCAAGGAGCAATGGTCGCCCGAGCAGAGCCGCGACATCGCCAAGCTCAACGACCCCGAGGATCTCGCCGGGCTCAAGGCCAAGGCACCCGAGTTCGACTGGGCGCTGATGCTCAAGACCGCCGGCCTCGAATCGTCGCCCAAGGTGCTGATGACCAACAACACCGCGCTGACCGCGATGGGCAAGATCATGACCGCGACGTCGCTGCAGACGTGGAAGGATTATCTCGCCTTCCACTTCGTCAGCGACCACGCGACCTTCCTGCCCAAGGCGTTCGACGACGCGCGGTTCGATTTCTATTCGAAGACGCTGTCGGGCGTGCAGGTCAAGCGCGACCGCTGGAAGCGCGGCGTGCAGATGACCAATGGCGCGCTCGGCGAGGCGGTGGGCAAGCTCTATGTCGAGCAATATTTCCCGGCGTCGAGCAAGGCCAAGATGGCCGAGCTGATCGAGAATCTGCGCGCGGCTTATGGCGAAAAGATCGCCAAGTCGGCCTGGATGGATGACGCCACCCGCAAGGCGGCGCTGGTCAAGCTGACCGCGTTCGAACCGCGCATCGGCAATCCGGACAAATATATCGATTATTCGTCGCTCCGCGTCGATCGCGGTGACCTGCTCGGTAATGCGATGCGCTCGGCCGAATTCGATCATCAGCTCGACCTGCAGCGTTTCCCCAAGCCGGTCGACCGCAGTTTGTGGGGCATGACGCCGCAGACGGTGAACGCCTATTACAACCCGCTCGCCAACCAGATCACCTTCCCGGCAGCGATCCTGCAGCCGCCATATTTCGATCCCAACGCCGATCCGGCGGTCAATTACGGGGCGATCGGCGCGATCATCGGCCACGAAATGGGCCATGGTTTCGACGATCAGGGCAGCCAGTTCGGCCCGACCGGCAAGTTCGAGAATTGGTGGACCGACGGCGCGAAGAAATCCTACACCGAACACACCGCCGCGCTCGCCGCGCAATATGACGGTTATGAAGCGATCCCGGGAACCAAGATCAACGGCAAGCTCACGCTCGGTGAGAATATCGGCGATCTGAGCGGCGTCGAAACCGCTTACGCCGCTTATCAGCTCTATCAGGCGAAGCACGGCAAGGCGCCGGTGATCGGCGGCCTGACCGGCGACCAGCGCTTCTTCCTCGCTTATGCCCAGGCCTGGCAGGCGAAGCTGCGCGAAGGTCTGCAGCGCCAATTGCTGCTGACCGACCCGCATTCGCCGGCCAAGTACCGCGTCAACGGGATCGTCCGCAACGTCGACGCCTGGTACAAAGCGTTCGACATCAAGCCCGGCGACGCGCTGTATCTGCCGCCTGAAAAGCGCGTCCATATCTGGTAAGCATTCGAGATATCGAGCTTAAAGGGGGCGTCCGCGATCCGATCGCGGGCGCCCCTTCTTTATTGGACAGGCCGCCAGTCGCGACGAGGTATCCCGAATGTCGAACAAGGATCGCACGATCATGATCCACCGCCGCACGCCCGAATCGGCGGCGATGGTGGCGAACACCCAGCGCGCGATGGCGATCACGCCCCTCCTCAACCGTCTGACCTATGCCGATCGCGATGAGATCCGAGCCTTGTTCAGCGACCTGATCGGCCGACCGGTCGATGACAGCTTCATGCTGATCCCGCCTTTCTACACCGCGCATGGCAGCGAGATCCGGGTCGGGCGCAACGTGTTCATCAACCAGAATTGCACGATCTACGATCTGGGCGGGGTCGATATTGGCGACGACGTGCTGATCGGCCCGAACGTCAGCATCATCACCTCGGGCCATCCGCTCGAGCCCTCGCGGCGCCGCGACGGCGTGACCGCGGCGCCGATCGTGATCGAACGCAATGTGTGGATCGCCGCCGGCGCGACGATCATCGGCGGCGTCACCGTCGGCGAGAATTCGGTGGTCGCGGCGGGAGCGGTTGTGACCAAGGATGTTCCGCCGAACAGTCTGGTCGCCGGCGTGCCCGCCAAGGTCATCCGTTCGCTCGAGGGCTGAGCAACCACTGTCTTCGGAGGCACTTGACTCAAATGTAAGCTATGACTTACCGTAAGCCATGGCTAACCGAATCGCCGTCGCCCTCAACGCGCTCGCCGACCCGACCCGCCGGACGATCTTCGAGCGCGTCGGCGCCGGCCCCGGCGCGGTGGGAGAGATCGCCGCCGGGCTGCCGGTGTCGCGGCCGGCGGTGTCGCAGCATCTCAAGGTGCTGAAGGAGGCTGGGTTGGTGACCGACACGCCAGACGGCACGCGTCGCGTCTATCGCCTCGATCCGCGCGGGTTGGGCGCGCTGCGCGACTGGCTCGACCTTTTCTGGGGCGACCAGCTCAACGCGTTCAAGGATTTTGCGGACCAGCAGGAGCGCCCGAAATGAGCATTGCCCCGATCGTCCAATCGGTAGCTGTCGCGGTGCCGCCCGATCGCGCCTTTGCCCTGTTCACCGGGTCGATCGGCCGCTGGTGGAAGCGCGGCATGACGATCGGCGCCAAGCCGCACGAGGACGTGGTGATCGAGCCGCGCGCCGGCGGGCGCTGGTTCGAGCGCGACGAGGATGGCCTCGAGACCGAATGGGGCAAGGTACTGGCCTGGGAACCGCCCGACCGCGTGCTGCTCGGCTGGCAGATCGATGCCGCGTTCAAACACGATCCCGATCTCACCACCGAAGTCGACGTGACGTTCGTACCCGAAGGAACCGGCACCCGCGTGACGCTGACCCACAGCCGGCTCGAACGCTTCGGCGATTCGGCCGAGCGCATCGCCGCGCAGCTCGGCGGCGGCTGGCCGGGCCTGCTGCAATTGTTCGCTGACTTTACCGAAAAGGACGCATGATGACCGACTTCGTGATCCACGGCATTCCCGGCAGCCCCTATGTCCGCGCGCCCTTGCTCGCGCTGGAGGAAAAGGGCTTGCCCTGGCGGCTCGATCCCTTGCCGATGGGCGGCAATCGGACGCCCGACTACAAGGCGCGGCTGCATCCCTTCGCCAAGATCCCGGTGCTCGATCATGGCGATTTCCGTCTCTACGAAACGCGCGCGATCCTCGATTATATCGATCAGGTCGCGCCGGAGCCGGCGCTGACGCCGGTCGATTGCAGGCTGCGCGCGCGGATGAACCAGGTGATCGGGATCGTCGATTCCTATGTCGCGCCGCGGCTCAGCGGGGCGGTGACCTTCCCCCGCCTCGTCGCGGCGCGGTTCGGCATGGCGGTCGACGACGCCGCGGTGGTGGCCGCGATCCCGGTCGCGCAGGAAGTCGTGGATGAGCTAGCGCGCCTGCTCGGCGACCAGGCCTATATCGCGGGGCCGGCGCTGAGCCTGGCCGATCTGATGCTGATCCCGCATCTCGCCTTCATGCCCGATTTCACCGAAGGCGCGGCGATGATCGCGCCGTATGCCAATCTCGCCGCCTGGATCGAACGGGTGAAAGCGCGGCCGAGCATGGCCGCGACCGATTGGGCCGTGCTGCTCGATCGGTTCCCAATGCCGGAAGCAGCTTAGTTTCAGCGGCTGCCTCGTTCGCCCTCTCCCGCAAGCGGGCGCGCCGGGTCGGTCATGCCCCCGGCATGACCTGAACAGCGCGGGGCGCTGTTCACCCGGTGCAGGTTGGGTGAGGGTCTTCTTCCTTCTTCCAAGCGGTTGACGCCTAAAAAGAAGAAAGAATACCCTCACCTTCCCACCGCCTAACGGCCGCGGACCCCTCCCTCTCCCGCACGCGGGAGAGGGCTAAGTACGCAAGTGGCGGAGCCGGCGGCCGCCCACGCCTAGCAGGCGGTGCAGGGCGAGTTTAGTTCGGCACGCCCCACAGGGTGGCGCGGTCACGCGCGAGCGATTTCATGAATTGGTCGAGATCGATCAGCCGCGTCTCGATCTCACCGGCGTCCACGCCGCGCCACACCGAAATATCGTAGCCGGCCCTGGCTTTCTTGAGGTCCTGGCCGGCGCGATAGCGATCGGTGATGTAGAGCAGTTCGAGCAATTCGGTGGGCCGATGGCGTTTGTCGGCTTTGATGACCCCGTATTTGACGAAATATTCCGTCATGATCCCGTCGTTCGATGTGCTGACCATCACCATACCCCTTTTGTATTACGGAGATGGGGGCGCGTGACGGCGAATCCAGACCTGACGTCGGCCTTCGGCAACTTAGAGCGTGATGACGTGAGTTTGCCCCGGCGTGATTGCCCGGGCGTGTTCGCTGGCAAGGAGCGGTGTGCAGCGCGTAGCGGCGCTACGCGCAAGGACCGCGACGCAGACCAGCGGGCGCGCCCGGACAACCGCAAAGCGGCGGGCGCCTTTTGACGCATGGCAGCGTCTCTCGTCGGTCACGATGCATTTTGCATCGCTCCGCTCCTCGTTCCTCGCCCTGCGCCAAAATCCGCTCCGTCACGACGGGTCAAACTCATGTCATCACGCTCTAAACCTTCGAAACGCCCATTGCGATCAGGCTGTTGGCGGTGTCGAACACGCTGTCGGCGGCGGGGCGCGGGCGCCAGCCGAGCTTTTCCATCGCGTGAGTCGGTTCGGCGTGGCGGACCTTGCCGAGTTCGCCGATCAATTGGCGCACTGCGGGGTCGAACAGCGACACGATCCGCATCACCCAATTGGGCATGCGCCGCTTCGGCACCTTGCCGGCATGATCGGGCAGCCGCTCGCGCAGGATCGCGGCGATCTCCATCAGGCGGAGGAAACCGTGCGGGGCCACCGCCATGAAACGCTCGCCGCTGATGTCGGGCGCGGACAGCGCGCGGACATGCAAGTCGGCGACATCGCGCACGTCGACCAGGTTCAGGCCGATATCGGGCAGGGCTGGATAGGCGCCCTCGAGCACGCGCTTCACCACTTCGAGTGACGGCGAGAAATCGGTGCCGAGCAGCGGCCCGACGACCAGCCCGGGATTGACCGTGACGAATTCCAGGCTGCCGCCCTCGGCCGCGATCCAGTCGCGCGCGGCGCGCTCGGCGATCGTTTTCGACTTGGCATAAGCGGAGACGTCCTTGGCGGACACGTCGGTCCAGTCGGCCTCGGTGAAACTGTCTTTGCCCTCCGCGCGGCCATAGAAGATCGCCGCCACCGAAGAGGTCATCACCAGCCGCGTGACCCCGGCATCGCGAGCGAAACGGAGCGCGCGCAACGCGCCGTCGCGCGCCGGGACGATCAACTCGTTCTCGTCCTTCACGTTGTGCAATGGGATGGGGGAGGCCATGTGGACGACATGGCTGCACCCGGCCATCGCCTCGGCCCAGCCGGCGTCGCCGGTCAGATCGGCGGCGAAGAAAGACAGGCGGTCATTGTCGACCTTCAGCCAGTCGCGGACCTCGGCTTCGCGGCCAAGGCTGCGGATGGTGGCGCGGACCGTCCAGCCTTGCTCGATCAGCTGGCGAATGGTGAAGCCGGCGATATAGCCGCTGCCCCCGGTGACCAGAACCACGCCTGCCATATGTCTCTCCTGTTGCACGTCTGGCTAGCAGATTGGTTTCGATCCGCAACGTGTCAGCGATTGACCGGCGCCTGCCCAAGGGGGAGAGCAGGGCGATGAAAGCGCTGCTCGTCTCCGAACTCGGCCCCGATTTCGCCGGCTGCGCGCTGGCCGAGATGCCAGATCCGGTGCGGGCGCCGGGGCACGTGCTGATCCGGGTCCGCGCGGCGTCGCTCAACTTTCCCGATCTGCTGATGACCGAGGGCAGATATCAGCTGAAGCCCGATCTGCCGTTCGTTCCCGGCATGGAAGTCGCGGGCGATGTCATCGAAGCCGATAGCGATAGCGGCTTCGCGCCGGGCGACGCGGTGGTCGCGGGGACGCGGCTCGGCGGGTTCGCCGAATTGGTTGCTGTCGATGCACGCAGCGTGCGGCGGCTTCCCGCCAATCTCGATTTCGCCGCCGGGGCGAGCGTCGGTGCTGCCTATAACACCGCTTATGTCTCGCTGGTGCGCTGCGCCAATGTCCAGCCCGGCGAGTGGGTACTGGTTCACGGCGCGACCGGTGGGGTCGGCTTGGCCGCGGTCGATCTGGCCAGGGCGCTCGGCGCGCGGGTCATCGCGACGTCGCGCTCGCCGGACAAGCTCGCGACATTGGCGGCGGATTATATGGTCGACGCGATCTTGCCGGCGCCGGGTTTTCGCGAGGCGGTCAAGCAGATCACCGGCGGTGGCGCCGATGTGATCTTCGATCCCGTCGGCGGCGACGTGTTCGACGAAAGTACGCGCTGCATCGCGTTCGGCGGCCGGTTGCTGGTGATCGGCTTCACCTCGGGGCGGATCGCGAGCGTCGCCACCAACATCCCGCTGATCAAGGGCTTTTCGGTGATCGGCGTGCGCGCCGGCGAATATGGCCGCCGCTTCCCCGCGAAGGGCCGCGAGAATCAGGACGCGATCTGGGCGCTGGCGGCGGAAGGCCGCATCCGCCCGCGGGTCGATAGCCGATACGCGCTGGCCGACTGGCGCGCGGCATTCGAGGCGATGCGCGACAGCCGGATGGTCGGCAAGATCGTGATCGAGCCGTAGCGTATCCGCACCCAAGAGCTGAATCCGGCCAAGCTGAATCGTCACGCCGGCCCTGTGCCGGCGTCCACCGGGCCGCAAACCAACGAGCCGATAGAGGTGCTGCACAGTGGATGCCGGCACAAGGCCGGCATGACGGACGAAGCTGATCGTGAACGCCTCCGATAAACACGCAAAAAACAAGAAACCCCGGCGGTCGCGAAGACCGCCGGGGTTCGTGGTCGGCCCCGACACCCTGTGAAGGGGGGTTGGTGCCGAGGCCGTACGCCTGTGGCGCTTACGCGCCTCAGCCGCCCAGCAGTTTGAGCACGCCTTGCGAGCTCTGGTTCGCCTGGGCCAGCATCGCCGTCGACGCCTGGCTCAGGATCTGGGCCTTGGCGAGGTTGGTCGATTCGGCCGAGAAGTCGGCATCCTGGATGCGGCTGCGCGCATCGGTCAGGTTGGTCGAATTGTTGGTCAGATTGTTGACCGCCGACTGCAGACGGTTCTGCGCGGCGCCGAGGCCGGCGCGGGTCGTCGACACTTCGGCGATCGCATCGTCGAACGCGCTCAGCGTCAGGCCAGTCTTCATCTTGTTGGCGGTGAAGTCGACGACGGCCGACAGCTTGGTCGACGCGGCGTTGAGCTGGCTGAACGACATCTGGACGGTGTCGCTCGAATTGGCGCCCGCCTGGATCGTCACGTTGTTCGTCGCGGTCGCGAACAGATTCTTGCCGTTATAGCTGGTGTTGGCGACGATCGAGCTGATCTGCGCGCCCAGCGCGTCCTGCTCCGCCGTGATGTTGGCGGCGTCGGTGGTCGAATAGGTGCCGTTGGCGCCCTGCACCGCAAGCTCGCGCATACGCTGGAGCATGTTGGTGACTTCGTCGAGCGCGCCTTCAGCGGTCTGCGCCATCGAGATGCCGTCATTGGCGTTGCGCACGCCCTGGTTCATGCCGCGGATCTGCGAGGTCATCGAGGCCGAGATGGCGAGGCCGGCGGCGTCGTCCTTGGCCGAGTTGATGCGCATGCCCGTGGACAGGCGGTTCATGGCCGTCGACAATGCGTCGTTGGCTTTGGTCGAAGCATTCTGCGCTCGAAGCGCGGAAATATTGCTACCGATAACGGTCATAATGGTCTCCGTTGCTGACGCTCCCCGCCACCCCCAAGGCAGAAGGTCGAGCCGTCGACAGCAACGAACGACCGCTTTCGCGACCGTTTAAGTAAATTTTTTCGTCACCATGAAAATCCCGGCGGCGGTTGGGCCGCCGGGATCTTCTGGTACGCTTCACTCGAAGCCTGTCCTGCCCAGCCCTCGGGGGGATGGGACTGGGCAGGATCCTTCATTAGCCGAGCAGCTTGAGCACGCCCTGCTGCGACTGGTTGGCCTGGGCCAGCATCGAGGTCGACGCCTGGGCGAGGATCTGCGCCTTCGCCAGGTTGGTCGATTCCGACGAGAAGTCGGCGTCCTGGATGCGGCTGCGCGCGTCGGTCAGGTTGGTCGCGTTGCTGGTCAGGTTGTTGACCGCCGACTGCAGACGGTTCTGGCTGGCACCGAGACCCGCGCGGGTCGTCGACACTTCGTTGATCGCGTCGTCGAACGCGCTCAGCGCCAGGCCGGTCTTCATCTTGCTGGCCGCGAAGTCGACCACGGCCGACAGCTTGGTCGTGCCGGCGTTGAGCTGGGTGAAGTCGACCGAGATCGCGTCGGCCGTGTTGGCGCCGGCCTGGACCGAAACGGTGTTCGACGCAGTGGCGAACAGGTTCTTGCCGTTGAACGCGGTGTTGGTGATGATCGAGCCGATCTGAGCGGACAGAGCGTCCTGCTCCGCCGTGATGTTGGCGGCGTCGGTGGTCGAATAGGTGCCGTTGGCCGACTGCACCGCGAGCTCACGCATACGCTGCAGCATGTTGTTGACCTCGTCCAGCGCGCCTTCACCGGTCTGCGCCATCGAGATGCCGTCATTGGCGTTGCGCACGCCCTGGTTCATGCCCTTGATCTGGGCAGTCATCGAGGCCGAGATGGCGAGGCCGGCGGCGTCGTCCTTGGCCGAGTTGATGCGCTGACCGGTCGACAGGCGGTTCATCGCCGTCGAGAGGGCCAGGTTCGCCTGGTTAGAGGCATTCGTCGCACGAAGCGCCGAAACGTTGCTTCCGATAACAGTCATGTCCGTGTCTCCACTTGCTACGACGATCCCCGCCTCTCCCCCGAATAGTGCGAGGGGCCGAGCCGTCTGAACCGGAGAACGGCAGGTATTTGCCGGGCTTTAGGCAAAAAATTGCCGGTCCTTTGCCGGTCACCCCCATTTCGGGTCGCCGCGCGGTAATTTTTTGCCGCCTTTGCCGGATGGTTTACGTCTCGTTTACCAAGTTCCGGGCATGTCCCTCTTCGACGAAGGGGGAATACATGCGTTCGATCTTTCCATCCGACCTGGTGATGCGGCAAAAATATGCCTTGGTCTCTTCGCTGCGTGCGCAGGGCCTGGCGGTTGCCGAGGGCGATGCCCGGCCGCAGGCGAGCGACGTCTTCCTGGTGATGGAAGGCGAGACGCCGCCGATCGCCGACCGCACTCTGGTCATCGGCAGCGAAGGGCGCGGGTTCCGGCGCGGAACGGGCGGTACGCCCACGCGCCTCTCTTTCGGTCCGGCCGACAATGCGATCGGATCGGCTTTCGCTTATGCTTATGCCGCCGGCCCCGAGGCGCCGACCGCCGCCGACCCCGAGAGCCTGGCGCTGTTCGCGCTGGCCGAGCGCGTCGCCGATGCCGACATCACGGTATTGATCAACGGCCCGACCGGCACCGGCAAGGAAGTGCTGGCGCGCACCATCCATCTGAAATCGCGCCGTCGCGACAAGCCGTTCGTCGCGATCAATTGCGCGGCGCTCCCGGAAACCATGCTCGAAGCCTTGCTGTTCGGCCATCAGAAGGGCGCCTTCACCGGCGCCAGTGCGGCGGGCGAAGGCTTTTTCCGCGCGGCCGAGGGCGGCACCCTGCTGCTCGACGAGATCGCCGAGATGCCGCTTCAGCTCCAGTCCAAATTGCTCCGCGTGCTGCAGGAGCGCGAAGTCATCCCGATCGGCGCATCGACGCCGATCCCGATCGACGTCCGCATCATCGCCTGCGCCAACCGCGACCTGCACGAGGAAGTCGCCGCCGGCCGCTTCCGCTCCGACCTTTATTACCGTCTGTCGGTATTCCCGCTGACCACGCGCTCGCTGGCCGATCGCCCGCAGGACATTCCCGCGCTCGCCGCCGCGATGATTCTGCGCCATTCGGGTACGCGCCAGTCGATCCCCTGGCCTGACCAGGGCGCGATCGGCACGCTGATGGCGCACGACTGGCCGGGCAATGTCCGCGAACTCGAAAATGTGATCCAGCGCGCTTTGCTGTTTGCCGCCGGCGACACGATCGGCGCCAACCATATCGTGTTCGACCGCCGTCCCGAGCCCAAGGCCGATCCGGTCCCGGGGCGCAGCGCCGACACGCTCGCCAATGTCGTCCAGTTCAGCGAGTTCCAGGCGATCCGCGAAACGCTTGCCGCATGCGGCGGCAGCCGGATCGAGACCGCGCGCCGGCTGGGCATTTCCGAACGCACGCTTCGCTACCGTCTCGCCAGAGCGCGCGAGCAGGGTGAAGATATTACGAGGATGTGGGCATGAGCGGCATCAATGGCATTGGCGGCGCGATGAGCGTCGACCGGGTGATGGCGCTGCGCGCGCAGATCCTGGAGCGCAATACGGCGCTGGCGCGTGCCGGGGCGGCGGGGCCGACGGCCGCGCCCGCCACGGTCCAGCCGGCCGGACCCGCCAGTTTCGCAGACTCGCTGACCAGCGCGCTCAACAGCGTCAACGACAGCCAGAACCGCGCGTCGGACATCTCCGCTTCGTACGAACGCGGCGAGACGATCGACATCGCCAAGGTGATGCTGGCCCGCCAGGAGGCGTCGGTCAGCTTCGAAGCGACCTTGCAAGTCAGGAACAAGCTCTTGTCCGCCTATAAGGACATTATGAGCATGCCGGTTTGAGATAGGCCATGAGCAACGAACTCACCCAATCCGCCCCGCTCGCCGCCGAGCGTTTCGCCAATCCGCTGAAGCAGGTCCAGGGCCTGCTCGGTCAACCCGCGATCCGCCGCAGTTTGCCGATGATCCTGATGGTCGGGCTGATCGCGTCCGCCGCGCTCGCCTGGTTCATGCTGTCGACGCCGACGCAGAAGACTCTGTTCACGGGCTTGCCCGACAGCGACAAGTCGCAAGTCATGGCCGCGCTCAAGACCGGCGGCATCACCGGCCGGATCGACGAATCGACCGACGCGCTGACCGTCAATGAGGACGAATATTCCAAGGCGCGGATGCTGCTCGCAGGGCAAGGCCTGCCCAAGGCGGCGCCGGGCGGCTACGCGATCCTCGACAATCTGCCGATGGGTGTCAGCCGCGCGGTGGAAGGCGAACGGTTGCGCCAGGCGCGCGAGACCGAGCTCGCCCGCTCGATCCAGGATATCGACGCGGTCGCCGAGGCGCGGGTGCATCTGGCGGTCCCTGAAAACACCGTGTTCGTGCGCGACAATGCCGCGCCGTCGGCCAGCGTCATGGTCAAGCTCCAGGCCGGCCGCGCGCTCAGCGACGCGCAGGTCTCGTCGATCATCAACCTCGTCGCATCGTCGGTGCCGGGGATGAAGCCCGACGACGTCACCATCGTCGACCAGATGGGCGCGCTCCTGTCCAAGCCCGGCGCCGGCAGCGACAGCAACGACGCCGCGGTGCGCTACCAGCGCCAGGTCGAACAGAAATATCGCGAGCAACTGACCCAATTGCTGACGCCGCTGGTCGGCGCCGGCAATTTCACCGCCGAAGTGACCGCCGACGTCAATCTCGACGACACCAGCTCGACGCGCGAAAGCTATGACAAGGCCGGTGCGCTGCGCGCGGAACAGGGCAATTGGACCAACAAGGACGCCCCCAGCGCGCAGCCGCCGGGCGGAATTCCGGGGGCATTGTCGAACACCCCGCCGCCGCCGACCACGGTCGCGACGCCGACGCCCACGCCGACCCCCGCTCCCGGCGCGACGCCGGCGGCCGGAACGGCGGGCGCGCCTGCCGCCGCGGCCGGTGCCGCCAACTCGCCGGTGATGCCCGACACGGCCAAGGCGAGCGACAGCTATGCCCGTGCCTATGATCTCGGCCGCGAAGTCTCGGTCACCCGCAACGCACCGGGCGCGCTCAAGCGCTTGTCGGTGGCGGTCGTGCTGCGCGACGTCGAAGGATCGAAGCCGCGCTCGCCGGTCGAGATGCAGCAGATCACGCAATTGGTGAATTCGGCGGTCGGCGCCAACACCGCGCGCGGCGACCAGGTCACCGTGATCAGCCGCCGCTTCGCCGCGGCGCCCGATCTCGGCGGTGGCCAGCCCTGGTACGAAAGCGGCTGGCTGGCGATGGTCCTGCGCAACGTTACCGCGATCGTCATCGCCTTGCTGGTGCTGATGCTCGGCGTTCGCCCGCTATCCAAAGCGCTGATGAAGAAGCGCGACGATGCCGGGCGTGGTGGACGTGACCTCAATGCGACCTTCGGGATCGGTTCGCCGATGGCGGCCGGCACCGGCAGTGGCCCCAACGGCCAGCCGGTCAGCATCGACGCGCTCGAAAGCGCGCAGAATTTCGACGACCGGATCGGGATGGTCCGCGGCTTCACCCGCGACAACCCGACGCGCGCCGCGCTGGCGGTGCGTGACATGATCAAATCGGACGCCCGCTGATGAACGCTCCCGCCTCTTTCCGCGCCTATTCGGGCGTCGAACGCGCCGCCGTGCTGATGATGCTGGTCGGCGAGGAGGAGGCCGCGGCCATCCTCCAGAAGCTCGACCCCGAGGAAGTCCGCCAGCTCGGCAAGGCGATGTTCGCCGTCGCCGATGTCGGCGAGCCCGAGGTGCAGATGGTGCTCGACGATTTTGTCGGCAAAGCACGCGATCGCACCGCGATCGGGTTCGACCCGAAGCCGCTCATCGAGACGATGATGACTCGCGCGCTCGGCCCCGAAAAGGCCGACAGCGTGCTGGCGCGGATCACCCCGCCCGACGCGCAATGCCAGATCGACCTGCTCGACTGGATGGATGCGGCCGAGATCGCGGCGATGATCGAGAAGGAACATCCCCAGATCGCCGCGGTGGTCATCGCTAATCTCGACCAGGACGTCGCCGGCCAGGTACTCGAATTGCTGCCCGATGCGTCGCAGCCCGAAATCCTCCACCGCGTCGCTCGGCTGGGGCCGATCACGCCCGAGGCGGTCGATACGCTCCGCACCATGCTCGCCAATCGTAGCGGCGCTGGCGGCCAGTCGGCCGGGGTGATGCTCGGCGGCACCAAGGAAGCCGCCCGCATCCTGTCGGGCGCGCGCAAGACCACCGAACAGCGCGTCATGCCCAAATTGTTCAAGATCGACCGCGAAGTCGCCAAGGCGATCGAGGAGGCTTTGTTCGTGTTCGAGAATCTGCTCGACATGGACGACAAGAATCTCGGTACGCTCATCCGCAATATCGACAGCGACTTGCTCACGCGCGCGCTCAAGGGCGTGGACGAGGCGACGCGCAACCGCTTCCTCGGTTGCATGTCGTCGCGCGCCGCCGACGGCATCCGCGACGAGATGGAAGCGCGCGGCCCGATGAAGCTCAGCGAAGTGCTCGACGCGCAAAAGGCGATCATCCAGCTTGCCCGCGCGCTCGCCAAGGACGGCACCATCATGATGGGCGGCGACGACGACTATGTCTGACCGCCCGCTCAACGACTTCGTCGCCGGGTTCGCCAGCCGCCACGATCAGGCGGGCGCCGCGCTGCGCCGTGCCTTCGCGGCCAAGGGGGTGGCTTTCTCGCCGCGCGACATGACTCCCGAACCGCCGCCCGCGCCCGATGCGCGGCCGCGGCATTTCGAGCCGGCGGATCGCCAGGAGGATCCGACCGAGGGTTGGGATCCGTTCGACACCACGCAACAGCCGTCAGGCTTCGTCGATCCGATCGCGACCGCCAGGGCTGCCGGCTATGACGAAGGCGTCGCCGCGGCGATGGCCCAGGTCGCCGCCAATGCGGCGCGCGACCGCGCGTTGATCGACGGCCTGATCGCCGCGATCAACGACGATCGCCGCATCGACCGCGACCGGCTGGCCGGACATCTCCGCCAGACCGTGATGCAATTGGTCCGCCACATGGTCGGCGAGGCGGGCGTCGACGCCGCTCTGCTCAATCGCCGCGTCGCGGTCGCTGCCGGCATGCTTGCCGACGATGCCGAATCGGCGGTGCTGCGGCTCAACCCCGAGGACATGCCGCTGGTCGATGGCCATCTGCCGGCCAACATCTTCGCCGCCGGCGATATCAAGGTCGAGCGCGGCCATTTCGTACTCGAATCCGCCGCGACGATCGTCGAGGACGGGCCGGATCTGTGGATCGAGCAACTCGCCCAGGCGATCGACCGCGCGGCGTTGCCGGAATGATGATCGTTTCGCAAATCCTCCCCGGCACGGGGAGGGGGACCGCGCGCGCTAGCGCGTGGTCGAGGGGGTTCTCCTCGCCTACATCGCTTGGGGCTCGCCCCCTCCACCAAGCCGCTGCGCGGCTTGCGTTGGGGCGAGATCGTGTCCCCCGGACACGATCTTGGTTCGCCGGGGGCGAACCAAAGTCCCAGCGCCCTCCCCGTAAACGGGGAGGATTTTAAGATGCTGAACCGCTTCGCCGAAGACTATCTCGAAAGCCTTGGCACCGCCGACTTCGTGCCGCAGCCCAAGATATCGGGCCGCCTGGCGTCGTTCGACGGGCTGTTGATGGAAGCGGTCGGGCTCAATCTGCCGGTCGGCACGGTATGCCAGGTCGGTGCCTCCGGCGGCGCCAAGGTCGAGGCCGAAGTGATCGGCTTCCGCAATGGCCGCACCTTGCTGATGAATCTCGGCGGTCCCGCCGCTTTGCTCCCGCAATCGCCGGTCCGCCCGGTCGGCGCGCCAGGCGCCGCCGAAGTCGGTGCCGCATTGCTCGGCCGCGTGGTCGATGGCGCGGGCAAGCCGATCGATGGGCTGGGGCCAATCCGCGGCGCCCAGCATTGGCCGCTAGCCGGCAAACTGCAAGGTCCGCTCGATCGCGGCCGCGTGCTCCAGCCGATGGACGTCGGCGTGCGTGCGATCAACGGACTGCTGACGATCGGCCAGGGCCAGCGCGTTGGCATCATGGCCGGATCGGGCGTCGGTAAATCGGTGCTGCTCGGGATGATGGTCCGCGCCGCGCAAGCCGATGTCGTGGTGATCGGCCTGATCGGCGAACGCAGCCGCGAAGTTGCCGATTTCCTCGAGACCAAGGTCGCCGGAGAGGCGCGCGCGCGCTCGGTCGTCGTCGCGGTGCCCGCCAACCATTCGCCGGTGTTGCGCATCCGCGGCGCGCTGCGCGCTACCGCGATTGCCGAAGGCTTTCGCGCCGAGGGCAAGAAAGTCCTGCTGATCATGGATTCGCTGACTCGCGTGGCGCATGCCGGGCGTGAGATCGGCCTCGCCTTGGGCGAGCCCGCCTCCGCGCGCGGCTATCCGCCATCGGCGATCGCGATGCTGCCCAATCTGATCGAGCGCGCCGGCACTGACGTCAATACCGGCGGATCGATCACCGCTATCTATACCGTGCTCGCCGATGGCGACGACGGCAACGATCCCGTGGTCGACAGCGCGCGCTCGATCCTCGACGGCCATATCGTGCTGAGCCGCGCGCTTGCCGAACGCGGCGTGTATCCGGCGATCGATCTCGGCCCGTCGGTCAGCCGGGTGATGACCGACATCGTGCCGGCCGAGCATATCGCCGCCGCGCGCATCCTGCGTCGCCACCTCGCCACCTATGAGGAAAATCGCGACCTGGTGCTGATGGGCGCCTATCGCGGCGGGGTCGATCCGGAGATCGACGCGGCGATCGCCTATCATCCTGCCGTGATGGAATATATCCGCCAGGACGCCGACACCAAGGTCTCGTTGCCCGACGCGGTCGCCGAATTGATCGGCGTCTTTGGAAATGTTTGATATGAGGGGGTGCGGGCCGGCACCGATGCACTTCCATGCATAAAAAACGCCAACTCGATCGCATCTTGCGGGTCCGCACCCTTCAACTGGGCATGACGCGCGCCGAGGAAGTCCGCGCGCACGCCAAGATCGCCAGCGAGGCCGATCTCGCCAAGCGCATCGCGTCGCTCGCCGACAGCGTCGCGCCGACGCCGACCGAAGCGGGAAGCGGCTTCTCGCTGGTCGCGGCCGCACATTTCCGCTCGCGCCTCCACCAATCGGCCGAGATGGCCGAGCATCGCCTGCGCGCCGCCGAAGCGGCCGCCGAACGTGCCGCCGAGGCGACGCGCGAGGCGAAGCGTGACCAGTCGGCCGTCGAGAAATTGATGGTCCGCGCCGACCGCGAAGCGGCGCTCAAGGCAATCCGCGCGCTCGAGGCGGCACCGGCCGTCCGAAAGATTCGGCACGATCCTTGCTAAATACCCCCGCGGGGGCAGTGCACGCCTCCCGCACGAGGGGCTCATGACCGGTTTGACTCTATCCGTTTCCACGACCGTCGCGCTGCCCGCAAAGGGTGCCGCGTCCTCCCTGCTCGCCCCCGGCACGGTCGCCGATGGCGCCACGGGCGTGCCGAGCCTGGCCGCTTTCGTCGACCTGATGATCGGCAAGACGACCATCGCGCCCAAGGACGGACAGCCCGGCGGCGAGCGGCAGGATGATGCCGCGACCGGCAATTCCTTGCCGCAAAAGGACGACGACAAGAGCGATCCCGCGCTTGCCTGGTTGCTCTCGGTAGCGCCGATCGCTTTGCCCGCCGCGCCTGCGAAACCCATTGCGACTGGCGCGGTCACCGCGCCGCTTACCCCGATCCCGCAGCCTGCCTTGCCCTTGCTGGCGGTCGCGAGCGACGCAGGGCAGGCCAAGCCTGGCGCGGAGTCTGTGCCCCAGCAGATCCTGTCCGAGACGCAATCGCAGCCGGCGACCACGCCGATTCCGGTGGCGCTCCAATCGAATACCGCCGCGCCGATCACGGTCGACCCGGCCCTTGCCGCCGCCGCCGACGCGCAGAGCAAGACATTAGCTGCCAAACAGCAGGCCCTTGCCGCCGACCGCTCCCCTGGATCGCCGGTCGGCGCACAGCCGATCCGCATCACCATGCCGCAAGCGGCACCCGTGACCCTGGCCTCGCTGGCCTCGGCCAACGCGCCGATGCCGGCACTGTTCGCGCTGGCGATGGCGCCCGAGCGCAAGCCCGCTGGCGAGGGCAGCCAACCCGGGGACCTGACCGCCGCCGCGACGCTGTTGACGCCGGCCGATGCCGTCCAGCTGGTCGCCAAGCCGGGTCAGGCTGAGCGCCAGGCGCTCGACATGGGTCGCCAGGATTGGCCGCAAAAGATGATCGACCGGATCGAGGCGCTGCGCGACGACGCCAATGCCAATGATACCTCGATCCGGCTCAAGCCCGACGCGTTGGGGCGAATCGACGTGTCGCTGCGCACGCATGCCGATGGCGCGGTCACCGTCCGCTTCGCCGCCGAGCAGCCGACCACGCGCGCGCTGCTCGCCGATGCCGCGCCGCAGCTCAATGCCGCGGCCGAGGCACGCGGCATCCGGCTGACCGGGACCAGCGTCGACCTGAGCGGCTCGGGCATGACCGGAGGCGATCGCCCGCGGCCGCAGGTCGAGGTCAGGCAGGACAGCAAGAATCGCCTCGCGACTGGCGGGGATGACGACATTCGGGCCGTCGATGACGGCCGTGTGGCTTGAACGGGGAAATGAACGATGAGTGACGAAACCAAGGCCGACACGCCCAAGAAAAAGGGCAAAGGCAAATTGATCATCCTGATGCTCCTGGCCGTGCTCCTGGTGGGTGGCGGCACGGCGGGCGGCCTGTGGGCGGCCGGCATGTTGGGCGGCGCCAAGGCGGCTGGGCCCGAAGGCCCCAAATTGGTGCCCAAGAGCGAGCAGAAGCGCACCAGCGGCGACGGCAAGGAAGGCGAGGGCGCCACATCGGTCGGCACCAAGCCGCCGTCGGGCAGCGGCGGCGACAAATATGCGTCCAATTATTACGCGATCGACAAGGACTTCACGTCGAACCTGCGCGACAGCCCGCATTACGTCCAGATCGGGATCGCGGTGTCGACGCCGTACGACGATTCGGTGATCGAGAACCTCAAGACCAACGAGATCGCGGTGCGCTCGGCGGTGCTGATGGCGCTCGGCGATTCGACCGAGGACGAGGTCACGACCGGCGACGGCAAGAAGCGCCTGGCGCAGCGATTGGTCCAGGCAATCAACGCCACGCTCAAACAAAAAGAGGGATTTGGCGGGATTAGTAACGTCTACTTTACCAATTTTGTTGTTCAGTGACCGGGCATGGTTAACGGCTCGTCATCCATATCCGACACGGACCGGCGCGAACGCCCTCGCGCGGCGGCGACACACGCCCCCGCGCTGGGCGGCGCCAATCTGAATCCGTTCGGCGATCTGCACACGCTGCAGCATCTCTCCGCTCGTCTCGCGCGGAGCCTGCGTGGCGTGTTCGAGCCGTTGTTGCGCCAGGAAGTCCGCTTGTGGGCGGAGCCGCTGGTGGTGCAGCGCTTCACCGATTACCGCGCCGAGCGCCCCGACGGCCTGACCGCCTGGGTGCCGCTGTCGATGACGCCGGGCACTGGCCAGGCGCTGTTGGTGGTCGACGGCAAGTTCGTGCTCGAACTGCTCGACATGTTCTTCGGCGGCACCGGCGCCGCGCCGCACGACATGCCGAGCGAATTCTCGCCCGCTGCGGAAGCGATGATCGGGCACCTTGCCGCGATCGTCGCCGAGCCGATGACGACATCGTGGGAGCCGCTCGCCAAGGTGAGCTTCTCGCCCGGTCGGGTCGAGGCCAATCCGTCGATGGTCGCCGGGCTCGACGGCGACGATCCGATGGTCGTCACCCGGTTCGGCATCGGCAAGCATCACGGCAAGCCGATCTTCATCGACATCGTCTATCCGGTGCAGTCGCTCAAGCCGTACACGCCCTCGCTGAATGGCAAGGTGCTCGGCGCCGCGCCCGATCCGGCGTGGCAGAATGGTCTCGCCAAGGCCGTGATGACGGTGACTTTCCCGGTCCGCTCGGTGCTTGCCGAACCGGTGATCAGCCTCGCCAAGCTGATGGAACTCAAGGAAGGCGACGTGATCCCGATCAGCGTCGCCGCCGACGTGCCGGTGATGGTGGCCAATGGCCGCCTTGGCACCGGTACCGTCGGCACGTCCAATGGACGCGCCGCGATCAAGCTCAATTCGCTCTCTCTCAATGTCGAGGAACTCGCATGACCGATTTGTCCGGGACCTTCCCGGTCGACGCCAATATGGCCGCCAATTACCGGCTGCTGCAGGATGTCGACGTCAAGCTCACGGTGGAGATCGGCCAGACCCGGCTGACGCTCCGCGAACTGCTCGCTCTGGGCGAAAGCTCGGTGATCGAGCTCGACCGCCAGGCCAACGAGCTGCTCGACGTGTTCGTCAACGGCACGCTGATCGGCCGTGGCGAAGTCGTCACCGTCGGCGAGCGCTTCGGCGTCCGTCTGACCGAGCTGGTCAGCCCAGAGAAGCGCGGCTGATGCTCTGGACGTATATCCTCAAGCTGTTCGTGCTGCTGCCGCTGGTCTGCGGTCTGATGGTCGGCTGTCTGTGGCTGTGGCGACGGCTCGAGAGCCGGATGCCAGGCCAGCCGGCCAACCGCACGATCAAGGTTCAGGAAACGATGATGCTGTCGCCGGGCCTGCGCCTCGCGGTGATCGAGTTCGAAGGGCAGAAATTGCTCGTGTCGGTCGGTCGCGGCGGCGTCCAGCTGATCGACAAGGCCGGGGGGCTGCCCAAGTGACGACGATCCGCCGCCTGAAGCAAGACGGCCCTTCGCTGTTCCGTGCGCCGGTCCCCGCCGCGCCGCGCCCGAAGAATGTCCAGCTGATGAAGCTGGCGCTGATCCTGCTCGCGTTCCTCGCCTTGCTGAGCGTTGCGATGCCGTCCTTCGCTCAGAGCGCGCCCGCCGCGCCGGCGACGACCACCGCTTCCTCGGCACCGGCCGCCGCGGCCAAGCCCGGCATCGGCGACGCCGTCGACCGCGCGCTCGGCCAGCTCGGCGGACCGGGGGCGGCTGCCGCGACCAATGGCGCTGGCAAGGCGCCGCTGTCGCTCAGCCTGCAAGTCCTCATCATCATGGGCCTGCTCACGATCCTGCCCGGGATCCTGCTGATGATGACCAGCTTCACGCGGATCATCATCGTGCTGTCGATCCTGCGCCAGGCGCTGGGATTGCAACAGACGCCGCCCAACCAGGTGCTGATCGGCCTGTCGCTGTTCCTGTCGCTGTTCGTGATGGCGCCGACGATCAACCAGATGAACACCCAGGCGATCCAGCCTTATTCCGCCGGCCAGATCGGCGGGACCGAGATGATCCAGCGCGCCGGCCAGCCGCTCCATGCCTTCATGATCAAGCAGACGCGGATGAAGGACCTCAAGATGTTCGCCGACATGGCGCATTCGGGCCCGTACAAGAGCTCGGTCGACGTGCCCTACACCGTGTTGCTGCCGGCCTTCGTCACCAGCGAATTGAAGACCGCGTTCCAGATCGGCTTCCTGATCTTCCTGCCGTTCATCGTTATCGACCTGGTGGTCGCGACCGTGCTCATGTCCTTGGGCATGATGATGATGTCGCCGACGATCATCTCGATGCCATTCAAATTATTGCTGTTCGTGCTGGTTGACGGCTGGGCGATGATGATGGGCAGCCTCGCATCGAGTTTCGCGACATGATGCCCGCCTGTCCACCGCCCGCGCCCAACCCGTTCCGCGCGCCGCTGCCCGCCATGCCGAGCCGCCGGCCGATGTTGTGGCTCTCCCCTCGTCGTCATGCCAGCGAAAGCTGGCATCTCGTTGGGGAGAAGACTGCACAAGACCCCAGCGTTCGCTGGGGTGACGATGTTTCGAACTGGATCAACTGACGATGGACGCCGACTATTTCATCGGGGTGGCCGATCAGACGATGTGGGTGCTGGCGCTCGCCGCCGCCCCGGTGCTGATCCCGGCGTTGCTCGCGGGCCTGATCCTGGGCATGGTCCAGGCGGCGACGTCGATCAACGAACAGACGCTGACCTTCGTCCCCAAGCTGGCGGTGGTCGGTCTGTCGCTGCTGATCTTCGGCAGCCTGATCATGGGCCTGTTGACCGACTTCACGATCGATATCTTCCAGCGCATTCCCGACCTGGTGCGGTAAAAGGATGCTCGGCCTCGGCCTGAATATCGAGGCGCAGCTATGGGCGCTGCTCTTCGTGATGATCCGGATCGGCGCGGCGTTCGTCGCGGCGCCGGTGTTCGGCGCGGTGGCGGTGCCGTTGCCGGTGCGCGTCGCGCTGTCGGGCGCGATTGGCGTGCTGGTGCTGGCGGTCCATCCGATCGTCCCGCCCGCCGATATCTTTTCGATCGCCACCATTCTGAGCGCGGTGGCCGAAGCGCTGATCGGCCTCGCGATCGGCTTCATCCTGCAGATCGCGTTCGCCGCCCCCGCGGTTGCCAGCGAAGTGATCGGCACGTCGATGGGGATCGGGTTCGCCTCGGCGATCGATCCGCAGAACGGCCGCTCGACCCCGGCTTTGGGCAATTTCCTGTCGGTGCTGATGACCTTGTTGTTCCTGTCGGTGAACGGGCACCTCGTCCTCGTCGACATGCTGGTGCGCAGTTATACCGTGCTGCCCCCGGGTGGCGCCTGGCTGTCGCCCGACCGGCTCAAGGACATCGCGTTCTTCGGCGGCTACACGTTCGCCGCCGGCTTGCTGCTCGCGCTTCCCGTCGGGTTCCTGCTGCTCTGCCTCAACATGATCGTCGGCATGGTCAGCCGCGCCGCGCCCAGCCTCAATCTGTTCGCGATCGGCCTGCCCGCCAGCCTGGCGGTCGGCGTCGTCGCGCTGGCGCTCGCGATGCCCGCGATGGGTGATTACATGCTGGTCATCGTCCAGGAAGGACTCGATGCCACGCAAAGCCTGGTGTTCGGCTGATGGCCGAGTACGAAGGCGACAAGACAGAAGCGCCAACAGCCAAGCGTCGCAAGGACGCGATCGAGCGTGGCGATGTCCTCAAGTCGCGCGAATTCGCCACCGCGTTGATCGTGCTCGCCGGTTGCGGCTGGATCGCGATGCTCGGGCCGCAAATGGTCAAAGCCTGCGAAGGGCTGATGACCGCGAGCTTCCGCTTCGGCCGTGCCGATATCGAGGATTGGTCGCCGATGCGGCCGCTGATCCAGGCCGGCCTCGGCTTCGCGCCGACGGTCGGCGGGCTGTTCCTGATCGCGATGATCGCGGCGGTGCTCAGCCAGGCGGCGTTGGGGTCGTTCCGCTTCAATGGCACCCTGCTCCAACCCAAATTCTCGCGGGTCAACCCGGCGTCGGGATTGAAACGCATCTTCGGTCCGACCGGCTGGATCGAACTCGGCAAGTCGCTGCTCAAGGTCGCCTTGCTCGGATCGATCGGCGCCTGGCTGATGTGGAAGACCGCGCAGCCGACCTTGGGCCTGTCGACCTCGTCCGACGTCGCCGGGGTAGTCGGCAATCTCGGCGGGACGTTCGTGTGGATCCTGTTCACGATGGCGGGTGGGCTGGTGCTGATCGCCGGCGTCGACCTGCCGATCCAGATCATCCGGCTGCTCGGCAAGCTCCGGATGAGCAAGCAGGAAGTGCGCGACGAGAACAAGGAAACCGAAGGCTCGCCCGAGGCCAAGCAGCATCTCCGCCAGCGTCAGCGCGAGATGAGCCGGCGGTCGGTGCGCAAAGCGGTCGCCACCGCCGACGTCATCCTGACCAACCCGACGCACTTCTCGGTCGCGCTGCGCTACGATCGCGTCAACGACAATGCGCCGGTGGTGGTGGCCAAGGGGCGCGGCACCACCGCGCTGGCGATCCGCGATGTCGCTGGCGACGAGAAAATCCCGATCCTCGAATATCCGATGCTCGCGCGCGCGGTCTATTATACCAGCCGCGAAGGGCAGGAAATCCGCGACGATCTCTACCCCGCCGTCGCTACCGTGCTCGCCTTCGTGTTCGGCCTCAATCAGCGCGCCGGCACGGTGCCGCCGGCGATCGACGTGCCGACCAGTGCGCGGTTCGACGAAAACGGCGTCAAACAATGAGGAAAGTCCTAAATTTCGTTCCGCCCCGGTCGTTATATGATCTGACGCGCGCGGAGTAACGATCATGGTGACGACCAGCTCGACGACGAGCACCCCGACCCCAAGCCCTACGCCGAGCCCATCGGCGTCGAGCGTGATGGGTTCGGCCGCGCAGGCGCTGTTCAACTCGCTGTCGACCGGTTCGGGCGTCGATACCGCCTCGCTCGTCACCTCTTTGGTCCAGGCGCAATTCGCCACCAAGACCGATGCGCTGACTGCCCAGGCCGACGCGCTGACCGCGCAGATTTCGGGTGTGTCGACGCTCAAGAGCACGATCCAGCAATTCGCCACCGCGCTCAAGACGCTGACCACCAACGGTACCTTGCAGTCGCAGCCGCAAAGCTCGAACAACAATGTGCTGACCGCCAGCGCCCAGACCGGCGCGGCGCTGAACGGCCTGACTTCCTCGATCACCGTCAGCCAGCTCGCCAGCGCGCAAGTCGCGACGACCCAGGTCGCGGTCGCCGACCGCACCGCGGTGATCGGATCGGGCCAGCTGACGCTGACCTTGGGCAGCGCGACCTATTCGGCTGACGGCAGCCAGATGACCGGCTTCACCGCCGGCGCCGGCACGCCGGTCACGATCGACCTGACCGATTCGAGCCTCGACGGAATCGCTGCCGCGATCAATGCCAAGAAGGCCGGTGTGACCGCCTCGGTCGTCACCGATGTCGACGGCAAGGCCTATCTCTCGCTCAAGGGCGCGACCGGCACGGCGCAGGCCTTCACGCTCGCCGCGACCACCGATCCGACCGGCAACCTCGCCCAGTTCAATGTCGGCGTCGGCGCGACGGGCACCAAGATGTCGTCGGTCGCGCAAAACGCCAAGTTGACCGTCGACGGCGTGTCGGTCGAGCGCGCGTCGAACACCGTCACCGACCTGATCAACGGGGTGAAGCTGCAGCTGACCGGCACCAGCCCGGTCGCGGTGTCGCTGACCGCGAGCTCGCCGACCAGTGGCCTCAAACAGGCGATCACCGACTTCGTCGACAGCTACAATGAGGTGCTGAACACGATCAACACCCAGATCGACCCGCAGAACGGGCCGCTCAAGAGCGATACCGCGGCACGCGGGCTGATCAATTCGCTGCGCTCGCTGACGACGCGTTCGCTGCTTACCGGTGCGGCCGCCGGAACGCCGACAACCCTGGGCGAGATCGGCATCAAGACCAACCGCGACGGCACCTTGTCGGTCGACGACGCGGCGGTGACCAACGCGCTCAACAATTATCCGGCGTCGGTCGAGGCGATGTTCTCGTTCTCGACGTCGAGCTCGGACGGCATCACCGCGGCGATGAACGGCATTTCGCTGACCTCGACCAGCACACTGTACGGCCTCGGCGCCTCGCTGACGCGCTATACCCAGCAGCAGTCGGACGTGTCGAAGGCGAAGGACGATCTGTCCGACCAGTCGGACCAGATGAAGACCCGGCTGACCCAGCAATTCGCCAGCATGAACGCCAAGGTCGCGGCCTATAAATCGACCCAGGCGTTCCTCAAGAGCCAGATCGACGCCTGGGCGAAAGGCGACAATTGATGGCCGGCTATGCAACCGCGCTACGCGGCGATCCCGAAGCGACCTATCGCCAGATCGACCTGGTCGGCCGCACCGGCGAAGCGGACGGACCAGCGCTGGTCCAGTTGCTCTACGAGGAATTGGTCCGCGCGCTCCGCGTCGCCGCGCATGCCACCGAAAACCAGAACTACGCGCTGAAGGGTGAGAAGATCACGCGCGCTACCGCGATCCTGTTCGCGCTCGAGGCGGGGCTGGATTTCGACAAGGGCGGCGAGGTCTCGCACACGCTCGCGCGGCTCTATCGCGGCGCGCGCAACGCGATCGTCGATGCCAGCGTGGGACACGACGCGCAGCCGTTCCTCGAAGTCGCATCGAACCTCGAGGAAATCGCCCAGGCCTGGGCTCAGGCCCGCCGAGCTTGATACTCCCTCCGGCAAGTTGGTTGCCGCGCCATTAACCCTTTCGTGACCGGCGCCAGCTTAGGGTCGCGATCAAAGGAAGGACCCGATGGCCGAACTTCACCGACCCGTACGCACGATCCTGGTGGTCGACGACAGCCGCACCAATCTCAATGTCATCGGCAAGCGGCTGACGCATTTCGGTTATCTGACCGCGCTCGCCGATAGTGGCGAGGAAGCGCTCGACCTGATCGCCGTAAGGGGCTTCGATCTCGTCCTGCTCGACCTGGTGATGCCGGGGATGAGCGGACTCCAGGTGCTGACCGAATTGCGCTCGCGCCTCGAAACCGTCGATTTGCCGGTCATCGTCGTCACCGGACGCAGCGATCCCGCAGCGGCGGTCCAGGCGCTCGCCGCCGGCGCCGACGATCATGTCGCCAAACCGTTCGATTTCGACGTGCTGCACGCCCGGATCGAACGCACGCTTGCGCGCGCTCGCCGTGTTACTGACCTCAAAAGATCGAATGCCGCGCTCGATGCGCGGATCGCCGCGCGCGCGATGGAATTGGGCGAAGCCCGCGCCGAACTCGCCGACATCCGCGCCGACCGCCAACGGCTGATCGTCTCGCTCCAGGCGCTGCACGACGAGGTCGAGCGGCTGCGGGCCTAACGAGCGGATAGGCATTAGCCCTCTCCCGCCTGCGGGAGAGGGTTGGGTGAGGGTCTTCTTCCTTCTTCCAGGCGTGTGCCGAGACAGAAGAAGAAAGAAGACCCTCACCCTCCCACCGCTTCGCGGCGGGCCCCTCCCTCTCCCGCAAGCGGGAGAGGGCTAGAAGGCGAGCCCCCGCAGCTGGGGAGGAATTGGACTCAATTCCGCAACCCGATGTCGGCGTACCACTGGATCAGTCGTCACTCGCGATAGCATCCCGATAGGCGAACAGACCGGGGGTGCCGCCGGTCATCACGAACAGCACGTCGCGGTCCTGCCATGCACCTGTGCGCATGCCGTCGAGCACGCCGGCGAATGCCTTGCCGCTATAAACGGGATCGAGCAGCATGCCTTCGCTGCGCGCCATGATCCGCAGCGCGTCGACCATTGCGTCGGTCGGTATGCCATAGGCCTCACCGCGCTGTGACGCGTCGATGCGGATCGCGTCCTCGGCCAGAGTCCGGTCCGGCGCGATCAGGCTGAGCGCCGCGGAGGCGAGACGACGCGTCGCATCCATCGCCTTGTCGAGCGGCGCCAGCACCGTGAAGGACAGGATGCGGCGTGGATCGTCGCCCGCGGCGCTCAGCCCCGCCGCGAGGCCGGCATGGGTGCCGGAACTTCCGTTCGGCACGACGATCGCCGCGAAGCGGCGGCCGGCGGCTTGTTCTTCCTCGAGGATTTCCGCTGCGCAGACGGCATAGCCCAGACATCCGAGCGGCGAGGACCCGCCACTGCCAACGACATAGGCCTTGCGCCCGTCGCGCGCGAGTTCCTCGGCGCGCGCTTGCGCGGTCGCCAGCGCATCCACTTCGCCCGGCAGCCGATGGACCGTCGCACCGAACAGATCGTCGAGCAGCAGATTGCCGCTCGTCCGATAGGCTTCGTCGTGGCGCGGCACGACATCGCTCAGCATCAATTCGCAGGCGAGGTCGGCGCGGGCCGCGGCGGCCGCGCTTTGCCGTGCGTGGTTCGATTGCAAGCCGCCGGTGGTGATGAACGTGTCGCAACCCTGGGCGATCGCCTCGCCGATCAGGAATTCCAACTTGCGGAGCTTGTTGCCGCCACCGCCGACGCCCATGACGTCGTCGCGCTTGACCCACAAACGAGCCCCGCCCGTCGCCGTGCCGAGTATTTGCTCCAGGCGAACCAGCCGCTGGATCGGCGTTGGTCCGTCGAGCAGCCGGAACCGCGGGAATGCGTCCAGCCGGCTTCTCATCTCTGCGACCATCTGCCGTCTCCGTCGTGCCTCAGCCTCGCAACCAATGCCGGCGCACGAAATAGGTCGTCACGCTCACCGCGGTCAGCACGCAGATCCCGACGATCGCATCGAATGCCCAGGATTTGTCGGCGAGCCACAGCCCCTTGACGTTCATCCCGTACAGGCCGGTCAGGAACGTCAGCGGCAGGAAGATCATCGCGACGATCGAGATGATCAGTGCGCGTTGGTCGATCTGTTCGGCGCGCAGATCGGTCAGCGCTTCATGCGTCAGCGCCGAGCGTTCGCGGATGCTCTCCAGTTCCTCGGCCATGCGCGCCGCGCGATCGGCGGCGGCCGACAGATGCAGGCGGTCGTCGTCGCCCAGCCAGCCGACCTGGAGCGTGCTCAGTTTTTCGATCGCCGTGCGCTGCGGCGCAAGGAAACGGCGATAGCCGATCGATTGGACGCGAACGCGGGTGACGGTGCGGCGCAGTTCGAAGATCTTCTCATTGTCGAGCGAGCTCTCGCATTCGTCGAGATCGTCGCCCAATTGCGCGACATCGGGGTCGAGGTCGCTGGTGATCGCGGTGGCGAATTCGGTGATCAGGTCGCCGGGATCGCGCACCTGGCCGGCCTCGACGCTCTGTTCGACCATTTTGATCGCGTTGAGCGTCTTGCGCGTGACCGAGATCACTCGCCCGGCGATCGCCCAGATGCGGACCGAGGCGAGCGGATCGGACGAGATCAGTTCGTCCTCCGACCGGCCGCGCAGGTTGAGCAACGCGCCTTCGCCGAACTGCTCGCAGCGCGGGCGCGTCTCGGTCGCGGTCAGCGCGTCGACCAGATAGTCGTCGAGCTTGGCGACATTCGTCAGCCACGCCTGGGCGTGCTCGTTATTGGTCGTCAGGTGGACCCAGACGAAGCCATGGTCGATGTCGAGCGCCTGCTTGATCTCGCAGCGTGTCGATTTGCCGCTCTCATCGACATGATAGGCAAAGCCGCTCATCGCGCCATCTCCACAAACACGGTCAGCCCTTCTGCCGGATCAACGGGCAGCGCAACCGAAACGATCCGCGGTGCGTCGGCGCGGGCGCGGTCGAGGATCGCGGGCGGCACGTCGGGGGTGTGGACCACGCGATCGGCCTGGGCGAGCAAGCGCGCCTGGCGCAAGGTGAGATCGTCGGGGTCGGGGGAGGAGAGGCGGACCGCCTCGATTGCGCTCGGGCGCGATGGGTCGCCGTGCCACGCATCGACGCTGGCTGCATCGGCGGCCAGCGGATCGAGCGCACCGCCTTCGCTCAGCGCCTGCGCCAAGGCGCGGCGGCGGGCATCCATATCGGGGAGCGACGCCTTGAGCCGCGCGCGAACCGCATATAGCGCGTCGGCGAGTCCACCCAGCGTCGTCGGCAGCAGTGATTCGAGCCGCTGACGCAGCGCCGCCGCCAGCCCCGCCGACGCCCCGCCCGTGCCGATCGCGACGATCACCGGCGAGCGGTCGACGATCGCCGGCAGCGTGAAGTCGCACAGATCGGGCCGATCGACCGCGTTGACCAGCACGCCGCGCGCCTGGAGCCGCGCGACCGTCGCGTCGGGGTCCTCGAGCGCCACGATTGCCAGCGCCGCGTCATCTTTTTCGCCAACGATCGTCGCGCCGGCGCGCTCGAGCAGACGGCGTTTGGCGTCCGCGCTGTCGCCCTCGCCGATCAGCATCACCGGCCGCCCCGCCAGCCGGAGGAAGACCGGCAGGCTGTACAAGGTCACGCGGCAACCGTCCCGAGCCAGTCGGGGACATGTTCTTCGGACATCACGCGATAGGCCGGGATGCGTTCGGCGACCACGGCGTAGCGGTCGCCGTCGACCATGACCTCGGGCACCAAGGCGCGGCTGTTATAGGTCGATGCCATCGTCGCGCCATAGGCGCCGGCGGTGCGGAAGATGGCGAGGTCGCCTTCCTTCACCCGGTCGATATCGCGCGCCTTGGCGAAGGTGTCGCCGCTTTCGCACACCGGACCGGCGATATTGGCGACGAACCGCGCGCCGCTCGGCTTCACCGCGACGAAATCGTGCCAGGCATCGTACAGCGCCGGGCGCGCGAGGTCGTTCATCGCGGCGTCGACGATCACCCAGGGATTGGTCGGCGAGGGCTTCACCCAGATCACCTGGGTCAGCAGCACACCGGCATTGCCGGCGATGACCCGGCCCGGTTCGAACATCAGTTCGACGTCCCAGTCGCGGGTGACGCGCGCGACCATCTCGCCATAAGCGGCGGGGCTCTCAGGTTTGTCCTCGGCGCGATAGGCGACGCCCAGCCCGCCGCCGAGATCGACGCGATCGATGCGGTGGCCGGCGGCGCGCAGATCGGCGACGAGCTGGCCGATGCGGCGATAGGTCGCTTCCATCGGCGCAACACTGAGCAATTGGCTGCCGATATGCGAGGCGACACCGCGCAATTCGAGGCCGGGAAGCTTCGACAGCCGATCATAGATAGCGGGCGCGTCGGCGATCGCGACGCCGAACTTGTTGTCCGCCTTGCCGGTCGAGATCTTGGCGTGCGTCCCGGCATCGACGTCGGGATTGACCCGCAGCACGCATGGCGCCTTGATTCCGCGCGCGGCGGCGATTTCCGACAGCGCGACGCCTTCGGCTTCGAGCTCGAGGTTGAACTGACCAATGCCGCGGTCGAGCCCCTGCGCCAGCTCGCCGCGAGTCTTGCCCACGCCCGAGAAGACGATATCCCGCGCKGGCACGCCGGCGGCCAGCGCACGTTCGAGCTCGCCGCCCGATACGACGTCGGCGCCATAACCGGCATTGGCCATCACGCGGAGCACCGCGAGATTGGGATTGGCCTTGATCGCATAAGCGAGATGGACCCGCGGCAGGTTTTTCAGGCCGTCGCGAAACGCATGCGCGTGCCGCTCGAAGGTGCGGCGCGAATAGATATAGACGGGAGTCCCCACCTCGGCGGCGATGCGCGCCATGGGGACGTCTTCGGCGTAGAGCTCGCCGTTCTTCAGGTTGAAATCGTCCATGAAAACTCAGTTGGCGGGGGGGAGATCGAATTCGTTGCCTTGGCGCTCCTGCGAACTGGTCAGCAAGTCGTCGCTGCGTGCGGGGCGCGCCTGGATCGAGGCGGTGAGGAGCTGGTTCGGCGTCGGAGTGGCGGTGGCGCCATAAGGTGCGACCGGCAACGCCTTGCCCGCGACCGGTTTCAAATCGCGCGCGGCACCGCATGCCGACAGCGCGAGAACCAGGCCGAGGATGACAAACCGTTTCACGTCTTTTCTCCCGTGCGCGCCGCCTTTGCCGCCGCGCCCTCGTTTGCGCGTACCGCTTTCGCGGCCGCGATGGCCTCCCGTACCCGTATCGGCGCGGTGCCGCCAGCACTGGTGCGGCTCGCGACCGACGCATCGACGCTCAGCACATCATAGACGCGTTCGTCGATTCGCGCATCGATCGCTTTCAATGTTTCGACGGGTAATTGATCGAGCGCGACGTGCGCCTCTTCCGCCGCTTTGACCGCGCGGCCGGTGACGTGGTGCGCCTCGCGGAACGGCAGGCCGGCTTCGCGCACCAGCCAGTCGGCGAGATCGGTCGCGGTGGCGAAGCCCGATTCGGCGAGGCCGCGCATGCGGTCGGTGCGGAACGTCGCGCTCTCGACCATGCCGGTCATCGCCGCGATCGACAAAGCGAGCAGGTCGTGCGCCTCGAACACCGGGGGTTTGTCGTCCTGCATGTCCTTCGAATAGGCCAGCGGCAGGCCCTTCATCGTCACGCACAGAGCGGTCATGCAGCCCATGATCCGCCCGGCATGGCCGCGCACCAGTTCGGCGGCGTCTGGATTGCGCTTTTGCGGCATGATCGAGCTGCCGGTCGACCATTGGTCGGACATGGCGACGAAGCCGAACGGCTGCGACGCCCAGATCACGAATTCCTCGGCCAGGCGGCTCAGGTGCAGCGAGCATTGCGTCGCCGCCATCAGATAATCGAGCGCGAAGTCGCGGTCGCTGACCGAATCGAGCGAATTGGTCGTCGGGCCGTCGAACCCGAGCGCCTTTGCCGTGGCATCGCGGTCGAGCGGGAAGCTGGTGCCGGCGAGCGCGGCGGCGCCGAGCGGAGAGCGGTTCATCCGCGCGCGATTGTCGGCGAAGCGGCTGCGGTCGCGCGCGATCATGTCGTGATAGGCCATCAGATGATGGCCCAGCGTCACGGGTTGCGCCGACTGAAGATGGGTGAAGCCGGGCATCACCGCCTCGGCATGCTCCTCGGCGCGCGCGATCAGCGCGTCCTGCAATTCGCCCAGGGCGGCGGCGACCTGATCGATCGCGTCGCGCACCCACAGCCGGAAATCGGTCGCGACCTGATCATTGCGCGAGCGCGCGGTGTGCAGCCGCCCGGCGACCGGCCCGACTTTCTCGGCCAGCCGCGCCTCGGTCAGCATATGGATGTCCTCGAGCGCGAGATCGTCGGGCACGCCGTCGCGGGCATAATCCTCGGCGACCGCGTCGAGCCCCTTGGCGATCGTCGCGACATCGTCGGCTTTCAAGATGCCTTGCGCGCCGAGCATCGCGACATGCGCCTTCGATCCGGCGATGTCCTGACGCCACAAACGCTTGTCGAACGGTATCGAGGCATTTATCTCGCGCATCACCGCCGCCGGTCCCTCAGCGAACCGACCGCCCCACATCGCGTTCGAGGTCTGTTTGCGCTCTATCGTTCTTCTCCTCGCGGCCACCGCTTTGATCGGCGGCTGCGATAGGCCGTCCACTCCCAAGGGGCAAGCGAACGACAGCGCGGCGCTGCCGACGCTCGACGAAGCGTCGAACATGACGCCCGCGCCCTCGGCGCCCGATACGGGTGTCGACGTGATCGGCAAGCTGGTCCGCGACCATAAGGGAGAGGCCGCGCCCGATGCCGGCTTCATTGGTCCCGACGGCAAGGCGCTGACCTTGGCCAGTTTCGCCGGCAAGCCGGTGCTGCTCAATCTGTGGGCGACCTGGTGCGGGCCGTGCAAGGCCGAGATGCCGACGCTCGACAAGGTCGCGGGCGAGGGCAAGGTGCAGGTGGTGACGGTCAGCCAGGATCTGGACGGCAAGGCCGCGGTCGATCCCTATCTCGCCAAAGCGGGGCTCAAATCGGTCAAGGCCTATACCGACAAGGAGCTGCACATGTCGGCGGCGTTCGGCAATCCCAGCCTGCCGACGACGATCCTCTACGATTCGTCGGGCAAGGAAGTGTGGCGGATGATCGGCGGGATGGACTGGACCAGCCCGACTGCGCAGGACCTGCTGGCCGAGGCGAAATAGCGGGTTCGCGTGCGCTGTGCACAGCTTGTCCATAGGAGTGGGTGCGCGCTATCGCCGACCGTCATACTTTGCTGTAGCACCTACGGATATGGTGGAGATGGCGAATATTGAGGCGCCCGATTGCCATTGCGGGCCGTCCGACTGGTCGCGACGGAATCGATCGGCATGAGTGACCAGGATCAGGGCGGAGCGGCCGGCGATCCCGGCGCGTCGGCTCGCGCTCGCGCGCCGCGCAAGAACCTGTTGCTGACCGCGACCATCCGTTCGGGAGGCGTGACCGCGCCGGTCAGGATCCGTAATCTGTCCGAAAAGGGCGCGATGGTCGACGGTCACGCGCTGCCCGAGCCCGGCGCGTCGGTCATCCTGCAGCGTCTCGAGGTCGAAATGCGCGGTGTCGTGGCCTGGCGAGCGGAGGGGCGCTGCGGAATCCAGTTCGAAGGCGCCGCGTCGGTCGACGAATGGGTTGCCGGTCGCCGCGCGCCGGCGGCGATCTTCGGTCAGGGGCAATCGCGAGTCGATCAGATCCAGGCCGCGATTCGCGGCGGCCGCGATATCCTCGATGAGGACGTGCCGGCTGCCAGGTCCGCCGAACTCATCACCGATCCCGAAGCACGCGTCGCCGAGGAGCTCGATCATGTCCAAAGGATGCTGGATGACGTGGCCGGGGATCTGATCGGCGACATGGCGCTACTGCAACGCCATGGCGAGGCGCTCCAGCGGTTCGACAATGCCTGCCAGATATTGAACCAGCTCTCCGCCATCCTGAAGGCGAAGGACCGCGCCGCCGCGATCGCCGGGGTCAATCTCGAAGCGTTGCGGGACAGGCTGTTGCGCAAGCCGGAGGCGTGAAGGCGCGGGCGGATCATTAGACCTTCTAGCCCCTCCCCTTCAGGGGAGGGGTTGGGGGTGGGGCGTATCAGTCTCACCGAGCTTGTCGCCCGTGGACAGGCCCCACCCCAACCCCWCCCCTKMAGGGGAGGGGCCTACACCCGGCACGACGATTGGGATGGGCAAGCGCTTACGCCGCGCGCGTCGCCTTCGAATATTTATCCTCGCGCCTGAGCCCGATCATCATGCCGCGCTCGAGCCGACCGCAGAGCGCGGCGTAATAGTCCGACAGGAAGCCGTAATCATCGCCATCGTCGGGCATGTCGCCCTTGCGCCGGATCGCGGCCGCGACGGTGACGATCGCGTCGGTATGGCCGCCGCGCAGCACCTCTTCGAGCGTCTGCAGCTCGTAAATGCCGTAGAGATCGAGCTGCGCGTCGCTGAACACGCGGCGCGGGCGGGTGCTTTGCGCCGCCGACGCGGCGAGGTCGTGGCCGAGCTGCGCGCGCGCACGGTGCACCACCCAGGTCCCGGCGAGCAGGTCGCCGACGCGCAGCCTGTCGCGATTGAACAGTGGGAAGAACAGGAAGATCATGCTCCAGGCGAGCGCGAGCAGCGGCAACAGCACATCGCCGCCCGTGAACATCGCGCCGAGCGAAGCGAAGAAATAGGACAGAGGCAGGAATATCTCGATCTCGCGCATCGCGTTGCGCGCGATCACCGCGCCGCCCGTCAGCCGCGCGCCGTCGCGCGCCACCACGCGCAGCCCGACGATCCTCTTGCCCGGCGTCGCGCCGCGCGCGCCCATCTCGAACAAGGTGAACCAGCCGTTCCTCAGGATGAAGAAGCCGACGATCCACAGCCCGACCATCAGGATCGATCGCGATGCGAACGCCATCAGCCCGATCGCGATCGTGGCGAGGATCAGCACGCCCAGCATCAGCACGCCGTCGAGCAGGAACGCGCCAGCGCGCGCACTCGCTGTGCCGAGCTCGATATTGAGGTCGACGCCCTCGGGCGTGATGAAGCGGCGCCGGAGTGCGGCGATCGAGGTACGGCTAGGCGGGCGCGCCATCGCGTTTCCCCCTCGGCATGTAGAAATAGAGCAGCCAGCCGGCCAGCATCACCAGCCCGATCGCGTAGCGCAATTCGTCATTGGTGATCGTCTGGCGTCCGATCCCTTCGAGCAACCCGGCGACCGCCAGCATGACTACCGTGCCGCCCATCGCGGTCGCCGCAGACCGTCCCGCCGCCACCGCCGCATCGGTGCGCGACAGCCGGCCCGGAAACGCGATGGCCAGCCCGATGCGGAACCCAGCCGCGCCCGAGATGATGATCGCGAACAATTCGGTGGTGCCGTGGATCATCAGCCAGCCGATGAAACCATAGCCCAGTCCTTTCGACGCGAAGACCTCGACCATCGCCCCCAGCATCAGGCCGTTATAGACGATCAACCCCGCGGTCGGCACGCAGAACATGAACCCTAAGGCGAACGAGAAGATCGCGATCTGCGCATTGTGGGTGAACAGGAACGAGGCGAACAGGGCGAGCGCGCTCTGTTGCGCGTCCTTGCCGCCGTCATAGAGGGTCTGGCGGAGCAATTCGGTGCTCGCGGTCGGGTCGCGGCCCTGCGCCATGCCGTCGGGGATCATCGCATAATACCAGGACGGATCGTGCGTGATCATCAGATAGGCGACTACCGCGCCGGCGACGGTCAGCAGGAACGAGACCAATGTCTCCTTCCACAATGCCTGCACCGCCTCTGGCCAGCCGCGCGCGAAGAAATGCGCGAGTTGCTTCATCGGCGAGGTCGGAACGCCGTAAATCTGGAAATAGGCGCGCGTGCAGAGCTGTTCGAGATAGGTGATCAGCGCGCGGTCGAGCGAGGTTTCTCGCGCGACCGACAGCGAGGACAGAGCGGCGCGATAGAGCAGGGGCAGGACCAGCAATTGCTGATCGGGCACTGCCTTGACGCCGCGCTTTTCGATCAAGGTCAGGATCTTGTCGAGCTGATCCCAATCGGCCTCGTGCACCGCGCGGAAGCGCGTCGCGTTGACCAGCGGCGTGCGGGCTTCGACATAGGCCGTCACAGCAGGTTCCTCCGCTTGAGGTCGACATAGCCCTCGACCAGGCGATCGGCGACGCGGTCATAGTCGCTCTCGATCACGTGCGCGCCGAGGTGGCGCAGCCGGGTCAGCGCGAGCAGCCGGTCCTTGAGCAATCCCGCCGCGGTCACCGCGCGGGTGATATCGTCGGCGGTATCGGGGGCGTGATCGACCAAAGATTCGAGTTCCTCGTCGCGCAGCACGACGATCAGCAACAGGTGCGTCTCGACCAGCCGGGCGGCGGCGCGGATCATGAAGTCGGCGCTGGTCAGGTCGGTGAATTCGGTGAACATCACGATCATCGACCGCCGCGTCAGCCGCGCGGCGAGCGTGGTCAGCGCATAGGTGTAATTGGTCTCCTCGCCCGAATAATCGATCCCGGCGGCGAGGTGCTGGAGCTCGGGAAAGGCCGAGGCGCCCGAGATCAGCCCGCTGGCGATGCGCGGGCGCGAATCGAACGAATGGAGTGCGACGCGGTCGCCGAGCTTGAGCGCGACCCAACCGGTCAGCAGCATCGCCGCGACCGCGCGGTCGACGCGCGGGATGCCGGCGACGGGCTCGGACATCTGGCGCCCTGAATCGATCGCGAAGACGATCTGGTTGTTGCGTTCGGTGCGATATTCCTTGGCGTGCAGCTTCTGGTGCCGCGCCGATTGCTTCCAGTCGATCGCGCGGCGATCCATGCCCGAGCGGAATTCGACCAAGGCATCGAAATCGGTACCGTCGCCGCGGTCGAGCTGGGTCATCAGTCCCTGTAGCGCGTGGCGCTGAAAGATCCGCGCGCCGCGTTCGCGGACCGGGCGGATATCGGGCAGGATCTTGAGCGCCGCCTCGCTCGCCATCCGCTTCTGCCGCCACACCAGAGCGAGCGGGCCGCGCCAGCGTACCCAGAAAGTCGCGAAATGCGCGGTGCCGCGACGGCGGGTCGCGACCGGCAGCGCGATCGCGCCCTTGCCCTGGTCGAGCTGGACAATGGCGCGGCCGTCATCCTCCAGCGCCACCAGCGGATCGGCGGCGATCGCGATCTGGACATTGCCGGGCCCGCCACGCGCCGGTCCCTCGACGCTGATCACCGCGTCGACCGTTTCGCCGACGCTGGCGGTGCGCGGCAGGGTCAGTCCCGCGGCGATACGGCCGGCAGGCAAGGCGAGCATCGCGTCGATCAGCGCGCCGAGCAGGATCGCCGCGGGCCAGGCCAGCCCGGCATACCAATGGTCCGGCGCCAACACGGCGATCAACAGCGCGACGGGGGCTCCCGCCGCCGCCGCCATCACCGCGAAGCGCGTAGGGTAGATCAAAGCTGATTCCCCTCGGCCGCGCCAATGGAGCGCGGTTCTCGGTGGCCTTCGCTCCCAACCGTCATGCCGGCCTTGTGCCGGCATCCACGGTGCCGCGAGCGCGAAACAAGAAGCTCGAGCGTATCGGCCTGCCGCCCGGTGGATGCCGGGACGAGCCCGGCATGACGATTGGGGGAACCGGCGGAAGCCATCTTCACCGCGGCGCCTCGATCGTCTCGATGATCGAATGCACCACTTCCTCGACCATGCGGCCGTCGATCTCGGCGGCGGGCGACAGGATCAGGCGGTGGCGGAGCAACGCCGGTGCCAGCTGCTTGACGTCGTCGGGAATGACGAAGTCGCGGCCATCGAGTGCTGCGCGCGCCCGCGCCGCGCCGGCCAGCATCGCGCCGGCGCGCGGGGAGGCGCCGCTTTCGAGATCGGCGACGTCGCGCGTGCCGCGGATCAAAGCGGCGATATAGTCGATCACTTCGTCGACCAGCCGCACGGTACCGACCGCGGCGATCGCCTCGCCGATCTTGGCGGCGTCGGCGCGCGGCTCGACGCCCCAGCCTTCCGGTTCCATCGCCGTCGCCCTGGCGCCGTGGGTGGCGATGATCTTGCGCTCCTCGGCGGCCGAGGGATAGTCGACCGTCTGCTTGAACAGGAAGCGGTCGAGTTGCGCCTCGGGCAGCGGATAGACGCCTTGCTGCTCGATCGGGTTCTGCGTCGCCACCACCATGAAGCGATCGCCCAGCGACAGGCTCTCGCCGTCGATCGTGACGGTGCGCTCCTGCATCGCCTCGAGCAATGCCGCCTGGGTCTTGGGCGGGGTGCGGTTGATCTCGTCGGCGAGCAGCATGTCGGTGAAGATCGGCCCCCGCGTCAGCGTGAAGGTCGAGGTCTGGAAGTTGAACAGATTGGCGCCGATAATGTCGCCCGGCATCAAATCGGGGGTGAATTGGATGCGCCCGAACTTGATCCCGACCGCGCGCGCGAAGCTGTGCGCGAGCAACGTCTTGGCGGTGCCCGGCGGGCCTTCGAGCAGGATATGGCCGCCGGCGAACAGCGCCACGAGCATCAGCTCGACGGTCGCTTCCTGGCCGACCACGGCCTTGCCGACTTCCTGGCGAATCGCCATCGCCAGATTGCGGACTTCCTCGACCGTCACTTGCCCTTCTCCTTCTGCCAATCGTGTAGCGCGCGCGCCGCGGCGACGAGGCTTGCCTTGTCGTCCGCATCGTCCACGGCCTGGGCGAGGTCTGTGAACCGCGACCGCCCGGAAATCTTGTCGAGATAGGCGTCGATCGCCGGCCCGCGCAGCCGCGACGGCACGCCGAACGCGACGATCGCGCGCTCGCGGATCGCCTCGACATAGCGCCCGCCGAGCCGTGCCTGGCGCCCGGCCTTGCGGATCAGCGCGGCGGCATTGTCGACCAACGCGGTCTTGCCGAACGCGATCGCGCGCTCGCGATGCACCGCGGGACCGAACCGCGCGAACGCCTGCCATCCGGCCAGCAGCATCGCCGCGACGATCGCCAGGGTCATCGCCAGGAACGGCGGATCGAAGGCGAGCCGCAACGGGTTCTTGGCCTTGCCCAGCCCCGCCAGCGTGACGTCGAAATCGAAATCGCGGTCGGCGTCCTGGTTGAGCGCATCGAGCAGCGCGAGCGCGGCGCGCGCCTGGCTCTCCTTGCGCATCCCCATGTTCGACAGGATGTCGGGGTCGGCCAGGACGTAGAGCGATTTGCTGCCTACTTCGCCCAGCACGATATTGCCCTGATCGTCGGTCAGCAGCGGCTTGAGGTCGGCGCCGCTGATCGTCTGCAGCGGGCGCGGTGCCTCGAACCCGAAATCTTCCGTCATCCAGCCGGCCGAGCGGAGCGGACGCCCGCCGCTGGTCATCCGCGAGACGGTGAATTTGCGGTCGGGCGCGAGCACGCCTTCCGGTTCCTTTTTGTCGATCAGGCCCCAGCGCATCACCCAGCCGGGACGGCCGGCGGGGCGCTGCGGCGCGGTCGACCATTTGGGCAGCACGACCAGGGTCGGTAAATCGTCGCGCCGCAACAACACGTCGCCGAGCGGGGTCGATCCCAGCGGCGGAGTCAGGATCAACAGGCCGTTGGCGGCGAGTTGCGACGGGTCGCGAATCACCCGCGTATCCTTGCCCATCGCACGCGCCAGCCGGACGATGCCGGTATAGCCGGTCGCGCCGTTCGACAGCGCGTGCGCGGACGATCCGTTGGTCGAATCGGCCGGTGCCTCATAGGCATTGCCGAGCAGCAGGGCGACGAAGCCGATGATGCCGACCGCGAGCAACAGGATCACGGTGCGCAGGCGGAACGCGCCGCGATCGTCGCTGCCGCGGCCGATGACGAGGTCGCTCATGCTTTCCACATCTTGGGAAGAGCGAAGTCGGCATAAGCGGCGCGCGCCGCTTGCCAGGCATCGGCGTCGACTGGGCGGCCGCCGAACAGGCTGTGTTCGACATGGCGGGCAATCGACGCGAACAAGTCGCGCGCGCCGCTCGGGATCGCGCTCGCGGCGGCGAGTTCGCGGCTGGTCAGTGCCGGGCGAACGGCTTGTGGCCGGCGCTGGCGAATATCCTCGATCGAGCGGAACAGCAGGTGGTGGACCGCTTCGGCGAACAGACCCTTGGCAGCGAGCGCATCGGCTTCGTCGAGCCAGGCGCGGCCCTGCGCGGCGTCGGGCTGCCATTGCTCCTCTTCCTCGATCGCGACCGGCATCGCGGCGCGCGATCGGCGGCGGGGCAGGCGCCATTGGCCGTAGCGGAGTCGCTCGACGATCAGCCAGATCAGCGCCAGCGCGGCGATGCCGATCACGCCCCATAACAGGATGCGCGCATAAGGCGCCGCCGGCATGAAGCTGGTCAGCCAGGCGAAGAAGCGGCCGATCGGGGCGAGCACGTGCCCCAGCCATTCGAAGAAATGGGCGAGCCCCTTGAGCCAGGCCGGCGGTGCCGGGGGCGGAGGCGGCGGGGCCAGCGTGAACTGGACCGACGGGTCCGCGCGCAGCGCATCATGCGCCGCGGTGAAGCGGTCGGCAGCGGCCGCGGCACCATGCGTATTCCCCCCGGCCAAACGCCACCCCTGCGCTACGACGGTGCAGACTGGGCCTGCACCCGAACTCCACATTGCTTACCCCATGCAGGTAAGCACGCAACCGCTAAAAGTTCCTTTTGAACCAAGTTGTTCTGGACAGCGATGAGCGCGGGGTTCAGCTTGCGACAGAGACATAAGGGGGCTTCATGTCGATCGGACGCATTCTCAACACCGCTTTCGGGGCGATTTTCGGCAATCTGTTCGTGATGTTGGGCATCGCGTTCCTGTTCGGAGGTCTGCCGCAGGGCGTGATCTCCTATTTCCAGGAATCGCTCACGCCACAGCTTGCGGCGGGCTCGATCAGTCTGGGTCAATATGTCGGCGTCGTGATCCTCGCGTCGCTGCTCAACATGGTCTTCACGGTGTTGGCGCAAGGCGCCTTGGTGCGCGCGACGATCGCTTCGAGCCATGGCGAGCGGGCGACGTTCGGCGAATGCTTGTCGACGGCCCTTCGCCGACTGCTGCCGCTGCTGGGATTGGGCATCGTCAGCGGTCTGGCGGTCGGTTTCGCGGCGATCCTGTTGATCGTTCCCGGCATCATCCTCGCAGTCATGTGGTATGTCGCGGCGCCTGTCGTGATCGCGGAGCGCGAAGGCGTGTTTGCCGCTTTGGGACGCAGTGCCGACCTGACCAAGGGCGAGCGCTGGAATGTCTTCGTCGTGCTGTTGATCTTGTTCGCGTTCCTGGTCGGCCTCGTGATCCTCGGGGCGATCGTCGGCGGCATCGCGGGCGCAACGGGCATGGTCAGCGGCGCCGGCAACGCGATGTCACTCTTGGTCGCGGGTGCGACGATGGTCAGCGGGACGATCAGCGCGACGATCGCCGGGGCACTTCCAACCGCCGTCTACATCGAGTTGCGCGGGCTGAAAGAGGGGCCGGAAGCGCATGGGCTCGACGCGGTCTTCGCCTAGACCTGGTGACGGCGGTCTGCTTCTAAAGAACAGCCGGCCTCCGACTTTAACGCCTCCCCCGCACGCCGAGCATCGCCAGCCCCGCGCACAGGACCAGCACCGCCAGCATCGCCATGACCGCGGCGAAATCGCGCGGCGAGGCCAGCCACCAGGTCAGCAACGGGCCGAGCAACGAGGGTAAGGTATTGGTCAGGTTGAACAGGCCGAGATCGCGCCCGCGATGCCGCGGGTCGGGCAGCAATTGCATCGAGAAGGCGACCTGAAGCGGCAGGAACACGCTATAGCCGATCGTATAGCAGGCAAAACCGATCGCTCCCGCCGTCCAGCTATGCGCCGCCGCCATGCCGGCGAGCCCGACCGCGGTGACGATAGCGGCGGCGACCAGGAATGGCTTGCGGCGGTCGAGCCGGTCGGACAGCCGCCCGAACAGCAAGGCGATCGGCAACGGCGCGATGAACGAGAGGGTCAGCAGGTTTCCGACGTGCGCCGCCAGTTCGTCCCTGGGCCCATCCGGAACGATGCTTTCGAAATAATAGAGCAGATAGAGCTGAAGCACGCACCCCGCGACCTGGAAGAGCAATCGCGCGCACCATGCCACCGCCAGGTCATGGCGGCGCATTGCGACCGCGGCGCGCGGCGGATCGACGATCGGCAGCGGCCGCGCGTGGCTCAGGATCAGCGGAGTCAGGCAGATAGCGGCGACCGCGATGACGATCATCAGCCGGCTCGTCTCCCCCAGCGCGGAAATGCCGACGACCAATGCGAGCACGCCGGACGCGACCGGATAGCCAAGCGACAACAGCCCGCCGGTAGTGCTTTTCTGCGAATCGGGTATCTCGTCCGCCATCACCGCGACCAGCGGAGCCAGCACCGCGTTGAGCGCGATCTGGAAGAACACGATCGCGCCGATGATCGTCGCGGGGCTGTCCGCGACCGCGATTGCCGCATAGGCAGCGATCGTCGCGATCAGGCCGCCCACCATCCAGCCCCGCCGGCCGCCGCCGCGCGCCACCGATTGGTCGCTCAACCAGCCGAACAGGATGTTGGAGGTGCTCGCCGCGATCGCTCCGGCGATTACGGTCGCGGTCAGCAGGTCGACTCGCGCCTCGCCCGCCAGCGTCTCGACCTTGATCGCCAGCAACAAGGTCAGCAGCGGGAGATAGCCGATGACCCCGCCGGCATTGGCCAGCGCATAGAGCAGCAGGAACCCGGTCGAGCGCTGCCCGGCTGCCGCGCCGCCGGTCGTGTCGCGTCGTCGGTCGACTGGCGGGGCGGGGATGCGGGACATCGGTTGGCTGGCATCATGTACGCGCGGGCAAGGCTCGGCAACGGGTAGATCGGTGGCTGGAGGGTTTGGCCGATCGCCGCCTCGTGGGCGCGACCAAAGTCGTACGGATTCGGGGCTTCCTGCTTTTTCAATATGAAGCTACCCAAGGATCATGCCGCGTAGCCATCGCCTGACCGCCCAAATGCCGCGCGACCGGGTGTCGTGCCCGGCCGCTTGCGCGACGATCGGGCGCTGAGCGGTCGATGGCGCGGCGCAGGCAGAGCATTACGATCAAGCATGTCGCCGTTGATGCCGGCGTGTCGATGCAGACGGTCAGCCGGGTTATCAACAAGGAGCCCAATGTCCGGCGCAACATGATCGAGCGCGTCCAGCGATCGATCGACAAGCTCGGCTATGTTCCGTCGATCGCCGCGCAGCGGCTGGCCGGGACGCGATCCTATCTGATCCTGGCGCTCAACGATCGCGAGCGTACGATCGAGGGTTGGCGCGCGCGCGAGGGCAGCGACTGGGTCGACCAGATGCTGCTCGGCGGCATGTTGACCTGCGCGCAGCACGGCTATCGCCTGATCGTCGAACTGATCGACACGCATAGCGACCATATCGAGCGCGAGTTGCTCGCGGCGATCGCATCGCTGCAGCCCGACGGCGTTATCCTGACTCCGCCGCATTCGGAGAACCCGCTGATCATCGACCTGCTGGTCGCGCACGGGATCAGCTTTGCGCGGATCGGGTCGCTGCGGCCGGGGCCGGGGTTCGCGCTGACGCTGGACGATGAGCGCGCGGCGCGGCTCGCGACCGAGCATCTGATCGGCCTCGGGCATCGACGGATTGGCTTCGTCGCCGGCCCGCCGGATTATGAAGTGAGCGGCTGGCGCGTCGACGGCTGGCGCGCGGCGATGGCGGCGGCGGGGTTGCCGACCGACGGCCTGCTCGCGGCCGGCGACTTCTCTTATGCGTCGGGCAAGGCCGCCGCGACGCAATTGCTCGGCCGCGCGCCGGCCCCGACCGCGATCGTCGCGAGCAACGATCAGATGGCGCTGGCAACCTTGGAGGTCGGGCGCGAGCGCGGGTTGGCGGTGCCGCGCGATCTGTCGCTGATCAGTTTCGACGACACGCCGATCGTCCGCTTCACGCATCCTCCGCTGACCGCCGTGGTTCAGCGAATCGCCGAAGTAACCTCGCGCGCGGTCGAACTGATCATCACCGACCGCACCGGCAAGCATGAGTCCGCCGAGCCTGTCGTGGTGCCGGCCGAGCTCGCCATCCGCGGATCGACTGCCGCGCCGGGCTAGGATTGCGCGGGTGCGGTAAAGGCTGGCCTGTTCCAAAGACTTCGCTAGGGTGCGCTCCGTTTCCAACGGGGTTGATCCAGCAGCAAAGGGGCGCGCGATGGCGAAGGACCAATATTGGGGTCGGTCGGGGGCGCGTCGCGTCCGGATGAACGCCAAATCGGCGCTGGCCGCCATGGCAATCGCATTGGTCGCGGCGCAACCGCTCGGCGCGCAGACCATCGGCACCGCCGCGACCGAAAAGGCGTTCGATGCCCAGATCAGCAGCGCCGATCAGCTCGCCTGGCTCAAGGAGATGTCGTCGGCGCCCAACCATGTCGGCAGCCCGCACGACAAGGCCAATGCCGAGATGGAGCTGGCGCTGTTCAGGCAATGGGGCTGGGACGCGCATATCGAGACCTTCAAGGTGCTCTACCCGACCCCGATCTCGACCACGCTCGAACTGGTAGGGGCTGACCGCGTGACGCTGGGCGGGCAGGAACCGCAACTCGGCCCCGACAAGCTCGACGGCGCGCTGCCGCCTTATGTCGCTTATCAGGGTGACGGCGATGTCACCGCGCCGGTCGTCTACGTCAATTACGGCATGCCCGACGATTACGATTCGCTCGCGCGGCGCGGGATCAGCGTGAAGGGCAAGATCGTCATCGCGCGCTATGGCGGCGGCTGGCGCGGATTGAAGCCGAAGTTGGCGCAAGAGCATGGCGCGGTCGGCTGCCTGATCTATTCGGACCCGGGCGACGACGGCTATGCCCGCGGCGACGTCTATCCCAAGGGCGGGGCGCGGCCCGAGGGCGGTGTCCAGCGCGGCTCGGTGATGGACATGACGACCTATCCGGGCGATCCGTTGACCCCCGGCGTCGGCGCGACCGACAATGCCAAGCGCCTGACCCGCGCCGAGGCCAAGACGATCCTCAAGATCCCCGCGCTGCCGATCTCTTATGGTGACGCCGCCAAGATCCTCGCCGGGCTCGACGGTCCGGTGGTCACGGGCAAGGATCGCGGCGGGCTGCCGATCACCTACCATTGGGGCGGGTCCGATGCGGTCAAGGTGCACCTCGCGGTCAAGTCGGACTGGTCGCTCAAGACGCTGTACGACGTGATCGCGGTGATGAAGGGCAGCACGCGTCCCGACGAATGGATCGTGCGCGGCAACCATCGCGACGGCTGGGTGTTCGGTGCCGACGATCCGCTCTCGGGTCAGGTTGCGCTGATGTCCGAGGCCAAAGCGCTCGGCGCGCTGGCCAAGACCGGGTGGCGGCCCGACCGCACATTGGTCTATGCCAGCTGGGACGGTGAGGAACCCGGCCTGCTCGGCTCGACCGAATGGGCCGAGACGCATGCCGATGAGCTCCAGGCCAAGGCCGTGCTCTACATTAACACCGACGACACCTCACGCGGCTTCCTCGGCGCCGAAGGCAGCCATACGCTCCAGCATTTCGTCAATTCGATCGCGCGCGACGTGCCCGATCCGCAAACCGGGGTCAGCGTCTATGATCGCCTCCGCGCGAGCATCCGCGCCGGCGCCTATTCGGGCAGCGGGCGCGATGCAGGGTCGGGGGCGCTCGAGGCGGCAAAGGCGGGCGGCGATATCCCGATCGGTGCGCTCGGCTCGGGCTCGGACTATAGCTCGTTCATCGCGCATCTCGGCATCCCGTCGGTCAATCTCGGCTTCGGCGGAGAGGGCGCGGGCGGCGGGTCGTATCACTCCGCCTATGACACTTATTACCACGTCACCAATTTCGACGATCCCGGACTGGTCTATGGCGCGACCTTGTCCAAGTTCGTCGGGCGGATGGTGCTGCGCGCGGCGGCCGCACCGCGCGTGCCGATGCGCTATGGCGACATGGCCTCGACCGTGGCGCGCTATGTCGGCGAAGTGAAGAAGCTGGCGGCCGATCAGCGCGACCAGGACCGCGCGCTCAAGGACCTCAACCGCGACGACGTGTTCAAGCTGACCGCCAACCCGGTCGATCCCACCGCCGCGCCGGAGGATAAAGGCGTGACCCCGCTGATCGACATGCTCGCGCTGGAGGATGCGTCGGACCATCTGACCCGCTCGTCGCGCGCCGCCGATGCCGCGTTCGAGCGTGCCTCGCCCGACAAGGTCGCCAAGGCGATGGCGGTGCTCAAGGGAGTCGATCAATTGCTGCTCGACAAGGACGGCCTGCCTGGGCGGCCCTGGTACCGCAATTTGATCTACGCACCCGGAACGCTGACCGGTTATGGTGCCAAGACCTTGCCCGGCATTCGCGAAGGGATCGAGCAGCGCCGTTTCGACGACGCCAAGGAATATGTCGCGAAGACCGCAGCGGCGCTCAACCGCTATGCCGACCGACTCGACGCGGCGGTCAGGCTGTTGAAGGGCTGATTTCCTGCCGCTTCGACCGTTCGACGATCGTCAGGATTGGTCGGCGTCTGTCTGAACGGGTTGCTTCGGCGGTTGCTGTTCGTGTGCCAGATGCAGCGCGACAAGGCGGGCGAGCAGGGTTGCGGGAAAGAGCTGGCCGAACACCGCTTCGAGCGTCGCCAGGCTACGCGCCAGGGGGTGGAGCGGGGTGATGTCGCCAAAGCCGACCGTCGTGATCGTGGTCAGGCTGAAATAGGTGAAGGCGGCAGTCGGCGCCTCGCCAGGCTGTATCACGATGTGGAACGCCTCGGGCACGACTTGCTGAAGGGCGGTATAGGCTATGCCGAACAATGCGGCGACGTTGAGATAAAGCAGGATCGCGCCGCGCACGCGGTGGACGGTCACGCGCTCGGCGGAAAAGACGTGGCGGGCGATCAGCGCGGTGATGGCGGCGTTGAACGCGAACGCGATCAGCGCGACCAGTTCGTGTTGTGCCGCGACGTCGAGATGGAGGTCGGCGCCCAGCCGTTGCGACACCGATGGCCCCATCGCCAACAAGGCCAGCGCGGCGATCACCACGCCCTGGACCACGCGGTGCCGCGTCAGCGCGGCGACGCTGATGGCGGCGAACGAGAAATGACAGAGATCGAGCAGGATCCGCCCGCCGGTCGAACGCGCGCCAAACGGAATGACCGCGAACAAGGTCACGCCCTGAAGGACGAGCAGGGCAGTCAGCGCGGTGTCGACTCGATGCTGGCGCAGGGTGTTGAAAGTGGTCTGGACTGTGCTCGGCATGCCGCGTTTTCGGGCGGCCGCCACGGCTTGGCAATGGCGGCCGCGACGAACGGAGCGCGGGGCGCAATGAGGCATCTCGAGTCGAGAAGATCTACTGGTCGGCCACTATCCATCCGCGGCGTCGGTGCTGAGGTTCGTCATCGCGCGAACGCCGCCCGAGCTGCATGGCAGTGACATCGCCGCGATCAGGCGCCAAGGAAGTCGAATGACCAAACCCGCTCCGCTCGCCGGCCTCAAGGTGCTCGAACTCGCGCGTATCCTGGCGGGACCGTGGGCGGGCCAGGTCCTGGCCGATCTCGGCGCCGAGGTGATCAAGGTCGAGAGCCCGGCGGGCGACGACACGCGCACCTGGGGGCCGCCGTTCATCGTCAACCCCGACGGCACGCGCGACGCGGCCTATTACCATTCGTGCAACCGCGGAAAGTCGTCGGTGGTGATCGACTTCACTACGCCCGAGGGGCAGGCCGAGGTGCGGCGACTGGCGGCGGACAGCGACGTCTTGATCGAGAATTTCAAGGTCGGCGGCCTCGTCAAATACGGGCTCGATTATGCCAGCCTGGCGGCGATCAACCCGCGCCTGATCTATTGCTCGATCACCGGCTTCGGCCAGGACGGGCCCTATGCCCCGCGTCCCGGCTACGACTTCATCATCCAGGGGATGAGCGGGATGATGGACCTGACCGGCGATCCCGACGGCGCGCCGCAGAAAATCGGGGTGGCGATGGCCGACATCGCCACTGGCCTCTATTCGGTGATCGGCATCCAGGCGGCGCTGATCCAGCGCGACAGGACCGGGCGCGGCCAGCATATCGATATGGCGCTGCTCGACACGATGACCGGGGTGCTCGCCAATCAGGCGGCGAATTACTTCGCCAGCGGAGTCACGCCGCCGCGCGTCGGCAATGCGCACCTCAACGTCTCGCCTTACGCGGTCTTCCCGACCAGCGACGGCTGGTTCATCCTGGCGGTCGGCAATGACGGTCAGTTCCAGCGCTTCTGCGGCGTGGTCGGAATCGAGCCCGAGCAGCGCTGGGCGACCAATGCCGGCCGGATCGAGCATCGCGCGCCGCTCTTCGCAGCGATCGAGACGGCCGCGCGCCGGTTCGAGCGCGACGATCTGCTGGTCAGGCTGGAAGCGGTCGGTGTCCCGGTCGGACCGATCAACACGGTCGAGCAGGCGCTGATGGATCCTCAGGTTCAGGCGCGCGGCATGGTCGTGCCGGGCGAGCGGCTCGACGGCCTCAGGACCCCGATTCGCTTCTCCGACGCCGACCTCGCGCTCGGCCGCCCCGCGCCGCGGCTTGGCGAAGCGCGGCAAGACTGATTTTGCCCCGGCGGGGCGGGTGACATCTTCGCCCTCGGCGATTAGGCGGATCGCGATGGCGTCCCTCCCCGCCTTTCGACCCGCAGGTCTGTTGATCGGATTGCGGCGGCGCTTCCGTACCAGCGAAGCGGCGCTGATCTTGCTCGCGCTCGGCATCGGCCTGACGGCGGGGCTGCTCACCTTGATCCAGAGCGGAATCGCGCATTTCATGCAGTCGCTCTTCTACGGCGTGTCGGGCGACGAGCGGTTGAGTGCGCAAACCACGATCGAACCCCTCCGCCTGCTCGCGCTGCCGTTGGGCGGATTGTTGCTGGCGGGGCTTGGCCGCTTGCTGCGCCGGGGCCGCGCGCCGGTCGACGTGGTCGAGGCCAATGCGCTGCACGGCGGCGTCATCCCGATGCGCGACAGCCTGACCGTCGCCGCGCAAACCCTGTTGTCGAACGGCATGGGCGCGTCGGTCGGACTCGAGGCGGCCTATGCCCAGATGGGCGGCGGAGTCGCGTCGCTGGTCGGGCAATGGTTGAGGCTGCGGCGCGCGGACCTTCGCGTGCTGGTCGGGGCAGGCGCGGGCGCGGCGGTGGGCGCGGCATTCGGGGCGCCGCTGACCGGGGCGTTTTATGCGTTCGAGATCGTGCTGGGCGCTTATACGCCCGCGGCGATCGCGCCGGTCGCGGTGGCGGCGCTGGCAGCAGTGGTGACGATGCGCGTCTCGGGCGTGCCGGCCTATTTGATCGTCCTGCCCACGGCGGAGGCGATCACCACCTGGGACTATTTCCTGTTCGCCTCGCTCGGGCTGGTCTGCGCGGTGGTCGGCATCGTGCTGATGCGCGCGGTCACGTTGGTCGAGATCGGGACGCGGCGCCTGCCGATCCCCGATATCTATCGCCCGGTGATCGGCGGATTGCTACTGATCCCGATCGCCGCGTTGTCGCCCCAGGCGTTGTCGGCAGGCCACGGGGCATTGCACCTCGATCTGACGATGAAGGTCGGGCTGGCGTTCCTTGCGACGATCTTCGTGCTCAAGGTCGCGGCGTCGGCGATCTCGCTCGGGTTCGGATTTCGCGGCGGCCTGTTCTTCGCCTCATTGTTCCTCGGGTCGCTGGTCGGCCAGTTGTTCGCGGGGCTTGTCAACCTCATCCCCGGCGCCGCGCATGTCAGCGCCAACGACGCAGCCTTGGTCGGCATGGCGGCGATGGCGGTCGCGGTGGTCGGCGGGCCGATGACGATGTCGCTGCTGGTGCTCGAATCGACACACGATTTCGCGCTCACCGCGGTCGCGATCACCGCGTGCCTGTGCGCGAGCACCCTGGTGCGAGAGACCTTCGGCTTCTCTTTCTCGACCTGGCGCCTGCACACGCGCGGCGAGACGATCCGCAGCGCGCGCGATGTCGGCTGGATCAAGACGCTGACCGCGGGACGGATGATGCGGCGCGGCATCCCCGAAATCGAGGGCGACACGTCAATCGCCGAATTCCGCCGCCGTTTCCCGCTGGGATCGATTACCCAGGTCGTCGCGCTCGGCCCGACCGGCGCCTATGCCGGGTTGATCCCGACCGTCGCTGCGCATGCGCCCGCGCTAGCCGAGGATGCGCCGGTCACCGCGGCGGCGATCCTGACCGACTTCACTTTGTCGCCCGATCAGGATGCCGCGGCGATCATGCGCGCGTTCGAGGAGCGCGAAGCCAACGAATTCGTCGTCACCGACGCCGACGGCACCGTGCTGGGCGTGGTCAGCGAGCGCTATGTCCGGCGGCGCTATACCGACGAGATCGAAAAGGCGCAGCGCGAGTTGTTCGGCGAATGAGCGCCACCCCGCCCGCCATGCCGTTCAGGAAACTGGCGATCACTGCCGCCGTCGTCCTGGTGTTGATCGTGATCGGCGTGGTGACCGGAGCACAGCTCTGGCGCCCGATGGCGACGGTTGAGCGCCACGTGGTCGCGCCGATCCAGCGCGTGACCAATCGCGCCTCTCCTTCCGAGATGTTGCCGGATCTGGTCGACACGGCCTGCCCGGCGCTGGTCAGGATCGGACTGGGCGTGCCGCCCGCCTCGACCGCCAGGCCGAGCCTGCTGGCGTCGCGCGAGCTTACCGGCATCGTCGTGTCACCCGATGGCTATATCGTCACCAGTGGCCGGATGCTGGCCGGTCGCGACACCTTGCCGGTCCAGTTCAATGACGGCCGCGAGTTGGACGCCAAGGTGGTGGCGAGCGACCCGCTGTCGGGGCTCGCGCTGGTCAAGGTCGACGGACGGAATTTCGCGACGCTGCAATTCGCCGACGCCGACTTGCCGCGGACCGGCCAATGGGGATTCAGCCTGACCTCGCCCGCGGGAAGCGGATGCGCGGTGCAGACCGGGGCGATCGCCCGGGATTTCGCGGCCGGCGGCGAGGCGCTGCGATCGTCGGTATCGATCGGCCCCGCGCCCACCGAAAACGCTGAGGGCGTACCCTTTATCGGCAGCGACGGCCGCGTGCTCGGTCTGTCTGCCTTTCCCGACGACGACAGCGCCGGCGATCTCGGGGTGCTGCTTCCCGGCGACGTCGCCGCGCGAATCGTCAGCGAGATGCTGCGGAGCGGAGCGCCGCCGGCGGCGCCGTTCGGCATCGTGACCGAGGATTTAGGCCCCGTTCTGGCCAAGCGGCTGGGTGCCGATCGCCAGCGCGGCGCGGTGGTGGTGATGGTCAAACCGGGCTCGCCCGCCGACACGGCCGGCCTGAGAGCGGGCGACGTCGTGCTGACCGCGGGCCAGTCGCCGATCTCGGGCGCGTCCGAACTCGGCCGCGCGCTCGATCCCGATGCGCCGTCGATCGACCTCGAAATCGTCAGGCGGGGCGAGCGTCAGCAATTGACCCTGAAGTCGTAATCGAGCGGCCCACCCTCGGCCCGGCGATATCGGCCTGTTTCATCACCCAGGAAAGCGAAACGGGCCCGGCTGACGAGCTGTTGATCCCCATCGCGATCCACCTGCTCGAGTTCCGGCCTCAGATTTTGGGATCGTGAGCGTCGCCGCGATCGCCGGCATTTCGATCTGTCGACGCAGATCGCGACCATTTTGAGTGAAAACGGCGATCGTTTCTCGCTAAAAACAATATCTTACGCGAAGATAGTGACCGCCATAACCCCTAGAGTCGCTGCGTTGGATAAGTTCGTGAATTGTCGCATTTAGCCAATAGCGGCGAATAATCATGAAGTATTAGACCAGCACACACGGACGATTGCCTAATCGTGCGGCCTTCGGGTCGTGCGTGCTAAGTCCGCGCAACAGAGGGGAATAATATGACACGCACACCGTATTCGTCGGGCCGTCTTCCTTTCGACTCCAAGGTGTCATCCTCGATAGCCGCACGCCGCCGCAATCTGCGCTCGCAGGCGAGCCGGCTGACGTTGCGCTCGACCGTCGCGGCGGCGGCTTTTGTCGGCCTGGGCGTGTTCGCGCCTAGCGAGGCCTGGGCGCAATGCGTCGTCGGTGCCACAACGGTGACCTGCGCGGATACGTCCACGACCGACACGACCTTTCCGGCCAACCCGCCGGTCGATCGCAATTACCAGGGCATCCTCCCCACCCCGATCGTCGTCACCGTCAACAGCGGAGCAACGATTAGCGGCAACGGGCTCGCTTTCACGAACAATGGAACGGGCGGCATCACGGTCAATAATGGCGGCACGATCAGCGTCGATGCGGGTAATACGCCGACCGCGGGCGGCACCGCGGCGCTATCGCTCACTGCGCTTGGCGGGCCGATCGTCTATACCGGCGGCGACATCGTCAACAACGGCAACGGCAACGCGCTTGATGCGAGGCAGAGTGGCGGGGTCGGCTCGGTCAGCATCACCGCCGGCAACATCTTCGCCGCGGCCGGCGAAGGCATCACGGTTCGCGACGTTGCCACCAGCACGGGGATCGACATCACCACTAACGGCACCGTCACCGCGCTGACCGCCGGCAAGGACGGCATCGACGCGCAGAGCTCGTCGCTGACCGGCAACATCACCGAGGTCGCCAATGGCAACATCCAGGCGGGCAATGCCGGCATGGTGGCGGCGCTTCTCAATGCTGGGGCGACCGGCAATATCAATGTGACCGCCAACGGCTCGATCGATGCGCGATTCGGCGTGGATGCGGAGAATTTCGGGTCGGGTACCACCAGTGTCACTACGGTCGGTCCGGTCAATGTAACGACCGGCAACGGCATCTTCGCGCTGACGACGGGCGGTAACGTCACGGTCAATGCGGGCGATGTCACCGCGGCCAGCAACACCGCGATCATCGCGCAGCAGACCAAGGTCGCGGGCGCGGGCAATGTCGATGTGACCGCGGGCAACGTCTCGGGCACGACCGGCATCGATGCGCACAACTTTGGCACTGGTACCGTCAGTGTCACCGCCAACGGCACGGTGACGGGTACGTTTGCCGAGGGCATCAAGGCAGTCGGCAACGATGCGGTGACCATCTCGGTCGCCGATACGGTGACTGGCGCGACGCGCGGCCTGAGCCTGGTCGGCGGCACTGGCGGCGCGGGCAACATCAGCGTCACCGGGACCGGCGGATTCGTCGGCGGCACTGGCGACGCGGCGAACATCCTGAACAATGGTTCGGGCAATGTCACGGTCGACATTTCGGGCGCGAGCAGCTCGGCCGGCGGCGAGGGCATCTTCGTTCGCGATACGGCCGCAGGCGGCAATATCAGCGTCACCACCGGCGCAGTGACCGCGCTGACGGCGGGCAAGGACGGGATCGACGTTCAGGCGCAGACGCTGACCGGCAATGTGACCGAGGTCGCGAACGGCGACATCAACGCGGGCAATGCCGGCATGGTGGCGGCGATCCTCAACGCGGCGGGCACCGGCAATATCGACGTGACCGCCAACGGCGCAATCACCGCGCGGTTCGGCATCGACGCCGAGAATTTCGGATCAGGCAATACGACGGTCACCACCGTCGGCCCGGTCAATGTGACGACGGGTAACGGCATCTTTGCGTTGGCCACCGGCGGCAACGTCTCGGTTACCGCGGGCGACGTCACCGCGGCCAGCAACACCGCGATCATCGCGCAGCAGACCAAGGTCGCCGGTGCGGGCAATGTCGATGTGACCGCGGGCAACGTCTCGGGCACGACCGGCATCGATGCGCACAACTTTGGCACGGGTACCGTCAGCGTCACCGCCAACGGCACGGTGACGGGCACGTTTGCCGAGGGCATCAAGGCAGTCGGCAACGATGCGGTGACCATCTCGGTCGCCGATACGGTGACGGGCGCGACGCGCGGCCTGAGCCTGGTTGGCGGCACTGGCGGCGCGGGCAACATCAGCGTGACCGGGACCGGCGGGTTCGTCGGCGGGACCGGCGACGCGGCGAACATCCTGAACAACGGTTCGGGCACCGTCACGGTCGACATTTCGGGCGCGAGCAGTTCGGCCGGAGGCGAAGGCATCAAGGTGCGTGACACCGCGGCCGGCGGCGATATCAGCATCACCACCGGTGCGGTTACCGCGCTGACCGCGGGCATGGACGCGATCGACGTCCAGAGCCAATCGCTGACCGGCAACGTGACCGAAGTAGCGAACGGCGACATCAATGCGGGCAATGCCGGCATGGTGGCGGCGATCCTCAACGCGGCCGGCACCGGCAATATCGACGTGACCGCCAACGGCGCGATGACGGCGCGGTTCGGCATCGACGCCGAGAATTTCGGGTCGGGCAATACGACTGTCACCACCGTCGGTCCGGTCAATGTGACGACCGGTAACGGCATCTTTGCGTTGACGACGGGCGGCAACGTCTCGGTCACCGCGGGCGACGTCACCTCGACCGGCAACACGGCGATCATCGCGCAGCAGATCAAGGTCGCGGGCGCGGGCAATGTCGATGTGACCGCGGGCAACGTTTCGGGCACGACCGGCATCGATGCGCACAATTTCGGCACCGGCACGGTCAGCGTGGCAGCCAATGGCACGGTGACCGGCACGGCGGCCGAGGGCATCAAGGCAGTCGGCAACGACGCGGTGACGGTGACCGTCGCCGATACCGTGACCGGCGCGACCAACGGTCTGACCCTGATCGGCGGCACCGGCGGCGCGGGCAATATCAGCGTGACGGGCGCCGGCGGCTTCTTCGGCGGAACTGGCGACGGCGCCAATATCCTCAACAACGGTTCGGGCACGGTCACCTTCAATATCTCGGGTGCCAGCGGTTCGACCGCCGGCAACGGCATCATCGTTCGCGATACCGCGGTTGGCGGCGACATCAGCGTCACGACCGGCGCGGTGACGGCGCTGGCGGTCGGCAAGAACGCGATCGATGTGCAGAGCCAGTCCCTGACCGCCAATGTCACTGAGGTGGCCAATGGCGATATCCAGGCGGGCAATGCCGGCATGGTGGCTGCCATCTTCCCGGCAGCGGCGACCGGCAATATCGACGTGACCGCGAATGGCGCG
>NZ_JBFUJZ010000015.1:0-74349 GCF_056401105.1 Sphingomonas sp. P4_G3
CCTCTCCCCCTCTCCCCCACCCGGCCTCCCATAGAATACCCTGATTGGGAGGTCGGGTGGGGGAGAGGGCCGGCACCGCTACCGTTTCAGCTTTGCTGAAACAAACTCTAGGCCACCAACACCTGTCCATTCACCCGCACGCCGTCCAACCGCAGATCCCGGGTATGCGCGATCACGTTCCGCTCGCGCGCTTTGCCGACCGTCACGTCGCGGATCAGCACGTCCTCGACCGGCGCCGCTTCCACGCCGACGATGCGCAGCGCGCGGCCAGTATTGTGGCAATCGACGCGCTCGACGGTGAATTGCTTGTAGGTCGGGGGCGCGTTGCCGCCGCGGCTATGGTGATAGGCGGTGGTGAAATCGATCAGCGTGTCGCTGTCGCGCACCTTCACATCGCGCACGCGGACCTGGGCGATGGTGCCGCCGCGGTCGAGATTGGCCTTGAAGTACAGCGCCTGCTTGGCGTGGTGGACCTCCAGCCGTTCGGCGAAGATGTTGGACGCGCCGCCCGACATCTCGCTGCCGATCGCGATCGCGCCGGCGATATGGGTCGACATCTGGCAATCGCGGATGACGACGTTACGGGTCGGCCGACCGACCCGCCAGCCGTCCTGGTCGCGGCCCGATTTGATCGCGATACAGTCATCGGAAACGTCGAAGCGGCAATGTTCGATCAGCACGTCCTGGCACGAATCGGGGTCACAGCCGTCCGAATTGAGGTGGTGGCTGATCACCGTGACGTTGCGCACGATGACATTGGTCGAATAGACCGGGTGGATCGTCCAGAACGGCGAATCGACGAATTTCGGCCCGTCGATCAGCACATTGGTACAGCGGAAGAACTGGACGAAGGCCGGACGCAGGAAATGGCCGGGACCGAAGCGGCGATCGGCGACCGGCGTGCCGGCCTCGCCCATGTCGCGCAGCGCCGCCTTGTCGCGATCCTGGTGCGGGCGCCATTGGAAGAAGCCCTGCCCGCCCTGACCATCGCACACGCCCTGCCCGGTGATCGCGACGTTGGTGCAATCGCGCGCGTAAATCAGCGGCGAGTAATTATAGACTTCGATCCCTTCCCAGCGGGTGAGGACGATCGGCAGCACGATCTCCCCCGGTTTGCCGAAACGGAGCACGGCGTCGCGATCGAGATGGAGATCGACATTGGAACGGAGATGGATCGCACCGTTGATCCGCCACACCCCTGCCGGGACGAGCACGCGGCCGCCGCCGGCCGCGGCGCAGGTATCGATCGCCGCCTGGACGGCGAGGTGCGCCGGGGTGCCATGCCTGGCGCCGTGATCGAGGATCGAGAAGGTGGCGGCGGGGAAGACCGGTGCCCGCATTCGCGCGACGATCGCGTCGACCGGAGCCCAATCGTCGCGGGCGATATCGCGCGGATCGGAGCGAGGATCGGCGGCACGGCCGATCCCGGCGCGCGCCGCGGCGGCAAATGCCAGAGATCCCGCGACGACCGCGCGGCGATTGACCATCAAACCCCACCCTCTGCCGGGCAGTGCGCAACGACCTTGGCCGTCGCCGCGCCCGGACCCTATACGTGTCGGTCGGCGCGCCCGAACTGGGGACGCCCAATGAGCAACGCCCAGTGAGCAGCGGATGCGACCCCGCGCCGACCGATCGTGACTGGTCCGCCCATCTCGCGTGCCCCCACAGCCGCGAGTACCCGGGCAACTGACCGACCCTCGATCTACCTGACCTTACCAGCCGGCTGCAGTCCGGAAAAGACCGGAGGCGCGGCGCGACGTGCCGATCTTTTTGCTTGCTGGCTGTTTTTGCACGGCCGGCCGCAGGGCGCTGGCGCGCGATCAGAACTTCAGCCGCGCCGAGACCTGGAACGAGCGCGGTGGCAGGTAATTGAACTGGTCGAGCTGACCATAGCCGCTCTGATAGCTGGTGCCGTTGATCGTGACGGTCGGCGCGCCCGACGAGCTGTTGGCGATCGCGGTGACAGCGCGGCTGTTGAACACGTTGTTGACGGTTACGCCCAGCCGCAGGTTCCTGCCGATCTCCTGGCTGATCGCGAAATCGCCGATGCTATAGGGCTTGATGCGATACAGCCGCAGGTTCGGGTTGCCGTTGAACTCGGTGGCATATTGCGGACCGGTATATTTCTGATTGAACGACAGGCGGAAGCCGCCGTTGCGATAGATGAACCCCGCCGCCGCGGTGGAGAATGGCGCCTTGGCGATCTGCGCCCCGGTCGAAACGCTACGCGCATAATTGTACGATCCGTTGGCGAACAGAGTCAGGCCGGTGAGCGGCATATAGCTGACCTGGCCCTCGACGCCCTTGTACCGGACCTGGCCGATATTCACGAGCAGGGTCGTGTCGCAGCCGACCGTGGTGCAGGTGCCGATCTTGTTGTTGACGTTGATGATATAACCGTCGGCGTCGACCGAGAACTTGCTGCCGTGCCACACGGTGCCGATTTGATAATTGGTCGTGGTCTGCGGCTTGAGGCTATCGAGCGCGGTCGAAAGCTGGCCCGAGGACGAATAGAAACTCGACAGATCGGGGACGTACATGCCCTGGGCATATTGCGCGTAGAACGACCAGTTGGTCATCGCCTGCCAATTGACCGTCAGGAACGGCAGCGTCTTGGTCCAGGTCGCCGAGGTATCGAGCGGCAGGCGCGACTTCTGGTTGACCGCGGCATCGATCGAGCGGTTGAAATGCACGTATTTGACGCCTGGGGTGATCGACAGGCTGGCGATCGGCCGGAATTCGAATTCGGCGAACAGCTGATACTGGTTCCATGTCGAATGCTGGACGTAGCCGATGTTGGCAAGTGTCGTCGGAGGCAGCGCGCTCGTCGCGGGGGTGCCGAGATTGGCTTTCTCATTATAGCTCGGTTGGCCCGTCGTGAGATCGAAATCGATATTGTGGCGGTCGGTGACGGCATATTCATACCAGCCGCCGACGCGAATTTTGCCCATCGAGAAATCGTAGTTGAGCTGGCCGATATAGCCGAACACGCGATATTTGTTCATCTTGCTATAGCCGAGGATGTCGGTCGCCGGCCCCGCCACCGCCTTGTATGGCGAGGCGGGCGTGCCCGCGCCGGAGAAGCCGGTGACGACATTGCCGGTATTTCCCGACCAGGTATTGTTGGTGTAGCCGTACATGTACGCACGGTTGTCCATCGAGAACCCCGATCCGACATCGCTCTGCAGCCGCAGGTAGGAGAAATCGGTGGTCTTGTCGGTGCGGTTGTACTTCCAGTAATCCTGCTGCGTCGGATCGTTGCCCAGGCCGTAATTGCGGCCATAGACTCCGACGTTCGAAGCGGTCGAGCAATTCTCCCCGGTCAATTGGGACAGCGGCTGGCCGTCGGCGCCGAGGGCCGCATTGGCGAAGGTTACCGTCTTTCCGGTGACGGGATCGACGGTCGTGTAACCCTTTTGCGCGCTGCCGCAGGTCGCACCTTTCAGCACGTCCGACTGATAATAATGGTTGCGGTTCCACGTACTCATGATGGTCAGCGTGTTGGCGCTGCCGATCGGCACCACCGCCTTGGCATAGAGGTTCTTCGAGCCGACCGGCGAATAGGTCAGCGCGCCGTCGGAGCGCAGATACTGGCCGGTCAGCACGATACGCGTGCCGCCCAGGCTGTCGATCTTGCCCGATTGGAGCTCGGCGCGGGCGACGAAGGTGTTCCAATTGCCCAGGATCGCCTCGACCTGGCCGCCCATCTGGTCCTTCACGCCGCGCGAATACATGTTGATGTTGCCGCCGAAGCTGGCCTGACCGAGCTGGCTGGCATTGCCCGGACCGCGGTCGACGACGACGGTCTCGATCGTGTTCGACGGGAAGAACGAGGTCGAATGGTGGGTCGGGTTGTTGGTATCGGCGAAGGGGATCGAATCGTAAGTGACGTTATATTCGCCATCCTGGAACCCGCGGATCGTCGCCTTGGTCTCGCCCAGGCCATAGCCGTTGCCGGCACCCGAGATCGACACGCCCGGAGTCAGCGCGATCAGCTCGTTGAAGTCCGAAGTCGCGGTCGCATTGTCGATATAATCGCGGCTGACCGCCGATTGCGGCTGGGTGGTGGTAAGCGACGCGGTGATCGGCGCGCTTTCGGCGGCCCGCGACCCGGTGACGATGATGTCGGAGGAGGTCAGCGACTGCTTGTCGTTGGCCTGCCCCTTCTGGTTGGCACTGGTCGACTGGTCGTCGGCAGCGGGGGTCGACGCGTCCTTGGCGGGTGCGTTGGCATTGGCATCCTTGGCCACGGGCGCGGCGGCATCGGGGCCTGCGACCGCGGCCGCGGGAAGCAGGAAGGCGCCGGTCGCGGCGGCCGCGAGCAAGGTGGCACGGAAAACACGTCGGTTCATCGTCATCCCCAGTTCGGCAAATAGGTCGGTTACGGTCGGGCGAGTTCGCGGCGCGCGGCGGCGACCTGATCGGCCAGGCGCGGATCGGCGAGCAGGCGGTCGGCGATCATCACCGCGACGCCGTGGCTGGCTTCCAGATCGGACTGGAAGTGAACGCCGCAGATTTCGCGGCTGAGCGAATAATCCTGCGCCCGCGCGATGATGGCGGGCGCGCGGTCGGGCATCAGCCGGGCGAGCGCCCAGCCGACCGACCAGGCCATGCCGCCATGGCCGCTGGGATAGCCGCGATCGGCGACCTTCCCCTTGCCGCAATGCGCCATCTGCGGGTCGACACCATAAGGCCTCAGCCGCCGAAAATAGTCTTTGCCCGCGCTGACTACGCGGTTGGTTTCGCGCTGGATCCGCGTGAGCAGCGCGTACGTCGCGGGAAGCCCGGCGAGGTCGCGCCCCGCCGCCTGATCGAACGCGGTGGGATTTTCAGTTTCGCCGTCGCGCTCGGCCTGGGCGAGGCGCTCGGGCGAGGCGGCGGCACGCAACGCTTTCACCCGCTGGAGCTCGAGCGCTTCGAGCCGCGAATTGCGTGGCGGCGGGGGCGCGAAGGTGCGGTCAGGCGCGAATTCGGTGGGGTCGAGCAGCGGCGGCGTGGCGTCCTTCTCGGCGGCGGCGGGCGCTGCAGCCATTTGCGGCGGCAACGGGCTCGCCTGGACGCACGACACGGCTAGGCCCGCCGCGAGCGCGGACGGCACCCAGTATCTGGCGATCATCACTGCTTCCTTCGTTGTCACCCCTGGGACCGACGGTGCCCGAAAGCGCCGACGTCATGAGCGGCCGCTAGGTGCGCGTGATGACGGTTCCGTGACTCTGCGGCCCGCGACCGGGTCGAAAGTGGCAACATTGCAAACTTAGAATTTTGCCATCACCGGCTTGTCACATCTCCGGTGTCAAATCGGACCAGCGCCAACGACAATATGGATCAGACAGCCGCAGCGCCGGCGTCGGCGAGCGGGCCAGGCGAATCGTTGGCGGGGATGCGCACGCGCACCTCGAGCCCTGGCGCGGCGTCGGCCAGGTCGATCCGCCCGTGGTGGAAGCGGACGATCGCCTGCGCGATGGCGAGCCCGAGCCCGCTGCCCCGCGCGGCCGACGCGCTCGCCCCGCGCTCGAACGGGCGAGTCACCCGTACCAGGTCGGCGGCGGCCAGGCCCGGCCCATCGTCGCGGATCGTGATCACCGCGCCATCGGCATCGCGTTCGAGCGACAGCCGCGCGCGCGTCCCAGCGGGCGTGTGCGTGGCTACATTTTCGAGCAGGTTGATCAGCAACTGGTTGATCAGGTCGGAATCGCCGGTGATCGAAACGTCGTCGAGCCGCCCGACTTCGAGCGTGCCGCCGCGATCGGCGATCACCGGGTCCATCGTGTCGGCGACATCCTCGATCAGCGGCCGGAGCGACAGCGTGGCCATCGCCGAAGGATGCCGGCCGGTCTCGATCTCGGCGAGGCGCAACAACGCGTCGAAGATCGCGATGATCGACGCGCATTCGCGTTCGGCCCGCTCGAACGTGCCCGACAGGGCCGGGTCGCCATCGGCGACACCGCGCGCGAGCGTGCCGCGCAAACGGGTCAGCGGCGTGCGCAAATCGTGCGCGAGGTTGCTCGAGAACAGGCGCTGGGCGCGGACCAGTTCCTCCATCCGGTCAATCATGCGGTTGAGGCTGTCGGCCTGGACCGCGAACATGCCGTCGAGCCGGTCGGTCGGAATGCGCCGGCTGAGATCGCCCGCGGCGATGGCGTCCGCGGTGCTCTGCGTCTCCGCGAGCCGATTCGCCGTCAGCCGCGCGAACAGGAAGGTCGCCGATACGCCCATCACCAACGCAACCAGCGAGATCGCCAATACGATGCCGGGCAGCAGCGCGTGAAGGCTGGCCGCCGCCTCGCTATGCTGGACGATCACCAGCAAGCTGCCGCTCGGTAGCCGCGTCGCAAGAGCGCGCCCTTCCTGATAGTTATGGCCGCCGCCGAGAAAACGAACGTCGGAAAAGCCCGGCGGCAGTGGCGTGATGTCGAGCCGTCCCGCGATCCGGGCGCCGTCGCGGCCGAACAGCACATAAGTCCGCTCGCTGAGCACCTTGCGGCGCTGCCAGTCGAGGATCTTGGCCGCCACCGCGGCATCGTCCGCACCATGGCCGTCGACCGGCTGGAGATATTTGGCGGCGTGATAGCGCAGCGACGCGTCGATGCGGCTCGACACCCAGGAATCCGCCGCGCTGAATCCGATCATGCCGACCGCGAGCATCGCGATCGCGAACGCCATGCCGAACTGGATCGCGAGCCGGCCGACACGCGGCGACCGCGCCAAAGCCCACGGGATCAGGCGCACCGATCCGACCGCAAGATATAGCCGGCGCCGCGCTGGGTCTCGATCGGGTCGCAGCCGAGCGCCAACAATGCCGTGCGCAGCCGGCTCATATTGCTCTCGACGATATTGGTGGTCGGCGAGAAGGAATAGGCCCAGACGCTTTCGAGCAGCATCGACCGGGTGACGAGGCGATCGGTATTGCGCATCAGATGGGCGAGCAGCGAATATTGCTTGCGGTTGAGCGCGGCCGAGGCGTCGCAATAGCGCGCGCGGTGACTGCTCGGGTCGAGTTCGAGCCGACCGACCTGGAGTCGCGATCCTTCCGGCCGGGATACGTTGCGGCGCGCGATCGCGCTCAGCCGCGCGGCGAGCTCGTCCATGTCGAACGGCTTGGCGAGATAATCGTCGGCGCCGACCTCGAGCCCCTCGATCCGGTCCTTGACCGAGCCCAATGCGCTCAACATCAGCACCGGCACCGTATTGCCTTGGCGCCGGACATGATCGATCACCGACAGGCCATTGATGTCGGGCAACAGGCGATCGAGCACGACGGCGTCGTGCGGCCGCCGGTCGAGCATCAGGATCGCCTCCGACCCGGTCTGAGCGAGCGTCGTCTCGTGGCCATGCAGACCCAGCCCGGCAACAATATGCTCGGCGATCACCGGATCGTCCTCGACTATCAGGAAGCGCACGCCCGTCTCCGTCGTCCGGATCCTTCGTTGCGTCCGCCATGTGACAGGCCGATGTCAGCACCGTGACGGTTTGCAGTCGCTCCGACGTTCGGGTTCTAGGCCGGGTCGCTTGGCACCACTGCCATCGCCTGGATCTCGACCTTGGCTCGTGGTTCGACCAGGCGGACGACCTGGACCAGCGCCATGGCGGGGAAGTGTTTGCCGATCGTGTCGCGATAGGCGCGGCCGATGTCTTTTTGGCGCGCGACATAGTCCTCGATATCGGTGACGTACCAGGTCAGCGAGACGAGATGCTCGGGCGCGGCGCCGCCCGCGGCGAGCACCGCGACCACATTGGCGAGCGTCTGGCGCACCTGATCGACCAGGTCGTCGCTGTCGAATTGCTGCTGGGCATTCCAGCCGATCTGACCGCCGACGGCGATCAGCCGCCCTTCCGCCGCGACGCCATTGGCATAGCCGAGCGGGGGCGCCCAACCGGCGGGCTGCAATATGTCATGCATGATCGGCCTTTCGCGAAGCGGCGGCGGCCTGGCGCAGCCGGAAGCGCTGGATCTTGCCCGTCGCGGTCTTGGGCAGAGCGTCGACGAAGCGGATCGCGCGCGGATATTTGTACGGGGCGATCACCGCCTTGACGTGATCCTGGAGCAATTTGACGGTGAGCGCGTCGGGCGCGGCGTCCTCGATCAGCACGACATGCGCCTCGACGATCTGGCCGCGATCGGGATCGGGCGCGCCGATCACCGCGCATTCGCGCACGATCGGATGCGCAAGCAGCGCCGCCTCGACCTCCGGTCCTGCGATATTATAGCCGGCCGAGACGATCATATCGTCCGAGCGCGCGGCAAAATGGTAACGGCCATCCGCGTCCTGGCGGAAGCTGTCGCCGGTCAGGTTCCAGCCGTCGCGGACATAGTCGCGCTGGCGCGGATCGGCGAGATAGCGGCAGCCGGTCGGCCCGCGCACCGCCAGGCGGCCGACCTCGCCCACCGGCACATCGCGCATCGCATCGTCGACGATCCGCGCTTCGTATCCGCCGACCGCGCGGCCGGTCGCGCCCGGCGCGCGATCGTCGACCCGGTTGGTGATGAAGATGTGGAGTAATTCGGTCGAGCCGATGCCGTCGAGGATCGGCTTGCCCGTCCGCCGCGCCCATTCCTCATAGACCGGTGCGGGCAAGGTCTCGCCCGCCGACACCGCGAGGCGCAGCGACGAGAGATCGGCGCCTTCCTCCATCGCCGCCATCATCGCGCGGTAGGCGGTCGGCGCAGTGAAGCTGATCGTCGCGCGGTGGCGTTCGATCAACTCGACCATGTTGGCGGGCGAGGCCTGTTCGAGCAGGGCGGCGGCAGCGCCGAAGCGCAGCGGGAAGATCGCGAGGCCGCCGAGCCCGAAAGTGAAGGCGAGCGGCGGCGAGCCGACGAAGATGTCGTCTGGCGTGACTCCCAGCACTTCGCGGGCATAGCCGTCGGCGATGATCAGCAGGTCGCGATGGAAATGCATCGTCGCCTTGGGCTCGCCGGTGGTGCCCGAAGTGAAGCCGAGCAAGGCGACGTCGTCGCGCCCGGTGCGAACCGCGTCGAACCGCACCGGCTTGGACAAAGCGGCACGGTCGAGTTCGGCATCGTGATTGGCGGTGCCGTCGAAGCCGATTACCTTGGCAAGGAATCTGCTGCTTTTAGCGCAGGCGACGAGCTCGTCGAGCGCTCGCGTGTCGCACAGCGCCAGGCTTACTTCCGCCTTGTCGACGATCTTGGCGAGTTCGGCGGCGCGCAGCATCGGCATGGTGTTGACCACCACCGCACCCGCCTTGGTCGCGGCGAGCCAGCAGGCGACCATCGCCGGGTTGTTGGGGCCGCGGATCAGCACGCGATGGCCCGGCACGACGCCATAATCCTCGACCAGCGCATGCGCGATGCGGTTCGACCAGTCGGCGAGCTCTTTGTACGTCCGCGCGCGCCCATTGCCGATCAGCGCGACGCGGTCGCCATGCCCGGCGACGACCTGGGCATCGCACAATTCGACCCCGGCATTGAGCCAATCTGGATAATCGAACCCGTCGAGCAACAGATCGGGCCATTGCTCGGGCGGCGGCAGATTGGCGCGCGCGAAGCCGTCGACATGACCGGTGGGGCCGAGCGCCATCAGTTGCCCTCGAACACCGGCTGCTGTTTGGCGACGAAGGCGCGATAGGCGCGTTCGAAGTCGCGCGTCTGCATGCAGATCGCCTGTGCTTGTGCCTCCGCCTCGATCGCCTGGTCGAGCCCCATCGACCATTCCTGGTTGAGCTGGGTCTTGGTGATACCGTGCGCGAAGGTCGGTCCGGCGACGATGCGCGCGGCGAGCGCCAGCGCTTCGTCCTCGAGTGCATCTGCGGCGACTAGCCGGTTGTAGAAGCCCCAGCGCTCGCCTTCCTCGGCGCTCATCGTGCGGCCGGTATAGAGCAGATCGGCGGCGCGACCCTGGCCGATGATCCGCGGCAGCATCGCGCACGCGCCCATGTCGCAGCCGGCGAGCCCGACGCGGGTAAACAGGAACGCGGTCTTGGCCGCGGGCGTGGCGAGACGCAGGTCGCTTGCCATCGCCATGATCGCGCCGGCGCCGACCGCGACACCATCGACCGCGGCGATCACCGGCTTGCCGCAGCCGATCATCGCCTTGACCAGGTCGCCGGTCATCCGGGTGAAGCGCAGCAGGCCTTTCATGTCCATGCCGACCAGCGGGCCGATGATGTCGTGGACGTCGCCGCCCGAACAGAAATTGCCGCCATTGGGCAGGATCACCACGGCGTCGACATCGTCGGCATCGACCAGGCCACGGAACGTGTCGCGCAGTTCGGCATAGCTGTCGAAGGTCAGCGGGTTCTTGCGCGCCGGATTGTCGAGCCGGATGCGCGCGATGCGATCGGCCACATCCCAGCGGAAATGCGCCGGCTTCAACTCCGCCATCGCGGTCATGCGTCATTCTCCCATTGGCTGCGGAACGTGGCGAGCGTGGTGCTGAGGTCGCGCGCGGCATCGGGGTCGATCGGGCCGAGCAATTCGTCGATCCAGCGCGCATGCGCCGCGGCCATCGCGGCGAAGGCGGTGCGGCCGGCATCGCTCAGCCGCACGATCGCGGCGCGGCGGTCACCGTCGCGATGGCTGCGTACAACCAATCCGTCGGCGACGAGGCGCTCGACGATCCCGGTGACGTTGCCGTTGGAGACGAGCAGGAAGCGCGACAATTCGCCCATCATCATTCCCTCGGGCGCGCGGTCGAGCGCGGCCATGACGTCGAAGCGCGGCAAGGTGGTGTCGAACACATTGGCAAGGCGTTCGCGCAATTCGCGCTCGATCGCGCGCGTCGTGCGCAACAGGCGCAGCCACAGCCGAAGCCGCGCGCGGTCGTCGTCGGCGACGCGGGCGACCGCGCTCACCATGTCTCGCCGCCCGACACCGAAATCGCCTGGCCGGTGACCGACCCTGCCCCCTTGCTGATGAGCCATAGCACGGCCGCCGCGACTTCCTCGGGGGTAACAAAGCGCCCTTGCGGGTTGACGAGCGCGGCGCGCGCCTCTTCCTCGGATCGGCCGGTCTTGGCAGTGATCTCATCGAGCGAACGTGCGAGCATTTCGGTCTCGGCAAAACCCGGGCACACCGCATTGACGGTGACGCCACTCTTGGCGGTTTCGGCAGCAAGCGCGCGCATCAGGCCGACCACTCCATGCTTGGCCGCGACGTAAGGCGCGACATAGGCATAGCCCTTCAAGCCGGCGGTCGAGGCGACGAACACGATCCGGCCCCTGCCGGCTTTGGTCATCGGCGCGATCGCCGGCTGGACCGAGAGGAACGCGCCGGTGAGGTTGACCGCGAGGCTCGCCTGCCAGTCGTCGAGCGTCACCCGCGCGGCGGGCGCGCTCATCGCCGCACCGGCATTGGCGATGACGATATCGAACGGCCCGCGCGCCAGTTGCGCGGTCTCGTACAGTGCGGCGATCGAGGCCGGGTCAGTGACGTCGGCGGCCACGCCATGGATGCGCGGATGCTCAACCGCGTCGAGTGCGTCCTGACGGCGGCCGCAGATCGTTACCTCGATCCCAGCCTCGGCCAGCGCCAGCGCGATCGCGCGGCCGATCCCGCTGCCGCCGCCGGTGACCAAAGCATGGCTGCCCGCGATCGTCATGGCATCTCTCCGCGCTCGGCAAGGCGATAAAGCTGGTCGCGCCCGGCGAGATACGGGTCGGGCCAGCGCGTCCCCTGGTCACCGAGCCGGGCTGCGGCATGAAGCGTCCAATAGGGATCGGCGAGGTGCGGGCGGGCGAGGCAGACGAGATCGGCGCGCCCCGCCATCAGGATCGAATTGACGTGATCGGGCGAATAGATGTTGCCGACCGCCATCGTCGCGATGCCGACCTCGTTGCGGATACGGTCGGAGAACGGCGTCTGGAACATGCGGCCATAGACCGGGCGCGCCTGGAGCGAGGTCTGGCCGGCCGAGACATCGACGATATCGACCCCAGCATGTTTGAGCATCCGCGCGATCGCCACTGCTTCCTGCGGCGTCACCCCGTCCTCGCCGACCCAGTCGCTCGCCGAGATCCGCACCGAGATGGGTTTGTCCTCGGGCCACTCGGCGCGCACCGCGGCGAACACCTCCAACGGGAAACGCATCCGGTTGTCGAGGCTGCCGCCATAGTCGTCGTCGCGGCGGTTGGTCAGCGGGGTGATGAAGCTCGACAGCAGATAGCCATGCGCCATGTGCAGTTCGATCATGTCGAAGCCGGCGCGGTCGGCCATGCGCGCGGCGGCGACGAACTGGTCGCGCACCATGTCCATGTCGGCGCGGTCCATCGCCTTGGGCATTTGATTGGCGGGCGACCAGGGGATCGCCGACGCTGCAACCACCGGCCAATTGCCCTCGCCAAGCGGCGCGTCCATTTCCTCCCAGCCCAATTGGGTCGAGCCCTTGGCGCCCGAATGGCCGAGCTGCGCGCAGATCTTCGCGTCGGTCTCGGCATGGACGAAATCGACCAGCCGCTTCCACGCCGCTTCGTGTTCGGGGGCATAGAAACCGGGACAGCCCGGCGTGATCCGTCCGTCGGCGCTGACGCAAGTCATCTCGGTATAGACCAGCCCCGCGCCGCCTTTCGCGCGCTCGGCATAATGCGCGAAATGCCAGTCGGTCGGGCAGCCGTCGATCGCCTTGTACTGCGCCATCGGCGAGACGACGACGCGGTTGACGAGCGTCATGCCGCGGAGCGTGAACGGCGCGAACATCGGCGCGCGCGGGGCGTTGCCGGCGCCGGCCTGTTGCTGGAACCAGCCTTCGGCAGCGCCCAGCCAGGCATGGTCGCGCAGGCGGAGATTCTCGTGGCTGATGCGCTGCGAGCGGGTGAGCAGCGAATAAGTGAACTGGACCGGGTCGAGGTCGAGATAGCGTTCGACTTCCTCGAACCATTCGGCCGAGTTGCGCGCCGCCGATTGCAGCCGCAGCACTTCGATCCGCCGCGCGTCCTCATAGCGCACCAGCGCGTCATCGAGCGGGCGATCGGCGTGGAGTTCCTCGGCCAGCGCCACCGCGCTTTCGAGCGCGAGCTTGGTGCCCGAGCCGATCGAGAAATGCGCGCTCGCCGCGGCATCGCCCGCCAGCACCACATTGCCGCGGCGCCACGTCTCGCACAGCACGCGCGGAAAGCTGATCCAGGCCGAACCGCGCAAATGGCCGGCGTTGGACATGAGGGGTTGGCCGCCGAGATGCGCGGCAAAAATGGCCTCGCACGTCGCGATGGACTCCTCGCGGCTCATGTCGCCAAACCCGGCGCGTGCCCAGGTCTCGGCCGAGCATTCGACGATGAAGGTCGCGGTTCCAGGCTCGAATTGATAGGCGTGCGCCCACATCCAGCCATGCTCGGTAGGCTCGAAGATAAAGGTGAACGCGTCGTCGAACGTCTGGTGCGTGCCGAGCCAGACGAACTTGTTGGCATAGAGCTGCACATCAGGCCGGAAGGTATCGGCGAATGCATCGCGGACGCGTGAATTGAGCCCGTCGGCAGCGACGACGAGGTCGTAGTCGGCCGCCAGCGCCGCGACGTCAGCGACCTCATTCTCGAACTTCAGCGCGACGCCGAGGTCCCGCGCGCGCTCCTGCAACAACAGCAGCAATCGCCGCCGCCCGATCCCGCAAAAACCGTGCCCGGTCGAGACGGTGCGGGTGCCGCGATGCACCACCGCGACATCGTCCCAATAAGCGAAATGCGCACGGATCGCCGCTGCGCTGACCGGATCGTTGGCGGCGAGGTTCTGGAGCGTCTCTTCGGACAGCACGACGCCCCAGCCGAACGTGTCGTCCGCGCGATTGCGCTCGAATACGGCGATGTCGTGGCGCGCATCGCGCAGCTTCATGCTGATCGCGAAATAGAGTCCCGCCGGGCCCCCGCCGACAATCGCGATCCGCATTCGACTCCTCGCCTGATTATCGCGGGAGGGTCGGCCTGTCGGGAAAAAGTTTCAAGTATAAAATATTCGCGGTAAGCGCCGCTTACGGCTGCGGCGGCGTCCTCGATGGATCGGTGCGCAACAACCACCGTCCCCACCAGAACAAGCCGAAGCCGATCGCGAACGGGACGCCGCCGACGACCAGCGGCAGCATGATGATCGAGGGATCGCGCATCGCCTCGCTGAATCCCATGAACACGACCACCAGCGAGCACAGCCCGCTGCACGTCATGATCAGGATACCGATGCCGAGCAGCAGGCCGCCGAACAATCCCCTCATCGATCCCTCCTTGCGTCTTGCCGTGCCCTAGCCACGACCGCAGCGCCTTCCGCGCCCGGGCGGTAGAAAGTGTTGTAGGTGTCGAAGGGTATTATCTGCCGGTCCGGCGTGACGAAATGGACGCAGCTGCGCTTCACCGTCGCCAGGTCGAAATTGTAGCGGTCGAGGAATTGCAGGATGACGACGCGGAAGCTGTTGGCATAGCCGAGCTGCTCGGGCACCAGCGCCTGGGGCAGGCAGCACAAAACGCCGGCCAGTTTCTCCTCGGTATTGCATTGCGTGGTGGCGAGGCTGAGCAGGTCGAGCACGCCCTGGCGCAGTGCCGGATAGGCTTCGTAGCTGATCGTGTTGGGGCCGTTGAGGATCAGCTCGCGCGGCAAGAGCGAGGTGATCGGCGTCACGCTGCGCCCGGCGCGCAGGCCGTAGCCGATACAGATCTGGTCGGGATTGCACGGCAAGGGGATCATGTCCTCGATGCCGAACACACCCGCCTTGGCCACTTCGCGCCTGATCTGCGACAGCAGCACGCGGTTGGCCTTGGCGTCGAATCCTTCATTGCGGCCGGCATCCTGGACCGGCTGGAAGGTCACGCCGCGCACGCACGACCAGTCGAGCGCATGATCGACGATCGCCGCAACTTCGTGATCGTTGACCCCGCGCTTCACGACCGCGACCAGGGTGGTCGACAGCCCGACGCGTTCGAGTTGCTCGAGCGCGGCCTGGCGGATGCGCGACAGCCGCGCGCCGCGCAGATTCATCAGCGCATCGTCATTGAGGCTGTCGAACTGGAGATAGACTTCGAGCCGCGGCGCGTAGCTGGCCAGCCGATCGACGAATTCCGGCTCCTGCGCGATCCGCAGGCCGTTGGTGTTGATCATGACATGGCGGATCGGGCGGCGCTTCACGGCGTCGAGGATGTCGAAGAAGCGCGGATGGAGCGTGGGCTCGCCGCCCGACAGCTGAACGAGATCCGGCTCGCCTTCGCTCTCGACCAACGCGTCGAGCATCCCTTCGATCACCTCGAGCGACAGATGCCCTCCATGCATGTCCTCGGCATCGGCGAAGCAGACCGGGCAAGCGAGGTTGCAGGCTGAATTGATCTCGACGATCGCCAGGCAGCTATGCTGTTCGTGGTCGGGGCAGAGACCACAATCGAACGGGCAGCCGGCCTCGGTCCTTGTCTGGGTATGCAAGGGGCGGTCGCCGGGCTTGAGCCAGTCCTTTTGCGAGCGCCAATAGGCCAGGTCGTCGCTGATCAGCGTCTTTTGCACGCCGTGCGTTCGGCAGCGCTTGAGGTAATAGACGCACTCATCCTCGATGATGACCTTGGCCGGCACGGTCTCGAGGCAGGTCTCGCACAGGCTCGTGGTCTGGCCGTGGAAGATATAGGGCGCCGCCTTACGGTCGGGCGGGGAGTGGAGCGGCGCGTCCGCGAGCGATCCAGAGGAGTGCATAGGCGCTGAGTCCGATCATCACGAAGTGGAACACGTTGAACGGGCCGATCAATGTTGGATAGGGCTTGAGGAACTCCCAGGCAAATCGCTGGACGGCATAGAAGAGGACGAAGGCGTGAAAGCCGTGCTCGACCGCCCAGCGGCGATGGCGGACCAGCGCGCGCCAATAAAGTGCGAGGAACAGCGCCATCGCCAGCGATTCGTAGATCTCGACCGGGTGGCGCGATACGCCGTCGCCAAGATCGACTCCCCAGGGGAGCGCGGTCGGCACACCATAAGTCTGGTCGCCTAACCCCGCGAACAGGCACCCCCAGCGGCCGACGACGATGCCGAGCGCGAGCGGGATGACGAACGGCCCACCGGTCGACCCGCGCACCCCGCGCGCCCATTTCCACAGCTCAACCGCGACGATCGCCCCCGCCAGCGCGCCGGCGATCGAATGCGAGACGACCGGGCGCGTATCGCGAAGCGTGTTGAGCGAACCCAGCAACCAGGCACCGAGCGCGCCCCCGACCGCAAGGTTGACGAAATAGCCTGGAGCAGTCTGACTCGCGAGCCCATCAACGCTGGCGCGACGGTGGCGATAGACCCACCGCGCACCAAGGAACGCCGCGACCCACGCAGCGAGATCGCCGACATAATGGTACCAAGGCGCGGTCAGGACATGGATCACGCGCATTGGGTAGCATGATCGACATAAGAGGCGAGAGAGCCAGCCCTATTTGCGGGCGCGACGACCCTCGCTATAGTTGTCTGATGGAAGACATAGTCTTCATCTCGTTGGCCGAAACTCTCATCCACCAGGTCGATGACAGGTTCGGGCGTGCGGCGGCGTGGGCAGTCGCCGTTATCATGTGCGTCCTGCCTATCGCGCTGATCGCCGGTGCGGTGGTCTGGCTGAAGGCTTAGAAGGGGGCATTACTCCCAACTGATCGCGTCGTCCGAAAACCCGTCGCGCTGCACGCGGACCACGCAAAAGCGCTGGCCGCTCGGCGCGCGCATCACCACCCAGCGCTCCAATTGCTTATCGATCGTCGCGCCGAGTTTCTGCAGACGCTCGACTTCGGCGGGAATGTCGTCGGTTTCGATATCGAGATGGATCCGGCTGTCATGCTCGACGCGCTGAATCTGCACGCTGATCTCGCCCTCCGGGGTTGCCAGCATCCGGTAATTGCCCCGCGTACCGGGATGATCGGGGTCGACCGGCCGGCCCAGCGCTTCCGCCCAGAAGTGCGCGGCGGCGTCGATATCGTCCGTGTTGCAGTCGATCAGAATGCCATTGATGCGCGATCTATGCACGACAACATCTCCAATGCGGGCATGAGGCAGGCAGACGCCTCTGCCCTATTATCGCGAGCAGTTTAGGCATGGCTGTCCGTGGTTTACAAATCAACGTCGCGAGCATCCGGATAAACGGAGCTTATCGATCTCCGCCGCTCGCCCCTATCGCATGATCGCGCGAAGCTGGCCGGCAGCGGCCTTGAGCGCGGTACTATCCTGTTCGGCCTTGGCGATGGTCATCGCGCCCGTGAACAGGGCGATGACGACATTGGCGAAAGCCTCCGGATCGGGAGCATAGGACGCCTCGCCTTTTTCGCGGTCACGGCGGATGCGGTCGGCGATGGCGTCGCGCCAGACGCGATATTCGCTCGCCAGCGCGCCGCGTAGATCGGCATCGGCCAGCGACAATTCGAGCGCGAGATTGCCGAGCGGGCAGCCCGAGACGGAGCCCTGCGCATCGAGTGCGGCGGCGACCGTGTCGAATGCCTGCAGGATGCCGGCGGCGGCGCTCGGCGCATCGCGGACCGTGGCCACCCAGGTTTCGCCCAATTCGGCCGCGACCCGCTCGCCGATCACCGCCAGCGCGAGCGCTTTCTTGGTCGGGAAATGATGATGGAGCGCTCCGCCGGTAACCCCCGCCATGCGCACCAGGTCATGCGTGCTGGTCGCGGCGAAACCCGACGACTGGAACGATCGCGCCGCAACGTCGAGCACGCGATTGCGCAACCCGATCGGATCGTTGGTGCGGATTTTCGATCTAGTCATGCCGCCCTTTCCTTTCTGCTGACCATATCGCCAGGATAGATACCGGGCAACCGGTCGGTTCGAGGCGCCACCCGACCTTTGCGAAGGATTAACTATCGGCGTCCATCATTGCCGCGACATCACGGATTAAAGGCATGTTCGAGCGCAAGATCATGTTTTCGGACAGGCAAAGGCGGCGTCCGGCACTGCCGAACGACGTGCGCCTGTCGCTCGACGAGGTCGATCGGTACGTCATCGCCGCGGCGCGCGCACGGGGGTATCCCGAAGATTTCCTGACCGACGCGGCCAGGCAGGTGCGCTTCCTGGAAGCGCGCGGCTTGCCGGGCTTCGCTTCGTTCCGGCGCGAAATGCTGGAACATGGCACCGAGACGCTGACCCAGCGCGGGCAGCTTACGCGGCCCGATGGGCAACGGGGCGGACACTGCCCGATGATCGACGCGCTACGGATCGCCGAGCGGTTCGACCGGATCGTCGCGCTGCCGCCCGGCCGCGAGGCCGATTACCCGATGCCGTCCAATCCGCTGCTCGCAATACCCGTGCTGGCCGAATGTGCCGGACGCCACGGCGTCATCATGATGACGACCTTCTACATCCACGAGCGGCCCGGGGCGTATGTGTTCGTCGACGGAGATCGCGCCGCGCTGCACGGAGCGTACCACGCGCTGTTCGAGGCCGATTCCTGGGGTATAGCGCGCTTTCCGGAGGAGACGCACGGCGCGCCACCGCTGCGCGAAGCTCATGTCGAGGCGATCGACTTTCCGGCGGACGCGCTACGCGACCTGATGACGCTGATCGAAAGCCAGCCGTAACCGGCGCCGGCCGCCACTCCGGGAAGAGGACGAACAGTGACGGCGGCTGCCGCGCTCTACTCCATCAACCCCAGTCCGAGCAGCAGGATCCCGAACAAGGTCAGCGTGATCGTGGCGAAGATCAGCAGCGCGAAGGTGCGCCACAGGGCCGAGAACCAGTTGAGCTGATAGGCGCCGCGCAGCTGGAAGAAGATGTGTACCGGCGGGCCAAACGCGATCAGATTGCCGTAGAGCCAGGCCGGCGCGCCGATCGTCATCAGCAGCGAGATGGTCGTCGCCAGCAGCATCATGAATGCCAGCGAATAGGTCACGAAGATGGCGTGGTCGTAGAGCTTGAAGCGCCGCCGCCACAGGAACAGCAACGCCACGAACGGCACCGAGATCGGGATCAGCGCCCAGCTATATTTGTACGCCGAGGACTGCAGCTTGTAGAGCGCGAGTTCGGGATTCTCGTTGGCTTTGCGGATGCCCTTGTCGAGCGCGGGCCACCCGGTGCTGACGTTGTTCACCGCCTCCTTGCGGCCCTGCTCGGGACCCGCCGCGATGCTGGTGCGCGCGACCCGCAGTCCGCTGAGCGTCGCCTGATATCCGACGATATCGCCCTGATCGTCGTCATCGGCCTTGCCCTGGGCGACGCGCTGTTGCGCGCGGTCGAGCTTGGCCTGGGTGCTGGCAATCTCTCCATCCAGCTTCGCCAGTTTCTCGGCCTTGGTCGCCGGCGTTTTGTCGAAGTTGAAGTTGGTGCCGCTTTCCAGCGAATGGAAAGTCGCGAACATCAGAAAGACGAAGAACAGGAACATCGCCAGCGGCGACACGAAGCGCGCGCGCTCGCCATCGATATAGCGCCGCGTCAGCCCGCCGGGCCGCGTGACCAGCATCGGCACGGTGCGCCACACCTTGCCTTCGAAATGGAACACGCCGTGAAGGAGATCATGCCCGATCGAGGTCAGGGTCTTGTGGACATGCCCGTTCTGGCCACAGGCATGACAGAACGAGCCGATCAGCGCGGTGCCGCAATTGAGGCAGACGCCGTGCGCACCCTCCCCGACCCCGTGTTCGCCCGCGCTTGGTTCGACCGCACGCCCGATCAGCGCCCCGGTGGCGATATCGCCTGCTGCCGCAAATTCCCCGCTCATGGCGCGATGGATAGCATTGGCCGCAGGAAAGGCGATAGGGCTTTGGCGACCGGTTTCGGCGTGATAATCGGCCCGCCATGGAAACGACCGTCGACATCGAAATCGATCCCGTCGCGCTGATCGCGTCGATGGGCCGGCATGCGCGATCCGCGGCCCTGGTACTCGCCGGGCTGTCGAGCGCTGATAAGGCGCGCGCGCTGAACGCCATGGCGCAGGCGATCCGCGATGCCGAGCCGGACATCCTGGCCGCGAACAAGATCGACATGGCCAACGGCACTGCCGCCGGGCTGTCGGCGGCGCTGCTCGACCGGCTGAAGCTGACGCCCGAGCGCGTCGCCGCGACCGCCGACGGAGTCGCCACCGTGGCGACACTCAAGGACCCGGTCGGCGAGATAATCGACGAGATCGAGCGGCCCAACGGCCTGAAGCTCGCGCGCGTGCGCGTGCCGATCGGCGTGATCGGCATCATCTATGAAAGCCGGCCCAATGTGACCGCCGACGCTGCGGCGCTCTGCATCGGATCGGGCAATGCGGTGATCCTGCGCGGCGGGTCCGAGGCGATCGAAAGCAATCGCGCGATCCACGCGGCGCTGGTCCGCGGGCTGGAGGCCGCCGGCCTTCCCGGCGAGGCCGTGCAATTGGTGCCGGTGACCGACCGCGCCGCGGTCGGCGCGATGCTGGCGGGCGAAGGCGTGATCGACATGATCGTCCCGCGCGGCGGCAAGGGACTCGTTGCGCGCGTTCAGGCAGAGGCGCGGGTGCCGGTGCTCGCGCATCTCGACGGGATCAACCACATCTATGTCCACGCCTCGGCCGATCAGGCAATGGCCGAGGACATCGTCGTCAACGCCAAGATGCGCCGCACCGGCGTGTGCGGCGCGATGGAGACGTTGCTGATCGACCGCGACTATCCCAACGCCGGCCGGCTGATCCAGAAACTGCAGGCGGCGGGGTGCGAGGTCCGCGGCGATCCGTTGCTCAAGCAATTGGTGCCCGGCGTGGTGTCGGCGGGCAGCGAGGATTGGGATACCGAATATCTCGACGCGATCGCTTCCGCGCGTTTGGTCGGTGGGGTCGACGAGGCGCTGAGCTTCATCGCCGCGCACGGTTCGCACCATACCGATGCGATCATCGCCGAGGACGCAGCCGTCGCCGAGCGCTTCCTGGCCGCGGTCGACAGCGCGATCGTGCTGTGGAACGCCTCGACCCAATTCGCCGATGGCGGCGAGTTCGGATTGGGCGCCGAGATCGGCATCGCCACGGGACGACTGCATGCGCGTGGACCCGTCGCGCTCGAAGGACTGACGACGTACAAATGGATCGGGCGAGGGACCGGACAGATCCGGCCATAAGCGGAGCGGTATCGCCAATCGCCGGTCGGACTAATCGGGCCGAGCCATCACCTCACGCGTAAGGCGGGCGGTGACGCCCCATCGGGCTGGTGGTGAAGATCTCGCAGCCGGTTTCGGTGATGCCGATCGAATGTTCGAACTGCGCCGAGAGCGAGCGGTCGCGCGTCACCGCGGTCCAACCGTCGTCGAGCATCTTCACGTCGGGGCGTCCGGCGTTGATCATCGGTTCGATGGTGAAGATCATGCCAGGCCTCAGTTCGGGGCCAGTGTCGGGCCGGCCATAATGCAGGACATCGGGCGCGTCGTGATAGACGCGGCCGACGCCATGGCCGACAAAATCCCGGACGACGCCATAGCGATGACGTTCGGCATGCTGCTGGATCGCATGTCCGATATCGCCCAGCCGATTGCCCGGTCTGGCCTGCTCGATCCCGCGCATCAGGCATTCGTAGGTGACGTCGACCAGTCGCCGCGCCTTCACCGACACGTTACCGACCAGATACATCCTGCTGGAATCGCCGTGCCAGCCATCGACGATCGAAGTCAGGTCGATATTGACGATATCGCCGTCCTTCAGCGTGCGCGCGCCGGGAATGCCGTGGCAAACGACATGGTTGATCGAAATGCAGCTGGTATGGGCATAGCCGCGATAGCCGATATTCGCCGGAACCGCCCCGGCGGCCACGATCGCGTCATGGGCGAAGACGTCGATCGCCTCGGTGCTGACGCCGGGTTGCACTATGTCGGCGAGAGCGTCGAGCACCGACGCTGTCACCTGCCCTGCCTTGCGCATGCCGGCGAAATCCTCGGCTCCGTGGAGCTTGATCGCGCCGGTGCGGCGATCGGCGCCTTTCGACGCCGCGGCGACATAGTGGGTCATCAACGTCTCTACTGTCCAAACAGGCGCCGAAGCGCGATCATTCGTGAGTATGACCGCGGATTGGCGGACGCAAGGTAAGGGCCAGGCGGCGGCTAACCGATCCTGACCAGCACCTTCGACTTGCAAAGGATGCGGCCGACGAGGCAACCCGCACCCTTCAGCGTATTGTGGTCGACCAGCACGATGGTGCCGGAAAACGTCCTGTTGAGATCCGGGACGAATACCTTGCCGCGCCAATTGCCCGCGGAATCCTGTCGGAAATCGCGAAAGACCTGGGTACCGATCAGGTCGTGCGTGCCGCCGCGGCGAGCATCGGCGATCGCCTGATCGCTTGCCCAGACGACCTTGCCGCACACCGATTCGCCGCAATGGCGGATCTCGATATGCATCGTGTCGCGAAGGTTGCGCCATGTGCCGATTGCGGCGTCCTGTTCGCCGGCATTGGCGGAGGAAAAGGTCAGCAGGCTCAGAATGACGGCCAGGATCGCGCGCGGCATCCGGTACTCCAAATTGGTTGATCGCCGCTGCGATATAATTTCGGCGGCGACATCCGCCAGAGGCCGCCCGCAAGGATGGCGCCGCTAGACCGTGCGCCGCCCCTCGCTTTGGTGTAAGCAATCACGATGGCCGACGACACCATCATCCAGACGCCCGACGGGCCGATGACCTGGGCGGAGTGGAAGAAGAAACACCCGATTCAGGTCCCATCGCGCCGCACCAAGGGCAAGGACCTGCCCAATAAGATCAAACGGCGCACCGATGACTAACGCGCGAACGCCAGACGCTTGACCGCTGCTCGATCCTGCCCAACCTAGGCGGCATGGCCAGAAAACCACGCCGCCAAGTCATCAATCTCGGCGGCTTCCCCGCGATCAAGATCGGCGCGCCCGCGCCGTTCGCCGACCTCTATTACTGGGTCATGGAGATGTCCTGGCCGATGTTCATCGGCCTGGTGTCGCTGTTGTTCCTCGTCGTCAACATCGTGTTTGGCTTGATCTACGCGGCCATGCCGGGCGCGGTCGTCAATGCCCAACCCTATTCGGTGGTCGACGGGTTCTTCTTCTCGGTCGATACGCTCGGGACGGTCGGCTATGGGGTGATGGCACCCGCGACCCGTTTCGCGCACGCCATCGCGTCGATCGAGATTCTGACGGGCCTGTTCTTCTCGGCGACGATGACCGGGCTGATCTTCGCGCGGTTCGCGCGGCCGCGGCAAAGCCTCGAATTCAGCCGCGTCGCCGTGATCGGCCGCCACCAGGGCAGCAAGGCGCTGATGGTGCGGGTGGCATCGACGCGATCGCGCGCGCTGGCCGACGCCCAGGCGCAGATGTCGTTCCTCGAGACGCATCATCTTGGCGACGGCCGCTTCTTTCGCAGTCTCGTCACGCTGCCGCTGGTCCGGGACACCAATCCGCTGCTCGGCCTGTCCTGGACATTGGTCCATCTGCTCGCCGATGACAGCCCCGTCCTGGCCGCGCTGGCGAGCGAGGACCGCTTCCTGCTGACCGTCACGATCGGCGGGGTCGACACGCTGCTCGCCGGGCCATCGCTGGGCGGGGTCCGCTATGACCGCGATCACATCCGGGCCGATCACGAATTCGTCGATATCATTTCCGAGGAGGATGGCGTCGTCCGCCTCGACATGACGTTGCTCCATGAAACGGTGCCGATCGGCTGACTGACCGGCGCGAGCCCGGGGTCGATCTGCGCGAGAATGGCCGGGGTGCCGCGCGCTCAAGCGACAAGTTTTCCGTACGGCTGACCCGCCGCCTTGAAAGAAGAGGCCTTCCGCCCTGCCTCCCGCGGTGGCACGATCGGGATCGGATCAGGCAAGGAAGCGGGTCAGCATCGGCCCGGCGAGATGGGGAAAGCGATGCGTCCTGTCGAGACTTTCGAACTCGTCCTGGCCCTGCTGGTCGGTGTCGTCGCGCTGCATTGGGCGGCGCGGCGACTGAAGCTGCCGCCATCGACTGCCTTGCTGGTGGGCGGCGGTGGGCTTGCCTTCATCCCCGGACTGCCGCCCGTGGCGCTCGATCCCGAACTGGCGCTGGTCTTGTTCCTGCCGCCATTGCTGATGGACGGTGCCTATTTCACCGCGTTCGGACGGTTCCGGCGGCATTTGCCGGGAATCCTGTCGCTCGCCATCGGGGCGATCATCTTCACCACGCTGGCGGTCGGGGTCGTCACGCATTGGCTCGTCCCCAGTCTGCCCTGGGCAGCATGTTTCGCGCTCGGCGCGATCGTGTCGCCGCCCGACGCGGTCTCGGCGCGCGCGGTGCTGCAGAACGTCAAGCTCCCGCGCCGGCTGTCGGCGCTGGTCGAGGGCGAAAGCCTGCTCAACGACGCGACCGGGCTGGTGCTGTTCCGCTTCGCCGTGGCGGCAACGTTGAGCGGCACGTTCAGCGCCGGCGCCGCGGTCACCAGTTTCTTCCTGCTCGCGCTCGGCGGGGTGGTGGTCGGGCTGGCGGTTGCGGCGGGTTGGCTGTTCGTGGTCAAGCGGCTGAAGGACCAGACGCTGATCATCATGGCCAATACCTTGATGTGCTGGGTCGCCTATATCGCCGGCGAGCGCGTTCATGTCTCCGGCGTGATCGCGACGGTGGTCGCCGGGCTGATGCTCGGCTGGTATCAGCATATCGTCTTTTCCGCTCCCGTCCGGCTGCGCGGCAGCGCCTTCTGGCAGACGATGGTGTTCGTGCTCGAGGCGATCGTCTTCATCCTGATCGGCTCGTCGTTGCGCGGGGTGCTCGATCGGGTCGGCGGGGTCGAGGCGGTCACCGCGACGATGACGATCCCGATCCTGGGCGTCATCCTGACCATCGTCGCGGCGCGCTTCGCCTGGATCTTCGCCAATGACGGCCTGCTCTCTGCCCTCCGCGCGATGGGACTGAAGCGCGCGCGGCCGCTCGGCGTGCGCCAGGCGACAGTGCTGAGCTGGACGGGCATGCGCGGCGTCGTCACGCTGGCGGTGGCGCTGTCCCTGCCCGCGGCGATGCCGGGGCGCGACCTGATGCTGGTCACTGCCTTCGCGGTGATCTTCGCCACCGTCGTCGTACAGGGGACGAGCCTGGGCTGGCTGATCCGGACGGTCGAACCCGAGGACAAGGACCCGCCGGCGAAGATGACGATGGCGGAGACCGAGGCGGCGATCGCCGGCGCTCGCAACGCGGCGGTCGAAGCCAATGCCTATGACCAGGACGGCACGCTGATCCACCCGCAATTGCTCAAGCAATCACACAAGCGGCTAGAGGCGATCCAGCGCTACGCGGCGGACGCGGATACGTTCATGGAGAATGTCCGCCCGCATTTCGACGTGATCCTGACCGCGATCGCCGCGGGCCGCGCCGAACTGATCCGCGCCCACCGCGCTGGGCTGATCGAGGACGAGGTATTGCAAGAACTCGAACGCGATCTCGACGTCGAGGAATTGGGGATCATCCTGCAGCGCGGAGAGTAGGCGGCCCGGGTAGTTGAGCAATCACTGCTAGAGCATCGCGCGGAAAAGTGGGTACCGGTTTTCCGCAAAAAGCGATGCGACGACAAATAACTAGAACGGAGCGCGTGATTCAGAAATCACGCGCGACGCTCTGGGGCAACGCGCCGAAGAGATCGTTCAACCAGCAAATGCCCTTCGACCACGGTCGACATGCATCTGATGCGACCCTGCGAGCTCGACGCTCGGAGATTGGATCGTCCGCATGAATAGCCACTCGCCCGTTACGCGCTGCGGCGTGATGTCGATCATCATATAGCCCCGCTGACTCGTGTCGGCCCATTGCAGCTCGGGATTGGCGGCGACGAAGCCCCGGGCGACACTCTTTGAGTCGGCGCGGAAACTACCCTCCAGGCCGCCCGAGGTGACGCTGTGGCCGGCGAACTCGACGCCGGCGCGCTTTCCGTCCTCGACCAGCGAATAAGCCCAGGCGTTATGACTGTCGCCCGACAGCATGACGAGATCCGCGTCCGCCTCCTGCGCCGATTTCAGCAATCGCGACCGCGCGGCGGGATAGCCGTCCCAGCGATCCATCCACATCGGCAGGCCGATCCGCGCCGCGCGAACATCGTTCTTGAAGCGGCTCACGACCTGATCGCTGGCGTCGGAGCGGAGCCAGCCGACCGCGTCGCCGGGCATCACCGTCCGGCCAAGGATCGTGCCCATGCCGACCAGCTGCCAGGCGGTCGACCGGGCGCCGGCCTTCAGCGCATGCGCCAGCCAGCTTTCCTGGGTCGACCCGAGCATGGTCGCGGAAGGATCCTGCCACACGCCGTCGCGAAACGCCTTGAGCGCGCCATCGGTATCAGGGGCGTGATAAGCGGCGGCGATATCGGCCTGTTTGGTGCGCGCCAGCAACCGCGATTCGGTGCGGTAGAGCGTTGCCAGCGTCCCGATCGGATAGGATTTCCAGGGTTCGTCGGACACCGGCATCCATTCGCGATAGACCTGCATCGCGGCGGCGCGGCGCGGGTTCCAATCGCCTTCGGTCTTCGGCTGATGGTTTTGCGCCCCGCCTTCCCAGCTGTCATTGGCGGATTCGTGATCGTCCCAGAAGGCAACCATCGGCGCCATCTGATGCAGCCGCTGCAGATCGCCATCGGCGCGATAGCAGGCATAACGCAGGCGATAATCGGCGATCGCGAGGATTTCATGATCGGGTTCCACCGCCCGGCCGGCGATAATCTTGTCCTTATAGGATGCGTTGCCGTATTCGTAGAAATAGTCGCCGACATGCATCCAGAGATCCAGGTCGGTCCGCTTGGCCGCATGGCCATAAGCGTTGAACCAGCCGACCGGCATGTTCGAGCAAGAGAACACCGCCAGTCCGAAGCGAGCGGCATCGTCCGTCGGCAAGGTCTTCGTCCGGCCGACCGGCGAGCGGCTGCCATCGGGGGCGACGAAGCGATACCAGTAAACCGTTCCCGGTTTCAGCCCGTCGACCGTGATCTTCGCCGTCCAGTCCCGATAGACGCCGGTGCGCACGCTGCGGCCAGACATCACCTTGGTGAAATCAGGATCGAGCGCGACTTCGGCATCGAGCCGAACGATGTCCTCGCCCGTCGCGGGCACGTACCGCGTCCATAGCAGCATGGAATCGGGGCCGGGCTCTCCGCTCGCCACGCTATGCGTGAACCCCTTGGCGGCGAGCAGCTGGGCGAGGCTCCGGCCCGGCGCTACCAGCAGCGCGCCCAGGCCAAAGCCGGCACCCAGAACGAGGCTACGCCTATCGATCGTCAACATCATGAAACTCCGCAAAACTGATCGATGAAATGGCGGCTCAGAAAGTGGCCTTGAACGCGACGTTCCACATCGATCCATAGATGCTGTAGAGCTGCACCCGGCTGCGGATGTTGGAATAGACGATGTCCGGCGCGTTGAAGATGTTTCGGCCGGCGATCTGCACCGCGTATTTCTTGGAGATCTTGTACGTCGCGCTGACGTTCCACAGCGTGCGGTCGGCGTGATAAAGGATACCGTTGGTGGCAGTCGTCGGCGTGTTGCTCAGCGCGCTGGTGCGGTAGGACGACTGATAATTGCCGGTCAGCTGGAAATCGATCGGACCGCGGCCATAGCGGATGCCCCAATTGGCCGAATATTTGGGCAGGTTCACGCGCACGCCATCGGGGTCGACCAGGTTGAACGATCCGCGAAGCCCGAAGCCTTTCAGCGCCCCCGGCAGGAAGGTCAGCTGCTGGTCATATTCGAACGTCACGCCGTTGGTGCTGCTCACGCCCGGCTGATTCACCGTGCTGACGAAGGTATAGCCGCTATAGTCGCTGTCGCTGTAGCCGGCGTCCTTGGGATCGATGGTGATGCCCGTCACCTGCATGTCCTTGACGTCGAGCCGATAGGCCGAAATCGCGATGATGCCCGCCGGCTCGAGATAATATTGCAGGCTGGCATAATATTTCGTCGAATGCTCGGGCTTGAGCAGCGGGTTGGGCACGGTGACGATCTGGGTCGTGTCGTTGACCGAGATGGCGCCGCCGAGATTGCCATAGTCGGGACGCAGGATCGCCTGGCTGAAGGCGAATTGCGCGACCAGATGTCGGTTGAAATCGTATTTGAGCCCGCCGCTCAGGAACCAGTCGCCATAATCGCCGGTCTTCCACAGCTGCTGGCCGTTATAATATTGATAATTCACATAATCGACGGTGCCGGCCTTGTACCCCGCGGCGAGGACATCTTTCGCCGGGCGGACTTTCGCGATCAGCGCGCCTTCGCGGGTTCCTTCATAACGCAGGCCGAGGTCGAACTTGAGTTTGTCGACCTGGCCTTGCAGCTCGACATAGCCGGAGCTGATCGTTTCGCGGACGCGATGATTGTTGAGGTAGTCGCGCTGCAAATTGCCCACGACGTCGGGCACGAAATATTCCGGATGCTGCTGATAGAGCGCCCAGGTCGCGTAATTGCTGTCGGCGCGCCAGCCCTGATCGTTGAAATTGCCGGCGTCGAAGCCGCGGATCTGGAATTGGTAATTGGTCGTCGCCGGGAGGGTCGACCCCTTGGGGCCGACATAATTGAACAGATTGTAGGACCCTTCGGTGGTCGACCATTCGTTGGTGCGGATGCCGCCGCCGGCCAGCAAGGTGGCGCGAACGGGGCCCACATCGAACTTCTTCTTGATGTCGAGATTGCCGCCATATTGACGGCCGGCGGCATTGGACTCCGCCGACCGCACGGTATTGCTGACCGGCAGCCAATTGTCGGGATTGCTCCACGACGGCCCGGCGGTCTGGGTCAGCGTATAAGCCGGGGACTCGGATGAGGCGCGATCGAGCGTGAAGCCGATCCCCGAATCCTTGGTGTCGTCGCGCTGGAAGAAGCCCTTGCTGCCGTCGCGGAAATGGTATTCCGAGCTGGAATAAGCGCCGCGCAGCACGATGTCCCAGCTGTCGCCCTGATATTCCAGCTTGGGGGCGATGATCCCGGCCGGCGTGCCGGCGTAGCGATGCGAATATTGCGTGTTGACGTTGGTGTTGGCGCCGTTCGGATTGACGACGATATGGGTCGGCGTCGAATCCGCGGTGGCATAGCTCTTGGCCGAGGTGCCGAACGTCAGGAAAGTGTATTGGTTGAAATATTCGACGTCGTAGAATGAGTAGGTTCCGCGCAGCGAGAAGACGAGCTTGTCGGAGAATTTATAGTCGATCGCGCCGTTCACCGCTTCGCGGTGCGTGAACTTCGGCCCGGGGCGCCACATCACCTGATAGGGCAGGACCGTACCGTCCTTCAGGTAGGACCAATCGGTCTGGACGCGATCCTGCTCAACATAATTGGCGTTGTAGCTGCCGCTGAGCGCGACCCCGAGACGACCATTGAGGAAGACGTCGGCGAAGGAAACCTGCGCGGACGGAAAGATCGTCGCATGCTTCTTGTCGTCCGGCATGTACCGCGCGGCGAATTGGGAATCGGACGTGCCGATCGCCCCGATTTGCAGCTGCAACAGGCGCTTCTTGCGCTGGAAGGCATATTTGCTGACCAGGTTGATCGAGCCCCCCGGGGCGTCGGCGTCCATCCCGGCGGTCAGCGTGTTGTTGAGTTCGATCCGCGAGATGCCGGTGATCGACATCTGCTCGAACGAGTTCTGGCGGCCGGCATTGTTGTTCGAGGTCGCGGTCGCCATGCGGGCGCCGTCGGTCGTGAACAGCGAATATTTGGGATCGAGGCCGCCAATGCGCACGGCATTGGTATCGACCTCGACATAGTCGAGCGAGATGCCGGGCATGTTCTTGAGGAATTCGCCGACGTCGCCCATCGTCAGCGCGCCGAAATTGTCCGCGTCGACCGCATTCATGGCATTGGGCGCGGAACGCCGCTTCATCAGCGCGGCGGCTTCGCCGGAGCGCACGCCCACGACCGTGATATCCTGACTGCCCTCGTTCCCGGCATTGAGCGCCTGCGGCCGCATCGCGATGTCGACCGACGCCGGCTTGCCGATGGCGATATTGGCGGTGGTCCTGATGTCCTGCAAACCGGCATAGCGCACCACGATCGTGACCTCGCCGTTCGGGACGTCGGTGATGCGGAAGCTGCCGTCGTCGTCGGTATAGGTGACGATATCGGTGCCTTCGACGCGCACCTCGGCATTATGCAGATACTGGCCGGTCGCCGTGTTGAGCACACGACCGCGGATCACGCCGTTCCCGACGCTACGCCCCTTGCCATTGTCAGACGCACGGTTCGACCGCAGCGTGACCGTCTGCCCGTCGTCGCCGACGATGCGGAGCGGCGTCCCCGCGATCAGGCGGCGCAACGCTTCGCGCGCATCCATCGTGCCCTTGATCGCCGGCGTGCGAACGCCGGCCAGGTCGCGCGCCGAGGCCACGATCTGGATCTGGCCCTGCCTGGCGAGCTCCGGGATCGCCTTCACCGCGGCCTGCGCGGGGATATCGAAGCTGCGGCCCTGCGCATAAGCGGGCGCCGACACGACACTGGCGGCGATGGCGCTGCCGCACAGAATGGTATGACGCGAAAACATCTTCATCCCCCTTTTGCATGCGACGATCGTCGCCCTGTTGGGGACTGAGAGCCTTGGGCTGACCGCTTCCGCCACCGGGCGGAAGAAAATTTTGCGCTGCTGGTCCGGCGCGCGAGCGCGACGTGGGCCGCGTGCCGTCCGTTGCCGCCATCGCGTCTGGAAGCGCCGCCCGCGCGACGGACTGTCACATATTCAGGCTAGCGGAGGTTCGAATCGACACGGCGCGGCCTGGTTCCACCATGTGGATCGCGGGCGGTCGCGGGATACCCATTTCCCTTGCCTACGGATACCAGATGAGCGGATTCGACCAGGAACGAACACGCTGGTTTCTTCGAAACATCCTGCCGCATGAGCCGGAACTGCGCGCATGGCTGTCCCGATCCACGGTCGTGGGGCTCGAGCCGGACGACGTCATCCAGCAATCCTATGCGATCTTCGCCGAGATGGAGCGCGTCGATACGATCAGCTATCCGCGCGCCTATCTGTTCCAGATCGCCCGCTCGCTGATCACGCGCCACATCCGCCGCGCCCGGATCGTGCCCCTCCACGCGATCGACGAGCGGTTCGATTGCCCTGACGACAGTCCCTCACCCGAACAATATGCCGTGGATCGCGACGAATTGCGCGAACGGCCCACGCGATCGCGGCGATGCCCGATAAAATGCGCGAGGCCTTCATCTTGCGCCGGGTCCACGGTTTGCCCCAGCGCGAAATCGCTTCCCAAATGAACATTTCAGAGAATACCGTCGAAAAGCATATATCCAGAGGCATTCGTTTCCTGATCGAGTGGTTTGGACATGGCGGAAGAGCGCTGTCTCGAGGCTCTAGAAGCAAGGGTGTGGAGATTGCCTCGCTAGATGCCGACATTCGAATCCAGTCGAAGCATTGATGAAACCGCGTCCGATTGGACGGCGCGGCTTGATCGTGGACAGCTGACCCCAGGCGAGCAGGCTGAGCTCGAAGCGTGGCTGCATGGCGATCCGCGGCGGCGCGGCGCCATGTTGCGGGCACAGGCGATCGCGCTGAAGAGCGAGTCCGCCCAGGCATTGGGGTCGCGCTTCGATCCCGCCGATTTTGCCCCTCCCATGCCTGCCGACAAGAACGGGATTTCGCGCCGCCGGACCTTGATCTGGTCGGGCTCGGCCGTCGCCGGTGCGACGTTGATCGCGTTGGGGGTCGGCATGCCCGCTGCCGGCACGACGATCAGCACGGGCCGGGGCGAGCTTCGCCTGGTGCCGTTGAAGGACGGTTCGACGGTCATGCTGAACACCGATACCAGCATCAGAATTCGCGACGGCGCGGACGAGAGGCGCGTGACCCTGCTCAAGGGCGAGGCTTTCTTCTCGGTCGCGCGGGGCAGGACGAAGCCGCTCGTCGTCGAGGTCGACGGGCGTCGCCTGATAACGGGCCAGGCCACATTCAACGTCCGCAAGCTGACCGGCGCGCCAGTCAATCTGCTGGTTCACCAGGGAGAGGTCAGGCTGACCGCGCCAGCATGGGGCGATCAACGCGTGGTCGCGGTAACATCCGATATGAAGCTGGATCTGGCCGAGCCGCACTTGTTTCGGCCAACGCCGCCCGAGCGGCCTTTACCGGTTCCGTCCGATGCCGTGACGCGCGGGTTGGCATGGCTGGAAGGCAAGATCGCGTTTGAAGGCGAGACGCTGCAGACTGCGGCGGACAGCTTCGCCCGCTATAGCGACACCCGTATCCAAATCCGCGATGCCAGCCTGGCGCGCGAGCCGGTCACCGGCCTTTTTGCCGCAAACGACCCGGCGGGATTCAGCCGGGCCGTCGCCGCCATATTCGATGCCAAGGTCGATCGACAGGGCGATACGATCATCCTGTCCAGAGACCGGCATCCCGATAAATTCTAAGCCCGCGACGCAAGGTCCATCAGACCCCACCCGTCACCAAGGTATAGACGATCCTCCCCAGCGCCCCGAGCAGCAGAACCCCGCTGGCCGCGAACTGAATCAGGAAGCCGGTGCTGCGCTTGCCGGGCTCGGCCATATAGCCGGCGGCATAGATCAGCCGCCCGGCGATCCACACCACACCGAGTCCGGCGGCGACATATTCGTTCCAATAGATCGCGAACAGCCACAAGCCGCCCAGGAACAGCGGCAGCCCTTCGAGTGTGTTGATATGCACCCTGACCGCACGTTCGAGCAGCGGGTCGCCGGTCATGGCGGGCGCGGCGATGCCCGATGTGCCGCGCACGCGGCCGACCTGCAGGCTCATGTAGAAATAGACCAGCAACGCCACGATCGTGACGATCGCGGTCCAGCGATGTTCCATCATTGATATTCCCCAAGATTACCGGCCGGTGCGAGTGCCGCCGGTCGTGCGTGATCGCTATTTCGGCATGCCGCTGAGGCCGCTCGCCTGGCGCAGCGCGGCGCCGTCGAGGCGATAGCCGTCGAGGAACACCGTCCGGACATGGCGGAGATTGGTCAGGTCCTTCGACACGTCGCCATCGACCAGAATGATGTCCGCGGTCTTGCCCGGGGCAATCGATCCGACACGGCCGTCCATCCCGGTCATCCGCGCCGGCACGATCGTCGCGGTCTGGAGCGACTCCGCATTGGTCAGCCCGGCCAGCTGATAGAGTTCGAGTTCACGCACCAGCTCAAGTCCATAGCCATCGGTCCCCGCGACGATGCGCACGCCGGCCTGGTGAAGGCGGCCGACCAATCCCACCATCTTGTCGAAGCTCTTGCGGAAATCGTCGCGCGTCAGCCCGCCGAACAGCGGATAGCCCGGGATCTTCCAGCCGCGCACCACCGATGGCGGCGCGACCTCGGCGAATGGCGCATATTCGGGCGACATCGCCGTCCCGTCCGAGGTCATCAGCGGCTCCCAGACGGTCAGGGTCGGATCGATGATCGTCCCGCGCTTCGACAGCTCGGCATAGAACGCCTTCATCGTGGGGGAGTCGAGATCGACATCCTTGCCGTATTTGGCCGGCCCCTCGAGCCGCGCGGCGGTATTGGCCTTGTCGACCACGTCCTGCGGCATCGCCTGCATCATGATGAAGTTGATGTGCGTGACTTCGTCATAGCCCGCGCGCACCGCGTCGAGCGGGCGCATGCCCGCCGGGACGTGGCCATGGACGTGGAGGCCGAGCTTGTGCGCCTCGGCAGCGCCCGGAGCGATCCAGGCCGGATTCATCGAGGTATAGAATTTGACTCCCCACAGACCGGCTGCCTTGATCTTGTCGACCGCGGCGATGGTTTCGGCAGCCGACGACACGGTGAGCGCACCCTGCGCGGCGAGCGGGTCCTTGCGATCGATGATCACCGATATCTTGCCGTCGGGCGCGAGCAGGTCGCCGGCGGCGCGGCGCTTGTAGATGCTCAGCGCCTCGTCGATCATCGAACCGGGGCTGCGGTAATTGGTCATGCCCGTGGCGAGGTTCTGCAGCAGGTTCCAGTCGTCGCCGACATGCTGGTGCGAGTCCCACAGGCCGGGCAGCAACGTCTTGCCTTTACCGTCGATCACGACCGCGCCCGCGGGCGCCTTGATCGACCCGGCGGCGCCGACCGACGCGACCTTGCCGTTCGAGATCAGCACCGCGCGGTCGGGCAGATAGGTGCCCGCGACCGAATCGAACATCAGCACGTGGTCGACCAGGGTCGGCGTACGGTTGGCCGGCGCCAGGAAGCTATGGGCAATGTCGCGGACCATCGCCGCGATCGCCTTGTCCTGGATGTCCTTGAGCTTGGGCCCGTCACTCTCATAGCCTTCGGGCAGCAGCGAGATCTGCCCGGCATTGCCGAAGAAACGGTTGTCCTGATCGAGCCAGACCGGCGACGGAGAGAAACCATAGCCGGTGATGAAGGCAAGTTTGACGGTCTTCTTGCCTTGCGGACCGTCAATCTGCACCGGCTGGCCGATCTTGATGCTGGCATGGCCGGTCGGCAATAAGTCGATGCCCTTGGCGCCCGCCGCGACTAGCGCGTTGACGTCCATCTCACTGGCGAGCCAAGGGCCGCCATAGCTATTGTAGCGCCGCGCGGCGAATGGCGCGGAGCCGGAATCGACGGCGGTCTTCCAGCGCGCGACGCCGGCGGTATCAACATCGAAATTCTCGGTGGCGTCGCCCGAATCGGTAAAGCCGCGGATCGCGATCGCCGATGGCCGCTTGTCGGGCGCCAGGGTCACGAGCTCGTCGGTTTCAGTGACCCAGCCGCGCAGCGACATCGACATGCGATAGGCGACCCGGCCATCGGGCATCGTCCACGACCAGACGTCACCATGCTTCCCAGCGGTCGAGCTGATCGTATAATGCCGCACGCCCGCCGGCGGGGCCATCAGCTCTTCCTTGGGCGTCGACGCGGCCCCGGCGATCGACGCGGTGGCGGCGAGCAGTGACGCGAGCAGAATCCGGCGCATATTTTCCCCCTGTGCAGGCGCGCCGAGACTGACGCGGTCCGCTCGCCGAGGCAACCGCATATCTGCGGGGCCGGCGTGCAAGGTCAGGCAGCGAAAGATGTCGAGGGCCGGAGCGCTATTCAGCGAACGACGTTGCCGCCGCCTTTGCCGCCGCGCTGGGGAAAGCCGTGACGGTCCAGGTGACGCCCCGCGATCGCTGGGTGGACGCGTATCGCGCGCTCGGCTTTTCGGACGCGGCGGCCGATTCCTATGCGCGAATGACGGCGGTGAGCGTCGACGACGGCTTCGACACGCCGGCTGCCCCCGAGCGCGGCGGAACCGCGCTCGCTGCCTATATCAATACGCTGGTCGGCGCAGCCGACGGACGAGCGCACGACTGATCGTTGCAACACCAAAAAAGGGCGCCGGATCGCTCAGGCGCGGCCGGTGATCGCTAAGTCGCCGTCGCTGCGCGGTTGGTTCGCGCGACCCGCGAGCGATCCTTCGGCCACGGACCGGCCGGACTTCATGACTGGACCAGGACCATCGGTGCCGATGGCCATGCGCGGCTGCCATTCGACCATCGTTGCGCTGCCGATGCGGCGGCGCGTGGCGCGCGTGCGCAGCACGCCGGCCAATCGCATGCTCGCGCGCAACGTACCCGGACTGATCGCTCCCCATGCAGCCCACGCCAACACCTTGACGGCATTCAGGTTCCAGCCCAGCGCCCGGCTCCTCAGCAATTGTCGCAATATCCCGGGCCGCCCGCCCGACCATAACCGCAGCGAGCCGACCACGCGCAAGGTTTCAGGCCGCAGATCGACGACCGATGGGGGAATCGGGGGCAGACGGCGGTATGCGCGCTGCTTGGCGCGTTTGACGTCGAATGCGTGCTGCAATTGCGCGACGGGAATGTTGAGCCGCGCGCTCGTCTCGCTGAACCGGTATCGATACAGGGGTTCGGTCAGCACGATCAGCTTGCCCGCCGCGGCAATGCGGTAATACAGGTCGACGTCCTCGAAATAATCGGTGCCCGCGGCATAGCCGCCGACCTGGTCGAATGCCGCCTTTCGGTACATGATCGAGCCGTGTGCGATCGGCGGCGCGTCGCCGGGATCGATCGCCCGCGCTCCGCTCCGCCGGGTCAAACGCCCCTTGGCGTCGATCGCTTCGAACAAGGTGCCAACCAGCACCACGTCGGCCCGCCCGTCGAACAGGTCGATCTGGCGCCGGAGCCGGTCGCGATGGGCGACATCGTCAGCATCCATCCGCGCGACGACCGGCGCACGGGCGGCATTGGCGACCCAATTGGATGACCCGACCGGTCCACCGGACTGGCTGCGATGAAGCAACCGGATGCGACAGTCGCGCGCCGCCCATGCCAGCAGACGTTCGGTCGACCCGTCAGTCGACCCGTCGTCGCCGATCACCAGTTCGAATTCGCCAAAGCTCTGCTCGAGAATGCTCGAAATCGCTGCATCGAGAAACGGCAATGCGTTTCTGACCGGCATGACGACGCTCAATCTGGTCAACAAATCCCCCCCGGGTTGACGTCAGTCTAACAGTGGCGTCGGGCAGTTGCTAGGAAGGATCTGATAGCGCCGAATTTGCTCCCGGCTGTTCGATCGGATAACCGATATTTGACATGCCGGGGGGGCGATCATCATCGGGGGAAGCAGCGACTGGCATCCTGTCGCTGATCGGCGAATTCGCGCGCGATCTCGCGCGCTCGTCGGGCCGACGCGGTACGCTCGGCATAGCGGCGACGCTGCTGGCGGCGATGATCGAAGCGGCTGGATTGATTCTGATCATGCCGATGGTATCGATAACGCTCGACCGCGGATCGCGGCAACCGGTGCTCGACCGCCTGGTCGATGCCCTCTTCACGCGCATCGGTATTCCCAGCCAGTCGGGCCAGGTGATAGCCATGCTCGGATTGTTCGCAGGGCTGTTCATCATGCGCGTGGTCGTCGTCGCGGCCCGGGACGTCCTATTGTCGCGATCAACCATCGATTTCGTCGATGCGCGGCGCAAGCGGGTGGTCCATAGCGCCGCGCATGCACGCTGGGAGGTGATCTCACGCTTGCACCAGGCGCGGGTCGCGCAGATTCTGGGTGCCGACGTACAGAACGTCGCGACAGCGGCGCGGATGATGCAGTTTTCGCTGATCGCGGCGATCACGTTGTTGGGCCAGTGCATCGCCGCGATTGTCCTGTCGCCGCAACTGTCGCTGCTGTGTCTTGCCGTGCTCGGGCTGGGTGGTGTGCTGCTGACTCGGACGATGCAGCAAGCGCATTCGCTCGGCCAGACCAATGTCGAGGGAAATCTGGCGGCGATGAATACCATCGTCCAGTTCTTCGGTGGGCTCAAACTCGCCGTCAGCCAGGACCTCCAGGCGAGCTATGTCGCCGAGGTCGAGACGGCACTCGACAATGTCGCCGGCCATCAACTGGCTTTTGCCCGCGGCCAGGCGCGGCGCCAGGTCGTGATCGGTACGATCGCGGCGATCGCCGGGATGATTGTGGCGGCGGTAGGCCTATTGGTGCTTCATCTGGCGCCGGCGGTGCTGGTTGGACTGTTGCTGATTCTGCTAAGAATGACCGGCCCTGCCGCGACGCTGCGTCAGCATAGTCAGCAGCTTGCCAAGCTGCTCCCCGCCTATCGCGCATTGACCGATCTCGAGGAAGAACTTGCCGCGGCGACGGCCGTCGTCGCGAGGAGCACGAATGCCGCTCCCGTCTTTCGTGGAGAGATCGCGTTTCGCGGGGTCAGCTTTGCGCATGTATCGGGTGGCGCCGATGGCGGCGGACTCGACAATTGTTCCTTGGCGATCGCCTGCGGAGAATTTGTCGGGCTGACCGGTCTGTCGGGCGCGGGGAAGACGACGCTGGTCGACCTGCTGGTCGGCTTGTACGAGCCGCTCGCTGGCGCGATCCTGATCGACGGCGTGCCGCTAACCCCGGCCGTCTTACCGGCCTGGCGGGCTCGCATCAGCTATATCTCGCAGGATCCCTATCTGTTTTACGATACCATCCGGCGCAACTTGCTTTGGGCGAACCCGGCGGCGAGCGAGGCTGCGTTGTGGCATGCGCTAAAGTTGGCGGGCGCCGATGCAATGGTACGGCGGATGCCCGATGGACTCGATGCCGTGGTGGGCGAACGCGGCACATTGATTTCGGGCGGCGAACGTCAACGGCTGGCGATCGCGCGAGCAATGATCCGCAACCCTCGCCTGCTGATTTTGGACGAGGCCACCAATGCCCTCGACGTCGCCGCCGAACGGATGTTGATCGGTAATCTGCTCGACGTGACGCCGCGGCCGACGATCTTGATGATCGCGCACCGCAAGGAGAGCCTTGCACGGTGCGACCGCGTCCTGCGGCTCGAGGACGGCAAGATTGCTGCACTGGACGCCAGCGTGCGCGAAAGCATAGACTGAGCGTATGGAGGCGAGCCCGAACCGCGCGACTGTCAGCGATTGGCCGTTTCCGCACGTCATGGTGGACGGCTATCTCGACGCCGACGACTATGACGCGCTGCGTGGATCCTTCCCGCCGTGCCCGCACAATAGCGGGCCGACCGGCTATTCGCGATTCTGGGGCGATCCCGAATTCGATGTGCTGCTCGATGCCCAACCGGCGTGGCGGCGGCTCTTCGACTGGACCCAGAGCCAGGCGTTCGTCGATCTGTGCCTCGCGCCGTTCGCCGACGTGATCGCGCGCGAGGCGGTGGTCGGCCTGTCGCGCGCGCGCTTTGTCTCGCATATCGAAGCACGAGGCGAAAAGGAGCGGCGGTTTCTCGCGCCCACAGGTCTCGCTCCCGATCAATTGTTCGTCCGCACCGACATCCTCCAGGGCAAAGTCGGTTACGAGCGGGGCGCGCATGTCGATCACCGCCGCCGCGCCGCGACGATGCTGATCTATCTGTGCGACGGCGACGAGGACGAGATGACGGGCGGCGATTTGATCTTGCACGCTGCCGATGGTGAAGCATTGACGATCCGTCCGCGCCATAACCGCATGATATTGTTTCCATGCATCAATACGTCGCTGCATTCGGTGTCGCGGATCGACGCACAACGGCGCCCGCGCAATTTCGTGCAGCTGACCGTGTCGAGCTCGGTCGATTTGTGGGAGGACGAGCGCGTCGGCGGGCTTGCTGGGATTCGCCAGGCCCTGGGCCGAGGGATGCGGCGGCTGGTCGCCTAGGGGCGGCGAGCTACTCTTGCCCAGCCCGTTTCGCCGCGACGGTTCGCCAAACCCCCAAGTCGGTCGATCAGCCGCTCCCATCGTCCAGTGACTAGTGCCGGCATTTGATCGAGCGTCTGCTGCTCCGCCAGGAAACGGGTTCGCCATTCCGCATTGGTCGCGTCGCGCTGAATGGTCAGATCGATCTTGCCGGCGTTCGGTTGCACGCTACCGCTCACCCCGAGAAAGGCAGCAACCCCGATCAGCACGGCCGGGGCGTCGGCGAGCAGATCCTCATACGCGATCTCGAGCGGCGCGATGTCATGGAGAGCGAAATATTGCTGGACGCGAGCCTCGTTCACCGCCTGGGCGAGGATCATGTCGCGGATCATCGCGGCGCTGTAGCGCGGCTCGCCGCGCGCGGTCGAGCTGGCGCGAAATTGCCGGGTCTGCTGCGCTTTCACGTCCGACAGCGCCCGCGCCAGCCGATCACGACGCACGAGATGGATGAAGCGACGCTCGGGAAAGTCTTCCGCCCAGCGATCTGGCCAGAGGTCGTCGAGACGCTGCGGTGAGAGCTTGACGCCGAACACCCCGTTCTCGGTCATGCCGCGACTGAGCATCATGGCACGCTGGCCGGCGCGGTCGAGCGGATAGTCAGCGATGCCACGGTCGCGATACCCTTGACCGTTGAACCAATCCTCGGGCCGACCCAACGCGCCGGTCGAGCCCAGCAATTGCGCGAACCAGCTGCCGCCCGAACGGGGATAGGTCATCACGACATAGCCCCGGTGAGCGGGAGCGCGGTCGACCTGTCGGATCATGTCGGTCATGGCCGTCTCTTGATCGGAATTGCCAGGCGGGTAAATACCCGCAGGTGAGCGATCAATTGCCCGTTTGCGTATCGCTCTGGATTGGCGAGCGGCTGTCGCCGGTCGAACGAGCCTGCCTCCGCTCGATGCTGGCGATGGGGCACCAGGTCGAACTCTATTGTTACGAGCCACTGCGGGATGTGCCGTCCGGCGTCCGCGTCGTCGATGCCGCGACTATCCTGCCTGCCGACACGATCATTCGCCACCGCAGCGGCAGCGTGGCCCTGTTCTCCGACCGGTTTCGTTTCGAGCTGCAGCGGCGGAGCAAGGGGCTCTGGGTCGATCTCGACGTCTACATGCTGGCGCCGGTGGTGTGTCGCGAGGGGCAGACGCTGTTCGGCTGGCAAGACCATGCGACCCTTGGTTCCAGTGTTCTGCAACTGCCGTCGGACAGCCCGGTGATCGCGCAGGTGCTGGAGCTGTTCGAGCATCCCTACGTGCCGGACTGGCTGCGGCTATCGGATCGAATCTGGGCATATTGGCGGTCTAGGAAGGACGGCACGGTAGAGCTTGCCGACCTTCCCTGGGGCGTTGCGGGTCCGCTTGCCCTGACCGGGCTGGCGCGCCGGTTCGGGTTGCTCGATCACGCGGAACCCCGTGATGTCTTCTACCCTTGTCACTGGGATGATGCCGGGTGGATTTTCGATCCCGGCCAGTCGCTCGACCGACACGTGACGTCGCGCACGCGCGCGCTCCATCTCTGCAATCATAAGATCGCAGCGCGAAAGGATGAGCCTGCGGCAGCTGGCAGTTTCATGGACCGTCTGCAGCAGGAAGGTGCGTGACCTCGCCGCGCTTCGGCCTGCTCGACTATCCCGGGCTCACCAACCTGGGCGACACGATCCAGGCATTGGCCGCCCGTCGGTTTCTGCCGCGGGTCGACGTCCTCGTTCCGCGCGAACGCCTGTCGGCGCCACTCGCCGCGCATGACGGATCGGTCCGGATGATCCTCAATGGCTGGTTCATGCACGATACCAACTTCTGGCCACCCAATCCGGCGATCGAGCCACTGCTCATCTCGATGCATTTCGTGCAGGGTGGCAGGCCGCGGCTAAGGCGCTGGGTCCGGTCGCGGCTTGAGCGGATGCTCAGCGGGCCGGGCGCGGAGTTCCTGCGGCGCTGGGGTCCAGTCGGCGCGCGCGACGCCTTCTCATTGGAGCAACTCGAACGGCGCGGCATTCCAGCCTACCATTCGGGCTGCCTGACCCTGACGCTGCCACGCCGCGAGGATATCACCCGTACCGGCACGATCATCGCATGCGATGTGCCGCCCGACGCGCTCGCACATCTGCGCACGACCGCGACCGGGCCGGTGGAAGAGGTCACGCATCTCATTGGCGAGCAGCTCGACGCTGTCGCGAGAGAAGTGGCCGCCAACGCCCTTCTCGACCGTTATGCCGCTGCGGCCGCCGTCGTCACCACGCGCATCCATGCCGCGCTCCCCTGCCTGGCGTTGGGCACGCCCGTGCTGCTCGTCCACGACGCACGTCCGCTGCGCCGCGTCGGAGACATGACCGCATTGCTCCACAGCTGCCCACTGGACGATTTCGCCGCCGGCCACAGCGCCTTCGACTTCACCAATCCGCCGCCCAATCCGGATGGCTTCATCCCTCTCGCGCGTGACATGATCCGGCGTTGCGAGACGTTCGTGGCGAGACCTTGATTAAGTATGACAAGTAAGCCGCGCGGTTGGGCGCAGCCCTAACGTCATGTCTTTGATCGAAACAAAATAAATCGGTTAACTTCGAACTTGTTGAAGGGCACCGCTCTCCACTCCAGAATTGGCTGATGGCCATTCTTCGGCAAGTCTAGGGAGAGACGCGACTTGCGGCGACCGACAGCGTCGCAAAATTCCCATAAAACTTCATTTCGGCATGCTCTTTAACCATGACGAAATGAGTGATAGCATCACCTCCGATAAGTGTCGTTATCGACCCGACTCTAACAGGGGTAGGGTTTTCGCGACGCGATATCTTACGACTTGAGGGAAGTTATTTTCGCCGACTCACTGATGGGTTATGCGATGTTTCGTGGAGGGGAGCTGAACATGAAGAGAGCGTGGATAAAAATTCTGGGGGTAGGAATCGCCGGACTGGCATTCCAGGCGAGTCCCGCGGCGGCCCAGGCGACCCGTACGTGGATTTCCGGCGTTGGCGATGACGTCAATCCGTGTTCCCGCACCGCGCCCTGCAAAACGTTCGCGGGTGCGATCAGCAAGACCGCGGCGAACGGCGAAATAAACTGCATCGACCCTGGCGGCTTTGGTGGCGTGACGATTACGAAGGCGATCACCTTGCGTTGCGATCAGGTCGAAAGTGGCGTGCTTGTCGCCGGTACCAACGGCATCATCATCAACGCCGGGGCGAACGACAAGGTGGTGATCGACGGGCTCGACATCGAAGGACTTGCTTCGAGCGGTAACTCGACCAACGGAATCAACATCCTTTCGGCGCGCGACGTCGTCGTGCGCAACACCAGCATTCGCGGGTTTACCGCGGCCGGCACGGGCAACGGAATTGTGGTGAACGGTGCGAACCAGATCGCCTTGACGGTCGAGCATTCGTTCATCTTCAACAATAATGTCGGAATCTTGGTCAGCTCGAGCGGCGGCAACGGCGCGGCGCGAATCTATGATTCGGTCATCGCCGCCAACGCCAATGCCGGAGTTCGCGTCACCGGCACGGGCAACCGGATCGAAATATCCGGGGACAAGATCATCCGGACACCCAAGTCGATCGAAATCCTGAGCGGCGGCACCGTCAGCTCGTACGGTGACAATGTATTGTCGACGGGCGGAGACGCGCCGACGATCATCCCGAAGGGCTGAAACTCGGCTAGCCGGGTTTGCGATAGAACCGCTCCTGCTGCCAAGCAGGGGCGGTTTTTTCTTAGCGTCGCGGGAAGGTCGGCTGGCTAGCCCGTTGCGGGGTGGCAGGCGCCCTAAAAAAAGGGCGCCGGATCGCTCCGACGCCCCTTTCGGTACGCTTACTCACCCTCGGTCGAGCCGAAGCTCGCGAGGAATTCCGATCAGACGCTCGCTTGGTTCCGGCCGCCGCCCTGGCCACCGCGACCGCGACGGCGATTGCCGCTCCGGCCGCGCGGCGCATAGGGATTGGCCGGCCGCGCTTCGTGCGTCTTGCGTGGCGGGCGAACGCCACGCGGGCCGCGCGGACGCTCGTCGCGTTCCTGCTGCGCGGTGACCGACTGCTTCGACCGGGTCGAGACGATCTTCGCCGCCTCGGCCAGGAAATTCTCCGGCAGCGCCTTGAGCGCGATCTTCTGGCGCGTCAGCCTTTCGATGTCGCGCAGATAGGGACGCTCGTCATCCGCCACGAAGCTGATCGCGATGCCGTCATTGCCGGCGCGCGCGGTGCGGCCGATGCGGTGGACATATTGCTCCGCCACGTTGGGCAGCTCGAAATTGATCACATGGCTCACACCCGACACGTCGATGCCGCGGGCGGCGATGTCGGTCGCGACCAGGACCTTTACTTCGCCGGTCTTGAACGCGGCCAGCGCGCGCTCGCGATTGGCCTGGCTCTTGTTGCCGTGGATGGCGTTGGCCGCGATGCCGTTGCCACCTAGCAACCGGACGACGCGGTCGGCGCCGTGCTTGGTGCGGGTGAAGACCAGCACGCGCTCGATCGCCGGATCGCGCAGGGTCATGGTCAGCAGCGCCTGCTTCTCGGCCTGGTTGACCAGGGTAGCGAATTGCTCGACGCGCTCGGCGGTGGTCGCCGCCGGCTTGATCGAGACGAGCGCCGGGTCCTTGATGAACTGATCGGCCAGCTCGCGGATCGACTGCGGCATGGTCGCCGAGAAGAACAGGGTCTGGCGCTGACGCGGGACCATCTTCACGATCTTGCGCAGCGCGTGGATGAAGCCGAGGTCGAGCATCTGGTCCGCCTCGTCGAGGACCAAAGTCTCGATCAGATTGAGGCTGACGAAACGCTGCTCGATCAGGTCGAGCAGACGGCCTGGCGTCGCCACCAGGATGTCGACGCCGCGCGCCATGTCCTGGCGGTTCTTGTTGATGCTGGTGCCGCCGAACACGGTCGCGACCGTCATGCGGCTGAACTTGCCGTAAGCGCGCGCGCTCTCGGCGATCTGGCTGGCGAGCTCGCGGGTCGGGGCGAGGACGAGCATGCGGCAATGCGTCGGCAGGACGCGCTTGTCGGCCTCGACCAGGCGCTGGATCGAGGGCAGGACGAACGCCGCGGTCTTGCCGGTGCCGGTCTGCGCGATGCCGAGCAGGTCGCGGCCTTCGAGCACATAGGGAATGGCCTGCGCCTGGATCGGCGTCGGCGTGGAATAGCCTTTGGCCTCGAGCGCGCGAACGAGCGGCTCGGCAAGGCCGAGATTAGTGAAATTGGTCATGGAAACCTTATGCAAAAATGCCTCTCGCATGTCCGATGGACACACGGGCGGCGGGGAGAAATGACACCCCGCGTGACTTGGGAAGCCTGTCGCTTAAACGACCGAGGCGGAGCCTGAACCGTAGCCATAAGGCCGGGTTCGATCACGCTGCATTACGCCTCGATAGCGGCCAAATAGATGCTGCACCGCAAAAAGTCAAGATCGGGAGGTGTAGCGCTAGCGGCCGAGATCCGGGTTGCGCAGCATCCTGAAGATCATCCAGCCGATCACCGCGACCCAGGCGATGCCGGCGATCGAGGCGATGATCGTGCTGCCGCCATGGAAAAGCCGCCACAACACGACCCCCGACACGATCGCGAGGCCGCCGATCCTGCCCCATAATCGCGCCCGGCCATGGAGCAGGATTTCGATCGCCGCGAGGATCGCCAGCAAGACGGCGACGATCACCAGGGTCAGCAGCGATTCCCGGAGCGCGGCGAGCAGCGCTTCGCGATGCCAATTGTTGAACACCGATCCGGCGATGACCAACACCGCCGCGGCCGCGATCAGGCCGGGCGGGATACGGCGCGAGCTATCGCGCGGGTTGCCGTCCTCAGCATCCATCTCAATAGGCGCAGACCGAGAAGTCCTCGCCGACCCAGCAGGCGCTGTCGCGGCGCGAGCGGACGGCGCGGCCCCAGCGCGAATTGATCCCGTCTCGGGTCAGCCCGCGAACATCCGCCACGCCGCGCTGGGTAACGTAGACGGTGACGCTCACCACGCCTTCGCCAAACGAGCGGGCATGCGCCGGGCTCAGCGTGAAAGTGCCGCCTCGCGCGACAACATACTGGCAGGGGCCGCGATAGCTGGTGCCTTCGGAATCGATCACGCAGCGGGCGATCCGGGCCTGGGCGGGTGCGGCGGCGATTCCGGCGGCGATCAGGATTGAGGCGAAAGCGAGCTTGCGGATGGTCATCGGACGACTCCCTGTATCGAACGAGCGGAAGGAAATACCCAACCCGCCGCAGGGTCAACCGACCGCGGGTTTGCGCGCGCTTTCAACCATCCCTATGTGACGGCACCAAGACGGGTATTCCGCCCGCCAGCGAAGGAGACCGACCTTGGACAAGACCGCGATCGCCCGATCCGTTTCTCTTGCCCAGGTGTCTTATGTCTTCGTTCGCAACCTTGGATTCGCTGTCGCTCTCGACGCCTGACGGCCGTCCGCTTTTTTCCGATCTGACGCTGTCCTTCGGCCGCCAGCGCACCGCTTTGGTCGGGCGCAACGGCTGCGGCAAATCGACCCTGCTCCGCGTCTTGGCGGACGAGATCGCGCCGGCTTCGGGAAGCATCGCGCGCACCGGCAGCGTCGCGCTGCTGCGCCAGGACTGGCCCGACGACACGATCTCCATCGCGGCGGCGCTCGAGGTGGCCGGTCCGCTCGCCCTGCTCCGCCGGATCGAAGCGGGCGAGGGAGATGCCGATGATTTCGCCGCCGCCGACTGGACGCTCGACGAGCGGATCGGCGGCGCGCTTGCCGAGCTTGGCTTGTCCGGGCTCGATCTCGATCGCCCGCTCGCCAGCCTGAGCGGTGGGCAGCGCACGCGGATCGCCATCGCGCGTGCCGTGATCGCGACGCCCGATCTGCTGCTGCTCGACGAGCCGACCAACAATCTCGATGCCGATGGCCGCGCCGCGATCGCGGGACTGATCGCCGGGTGGAAAGGCGGCGTGGTGGTCGCCAGCCACGATCGCGCGCTGCTCGAGGCGATGGATATCATCGTCGAACTGGCGCCGATCGGCTGCCGGTCGGTCGAGGGCGGCTGGTCCACCTTCGTCGCGCTGCGCGATGCCGATCGCGAGCGCGCCGCGCAGGCGCTCGACCGTGCCGAGGCCGGATTGCGCCAGGCCGAGCGCGGCGCACAGGCGCAACGCGAGAAGAAGGCACGCCGCGACAAAGCCGGCCGCGCGTTCGGCGCCTCGGGCAGTATGCCGCGTATCGTCGCCGGCATGATGAAGGAACGCGCCGAGGGCAGCGGCGCGCGCGAGGGAGAGATTGCGCGGCGGCTGGTCGGCGAGGCGGAGGCGGCGCGGGCGACCGCACGCGAGCGGGTCGAGATCGTGACGCCGCTGCGTATCGACTTACCGCCCAGTGGGCTGTCGTCGTCGCGCGAAGTGCTGCGGATCGAGGACGCGGTGATCGCGCGCGGCGATCGGCGGATCGGTCCGGTCAGCCTGACCATCCGCGGTCCCGAACGGATCGCGCTGACGGGATCTAATGGCACCGGCAAGACCAGTGTTTTACTGCTCGCGGCGGGCGTGATCGAGCCGATCAGCGGGACGGTGACGCGGTCCGACAGCATCGCCTTGCTCGACCAGCATGTCGGGTTGCTCGACCGGGACGCGACGATCCTCGCCAACCTCCGCACGCTTAATCCCGAGCTCGGCGAGAACGAGGCCTATGCCGCGCTCGCCCGCTTTGCTTTCCGCAATCAGGCCGCGTTGCGCGTCGTCGATACCCTGTCGGGCGGCGAGCGTCTTCGCGCCGGACTCGCCTGCGTCCTGTCCGCCGTCCGGCCGCCGCAATTGTTGTTGCTGGACGAGCCGACCAATCATCTCGACCTCGACTCGATCGAAATGCTCGAAGCGGCGCTGCGCGGCTATGACGGCGCGGTGCTGGTAGTCAGCCACGACCCCACGTTCCTCGAAGCGATCGGGATCGAACGAGAAATCGCGCTCGCGTGACGCAAGCCGCGGCCGAGGCTCAGATCATTTCCTTGAGCGGCACGGTCGTGTCGGCGAGCCGGACAGGATCGATCACTGCGCCTGTTTCGACCAGCTTGCGGCCCTGGACATAATCCTTGGTCGCGTTGACGCAGTCGAGCGCGATCACTTTGCCCTGTTTCAGGTGGACGACCGAGAAACTGCGCGTCGCCGGGTCGCCGCGAACGACCGCCTGATCGTAACCGATCGAGAGTCCGATCGTCTGGAGCTTGAGGTCGTATTGGTTCGACCAGAACCACGGCGTCGCCTCATAGGCGACATCCTCGCCCAGGATCGTCTTGGCCGCGACCGTCGCTTGGTCGGTCGCGTTCTGCACCGACTCCAGCCGCACCGCCGCGCCGTCGGCAAAGCGGTTGGCGTGGAGTGCACAGTCGCCGACCGCGAAGATATCGGGCAGCGAGGTGCGGCATTGCGCATCGACGCTGACGCCGTTGCCGCCCTCGGCGCCTGCCGCAATCAGCGGCTCGACCGCGGGAACGATGCCGATCCCGACGACGACCAGATCGGCGGGCACGACAGTGCCATCGGCGAGGCGCACGCCGGTCGCTTTGCCGTCGCCCTCGATCGCGGTGACCGCGACGCCCAGGCGGACGTCGACGCCGTGCGCGCGATGCTCGTCCTGATAGAAATCGGACAGGTCCGGGCCGGCGACGCGCGCCATGACGCGGTCGAGCGCTTCGAGCAAAGTCACCTTCTTGCCGAACTTGGCGAGCACCGCCGCCGCCTCCAGCCCGATGAACCCGCCGCCGATCACCACGGCGTTGGTCACGTCGGGCAGCTCGGCGATCATGCGATCGGCGTCGGCGCGGGTGCGGACGGTATGAACGCCGGTCAGATCGTGGCCCTGACACGATAACCGCCGGGCATGGCCGCCTGTCGCCCAGATCAGCTTGCCATAAGCGATCTCGGCGCCGTCGGCGGTGGTGACGCGATGGGCGGCGGGATCGACCGCGACGACGCGGCGGCCCGGCAACATCGTCACCTGGCGTTCTGCCCAGAAGGCCGGCTGGCGGATCAGGATACGCTCGAAGCTCTTGTCGCCGGCAAGATATTCCTTGCTCAGCGGCGGGCGCTCATAGGGCAGCTCTGGCTCGTCGCCGAGAATCGCGATCGATCCGGCGAACTTGCCCTGTCTCAGGGCGATCGCCGCCTGCGCGCCGCCATGGCCCGCGCCGACGATTAGGACGTCATAGTGCTCCATCGCGGTCGCGATACGCACAAAGTCCGGGGCGCGCCAGCATGGCGAAGTGAAGGTCGCCCTAGCGAAACTATTGAGGGCGCGACCGTCACCCGACGGCCGCGCCCGCCATTCCTAGAATTTCGACCCCAGCCTGACACCGACGGTCTGCGGCCGGATCGGGACGATATAGGGCCGCTGTCCGCAGCTTCCGCACTCCTGGAACCGGGAGAGCTGGCCGCGCGTGTCGAAGGCGTTTTCGATGAACAGCTCGATGTCGAAGTTCTTGAATTCGGCCCCCAGCGCGAAGTTCGCGGTGGTGAACGCCTTCAACTCGCCCAATTGCGCTGCGGGACTGATGACGTTGCCGCTGAACGTCTCGTAAATCGCCGTACGGATGTCGGACGACGCCGAGCTCTGATACGACACGACCCCCTGACCATAGATTTTGGCATCGCCCATCGGCACGGTGTAGCGCGCGGTGCCGTTGAGCTTGACCTTCGGGGTGATCGGCAGTCGCGTGCCCTTGGGCGCCGAGATCATGTTACCGTTGCCGGTATCGGCGCAGGTAAAGGTCGGATCGTCGAACAGGCACAGATTCTTGGTCGTCTTGGCATCGGTATACGACCCCGATGCGGTCAGGCTGAGCCCGCCGAGCGTCAACGAGCTGTCGAATTCCGCGCCCCAGATACGAGCGTTGGGGCCGTTATGGATTTCGGTGAAGCTGTTCTGGCCAAGGAACGAGAACTGGAATTTGTCCCAATCCTGACGATAGAAAGCGGCGTTGAAGCGCAACTTGCCGCCCAGCCAGGTCGTCTTCGCACCGACCTCGTAATTGGTCAGGAAGTCGGCGGCATAAGGCGACACGTCGGCGCGGCGATTGATGCCGCCCGGCCGGAATCCGCGCGACACCGTGCCATACATCAACAGGCCCGGCCGTGGCTTCCAGCTGAGGTTGAAGCGATAGGTCACGCCTTGACCCGATGCCTCGACCGGGATGACGCCCCCATTGGTATAAACGCCCAGGTTGGTGCACGGCGCCCCCGCGACCGCGGGCGGCAGCAAGGTCGTCGACCCGCCACTGGCCAAGGCATCGCGTAACCGCTGCCCGCCCGTCGTGAAGCACTGGATGAAGCCAGTCCTCGAACTGAACGCACCGTTCGGCGGCGAGTCGGTATAGCCGCCGCCCGGATTACGCCCGAACCCGAAGAAGCCGATCAGCGTGTTGTCGTAGATGAACGCGCGGCCGCCTGCGGTGAAGGTCACCGTCGGCGTGATGTCGTAGCTGGCCTCGCCGAACATCGCGTAATCCTTGTCGACGCGATGCTGCTGGGTCAGCCACAAGGTGCCCGGCCAACCATTGACCGACAGTTCGGGAGCGAGCCCGGTGATCTGGTAATCCTGGTGGATGTCATTGCTCTGACGCTGGTAGAAGGCGCCGGCGACGATGCGGAACCGGTCGGTCGACGGCGACGCGACGCGGAATTCCTGGCTCATCTTCTTGAAATGATCGGTGCCGACGACGCGCTGGCGCGGGTCGATATTGTTGCCGTTCTTGTCCCAATAGGCGAAATAATAGGCCAGGCCGCCGACCGACGAGTAGAGATTGTCATAGGCCTCGGCATAGTCGGTATAGTCGCTCGACTGCAGATCTTTGCGATCGAGATAGGCGGCGGCGTAGGTCACATCCCAATTGCCGACCTTGCCCTCGATCGTCAGCCCCGCCTGCCAGAATCGGTCGCGGCGATATTCCGGGAAGAAATGCTGCACTTCCAGGTCGCCCACTTTGGGGTCGAAGCCGTAGGAACCGTGGCTGCGCGTGTCCTGGTAGAGGAAGCTCGGCGTGATCGTCCAATTGCTGTCGAGGTCGACCTTGAGTGCGGCACGGCCGCCCCAGATTTCGGTGTCGTTATAGTCCTTCTTGACGAAGGGCGCATTGTTGACGCTGATCCCGCCATCCGGGCGGATGGTGTTGTTGGGATAGGTCGCGACCGCGGGCGGCCCGCCGGCAACTGCGGGCGAAATGAAGTCGCGCGTGCCCGGCACATTGTCGATGAAGCCGGCATCCTTCTCGTAATACCCGACCGCGCGAAACGCGATGTTGGGCGACAGCGGCAGGTTGATCATCCCTTCCGCCTTGCCGCCCCAGCCGCCCTTGCTGACCTTGTTGCCTTCGACATCGATCCGGCCATAGGTCTTCGACGTATCGGGCTTGTTGGTGATGATGCGGATCGTGCCGGCTTCGGACGAGGCGCCGTAGAGCGTGCCCTGCGGCCCCGACAGGCTCTCGATACGGGCGATGTCGTAGATATGGACGTCGAGATTGCCGCCGATCGTCGTCACCGGCTGTTCGTCGAGATAGACGCCGACCGAGGGCAGCGAGCCCGAATGGTTGCCGTCGCCGCCCGAGGCGACGCCGCGCATATAGACGACGTTGGTGCCCGGCGTGCCGCCCAGTGCCTGGAACGACACCGACGGCAGCGACGCGACATAATCCTGGAAATTCGAGATATTGAGCTCGTCGAGCTTCTTGGTGCTCAGCGCCTGGACGCTGATCGGCACGTTCTGCAGGCTGTCTGACCGCTTCAGCGCGGTGATGATGATGTCGCCATTGTCGGGCTGGTTATTGGCCTGGCTGTCGGGCGCCGGCGGGGCGTCCTGTGCCAGGGCCGGAGTAGCGGCGAGTGCTGCCGAAGCGAGCAACCCGCTGACGGCAAGACGGCGGCGAAGGAGTGACATGGAAAGCCCCTTTTGCGTTTTTGTTACGGCAGCGTGTTAGCAGGCGCAGCATTCGTCAAGCGCAGACGGGACAGCACGATATTTACGTGCCGACGCGTTGCGTTTTTACAACGCGGCCGGAGCGGCCGGATAGGCATCGAGCACGTCGCCCAACGCGGTTTTGAGCGGATCCAGCCACGGCTCGAACGGCTTCCAGGCCTCTGTCCCTTCACGGAAAATCGGCTGGCGAACCTGTTCCGAACTGGCCGTGCGCACCGCGCGCTCTGTCTCGTGAAAGGCCAAACAGGCGGGCTCGAACTCCAGCCCGCAATAGTCGAGCAGGCTGCGCACTTCGCGCTCGGTATGCTCGACCATGTCCTCGTAGATCACGCGATGGACGCGCCCCGGCAGCACGCGGTCGACATGCGCCATCAGCCGCACATAGTCGCGATAATAACGCCCCATGTCCTCCAGCGCGTAGCTGAACGCCTGGCCGCGCGCGAAATGCTGTTTGTAGTTGGAGAAGCAGCAGCCGAGCGGATGGCGCCGCGCATCGATGATCTTCGCGTTGGGCAGGATCAGGTGGATGAACGGCAGATGCGCCCAGTTATTGGGCAATTTATCGATGAAGAACGGTCGGTCGGTGCGGCGCTGGATGCGCGTGCGCTTGAGATATTCCTCGCCCAGCGCGCGCAGCTTTTCGGGCGCGAAATCGGCGAGACCTTCGGGATAATTCTGATCGCGCCGCGCCAGGGTCGGGATGTCGGGCAGTTCCGACGTGCCCTCGACCGAGCTGTGGCTCGACAATATCTGTTCGATCAAGGTCGAGCCTGCGCGCGGCATGCCGAGGATGAAGATCGGGTCGGGCGCGCCGCATCCCTGGTCGGCGCGCTCTGCCAGGAAATCGGGGGTGAACAGCGCGATCGAGCGATCGACGAAGCGCCGCGTCTCGTCGGGGTCGTAGACCAGCTTCGTGCGCCGCAGCGCATTGCCGGCGTCGTAATGGCGGAACGCGGCCTCGGCCTGGCGACGGTCCTCGAACGCCTTGCCCAGCGCGAAATCGAGGTGGAAGCGGTCCTCGTCCGAGATCGCGGAGTCGGCGAGCGCGCCTTCCATCGCGGCGATATCCGCGTCGTCGAACTTGACCGTCTTGAGGTTGGCGAGACTCCACCACGCCTCGCCCAAGGCCGGCATCAGCGCGAGCGCGCGGCGATAGGCGGCGATCCCGTCCTGCTGGCGTCCGACGGTCTTGAGGATATGGCCATAGGTCATCCAGATGCGCGGCTGGTTAGGCGCGTCCTTGAGCACGCGGTCATAGAGCGCGATCGCGCCGTCGAAATCGCCGACCCGGCCGAACGCCGCCGCCTGGAGATTGGCATGGCCGGGATTGTCGGGATCCTCGGCGACCACCTGCTGAAGTTCGTCGATCGCCTCGGCCGGGCGATTGAGGCGATACAGGACCAGCGCGAGATTGGCGCGCGCGGCGGTGAAGGCCGGCGACAGCTCGATCGCGCGGCGCAGCAACGCCTCGGAATCGCGATAACGCCCGATCCGCCCGGCGAGTTCGGCCAGCATGCGCATCGCCGCGACGTCGAACGGGTCGTCCTTGAGATGCTGTTTGAGCAGCGGCTCGGCGATATGGAGCGCATTGTCGTTGAGCGCCATCGCCGCCTCGACGAGGCGCGGATGATAGCGGCCGCCCATCGCCATCCCGCCCGTCCCGCCTGCTGCTCCGCTCGCCATGTTGAGTGTCCTAGCCCAGGTCGCGGGAAAAGGACCAGTGGCGCCGCGTCGGATGACGTGCTTTGCTGCGCGCCGAGGGAGCCGGGCGATGGATACCAGCGACAAAAGGCCTTTCGGATTCTGGACCGCGACCGCGCTGGTCGTCGGCGGAATGATAGGATCGGGCATCTTCATGATGCCCGCCGCGCTGGCGCCGTTCGGCTGGATCGGTTCGCTCGCCTGGATCGTCAGCATCGCCGGCGCGCTGGCGATCGCCTATACGATCGGCCGGCTGGCGCAGGCGATGCCCGAGGCGAGCGGCGCGGTGGCGATCACCGGCGCGGCGCTCGGCGAATTGCCGGGCGTGCTGGTCGGCTGGAGCTATTGGGTGTCGGTATGGACGGCGAATGCCGCGATCGCCACCGCGGCGGCGAGCTATCTGGCGGCGATCTTCCCGCCGCTCAATGCGACTCCCTGGCTCGGCGCGCTGACATCGATCGCCTTGCTGTGGCTGCTGACCTTGCTCAATCTTGCCGGCGCCCGCGCCGCCGGGCGATTCCAGGTGGTCACGACCATCCTGAAGCTGGCGCCGCTGATCGCCGTCGTCGTGATCGCGGTGTCGCTGGGCGCAGGCGGCGACGTCCATCTGCCGGTCTTGCCGACCGGGCAGGCGGTGATGGCGAGCATGGCCACCGCAGTGACGCTGACGCTGTTCCCGCTGGTCGGTTTCGAATCCGCCGGTGTCGCCGCCGAACGCGTGCGCGACCCCGCGCGCAACATCATGCGCGCCAGCATGGCAGGCACCGTCGTCACCGGATTGCTCTATATCCTGGTCTGCTCGGCGATCGTGCTGATCCTGTCGGCCGACGCGGTCGCCAAATCCTCGGCACCCTTCGCCTTGTTCGTCGGTCAGTTTTGGGGAAGCGGCGCCTCGCTGCTGGTCGCGTTGTTCGCCGCCATCGCCGCGATCGGTGCGCTCAACGGTTGGGTGCTGATCCAGGGCGAAGTACCGCTCGGCATGGCGCGTGCCGGATTGCTGCCTGCCTGGTTCTCGCGCGTATCGAGCCGCGATGTCCCGATCCGCGTCCTTATCGTCTCGTCGGCACTCGCGACCGTGCTGATCCTCTGCACCACCAGCCCGACCCTGGGCGGCGTGTTCCAGTTCATGGCGATCCTGGCGTCTTGCGCAACCTTGTGGCTCTACCTCGCGGTGTGCGTGGCCGCCCTCGTTCGCCGGATCGCGATCCCCGCCGCGGCGATCGGTCTGGTCTTCTCGCTGTTCGCCTTCTGGGGCGCGGGTTGGCAGGCCGCCGGCCTCAGCGTCGTACTGATGCTGAGCGCGATCCCGCTCTACTTCCTGCGCCCCAAAGCAATTCTAGCCGAACAGCCGGCCTAGCACCGAACGGTCGCGCAGAATCTCGTGCGCGGCATTGTGGCCCGGCGCACCGGTCACACCGCCGCCCGGATGCGTACCCGCACCGCACATGTAGAGACCCTTGATCGGGCTGCGGTAATCGCCGTGGCCGAGCACCGGGCGCGCCGCCCAGAGCTGATCGAGCGACATGTTGCCATGCATGATGTCGCCGCCGATCAGCCCGAACTTGCGCTCAAGATCGAGTGGCGAGTGGATCTGGCGCGCGATGATCGCCGCCTTGAAATTGGGCGCGTGCTCATTGACCGTATCGATGATCAAATCGGCCGCGGCCTCGCGCTCGTCATCCCATGAACGCCCGTCGGGAAGCGTGGGAGCGAATTGCTGGCAGAACAGGCTGGCGATGTGCATCCCCGGCGGCGCCAGGCTGTCATCGACCGAGGTCGGCAGCTTCATCTCGACGATCGGTTTTTTCGACCAGCCGAACGCCTTCGCGTCGGTGAACGCCTGGTCCATATAATCGAGCGTCGGCGAGATGATGATCCCGCAGGTATGATGCTCGGCCTTTTCCTTGCCGGGCAGCACGGTGAAGTCGGGCAATTCGCTGAGCGCGACGTTCATCCGGAAGGTGCCCGACCCGGCCTTGAATCGGTCCATGCGATGCGCGAATTCGGCAGGCAGGTCGGCGCGGTCGACCAATTGGCGGAAGAGCAATGCTGGCCCGGCGTTCGACGCAACGATCGATGCCGCGATTTCCTCTCCGCTTTCCAGCACGACGCCCGCGACCTTGCCGCCATCGACCAGCACCCGGGCGACTGGCGCCTCAAGGCTGATCTCGACACCAGCCTCTTCGCATGCCTCGGCCATGTACTGGGTGATCGCGCCCATGCCGCCGACCGAATGGCCCCACATACCCTTCTTGCCGTTGATCTCGCCGAACACGTGGTGGAGCAGGACATAGGCCGAGCCCGGCGTGTCGGGGCTGGCGTAATTGCCGACCACCGCGTCGAAGCCGAACGCAGCCTTGATATATTCGTTCTCGTACCAGCCATCGAGGAAGTCGCGCGCCGACTTGACGAACAGGTCCATCACGTCGCGCTGCGCCTCGATATGCATGCCGGCGAGCTTCTTGCCCTGCACGGCGGCGGCAATCAGCGCGCGCAAACCTCCGCCGGCATTGGGCGGCGTCTTGAGCGAGAGATCGCGCAATACGTCGGCGACGCGTTCGAGCGCTTCCTCATATTTGGGGAAGGTATCGGCGTCCTTCTGGCTGTAGCGCGCGAATTCGGCGCGCGTGCGGTCTTCGCCGCCGCCGAGCTTGAGATAGCCATTCTCGTGCGGAAAGAAGTTGCTGATCGTGCGCTCGATGATCCGCCAGCCGCGCTCGTGGAGGCGCATATCCTTGATCACCTTGGGGCGGAGCAGGCTGACCGTATAGCTCGCGGTCGAGTTGCGGAAACCGGGATGGAATTCCTCGGTCACCGCCGCACCACCGACGATATCGCGGCGTTCGAGCACGCGGACCTTGAGCCCGGCGCGCGCGAGATAGAAGGCGCAGACTAGGCCGTTATGGCCACCGCCGATGATGATCGCGTCGTATTTCTTGGTCATTCGCTCACCTTGCTCTTCTAGCCCTCTCCCGCTTGCGGGAGAGGGTTGGGTGAGGGTCTTCTTCTTTTTTCAAGTCGCCCGAAGAAGGAAGAAGGCCCTCACCCTCCCACCGCCTGACGGCGGCGGGCCCCTCCCTCTCCCGCACGCGGGAGAGGGGTTGTTTAATCGACCACCCTCGGCCGCCGCGACCATCCCGGCGCCGGCGCGCGATGCTGGCGGGCCTCCGGGATCAGATGCCGGATCTTCCTGGCGAAGCTGCGCAGGCACACCTCGCTCGCGCCGATCGGACCGGCGGTGTAGCTTTGCGACGCCATGCCCTGCTGGACGCGTTCGATCAGCCAGGTATCCTCGGCATTGACCACGCGGTTGATCCGCCAATTGGCGTAGCGCACCAGCTTCATCTCGCGGCGCTTATTTTCAGGTGTAAAGGCATCGGGCAGCGCGAACGCCATTTCGCGCAGCACGCTGGTGGTCGGCGTCAACGGCAGCCATTGCATGAAGTCGATCTGGTCGGCGTAGATGTCGAACGCCATGTTCGGCCAGAGCTTGTAATAGAGCCACAGCCGCTGGTTCGCCTCGGGCAAATGCTCCGCGCGCGGCAAATGCTTCTGGTAGAAGCGCTCCCAGACATTGTCCGACACGCGGTCGACGAGCCCGCCCGACATCTTGTCGACCCAAGGCTGGGCCTCGATCGCATAGCTCTTGCCGAACAAGCGGGTCAGCCCGTCATGCGCGACCGGGATGTGGAGATTGTCCGAATAATTGTCGCCGACATTCTTCCAATTGACCTGGCGCTCGCGCAGCCGGATCGGGCTGATGCAGCGCATGTCCTCGAAGCGATACGGCGCGATCTCGTGATCGTACGGCGCCATCATCGCCGCGACCGAGGGGCCGCCATTATCCTCCAGCCGGACGAACACGAAGCCGCGCCAGATCTCGACGTCTACTCCGGCGAGCCCGTTATCCTCCAGCCGCAGCGTTGGATAATCGCCCTTCATCGGCACACCCGACAGCCTTCCATCGGTCTCATAGGCCCAGGCATGGTACGGACAGACCAGCTTCTTCGCGCACCCCGCCGGTCCCTCGACCAGCCGCATCGCGCGATGGCGGCAGACATTGGCGAAGGCGCGAACCTGGCCATCTTGTCCGCGGATCGCGATCACACTTTCGCCGAGATAGTCGATCGTGTGGAAATCGCCGGGCTTGGCGATGTCGCTCTCGTGACAGACGATCTGCCACGACGGTCGCAGCACACGCGCCATCTCGACCTCGAAATATTCGGAGTCGGTATAGAGCCAGCCGGGCAAGCTCCAATCGGCGTCGGGATCGTGCTCCTCAATGTCCGCGTATCGATGCGCCATGGGCGAACTCCCGTTGCTTGTTGTACGATCGTATAATAAGAAAACCAGCAACACAACCGTCGTCATGCCGGGCTTGTCCCGGCATCCACCGTGCATCATGCAGCGACGGAGAGATGGAGGAGGACCCCGGGACAAGCCCGGGGTGACGAATTCACGCGCAAACTACCCTCTCCCGCTTGCGGGAGAGGAGCGAGACTTGGCAGCTTGCTGCCTAGTCGCAGCGGTGAGGGTCTTTTGGCTGGCGACGGAGAAAGAAGGAAGAAGACCCTCACCCAACCCTCTCCCGCGAGCGGGAGAGGGCTCATTAGGCGCGCCGAACCCGATGCGCGCCGCCAGAGCCTGATCGAGGCCACCGCGCGGGTGCTGGCACGTGACGGCGCGACCGGTGCCTCGGTCCGCCCGATCGCGGTCGAGGCGGGCGTCTCGCCGGGATTGATCAATCATTATTTCGCCGGGATCGAGACGCTGATCGCGGCGACCTATTCGGCAGTGGGCGATCAGGTCAGCAACGCGTTGGCCGCGGCGGTCGCCGCCGCGGGGGACGATCCGCGCGCGCGCCTCACTGCCTATGTCACCGCGAGCTTTGCCCCGCCGATCGCCGATCGCGCATTGCTCGCGACCTGGATCGCTTTCTGGAGCCTGACCGGCAAACCGCAGATCGCCGAACGCCACGACGCGATCTACGCACGCTATCGCGAGGATCTGGAGGCATTGCTCGCCGAATGCGGGATAGCGGCCGCCGACCGCCGCCTGACCGCGATCGCGATCACTGCATTGGTCGACGGCCTATGGCTCGAACTCTGCCTGTCGCCCGACAGCTTCACCGCCGACGAGGCACGGAGCCTCGCCGAGCGGCAATTGGCGAGCTATTTCGTCAGATCGGCGAACAGCGACAGATAATAAGTGATCCCCGGGGCGATGTTGCTGATCGGCGTGCGCTCGTTCAGCCCGTGGCTGAAATCCTCCGATTCCTTGATGAAGGTCGGGCTGGCGCCATAGCTCGGCACGTTGTGATAGCGGAACCACATGCTGTCCGACGCACCCGACGACATTGCCGGGAAGACCGGAACGCCGGGATAGACCTTGCCCATCGCGCGATTGACCGCGGCGATGAAATCGGGTCGCATCGGCGAAGCGTCGTTAGGGACCGAACCTTCGGTCACGTCCTTGAAGGCGATGGCGGGATCGCCCGCGACCTGTTGCAGCTCGGCCATGATCTCGGCGGGCTTGTGGCCGGGAAAGATGCGGCAATTGATATTGGCCGTCGCCTTTTGCGGCAGCGCGTTGATGGCATGGCCGCCATTGACCATGGTCGGCACGCAAGTCGTGCCGATCCGTCCGACCGTGCTCGGGTTGTTGCGCAGCACCGCCAGCGCTTTTTCGTCGCTGGGATTGGCGACGAACGCCTTGAGCGCGGCGCCGACTTCCGGCTCTTCATAAGGCGCGGCCTTGCTCAGCGCCTCGCGCGTCAGGTCGCTCATTTCAGGCTTGAAGTGATAGGCGCCGATCTTCTCGAGCGCGCTCGACAATTCGACGATCGCGTTGACCGGACGCGGCGCCGAGGAATGGCCGCCGGGATTGGTCACGGTCAGCTCGAAATCGGCATAGGTTTTTTCCGCGCCTTGCCAGGTCCAATATTTGGGCTTGGCGGTCGCCTCGTCGAGAATGCCGCCGCCGCCATCGATATTGAGCACGAGGTCGGCATTCTTGAGCTTCTCGGCGATGATCGCCGAGGTCTTCATCCGCGTCTCTTCGTCGCCCGAAAATTCGATGATGATCGTCCGTTTGGGTTTATAGCCCTCCCGGCGCAATTCGTTGAGCGCGGCGATCGCCATCGTGCCGTCGAGCTTCATGTCGGTGGCGCCGCGGCCGAACAGATAGCCATTCTCGACCACCGGCGTGAACGGATCGCGCTGCCAGTCGGACGGCTTGGCCTCGACCACGTCCATATGGCCCGAAATGACCAAAGGCTTGAGCTTGGGATCGCTGCCCGGCCAGGTCGCGATGAGATAGGCGGTGTCGTCGACCGGGGTGATCTCGATATCCTTGTCGGCGAACCCGCCCGCGACCAGCGCCGCTTTGTAGAGTGCCGCGACCTGCGGCGTCTGGTTGTTCGGACCTGTCACCGAGCGCAATGCGATCGCCTTTTTGGCGAGGTCGAGCGCCTCGGTTTCGGCCTGGGGATGCGTCGTCGTCTTGGGCGCCGCCGCGCCCGCCGTGGCCACCAATGCCGCCGCCATCGCGGCCAGTCCGAGCTTATTCATCAACGATCCCTTTATTGTTCGGACGCGACTTTCGACGATCCGCCGTTGAGGGGCAAGCGTAACAATCGTGCGCTGAAGTCGCTCATGCGGGGGTTTTTCGTCATGATCGCCGTTACTTGCAGCCGCTCGTCAGCACTTCATTAACAAACCTGCGTCACAGTGGACACCGGTGGACTGCGGCCGATCGGACTTTCCCGGAGAAGACGCCGTCCAGCGGGAAGTGTATCGCGTAGGATGAAGCTGGAGCCGGCGCCGCTATCATGGCGAGCGTTGGCACCGTTGGAGTGACATTTTCGACGTGGAGGGCCGCATGTTCGAATCGCGCGACGATGCGCCCCGGAGCAGTGCGCTATCGAGCGCAGCCCCGCTCGATGCGGAACGCCGCCACGGCGCGCGCCATATCGCGGTCATGCGCGTCGCCAAGCTGCACACGCGGCACGGCGAGGAACTCTGCCTGGTCCGCAACATCTCGCCCGGCGGACTGATGGCCAATATCTGGTCGGACTTGGCGATTGACGACCTGCTGACCGCCGAGTTCAAGTCGGGGCACCGCGCCTCGGGCCACGTCGTATGGCGGCGCGAGAATCGCATCGGCATGCAATTCGACCAGGATATCGATGTGCCCATCGTGCTGGGCGGCGACGAGGATCCCGCGCCGGGCTTCCACGCGCGCGCGCCGCGCATCAACATCGCGGCGCGCGGCCGCCTGCGTTGCGGCGCGCATTATTACGCCGTCGACCTGCGCGACATCTCCCAGGGAGGAGCGCGCATCACGTCCGCCGATCCCAATGTCTGGGAAAAGATCGACGGGCCGATCGTGCTGACCGTGACTGGCCTGCCGCCGATCGAAGGCACTGCGCGCTGGCACGATTCGAGCAATGCCGGGCTCGCCTTCAACACGCCAATCCCGCTCGACGCGATCGCCCGCTGGATCGCCGCGAACCGCGGCTAGGCTAGTTTCGTCGTCCCCCGTTCCGTCACCCCAGCGAAAGCTGGGGTCTCAGGCGAAGGCGCAATGCGGCTTGAGATCCCAGCTTTCGCTGGGATGACGCTAAGTGGAAACTATCTATCCTCTCCGCCCCTTGACGAAGATGTTGGCGGTCAGCCGCCCCAGGCGCGGATCGGCGTTGAACGCCATGTCGGGCAGAATGATTCCCGAATGGAGCATCGCCCCGCGATAGATCGCCAGCCGATCGCGCACGCCTTCGATCTGCCCGATCTGCTCGTAATGCTGGTTGGAACCGTGGGTGTATCCCGACAGATCGCCGTTCACGCGACGTGCCGTCGTAACGAAGCGCTCGACATTGCGGTCGTCGACCAGTTCGATGCCCGTCGCGCGCTGGCGAAAGAAGGCGGTGCCGGTTGTGTCGCTGAGATAATGAAGCAGTGCGAGATAATTGGAGTCGGTCGAATCGAAATGCGGGGCGCGTTGCGCCGGGTCGAGGGTCGCAGGCGCGCTCGTCACCATCGAGAAGCTCGCCTCGATCAGGTCGAACGTGTCGACATCGAACCCGCCGCCAATGAACGGCGCGGCGGCCCTGAGCAGCCGCTCGACATAGCCATAAGCATCGTCGCCCGTCTCAATCGGCCGGCGCAGTCCGGGGTAATAGCTGCCCGAACTTGACGGGAACGGTGCCATCGCCGCGGCCAATTCGACCAACTCGTCCACGGCGCCGGTGAAATCGTCGATGACGACCACCGGGCTCTGCGCCTCGCCGACATGACGCAGTTCGGGGGTCATGGCTGGATCGCGATCCGTGCTCCTCTGGGCAGATCGGGAAGCGAGAAGCGCAGCGCGCCATCGGCGACCCGGACGGCAATCCGCCTCGATCCCATCGTCACCTTGGGCACGCCGCCTTTCCAACCGTGGATCGCCACGTCGAATCCGCTCCACCACGGTTTGTAACTGCCGGTGCGCGGCTCGAAACTAAGCGACCCCGCGTCGCAACGGATCGCCTGGCGCAGAAAGTCGCCGCGCTGATTGGCGAAGCTGACTCCGTCATCGAGATAAAGCGATCCGGCGCAATCATTGCCCGGATAGACATTGATCTCCAGCGCCCCCTTCGGCGTCTCGCCGGTCGACTGGACCAGCGGCTGGCGCGGAATGATCGCGCCGGGACGGACGAACACCGGCAAGCGGTCGAGCCGCGGCGTTTCCTTCACCGAGGCGCCCTGCACCTGCTCGCCGGTCCAGTAATCGTACCAGCCGACGCCGGGCAGGCCGATATCGTATGGCGCGGGCGATTCCCAGGTCTGCGGTGGCGCGATCAGCAAGTCGCGGCCGAGCATGAACTGATCCTCGGTGCCGCCGACGCGGTCGCCGCCCTTCACCACCGCGGGATATTCGAGCACCACGGGACGCATCAGCGGCAGACCAGTACGGCTATTCTCCTCGGCCAGGCCGTAGAGATAGGGCATCAGCCGATAGCGTTCCTCGATATAGCGGCGGCGGATATTCTCCTGCTGCGCGCCGTGCACCCACACTTCCTGTTCGGGTTTCCCTTTCTGGTAATGGTCGCGCATGATCGGGTTGAACGCGCCGATTTCGATCCAGCGGGTGAGCAATTCGGGCGACGGCGCGTTGCCGGCGAATCCGCCGATGTCCGCGCCCGAATAGGCAAAACCGGAAAGCCCGAGGCTGGATAGCTGCGTGGTCGAGAGCGACAGATGCGCCCAGCTCGACGTGTTGTCGCCGGTCCAGGTCGCCGAACAGCGCTGACCGCCCGCATAGGAGGCGCGGGTCATCACGAACGGCCGGCGATCGGGCGCGAGCTTTTTCACGCCTTCGTAGGTCGCGCACGAATTGAGCATGCCGGTGATGTTGTGCGTCTCGGCCTGGGTCGTCTTGCGCGGCTTGAAGCCGGGCGAGTCGATCGTGTTGACGACATCGATCGGCATCGTCTTGGTCGGCGAGTTGAACACCGCCGGCTCGTTCATGTCGTTCCAGAAGCCGGCGACGCCCATGCCGACAAACTCGGCATAATTGCGCCCCCACCAGTCGCGCGCCTTGGCCTGGGTGAAATCGGGGAACACTGCGGCGCCCGGCCAGACCGGACCGACGAATGGGGTGCCGTCGGGGTTCTTCATGAACACATCCGCCGCCATGCCGCTGTCATAGGGCGCGTAGCCCTGGTTCGGCAGGCTGGCGATATGGAGGTCGGTGATGACGACCAGTTTCATCTTCATCGCGTCGAGCTTGCTGACCAGCCCGGGCAGGTCCGGATAGGCTTTCTTGTCGACGGTGAACGGCCGGTTGCGGTCCTGGTAATCGATGTCGAGCCACAGCACGTCGGCCGGGATCTTGTCGTTGCGCAGGCGGTCGGCGATGCCCTGCGCCTGGACCTGGGTCATGTAGCTCCAGCGCGACTGCTGGAAGCCGAGCGCCCATTTCGGGGTCAGCGGCGCCGGGCCGGTCAGGTACGCATAATCCTGGACCACGTCCTTGGGCGTCGCCCCCGCCATTACGTAATAGTCGACGCCGCCTCCTTCCGCACCGAACGAAAAGGCCGCGCGCTCGGACTTGCCGAGGTCCATGAACCCGCGCCATGTGTTGTCCATGAACAGGCCGTAGGTGCCGCCCGCCTCGTTCAGGCCGATAATGAAGGGGATCGACTTGTAGATCGGATCGGTCGCCGGCGTGTAGCCGAACTGGTCCGTGTTCCAGAAAGTATAGGCGCCGCCACGGCGATCGAGCGGCCCGGTCTTGTCGCCCAGGCCGAAGAAATGCTCGTCATTCGGCATCGCCTTGCGGACACGGAAGCCGCCATTGTCGAAGCTGATCGGCGTGCCCGGTGCATCGGCCAGGATCGTCTTGCCGGCGAGATCGGTGATGGTGATCGCCAGCGACTTGTCGTCGATGCGGACGATCAGCTGCGCGGTGCGGATTTCGGTCGTGTCGCCCTTGTCGCTGATCTCGAGCGGCGCACGGGTTTCGCGCGATTGCGGCAGGACCGCCCAGGACGCATCCTCGGGCAGCGATCCTTCGCCCGCGCGGACGCGGATAATGTCGGCGCGCGGCGCGCTGATCTCGATTTTGATGCCGTTGGCGGAGGCGGTGTAATGGTCGACCGGCTTCGCCGCCGCGACCCCAGGGACGAGCGCCAGCACCGACGCAGCCAATCCCAGCCAGTGCTCCTGCGAAAGCAGGAGCCTAGAGTCACGAGCGACACGGCCTGCGACCCTGGGTTCCTGCTTTCGCAGGAACACTGACTTGGACACATGTCGCCGCATTCTATGCTCCAGCCTTGAGGACGAAGGTGGCGGAAGTTCCCGCCATCGCGTTCGGCGCGATCCATACATCGAACGCGCCGGGCTCGGCATAGCTCTTCTTGTCGGGGTGGGCGAAGCCGAGATCGGCGCGACTGAGCGTGAAGGTCACCGTCGCGCTCTGGCCGGGCGCGAGATCGAGGTGCTTGATTCCCTTCAACGCGCGGACCGGCTGGGTCAGGCTCGCCACCTTGTCGTTGATGTAGAGCTGCGCGACCTCGTGCATCGGCCGAGTGCCGGTGTTGGTGACGGTCGCGGTGACGGTGACCGATCCCGCCCAGGGAATGCTCGTCGCACTGACGCTCGTCGCCGAATAGCTCGCGCTCGAATAGGTCAGGCCGTAGCCGAACGGATAGAGCGGCTCGTCGGTCACTTCGCGATAGCGCGCTTTGTAGGCCTTGTCGTCGGTCAGCTGCGGACGACCGGTGCGGCGGTGATTGTAATAAAAGGGCTCCTGACCCGAGGCTTGAGGGAAACTCACCGGCAAGCGCCCTTGCGGTGCGTAATCGCCGAACACCACGTCGGCGATCGAATTGCCCGTCTCCGAGCCGAGGAACCAGGTCGCCAGGATCGCCGGCGCGGTCTTGACCGCACCCGTCAACGCCAGCGCGCGACCATGGCGGAGCAGCACGACGATCGGCTTGCCGGTTGCGGCGACCGCCTCGGCCAGTGCCAGTTGCGGCGCGGGCACGCCGATATCGACGCGCGCTTGCGCCTCGCCCGACATGCTGGCGCTTTCTCCGAGCAACAGCACGACGACATCGGCCTCCTTCGCCAGCCGCACTGCCTTGTCGAGCTCACCGTCGATCGGCGCCTCATAGTCCGATCCGCGCGTCACGCTCAGCTTTGCCTTGCCCTCCAGCGCGGCGCGGAATCCTTCCTCGACCGTCACGCAGCTCTCGTAATCGGGGAAATTGGCCCAGGGCCCGGGATAATCGCCCTTCTGGCTCACGGCCGGCCCGATCAGCGCGATCTTGCCCGCTTTCTTGAGCGGCAGCAGATTGCCTTCGTTCTTGAGCAGCACCATCGACTTGCGGCCCGCCTCGCGTGCCAGCGCGATTGCGTCTGGGCGGCGGACGTCGCGCGCCTCGCGCACCGGGTCGAGCGAGCGATAGGGGTTGGCGAACAATCCCATCGCTTTCTTGACGTAAAGCACGCGGCGGACCGCGGTATCGACCACGGACATCGGGATACGACCAGCCTTCACGAGATCGGGAAGGTGCTTCCAATAGAGCCCGGACTGCATCGAGATATCGCACCCCGCGGTCAGCGCCTTGACCACCGCGTCGGGGCCGTCGGCGGCGTAACCGTGCAGGATCAATTCCTCTTCCGAGGTGTAATCGCTGACCACCAGTCCCTTGAATCCCCATTCGCCGCGCAGGATGTCGGTCAGCAGATAATGATTGGCGGTCGACGGCACGCCGGCAATGTCGTTGAAGCTCGACATGGTAGTGATCGCGCCGGCATCGAACGCCGCCTTGAACCCCGGCAAATGGATTTCGCGCAGGGTCGTCTCGGGAATATCGGCAGTATTGTACTCCATCCCACCCTGGACCGCGCCATAAGCGGCGAAATGCTTGGGGCAGGCGAGCATCGAATCGTCGCGGCGAATATCAGGGCCCTGGAAACCGCGGACCCGCGCGCGGGCCAATTGCACGCCGAGCCAGGTGTCCTCGCCTGACCCCTCGACCACGCGGCCCCAGCGCTGATCGCGCGCGACATCGACCATTGGTGCGAATGTCCATTGGATACCCTTGGCCGATGCCTCGACCGCCGCGGCGCGCGCGGTACGCTCGGCCAGGCCGGGATCGAAGCTGGCGGATTCGCCCAGCGGCACCGGGAAGCTGGTCTTCATCCCATGGATGACGTCGCCGGCGAAGATCAGCGGAATCTTGTGCGGCGATTCCTCGATCGCCACGCGTTGTAGTTCGCGGCCGATCGTGGTGCCGATGCCGTTGAACAGGCCGACGATCTCGCCGCGGCGGATGCGCGCTTTGAGCTCGTCGATCCCTTGCTTGGCGAGGCCTGGGTTGAGCACCGGCCCCTCGGTCCGCGCCGCCAGCGGGTCGGAATAGATCGACAGCTGACCCGCTTTGTCCTGGATGCTCATCTTGGCGATCAGCCGCTCGATGAACGGGTCGGTCGCCGGCACCGCTTTGGCGAGCGCGGGCAGCCCCGCCGACACCATCGCGACCGCTGACGCGCCCTTCAGGAGAGTTCGGCGGGACAGATCGGTCATGGCTTTTACTCCGCTTGTGATGCCGTCCCGCAACAGGCCCGGCAAATCCGGCCCCGCGCGATTCGCGGCAGTCGATTTCTGCTTGGCGAATGCGCATGAAACCGGTTACGGTGCAACTGTGGAACCGGTTACGCGACCGTGAGAGTCGATCCCGTCCACCCGGCAGAGCTTGCCGGCGGAGGAGAGGATTCAGATCAAGGCGATGGCTGCAAGCCAATCACACCCAGCGATAGCCGAAGGGCGCCCGGACGGCACCGGCGACCGCCATGCGCGGCGCGCGCGAAGCATTGTGACATCATAACCGACAAACAACTGGACAAAGGGCGCTCGCGCCCGCGTGCAAGGGGAATTGAGATGACGAACCTGATGAGGGCCAGCCTGCGGACCGCACTCGCGACCACCATCCTGGCCGGCGGCGCGCTTGCGCTGGCCATGCCGGCTTCCGCGCAGACGACCTCGACCATTCAAGGACATGTCGATGGTGCCGCCGCCGGCGCGACCGTGGTGCTCACGGATACGAACACCGGCCATCAGGATACCGTCAAGGTCGACGCCAATGGCAATTACGTGTTGGTGGGGGTCCCGCCGAGCACCTATCGCGTAGCCTCGGGCGACAAGTCCGTCATCGTCGTCGTGCCGCTGGGCCAGGCAGTCACCGCTGATCTGATCGCGGCGCCGGAGAACACCAAGGACATCGTCGTGACTGGTTCGCGCGCCCGCGACGTCAAGACGCCGACCATCAGTACCAACATCTCGCGCTTCCAGCTCGAGAACCTGCCCAACGGCGACCGCAACTTCCTGAATTTCGCCGCGCTGGCGCCCGGCGTCACCGTCGAAGCCCCCACGCTCGGCGGCAGGGCCCGTCGGGTTCAGGCGGGCGGCGTCAATTCGGACAATACCAACACGTTCATTGACGGCATCAGCATCAAGAACCTGGTCAACCACGGCGGCACGCTCGGGCAGAACCTATCCTCGGGTAACCCGTTCCCGGCATCGGCGGTCGACCAGTTCGACGTCCAGACGCAGAACTTCAAGGCAGAGTTCGAGCAATCGGGATCGGCCGTGATCTCGTCCGTGACGAAAACGGGCGGCAACGAATTCCACGGCGAGCTCTTTGGCGAATGGCAGCCCAAGGCGTTCATCAGCGAGAATTTCGACGACCGGCCGGGTGGCCGCAACAACGCGACGCGCCCGTACAAGCAGAAGCCCGATTTCGACACCAAATATTATGGCGGCAATCTCGGCGGCCCGATCATCAAGGACAAGCTGACGTTCTTCGTCGATTTCGAAGGGACCAAGAAGACCTTCGGCTCGAATGATATCGGCGTCTATCCGACATCAACACAATTTCCCACCGGATTAAGCGCTCCCACTCCTGCAGCGGCAGCCTATGCTCAAAGCGCCCGGTCGCAATATAACGGCAGTTTCGCGGCGGACTTCAATGAGAAGCTGTATTTCGGCAAGTTGACATTTTTCGCGACGTCGCAAGATACCATCAATGTCAGCGCGTTCATTCGTAACGAGTCCAATCTCCAGATCAACGGAGGTGTGACGACGACCGACGCATCGACGAGGAACCGAAACGACGAGCACCGGTATCAGCTCACTTGGGCTCACCGCGGTGAAAATTGGCTCAATGAGTTCATCTTCGCGCGCGATGCCGCAGCCAACGGGGCGATACCCAATACTCCTGGTTCATCCTATGTCGTCGTCGATGGTGGTCCGGGAAACACACCGAACGTGGGCAGCGCGAGAGTTATCGCCCTTGGCGGGACGAATTTTACGCAGGATGACCATCAGTATCAGACGCTATTCAAGGACAATGTGACGTTTTTCGGTGGCGCGCATACGGTCAAGGCCGGTGTGAAGGTCAATTTCACCAAACTGCAGCGCCTTGAGGATAACAATAGCCAGGGCACATTCTTCTATAACGGCAATACTTTCACCGGAATCGGTTCGTCGACGCCCTTCGCAGCGTCGATCAACACTGCCGCGGTCCAGCCGGTCACCGCGAAGAACACCGAGGTGGGCCTGTTCATCCAGGACGACTGGAAACCCGACGACCATTGGCAGGTCAGCGCTGGCCTGCGTTGGGACTATGAGTCCAATTCGCGCAACGAAAAGTTCGTGACGCCGGCCAACATTGCGGCCGCGATCCGCGCCTATCCTGGCTGGAAGGCAGCGGGAATCAACCCTGACGACTACATCTCGACCGGCAGCAATCGTAAGCCGTTCACGGGCGCGTTTCAGCCGCGTCTGGGCATCTCCTACGATGTGAAGGGCGATCGCGACCTGGTCTTCACGATCGGCGGCGGCCGTTACTACAACCGGTCGTTGTTCATCGATTCCGCGCTGGAGACTATCAAGGACGTTTACGAATCGGTCGTGACCATCAACACGCCGCCCAATTGCACCCTGGGCACCCTGGGCTGCGTCACGACGATCCCGACCGACGTCACCGCACTGCGTGCGCTGGCCGCGATGCGGGGCGGCGAAGTGCACCTGATGAACAACAACACCAAGGTGCCCTATTCTGACCAGTTCAGTTTCGGGGTCCGGAAGCGGCTCGGCAAGATCAATACCTCGATTTCCTTCTCGTACATCAAGTCGCACAACATCTATCAGGAAGTCGTCGGCAACCGGAATCCGGACGGGAGCTACAATCCGGGCGGCAACCCGGTCTTCACCTACGACGGCAACGTCTATGCTGGCGGCATCTTCTTCCCGTCAGGCGCCCTCAGCACCGCGCCGTTGCCTGGCTACGGCAGCATCTTCATCGGCAACAGCGACGGCAAGGCCACCTATGCCGCGTTGTACCTGCAGGCCGACAAGCCCTATACCGAGGAATCGGGCTGGGGCTTCAGCACGACGCTGACCATTTCCAGCGCCCGGTCCAACGACTCACGCAATGGCGCCAATATCGGCGATCCCTTCAACTTCGATGCGCCAACGATCGGCGCCCAGGGCTGGGGCAGGTCGAGTGGGCTCGAGCGGTGGCGGTTCGTCGGCACGGGTACCGTCCGGTTGCCGCTGGATATCCGCGCAACGACCTTCCTGACCCTGTCGTCGGGGCCATATTATGGCGGCGTCCTGTGTGGCATTCCCGCGCCCGCCGTCGACGGCTGCTACACGACCAATTTCGGCATCTACAAGCCGGGCGGCATCGGCTACGCGAACATCGACTTCAATTTCTCCAAGACGTTCAAGATGCCGTGGGCGAAGTCGCATGAGCTGACCGTCTATTTCCAGGCACTCAACGCGTTCGACATGGTCAACCGCAACTACTCGATGTGGGGCGGCGGCTTCCGTAACGTCGGCGACGCCGGCGCGAGCGGCCGGTACGATCTGGGCGGCGTGGCGAGCCAAGGTCGCAACTTCAAAGTCGGCGCCCGCTACAAGTTCTAAGTAAGGGGGCAGGCAAGGGACGGACGGCGACTGCCGGTCCGTCCCTTGCCTGTTAAGCCGCTACCGCCGGCGCCTTGCAATAAAGATCGATGAAGGCGGCGTGATCGGGCATCCGCCCCGCGGCATCGGCAATCACTTCCTCGATATCGCCCAGGAACGATGCCCGGACATCGTCCGGCATGATCGCCGCGTTGGGATCGTGCCCCATCGCGAACCCTTGTCCCAGCAGGACCTGGACCCAGCTTTCGACGCGGAACAGCTCGGCCGCCGCGCGCTTGTAGAAGCGCCCCGACGACGCGAACAACTCGAGCCGTTCGGTCAGGCTGTCGGGAACCGCCATGTTCTTGAGATACGCCCAATAGGGCGTGTCCTCGCGATCGGTCACCTTGTAATGCGCCACGATGAAGTCGCGCACGTCGGTGAATTCGAAATCGTGCTGGCGGTTATATTCGGCGACATCGGCGGCGGCGAACCCGCGGTGCGGGAACAGGCCGAGCAGCTTGATGATCCCGGTCTGGATGAGATGGATGCTGGTCGATTCGAGCGGCTCGAGAAACCCCGACGACAGGCCGATCGCGACGACATTCTTCTCCCACGCCTTGCGCCGCTTGCCTGGGCGAAACCGCACCGGACGCGGATCGGCGATCGGCCTGCCGTCGAGATTGGCGAGCAGCACCGAGGCCGCTTCGTCGTCCGAAATATGGTTGCTCGAATAGACGTGGCCATTGCCGGTGCGGTGCTGGAGCGGGATCCGCCACTGCCAGCCATGATCGCGCGCCGTCACGCGCGTATAAGGCGTGAGCGGTGACACGCGCTCGCACGGCACCGCCAGCGCGCGGTCGTTGAGCAGCCAGTGGCTCCAGTCCTCATAGTCGATGCCGAGCGCCTGCCCGATCAGCAGCGCGCGCATCCCCGAGCAATCGACGAACAGGTCGCCATCGACCGTCCGCCCATCCTCCATCACGAGGTGATCGACATGGCCGGTCTCGCCATCGAGCTTGACGTCGACGATCTTGCCCTCGATCCGCTCGACCCCCGCCGCTTCCGACCGCACGCGCAGGTAGCGCGCGAGCAGCGACGCATCGAACTGATAGGCGAAGTCCAGCCCGGCCATCGGCGACGCCGGGTTGCGCGGATCGGGAAACGAGAATTTGTTGGCCATCCCGGCCGCGCAATTGAGCGCGTAGTCGTCGAAATGCCGCGCCTTGCCCGCCGCGCGTTCGAGCAGCCACAATTGGTGCGTGTGCAGCCACATGAAGTCCTGCCCGATCCGCCCGAAGCCGTGGAAATAGCGATCATTGCCGTTCTTCCAGCCGACGAAATCGATCCCCAGTTTGAACGTCGCCTGGGTCGCGCGGATCATCTCGACCTGGTCGATCTCCGCGATGGTCATATAGTCGCGGATCGCCGGGATCGTCGCTTCGCCCACCCCGATGATGCCGATCTCGTCCGACTCGATCAGTCGAATGTCGTAGCTCTGGAACAAATGCGAGAGCAGCCCGGCGGTCATCCAGCCCGCGGTGCCGCCGCCGACGATGGTGATGGTCTTGAGCGGCGCGTTGGGCGCGGTCATGCGATGATCCCCTCGGACGGCGCTCGATCGACGAAGTGCGCGGCGCCTTACCCGATCCTTAGCCCAGCCGCCCCGTCCCGGTAAACGGTTCCATCAGCCTTCGCTGCGCATCGAATAGCGCAATTGGTCGAGCAGCGGCTTGACCAGGAACGACAGGATCGAGCGGTCGCCGGTCTCGACAAAGGTCTCGGCCGGCATGCCTGCCTTGAGCGCGATCTGCGGCGCCCTCGCCAGCGCGCCGGCGTCTAGCCGCACCTTGATCCGATAATAGCTCTGGCCGGTGCGCTGGTCGGAGGTGAGGTCGGGCGAGACGAAGATCAGCTTGCCGGAAATGTCCGGCGTGGTCTGACGGTTGAAGCCCGAAAAGGTGACTCGCGCGGCCTGACCGACGCGAACCTGGTCGACATCCTGCGGGCGAATCCGCGCCTCGACGATCATAGTGTCGCGATCGGGCACGATCTGGAGCAGCGGCTGCGTGGGCGGCACCGCGCTGCCGATCGTGGTATAGGCGATCTTGTCGACCACGCCCGATTGCGGCGCGCGGATCTCGCTGCGGTCGACCGTGTCGGTGGTGGTGGCGACGCGGACTTGCTGGTCGTTGAGCTGGCCGACCACTTCGGCCAGCTGGGTACCGGCGTCGCTGCGGATCTGCTTGTCGACGTTGAGGATCTGCTCGTTCGCCTCGGAAATATGCGCGCGCGCCTCGGCGATGTTCGATTCGAGCGCGGCCTTGCTGCCCTTCATCTGGACCGCGGTGCGCTCCATCTCGTTGAGACGGTTGATCGTCACCAGCTGGCGGTCGTGGAGTTTGCGCAGCCCGGCGAGCTCGGGCTCGATCAACGTCATCTGGCTTTCGATCGCCGCGATCTGCGCCTGATAGCTGGCGATCTGCTCGTCATATTGGCGCACGCGCTGGTTGAGCAATGCGATCGATCCGTCGCGCTCGCGCCGGCGCAGCGCGAACAATTGCCGCTCGCGTGCCATCGCTTCGCTGGCACGCGCGTCGGCCTTGGTAGTGAGGTCGGGCGGGAACAGGATCGAGGAGGCGCCATCACGTTCCGCTTCCAGCCGCGCGCGCCGCGCGAGCAATTGCTCAAGGCCCAACGCGGCGGACTCGGCGCCGACCGACGACACGCCCTGGTCGAGCCGCATCAGCAGCTGCCCCTTGGCGACATGATCGCCATCGCGGACCATCAACGCCTTGAGGATGCCGCCGGTCGGATGGATCAGCGTCTTGACGTTCGATTCGACCGCGACCTCGCCCGACCCGACCACCGCGCCGCCGACCTGGAGCATCGCCGACAGGCCGAAAAAGCCGAGCACCAAGGCTGCGATCAGCACATAAGCGCGCCGCGTACGGAGACGCAGCCGCTCGGCGCCGGGATCGGGCTCGGCATCGGGCCAGAAAGCGTGGAGCGGGACCTGCGCGGTCATTGCCCGGCCTTCTTGCTGACGACCAGTCCGCCGGGTCCCTTGCCGCCGCTCCCGTCGCGCGCCACCGGATCGGACCGGGGTGCTTGCTGCGGTGGCGGCGCGAGCTTGGCCAGCACCTCGTCGCGCGGCCCGAAGGCCTGCGCGGTGCCGCCGCGCATCACCAGCAACAGATCGACCACGCTCAATATCTCGCGGCGATGCGCGACCAGCAGGACGATGCCGCCCCGCGCTTTCACCCCGGCGACCGCGCGCGCCAGTGCCACCTCGCCATCGGGGTCGAGGTTCGAATTGGGTTCATCGAGCACGACCAGGAACGGGTCGCGATAGAGCGCGCGGGCAAGCGCGATGCGCTGACGCTGGCCGGCGGACAATTGCTGGCCGTCCTCGCCGACCTGGAGGTCGTAGCCGCCCGGCAATTGCACGATCAGTTCGTGCACGCCCGCCGCCTTGGCCGCGGCGATCACCACGTCGGACGGCGCACCGACCTCGAACCGCGCGATATTCTCGGCGATCGTGCCGGCGAACAATTCGACCGATTGCGGGACATAGCCGATCGAGCGGCCGAGCGTCTCGCTATCCCATTGCTGGATCGCCGCGGCGTCGAGCCGGACCGCACCCTTGGCCGCTTTCCACACCCCGAGCACGCCGCGCACCAGAGACGATTTGCCCGACGCACTGGGGCCGATGATCCCGACAACCTGCCCCGCCTGTGCTTGGAAGCTGACCCCGGCGACGGTGGTCAGCTGGCTGCCCGGCGGGGTCAACGAGAGATTGTCGACGATCAGCGACTTGGCCGGCGGCGGCAATTCGGTGCGCTCGCCGACCGGCGGCGGGACTTGCCCGAACAATTTGTCGAGCCGAGCCCAGGCCTGGCGCGCGCCGACGAAATGCTTCCAATTGGCGATCGCCGCATCGACCGGCGCCAGCGCGCGGCCCGACAGGATCGAGCTGGCGAAAATGATCCCCGCGGTCGCCTTGCCGTCGATCACCAGCATCGCACCAACGGTCAGCACGACCGATTGCAGCACCATCCGCGCCACCTTGCTGATCCCCGACAAGGTCGCGGTGGTGTCGGTCAAGGTCGCCTGCTGATCGAGATAATCGTGATGGATCCGCCGCCATTGCAGCATCAGCCGGTCGCGCATGCCGAGCGCGGTGATGATCTCGGCATGGCGCCATTGGCGATCGGCGAGCAGGCGCCGCTTCGCCGCCGCCTGCGCGACCGCCGCGACATGGCGCCCGCTGACGCGTTCGGCGACCAGGGTCAGCGCGGCGAGGCCCAGCATCCCGACCAGGGTCACCACGCCCAGCCAGTAATGCACTGCGGTCAGGATGATCAGGAACAGCAGGATCCAGGGCAGATCGATCAGCGCCGGCGGCCCGGCGCTGGCGATGAACGCGCGCAATTGGTCGAGGTCGCGCACCGGGCTGACCTGTTCCTTGGCCTCGGGCCGTTCGAGCGCGATGCGTGCCTCGATCGCCTGGACACGCCCGGACAGCGAGCGGTCGAGCGACGCGGCGACGTCGGCCAGCATCTTCGAGCGCATCACGTCGAACACGCCGTAAAAGGCATAAGCGATCAGGATCATCGCGAAGACGCTGAACAAGGTCGGCAGGCTCTGCGCCGGCAACACGCGGTCATAGACCAGCATCAGATACAGCGAGCCGGTGATCGTCAGCAGGTTGATGAACGCACTGAGCGCGACGATCGCGCCGAACCCACCGCGCAGCTTGGCCAGCGCGGCGCGAATTTCGGATTCCTTATGGCCCCCGGGGCGCGCCATTGTACGCTTTCTACTGATCGACCTCGATCGATAGACGCATACTCGAATGAATCCAATGCGATCGTTACGCTGCCGCGGTCACAAGATGCAATTCCACCTCACGCAGTTGCACCGCAGCAACGTCCCGCGAGGCGATGGAGTTGGTTTGCGCCAACCCATCGCTACGGCGGGTTACCGCTCAGCCATGCAGGACCGAGACCGCGGCGATCCCACCATGCCAGCTACCATCGGTGCCAAGGTCGGCCATGAACGGCTGCATCTGCACCGCCGCGGCGCTGTTGCCGACCCCGATGAAGTCGCCTGAATGGAGTTGCGCGGTAGTGACCCCGGTCAAGGTCAGCTGGTCGCCATTGCCGAGGGCGATCACCGCATTGCCGCCGACATCGTGCGTGGCGTTGATCACGTCCTGGTAGCTGGCAAAGCCGATAGCGGTGAGGTCGATCTTGTCGGTCCCTGTGACGAAGTCGCCGATACTGTCCTGGCCGGTGCCGTGGGCGAACACGAACTTGTCGGCACCACCGCCGCCGAACAGCGTGTCGTTGC
>NZ_JBFUJZ010000016.1:0-34953 GCF_056401105.1 Sphingomonas sp. P4_G3
GAATGGAGTTGCGCGGTAGTGACCCCGGTCAAGGTCAGCTGGTCGCCATTGCCGAGGGCGATCACCGCATTGCCGCCGACATCGTGCGTGGCGTTGATCACGTCCTGGTAGCTGGCAAAGCCGATAGCGGTGAGGTCGATCTTGTCGGTCCCTGTGACGAAGTCGCCGATACTGTCCTGGCCGGTGCCGTGGGCGAACACGAACTTGTCGGCACCACCGCCGCCGAACAGCGTGTCGTTGCCGCCATAGCCCATCAGCGTGTCGGCACCGCTGCCGCCGGTCAGGATGTTGGCGCCGTTATTGCCCTGGAGCAGGTGCGACCAGGCATTGCCGGTCAGGTTGATCGCCGTCGTCGCATTGGCGTCCGATGCCGCCAGCCGCTCGACCTGGGCATTGGCATTGAGCGTGTAGCTCACGCTCGCCAGCACGGTATCGGCGGTGCCTTCATTGGCATTCTCGACGATCGCATCGCCGGCGTTGCGGACATAATAGACATCGTTGCCCGCCCCGCCCTGGAGCGTGTCGCCGCCACCCGCGCCATCGAGCACGTTGCTGCCGGCATTGCCGATCAGGATGTTGTGCTCGCCATTGCCGGTCGCGTTGATGTTCGCCGTGCCCGTCAGCTGCAGCGTCTCGATGTTGCTCATGCCAACAAGCGAGTAGCTGACCGACGCCTGGACACTGTCATTGCCTTCGCCCACGAGCTCGACCACCTTGGCGTGCGCATCGCCGATCACATAAATATCGTCGCCCGCGCCACCGTAGAGCATGTCGGTACCGCCGCCGCCGTTGAGCGTGTTCGCCGCCGAGTTGCCGCGGATTATGTTGTCGAGCGCATTGCCGGTGCCGTCGATCGCCGCATTGCCGGCCARGGTCAGGTTCTCGACATTGGCGAGAGCCGCCAGCGAGTAAGTGATCGCCGYCTCGACCGTGTCGGTGCCTTCATTGGCATTCTCGACGATCACATCGCTCAGGCTGTCGACGACATAAGTGTCGTTGCCCACGCCGCCATACAGCGTGTCGGTCCCCTGCCCGCCATCGAGCCGGTCGTCGCCGGCATAGCCATAGAGATTGTCATTGCCGCTGCCGCCGGTCAGCGTGTTCACGCCATTATTGCCCTGGATCAGATGCGACCAGGCATTGCCGGTGAGGTTGAGCGCGACGGTCGCATTGGCGTCCGATGCCGACAGCCGCTCGACCTGGGCTGCCGCCGTCAGCGTGTAGCTCACCGTCGCCAGCACGGTATCGGCGGTGCCTTCATTGGCATTCTCGACGATCACATCGCCGGCGTTGCGGACATAATAGACATCGTTGCCCGCACCACCCTGGAGCGTATCGCCACCGCCGCCGCCATCGAGCTGGTTGCTGCCGGCATTGCCGGTGATCACGTTCTGGCCGGCATTGCCATAGCCGTTGATGTTGGCGGTGCCGGTGAGCACCAGGTTCTCGAGATTGGCGCCGAGCGTGTAGCTCAGCGACGACCGTACCGTGTCGGTGCCCTCGCCTGCGTTCTCGACGATCTGCACGCCGGCATTGTCGACGATGTAGGTGTCGTCGCCGCCACCGCCATAGAGCGTATCGGCCCCGCCACCGCCGTTGAGCGTGTTCGCAGCGCTATTGCCGTGAATGACATTGGCGCCGGCATTGCCGGTGCCGTCGATCGCCAGACCGCCGGTCAGGGTCAGGTTCTCGACATTGGCGCCCAAAGTATAGCTGATCGAGGCCTCGACCGTGTCGGTGCCCTCATTGGCGTTCTCGATCACCTGGTCGCCGGCATTGTCGACGACATAGGTGTCGTTGCCCACGCCACCGGTCATCTGGTCGACGCCCTGGCCGCCAACCAGCCGGTCGTCGCCGGCATAGCCGAACAGGCTGTCATTGCCGCTGCCGCCGGTCAGCGTGTTCACGCCATTGTTGCCCTGGATCAGGTGCGACCAGGCATTGCCGGTCAGGTTGAGCGCGGTCGTCAGGTTCGAATCCGCCGCCGCCAGTCGCTCGACCTGGGCGTTGGCGCCCAGCGCATAACTCACCGTTGTCAGCACCGTATCGGCCGTGCCTTCGCCGGCGCCTTCGACGATCACGTCGGCGGCGTTGCGGACGAAATAAACATCGTTGCCCGCCCCACCCTGCAGCGTATCGCCACCGCCGCCACCGTCGAGCGTGTTGCTCCCGGCATTGCCGGTGATCATATTCTGGCCGCTATTGCCATAGCCGTTGATGTTGCCGGTGCCGGTCAGCACCAGGTTCTCGACATTGGCGCCCAGCGTATAGCTCAGCGACGAGCGCACCGTGTCGGTGCCCTCGTTGACGTTCTCGATGATCTGCACGCCGGCATTGTCGACAATGTAGGTGTCGTCCCCACCGCCACCATAGAGCATGTCGGCCCCGCCGCCGCCATTGAGCGTGTTCGAAGCGGAATTGCCATGAATGACATTGGCCGCCGTATTGCCGGTGCCGTCGATCGCCAGACCGCCGGTCAGCGTCAGATTCTCGACATTGGCGAAGCTTGCCAGCGATGCGGAGATCGCACTTTCGACCGTGTCGTTGCCTGCGCCTGCACCCTCGATAATCGTGTCGACGCCATCCCAGACATAGGTGTCGTCGCCCGTCCCACCGATCAGTCTGTCGACGCCCGCGCCACCGTCAAGCAGATCGTTGCCGGCATTACCATATAGCGTGTCGTTCCCGCCATTGCCGTTTAGCGTATCATTGCCGATCCCGCCGTTGAGCTGGTCGCCCGACGCACCGCCGGTCAGCACATCGTCGCCGTCGAGCCCATTGAGCTGGCTCGGAAAATCGGTGCCGTTGAGCGCGTCAGGACCGGCCGTACCGTTGAACTGCTGGTACATCACGCCCTTGGTGAGCGCGTTGTCGAGATAGTCGTCGGCGACCTCGCGGATCGACGCGGTATAGTTCGAGCCCGCCCCAGCTCCGGATGCAATGACGTAGTAGGTGCCCGTGACCGTCGGCGTGAAGGTCAGGTCGCCCACACCGCTGGACAGCATCGACTTGCCGGTCGCGTCGACCAGCCCCGACGCCGAATCGCCCAGCGTGTAAGTATGGTTGGCGACCAGATCGACCGCGAACCAATCCTGATCGTTGAGCGTTTCGGACACTCCGGTGACGCTACCGTTGACCGCGAAATGGCCGGTGGTCGAGGCGGTGTCAGCATAATCGTCGATATAGCTAGTCGCGGCGATCGTATAGCTCTGCACGATGCCGGTCGACGCGCTGATATAGTAAGTGCCGGTCACTTCAGCGGTATGGGTCAGCTCACTGCCCTGAAATCCGGAATAGTTTAGCACCACCTGGCGACCGCTCGGATCGTACAGACCGAAGCGCGCCTCGGGATTATAAGTGCTCAGAGAGGTGGCCAGCACGATGTCGTACGACTGCCCCTGGACCAAGTCGATCTTGAACCAGTCGCTATCGCCGCGCGCCTGCCATAAGCTGCCGGTCGCGGCGGCGCCAACCGTGACCTGTGCATTGGTCGACATGTTGTTGGGCAGGTCGCCGGGCTGGGTAGCAGCGGTCAGTGTGTAATTGACTGGCGAGGTCACCGTGCCGTTGGCATAGACCCCGACATAATAGGTCCCGGCGGTGGTCGAGGTGAACACGGTGGGTGAGGTATTCTCTGCCACTCCCGAGCTCGGATCGGTGATGACATGGCCAGCCGCATCGAACATGCGGATGGCGGCGCCGGGTGTCACGGTGAAACGGTAGCTGGTATTGGCGGCCAGGGTGATCGCGTAATAATCCAGGTCGAGCGTCGTCTCCGACGTGCCCGTGGCGTTCGTTCCGACTGCAACATTGCCGGCATAGGCGATCAGATCGGGATGGTCGTCCGCCACCGCGTTGAGCGTCAGGTCATATGATCCACCGCTCCCAAAAGGCACGATCGCCGCGAAATAATGACCGGTGGTCGGCGCAGTGAAATGCTGGCCGTCGCCGACGACCTTGCCGCTCGCGTCGAGAAAGAAGGTGTTGGCGCTCTGGTTGGCGACCGTGAGCGAATAACTCTGCCCTGCGACGAGGTCGATGCCGAACCAGTCCTGATTGTATTGGGGTGTATTGTTGTTGTCGATCGTCAGCGTCTGCCCGATCGCAATCGTCGCGGAGGTGAAGGTCGCGCCGGGAAGCGGATCGTCGACCGAATTGATCGTCACGGTTGTGATCAGCGCCGAATTGCCTTCAGCCTCCACCGAGAAGAAATAGTCGCCAGTGACGGGAACCGAGAAATAACCCGCATTGGCAAAGGGGCGGACGACATTGATTGGATTCGAATCGGCGTCGTACAGCACCGCCGAGAAATAGGCGTTGTTCACCGGAATGTAGTAATTGTAGATCGTCCCGGCGGTCAGGTGAACCTTCATCCAGTCGGCGTCACCGCGATTTTCGGTTACCACGGTTCCGACGAATGTTTCACTGACCATATTGCAGTCCCCCCAAAGCCCCATCCAACATCGCCAATCTAGTTGGCGTCGAACGGAAGTAAATCCGCTCTTTTGCCGGATTTACACTGATTTGCGTCATTGCCGTGACACTTTGCCGGCGCGCCTGCGGACCCCCGGGGTGGCAAGCAGCGTTGCATGTTCCTATGTCTATCGCTCGGATGAGGAACGCGGCGCGCCCCCTTGTCCCAAGCGAACAAATCTGGAACAAATGCCTACATGCTGACTCACATTCAGGTGCGCGGCGCGCGCGAGCACAATCTCAAGGGCGTCGATATCGACATCCCGCGCGACACGCTGACGGTGATCACCGGGCTGTCAGGCTCGGGCAAATCCTCGCTCGCCTTCGACACCATCTATGCCGAGGGGCAGCGGCGCTATGTCGAGAGCCTGTCGGCTTATGCACGCCAGTTCCTCGAGCTGATGCAGAAGCCCGATGTCGATCATATCGAAGGGCTCAGCCCGGCGATCTCGATCGAGCAGAAGACCACCAGCCGCAATCCGCGCTCGACCGTCGCGACGGTGACCGAGATCTACGATTATATGCGCCTGTTATGGGCGCGCGTCGGCGTGCCTTATTCGCCCGCCACCGGCCTGCCGATCGCGGCGCAGACGGTCAGCCAGATGGTCGACCGCGTGATGGCGCTGCCCGAGGGCACGCGGCTCTATTTGCTCGCGCCGGTCGTGCGCGGGCGCAAGGGCGAGTATCGCAAGGAACTCGCCGAATGGCAGAAAGCGGGCTTCACCCGCGTCCGCATCGACGGCGAATTGTACGAGATCGACGAGGCGCCGGCGCTCGACAAGAAGTACAAGCACGACATCGAGGTGGTGGTCGACCGGCTGGTGGTCGGGCCCGACATGGCGACGCGGCTGGCCGACAGTTTCGAGACCGCGCTGAAGCTGGCCGAGGGGCTGGCTTATGTGGATTTGGTGGATACGACTGTCGCGGAGATCAACGCGGCCGCTACGTCGAATCGCGTGAAGGAAGTGTCAGCCACTTTCGTCGCCCCGGCGCAGGCCGGGGCCGCCGGCGAAGGCGCGATACGGCCAGCGGCCAGTGACGGGTTGGGCATGCCCCGCATGCCCAAGGATCGTCCGGGGGACGATCCGACCCGTCACTCCTCCGCCGGGGCGACGGATGGCGGCGCGATGAAGGGCGCGGGTGTCCCCGACAACCGCATCGTGTTCAGCGAGAAATTCGCCTGCCCGGTGTCCGGCTTCACCATCGCCGAGATCGAACCCCGCCTGTTCTCGTTCAACGCCCCGCAGGGCGCCTGCCCGGCGTGCGATGGCCTCGGCGAGAAGCTGATCTTCGACGAGGATCTGGTCGTCCCCAATCACGACCTCAGCCTGAAGAAGGGCGCGGTGGTGCCCTGGGCCAAGTCCAATCCGCCCAGCCCCTATTACATGCAGGTGCTGGGCAGCCTGGCGCGCGAATTCGGGTTCAGCCTGGAGACGCCGTGGAAGGACCTGCCCGGCGAGGTCCGGCTGGTCATCCTCTACGGCACCGCGGGCAAGCCGGTGACCTTGACCTTCGTCGACGGCAAGAAATCGTACGACGTGCGCAAGCCGTTCGAGGGCGTGATCGGCAACCTCAACCGCCGCATGCTCCAGACCGAGAGCGCTTGGATGCGCGAGGAGCTGAGCAAATACCAATCCTCGCAACCGTGCGAGACGTGCCACGGCGCCCGCCTCAAGCCCGAGGCGCTGGCGGTCAAGATCGCGATGCAGGACATCAGCTACGCGACGCATCTGTCGGTGGTCGACGCGCTCGCCTGGTTCCAGGACCTGCCGCGCCACCTCAACGGCCAGCAGAAGGAAATCGCCGAGCGCATCCTCAAGGAGATCGTCGAGCGGCTCGGCTTCCTCAACAATGTCGGGCTCGACTACCTCAATCTCGACCGCACCAGCGGCACCTTGTCGGGCGGCGAGAGCCAGCGCATCCGCCTCGCCAGCCAGATCGGCAGCGGGCTGTCGGGCGTGCTCTACGTGCTCGACGAGCCGTCGATCGGGCTGCACCAGCGCGACAACGACATGTTGCTCGCGACGCTCCGGCGCCTGCGCGACCTCGGCAACACGGTGCTGGTGGTCGAGCATGACGAGGATGCGATCCGCTCGGCCGATTATATCGTCGACATGGGGCCGGGCGCCGGCATGCATGGCGGCGAGATCGTCGCCAAGGGCACGCTGCCCGAAGTGCTCGCGCACACCGACTCGATCACCGCCGATTATCTCAACGGCACGCGTTCGGTGCCGGTGCCGATGCTCCGCCGCTCGGGCACGGGCAAGCAGTTGACCGTGCACAACGCCACCGCCAACAATCTGCGCGGCGTGACCGCGAGCATCCCGATCGGCACCTTCACTTGCATCACCGGCGTGTCGGGATCGGGCAAGTCGAGCTTCACGATCGACACGCTCTATGCCGCCGCCGCGCGTCAGCTCAACGGCGCGCGCATCCTGTCCGGCAAGCACGACAAGATCACCGGGCTGCAATATCTCGACAAGGTCATCGACATCGACCAGTCGCCGATCGGCCGCACCCCGCGCTCCAACCCGGCGACCTATACCGGCGCCTTCACCCAGATCCGCGACTGGTTCGCCGGCCTGCCCGAAAGCCAGGCGCGCGGCTACAAGCCCGGGCGGTTCAGCTTCAACGTCAAGGGCGGCCGGTGCGAGGCGTGCCAGGGCGACGGCGTGCTCAAGATCGAGATGCACTTCCTGCCCGACGTCTATGTGACGTGCGACGTGTGCCACGGCGCGCGCTACAATCGCGAGACCTTGGAAGTGAAGTTCAAGGGGCATTCGATCGCCGACGTGCTCGACATGACGGTCGAAGACGCCGCCGAATTCTTCAAGGCGGTGCCGCCGATCCGCGACAAGATGGAAATGCTGGTCGAGGTCGGGCTGGGCTATATCAAGGTCGGGCAACAGGCGACGACGCTGTCGGGCGGCGAAGCGCAGCGCGTCAAGCTGTCGAAGGAACTGTCCCGCCGCGCGACCGGCAACACGCTCTACATCCTGGACGAGCCGACCACCGGCCTGCATTTCGAGGACGTGCGCAAGCTGCTCGAGGTGCTCCATGCGCTGGTCGAGCAGGGCAATACGGTGGTGGTGATCGAGCACAATCTCGACGTCATTAAGACCGCGGACTGGATCATCGACCTGGGGCCGGAAGGCGGCGTGAAGGGCGGGGAGATCGTGGCGGTCGGGACGCCGGAGGAAGTGGTGAAGGTCGAGCGGAGCTTTACCGGGCAGTATCTCGCGCCGTTGCTGCGCGGGAGGGACGGGAAGGTTTCGGGCAAGCGGGAGGCTGTGGCGGCGGAGTGAGCCTCTATCGCCCCGAGTTCGAGGCGGCACTGCGCCTGCTCGCGCGCATCAGCGAGGCAATGGCCGCGCGAGGATTGCCGCGACCGGTGCTGGTCGGCGGTGCCGCCGTGGAATATTATTCGGGCAGCGCCATCGCGACCGGCGATTTCGACCTCTGCTCGCTGGCGCAGGACGAATTGCACGAGGAGATGCGCCGCCACGGCTTCGTCAAGCCATCGGGCCCGGGCAAGTCGACGCGTGGCTGGGTTCATCCCGATTTTCGGCTCGGCTTCGAAATCGTCGGCGATATGCCGATGGATGGCAGCGTCGACCGAGATCATATCCTGCTCGTCGAGGATGTCGCGCCCGGCCTGTCGTTCGCCATCATCTCGGTCGAGGATCTGATTGCCGACCGGATGGGGCAATATGCCTCGGGCACCGCGCGCGACCGGATCGACCAGGCGCGGCTATTGCTGCGACTTCACCCGGAAGCCGATCCGGAGTATCTTGATCGTCGCATTCGCGAGGAAAGTTCCGGCGACCATGGCATCGACGACATCAAAGATTGACGGCAAGAAAGGCTGGGCCGGCCCGCGCGTCACGCATGCCGAAGCCGCCGCGCGCCTTGCGGCGCGGCGAGCCGAACTGGGCGAGCCCGATCTCCCCCGCAACGCCGGCAAGTACCGCACCCCCAGCAAACGCTCGCTGCTCAAAGCGATCGAGGATGTTGGGGGGAAGTGGTAGCAAGGCGCGGGGCATAGGGCGAACCGGGAGGCCGTGGCGGCGGAGTGAGCCCCGCTCGACGCGAATGCGAAACCCCGCTCCGGCTGCTCGCGCGGGTCAGCGAGGCTGATGCATTTTCGTCGAAGACCTGATTGCTGACCCGCATGGGTATGCGTGTGCGTGATGGGTTTGCTATGCGGGGTGTGATTTCCATTCACACGCCGCTGCAAGCGACTGATATTCCTAAGGGTTTTTTGTCGAAAGGCGGTATCCGCTCGTTTCGCGCGAAACCCATCAAGGTACTCTTTTTTCGGGAAAAGCACCGACTTCCCAATGTGATAATCTTCATTTGGCAGCGTCGCGTGGTGCGCAAAAAGTGCCAATTTTGCGCGCGACGCCCTGGTGCGATCGCTGGGAGACCTCTGCGCACCGCGGCCTCGGCGCCGTCGCCCGCCGTCCACGAGATTCGCGCAGCGCGTCGCTCCACCCGGCGACACCTTTCCTCGACGTCCACCTACCCTCTCCTGCGCAAGGGAGCATTGTGGTCGGGGTGGTGAGCAGCTGCGCGACGGGCGATCCTGAGCGTTGAAGGGGGTTGGCACCGTAACTCCCCTTGCGGGCTGCTTGCCAACCTTTCGGCCCACCTTCATTGTTATAGCGAAAAAGGGGAGGGGAATTCGTGCGTCCTATATTGACATTGGGGGCGGTGCTGCTGGTCTGCTTGACAGCTGCCAGCTTCTTCCTCTGGCCAGCCATTGCGACCCCACAGGCGGGGGCTGACGATGAAATACTGGTCGATTTCGTCCTGCCGAGGGCAATGGAAACCGGGGTCAGGTTTCAATGTCGATACCGGCTCGGCGAAATGATCAGAAAGGAGCCGGCTTATGCGGGAATGGAAGACAAACTGCCCGGCATTCTCGACCGCATGGCCGTAGCCGCCAGTAAATATTGCGACGACCATGTCGAACCGCTGCTCGCCGGAGATCGGCTTTATATCAGGGCGCAAATACCGGGCGTCTTTAATCCATCGGAAAGGGCCCGACTGGTCACATTCGTCAGGCCGTTCATCACGGACTTGCGCGCCTATCGGTTCGACTTTCGCGACGAGAGCATCGACTCCGCGCTTGCCCGACTGAAAGCAGACGAACCGGCATGGAGCGTTGACCTTACCCGTGCCGAGGCGAGGCTGCGCACAGAACCCGGCGGCGCTGCATTGGGCCGAAAGCTCGACGCCTTTCGAAGGCAGATCGAGACACGGATGATCGACGAGCAACGCCACGTTGTTCGGGACGGCGCCGTCGCCGCCGCAACAGACGCTGCCAATCACATGGCGAAAGAAAAAGGCTTACCCCTTCCGTTCCCTCCTGTGCCCGGTATCTGAACTTATCTGATTCTAGGGCGGAAACATGGAATTACGGTGACTGCTCGAGGTGCTCCATGCTTTGGTCGAGCAGGGCAATACGGCGGTGGTGATCGAGCACAATCTCGACGTCATCAAGACCGCGGACTGGATCATCGACCTGGGGCCCGAGGGTGGCGTCAAGGGCGGGGAGATCGTTGCGGTCGGGACGCCGGAAGAGGTGGTGAAGGTCGCGCGGAGCTTTACCGGGCAGTATCTCGCGCCGTTGCTGCGAGGGCGGGATGGGAAGGTTGCCGGGAAGCGGGAGGCTGTGGCGGCGGAGTGAAGCTCGGACTACAGCGTAACTCCGAATCTAACTTATGGAAAAGCTAGTCAACGGAAAAAACTTCCATGGCCTGCTTTTGACTCTGCCCATTGTATTTCAGATTTCTGTACTCTTGACTTGCTATTCCAAGAGAAACTCTCGCAGCACCTAAAGCTGCAAATTTGCTGCGCCGTCTTTCTTCAATTTTTTCGAGACTCTCCGCTGACTCGTCTATTATCTTGTCTAAAGAAGAAATACTCGTAATCCCCAAATTCCTAATCTCGTTAATAAATTCCGATATCTGTGCTTTAATCACGGCCGAACGATTCGAAAATTTTCGCCCGAGGTAGTCAGATAGCGTTTCCAGATTTATCTCAACAGCTAATATATTACTCGGCCGTAGAGAGATTTGCCTATGATAACTCTCTCGTGCCATAAAAAATTGCTCGAATTGGCTATCGGCAATATGAAACAAGCCACTCAAAGCACGCAGGGATTCTTTTAATTCCTTTGGAACATCCCAATCGCCCTTATAATCCAGGTAATGGGACACTGACGACCAAGCGTGCATACATATCGTTCTCACCTGTATCTCAAATTTTACTCCGGTGATGTTTTTATATCTCGGCCCGGTATACTCATTTTTTATTGTGCAAATATAGTGTATAGATCTGTAACCTAACACCGAGTTTTCTGAGAGAGTCTTATCATCTTTGCTTACTACGTGAAATTCCTCTGCGAGGATAGTTTCGATGTCGGAGAGGTTACTCTTGAACAACGTAACTATTCTTATTCCAACTATATCAGCAATATCTTCTATCGGATCTTTATATTTATCGCTGGCGATTTTTCCAACAAAAGAGGTTAAATCCTTTACTCTTGATTCGATAGAATGCACTTTAATCGGCGTGGCACCCAGCGCTTCTTCGATAATATAAACAGCTTCTTCGCGCAAAGATTTCCAGACAGGCAGCCTGAGCTGATACTCTTGCTCCATATCAATAGACATCTCAGTCATATTCACGCCTTAACTCATTCCATTGACCCAGAGTCTCTCCATATCTCTTCAAAAATACCTCCTCTTCGTTACCAAGAAGTGGATTTCTATCCGGCGAGAAGGTGTTCCCTCTGATTACGTCAAGTATTCTCACATCATTTATAGTCAATTCGGGAAGCGCCTTCGAAATTGCCCAAATACCGAGACGAGCCGCCTCTTCCCGAAATACTGGTTCAGGAGAAAAATAGGGATAAATGAAATGATCCGCCCCTCTAGAATCTCTTACCGACAGCACGTTGTCTATTTTAACATTCGCTTTAATGTCTTCAATTTTGAGATTCCCTTTGATCCAATCAGACGGCTTGAATGGCTTATTCTGCCATCGGCGTTTCTCTTCCCACCAAAGCAAGAAGCCATCCTGAAGTAGAGGGTAGAGTCTCGCGCGGCCCGGATTGGCGGCGATCCGTTCTAGAGTCGCCTCTCGCAAATCCCTTTTTTCGAAGACATGATTCTTCGCGTCGAACCAAAAAGGAGCATAAAAATCACCTCCCCCGCCAAACTCTCCAGAATCTCGCGCTATATCTTCGCGAATATCCGCGCGCAGCGCCGAGGTTTTTCGATTTTTCTCCAGATAAAAAATCTTGAGCAACTTGCGGAGGTGGATGTTGTGGAGTGCCATATGTTCAGATACGAATGCACAAATGCTATTCCGGCGCAAGACTGATAAAGAACCAGTTTGGATAGAACGCGAATTACAGTAGGGTTACGGTGACAGTCTATTTAATGCGCTAAACTGCCCTCAGCTCGGCTGCGCCATATCCCAGCCGGCCCTCAACCCGGCATCCCCTCAAACTGCGGCAAATCCAGCGGCGCCACCCACGCCAGCCGCCGCTTGACGAACATCTCCACCTTGGGCTCGATCCGCCCCGGATCGTCGAGGCTCCCAAGCGTCACGAAGACCGCGCCGGGGAAGCTTTCCAGGTTGCTCGAGAACACGCGCGCGCCGCACTCCGGACAGTAGTTGCGGTCCAGGCCTTTGCCGGATTCGGCGACATAGTGGAACGGCACGGGCGATCCGCTGGTCAGCGTGAAATCGTCCTGGGGCACGCCGAAGAACGTCGCCGCCTCGCCGCCCGATGCTTTCTTGCAGTCCAGGCAATGGCACACCGCGACGAAACTGGGGTCGGTATCGAACTCGAACTTGACGCTGCCGCACGCGCATTGCGCCGTGTATTTCTTCGCCATGGTGCCGGTCTCCTCCGTCGTCTGCTGTCCTTTGAGTGGCTGCGGTGACAGTCTACCGAATAGAGCGGCCCGCTCCAACTGTGCGTCGGGCCCAAATCGGCTAAAGATTCCCGTGACCTACCGGCCGCGATCGTGATATCGGGCTCGTAAAGGGAGAAGTCGCTTGCGTCTGATCATCGCATTATTGCTGCCGTGGTTGCTGTTCTTCACGATCGGACGGCCCCTTGCCGGGATCGTCTGTCTCGCGCTGCAGGTTACGCTGGTCGGTTGGCTGCCGGCGGCGATCTGGGCGGTCTATTCGCTCAGCCAGTACAAGACCGACCAGAAGATCGACGCCTTCCGCCGCGAGCAGCTCCGCTGATCGCCGGGTAGAACGCGCGATCGGCGCCCGGCCGCCGCGGGCCGGGCGCGCCCGCACCCCTAGAAATTCTTCGCGATCAGCTTCTCGCACATAGCAACGCTCGGGAAATCCATCAGCAGCGTGCCGTAGCGCGCCAGCTTCGGGTTCTTCGCCGCATTGTCCAGCCAGGTCTCCACGCGCGGGTTGACGTCGTTCGCGACCCCGCGCGGCGGCACGCCGAGCGCGGCGCTGGAGAAATTGAGGTACCAGGAATCGGGCATCACCCCGTTCGCCGCATCGTCGAGCACGCCGATCACGATGTTGGCCTTGATCGGCGCAATCTCGTTATACTTGTCCTGCAGCCGGAACGACACGCCCTGGAGCGTGCGGTAATCGACATTGCCCTTGCCGGGATCGACCCATTCGAATTCGTTGGTGCCGAATTCGGACACCCATGCGGGCGTTCCCCAATATTTCTCGAACACGTCGAGCGAGACGAAATATTTGACCGGCGTGCCCCCGCCCTGATGTGGCCTGCCCTCGAGCCGGCGCAGCACGACCAGCCGGCCCTTCAGGTCGTTCATGACCGGGGCATATTGCCCGATCGGATCGAGATATGGTTGCTTGGCGGCCCCGGCAAAGGCCTGGTTGACACAGGCGATGATCGCATTGGCCCAGGCCAGATCATCGGGGCCGTCATCGACCTTGAGCTGGACGACGATCGTCTCGTCGGTCGCATTGACGTTGAGCGAGCCGTCGAGGAATTTGCGAAAGGTCGTCGCCACCTCCGCCAGCGTGTAATAAGTGGCATAGCCGGCATGCACCACTTGCAGCGCCGCCGACTTGGTGCTGACGCGAATGTCGAAATAGCGCACGCCGACATAGAGTTGCTCGAGGATCGTCATGTCCTGGCAGCAATTATACGCACCCATGCCGAACGTGCCGCTGTCATGCGTGCCGGGCATGGTGACCTGATGGAGCTGGAGGGTACCGGCGAGCTTGCCGGTCCAGGGCGCGAAGACATGGTCGATCGTCACCGTCAGCGTGTCGCCATCGAGCGAGACGCGCGTGCCCGCCATCGTATCGGTGCCGCGCGCCGACGTGTCACCCTTCAGCCGGACGCCGTAGTCGCGGAGCTTGCCCGACGTTCCCGTCAGGAAGATTTCCATGTCGGAATCGTGAGCGTTGACCGTGCGCAGCGCGAAAAAGGTGCCCCACGTGCCCTCGGCAACCGCTTGGCCGATCTGGACCGGCTTGCCATCATTCGCAACCACGATTGGCGGGGCACCGGGAGCGACGATCGCTCCCTGACTGTTGTTGACCAGATAGACGGTGATGATTGTTCCCATGTCCGACGACTCCCAAGCCCGTTGGTTTCGTACGCGTCATGATGGCGGGTTGATAGGTGCTGGCGGGCGTGGACCCCGGATAAATTGCGCCCAAATCGGATGAGTTAGCGCGTGCGGGATGACAATGTGGCGCGCCCCAACTGCCGGGTCAGGCTAGTGTGGTGGATTTGAAATTCGCCACATTAAGCGGCTAGGTACGGAGCGAATTTCAAATCCTTAAACCACACTAGAATCAATGGTTTCTAGTGACCCGAATCTGAAGTTCGCACCCACCTAGCCAAATCGTTGAGCGAACTTCAGATTCGGGTCACTGGCGCTCACGGCTATCGAAGGCGAACACCCGCGCATAAGCGACGCCGTCGGCGTCAGCGAGGCCCTCTCGCGGCCGCACGGAAGCACACCGCCGAGATCAGCCACAACCCCGAAAACACGCCGCTGAACACCAGCGCCCTGAACGAGCCGTCCGGCACGCTCGCCGTCACCGGCGCGGTGGCGACGGCGATCCCGACCAGCGCCTGCATCACCGCCACGCCAAGCATCGCCCGCGCCATGCCCGCGGGCCGGAACCAAGCGGCGAACGCGCCCACGGCCGCCGTGACGACCAGCAGCAAGAAGCCGATGCCGTTGCCGTCGTCGCGGACGATCGTCGTCCATACCGTCAGGAACGACGTCACCAGCACGATGGCGACGCCGGCGCGATAGGCGCGGCTGCCGCTCGCCTTTTCGGCGAGTTCGTAGAGCAGCCCGACCCCGCCGATCATCACGCCGGCGACGACGAAGCTGCCGATGCCCCAATGCCATTCGTTGCTGACCCGCATCATCACCGCCGGGATGAGCAGCAACACCAGGGCCGCGGTCCAGCGGGCGATCCGCCAAGGAGTCCACAGACGCGGCGCTCGTTCGATCGATCCAGCCATGTGTTCGTCTCCGGTTCTTAGACAGACCCTCACCCTTCCGGCGCTTTCGCGCCTCCCTCCCGCATTAGGTAAACAGCGCCCCGCGCTGTTTAGGTCATGCCGGGGGCATGACCGACCTGATGCGCCCGCATGCAGGAGAGGGAAGGGGCCCGCCGCCGAAGGCGGTGGGAAGGGTGAGGGTCTGTTCACCTCCATTGCGGCCTTCTCATCGCACATGCGGCGATAAGCGGCATGAGCGGGAGGTGAGAAAACGCTGAGGAATGATCCTCGGGCTGGTGGCGGCATCGGTGAATAGACTCCCCTCCCGCAAGCGGGTGGGGAATTCCTGATCCGCCACCCGGCCGGCCGGTCAGAGGCGCAGGGAACGCGGCCGCTCGCTGTCCGTTGACCTCGTATCGTTTCACTTCAGGAGAGGAAACATGCCGAACAGCAAGCAAGCCCGCGACAGCCATGGCCGCTTCAAGACCGACAATCGCACGCGCAACCGCTCGATCGCGGCGGGCGCGGTGCTGGCGGTCGGCGCGGGCCTCGCCGCCGCTTTGTGGCGCGGATGGGTGAAGATGCCGCGCGCGCCATGGATGGACGATGCCGAGGGGCAAGAGGCGCCCGACCTCGCGCTCGACGCCGCCAAGCCCGACACCGACCGCGCGCCCGAGGATTTCCGGCCCGATCCGGAGGCCATCCCGAGCGAGGCCGAGCGCGAGGCGTTGAAGCCGGCGTCGGTGCACTGAGAGTCGCGGACTCCCCTCCCTGAAAGGGAGKGGCCGGGGGTGGGTGCGCGCGTCTGCGCGCCCAAAAGACTCATCAACCGACCGCAAGGACAGCGTCGAACGAGGCATCGAGCCTCGTCCGACGCTCAACCCACCCCTTAATCCCCTCCCTGCAAGCAGGGAGGGGAGATATATTGGACACATTCCCCACTATTCTTACGCCTCCGCAACTATTCGCGCCGCGACGCATTGATACGCTAGTGCGGGGCTACAGGAGGAGAGTAGAATGCGTATCCTAACCCTTGCGTTGATTGCCGCCACCGCGGCGACGACCGCCGGCTGCGCCGAGACCTATGACTCGCCCGGCTATGCGAGCGACTATCGGTCCTATCGCCAATACGATTATAACCGGCCCGATCCGCGCTATAACGGCTATTATGCCGACCAATATTATGTCGACAATCCGCGTTATCGCGAGCGCCGCCTGAGCCGCAACGACCGCGTCTATGTCGGCCGCGACGGGCGCTATTATTGCCGCCGGTCGGACGGCACGACCGGGCTGATCGTCGGCGGGATCGCCGGCGGCGCGCTGGGCGCGGCGGTGACGTCGGGCCGGTCGGAGCCGTTGGGCATCATCCTGGGCGCGGCGGCGGGTGCTGTTGCCGGCCAAGCGATCGACAAGGATAATGTCCGCTGCCGGTGAGGTGACGCGCTAAAATCCTCCCCGTTTACGGGGAGGGGGACCGCGCGCGTCAGCGCGTGGTGGAGGGGGATCGCCGCATCGGAATCGCTCGCGGCCCGCCCCCTCCACCATTCGCTGCGCGAATGTGTTCGGACGAGATCGTGTCCCCCGGACACGATCTTGGCATGCCGGGGGCATGCCAAAGTCGGAACACCCTCCCCGCGAAGCGGGGAGGATTTAGTTCGGCTGTTTCTTCGGGAACAGCCGCCTGAAGGCGTGGCGAAGCACGAGCAGCATCGCGACCGCCGCGGCCAGCACCAGCACCGCGATCACCACCGCCGCCCAGGGGCTGGCGATCGCCGCCACGAGCAAACCAGTGGTCGCGACATCCTCGCCGGCCGACACCGCGATATTGCTGAACGGCTCGGGACTGGCGTTGACGGCCGCGCGCGTTCCCGCCTTGGCGCCATGCGTCAGCAACGCCGCGCCGCCGCCGAGCAGCAAGGCGATCACTTGCCATTTGGCGTCGTGCGGGTCGACGATCGCGAGCGCGAGCAACGCGCCGCCGATCGGGCGGACCAAGGTGTGGACCGCGTCCCAGGCGCTATCGACCCACATCACCTTGTCGGCGAAGAATTCGGCCAGCGCGCCGACGCCAGCGGCGCCGATCACCCACCAATTGGCGAGCACGTCGAGGCTGTGAAGCTGGTGCGGCAGCGCGATCCAGCCGACATGCATCGCGAGCCCGGTCGCGAACACGCAGAGATACAACCGCCATCCGCTCAACAGGCTGATGCTGGCTGCGAGCCCGATAATGCCCACCGCGTCCATGGCAGCGACGCTATCAGCAAGCCGCGCTCACGTCACGCGAGAGCAGGGATCAGGCCTTCACCCCCATCTTGACCAACGCGGTACGTGCCTTGGTGAACCCGGGATCGGCTTTCAGCGCGCGGCGCAGCAGCGCAATGATCGCGTCGCGATCGGTGGTCAGCGTTGACGCGTTGAAACAAGCATCCGCCAGGCCAGCGGCGCAGGCCCGATCGTACAGTGCGTTCGCCTCCACCGTGCTTCGCGTGACCCCCTCGCCATTCTGATAGATGATGCCGAGATTATAGCAGCCGTGCATCTCGCCATTATTGCAGGCCTTGACGAACAGGTCGGCCGCTCTTTTCCAGTCGATCGCGACACCCAGACCTTTCGCATAGGCTACGCCGAGATTGTAGCAGCCCAGCGTCACGCCGCCGTCACAGGCGCGCGTATACAGCGTCGCGGCGCGGGCCGGATCGCGCGGGACCGTGGTGCCCGCGGCATAGAAAACGGCCTGGTTCACGCATCCCTGAAGCTCGCCGCCGTCGCATGCCTTGGCATAGAGAGCGAGGGCGCGCGACTTGTCCTGGGGAACGCCCTGGCCCATCGAATATAAACGCCCGAGAAGGACACAGCCATAAGCGGCGCTGGTGTCACAGGCCTTGGTGCCCAATTCCACCGCGCGAGCATAATCGCGGGGGAGTCCGCTACCGTCGGCATAGGCCTTGCCGAGATTGGCGCAGGCGGTCTGCTCGCCCAGATCGCAAGCCTTGCGGAACAGATCGACGGCGCGCGCCTGGTCGTGGGCCAGACCGTTACCCTCGGCGTTGAGCACACCGAGATCGGAACAAGCCATGGCAAGGCCGCCATCGCACGCCTTGGTGTAGAATTGGGCGGCCAAGGCGTCATCGCGAATGACGCCGAGGCCCCGGCCATAAAGCTGGCCGATCGCGTAACAGCCCGCGAATTGCCCGCTGTCACAGGCCTGCACATAAAGGGTCTTAGCCTTTACGATATCAGACGGCACGTCCTTACCGATGACGAGCAGGCCGGCGAGGGGGAGACACCCCATCTTGGGGTCGTGCGCGCAAGTCTTGTCATAGAGCTTGGCGGCGCGTTTCTGATCCTGCGACACGCCGCGCCCGTCCATATAGAGACCGGCAAGATTGTAGCAGCCCTGCATTTCATTGGCATCGCACGCCTTGGTGTAGAGGTCCGATGCGCGGGTTTCGTCCTTCGCGGTTCCTACGCCGCTCTCGTTCGCCCAGCCGGCATTGGTGCAGCCGAGCGCCAGGCCGAGATCACATGCCTTGCTGAACAGCGTGGCGGAACGTGTGTCGTCCTTCTGGACGCCGCTGCCGTCATGATAGAGTACTCCGAGCTCTCCACAGGCGGCGGCCGACCCCATGTCGCAGCCCTTTTCGAGCAGAGGCGCCGCCTTGGCATAATCCTTGGCCTGCAACGCGTCCGCCGCGCGCAGTAATACATTGTCCCTGCCGCCATGTCCTTCCGCGACCGCCGGCATTGTCGTCAGCGCGGCCAGAGCGAAAAGCGCGACCAGTCCTCTGCGAATCAACTCCATACCATCCCCCCAATGGACCCGAGCAGCATAGCGGGTCGGGTGGCGCGGCCAATAGGTGGGAATTGCACCCGACTATATCGTGGGGAGCGGCAGGAAGATGATTTCGTGATAGCGCTGCGCCCGACACGCGCCGGGTCGACTACGCTCATGTGGCCCCGCCTAGGATGGAAACGGCTCAAAGCCATCATGCGAAGGGGACCCTGCCGGTGCGTCGGCGGGGCCCCTCCACCATCGCTTCGCGATGCCCCCGAGGCAAGCTGGGGGAGATTTAGCTAGGCCTACTCCGCTGCCTGCTGCTCCAACGCCGGGTAATCGATATATCCCTCCGGCCCCGGCGTGTACCAGGTCTTGAAGTCGTCGGCGTTGAGTTCCGCGCCGCGGCGGAAGCGGTCGACGAGGTCGGGGTTGGCGATGAACTTGCGCCCGAACGAGATGCCGTCGGCGAGACCCGAGGCGATATCGGCCTGCGCGCCCTCGACCGTATAATCCTGGTTGAGGATCAGCGGCCGCGCGAACACCTGGCGGATCTTCGGGCTCAGCTTGGGCACTTCCGACGCGCCGAACGTCCCCGCCGGCGACAGCTCGCGCAGTTCGAGGAAGGCGATACCGAGGTCGTTGAGGACCTTTGCCGCCGGCACGAACACGGCCTCTGGATTGCTGTCGTCGGCGCCTTGCGTCTCGCCATTGGGCGACAGGCGGATCGCGGTGCGGCCGGCGCCGACCTCGGCGATCACTGCCTGAACCGCTTCCTTCATGAAGCGGATGCGGTTTTCCGGGCTGCCGCCATAATCGTCGTCGCGGAAATTGGTGTTGTCGCGCAGGAACTGGTCGATCAGATAGCCGTTCGCGCCGTGCAGCTGGACTCCGTCGAACCCGGCGGCGATCGCGTTGCGCGCGGCGGTGGCATATTCATCCTGGGCGCGCTTGATGTCGTCGAGCGTCGCGGCGCGCGCTTCCTGATAGGGATTGTCTTCCTTGTGATAAGGCGCGCGCGTCACCGAGGACGATAACGGCTGCAGGCCAGTCACGTCGGGCCGCGCGAGCCGTCCCATATGCCAGATCTGCGCGACGATCTTGCCACCCGCCTCGTGCACCGCGGCGGTCACCGGCTTCCATGCCTCGACCTGCGCATCGGTCCACAGGCCGGGGGCGTTGGGCCAGCCCAGGCCGAGCCGGCTGACGCCGGTGCCTTCGGTGATGATCACGCCGGCGCCGGCGCGCTGGCGGTAATAGTCGATCATGATGTCGGTCGGCACGTGCTCGGCGGTCGAGCGACCACGCGTCAGCGGCGACATCAGGATGCGGTTGTTGGCGGCGATATCGCCAAGCTGGATAGGATCGAACAACGTCGGCATATGCGGATAACCTCCCGAAAGGACTTCTTTGCGGACGCGGCGCAGATAGGTGTTATGGGGCCGCATGCACCGGGAAAGCGCAACAAGAAAAGCTTCGGACGACAAAAGCGTCGCCGCTCATCCTTTTGCTTTCGCGGCACTGATCCTCGCCAATGTCCTGTTGAGCGTCGGCCCGGTTTTCGTGCGGATGAGCGATGTCGGGCCGGTCGCCGCCGCGTTCTGGCGGATCGCACTGGCGGCGCCCGTGCTGCTCGCCGCCGCGTTCGGGACAGGCTGGAGGCCGACCGGGATCAGCCGCGGCGTGTGGTGGGCGATCGGGGCCGGCGGACTGTGCTTTGCCGGCGACCTCGCCACCTGGCATATCGGCATCCTCAAGACACAACTCGCCAATGCGACCCTGTTCGGCAATTCGACGACTCTGTTCTATCCGGTCTATGGCTTCTTGATCGCCCGCGCCTGGCCGTCCAGGACGCAGGGGTTCGCGCTGCTTCTCGCGCTGGCCGGGGCGGGGCTGCTGATGGGGCGGTCGATGCAGATCGCGCCGACGCATCTCGCCGGCGACCTGCTCTGCCTGCTCGCGGGGTTTCTCTACACGATCTATTTCGCGATCATGGCCAAAGTGCGCGACACGATGGCGCCGATCCCCGCGCTCACCTTGGCGACCTTGGCCAGCGTGCTGCCGCTGCTGGTCTTCGCCAATCTGCTCGGCGAGCAGGTCATGCCGCACAATTGGACGCCGCTGGTGCTGATGGCGCTGTCGAGCCAGATCATCGGCCAGGGGCTGATGATCTTCGCTCTCGGCCAGATGTCGCCGATGGTGATCGGCATCGCCTTGCTGACGCAGCCGGTGATGGCGGCGACGATCGGCTGGGTCTGGTATGGCGAGCGGCTCGACGGCGTCGACATGATCGGCGCGGTCGCCGTCGCGGTGGCGCTGGTGCTAGTGCGCGGCGAGCGCAAGGACGCTGCCGAGCTTGCCCCGGAGGGTACGGCAGGAGCATAAGCGCGCCATGACCCTTCCTGCAGATCCGACGCTCGACGAAATCCGCGAGGCGCTCGCCCCGCTCGTCGCCGACAATGCCGCGTTCGACGGCTGGAAAGCGGCGGCGCGCGACATGGCGGCCGACCAGCTCGGCGTCGACCGCGACGTGGCGTTGCTCGCGCTGCCCGATGCCACGACGATGATCGATGCCTGGTTCGCGAGCATCGACCGCGGGATGATCGAGAAGCTGCCGCCCGAAACGCTGAGCAAGATGAAAGTGCGCGAGAAGATCGCCGCGCTGGTCGAAGCGCGGCTCGATTTGCTCGCCGCGCATCGCGAGACGTTGCGCCGCGCGCTGGCGATCCTGGCGATGCCGACCAACGTCGCGCACGGCGCGAAGCTCGGCTGGCGCGCCGCCGACCTGATGTGGCGCGCCGCCGGCGACACCGCGACCGACTATAATCACTATACCAAGCGCGCGATGCTGGGCGGCGTCTATGCCGCGACGATCACCGTGTTCCTCGACGACGAAAGCGAAGGCCAGGCCGACACCCGTGCTTTCCTCGCGCGGCGGATCGAGGGGATCATGCGGTTCGAGAAGGCCAAGGCGCAGTTCCTCGGGCGGATCGAGCATCGGCCGAGTTTGTCGCGATTCATTGGGCGGCTGCGCTATCCTGCGGTTTAAAGCTCCCTCTCCCCTTGTGGGAGAGGGAAGGGGCCCGCTCGCGCAGCGAGTGGGAAGGGTGAGGGGGAGTCGCAGGTGGTATCGCTCGTGACTCCCCCTCACCCTTCCGCGCCTCCGGCGCTCCCTCCCGCATCAGGTAAACAGCGCCCCGCGCTGTTCAGGTCATGCCGGGGGCATGACCGACCTGATGCGCCCACAAGGGGAGAGGGAATTCGACGCAATCCGTAAAAGAACGTTATTGATAATCAGTCGCAGTAGTTCTAGGTGAGTCGTCATGGCGACGATTCCGCTCAGTCTCGAACAGCTTCCCCAGCGCCAGCGGGCCACCGTCGCGGGCATCGCCTGGGACCGGCTGACCGCGCCCGAGGGCCGGCGGCTGCGCGAGCTTGGCTTCGATGAAGGCGTCGGGATCGAGGTGCTGCATCGCGCGCGGATCGGCGGCGGGCCGATCGCTTGCCGGATCGGCCGCATGACCGTGGCGCTGCGCCGCCGGGTCGCCGGCGCGATCCATGTCGATCCGCTGACCAGCTAGCTCCTGAGGATGAATCCCGCGCCGCTGGTCGCGCTGGTCGGCAACCCCAATGCCGGCAAAAGCGCGCTGTTCAACGCGCTGACCGGCGCGCGGCAAAAGGTCGGCAATTATCCCGGGGTCACCGTCGAGCGACACGCCGGCCGGATGGCGCTGCCGGATGGCCGCCCGGTCGAATTGCTCGATTTGCCCGGTACTTACAGCCTCGAACCGTCGAGCCCCGACGAGCGCGTCACCCGCGACGTCGTCACCGGCACGCAGGCGGGCGAACGGTTGCCCGATGCGATCATCGTGGTGGTCGATGCCTCCAACCTCGACAACCATCTGCGCTTCACGCTCCAGCTCATCGCGCTCGGTCTGCCGGTGGTGGTCGCGCTCAACATGTTCGACCTCGCCGAGCGCGACGGCCTCAAGCTCGATCCCGAAGCATTGGCACGCGAGCTCGGCGTTCCCGTCATTCCTACCGTCGCCGTCCGCAAGCGCGGGATCGACGAGCTCAAGGAAGCGCTGGCCGATCTCGCCACGCCCGGCGCGACGGCATTGCGCCCGAGCGACCCGGTGCTCCACGCCGACATCGCCACCTTGCAGCGCCGCGCGCGTCAGATCGCGATGGCGGCGACGATCTCGGAAACCCCGGTGCGGCGCTGGACGCACATGCTCGATTCGGTCGCGCTGCATCCGGTGTTCGGCGTGCTGCTGTTGTTCGTCGTGCTGTTCGTGATGTTCCAGGCGGTGTTCTTCGCCGGCGCGGCGCCGGCCGACGCGATCGCTTCGGGGTTCGACTGGCTCGCCGGGCTGGTCAAACAAGTCATGCCCGATTCGATCCTGCGGTCGCTGATCACCGACGGCGCGATCGCGGGCGTGGGGGCGGTGATCAAGTTCCTGCCCCAGATCCTGATCATGTTCTTCTTCATCCTGGTGCTCGAAGCGAGCGGCTATATGGTCCGCGCGGCGTTCCTGATGGACCGGATCATGGCGAGCGTCGGGCTGTCGGGGCGCGCCTTCATTCCCTTGCTGTCGAGCTTCGCCTGTGCCGTCCCCGGGATCATGTCGACGCGCACGATCGAGGACGAGAAGGACCGCCTGACCACGATCCTGATCGCGCCGCTGATGACCTGTTCGGCGCGGCTGCCGGTCTACACATTGGTGATCGGCGCGATGATCCCCAATGTCCGCGTGCTGCCGTTCGTCGGGCTGCAGGGGCTGGTCATGCTCGGCCTGTACATCATGGGGGTAGCCGGCGCGTTCGTCGTCGCTTTGGTCCTGCGCCGCACGGTGACCAAGGGCGCCTCGTCGGGCTTCATGATGGAGATGCCCAAATACCAGTTGCCGAGCGTACGCGACCTCGCGATCGGGCTGTGGAGCCGCGCCGAGATCTTCCTCAAGCGCGCCGGCACGACGATCGCCTTCACCACGATCGTGCTGTGGGCGATGCTGTCCTTCCCGCAAGTGCCCAAGGACAGCCAAGTCAGCCAGGTCAATTATTCGGTCGCCGGCCGCATCGCCAATGCGATCGAGCCGGCGTTTCGCCCGATCGGCTTCAACCGCGACATCGTGCTCGCGCTGATCCCGGCGATGGCGGCGCGCGAAGTATCGGTCGCCGCGCTGGGCACCGTTTATGCCATCGACACGTCGGGCGGCGACGATGAAACCAAAATGGCGCAGACTCTCCACAAGCGCTGGAGCCTGGCCACCGCCCTCGCGTTCCTCATGTGGTTCGTGTTCGCGCCGCAATGCATCTCGACCATCGCGGTCACCAGGCGAGAGACAAACGGGTGGCGATGGCCCGCTTTCATGGTTGGCTATTTGTTCCTGCTTGCCTACATCATGGCCGGAATCACATACTGGCTGGCGACACTCGTCGGCCTCTAGGCTAGGGCGAATTTCATGGCGGGCAGCGTCAACAAGGTCATTCTCGTCGGCAATCTCGGGCGCGATCCCGAGAGCCGTACTTTCCAGAACGGCGGCAAGGTCGTCGAGCTGCGCATCGCGACGTCGGAACAGTGGAAGGACCGCAATTCGGGCGAGCGCAAGGAGCGCACCGAATGGCATACGGTCAAGGTGTTCAGCGAAGGCCTGGCCAATGTCGCCGAGCGCTATCTGCGCAAGGGCTCGAAAGTCTATATCGAGGGCGCGCTGCAGACCCGCAAATGGCAGGACCAGGACGGCAAGGATCGCTATTCGACCGAGATCGTGCTGCAGGGCTTCAACAGCGTGTTGACGATGCTCGACGGCGCGCCGGGCGGCGGCGGCGGTTCCGGCGGCGGTGGCGGGGGTGGCGGCTTCGCGAGCGGCCGCGACGAATTCGCCGACGCGCCGAGCGGTGGCGGTAGCGCCTTCGGCGGCGGCGGCGGCAGCAGCGGCGCTCGTGGCGGCTTCTCGGACGATCTTGACGACGACGTACCGTTCTAGGATCGGAACGCATCGATATTCGTGCTTCTGCGCGAGCAGGAGCACGGGTTCGATCCGGCAACCGCCGCTACCTTTTCAGCAAGAACACCGCATGCTCGGCGAGCAGGTTCGCCATCGTGGCACTCGTGCGCTGATCGCCTGACAGGAACCACGCGCCCTCGACGGTGATGCCGCGCTCATTCAATAGCGCGCGGAAATCGTCGATCGTGACGTGGTGGATGTTAGGCGTCGCATACCAGGCGACCGGCAGCAGCCGCGTCACCGGCATCCGTCCGCCCCAAAGGAGCGACGCGCGTACCCGCCAATGCGCGAAATTGGGGAAGGACACGAAAGCGTGCCGCCCGATCCGCAGTAGATGTTCGAGCACGACATCGGGCGCGCGCGTCGTCTGCAGGGTCTGGCTGAGGATGGCGTAATCGAAACTGTCGTCGGGATAATCGGCAAGGTCGGTATCGGCATCGCCCTGCACCACCGACAGGCCGCGCGCGACGGCGCTCGCGACGTCGCCCGCATCGAGCTCGAGCCCGCGCGCATCGACCTGCTTCTCGTCGCGCAACGCCGCCATCAGCTCGCCATCGCCGCAGCCGATATCGAGCACGCGGCTGCCCGGCGCGACATTGGCGGCGATCACCGCGAGGTCGGGACGCAGACTCATTCCGGCGTCGCCCGCAACGCATCGGCGAACCCCGGCGCCAGCCGCTCCATATAGCGGCTCGGCCGGATCAAGGCGTGGAAGCCCAGCGCTTCGTACACGCCATGCGCATCGGCGGTGACCAGCGCCATTCGCCGGATGCCGGCAAAGTCGGGATGATCGACGAACCACTTGACCATCGCGCGCGCCACGCCCTGCCCGCGCGCGCGTTCGTCGACCCAGACATCGGCCAGCCAGGCGAAGGTCGCGTGATCGGTGATCATCCGCGCATAGCCGACCTGCTCACCCTGACTGTAGGCGCCGAGGCAATGCGACCCGGCGATCGCGCGTTCGACCAGCGCGCGCTCGATCCCGGGCGACCAATAGCTCGACGCGAGCCATGCATGCACCCGCGCCACGTCGAGCCGCGCCTTGTCGTCGGAAAGTTCGATCACAATGCCGCCCTCAGGAAGCCATCGACCACGCGGTTGAGTTCGGGCGCGTCGAGCAAAAAGGCGTCGTGCCCGAACGGGCTGCTCAACTCGACGAAGCTCACCGCCGCGCCCGCCGCGTTGAGCGCGTGGACGATCGCACGCGATTCGGGAGTAGGATAAAGCCAGTCGGTATCGAAGCTGACCAAGGCGAACCGCGTCCGGCTCCCCTTGAAGGCATTGGCGAGCAGGCCGCCATGCTCCTCGGCCAGGTCGAAATAGTCCATCGCCCGGGTGATATAGAGATAGGAATTGGCATCGAACCGGTCGGTGAAGCTCAACCCCTGGTGGCGCAGATAGCTCTCCACCTGAAAATCGGCGTCGAAACCGAACGACTTGGCCTCGCGCGCCTGCAGCCGCCGGCCGAACTTCTCGGTCAGCCCGGCTTCGGACAGATAGGTGATGTGCGCCGCCATCCGCGCGACCGCGAGCCCCGCCGCGGGCGGATCGCCTTCGCCATAATAATCGCCACCGCGCCAATTGGGGTCGGCCATGATCGCCTGGCGGCCGACTTCGTGAAACGCGATATTCTGCGCGGTGTGGCGCGCGGTCGAGGCGATCACCACGGCCTTGGTCACGCGCTCGGGGAAGGTCGCCGCCCAGCTCAATGCCTGCATCCCGCCCATCGACCCGCCGACCAGGGTGACCGTGCCGACGCCGAGATGGTCGAGCAACATCGCCTGCGCGCGAACCATGTCGCGAATCGTGATGACCGGAAAGCTCATCGCCGCGGGACACCCGGTCGCGAGATTGATCGTCGCGGGCCCCGACGAGCCCATGCAGCTGCCGAGCACATTGGCGCAGACGATGAAGTGCCGCGCCGGGTCGATCGGCTTGCCGGGCCCGACCATCCGCGTCCACCAGCCCGGCTTGCCGGTGATCGGATGGTCGCTCGCGACATATTGGTCGCCGGTCAGCGCGTGGCAGATCAGGACCGCGTTCGTTCCGTCGGGCGCCAGCGTGCCATACGTCTCATAGGCGATATCGACCGGCGACAGCAGCACGCCCCCGTCGAGGCGGAGCGGCCCCGGCAAGGTCACGTGGCGCGACAGGCCGAAGCGCTGATCGTCGGTCATGGAGATGCGGTTAGTGGGAAATGGGCGCGTGTCCAAGTCTTACGGGCGCAAATCCTCCCCATCGCAGACGGGGAAGGGGACCAGCCCAAGGCTGGTGGAGGGGGAGATCCACCCGTCATCCCAGCGAAAGCTGGGATCTCAGGCAATATCGCGATACGGCTGGAGACCAGCATCGGGTCGGATCGTCCCCCGGACGATCCTTGAGCATGCGGGGCATGCTCAACCCGATGCTCTTTCGCTGGGGTGACGATCAGGCTTTCGCCCCAATAGCTCGTCACTCAGCAAAGCTGGGAAGGATGTAACTACCCCATCCGCCGCGCCGGTGCTCTTGCCGCGATCACCGATTGTGCCGCGAGCCGTCCGGTCTGCGCGCCGCCGTTCATATAGCCCGGATAGGCATCCGACAGATGCTCGCCCGCGAAATGCACCGGCCCCGCGCCCATCGGGGTCGAGGCGATGCCGTCGGTTTCAGTCCAGATCAAATCGGCGAACTTGGTCAGCTGCCCCGGGCGGAAATTGACGTACGCGCCCATCGAGAAGGGATCGAGATGCCAGTTGGTGCGGCGGACGGTCGCACCCGTTGCGGCGCCCATCCCCTTCACGCCGCTTTCGGCCAGCCGCGCAAGCTTGAGCGCCAGCGCGCCCGGATCGGCCTGGTCGGCGGCAAGCACTTCGTCGCCGCCGGTGAACCAGGTCCACACGCTACCCGGCCCCGCCGCCGGACGCACGCCGCCGTCCCAGCCGAGCGATGCGCCGGCATCGTGGTCGGTCTGCCAGATCTCACCGCCGCGCCCGATCGGCTTTTCCCATGGCCGCGTAGTGGTCACCGCCTGGACCTTGCCATTCCTGCCCAGCCCGACCTCGCCGATGAACTGGCGCCACAAGGGCGGCAGCGGCACGCCATAGGCAATCCGGCTCATGATCGAGGCGGGGGTGGTGACGATCACTGCCGACGCGTCGATCCTCTCGCCATTGGAGAAGACCACGCGCGCGCCGCTTGCCGAGGGATCGATCCGCACGGCGCGGCGGTAAGTGGTGATGCGGCTCGCCAGTCGCGCCGCCATAGCCTCGATCAAGGACGAACTGCCCCCCGCCATCAGATAGCGTTCGTCGCTGCGGGACAGCACGTCGATCCGGCGGCCGTCGATCGTCGGCAGGTTGAACACCAATTCGATCGCCGAGGCCTGGGCCGGCTCGCAGCCATATTCGGTGCGCGCGGTCGCTTCCATCAGGCGGCGCACCCAGGGCTCGGGGATCAGCCGGGCATATTTGTCGAGATAGGAGGTGAACGACATCCGATCGAGTTCGGCCGCGACCTTGGCGTAATTCTGGTCGAGCCGCACCGAATCGGCATCGATCTGGCCGGCGATGCCGCGCAGGCCGGCGACCAATTTGCCTTCCGGCACTTCACGCGCGCCGTCGAGGATCATGGCGCGATGCTGGCCGGCTTTGCGGTCGATCAACTGCACGCCGAATTCGCGGCAGAGCGCGTGCATGTCGGCATGGTCGGTATTGACCAATTGCCCGCCAATCTCGATCGACGGCACGCCTTTCGCCCTGGCGGTGTACATCCGCCCGCCGAGCCGGGTGCGCGCTTCGTAAAGCCGCGCATCGACCCCCGATTTGGTCAAATGCCACAAAGCGGTCAGCCCGGCGATGCCGCCGCCGATGATGACTACCGGCGCATTGCTCGCTGCCGCGCGGGCGGGACGGGGCAAAGCCGCGGTCGCCGCGGTCGCCGCCAGCGCGATCAGCACTTGCCGCCGCGTCTGCCCGTCACCGCCGGGCACGGGCGCCGCCGCCCCGCTCTCACGCAGAGTCTCCTGCCGCGCCGTCTCGAGCGCCTGCCAGAATGCCGTCGGTCCCCGCATCCGCCTTCCCCCTTGGATATAGTCCTTAACCGCTCAATCTTGCCAAGGCGACAGCCGCCTGCGCATAGGCCCATCATCATGAGCGCTCCTGAACCCAAGCCCTGGATCATGGCGATCGCGCCTTATATCCCCGGGCGATCGACCACCGATGACGGCCGCAAGGTCGCCAAGCTCTCGTCGAACGAGAACCCGTTGGGCACTTCGCCCAAGGCGCGTGAGGCGTTCCTGTCGGCAGCGAGCCGCCTCGAACGCTATCCCGATGCCAGCGGGACCGAATTGCGCGACGTGCTCGCCGACAAATACGCGCTCGATCCCGCGCGGATCATCTACGGCAACGGGTCGGACGAAATACTCCATCTCGCCGCCGGCGCCTTCGCCGGGCCGGGCGATGAAGTGATCTTCGTGCATTACGGTTTCGCCGTGTACGAAATCGCTGCGCGGCGCGTCGGCGCGGTGCCGGTGATCGCACCCGATCACGATTATGCCACCGATGTCGACGCGATCCTGGCCTGCGTCACCGAGCGCACCAGGATCGTCTACATTGCCAACCCCAACAATCCGACCGGCACCTACGCGACCAAGGAAGAGATCGCGCGGCTGCACGCGGGCCTGCGCCCCGACATCCTGCTCGTGCTCGACCACGCTTATGCCGAATATATCGAGGGCGATGCCGAGGATGGCGGGATGGCGCTGGCCGAGACCGCGCCCAACGTTCTCGTCACGCGCACCTTCTCCAAGATGTACGGGCTCGCCGCCGAGCGGATCGGCTGGGGCTATGCCTCGCCTGCGATCATCGAGGCGATGCACCGTATCCGCCTGCCTTTCTCGATCACCATCGCCGGCACCGCGGCGGCGATCGCGGCATTGGGCGACACCGATTTCGTCGAGCATACTCGGGCACACAATGCCAAATGGCGTGCCTGGTTCTCGCAGGAAATCGCCCAGCTCGGCAATGCCGGCCTGCGTGCGGTGCCGAGCCAGGCCAATTTCGTATTGGTGCTGTTCGAAGGCAAATTGACCGCCGAGGCCGCGTATAAGGGCCTGATGGACGCCGGCTATATCGTCCGCTGGCTACCGGGTCAGGGCCTGCCGCATGGTCTGCGCATCACCGTCGGCACTGAGGACGAGACGCGAGGCGTCGCTACGGCATTGCGCGCGATGGTCGAGAAGACCGGCTGATGCCACAGGTAAGACAGACCCTCACCCTTCCGGCGCTTCGCGCCTCCCTCCCTCTCCCGCATGCGGGAGAGGGAAGGGGCCCGCCGCCGAAGGCGGTGGGAAGGGTGAGGGTCTGATTGCCATGCTGCCTTTCTCCCGCGTCACCATCATCGGATTGGGCCTGATCGGCTCGTCGATCGCGCGCGCGATCAAGGCGGACATGCCGACCGTTCGCGTCACCGGGCACGATATGGATCCGCAGGTCCGCGAGACATCGCGTGCGCTCGATTTCTGCGACGATATCGCCGACACTGCTGGCGCCGCGGTGACCGATGCGGATCTGGTGATCTTCTGCGTGCCGGTCGGCGCGATGGCCGCGGCGGCGGAAGCGATTGCCGACGACCTTCCCGCCGATGCGATCGTCAGCGACGTCGGCTCGTCCAAGGGGACCGTGCTCGCGGCACTGAGCGCCGCGCTCCCCGGCGCGACCATCGTTCCCGCTCACCCCGTAGCGGGCACCGAGCGATCGGGCCCCGAGGCCGGCTTCGCGACCCTGTTCCACGGCCGCTGGTGCATCCTGACCCCGCCCGACGGCGCCGACCCCGCCGCGGTCGAGCGCGTCGCCGAATTCTGGCGGCGGCTGGGCGCCGAGATCGAGATGATGGACGCGCAGCACCATGACCGCGTGCTGGCGATCACCAGCCATTTGCCGCATTTGATCGCCTATACGATCGTCGGCACCGCGTCGGACATGGAAGAAGTCACCCGGTCCGAAGTGATCAAATATTCGGCCGGCGGTTTTCGCGACTTCACCCGTATCGCCGCGTCAGACCCGACGATGTGGCGCGACGTGTTCCTGAGCAATCGAGAAGCGGTGCTCGACATGCTGCAGCGCTTCACCGAGGATCTGACCTCGCTCCAGCGCGCGATCCGCTGGGGCAAGGGCGACGAATTGTTCGACCTGTTCACTCGCACTCGCGCGATCCGTCGTTCGATCATCGACCAGGGCCAGGACGATGCCGCGCCCGATTTCGGGCGGCAGCACGATTAGGCAAATCCTCCCCGTTTACGGGGAGGGGGACCACGCGACGTAGTCGCGTGGTGGAGGGGGGGCGCCGCGAGCGATTCCGATGCGGCCCGCCCCCTCCACCATCGCTATGCGATGGTCCCCCTCCCCGCTAGCGGGGAGGATTTTGGTCCAGCGCGTTGATTGCGTCGTGCACCCGTGCCTCGATCTCCGCTCGCGAGAGGCCCGGCGGGATCGCCTCGCCGAAGCGGAACGTCACCAGCCCGGCGCGCTTCAGCCCACCTTTGGGCCACAATTTCCCGACATCGGTCGCGATCGGCACGACCGGCAGGCCAAGCATCTTGTAGAGCCCGGCGAATCCCGATTTCAGCTCGGGCTGCTCGCCCGGTTTCACCCGCGTGCCTTCGGGAAAGATCATCACCGACCGCCCGCTCGCCCGCGCCGCCTCGGCCTCCCGCATCAATTGGCGCAGCGCCTTGGAGGATGCAGCGCGATCGACCAGGATCACGCCGTAGCGCCTCGTCGCCCAGCCCCAGATCGGGATGCGCGCGAATTCGCGCCGCATGATCGGTGCCGGCGCGCCGAGTTCGGCCACCAGCTCGAGCGGCTCCATCAGCGACTGGTGCTTGCCGGCATAGAAGACCTGGCCCGACGGCCGTGGCCCTTCGTAACGGACGCGGATGCCGAGCAGCCAGCGCACGCACCAGCGGTGGAATCGCATCCAGGCCAGGGCGTAAGCGATCAGCACGCGCTGCCCGAACAATGCCGAGAACGGCACCAGCAGCACGATCGGCAGCGACACGCCGTAAAAGACGATCGCGAACGCCACATTACGCAACAATGTCACCGGCTTGCGCTCATTGTCCGAACCCGAGCCACAAGGCGACGCGGCGCAACAGCAGCTTGTTATATTCGACCAGCAGCACGCCCAGTTCGGCATCGCCCTGCACGCCGTCATCGACCACCGTCACGTCGCTGGCCAGCGACGCATCGAGTTCCATCCGCGCGCGCGCCATATGCCAGTCCGAGGTGACCAGCCGCACCGATTTATAGCCGTGATCGCCCACCCATTTGGCGGTTTCCGCGCCGTTCGAGCGCGTGTCGACCGCCTCGTGTCCGAGGTCGACGCAGCACGCGAAGACGCCCAACGGGACGTTGTACTTGATCGACAAATCGATTGGCCGGACGCCGGGGGCGGCACCGCTGATCAACAGCCGCTTCGCCTGATGTGCGGCGATCAGCGCCAGTCCGCGATCGATCCGGCCGGGCGCCCCGGTCGGGACGACGATCGCGTCGGTCTTCATATCCTCGAGGGGCCGCGGCAGGGTCAGCGTGTAAAGGACGAAGCCGAGCAGATAGACCAATGCGACGATGGCGATCAGGCGGCGGATCATTGCACTTGCCTCAGCCGCCCGAGCACCGCGATCCGCGCGGCGAGCGTCGCCACTATCGCGAAGATCAACGGCAACAGCGCGATCAGCACCCAATCGCTCCGCGTCAGCACGCCGCCCGACAGCAATTGCGAGCCGAGGCCGGCCATCTGCCCGGTCACTGCCCAGATCGCCAGCATCGCCGCCAGCGTCCCGATCACGCCGCCGACCATGGTGTCGAGCGCGATTCGCCGCTGGAACAGCCGCGCGACCTGCACGTCGGTCGACCCCAGCATGTGGAGGATGGCGATGGTGTCGCGGTGCGTCTCCAGCCCCGCGCGCGCCGCGAGCAGCACCACCGCGGTGGTCGCCGCCGCCATCAGCAGGACCAGCACCGCCGCGGCATAGATCATCGTCCGCATGAAATCGGCGACCGGCGACAGCCAGCGCGACTGGCTGTCGACACGCGCGCTCGCCGCAGTGCCACGAACCGCCGCGGCGACGCGCGCCGCGGCCTCTTCGCTCGGTATGCTCAGCGTGACGTCGATCAGCGATGGCAGCGGCACATCGGCATCAGTCGAGGCATCCCCCAGCCAGGGGCGCAGCAATTCCGTCAATCGTGCCGGGTCGACCGGATCGGCCCGCGATACCGCCGGCATCCCGCGCAACGCCGCCAGCACAATCTGGGTATCGCGATCGCGCACCGCCGGATCGGCCGCGACGACCTGCACCGTCAGGCGCCCGGCAAGCTCGCGATCGAGTGCGCCCGCCGCGTTGATCGTGCCCAGCCCCAGCGCCGCCGCGAGCACGGTCAGGAACAGCATGATCGCCATGATCCAGGTCATCGCGCGCGTGCCGCGGCGGTCGTCGAGCACGCGGCGATCGGCGGCGGTCGAGAACATCGCCACGCTCATGCGGCGGGTGCCTTGGGCGGGTTGCGCAAGGCGCCGGTCGGATCGAGCAGCCGCCCGGCCTCGATCCGCATCATGTGCGCGTTCTGGATTCGCCCGAGCAAATGGAAATCGTGCGTCGCCACCACGACGGTGGTGCCTAACCGGTTGAGCGATTCGAACAGATGCAGCAGCCGCGCCGCCATGTCGGGATCGACGTTGCCGGTGGGCTCGTCGGCGACCAGGATTTCGGGCCGTCCGATCACCGCGCGCGCGATCGCGATCCGCTGCTGCTCGCCGCCCGACAGCGTCGGCGGCGGCGCATGGCTGCGTTCCGACAAGCCGACCCAGGCGAGCATCTCGCGCACCGGCGCCTCGACGTCGCTCTCGGGCACTCCCGACAGCCGCAGCGGCAAGGCGATATTGTCGAACGCCGACAGATGCGGGACCAGCCGGAAATCCTGGAACACGACGCCGATCCGCCGCCTGAAGCCCGGCAGGCGCTTGCGCGGCAAGGCGCCGGCATCCTCACCGAACAAGCGGATCACGCCATGGGAGGGGCGCTGGGCAAGGTAGATGAGCTTGAGCAGGGAGGTCTTGCCCGCCCCCGACTGGCCGGTCAGGAAATAGAACCCGCCCGAGGCAAGCGTGAAGTTGATCGCCGACAAGGTATCGACGTCGCTGGCGGGATAGCGCAGCCCCACATCCTCGAACTGCACGATATTCGCCATGCCGGCGTTTGCTACCCGCTTGTACGCTGCCCCGCCAGCGCCATCGCACGTAACCTGTTCCCGCTTCAAGCCGGGGCGTGCGTATCGGCAGGCTTGCCGCACTGTCCTTGCCCGCTTAGGGTTTGCGACGGGGGCATTTGTGTTGGCCCTTTGCGGACGCCGATATGATCCTCGAATGCAGCGAATGCCATACGCGCTATCTCGTCCCCGACACCGCGATCGGGCCCGAAGGTCGCACCGTGCGCTGCGCCAAATGCAAACATAGCTGGTTCCAGCAGCCCGAAACGCTCGACCTTTCGAGCGCTGCGGTGGTTGCCCCCGAGCCGGTGCCCGCGGTGCCCGCCGCTCCCCAGCCGATCGCGGCGCCCTCTCCTGCCGAGCCGACAGCCGGCGCCGATATCGCGCCGGACTATGACGCTTTCGCGCACGAGCCGCCGTTCCGGCCGCGCCGCAACCCCGCCCGCCTCTGGACGATCGCCGCGGTGACCGCCGGCATCGCGATGCTCGCCGCCGCCGTCGCCTTGCTGTTCCTCAACGTCCCCAGCGTCGCGACCTGGCTGGGCATGCCCGCGGGCGGGGGCCAGACGCCGCTGACCTTCGTCAACGTCAAGCAGCCCGACCGGCGCGATTTGCCGACCGGCAGCGAATTGTTCGCGGTCGGCGGCCAGATCCATAATCCGACCGCCGAGCGTCAACCGATCCCCGACATCCGGGTCGAATTGTACGACGCGCCCAAGGATGGCCGGATGGTCTATAGCTGGGTGATCAAGCCCGACCAGCCGACCATCGCACCGGGCGGCACGATCGACTTCTACAGCGGCAAGCTCGACGTCCCGGCCAATTCCAAGAACATGAAGCTGAGCTTTTCGAGTAGCGCGACCGGCGGCTGAGGGATTGTTTCAAAACTCGCGGTAGAGCGAGTTTTAAGACGGTGCCGGCCCGCTCCCCCACCCGGCCTCCCATAGAATACCC
>NZ_JBFUJZ010000017.1:0-29027 GCF_056401105.1 Sphingomonas sp. P4_G3
AGGCTGTCGACGACATAAGTGTCGTTGCCCACGCCGCCGTACAGCGTATCGGTCCCCTGCCCGCCATCGAGCCGGTCGTCGCCGGCATAGCCATAGAGATTGTCATTGCCGCTGCCGCCGGTCAGCGTGTTCACGCCATTATTGCCCTGGATCAGATGCGAGAACGCATTGCCGGTGAGATTAAGCGCGACGGTCGCATTGGCGTCCGATGCCGACAGCCGCTCGACCTGGGCTGCCGCCGTCAGCGTGTAGCTGACCGTCGCCAGCACGGTATCGGCGGTGCCTTCATTGGCATTCTCGACGATCACATCGCCGGCGTTGCGGACATAATAGACGTCGTTGCCCGCGCCACCCTGCAGCGTGTCGCCGCCGCCGCCGCCATCGAGCTGGTTGCTGCCGGCATTGCCGGTGATCACGTTCTGGCCGGCATTGCCATAACCGTTGATATTGCCGGTGCCGGTGAGCACCAGGGTCTCGACATTGGCGCCGAGCGTATAGCTCAGCGACGACCGTACCGTGTCGGTGCCCTCGCCGGCATTCTCGACGATCTGCACGCCGGCATTGTCGATAATGTAGGTGTCGTCGCCGGCACCGCCGTAGAGCGTGTCGGCCCCGCCGCCGCCGCCGTTGAGGATGTTCGCCGCCACATTCCCGCGGATGACATTGTCGCCCGCATTGCCGGTGCCATTGATCGCCGCCGTGCCCGTCAGCGTCAGATTCTCGACATTGGCCACTGTCGACAGGTCGAAGCTGATCGATGCCTCGACCGTATCGGTGCCTTCCCCGGCATTCTCGACGATCGTATCGCCAAGGCTGTCGATCACATAGGTGTCGTTGCCGGTGCCGCCATACAGCGTGTCGGTCCCTGCTCCGCCATAGAGCCGGTCGTCACCGCCATAGCCGTACAGGTTGTCATTGCCGGTGCCGCCGGTCAGCACGTTCATGCCGGCATTGCCCTGGATCAGGTGCGAATACGCATTGCCCGTCAGGTTGATCGCCGTCGTCAGATTGGCATCGGCCGCGGCAAGCCGCTCGACCTGCGCATCGGCGCCCAGCGTGTAGCTGACCGATGCCAACGCGGTGTCGCTGGTTCCTTCGCCCGTTCCCTCGACGATCACGTCGCCGGCATTGCGGACGTAATAGACGTCGTTGCCCGCACCGCCCTTCAGCGTGTCGCCACCACCGCCGCCATCCAGCACGTTGCTGCCGGCATTGCCGGTAATCGTGTTCTGGCCGGCATTGCCGTAGCCGTTGATATTGGCCGTGCCCGTCAGCACCAGATTCTCGACATTCGCGCCGAGCGTGAAGCTCACCGATGAGCGAACCGTATCGGTGCCTTCATTGGCATTCTCGATCACCTGAACGCCCGTGTTGTTGACGATATACGTATCGTCACCCGCCCCACCGTACAGCGTGTCGGCACCGCCACCGCCATCCAGCGTATTAGCGGCAGCATTGCCACGGATCACGTTGGCGTTGGCATCACCCGTACCATTGATCGCGGCCGTCCCGGTCAAGGTCAGGTTTTCGATATTGGCGAACGAGCTCAGCGACGTCGTGATCGCACTTTCGACCGTATCGTTGCCCTCGCCGGGCTTCTCCACGATCGTATCCGTGCCGTCCCAGACATAGGTATCGTCGCCCAGACCGCCGATCAGCGTGTCTGCCGCGGCCCCACCGTCGAGACGATCGTTGCCGCCCAGCCCGTACAGCGTGTTCACGCCATCGTTGCCGATCAGCACATTGTCGCCGGCATTGCCGAAGAGCGTCACGCCGCTCGACCCCGACAGGATTCCGCGCTCGACATTGTCGGCCAGAACGAACCCGACCGAGCCGATTTCGGTATCATAGCCTTCGCCGGCATTTTCGTGGACGGCATCGTTGGCGTTATCGACATAATAGGTGTCGTCGCCGAGCCCGCCGGTCATGTCGTCGACGTTCGCGCCGCCGTCGAGCACGTCATTGCCCTTGCCGCCGACCAGCGTGTCGAACCCGCCCCCGCCATACAGCGTGTCGTTGCCGTCGCCGCCGGTCACGGTGTCGTTGAGATCGGTGCCGTAGATCGTATCGTTACCGATATTGCCGTTGATCGTGAGCCCGCCATCACCCGGCAGGCCGAGCGAGTAGACCGCGTTGAACATGGTATCGACCGGCGCCAGATTGATGATGTTGTTGTACAGCGGGGTGGCGAGGACGTGCCCGGTGATCGTCCCGCCATCGGTGAGCGTCACCGTCGTCCCGGTCAATGCGCCCAACTGCACGAACTGCGCGCCCGTCATTTTGACGCTGCCGCCCGACAGCTCGCTGAAGCCGGTAACGGTCGAGGTGGACAGATCGACCTGAGACGAGGCGGTGATCAACAGCCGTCCGCCATCGACGCCCGCATCATAGGTCTCGCCCGCGACAGCATCGCCGTCGCCGATCTGGATGATGTCGAACCCCGCACCGCCGTGGATGATGTCGCGTCCGGCGCCACCGATGATCGTGTCGTTGCCCGCGCCGCCATCGATCGTATCGTTGCCCGCGCCGCCGTTCAGGGTGTTGTCCGCCGCGTTGCCGTTGATGACGTTGTCGAGCGCATTGCCGGTACCGTCGATCGCTGCCGTTCCGGTGAGCGTCAGGTTCTCGACATTGTCGGGGAGAGCATAGGTGATCGAGGACTCGACGGTGTCGTTTCCTTCGTTGGGGTTCTCGATCACCTGATCGCCGGGATCGTCGACGACGTATGTGTCGTCCCCTTTGCCGCCCACCATATGGTCGGCGCCCGACCCGCCGTCGAGACGATCGTTGCCGTCCCCGCCATCAAGCTGATCCGTGCCAGCATGGCCGTACAATTTGTCGTTCCCACCCACGCCATAGAGCGTGTCGTCGCCGGTGCCGCCGACGAGCGACTGGCTGGCGATCGTGCCGGTTCGCGTGACAGGCGAGGTCGCTTCGAGACCGTAATAAGTGTAGACCTTGCCGTCGTAATAGCCGCCGCCCGCCGCCGCGCGCGCGCCTGAACCAAAATCCGCCAAGCCGTCGCCATTGATGTCGCCGAGACCGGCGATGGCGCGATAGAACAAATCATCGCTGCCATTGGTACCGGTCTCGCCGCTTTGTACCGATACCCCGCCATAGGTGGCGAGGTTTACCGGTCCAAAGGTCGCCGACCCTGGAACGATGTAGACGATACCGCTGCCATTCTGCTGGATTCCGCTAACCAGGATGTCGTCGAACCCGTCGCCGTTCAGGTCGCCCGCGCCGGCAATAAACTTCTCGTTGCCGCCAGTGTAGACAAAGGTGATCTTAACGCCCTGATCGGGTGTCAGCGCGGCGAGATTGACCGGACCGAATCCCGACGCCTTTCCAAACAGGACATAATCGCCATTGTTCGTGGTCACCGCCATGTCGGCATAGCCGTCGCCATTGATATCGCCGAGGCCCGCAATCGAATTGCCGGTATAATCGCTGCCGGTGCCGGTAATCACGAATCCCTGGCTGGTTGGCGCGCTTCCCAACGTCTGGGACGCGAAGGTGCCAGCATGTCCAAAGTACACGTAAACGTTGCCGGCACCGTTATTCTCGGCCAACGCGCCGATGGCGAAATCATTATAGCCGTCGCCGTTGATGTCGCCCAAGGCGGCGGACGACCAGCCGGCATAACCGCCGTTCTGCGTGCCGCTGAAGACTGCCCCCTGGCTCGCCGACATCGAAGTTACGTTGAGACTTCCGATCCCGTTCGCCGTACCATAAATGAGATATGCGGCACCGGTCTGCACGCCACCGACAGTTTGCGTCGCCGCGCCAACCAGGATGTCGTCATATCCATCGCCATTGACGTCACCCAACCCAGAGACCGACGATCCCAACTGCCCCCGGTACATGGCCATGCTGTTGGATAGGGTGGAGCCTTGGGTCGGCGCCAGATTGCCGAGATCGAGATTGACCGATGTGGCGGCGCCGTAGACGATGTAGGCTCGCCCATTCAGGACGTCGTAACCGCGGGTATATTGCGCGCCGATCAGGATATCATCATATCCATCGTGGTTGAGATCGCCGGCGGCCGTTGCGGTCATGTCCGGCCCACCCTGCAGATCCGCCGGAGCGAGAATGAGATAGCCCTGGCTCGCCGTCAGGTGGTTGAGATCGATGGGACCGATGCCGCCGATTTTCCCGTAAATGACATAGGTGCCGCCACGGGATGCATTCGTCGCATCGCCTAAAGCAGCGGTGAACAGAAAATCGTCGATCCCATCGCCATTGACGTCCCCGGCCGCCGACATTTTCTGGCCGATCTGGGCATAGTCGTAAGGGCCTGTGATCGTGGTCGGAGCACTGATGTCCAGCGGCTCTGCGGCTTGATTGGTCGGCACGCGTCACTCCCCATTTTTATTTACCGAATTAGGGAGAGCGTAGCATTTTACAAACGATTGCCAAGATGACTTGGCATGGGTTTGGTAACATTTTGGGCCACGAAGGTCCGATCTGGACCAACGCAGCCAGCATCGACCAAGGCGAACGGGTCATATACTACGCGATTGCGAGATTTTCGGGACCGACTGAAGATGAGAGACCATTGGCTAGAAAGCCGATGCTCTCTCTTGCATCTCCAATATTGAGGCCGATCTGGCCGCATCAATGCTTGAACAGCGTCTCCGCCGTATGCACCACCGGAGCCGCCTCGCCCTCACCCTCGGTCGCAGCAGCTTCGGCATCGCGCACGGCCTGGTCGCGCTCGGCGCGGAGCTGTTCGATCAGTGCTTCACGATCACCCTCGAGCCTCGTGTCGACCGGCGCTTCGATGCCGTGCGCCTTGGCCGCCTTGGTCACCGCGGCGTCGAGCTCGCGCTGGGTGGTGAGACCGAGCGTCACCGGATCCTTAGGGGTGATGTTGGCGATGTTCCAATGCGTGCGGTCGCGGATCGCCGCGATCGTCGTGCGCGTGGTGCCGATCAAATTGGAGATCTGGCCGTCCGAGATTTCCGGATGGTTGCGGATGATCCAGGCGATGCCGTCGGGCTTGTCCTGGCGCTTCGACACCGGCGTGTAGCGCGGGCCCTTGGTGCGCCGGATCTGGTCCGGGCCCTTCGACATCTTGAGGACGTAGTTAGGGTCCTTCTGGCCCTTGTCGATCTCGTCCTGGGTCAGCTCATGCGCGCGCACCGGATCGCGGCCGGTCAGCTTGGTCGCGGCGGTGTCGTCGGCGATCGCCTGGATTTCCAGGATGTGCAGGCCGCAGAATTCGGCGATCTGCTCGAAGCTGAGCGAGGTATTGTCGACCAGCCAGGAAGCGGTCGCATGGGGCATGAGCGGCTGAGCCACGAAATTCTCCGTCAGAAATAAATAGGGCCGCCCCTCGCGGAGCGGCCTGTCGTTGCAACGGACTTAATCCGATTGGCCGCGCGGGGCAAGCGTTACGCCGCCAGCGCCTCGTCCCCGCCGACCGGGACCAGCGCATGGAGGAACTGATACGCGCTCTTGGCCCAGGTGAAACCCTGGCCATAGGCACGGCACGCCGCGCGGTCGCGAGTCAGCGCCTCGGCGATCGCCTGGTCGAGATCGTCGTGCATCGCGCCGGTCTCGGGGGTCAGAACGTCGACCGGGCCCGTCACCGGATAAGCGGCCACCGGGGTGCCGCAGGCAAGCGCTTCGATCATCACCAGCCCAAACGTGTCGGTCTTGCTGGGGAAGACAAAGACGTCGGCGGCGGCATAAGCGGCGGCGAGATCGGCGCCGAATTTAGGTCCGAGGAAATGCGCGTCGGAATATTTGGCCTTGAGCGAGGCGAGCGCCGGACCGTCGCCGACAATCACTTTCGACCCCGGATGCGTCGCGGTCAGGAACGCTTCGATATTCTTCTCGATCGCGACGCGACCGACATAGAGCTGGATCGGCCCCTTGCCGTCCTGCGCCAGCGCGCGGATCGCGGGATCGGGCACCGGATCGCCGAAGGTCGACAGGTCGACGCCGCGCCCCCAATGGCGGATCTGGGTCAGACCATGCGCCTTGAGCGTATCGGCGATCGACGCCGTCGAGGCGAGGATCGACTGCGCGGGCGAATGGAACCAGCGGATATAGCGCCACACCCATTCGGGATTCACGCCGGTACGCGCCGCGACATAATCGGGAAATTGCGTGTGATAGGCGGTGGTGAAGGGGAAGTCGCGTGCCAGGCACCAGCGCCGCGCGGCGAGGCAGACCGGCCCCTCGGTCGCGAGATGGATCGCCTGCGGGCTGAACTCCTCCAGCATGCGGCCGACCGAGCCGGTCGACGCGAAGGCCAGCCGGATTTCCGGATAGGTCGGGCACGGCATCGAATAGAATAGATCTGGCGATACGATCAGCACGTCATGGCCCTGGCGCACCAGTTCGTCGCGCACCGACTGCAAGGTGCGCACGACACCGTTGACCTGCGGGCTCCAGGCATCGGTGACGATCGCGATCCGCACGTTCGTCAGGCCGCCGCTAGCGTCAAGCAGGGGGTTGTCCCCTGTCTTCCTTCGATCTCGTCGGCCCAGTGCAACACCTCCATCCGACCATCGAAATGCTCGACCAATGCGGTGCAGCCTTCGACCCAATCGCCGTCGTTATAATACTGAACGCCGTGGATTTCACGATATTCCGCAGTGTGGATGTGACCGCATACGACACCGTCTACTCCGCGATGCGCCGCGGCCTGTGCGACGACGTCTTCATATTGCGAGATGAACTCGACTGCGTTCTTGACCTTAGCCTTGGCATGTTTCGACAGCGACCAATAGGGCAGGTTCCAGAAGCGCCGCCAGCGATTGACCAGCCGGTTGAGCGCCATCATCGCCTCGTACGCCGCGTCGCCGACATGCGCGAGCCAGCGGTGGGAGAGCGTGATCGCGTCGAATTCGTCGCCATGCAGCACCAACAACCGACGCCCGTCGGCGGTTTCATGGATCGCGTTCCGTCGAATCGCGACCCCGCCGAAATCGAGCCCGCAGAACTGGCGCACGACCTCGTCATGGTTGCCGGGGATGTAGATCACCTCGGCGCCGCGCTTGGCGCGCTTGAGCAACCGCCACACCACGTCGTTATGCGCGGCGGGCCAGTAGAATTTCTTCTTGAGCCGCCAGCCGTCGATAATGTCGCCGACCAGATACATTTTCTCGCTGTCGACATGATCGAGAAAGTCGATCAGCATCTCGGCATTACAGCCCTTCGTCCCCAAATGGACGTCGCTGATCCAGATGGTCCGGTACTGACGACGGCTATGCGTCGCCCGTTCCGGAATAGCGGGCTTCGAATTCGCGAAGTCCGACAGGTCGGCGATACTGCCGCCCTGTAACAATTTCGTCATTTCATTCATGCGTCACAAGCCCCGACGGATGACGTTGCCGGGCCTATGACGAAGTTTTGTTACAAACAGAATCGCAATGACTTGAAAAAATGCCAGCGGATCAGCGAGCTTTCGACAATATTGGCATGGCGAGCGAAATGACGAGGGTCGACAGGATCATCACCAGGATGGTCGCTGACACATGGTCGTCGATGATCGCCGCAAGCCAGACCTCCAGGCCGATCAGCAGGGCCGAGATCGGCAGTAGCGCCGCGGCGCGGACAAAAGCGCGTTTCACCAGGCTCGTCATGGGGAGATGGTCCTTGTTTCTGGCTGGCCCTGTTGCCCCGCTGGTCTCGATCACCGGCTGGCGCGCCGGGGAGGTCGGGTCGCGCAAGCCGGCCGGGCCGCCCCTTCCGGCTTGCGGATTGGGAGTCTGAGGGACGGCCGCAGGCGAAATCAGAAGTTCTGGCGAATCCCCAGCATGGCCGACAGCGACCGCAGCTTCGGTTGGTAGCTGGTGGCGGCGCCGTCGCTCTGACCGGCGAATTTGAGACCGCTGGTCTGCGTGTAACGCCCGCCTAGTTCGACTGTCGTCTTGCGGGCGACGCGCACGCCGATGCCGGCGTCGGCATGCCATTGCAGGCCCCAATCCTTGCCCGAATAGCTGCTGCCGGTGCCGGTCGCGTTATCCACATGCGATAAATTGGCGTCGACGCGCGCCGCGCCGATCCCGGCACCCAGATAAGGCGTGATCATCCGACCCATGGGGATGTCGACATAGCCCGAGACGCCGACCGTAAAGGTGCGGGTGCGGCCCGACGCGGCAAATCCGCCCCGTTGGGCATCCTGCACGTTGAGGCTGTTGCTGGTATAACCCGCCGTCTGCTCGATCCGGAACATGCCGAAATCATAGCCGCCGCCGAGTTCGCCGGTGACACCGGTCTTGTATTTGGTCTTCTCGTCGAAGGTCGACCCGGCGGGAGCGCTGTCGGGATCGAGCTTGCTTTGCGGGCTGATCGAGGCACCCACGCGCGCAACGCCGTAAAAGCCCTTATTGTCGTCTTCCTGCGCATGGGCGGACGTGGCGGCGGTCAGCGCCGCGGCGCCGAGCAGGGTATAGCCAAGGATGGTACGAATCATGCGAAGCCTTTCAGCAAATGCCGGCCACAGCGACCGGCGTCGGAAGGGCTGATGGCGGTGCTGGATGAAGCCTTGTCGTGGGATCGATGGAGGATCGATGGAGGTCGATCTCCATCGATCCTCCATGTCTCGCGACGAAAGAGGGAAGCATGACCAACCATATTCTCCTCGCTGAGGATGAACGGGAGATCGCCGAGTTGCTGGCCGCCTATCTCGAACGCGGCGGCTTCGAGGTGGCGCGCGCGAGCAATGTCCAGGAAGCGATCCGCGCGCATGCCCAATTGCATCCCGATCTCGTGCTGCTCGACATCGGCCTGCCCGGTGGCGACGGACTCGAAGCGCTGGTCGCCATCCGTCGCCGCATGGACACGCCGATCATCATGGTGACCGCGCTCGACGACGAGGTGACGAAGCTCTCTTCGCTGCGAATGGGCGCTGACGATTATGTCACCAAGCCGTTCAACCCTTCCGAAGTCGTCGAGCGCGTCCGTGCGGTCCTGCGCCGGGTGCAAGGGGCACTCGGGCGACAGACGCTGTCGGTCGGCAAGCTGGTGATCGAACTCGATGCGCGCGTGGTGAGCTGTCGCAACGACAAGGATGCGACGCTCGCGCGGATCGCGCTGACGCCGACCGAGTTCGAAATCCTGGCGCACATGGCGAAGCAGCCGCGGCGCGCCTTCTCGCGCAGCGAACTCCTCGACGCCGCCTCGCCCGACAGCGATGCCTATGATCGCGTCGTCGACAGCCATTTGTCGAAATTACGTCAGAAACTGGCAGCGGCCGGCTGCGCGCAGATGATCGAGCCGGTGCGCGGATTGGGATATCGACTATGGCCCGAATCCTGAACCGTATCGTCACGCGGATGCTACTACTGGCAGCAGCGATGACCGTGATCACGATGGTCGTCGGCCTGGCTGCCTACCGCACCTCGCTTTATTACCAGTTCGACCTGGCTACCAGACACATGCCGCCCGCGGCACGCGCCGAATTGAGTGTGCTGGCCGCGAAGCATCAGCGCAACAGCGACCGCTATTTCCAGCTCTACGAACGGTATGGCGGCGACGTTCTCGACCTTACCGACCTGAGGTTCATCCTGGCCATCGGCACGGTATCGGTGATCGTCGGCGGTGCGGTGGCGATGATCTTCGCGCGCCGCATCAGCCGGCCGATCACCGCGGTTGCGCAAGCCGCCGCCCAGGTTTCGGCGGGCAACCGGTCGATCCGCGTGATCAAGGGTACGACCTCGGGCGAAACCGGCGAACTGGTCGACAGCTTCAACAAGATGGCGGCCGATATCGAGGCGTACGAACGCGAGCGGACCGTGCTTACCGCCGGTATCGCGCATGAATTGCGCACGCCGCTCACTATTCTGAAGGGACGCCTGCACGGTCTGAGCGACGGCGTCATCGATCCGGCAACGGGCGAAGCGGACCGGTTGCTGCGCCAGGTCGAACACCTTTCGCACATCGTGGAGGACCTGCGGACGCTCGCCCATGCCGATGCCGGCGAGCTTGCCCTCGATCGGCGGCAGATCGATCTCGAAGCGGTGTTGCGCGCGGCGGTCGTGGATCTGCGGCCCTCGGCGGCGGAACGCGGCGTGTCGTTGGTCGAATCCTACGAGGCCGTGCGGATCTGGGGCGATCCGGTCCGCCTGACCCAGGTGTTCACCAACATCCTCACCAACGCGATCAAACATGCGCCCGATCGAAGCCGGGTGGACGTCCGCCTGACAATGTCGGGCGGATTCGCCGTCGCCAGCGTGATCGACGAAGGACGCGGGTTTCAGCCAGAGGACGGGCCGCTTTTATTCACGCCGTTCTGGCGAGCGGGAGCGGACCGCCGTGCCGGACGGCCAGGAAGCGGCATCGGCCTCACGCTCGCCGCGAAACTTGCCGAGGCGCATGGTGGCTGGATCGTCCCCGACAATCGCGCCGACCGTTCGGGCGCGTGTTTCTCGGTATGGCTACCTACCGGATCGCCGGCGTCTTCCGACTAAGCCAGATCAGTCGGTGATGGCGATATGCCCCGGCAATGCGGCAACTCGTTCAATCCAGGTCTGGACTGCCGGATAACGGTGCAGCTCGAACCCACCCTCTTCGCAGACATGGGTATAAGCATAGAGCGCGATGTCGGCGAGGCTGAAGCGGCCGCCGGCAAGGAAAGGCGTCTGCGCCAGATGCTCGTCCATCAGGGTTAGCGCGGCATCCCCCGCCGCGCGCTTGACCGGCAATTGGGCGCGCTGGAGGTCAGTCAGATTGTCTTCCCCGATCAGGGTCATCCAGAATCGGATCGTAGCGATGTTGGGCTCGTGATTATATTGCTCCCAGAACATCCAGCGCAGCATGTCGGCGCGGTCGAAGCGATCGGCCGGGATCAGCGCCGATCCGTCGGCAAGGTAGAAGCATGCCGCGCTGCTTTCGGGCAGGAAGTCATCGCCGACCTGGAGCACCGGAATGCGGCCATTGGCGTTGACTCCCGACAGGAACGCGTCGGACCGCGTCTCACCTTTCATGATGTCATATTCGCGCCGGTCGAGCTTGAGCCCGAGATGCGCCGCGGTCAGCCGGATCTTGTAGCAATTTCCGGACGCCGAATATTCGTGCAGGATCAGATTGGCCATCGCGCTCCCCCTCTGGCTAGCAGCTGCGAGAAAAAGCGCGAGCCGACGCCCAAGTCCAACCAAAAACGTCCGCGTGGTGATCAGCCGGGCTTATATGATTCCCAGCGCCGCGCGACGGCGTTCGCGCCGACGGTAGTGCAGCCAGCCCCAGACGCCGCCGAGCAGCAGCGGCACCCAGCCCCAGAAATGCGCCCAGAACGGGAAAATCCAGCCGCTGCCGACATCGGACGCGGTTTCCTTGCGCAACAGGTCGAGTCCCTCGGAACCGATCGGTGCGGCGAGCAGAAAGGAACCGTCGCTGTCCCAATCGTCGAAATAGAGCACGTAGCCTGCCTCCTTATAGGCGAAGAACGGCATGCCGAACGCATCGACCTCACGCGCCGAATAGCCGACGCGCACCGGCGGTCGCGAAGAATCGGGAGCAGCCGTCAGGAAGCGGGCGATCGCCCGCGCGGCGTTGAGCGCATTGGGGCGCTTCAGCTTGGGAATCATGTACGTCGCGTTCGAGATATAGGTAGCGTAGCGATCGCGATCGGCCTTGGGCGGCAACGGCGCGACATCGGCGACGACCGGACGATTGACGAATCCGATCGGCCGGTCGGATACGAATTGCGCGCCGATGAAGATCAGGAGCGCCCCTACCAGCAACGCGTCATGCCAGATCGACCGCGGCTCCTGCGGCACGCTGGGGTCATCCCAATCGCCCATCTATTCCCCCTTTTTCGTCCTATCCGATTTCAAGGACGATCTTGCCCACATGATTGCCCGATTCCATCAACCGGTGCGCGTCGGGCGCCCGATCGAACGCGAACACGGTGTCGATCACCGGCTTCAACTCGCCCGCCTCGACATGCGGCCACACCGTGCGGGCGAGCTCGTCGGCGACCGCGGTCTTGAATGCCACCGAACGCGGGCGCAGCGTCGATCCGGTCAGCGTCAGCCGGCGGCGCATGATCTCGAAGATCGGGACCGTCGCCTGTCCGCCGCCCTGCACCGCGATCGAGACGTGGCGGCCGTCATCGCCAAGGCATTGCATGTTGCGCGGGACATAGTCGCCGCCGACCATATCGAGCACCACCGCGACCCCCTTGCCGCCGGTGATCGCCTTCACCCGCTCGACGAAATCCTCGGTCTTGTAATTGATCGCATGGTCGGCGCCGACCGCCTTGGCCGCCGCGCATTTCTCGTCCGATCCGGCGGTGACGATCACTTCCACGCCGAACAGATTGCACAATCGGATCGCCATCGTGCCGATGCCGCTGGTCCCACCATGGACCAGGACGGTGTCACCCTCGGCCGCGTAACCGCGCTCGAACAAATTGGTCCACACGGTGAACAGCGTTTCGGGCATCGCCGCGGCTTCGATCATGGTCAGCGCCTCCGGCACCGGGAGGCATTGGCCATAAGGCGCGACGGCATATTGGGCATAGCCGCCGCCGGCGATCAGCGCACAGACCGGCTGGCCGACCAGGTCGCGCTCCACGCCGGCGCCGATCGCGACGATCGTGCCGGCGACTTCCAGACCCGGGATCGACGGCGCGCCCGGCGGCGGCGGATAGGCACCCATCCGTTGCAGCACTTCGGGTCGGTTGATTCCGGCGGCGGCGACGCGGATCAATACCTCACCCTCGCCGGGCGTCGGTACCGGACGCTCGACGATCCGCAGCACCTCGGGTCCGCCAGGTTGTTCCGGATCGATCGCGCGCATCACGGTCGGTATCGCGTCCATTCGCACCCCTTCGTCGGAAACCTGCTCGGGTTATTGACATCGCCCGGCCCAGGGTCAACGTTCACGGTCATGGATTCCGAAGAGAATCTTCCGCGCCCTGGCGACGCGATCGCGCTCCTGGTCAAACAGGACCTCGATCCACTGTCGGTGACCGAGCTCGAGGAGCGGATCGCTCTCCTCGAAGGCGAAATCGCCCGCGTCAAAAAACATATGCAACGCGCCGTTAACCATCGGGCAAGCGCTGACTCGCTATTCAAGCGATGAGCGCGAATCGCATCTTCGCGCCGGCCAGGCTTTTTTCGGGAATTGGCCGACCTGACGATGCGAAGAATGGCCGGCGCTTGATGCGGGGCCCTCCCGTCCCGACATTAGGGAAAAGGGCCGTGCGTCCATGCGGCCCGTCAGGAGTAATAGTCTAATGCCGAGTTTCGCCTCCGCGCTCGAAACCACCCTTCACAAGGCGCTCGAAGCCGCTTCGTCGCGCCGCCACGAATATGCGACGCTCGAGCATTTGCTGCTTGCGCTGGTCGATGACGAACATGCCTCCAAGGTGATGGCATCGTGCGGCGTCGATCTCGACGAGCTCAAGATGACCGTCGCGCAATATCTCGACACCGAGCTCGATGCGCTCAAGGTCGACAAGGCCACCGACCCGTCGCCGACCAGCGGGTTCCAGCGCGTCGTCCAGCGCGCGATCCTCCACGTCCAGTCGTCGGGCCGCGACGAAGTGACCGGCGCCAACGTGCTGGTCGCTCTGTTCAGCGAGCGCGAATCCTACGCGGTCTATTTCCTGCAGCAGCAGGATATGAGCCGTCTCGACGCGGTCAGCTTCATCTCGCACGGCGTCGGCAAGGGCGGCGCGCCCGTCGAAGCCTCGACTCCCAAGGGCGCCGAGGAAGAGAAGTCGACCAAGAGCGACAAGGGCAAGAACGAAAGCGCGCTCAAGCAATTCACCGTCGACCTCAACGAAAAGGCCAAGAACGGCAAGGTCGACCCGCTGATCGGCCGCAACGCCGAGGTCGATCGCACGGTGCAGATCCTGTGCCGCCGGTCGAAGAACAATCCGCTCTATGTCGGCGATCCCGGCGTCGGCAAGACCGCGATCGCCGAAGGCCTGGCGCGCAAGATCATCGAGGGCGACGTGCCCGACGTGCTCAAGCCTGCCGTCATCTATTCGCTCGACATGGGCGCGCTGCTCGCCGGCACGCGCTATCGCGGCGATTTCGAGGAGCGGCTGAAGCAGGTCGTCACCGAGCTCGAGAAGATGCCCGACGCGATCCTGTTCATCGACGAGATCCACACCGTGATCGGCGCCGGCGCGACCAGCGGCGGCGCGATGGACGCGTCGAACCTGCTCAAGCCGGCTCTGTCGGGCGGCACGATCCGTTGCATCGGCTCGACCACCTACAAGGAATTCCGCAACCATTTCGAAAAGGATCGCGCGCTGCTGCGCCGGTTCCAGAAGATCGACGTCAACGAGCCGACGATCGAGGACACGGTGAAGATCCTGGCGGGCCTGCGCTCGGCGTTCGAGGAGCATCACCAGGTCAAATACACACCCGACGCGATCAAAGCGGCGGTCGAATTGTCGGCGCGGTACATCAACGACCGCAAGCTGCCCGACAAGGCGATCGACGTGATCGACGAAGTCGGCGCGATGCAGATGCTGGTGCCGCCGAGCCGCCGTAAGAAGACAATCACCACGCGTGAAATCGAGGCGGTGATCGCGACGATGGCGCGCATCCCGCCGAAATCGGTGTCGAAGGACGATACGCTCGCTCTCGCGACGCTCGACACCGATCTGAAGCGCGTCGTGTTCGGCCAGAATGACGCGATCGAGAAGCTGTCCTCGGCGATCAAGCTGAGCCGTGCCGGCTTGCGCGACCCCGAAAAGCCGATCGGCAATTACCTGTTCACCGGCCCGACCGGCGTCGGCAAGACCGAGGTCGCGCGTCAGCTCGCCTCGATCATGGGCATCCCGCTGCAGCGGTTCGACATGTCCGAATATATGGAGCGTCATTCGGTCAGCCGGCTGATCGGCGCCCCTCCGGGCTATGTCGGGTTCGACCAGGGCGGCCTGTTGACCGATGCGGTCGACCAACAGCCGCATTGCGTGCTGCTGCTCGACGAGATCGAGAAGGCGCATCCGGACCTGTTCAACATCCTGTTGCAGGTGATGGACAATGGGCGGCTCACCGATCAGCACGGCAAGTCGGTCGATTTCCGCAACGTCATCCTGATCATGACCACCAATGCCGGCGCGTCGGACATGGCGCGCGAGACATTGGGCTTCGGCAACCTTACCCGAGAGGGCGAGGACGAGCAGGCGGTCCAGAAGATGTTCACGCCGGAATTCCGCAACCGTCTCGATGCGATCGTGCCGTTCAGCTACTTGCCGACCGAGGTCGTCGCCCGCGTGGTCGAGAAGTTCATCCTGCAGCTCGAACTGCAGCTGGCGGACCGCAACGTCCATATCAGCCTGGATGACGAATCGAAGAAGTGGTTGACCGCCAAGGGCTATGACAAGCTCTACGGCGCTCGCCCGATGGGCCGCCTGATGCAGGAAAAGATCAAGCAGCCGCTCGCCGAGGAATTGCTGTTCGGCAAGCTGGTCCATGGCGGCGAAGTGGTGGTGAAATTGAAGGACAATGCCTTGTCGTTCGAAATCACCCCCGCCGCGCCAAAGAAACCAGGCAAGAAGGGCGGCAAGACCGCCAAGGCCGAAGCGAAATAAGCCGAGGCATAAACCAAAAACCAGAACGGGCCGGGGAGCGATCCCTGGCCCGTTTCATATTTAAGCTTCCGGGTCGTTTCGTGCTGCAAGCTATATCGAGCGCGGACGGCTGCATCGAGCTGGTAACAAACTGGCAACTCACGGATGGACCATTGCAAGCTGCTATCTACCGAGGAGCGTCGTGATAAAGGCGTCCGTTGACGCATATACGACCGGACGATCTTCGGAGCGGCGGAATCCCTTCCTCGACACGCCGTTAGCGTCGCCTGCGAGCCCCCTCGCTCGATCCGCGCATCAAAGCACCGCGACCGGCCCACGCGTTGCGGACGACTTGCAATTCGTACTCGGCCCATTTGCAGCAGAGATGGAACCGCGGTTTCCCCGTTGCATCTACATTTGTAGACGATACTATCTACAAACGTAGATGAGAGTCGTCATGGAACGCATTACCGAAAGCGAACAGGTGATACTGCGGGCGTTGTGGGATCGGCAACCGCTGACCGCTGCCGAACTTGGCGCGGCAATGGAGCGCGAACGCGGTTGGAGCCTGAGCACCGTCAAGACCCTGCTTGCGCGGCTTGTTGCCAAGGACGCGGTGGTCCACGAAGCGGACGGACGCCGCTTTTTATACCGCGCTGCGGTGTCACGCGAGCATTTCGCGACGCAGCAATCGCGGCAGCTGATCGACACCCTGTTCGGCGGACGCGCGGCTCCGCTCGTTGCGCATCTGGCGCGCAGCGACGCGCTCACGCCCGATGACATCGCCGAGATCGAGGCCCTGTTGAAGGCGATAAAGCCGTGACCGGCTGGATCGTCCAAACGCTCCTTGCGTCGACGCTGCTGATGATCGTGGTTGCGACGCTCCGCCCCCTCTTGCGCGGTCGCGTAGGACCGAAATTCATCTACGCGCTCTGGCTGCTGCCCGTTTTACGGATGGCGACGCCGCCATTGCCGCTGCTCGGAACGAGGCCTGGGTCCATGCGGTCCATGCCTGCCATGCCGATGGCGGGCGTTGACGCGCGCTCCTTTGATGCGGGAGGGCTGGATCTCACCACCATGCTGATCGCTATCTGGCTGGCCGGCGCGGTGCTCTGGCTCGCCTGGCAATGGGCGCGCTATTGGCATTTCCGGCGATCAACGCGGGTCGATCGCATGGGAACCGTGATGCTCGTCGCCGGTATTCCCGTTCACTGCAGCGGTGGTGTCGCGGGCCCCGTCGCGATGGGCGTTTTGCGGCGCGAGATTATCATTCCGCTCGATTTCGAAGCGCGTTTCGATCCGTGGGAACAGCAATGCGCGCTCGCGCATGAAGCGATGCACCACCAACGGCACGATCTGCTCGCCAATCTGATCGCAATGCTGGTGCTCGCGCTACACTGGTTCAATCCGGTCGCCCATCAAGCGCATCTCCTGTTCCGCGCGGACCAGGAATTGGCGTGCGATGCCGATGTGTTGCGGAAGCTGGGAAATGACCACGCCGCGAGCTATGCGCGCACGCTGCTGAAGGCCACGACTGGGGGGCCGGCCGCGTTGTGCCGCCTCAGCGAAGTGGCGCTGCTGAAGCATCGGCTGCGTGGCATCGCGCTCGAATTGCGCCGGCGCCGGCAGTTGCATATCGCGGCGCTAGTATTTGCGTCCGGCTGTGGTGTGCTTGTGTTGAGCGCGGCAACTCGCACAACGACGCCGTCCACGACGGTCACATCGCCTGTCGCGAAATCTTTCCTGCGAGCGCCGTCGTGGTCCGCGCGATTGGCCAGCGAAAAGCCGGAAGTGGAAAGGCCGGTAGAGGCGCGCATTGTAGCGGACGGCACGCCGATCCGGGCAGTGCCATCACAGTTGCTTGAAGCGCCCGTCGACGATCGCGCTTCGGGGCCGGCAGCGCTCGCCGCCGCCCGGGGACGACCGGTCGACGACCCCGCCTATCTCAAGCAGCGCGCCGCGGCTGGCTTGGCAAGAGCGCGGGCGCGCTACTCCTCCCCAGAGGCGGCGGCGATCGCACGCGGCCGGCCGATCCTTGCGCCACGACCGCCCGGCTAGCTCGCGTCGACCCTTCCACCGCAAAACATCGCTGGAGAATGACATGACCCCGACCCTTCGGTCCGGCAGCCGCCGGAGCTTTGTCCGCCACGCAGCCCTCCTGATCCTCGCCATCATGCCAGTGCCCGCGCCGGCGCAGAGCGCGCCGATCGACGCCGCGGTCGAGGTCGACCGCTATCTCAGCGCGCAGATGTCCAAGCTACGAATCCCGGGTCTTACGGTTGCCGTGGTCAAGAACGGCAGGATCGTCCTGGCACGTGGCTACGGGACCGGCAGCGCCGAATTCGGCCTTCCGGCGCGAGAGGACACGGTTTTCGCGATCAACTCGATCACCAAGGCGTTCACCGGTGTCGCGGCGATGCGACTGGTCGACGAGGGGAAGCTCGACCCTTCCGCGCCCGTTGGCCAATATCTGAAAGACCTGCCCGATGCATGGCGCGGCGTTACAATTCGACAGCTGCTCAGTCACCAATCCGGCCTGCCCGACGTGATGCGCGCACCCACGGTCGAAACCGACGCCGCCGCGGCATGGAAATGGGTGCAACAGCAACCAATCCGCTTCGCGCCAGGAGATCATTTCGACTATTGTCAAACCAACTACACGCTCATTCAGCGCGTGCTCAACACGATCGAAGGGCGGGCACTCGATGCGCCGCTTGCCGAGGAGCAATTGCGGCTCGCCGGCATGGCGCACACCTATTACGGCGACGCCAACGACATGATCCCAAACAAGGTGCCGACCTATCGCTGGTCGTTGCCGGGGCCGTTCGTAAACGGCTATAGCGGAGCGGCACCCGGCACCCCACGCGTGATGCAGGAAGCATCGGAACGCTTTCTGCCGTTCCGGCGCGCCTCATCGGGGCTCAACAGCACTGCGATAGACATGGCGAACTGGCTGATCGCCGTCGAGCGGGGCTCGCTGCTCACCGCCCCGGCGCGCGAAACGATGTGGACGCCCGTTTCCTTCACCGACGGGAGGTCCGGGCAGTGGGGCATGGGATGGGAAGTGTTCGCGCGCGGCAGCCATCGCGCAGTGGGAATGACCGGTGGCGGGCGCGCGGCGGTATTCTACTATCCAGAGGATGATGTTGGGATCGTAATCCTAACCAATTTGGCGGGCTCATTTCCCGAGGACATGGTCGACAAGATCGCGTCTCTCTATGCCCCCGATTTGCCGCTCGCCGGCGTGCCCGCGCTGAGGATCGCGCTTGAACAACAAGGGTACGACCATGCGGAGGCGGCGGCAGCGGCGATCAAGACCAGGAATCCCGGGTTGGTCTGGCCAGAGAGCGAGCTCAACGACTGGGGCTATCGCCTGCTCAGCACCGGGCGCGCGCACGATGCGGTGCCGCTGTTCGCGTTCATCGCAACCCAATTCCCCAAAAGCGCGAATGCGCACGACAGCCTGGCGCAAGCTTATCACGTGGTCGGAGATATTGCGGCCTCGGCACGCGAATATCGGCGCGTGCTGGAATTGGACCCTGGCAACGTCTCAGCGAAACGGCACCTTGCCGAGTTCGCAGACAGGTAAGCGACCTGCCGGATGGAACGTATGTAGCTTTGAAGATCGGCAACGAGATCCCGGAATAATGAGATGAGAAGCGCATTTTGGTCGTTCAAAATAGGCACCCGGGCCAGCTCGCCAGTTGCATCAGCCATGCAGCCTTGCGCGGCGGGACCGCATGACTACGACCGTAGTCAAGCTATCGGAGAGTGATAATGTTGCGCCAAATCGGATTCGTAGCCGTCGTCTTCCTTGCCGTGCCCGCCCAAGCCAAGTCGCCCGTGGACGGCCAATGGATTCTCGCGGTCGACCGTTTTGGTAATCCCGAATACTCAACGCTCAATCTTCGCAGCATCGGCACATCGGTTAGCGGCGACTGGGATGGCGATGCCGCCAAGGGCAAATTTTCGGCGGGCAGGCTAACCCTAACCGTCACCGAAAAGAATGGCGCGGTATATCGCTTCGACCTCGCGCTGGTGCATGGCGCGCTGCGAGGAACCGCCGACTATCCCGACAACAACTTTCCCGACAAGCGCCTTCGCTTCAACCTGAGCGCTCGCCGCATCCCAGATCGACCGCCCGGCGGCCCGCACGTGGTCAGATTCTCGCCATCCGATTTCGCCAATAGTTTCTCGGCCGAGCGTCGACCCGTCCTCACGCTCTGGCCCGGCGATACATTGCAGACAACGACGATCGATTCGGGAGGCGTAGATGCCTCAGGCAAGACCAGGGCATTGTTCGGCAACCCTCAGACAGGCCCGTTCTTTATTGCCGGAGCGGCCCAGGGCGACACGCTCGCCGTCCACATCATCAAGCTAACGCCCAACCGCGATTGGGCCGATAGTCTCGACACTATCGTCGCTCGCGCCCTGAGCCCCGGACTTGCAGCGAAGGCCGGGGCATTGGGTAAACCCGTGCGCTGGCGCCTGGACCGCGCCCGAGGGTTCGCGACGCCCGACGCAGCCACGGGAAACTTGGCCGATTTCCGAGTGCCGCTACGGCCGATGCTCGGCGGTTTGGGATTGGCGAGCGGCTTCGGTTCGCCGCCACTTTCGACCGGCGACACAGGGCGAGCCGGGGGCAATATGGATTTTCCCGAGATCGTCGAAGGCAACACGGTCTATCTACCCGTCCAGCAGCCCGGCGCGCTGCTGTACCTCGGCGACGCACATGCGCTGCAGGGAGATGGCGAGACCTCCCAATATGCGCTTGAGACATCGATGGATGTCACGGTCCGGATCGAACTGATCAAGGGCAAGCCAATCGGGATGCCGAGAGTAGAATCGCCTACCGAACTGATGGTGCTCGGGCAGGCTGGGTCGCTCGACGAGGCCCTAAAGGCTGCGAGCAGCGGCCTGATCCAATGGTTGCAGCAGGATTATCGGCTGACCTTGTCGGAGGCTGCGCAGGTGATTGGGACGTCGGTGCGTTTCAGCGTGCCTAATCTCGCCGGCCGCAGCGTTGGGGTGGCTGCTCGTATCGACAAATCGCGGCTCCCGAAAGCCTCAGCGGATTGATGCTGAGGGGAGTGCTCGTGGCCGCCTGCTGCTTCCCGGCCGCCAGCTGGCGCCGACCGACCGGCCTTGGGCGCGTAGCGGACGATTAGATTCATGCCGGATCGAATCTGGGGCCCGACCCAGTTTCGGACGTTCCCAGCCTATATGAACAAAGGTCAGTTTTCGGGATTGGGGCAAGCGCGATCGAATGTCTGATTAGGGGCGCGTAGCCGACATGAAAGTTGAGATCATCGCCGCTAACGGCGCGATCGGTCGGCGAGGAGGTCCAGCTTGGCAAGATCGGTGCGGGTGAGCTCTTTCCACGGTCGCGACTGCCCGCAGCTGAAATTGACCTGAACGACATTTCTCATACCACGCGGCAGAACTTGGCTCGCCGGGTTGAGGAAGAGCAGATAGTCGTTGGCTCGATCCGGCGAATTCAGACCCTTATCCAGATAGAAACCGCCGCTGTCGCGATATGTGAAGACGCGCATGGCGTGTGTCGACGGGCCTTTGAACCGGTCGAGCACGCGGACGGTGTAGAGCGTCCAGCTGTCGCTGTCAGTGCTATGGTAACGGGCGTTAATCACCCGCGCGCGGACGACCCAGCGACCGCCTCTACTCCACGCAGGCGCAGCGCGGTTTCCAGGCCGGGCGAAACATCGCCTAGGGCTTCGCAGGTCCACCTTTTGGACCCGGGGCGATCAGGCGATCCAAGTCATCTAAGCGACTTGTCCTTGAAACGCTTCTGCAACCACCCCGCCGCCGAAACGCAATAAGGCGGGCTTATTGGCAGCCCCGCCGGGGACTACACCCGAGGGGAGAAACTCAAAAATGTCGCGCACGTCACGCCTGCTTCGGGCCACGCTTCCATTTACTTTCGCCGCGTTGGGCATCGCCCAATCCGCGCATGCCCAGACCGTTGCCGCGGGCGCCGACCAAAGTTCGCAGAATGCGCCGGCAAGCTCCGATGAGGACATTGTCGTGACCGGCTCCTATGCGCGGAGCCTCGCCACGGCGGCCGAGACCAAACGCCAGGCCGCTTATGGTGTCGATTCGATCGCGTCGACCGATATCGGCAAATTCCCCACCCAGAACGTGGCCGAGGCGCTCCAGCTCGTCACGGGCGTGGCGATCACCCGGCCACGCGGCGAGGGACTCTATGTCAGCGTTCGCGGGCTCGGGCCGCAGTTCCAGAGCACGATGCTCAATGGCCGCACGATCGCGATCAACGACCTGATCGAGAATGGCGGCGCCAATGGCCGCCAGTTCCGCTTCGAGATGCTGCCGGCCGAGTTCGTGTCGCAGATCGACGTGGTTAAGACGCCGACCGCCGACATGACCGAAGGCGCGCTGGGCGGGAATATCGACGTCAAAACCTTTCGCCCGCTCGACGTCGGTACCAAGACCACGCTCAATCTGCGCGGTACCTGGACGACGATGACCGACAAGGTGAAGCCGAACGCCACCGCGATCACCAGCTTCAAGAACGGCGACGGCACGTTCGGTATCCTCGCCGGCGCGCAATATTGGGCCAAGTCGGTCCGCAACGACCGCTGGTACAATACGGGCTGGACCCTCGACCGGTTCACGTCGGTGCTTGGCACTGGCTATTACACGCCGACCCGCACCCGCCCGACGATCGAGACCGAAGACCGCAAGCGCCTCTCGGGGTTGATCTCGGCGCAGTGGCGGCCCTCGCCCGAGCTCGAGACCACGCTCGACGTGCTCGCGACGCGGCTCGACGTCGCCTATGACGAATTCGGCCTCGACATCTATCCCGATGACACCAGCGTCGCGGGACACCGCCCGGTGCTGGTACCGGGGTCGGTCAAGCTCGACGGCAACACCGTCGTCGCCGCGACGATCAACGACGTGCGTTTCATGGCGTCGCGCGAATACAGCCTCAATCGTCACGACCTGCTCAGCATCGGCCTGAAGCAGAGCTGGAAGCCCAAAGGCTGGGATATCTCGGCCAACATCAACTGGTCCTACGCGCACAGCTTCCACCCCAGCTATGCCCAAGGCACCGTGCGCAGCCGCGCGATGTTCTTCGCGCCGCTGACTTATGACGCGTCGGGCGGATACAAGGTGATCCCGACCTTCACCACGCCGGTCGACCCGACCAATGCCGCGAACTACGTGCTCTATCCGTTCAACATCGCGCCAAAGAACAGCAAGGACTGGGACAGGTACGCCCGGCTCGACGTCGGTCACGACATGCATGGCTTCCTCCGCAAGATCACGGCCGGCGTCGAATATCACTCGCGCAAGCGGGATTATTGGCGCCGCGATTTCACCGTCAATCCGGGCCAGATTCCGCTGACCGGCTTCGCGCCGAACGGGTTCGAGCAAATCCCGTTCGACAACTTCCTGAGCGGCGTGCCCGGCAATGCGCCGCGCAGCTGGCTCGTGCCGATCACCAGCGTCTTCTACGACAAATTGTTCACCGACGCCGTGGCCAACGCGCCGCTGTCCGCGAGCGACTTGCGTGCCTCCTATGTGGTGACCGAGAAGACGGCGAGCGCCAATCTGCGCGCCGATTATGCCTTCGCGCTGGGAGGAGTCGCAGTGACCGGCAACATCGGCGTGCGCTACGTGCACACCGATCAGGTGGCGAGCGGCACATTGACGATCGGCACCGCGCCGACGCCGGCGAGCTTTCCCAAGACCTTCAACAACTGGCTGCCGAGCTTCAACCTGCGCGCCGAGCTGAGCCCGACCCTGATCGCGCGCCTCGCCGCCAGCCGCGTGCTGACTCGACCCAACGTGACCCAGAGCGCGCCGCAGATCAGCGTGTCCACCGACGCGCCGACCGGAAGCGGCGGCAATCCCGAGCTGGTGCCCTTCCTCGCCACCCAGTTCGACGGTTCGCTCGAATGGTATTTCAATCGCAAGGGCTCGCTCACCGCGGCCTTGTTCTACAAGGCGATGGACAATTACATCACCGCGCAGAACGTCAATGTCGAGATTCCGGGCCGCGGCACGATCCTGCTGAGCACGCAGGTCAATGGCGGCAATGCCAAGGTCTATGGCGCGGAGGCGGCCTACAACCAGGTATTCACCTTCCTGCCCAAGCCGTTCGACGGGCTGGGTATCCAGGCGTCGTACACCCACACGTCGGTGCAGGCGAATTACACGGCCGGCGCGCGGACGATCAAGGATCAGCTGATCGGCCTGTCGAAGAACAGCTTTAACCTGGTCGGCTTCTATGATTACGGCCCGGTGTCGGCGCGGCTTTCCTACACCTGGCGCGACAAGTATCTCTCGGGCACGGGCAGCACCACGCAGACGCCGAGCTATGTCGATGCTTTCGGCTCGCTGGACGGCAACGTCTCCGTCCGGATGATCGGCAAGACGACGCTGAGTGTCGAAGCGATCAACATCGCCGGAGCGAAGCAGTATAGCTATAACGACGATCCCCTGCGCTATAACGAGATCCATTATTGGGGCCGGACGATCCTGTTCGGCGTGCGGACGGAGTTCTGATGCTCAAGGGGCTTCTCACCGCCGCTGCGCTGGCGTTGGCCGGCACGGCGACRCCGCCGCGTGCGATGAACGACATTCAGGTCATCGGTTCGCACAACAGCTTCAAGGCGCGGATTCCGGCGGCCGTCATGGCGCAGATCCGCTCGACGGCGCCGGCGATGGCCGACGGGCTCGATTATTATCATCTGCCGCTGGCCCAGCAACTCGACGCGGGCGTGCGTCAGATCGAGATCGACATCTTCGCCGATCCCGAGGGCGGGCGTTATGCCGACCCAAAGGGGGAGGCCTTGGCGCGGGCAGCCGGGGAGGCGACCGGTTTCGACCGGGCGAAGATGCTCAAGCCCGGCTTCAAGGTGTTCCACATTCCTGATGTGGACTATCTCAGCACCTGCACGACCCTGGTCGAGTGCCTCGGCGAAGTCGATCGCTGGTCACGGGCGCATCCCGACCACTTGCCGATCATGATCACGATCAATGCCGCGGACACGCCTTCGGGGCGGCCGGGAATCACCGTCCCGCTGGCGCTCGACAAGCCCCTGCTCGATGCTTTGGATCGAGAGATCCGTTCCGTGCTCCCCGGCAAGCGGCTGATCACCCCGGACGAGGTGCGCGGGGGGGCGGCGACGCTGCGCGAAGCGGTGCATAGCCGCGGCTGGCCGGCGCTGACGGCCGCGCGGGGGCGTATCTACATCCTGCTCGACGTGCGCGCGGCGGTGTCTGATCTCTATCGCGTCGGACACCCTTCGCTCGCGGGGCGGGCGATGTTCGGCTGGTATCCCGACGATCAGCCCGAATCGGCGGTGCAGATCGTCCAGGACCCGCTTGTCGACGGCGCGAAGATCCGCAAATGGGTGCGCGAGGGCTTGATCGTGCGGACCCGCACCGACGCCAATACGGTCGAGGCGCGCGGCCGTGACTATTCCAAGGCCAAGGCCGCGATGGCGAGCGGGGCGCAAGCGGTGAGCACGGACTATTACCCGGGCGCTCCCGATCCGCTCAATCTCGGCTTCGTGGTGACGCTACCCGAGCGCGCGATGGCGCGATGCAGTCCGGCGCGGGTGTCCGCCAGCTGCCGGCTCCGGCCCTGACTGGTATTGTACTGCCCTGCCGGTCGCCCGCGCCATCATACTGAAGGCGCTCGACGTCCTGCAGCGCTCGTCCAAGGCACATCTGCTCGTTGTCGAACGGGACGCGCGCACCGATTAACCAATACGTGATCGTCGACCGCCTCTACTCCACACAGGCGCAGCGCGGTTTCCAGGCCGGGCGGAACGTTGCCGGCGGCGTGCGATAGGTCAGCATGATGGTCGTCGTCTTGGTCGTGGTCGTGGTGACCTTGGTCGTCTTCGACACGAGTTGCGCCGGTGGCGCGGGGATCGGCAGATAGGCGATCCTGGGCAGTGGCTGGACCACGACCAGTGGCGGTGGCGGCGGTGCGAAACGCCGCATCCGGTAATAGCGCCGATCGGCTTCGCGCTCGAACGCGATGCGGCGGCGCCATTGGTCGCGGGTGACCGCGCGGGCGACTTGCCAGTCGGCGCTCAGCCATGCCTCGTCGCGGCAATCCTCATCCCAGCCGCACATGTCGTCGATCCGGCCGCGCAGCCGTTTGATCAGCCGGTCCATGCCCCAGCCGGTCGACAAATCGAGATCGGCAACGCTGATCACCGTCGTCTGGATATCGCGATCGTAATAGTCGGAGGCGGCGGCTGCCGGCGCGATCAGCGCAGCGGCCGACATGACGGCCGGCAAGCCGACGAACACAAGCGATCGGGTCATCACGCCCTCATCCGTTAACCACGTTCCGATCGCATAACGACCCCGATGGTTCCGCGAGTCAAGCAAGCTGCCCGTCGGGTTCGTCCAATCTGGGGACTCGGCTATCATGCTATCCGGCTGCACAACCAGAGCGGGGGTGTATCCATGCGACGCCATTTGATTCCGTTAGCGGTCGGTGCCGCGGCAATCGCGACGATCGTGAGCATCGGCTATTCGGCGCCGCCGTCGGCACCGCCAAAGGCACGCTATCAGATGGATGTCGCGACCACGTCGGGCTTCGGCGCGGGCGGCGCCAATCCGATGAAAATGATGTTCGGCGGCGGGCGTGGCGGCGGTTCGGTCGCGCACACGCTGATCTTACGCCTGGGCTCGATGCTCGCGCCGGCCGGCAGCACGCCGCAGGCCGATCACTTCATGCCCGCTGGCATGCAGCTTGGCCCGTCGGTCCCGCTGACCTCGCCCCAGTCGACCCCGACCGAAGGAATGCCGGGCGAGATGCGCCGACCGAAGGGCCGTTTGCTGATCTTCTGGGGCTGCGGCGCGCATGTCGGCCCGGGCCAGCCAGTGGTCGTCGACTTTGCCAAATTGGGCCAACAGCAATTCCCGCCGGGCCTGTTCACCGCCGATGTGCCGGTCGACCGCGGCCCCACCGCGAGCACATCGCGCACCTATGGTGAATGGCCGAATGCCAAATCGGGCAAGTCGGCCAAACCCGGGTCCTCGCTGATCGGCGATCATCGCGTCGCGGGCAATTATTCGCCCGAGATCAAGTTCGCGCTCGATCAGGATTTCATGGCGCCGTTGAACGCGCGTGGCAGCGAGCAATCCGACGGATCGCAGATGCTGAACTGGAATTCCGTCCCGCTGGCGACCGGCTATTATGCCTGGCTGATCGGCGCCCAGGGTTCAGGTGGCGAGGATGCAGACATGGTGTGGTGGACGTCCGCCAGCGGCAAGCAGTTCGGCGGCGGGCTGGCCGACTGGATCGCGCCCGACATGGTTTCCGGCCTGATCGCCCGAAAGATCGTGATGCCGCCTAGCCAGACGAGCTGCCAGATCCCGACCGAAGTGAAACGCGCAGCGGGCGGCTTCATGATGACCCAGCTTTATGCCTATGGTCCCGAACGCAATTTCGCCTATCCGCCGCGCCCGGCCAATGCGCGGTTGCCATGGAAGCCCGACTGGACCGCCAAGGTTCGCTATCGCTCCAATACCACGGTCATGCTCGGCATGCCGGGAATGGATGACATGGGCGATAATGACGGCGGTGCTGCCAACGGCAATAGCGGCAACGAGCCGCCGAAAAAGAAGTGCAAGCCGCGGATCACGCTGGGCGGGTTCAAGCCCTGCTGAATAAAAGGATAAATCACCATATTATGCGTGCGATTTACCAATAATTTGCGGTCGAGGGATTAGGTCGGCGGCATGCGCTTTGCCGGCCTTCCCACCTTGCTGATGACGGCCCTGCTGCTGGCTATATCCTCGCTATGGGCGTTTCCCGCTCGGGCGCGCGGTGCCGTCGTCGGTGCGCCGCTGTCGACCTGCGTCGCCTCGGCACGCGCGGGCGACCAGCCGGCCGCCATGTTCGGCGCTACCGCGCGATACGATTGCACGCATCGCCAGACCTGGTTCGGCGCGGGCGATTACTGGGTGATTTCTCAGCCGCTGACCAACGTTCCCGACGTGGGGAACCGAACGCACGTACGCATCGGGAGCCTTTGGCAGGAGGCCGTGACGCTCTATGCCCTCTATCCCGACGGCAAAATCCGCGGCTGGCGGTTCGACGGGCACCAGGCGAGCAACCACCTCCAATTGGGCGCGATGATCGAATGGCCGCTCCCGGCCGCCATTGGGCCGCCAGTCAGATTGATGTGGCATGTCGAGGGATCGGCCAATTTGCGCGGAATCCTCATCGCGCCGACGATCGCTACCCCTGCTGAATCGGACCGGGCGAACCTCGCGATGGCGGCGATCTATGCCGGGTTCGGCGGGCTGTGCCTGGCCTTGTTGATATACAATCTCGCCATGTGGGGCGCGCTGCGTCATCCCTTCCAGCTCGCTTATTGCGCGATGGTCGCGGCGTTGATGCTATACGCGCTGAGTTCGTCGGGAGCGCTCGCGTGGCTCAACCCGACCATGCTCAACAACGATCGCTTGCGGCTCAATTACGTCCTGCTGTCTACGGCGGCGGCGACCGCGTTGATCTTCGCGCGCTATTTCTTCGTGCCCGCGGTAACCGCCGGCTGGGTGGGTAAGGCGGTCAACGCGATCATCGCCGCATCGGTGGTCGCGACCGCGTTCGTTGCTTTATTCGCGCCCTGGCACATCCAACTGCTCGACACCGCCTTTTCGCTGACCTTCGCAGCGATCGTCGTCGTCGTCTTCCCGATCATTCGCCGCGCTCGCGTCGAAGGCAGCCCCTATCTCTGGCTGTTCGCGGTCGCCTGGGCGGCGCCGATCCTGTTCGCGGCACTGCGCCTGCTGGGCAATCTGGCGCTGATCCCCTGGAGCTTCTGGCTCGACAATTCGACCATATTGTCGATGGCGTTCGAGGCGGTCATCTCGACCCTGGCTATTGCCTATCGCATCCGCTTGCTCTCGCTCGAACGCGACGAGGCGATCGAACGCGAAATCATCGCAGCACGGCTGGCCGATACCGATCCGTTGACGGGCCTCCTCAACCGCCGCGCTTTTCTGCGCCAGGCGATCGGCCGCGAGACCAATCAGGCGCTGATGTTGACCGATATCGACCATTTCAAGCGGATCAACGAGACCTTGGGCCATGATGGCGGCGACGAGGTGCTGCGCGTCTTCGCCCGCGTGCTGCGCCAGGCCGCGTCGGGTGCGTTGATCGCGCGGATGGGGGGCGAGGAATTCGCCATCCTGTGTCCCGCCGACCGCGCAGTCACACCCGATGCCGTGCTCGCCAAATTGCGATCGGCGCGCATGCCGTTCGACCTGACCGTCACTGCCAGTATCGGCGCCTGCACCGGGCCGCTCGTTACCGAAGCCGACTGGAAAGCGATGTATCGACGCGCCGACCGCGCGCTGTTCGATGCCAAGCAGAGCGGCCGCGATCGCGCCCGGTTCGCGCCACCGATCGCCGTCCGAGCCGCCTGACGTCTTTTCAGCTCCGCTGTCACGGTGCCGGCCCGCTCCCCACCCGACCTCCCATAGAATACCCTGATTGGGAGGTCGGGTGGGGGAG
>NZ_JBFUJZ010000018.1:0-27928 GCF_056401105.1 Sphingomonas sp. P4_G3
CGCGCATGACATAGCAATCGACCCCGATCAGCGGCATCGGCCAGCCATCGACCAGCTTCAGCCCGTTGCGCCGCGCGATTCCTGCCGCCATGCGCCGCCGCGCGGCCATCGCCGTCGTGTCACCGTAACTGCCGCCGTAGCTCCCGCCGGGGCGATAATGCGGCGGCGCCATCTTGAGCATCACCAGGATCTGGCGATCGGCGTCGGCGGTCGGCCGCTCCTGCGTATGGCCCGGCGTCACCACGCCGAGCGCGGCGGCACCGCACAAGGCCAGGCAGAGCCGGAACCATCCGCGCCAGGTCATGGCTGCGATCCAGGGTCGATCGGCTCGGCCAGCACGACCTGCGGCGTCGCGCGCAGGCCGTCGATCGCCTGGCCCCGGCGATCGGGGGCAATCCGCACGACATAGGCGCCGCTCGCGGTCGGGCCATCGACGACGCGCGCGCCTGCCTTGGTCAGCGCGGCGCGCAGGTCGACGTCGCGGGCATCGGGCCGGAACATCACCAGCGCATTGCCCGGCTGTGCCGTCGGTGCCGATCCCAGCGCACGATAAGTCTCGCCAGCGGGCGATGGCGCGTCCGGCACAACCATGACAGCAAACGCGACCGCGGCCGCCGCCGCGAGCGGCCCACCGAGCGCCCAGCCCATCGCCACCTTGCGGCGCAGGAACGGCACCGGCTCGGCCAGCCGGCGCGGCGGTCCCGCCGTGTCGATCCGCTCGCTTAGCGCCGCCCAGGCATGTTCGACATCGATCGGCAACCCCGCGACCTCGCGCGCGAGGACCTGTTCCGCCGCCAGATCGGCGCGGCATTCGGCGCACTCGGCGAGATGCGCCTCGACCATCGCCGCGTCGTCGGCCTCCAGCGTGCCGTTGACGTACCAGGGCAGCAAGTGCTGCGCCTGTTCATGAGGGCTGCCGCGCAGCCGGATGATCTCAGCCATCGAACGTCTTCCTAAATCCAGTCGGTCAACTCGCCGGCCAGGCGACGCCTGAGGTGCCGGCGAGCATGAAACATGCGGGTCTTCACCGTGTCGACCGGGCATTCGAGGATCGTCGCAATCTCGCGATAGCCCAGTTCGTGGAAATACGTCAGGTCCACCACTGCCCGGTGCGCCGCCGACAATTCGTCCATCGCGCGCATCAGCAAGGCATTGATGCGGTGGCGGCTCGATACTTCCTCGGGGCTCGCCGCGTCGCTGATACGGTTCTCGGCGTCCTTATCCTCGACCGCCTCGTCCTGCCGCTTCAGCCCCTTCATCGCCTTGCGATAGGCAATGGCGAAAATCCAGGTCGACAGCTTGCTCGCCCCGTTGAAACTGTCGGCACGATCCCACACCACCATCATCGTGTCGTCGAGCACTTCCTCGACCAGGGTCGGCCGCCGGATCAGGTTGAGCAGGAACCGCGTCAGCCGGGGATGGTAGAGGCGGTACAATTCCTCGAACGCCGCCCGGTCGCCGCCCACGACGCGCGCGAACAGCGCCATCTCGGCTTCCGATCCGCCGCTGCGCCCCCGCTCGCGCACCGCTATCAACCTGACCTCACCTTCACCATCCGCCGCCGCACCCATGATACCGGGTTTGTGCCGGAGGCGCATCGGATAGTTCATCGTGACGATCCTGCCGCGTTCGCGCTGGCGTGACAGGACGATTTGACACTAGATCGGCGTCACGACTTAGCGCGGCTGGAAAGGTAAGAATGGTGGGCGACAAGCGGGCGTGTTTCGATTTCGAGGTCGAATTTTCGAACGGGGGCGGCATCCAGGGCCAGGATTTCCGGCTCGATATCGATGGCGACGACATCACCGACGACGCGCTCGCAGCCTATATCATCGCCGATCTGCGGCTGCTCATGGTCGGCACGGTGCGGATCCTCAACAAGCGGATCATCGAGGAGCGCCACAAACGCGCCGCCGTGGCCGCTCGACCGACGGTGGCCGACACGAGCCGCCGCATCGACCTCAGCCATACGATCGAAGACGGCATGATCACCTATAAGGGATTGCCTGCTCCCCTGATGTGCGATCATCTATCGCGCGAGCAATCGCGCGCGATTTATGCCGAAGGGACCGAGTTCCAGATCGGCAAGATCGAAATGGTCGGAAATACCGGCACCTATCTCGACACGCCGTTCCATCGTTACGCCGAGGGCTATGACCTTTCCGGGCTCGATCTCGACCGCGTCAGCGGCGTTCCCGCCGTCGTGGTGCGTGTCGCGGGGCAAGCGGCGCGCGCGATCGACTGGACCGCCTTTGCCGCGAGCGATGTCGGCGGCCGCGCGGTGCTGGTGCAGACCGGGTGGGATCGCCATTGGCGGACCGATCAATATTTCGAGGACCACCCGTTCCTTACCGCCGATGCCGCCACTTATCTGCGCGATCACGGCGCGCTGGTCGTCGGCATCGATTCCTACAATATCGACGATGTTTCCGGCGGCGAACGGCCGGTGCATACGATCCTGCTCGGCGCGGGCATCCCGATCGTCGAGCATATGACCAATATGGATGAGCTCCCGATCGACGGATTCCGCTTTTGGGCAGTGCCGCCAAAGGTCAGCAAGATGGGCACGTTTCCGGTGCGAGCCCATGCGGTATTGGAGGCGTGACGACCCTGCGATCGCGTGATGGCACGGGCGCGCGATCGGCATCGCACTAGCGACAACACCGATAGTCTCAGGAGAACCCTTGAGGGCGCGCCTTCAAGGTGGCGAAACCCGATCGGGCTTCCTAGCTAGCGTCGGCGCGACCGGGAAGTTCCGGCCGCGAAACGTGGAGCTGCACCGATGAGCGAGCCGACCGAGTACACCCCCCCGAAGATCTGGACCTGGGACAAGGAAAACGGCGGCGCGTTCGCCAATATCAATCGGCCGATCGCCGGGCCGACCCACGACAAGGAGCTGCCGATCGGCAAGCATCCGCTGCAGCTCTATTCGCTCGCCACGCCCAACGGGGTGAAGGTGACGGTCATGCTCGAAGAATTGCTCGCGCTCGGTCACACCGGCGCCGAATATGACGCCTGGCTGATCCGCATCAACCAGGGCGACCAGTTCGGCAGCGGCTTCGTTGCCGCCAACCCCAATTCCAAGATCCCCGCGCTGATGGATCACACCGACCCGGCCGCGCCCGTGCGCGTGTTCGAATCCGGCGCGATCCTGATCTACCTGGCCGAGAAGTTCGGCGAATTCCTGCCCAAGGATTATCCGGCTCGCGCCGAAGTCCTGTCCTGGCTGATGTGGCAGATGGGCAGCGCGCCGTTCCTCGGCGGCGGCTTCGGGCATTTCTATGCCTATGCGCCGTTCAAGCAGGAATATCCGATCAACCGCTATGCGATGGAAGTGAAGCGTCAGCTCGACGTGCTCGACCGCCGGCTGGGCGAGAGCGAATATCTCGGCGGCAAGGATTATTCGATCGCCGACATGGCAACCGCGCCCTGGTACGGCGCGCTGGTCAAGGGGCTGGCCTATGACGCCGGCGAGTTCCTGCAGGTGCAGGACTATAAGAACGTGATCCGCTGGACCGACCAGATCTTCGAGCGGCCGGCGTTCAAGCGCGGCCGCATGGTCAATCGCGTGATGGGCGAGCCGTCCGAACAACTCCACGAGCGCCACGACGCGAGCGATTTCGAGCTGCGTACCGCGGACAAGCTGGAACCGGCTGACTGACGCTATCGGATGGGGCTCCCAGCCGGCCGAGACCGGCTGGGGGTCGAAATGCTCCGGTCGCCGTCTTGCGCATAATCGCGATTGCCCCCACATGTGGGGCACTGGCACTCGCGCTTCCTTAGTGCCAATTCGCAGATCGCAGCGCTGGCTTCGGTTGTGATAGCGACGCTTCCGTCGCGTTCCAGCAACCGAACGGCCCGATTTCCATGCCAGCCAAAGACATCAAATTCTCGCGCGACGCGCGCGAGGCAATCACGCGCGGGATCGATCTGCTCGCGGATGCCGTCAAAGCAACGCTCGGCCCCAAGGGCCGCAACGTTCTGATCGACAAGGGCTATGGCGCACCCCGGATCACCAAGGACGGCGTGACCGTCGCCAAGGACATCGAGCTTCAGGACAGGTTCGAGAATCTCGGCGCGCAGATGATGCGCGCGGTCGCCTCGCGAACCCAGGATCATGCCGGCGACGGCACGACCACCGCCACCGTGCTCGCCCAGGCGATCGTCCGCGAGGGACTCAAATCAGTTTCCGCAGGGGTCAACCCGATGGACGTCAAGCGCGGCATCGACCTCGCCGTCATCCGCGTCGTCGAACATCTGGCGACGCGCTCCAGGCCGGTCGCCAACAATGACGAGATCGCCCAGGTCGGCATCGTCTCCGCCAATGGCGACGAGGAAATCGGCCGGATGATCGCCAAGGCGATGGACAAGGTCGGCAAGGAAGGCGTGATTTCGGTCGAAGACGCGCAGGGCATGGAGTTCGAGCTCGAAATCGTCGAGGGCATGCAGTTCGATCGCGGCTATCTCAGCCCCTATTTCGTGACCAATGCCGAGAAGATGACGGTCGAGCTCGAGGACCCGTGCATCCTGATCCATGAGAAGAAGCTGTCGAAGCTCGAAGCGTTGCTGCCGATCCTCGAGGCCGCCGCCAAGGCGGCCAGGCCATTGTTGATCATCGCCGAGGATATCGAAGGCGACGCGCTGGCTACGCTCGTCGTCAACAAGCTGCGCGGCGGCCTGAAGGTCGCCGCGGTCAAGGCGCCGGGCTTTGGCGATCGCCGCAAGGCGATGCTCGAGGACATCGCGATCCTGACCAAGGGCATGGTCGTCAGCGAAGAGCTCGGCATCAAGCTCGAGGGTGTGACGCTGGACATGCTCGGCACCGCCCGGCGCGTCTCGATCGACAAGAGCGACACGACGATCGTCGACGGCGCGGGCGATCCCGCGGTTATCGCCGCACGGGTCGAAGCCATCCGCCAGCAGATCGAGAATACCGACAGCGAATATGATCAGGAAAAGCTCCAGGAGCGACTGGCGAAGCTGTCGGGCGGCGTCGCGATCATCCGGGTCGGCGCATCGACCGAAGTCGAGATGACCGAACGCAAGGATCGCGTCGACGACGCGCTCCACGCCACGCGCGCCGCGGTGGAGGAGGGAATCCTCCCCGGCGGCGGAACCGCGCTGCTCCACGCGGTGAGCGCGCTGGAGGATGTGAAGGGCGACAATGCCGACCAGGATCGTGGCATCGACATCGTCCGCCGGGCGCTGTCGGCGCCGCTGCGCCAGATCGCCGAGAATGCGGGCCATGACGGCGGCGTGGTCTGCGCAAGGCTGATAGAGGGCAACGATCCGGACATGGGTTTCAACGCCCAGACCGAAACCTATGAGAATTTGGTCCAGTCCGGCGTGATCGACCCGACCTTGGTCGTCCGCTCGGCACTGCAGGACGCAGCGTCGGTCGCGGGACTGCTGCTGACGACCGAAGCGGCCATCGTCCAGGCGTCGGACTGATTGGCTGGGGCGGCAGGATCCATCTACCCGGTCCGAGAGCCGCGTAGGATGGCACAAGTCTCGGGCCGGTGTAGCCCGCCTGCGGGAGCTCCCAATGCCGCCGGCGTTCATTGCGCGATCCTGGCGGCGGCAGGCTTATGATCGGCGCTTTACTGCCCGCCTTGTCTCAAGAGACGCGCGCTCTGATTGGCGCCGACATCCGCGCCGCCGGTGTGCATCCATGCGGCGCCCCGCGACGGCCTTTCTGCGGGCAACGATTGCCCGAATCGAACCAGCATTTCGGTCATGGCGACGCGATCGACCGCTGGCGAGAACAGGTAACCTTGCCCGAGTACGCAGCCCAGGGCGCTCAACTGCTCCGCCTGGCTCTCGGTCTCTATACCCTCGGCGACCACGCGGATGCCGAGCTTTTCGGCGATGCTCAAAAGTCCCTCGACGATCACGCTGCTGGGATTTCCCGGCGAGAGGCTGTCTACAAAACTCTTGTCGATCTTGAGAATGTCGACGGGGACGGTTAGCAGATGGGTCAGGGAGGCGAAGCCGGTACCAAAGTCGTCGAGCGCCACCCGTAGTCCCAGCGCTCGCATCGCCTTGATTTCACGGGCGATGACATGGTCACGGCGCCCCATATAAACATTCTCGGTGATCTCGACGATTAGATGCTTGAGTGGCACATCCGCGGCCGCGAACGCAGCGCTGAGCTGACCGCCGAGCTTGCCGCGATGGACGTCGGCGTAGGACACGTTCAGACCAACATGCTGAAATGCTATGCCAAGGTCGAGCCAGTGGCGGATGTCGGCCACGATGCGTCCCAGCATGCGTTCTGTCAGCGAGCACGCGATCTGCGCATCCGAGGTCGCATCGCTGAACGCCGCGGCGGGAATGATTTCACCGTCAGGCGTCATCAGGCGGCAGAGCGCCTCGACGCCGACCACTTCGCGCGTGTCGAGGCGGAAGATTGGCTGATAATAGGCCTCGACGCGATTCTCGCGAAGCGCGTCCCCAAGGTCGCGAATAGCCGTTAGCCGTTTCGTGATCGCCGTCCCGATGCCGGGCCAGTAGCGGACGAACCCGCCCCTGCCCGTCTCTTTGGCGTGATATAGAGCGAAATCCGCCTTCTGGCGGACTGTCTCAGCAGTCGCATCTCCGATCGACAGCACGGCGCCGCCGATCGTCGCCTGCGGAGAGACCAAATGCCCATCGCATGAAGCCGCCTCAGCCAGGCAATTGAGGATGCGCTGTGCCGTATCGGAGATATCCCGAAGTGCCTCCGGCGTTTCCCAGATGATCGCAAACTCGTCGCCCCCGATCCGAAAGGCCTTTGCCGGCGCTGAGGCAGTAGCGAGCCGGGATGAGACCTCCCGCAAGAGCTCGTCGCCGACATGATGACCAAAGGTGTCGTTCGTCACCTTCAGATTGTCCAGATCGAGGACCATGATTGCCCAGGATCCGGGCTCGTCACACGACAAGCCTGCGAGCGCGCGATTGAAGGAAGCACGGTTCAATAGCCCGGTGAGTTCGTCGACGTTCGCCTTACGCTCGTGCTCGAGCAAACGGTCGTGTCGCTCCATCGCGATCGCGCAAAGGTGGGTGCAGTTTGCGACGATCTGCTCTTCAGCTGGGGTCGGGCCGCGCCGCTCGCGATAATAGATCGCGAAGGTTCCCAAGACCATTCCGCTCGCGTCGCTGATAGGGCTCGACCAGCACGCCGCCAGCCCCAGCGGCAGAACAAGGTGCCTGAATGCGGCCCATTTGGGATCGCTCGCGACGTCCGCGACGGCCACCGGCTTCTTGAGATATGCGGCCGTTCCGCACGAGCCTGCTGCGGGTCCGATTGGGATACCATCCAGCGCTGCGGAATAGTCCGACGGCAGGCTAGGCGCCGATAGTGGACGCAGGAAGCCGCCGCGATCGACCGTCAAAACGGAGCAGATAACACCAGGCAGCAAAGCCTCGACTTCGGAGCAAAGACGATCGGCGGTGGCCTCCAGAGAGCTTCCGGTCGCAATCATCTCTAGAATGATGTGTTGAAGGGGAAGCACGGCAAGCCAATCGTGAGGGTAAGCGCACGTCGTGCGGCAAACACCGTCAAGGTCACGTGAGGTTTCTTGGTTAATCTTTAGATAACGGCACCAACCCTCGCCAATTTTACAAAAAGCTGGTTTCGATTCACCCGCCGCGGGATTCGTGCACGATCAGGTCGGTGGGCAGGTGAACCGGCAAATGGCGAAGTTCAAGCTCATTGCGCCGCTGCCACGGGCTCCGCGATTGGCGTCGGCGCATCCCAGCCGCCGCCCAACGCCCGGTACGAAGCGACGGCGGCGCGAGCGGCGGCCGCCTTTGCCTGAATTTCGGCGTCGCGCGTCTCCAGCACGCGCCGGTCGGCGTCGAGCACCTCGAGCAGGCTGGATGCGCCAGCTTTGTACGCCGCAAAAGCTGAGCCCCGAGCCTTGCTCAGCGACGTATCGCCCTCGGCAAGGATTTGCGCGCGTGCCTGTTGTTTAACCACGCTTGAAAAGGCGTTCTCGACATCCTCCGAGGCCCGCAGGACGACGAGGCGATAGGCGGCCAACGCTTCGCTGTTGCGGCCGCGCGCGGCAGCGATCTCGGCATCGATGCGGCCAAAATCGAACAGCCGCCAGCGCAACCCGAGGATTCCGCTCGCCTGGGTGGCTCCCCCCCCGAACAAGCTGCCCACGCCCATCGTCGCCGTGCCGAGCAGACCGCTCAGCGAGAATTTGGGATAATATTCCGAGATGGCGACGCCGATGCGGGCGTTCGATGCGGCAAGCGTGCGCTCGGCCGCGATGATGTCGGGCCGCCGCCGCAGCAAGGCCGCAGGGCCACCCGCGCTGGAAACCGGGGGGACGATCGGGATCGGCGCGACAGCCGCAAGCTCGGGACGGGTCGAGCCAGGCTGGAGCCCGAGCAGGACGTCCAAGGCATTCATCGAGCTGTCGAGATTCTGCTCGAGCTCCGGAATGGCGGCTTTCACCTGCGCAAGCGCGCCCTGGGCCTGGCTCAGTTGCAGCTCCGCCGCGACGCCCTTGCGATATTGCAGCGCAGTCAGCTCGACCAACTGTTGCTGGATCTTTTGCTGGTCCCGCGCGACCCCGAGTCGCGCTTGCAGGCCGCGGATCGCGATATAGGTGTCAGCGGTCTGCGCGGCGACGGCGAGCCGGGCGGCAACCGCCGCCGCGGAGGAAGCCTGCCAATCGGCGCGGGCCGCGTCGCGCGCGGCATCCTTGCCGCCGAACAGATCGATTTCCCAACTCGCGCCGAGGTCCAGCTCATAGCTCTGCGCCTCTCTCTGGAAACCCGGCAGCGCGCTGGCGATCCGGCCCTGCGGTGTCTCGCGTGACTGATAATTCTCGCTCGCCTGGCCGCTGATCTGTCCGGACGGAAGAAGGTCGGCATTGGCGTAGCGTAGCGCAGCGCGCGTCTGCATCACGCGAGCGCGGGCCTGTTGCAGATCCAGGTTCTGCGCCAGCGCCCGATCGACGAGGCTCGCCAACAGCGGATCGTCGAAAGACCGCCACCAATTGGCCAGGTCGACCTTGGCTGCACGCTCGGCATTGGCGTCGACCGCGGGACCGCCGATAAAGGCTGGTGGTGCGGCCGTCTGCGGTGCGACATAGCTAGGGCCGACCGCGCAACCCGCGAGAAGAGCCGTTGCGGATGCCGCGATCAGGGTACGAAATATGCGCATGGAATATCGCCGATCAGCTGATGAGTTTCATGTGACCAATAACGCAATTGGTCACAATTTGTCAAATGCCGACTTTCGCGCTAAAGGTTGGTCATGAAAACGCAGATTGCAGAAAAGGCAGCGCCCGTACGCGGGCCAGCAGAACATTCGGTCCGGGATCAGATCGTCAAGGCCGCGCGCGAATGCTTCGCGCATTATGGCTATGGCAAGACGACGGTGGCGGATCTGGCGCGGGAGATCGGCTTCTCCAAAGCCTATATCTACCGGTTTTTCGAATCGAAGCAGGCAATCGGCGAGGCGATCTGCGGCGACTGCGTGGATGCGCTGTTCGACCAGGTCCGGGAGGCGGTGGGCCAAGGGCAGGACGCAACCGATAAGCTGCGCAGATTCGCGAGAACCGCGACCACTGCGACCGTCGACCTGCTCTTCTCCGATCGCAAGCTTTACGAGATCGCGGTCAATGCCTCGTCCGAAAACTGGGAGGTCGCGCGGGCCTATACCGAGCGCCTCCAGAGCCTGCTCGAAGAGATTCTGAGGGAAGGACGCGAGAGCGGCGAGTTCGAGCGCAAGACGCCGCTCGACGAGACCTGCCGGTCGATTTTCTATGCGCTGAGGCCCTTCATCGACCCCGTTTTTCTCGAGCGCAGCCTCGACCTTCTTCCCGATGCCCAAACCGAGGTGACCGGATTGGTACTGCGCAGCCTCGCGCCCTAGGACGAATTGATTACATGTGACTAGTTGACACATTGGTCACAAGATGACATAGAGTTCCTACTGAAACAGGAGGAACCTGCGTGTCGATATCGTCTTGCGCGCGAAGCATCGGAATTCTCGGACTGGTGGCCGGCGCGCTTGCCGGATGCGGACGATCGGACGCCGATCCGCGTACTGCGCCGCCGCTGGTGCGGACCGCCCAAGCGGGGCTGGCCGAAGGGTCTGCACGCGAATTCACCGGGATCGTCGGCGCGCGCGTGCAGAGCGACCTCGCCTTCCGCGTCGGCGGCAAGGTTGTGGCGCGACTGGTCGACGCCGGCCAGGTCGTCCGCCGCGGCCAACCGCTGATGCGGATCGACCCGACCGACTACAGGCTCGCGACGCAAGCTACGGCGGGAGCGGTCGAGGCCGCCCGGGCCCGCGCGGCCCAGGCCAGTGCCGACGAGCTTCGCTATCGCGATCTGGTTTCGGCGGGCGCAGCGTCGGCGTCGCTCTATGAACAGAAAAAGGCCGACGCCCTTTCCGCCCGGGCCGCGCTTTCGACTGCGGAAGCACAAGCGCGCGTCAGCCGGAACGATGCCAGCTATACCGTGCTGGTCGCCGACGCGGACGGCACCGTCGCCGAAACGCTGGTCGAGCCGGGCCAGGTGGTGACCGCGGGCCAGACCGTCGTTCGGCTGGCGCGGTCAGGTCCCCGCGAAGCGATCGTCGCGCTGCCCGAGACGCTTCGCCCTGCGCTGGATACGGTGGCGGAGGCGCGGACCTACAGCGGTCTCACCGGCACCGCGCGCTTGCGCCAGTTGAGCGATTCCGCCGATCCGGCGACGCGAACCTTCGAAGCCCGGTTCGTGCTGGCCGGCGCCCCCGCGACCGCGCCATTGGGTTCGACGGTAACCGTCCGCGTCGGCGTTCCCGGTCAACCTCAGGCCATTTCCGTTCCGCTCGGCGCGATTTACGACCCCGGGCGCGGACCGGGAGTCTGGGTCGTCACCGGCAAGACCGACGCCAAGGTGACGTGGCGGCCGGTGCGCCTGGCTTCCATCGGTGAGGAAAATGCCGTCGTGTCGGCCGGATTGCGATCGGGCGAGCGCTTCGTCGCGCTGGGCGCGCACATGCTCCATCAGGGCGAGGTCGTCCGCATCGATGCGGGAGCGGTGCGTTGAGCGGCGCTCCTGAACCCAGCGGCAGGTTCAACCTGTCCGCGCTGGCGGTGCGCGAGCGGGCGGTCACTTTATTCTTCATCATCGCCATCTCCGCTGCCGGAATCGTCGCCTTCCTCAGCCTGGGCCGCGCCGAGGATCCGAGCTTCACCATCAAGCAAATGACCGTGGTCTCGGCCTGGCCCGGCGCCACCGCACAGGAGATGCAGGACCAGGTCGCCGAGCCGCTCGAAAAACGCCTCCAGGAGCTGCGCTGGTACGACCGCGCGGAGACGTTCACACGGCCTGGCCTTGCGTTCACCACGCTGATTCTGCGCGATCAGACACCCCCATCGGAGGTGCCAGAGCAATTTTACCAGGCGCGCAAGAAGTTGCAGGACGAGGCGCCCAACCTGCCGCAGGGCGTAGCGGGGCCGTTCGTCAACGACGAATATGGCGACGTGACCTTCGCGCTTTATGCCTTGAAGGCAAAGGGCGAACCGCAGCGGGACCTCGTCCGCCAGGCGGAGTCGCTGCGCCAGCGGCTGCTGCATGTGCCCGGCGTCAAGAAGGTCAATATCGTCGGAGAGCAGCGAGAGCGGATCTTCGTCGAGTTCGCACAGGACCGTTTGGCGACGTTGGGCATCGCGCCGCGCGCGATATTCTCGGCGCTGGCGCAGCAGAACCTGATTACCCCGGCGGGCGCGATCGAAGCGAACGGCCCGCAGATGCAGGTGCGGCTCGACGGCGCATTCGACGATCTGGAGAAGGTCCGCGACCTGCCGATCGCCGCCAATGGCCGCACCTTGCGCCTGGCGGATATCGCCGAGGTCCGGCGCGGCTATGAGGACCCTGCCACCTTCCTGATCCGCAATCAGGGCGAACCGACCCTGTTGCTTGGCGTGGTGATGCGCGACGGCTGGAACGGGCTCGATCTGGGCAAATCGCTGAACGCCGAAGTCAAGGCGATCTCGTCCGAGCTGCCGCTCGGAATGGCACTGGTCCCTGTAACCGACCAGTCGGTGAATATCACGGCCGCCGTCGACCAGTTCATGCGGACGTTTCTCGAAGCACTGGCGATTGTGATGATCGTCAGCCTGATCGCGCTCGGCTGGCGGGTCGGCATCGTCGTGGCGGGAGCGGTACCGCTGACGCTCGCGATCGTCCTCGTCATCATGTGGGCGACCGGACGCGTGCTCGATCGCATCACGTTGGGCTCGCTGGTTCTCGCGCTCGGGTTGCTCGTCGATGACGCGATCATCGCGATCGAGATGATGGTCGTGAAGATGGAAGAGGGCTTCGACCGCATCAAGGCATCGGCCTATGCCTGGAGCCACACCGCGGCGCCGATGCTGGCAGGCACGCTGGTGACGGTGATCGGCCTGATGCCGGTCGGCTTCGCGCGGTCGACCGCCGGCGAATATGCCGGCAACATCTTCTGGGTGGTCGGCTTCGCTCTGCTCGCCTCCTGGGTCGTCGCCGTTATTTTCACTCCTTATATGGGCGTCAAGCTGCTGCCGGCGATCAAGCCGGTCCAGGGCGGCCATGACGCCATCTATGAGACACCGCGCTACCAGAGGGTGCGCGGGCTGATCCGCTGGGCGGTGACGCGCAACCGGGTGGTGACGATCGCGACGCTGGCCGCATTCCTGATCGCCGGTGCGGGCATGGTGCTGGTGAAGAAGCAGTTCTTCCCCACGTCCGACCGGCCCGAGGTCCTGATCGAAGTTCAGATGCCCAAGGGCACCTCGATCGAGCAAACCAGCGCTGCCAGCGCGCAGGTCGAAGCCTGGCTGCGCAAGCAGCCCGAGTCGAAGGTCGTCACCGCCTATGTCGGGCAAGGTGCGCCGCGCTTCTTCATGTCGCTTACGCCAGAACTACCCGACCCGTCTTTCGCCAAGATCGTCGTACGCACGCCATCGGAGGAAGCACGCGATGCCTTGAAGGAGCGTCTGCGGCGGGCGGCTGCCGACGGCCTCGCGCCTGCCGCGCGCGTGCGGGTGACGCAACTCGTCTTCGGCCCCCCCTCACCCTATCCCGTGGCGTTCCGCGTCAGCGGTCCCGACGTCGACAGGACGCGTGTCATTGCCGACCGGGTTCGCGCGATCATGACCGCCGACCCGACGATGCGCACGGTCAACACCGATTGGGGCGAGCGCGTGCCGACGCTGCATTTCGTGCTCGATCAAGACCGGCTCCGCGCAATGGGCCTGACCTCGAGCGACGTCGGCGAACAACTCCAGTTCCTGCTCTCGGGCGTGACGGTCTCGCAGGCCCGCGAGGACATCAGGACCGTCGATGTTGTCGCGCGTTCCGCCGGCGGGACGCGGCTCGATCCGGCGCGCATCGGCGATTTCACCCTGACCGCGGCGAATGGGCAGCGTGTTCCTATCAGCCAGATCGGGAAGCTCGAACTGCGCATGGAGGATCCGATCCTGCTCCGCCGCGACCGCGTGCCGACGATCACCGTGCGCGGCGACATCGCCAACGGCCTGCAACCACCCGACGTCTCCACCGCCATGTTCAAGAAGCTCCAGCCGGTCATCGACACGCTGCCGCCGGGTTATCACATCGACATGGCCGGCTCGATCGAGGAAGCGGCCAAGGCCAATGCCGCGCTGGCGCCGGTCTTCCCGATCATGATCCTGCTGATGATGATCGTCATCATGCTGCAGGTTCGCCAGTTCTCCGCGATGGTGATCGTGCTGCTGACCGCCCCTCTCGGGTTGATCGGCGTGGTGCCGACGCTGCTGCTGACCGGCCAGCCCTTCGGCTTCAATGCGATCCTGGGGCTGATCTCACTCGCGGGGATCCTGATGCGCAACACGCTCATCCTGATCGGCCAGATCCACGAGAACGAGGGGCTCGGCCGGACGCCGTTCGACGCCGTGGTCGAGGCGACCGTGCAGCGATCCCGCCCGGTGATCCTGACCGCGCTGGCCGCCGTCCTCGCCTTCGTCCCACTCACCCATTCGGTGTTCTGGGGAGCCATGGCTTTCACGCTGATCGGTGGCACGCTGATCGGCACGATCCTGACCCTCGTCTTCATGCCCGCGCTCTATGCCCTCTGGTACCGGATCAAGCCCGACGGCCAGAGTCCGGAACCCGTCGCAGTGGCGGCGGCATGAGGGCGGCCCTGTCCCCGCACAGGCCCGCCGCGGCCTCGCGGCGCAGGAGGGAAATTTGACCGGCCCCCGCCCCTCTTCCAGCCCGGCGGTTGCCTCTGCTCATCCGCGGCCGAACGGCGATCCGCTCGACTGGATCGAGGGCCGCTGGGTGCTGGAGATATTGTTGTGCCTGAACCTTCGAGAGCGCCGTTTCTCCGATTTGAAGGCGGCCATCCCCCGCGTGAGCGCGAACGTTCTGACCGACCGGCTTCGCGCTCTGGAAAATGCGGGGCTCGTGGAGCGGCACTCCCTGCCGCCACCATCGGCCAGCAAAGTCTACCGGCTCGCCGATCCGGCCAACGGCTTGAGGCCGGCGTTGGAGGCGCTGGCGAACTGGCGAGCACAAGGGCTCGGCGCGGCGCGGCCGGGCCATATCACAGCCGTTGGCCCTTCGCCCGCGAGCTAGCTCGGCGGTTTCGCCACCGCTCGGCGTTGCGGAATTCGTCCGGCAGCACGCCCGGGCATATCACGCGGAAAACATGAAGGCGCCGGGCGGAATACGGTCGTTGAAAGGAAAAGTTGATGCAACAAGCTGCTGATACCGGAACGCAGATCTCCGCAGGTGAAAAGCCGAATGGCGCCCGGGCAAAACGGGCGCTGATCACGGGCGCCTCAAGCGGCCTCGGGCTCGAATTTGCCGAGCTGCTGGCGGCACAGAAGGTCAATCTTGTGCTCGCCGCCCGACGGCGGGAGCCAATGGAAAAGCTCGCCGCCGACCTCCGCCAGAAACATGGCGTCGATGTCGTTGTCGAGCCGATCGACCTTGCCGCGCCTGGAGCCGCTGCCCGGTTGAAAAGCAGCCTGGACGAACGGGCGCTACAGATCGACATTCTGGTCAACAATGCGGGATATGGGTTGCACGGCGAATTTCTGGAAACGCCGATCGAGCGCACAGCGGATATGATTCAGCTCAACATCACGGCGGTCACCGAGTTGAGCTATGTCTTCGGGCGGGACATGGCATCCCGGGGAACCGGGCAGATTCTCCTCATTGCCAGTCTCCTTGGACTCCAACCTGCTCCCAATTATGCGGCTTACGCAGCTACGAAGTCCTATGTGCTGGCTTTTGGCGAAGCTCTGCACGACGAACTTCGCCCGCACGGTGTAGTCGTCACCAGTCTTTGCCCAGGGCACACCGAAACGGGCTTCGATGCGGCCGCCGACGCTCCCGTTTCGCCCATGCTGCGCCTTCTGACCATGAAGCCCCGCCCCGTCGCCGAAAGCGGTCTCCGGGCCCTGGGACGAGGGAAAGCCTCCGTGATTCCCGGCTTCTTGAACAACCTGGTTGCATTTTCAAATCGCCTGACACCCCGTTCGATGCAGCGCGCCACAATGAAACGAATTGTGGGATGATGTCAGTAATCGCAACTCGCCTCCGCAGAGTGCGTTTTTGCGGGTAGAGCGCCGGACAAATATCGTTCGTGCTCGAACGCCTCGCTCAGAGGGCAGACGCCGCCGCTTCGTCGTAGCGGCGCTGCGCCTCCAGCACCTGATCGACATTCTCCTCGGCCCAGTGGAGCAGCGCCTCCATCTGTCCAGCGAGCGTCTTGCCGAGCGGCGTAATGCTATATTCGACCGTGACGGGCACCGTCGCGAACGCCTTGCGCGTGACGAGACCATTCCGCTCCAGATTCTTTAGTGTCTGGGACAGCACTTTCTGAGACAGCCCCTCGATTTCGCGCCGCAGTTGGTTGAAGCGCGTCGGTCTCTTGGCAAGGATGCCCAGCAGCAGCACGGTCCACTTGTCCGCCACGCGGTCGAGCACGATGCGGCTGGGGCAGGCGGCGGCATAGGCGTTTGGATCGATCATCGGTTTCCTACGGGTAATCAGGTGGCGCAACGGTGCCTTCTTTACATCTTGCTGCACAATTTGCACCTAGTTCCCATTCGAAACCAAGACAAGGAATCTGAAGCCGCGTGGCCTCGCCCCGCCGGCGCTCCACAAGCCGACCTCCTACTACGATCTGTTCCGTTTCGAGAACGGCAAGGTCGTCGAGCATTGGGACATCATCGAGACAATCCCTCCCCGCAGCGAGTGGAAGAACGACAACAGGAAATTCCAGGCCGAATGTACGGCTAAAACTTTCATCAAAGGAGAATATCCATGACCATCGCCGTTACCGGAGCCACCGGCCATCTCGGCCGCCTCGTCGTCAAGAGTCTCAAGGAGAAGGCGGCCGGCGAGCCGATCGTCGCGCTCGTGCGCTCGCCCGAGAAGGCGAGTGACCTAGGCGTCGAGGCGCGCGCGTTCGACTATGCGCATCCCGACACGCTCGCCCCGGCGCTCGCCGCGGTCGACACACTGCTGTTGATTTCGTCGAGCGAGGTCGGACAGCGCGAAGCGCAGCATCGTAACGTGATTGCGGCGGCCAAGGCGGCGGGCGTCAAGCGCATCGTCTATACCAGCCTGCTGCACGCCGACCGCTCGCCGATCAGCCTGGGCGAAGAGCATCACGCGACCGAGGTGGCGCTGGCCGCTTCGGGTCTTGCCACGACGATCCTGCGCAACGGCTGGTATACGGAAAACTATACCGCTTCGGTCCCTGCTGCGCTCGCCAACGGCGCCTTTGTCGGAAGCGCAGGCGACGGCCGTCTCTCGCTCGCGACACGCGCCGACTATGCCGAGGCGGCGGCCGTCGTGCTGACCAGTGGTGGCCATGAGGGCAAGACCTATGAGCTGGCGGGTGACGATGCGGTGACGCTCGCCGACCTCGCCGCCGAAATCTCACGCCAGACCGGCCGGAACATTCCCTATCGTGACCTGCCGCAGGCTGACTATGCCGCGATCCTGAAGCAGGTTGGTCTTCCCGAGGGCGTGGCCGACGGTTTGGCAGCGTGGGATGTCGACGCCTCGAACGGCGCGCTGTTCGACGATGACCGCCAGCTCTCGAAGCTGATCGGCCGGCCGACCACGCCGCTCGCAGATGCGGTTGCGGCGGCGATCGGCTAAGCTTTTGCCGTTATACGACCGGTGGCACCACGGTGAGGCGCACCGGTTCTATAAATAAGTTATTTTGCACCTTCTGGTGCTTCTCGAAACCTCCTGAAACAGGAGGTTGGCTGGGGCGGCAGGATTCGAACCTGCGAATGGCGGCACCAAAAGCCGCTGCCTTACCACTTGGCGACGCCCCAACATTCCCCGCCGACATATCCCGGCGGGAGCGCGCGCTTATAACGGCGCGCGCGATCCTGCAAAGCCCTGAAAAAGCCTTATGCGATCCGGTCGAGCCAGTCGTAGGGATCGGGCGCCGCGCCGGTCTGGATCGCGACCAGAGATTCGCGCAACGACATGGTGAGCTGGCCCGGGCCGCCCGATCCGATGGTGAAATCGCCCGAGCTCGCCTTGACCTGACCGATCGGCGTGACCACCGCCGCGGTGCCGCAGGCAAAGGCCTCGATCAGCCGTCCGCTTGCCGCATCGGCGCGCCACTGATCGAGCGCATATTTCTCTTCGCGAACGGTGATGCCGCGGTCGCGCGCCAGCCTGATCAGCGAATCGCGCGTGATGCCGGCCAGGATCGTGTCGCTGAGCGGCGGAGTCGCGAGCGATCCGTCGTCGAACACGAAGAACACGTTCATCCCGCCCAGTTCTTCGACATAGCGGCGTTCGACCGCGTCGAGGAACACGACCTGGTCGCAGCCCAGCTTGATCGCCTCGGCCTGCGCGATCAGGCTGGCGGCGTAATTGCCGCCGCACTTGGCCGCGCCGGTGCCGCCGGGGGCTGCGCGCGTATACGTCTCCGACGCCCAGATCGACACGGCGGGCGCGCCGCCCTTGAAATAGGCACCGACCGACGAAGCGATTACCATATAGATGTAGTCGGACGACGGCTTGACCCCGAGGAAGGTCTCGCTGGCGATCATGAACGGACGCAGATAGAGCGACCCGCCCTCGCTGGTCGGGATCCAGTCGCGCTCCGCGCTGACCAACGCGCGGCACGATTCGACGAACAATTCCTCGGGCAATAACGGCATTGCCAGCCGCTCGGCCGACTGGCGGAAGCGGCGGGCATTCGCCTCGGGGCGGAACATGGTGATGCCGCCGTCCGCGCCACGATAGGCCTTGAGCCCTTCGAAAATCTCCTGCGCGTAATGCAGCACGGCGCAGGCGGGATCGACCGTCAGCGGCTGGCGCGGCGCGATGGCGAGATCGTGCCAGCCCTTTTCCTCGCTGTAATGTGCGATCGCCATATGATCGGTGAACACGCGGCCAAAACCCGGATTGACGAGTTTTTCGGCGCGGGCCTCATTGGAGGTGGGCGACGCGGTGGCGTTGAGCGGAAAATGCGCGGCGATATTCATGACAATCGGCCATAGCGCCACAAATCGCGCGCGTCCAAGGCTTGCCGTAGATTAATCCCGGTGGCAAAACCGGTCAACATGACTGCCCCAACACCAGCCGCTTCGGCCCAATTCCTCCGCGAATCCGAGATTCGCCGAGGATCCGAAATGCTCTTTTTCGCCTATAGCCGGCTGACGAAGGCGGTTGACCAGAATCTGGGCGAGCGCGGAATCGGCCGCGCGCATCATCGCGCACTCTATTTCATCGGCCGCCATCCCGACATTTCGGTCAGCGAATTGCTGTCGATCCTGGGCGTGACCAAGCAATCGCTGGGACGCGTACTGACCGAGCTCGAGGACCGCCATTTGGTCGAAACGCGGATCGGCGATCGCGACCGGCGGCAGCGGCTGCTCCGGCTGACCGATTCGGGCTACGAACTCGACACCGAGTTGTTCAACCATGCCCGCGACATCATCGCTCGCGCCTATAGCGCGGCAGGCCAGCAAGCGGTGACCGGCTTTTGGGCAGTACTCGAAGGGCTGATCCCGCCGACGGAACGCGACCGGGTCCACAATTGGCGCGAGAATTCGGTGCCGCCGGGACAACGGCGCTAATCACATTCCTCAGTATTAGCGCTTCGCGGCGGCGGCCATTTCGCGGCCGCGGCGTTCGGCGGCCTGCAGCGTCTCGGTCATCAGCCGGATCAGCGCATCGTCGCGATCGAGCACGTTCAGTCCCTGCCGTGTCGACCCGCCCGGGCTGGCGACGCGGTCGGCGAGGATTGCTGGTGTCGCATCCGACCCGGACGCCATCGATGCCGCGCCGTCGATCGTCGCCAGCGCCAGCCGCGCCGCCTGATCGGCAGGGATGCCCAGCGCTTCGCCGGCCTTTGCAAGCGCATCGATGAAGCGAAACAGGAACGCCGGGCCGCAGCCTTCGAGCGTGCCGACCGCGCCGAACATCGCCTCATCCGCGGTCCATTCGACGAGTCCGAGCGGTGCCATCAATGCCGCCACCGCGTCCCTGGCGGATGGCGGGGCGCCATCGGCATAAAGCGCGACCACGCCCTTGCCGAGCGCGACGGGCAGGTTCGGCATCGCACGAATGATCGCCGGGCCGGGAAAACGCTCAGCCAGCGTGGCTTCCTCGACCCCCGCTAGGATCGAGATCAGCACCGGCGCCTGACGGATACGCTCGCCATAGGCAGCAACGATCTCGTCGAGTTGCTGCGGCTTCATCGCCAGCATCACCGCGTCGGGCGGCGGGCCGTCGGGCAGTGCACGCGCCTGGCGCACACCATTGGGGAGGTCGCGGTCATGACGGTTGACCACATCGACCGCGTCGCCTTGAACCGCGCCGCTGTCGACCCAGCGCGACAGCATCGCGCCGCCCATATTGCCGCAACCGATCAGCCATAGCCGGCGAGGAACCGCGGCCGCCATGCTCACGCCTCGCCCTGCGTCTCCGTCAGCGACGCCGCGAGCGCCTCCTTCGGGGTCTTGCCGCCCCAAAGGACGAACTGGAACACGGGATAGAAGCGCTCGCATTCGTCGATTGCCGATTCGATCAGCAATTCGGCGCCTTCCAGCGTCAGTGTCCCACCATCAGTGCCGTCGATCATCGCCGCGTGGCGATAGAGCACGATCCCGCTCGACGACCACAATTCGAAATGGCCAATCCACAATTGTTCGTTGATCAGCCCGATCGCCTCGTAGATCGCGACGCGGCGGTCGTCGGGCACGCGGATGTCGGGGAAAGCGAGGAATTGCAGCACGCAATCCTCCTCGCGCCACAGCGCGCGCAGCTCATATTCGGTCCAGCTGCCCTTGACCGTCGCGACCACCTCATCGTCGTGGCGCTGATGCTCCCAGCCATGCGCGGCATAATAGCTCTCGATCATGTCGATCGGCGCCGCATCCTCGCGCTGGAAATCGCTCTCATCGAGCATCGTGGGTCTCGCTGGTCATCTCATGCGAATCTGCCCGTTGCGGCCGACACGCGCAACGGGATCGTGGAGAAAGCTGTGGAAAATCGGTTCAGGGCTTTGTGGATTTCGGCTTGGCCGCAGGCGCTGCCTTGCCCTCCAGCGCGTCGAGGCGCGCCTTCAGTGCATCGGCCTCGTCGCGCGCTGCCGCCGCCATCGCCTTGACGGCCTCGAACTCGTCACGGCTGACGAAATCGAGCCCGCCGATCCATTCCTTGGCGCGCTCGCGCGTCGCGGCTTCGGCCTCGCGGCCCATCCCCGCCAGTGTGCCGGCGGCGCCGTTCACGAACTTGACGAGGTCGTCGAACATCCGGTTTTCGGATTGCATGTCTGGTATCCCGTAATCTTGATCAGAAGTTCATCTGGGCGCTCGGTGACGACGGTACAAGCGTCGATGCATTGGGATTGAGCCTGTCGATTTCCCAATTGAGCACGCCGGCAAAGCACAACCAGACCAGATACGGCACCATCAGCCACGCCGCCGCGGGGCGAATCCGGCCGAACATCAGGGTCGTCGCCAGCGCCGCGACGAAGATCGCGACCAGCAGGAACAGCGCGGACGACACCTGATGCATGCCAAAAAACAGCGGTGACCAGGCGAGGTTGAGCACCAGCTGGAGCACGAACAAGGCGATCGCCAGCCCCCGCAACCGCGATCCGCGAGCGTTGATGATCATCGCCAGCGCCAGCCCCATCAGGATGTAGAGCGCGCTCCAAGCGACCGGAAACACCCAATCGGGCGGCGTGATCCCGGGGCGGACGAGCGCGGCATACCAGCGGTTCTGCGCTCCCGCCGGCGCGATCCGGCTGGACGCGAAACCCAATAGCAGGATCAGCGGCACCGTCACCACCGCCCAGCGTAGAAACACCCCGCGCAATTGTTCCTTGGTCGCGATTTCCATCAGCAATCCTCTTGCGCGCTCGGCACGCGGCTTTGCTAGTGTTGCCGCGTCGCAGCATGATGACAAGCGGTGACCTGCATTCTGGGCAGGCTTACCGTCTTGGAAATGGACGGCCTAGGCGGGCAGACGCGCCAGGATAACGAATTCGACATTCCCTTCGGGCCCGGTGATCGGACTCTGGACGATATCCTCGACCACCCAGCCGCTCCCGGTCAGCCACACCGCGACTTCGTCGCAAACCCGTTGATGGACCGCCGGATCGCGCACCACCCCGCCCTTGCCGACTTCCCCTCGCCCGGCCTCGAACTGCGGCTTGATCAGCGCCGCCAGCCGCGCGCCCGGTTTCGCGAAGCGCAGTGGTACCTCAAGCACCTTGGCCAGGCCGATAAAGCTCGCATCGCACACGACCAGGTCGACCGGCTCGGGGATATGCGCCTCGGTCAGGATACGTGCGCTGGTCTGTTCGTGGACAATGACGCGCTCGTCCTGCCTGAGCTTCCAGGCAAGCTGGTTCGTGCCGCTATCGACCGCATAGACCCGCGCCGCGCCCTTGGTCAGCAGCACGTCGGTGAACCCGCCGGTCGACGACCCGACGTCGATCGCCACCGCGCCCGTCACGTCCCAGCCCGCATGGTCGAGCGCATGCGCCAGCTTGATCCCGCCGCGCGATACCCAGGGGTGATCGCGTCCCTTGACCTCGATCGCGGCATCCGCGGCGAGCATCTGCCCCGGTTTGTCGATTCGCTTGTCGCCGGCGAACGCCAGTCCCGCCATGATCAGCGCCTGCGCGCGCGTACGGCTTTCCGCGAGCCCGCGGTCGGTGATGAGTTGGTCGGCGCGAACCTTTGCCATTCCTCTCCCATGACCGCGATTTCCGTCCGTCGCAATCCGGCGGCAATTGGGCGCAAGCTTATTCCCATCAAGAAACTAGGAATTAGATTGGGCGTTGGGAAGAAGATGAAGATAGCAGCGCGGTCGTCCCCCTAGAGCGCCCACGCCGTCTTCTTCCCACCCTCTCTTGGAGAGAAACGATGGGACAGTTCACGCATCCCGACGGCACACTTCCGACCATATTAACCGTCCCCGGTCTGGGCGGTTCCGGCCCCTCACACTGGCAGAGCCTGTGGGAGACGTCGCGCCCCGACACGCATCGTATCGAGCTCGGCATGTGGGACCAGCCGCACCGCAACACCTGGGTGACCAAGATCGACCAGGCGGTGCGCCAGGCCAAGGCGCCGGTGATCCTCGCCGCGCATTCGCTCGGCTGCCTCGCGGTCGCCTGGTGGGCGGAGATGAGCCCACAGCCTTATGGCTGGCCGGTCGCCGGCGCCTTGCTGGTCGCCCCCGCCGATCCCGACCGCCCCGACACCGCCCAGGAACTCAAGGGTTTCGCGCCTACGCCGCGCAAGGCGCTCCCCTTCCCCTCGATCCTGGTCGCCTCGACCGACGACCCCTGGATCGACATTGGGCAGGCGCGCAGCATGGCCTCGTTCTGGGGCAGCCATTTCGTCGACGCCGGCGCTCAAGGCCACCTCAATGCCGCCAGCGGGATCGGCTGGTGGGAAGAAGGCCGCAGGCTGCTCGACCGCGTCATCGCGGCATCGGCCGACCGATCGGGCCATCCGTTGAAGCCGGGCGAGGCGCGCTCGATCCTGGCGATCAACGCGACCGATGCGGCACAGGAATATTATCTGCACAAATGACCCATTCCCCCCGCGCTTGTCGGGCGCGGGGGGAATGCCGATACCGATCGTTAGGAACGAGCGCCGCCTGCCGGCGCTCGTTTGCTCATGTCGAACCGTCAGCTCGGCCTGTCCGCACGTCGATTGCCGCGCAGGATTTTAACTTGTTGGCAACCACAATAAGTCCGATCTGATCTATATTTATTGTCGCCGAATCATTGACTTCTGGCACACCAAACGCTTCAATATAGACGTGATTCGTATCCACGACCGCCGGTAAACTTCTTGTAAACCTTATCGTATTCGCTGGATTTATCCAGCGGATTACTGTCGCGCATGCCCAGAACTATTCTATAGCGAGGGAACTACATGTCTTCTATTACAAGCAACGCGCTGCAGATCGTCGACAACTCCCGAACACTGATCGGCGTAACCTATATTTCCGGCTCGGCGGTAGTCACATCGGGCGAGAGCTACATCGATTCCGCAACGATTGGCGTCAGCGGCAACGTCTGGACGATCACTTTCGCCGCCGACCGCAAGGGGTCGAGCGATGTCGCGACCTCATTCAACAACGCCAGCGGCGGGACCGCGTACGTATATGCCGCCTCGGGCGGCGGCGGCACGCCGGACGAGTTGAACTTCTTTTTCACGCTCGAGCTGACCTTCTCCACGGCACAGGGCAACGCAACCGTCTCGCTCAACACTGGCCAGGGCCATTTCGCGCTCAGTAACAATTGGTGGCTCGGCGGATCGATCGTGACCAGCAGCGTGCCTTGTCTCACCATCCCCATTGCCGGCACGGCCGATACGCTGGAGCTGCCGCTGTCGGGATCGACCAGCAGCTACACGTTCGGACCAGGCACGATCGCCTGAACGGCGCGCGCCGCCACTCGAATAGCTCCCCATCCAGGCAAAGGAATTCGTATGTCGATTTCCACCAACGTCCTCACGATCACCGACAATTCGGGAACGATCACCTCGATGACCTATGTCGCCAATTCGGCGAATGTCACGTCGGGAGAAGACAGCGCGCCCCCGCCGACGGTCCAGAAGAACGGCAGCGTCTTCACGATCACCTTCGTCTGCGACCGCAAGAAATCCGCTCCTGTGGCGACGGCCTTCAACAACAATTGCAACAATAACAGCCTCAACGCCTATGCCGCGTCAGGCGGCGGCGGCCTACCCGAAGAGCTCAATTTCTTCTTCCAGTTGGAGCTCCAGGTCACCACCGCCAGCGGATCGGGTAGCGCGATCCTCAATATCGGTCAGGGCAGCTATGCCCTGACCAACAATTGGTGGCTCGGCGGGCCTATCGTCAGTAGCAGCCAGCCCGGCCTCAACATACCGGTCAACAACGGCGCGTCGCAGCTGAATCTGCCGCTGTCGGGCACCAACAGCAGCTTCGTGATCGCGGCGGGCACGGTGAGGCCCTCTTATCCGATCAGCCGCATCTTCGTGCTGATGCTGGAGAACCATTCGTTCGACAACATGTTCGCCCTGTCCGGGATCCCCGGAATCATCGCCGCGACGACCAGCGACAGCAACAGCTATAACGGCACGACCTATTATGTAGGCGGCGGCGCGCCGTCGAGCATGCCCACCGACCCTGGACACGAATTCCCCGACGTGGTCGAGCAATTGGGCGGCGTCGGCGCCATCTATCCGGTCAACGGCCCTTATCCCACCATCAACAATTCGGGTTTTGCCGCGAATTACGCCACCACGGACAGCGAGGGGTCACCGCCGGCGCCGGATAAGATCGGCGACATCATGCTGTGTTTCGATACCGCGGCCGACTTGCCGGTGGCCTACCAGCTCGCGACCAATTTCGTGCTGTGTGACCAATGGTTCTCGTCGCTGCCGGGGCCGACCTGGCCGAACCGCTTCTTCCTCCATGGCGCGTCGTCCAATGGCCTCGATCATAGTCCGAGCAAGGGAGAGATGGCCAAATGGGAGAGTGTCTCGGGCTTCACCTATCCGCACGGATCGATTTTCGACGCGCTGAATAATGATAGCGTCACCTACCGACTCTATTACGATCCCAACGGACCGATCGCCGGGTCGGTCGCGCAGGTCGCGTCGCTCAAGAATATCTTCCTGACCGAGATGCATTCAGTGAACGACCTGGCGGAAGACCTGACCGGCGATTATCCATACCAATACACGTTCATCGAGCCCAATTACGGCAACATCGTCAACGGATCGTACGAGGGCGGATCGTCGCAGCACCCGATGGATGGCGTCACCGGCGGCGAGGCACTGATCAAGACCGTCTACGAAGCGATCCGCAACTCGCCGCTGTGGAACGAGAGCCTGCTGATCATCACTTATGACGAGCATGGCGGGTTTTATGACTCGGTGCCGCCCGGCGCCGCTCCGCTGCCCGACGACGGCAGTTCGAACACGCCGGGGGCGAAGGACAGCCTGAGCGAATTTGGCTTCACCTTTAACACTTATGGCGTGCGGGTACCGGCTATCATCGTCTCGCCCTGGGTACAGGCCGGAGGCGTCGACCACACGATCTACGATCACAGTTCCGCGCTCGCGACGATCGAACAGGTGTTCGGTGTCCTGCCGCTGACCGCGCGCGACAAGGCCGCCAACAGCGTCCTGCCGCTGCTTCAGAGCAGCGCGCGGACCGATTGCCCGACCACGCTCAACGACCCGGCGCCGCCGCCCGCCCCCGCTGCCGCAGACTTGGCGGCCGGCGCGGAAGCGCTCGACGCCACAGCCCTGATCCCCGAACGCGACAATCTGCAGGGGCTGCTGGCGATCATGCTCAAGACCAAATACGAACTGTCCGACAGGTCAGAAGCGACCAAGGCGGCGCTCTACGCGGAATTCCGGGCGATCAAGACCCGCGGACGCGCTGCCGCCTATATCGAGGAAGTGATGACGCAAGTCGAAGCGATCAGGGCCGCACGCAAAGCTACACCCTCCGATACGAACTGAGCCGGCAATGCCCCCTCTCCGCCGGGAGGGGGCTGCCTAGCGTCAGGCTCTTGCTCCATCAGCCACGATCGAGTCGTTATAGCGCAGCGCCTTGAGCACGGTGTCGACGATGGCATCGGCATCGAGCCCGGCCTGGGCATATTGCAGCTCGGGCTTGTCCTGGTCCTGGAAGATGTCGGGCAGCCGCATGGTGCGCAGCTTCAATCCGCCATCGATCAGCCCGCTATCGCTCGCCATCGTCAGCACGTGGGCGCCAAGTCCGCCGATCGACCCTTCCTCGATCGTCACCGCGACTTCGTGCGTGGTGAGCAGCCGGCGGATCAGTTCCTCGTCGAGCGGCTTGGCGAAGCGCAGGTCGGCGACCGTGGTCGACAGTCCCTTGGCATCGAGCGCATCGGCTGCCTTCAAGGCTTCCTGCAATCGCGTGCCGAGCGACAATATCGCTACCTTCTTGCCTTCGCGGACGATCCGGCCCTTGCCGATCTCGAGCCGCTCGGGCGTCTCGGGGAGCGCGACACCAACTCCGTTGCCGCGCGGATAGCGCACCGCGATCGGTCCGCTGTCGTGAAGCGAAGCGGTATGCGTCATGTGCACCAACTCGGCCTCGTCGGCCGCCGCCATCACGACGAAGTTGGGGAGCGTCGCCAGATAGGTGACATCGAAGCTGCCGGCATGGGTCGCGCCATCGGCCCCGACCAGGCCGGCGCGGTCGATCGCGAAGCGGACGGGCAGGTTCTGGATCGCGACGTCATGGACGACCTGATCATAAGCCCGCTGCAGGAACGTCGAATAGATCGCGCAGAATGGCCGCATGCCTTGTGCGGCGAGACCCGCGGCAAAGGTCACCGCATGCTGTTCGGCGATGCCGACATCGAAGGTGCGGTCGGGGAACGCCTTGGCGAAGCGGTCGATGCCAGTCCCCGACGGCATGGCGGCGGTGATCGCGACGATGGTCGGATCGCGCGTCGCATCCTTGATCAGCTGATCGGCGAAGACGTTCTGGTACGCTGGCGGCCCGGGCGGCGCCTTGGCCTGGGCGCCGGTGATCACGTCGAACTTCTGGACACCATGATATTTGTCCGCCGCTGCCTCGGCCGGGCCATAGCCCTTGCCCTTCTTGGTCACGACATGGACCAGGATCGGGCCGTGCTCGCTGTCGCGGACATTCTCCAGCACCGGGATCAGATGGTCGAGATTATGCCCGTCGATCGGCCCGACATAATAAAAGCCGAGTTCCTCGAACAACGTACCCCCGGTGACCCAGCCGCGGGTCAGTTCCTCGGCCTTTTGCGCGGCATTGTGGACGCGCCGCGAGACCTTGGCGGTGATCCGCTTGGCCAGGCTCCGCAAGCCCAGATATTCGCTCGAACTGACCATCCGCGCGAGATAGGCCGACAGCCCGCCGACCGGCGGCGCGATCGACATGTCATTGTCGTTGAGGATGACGACGAGCCGGTTGCCCGCTCCTTCGGCATTGTTCATCGCCTCGTACGCCATGCCCGCCGACATCGCGCCGTCGCCGATCACCGCGATCGCCTTGCCGGGTCTCCCCGCCAGCTTGTTGGCAATGGCAAAGCCCAACGCCGCCGAGATCGAGGTCGAGCTGTGCGCCGCGCCGAACGGGTCGTATTCGCTCTCGCTGCGCTTGGTGAACCCCGACAGGCCGCCGCCCTGACGCAAGGTGCGGATGCGGTCGCGTCGCCCGGTCAGGATCTTGTGCGGATAGCATTGATGCCCGACGTCCCAGATCAGCCGGTCGTCAGGGGTGTTGAACACATAATGGATCGCGGTCGTCAGCTCGACCACGCCGAGCCCCGAACCGAGATGGCCGCCGGTCGTCCCCACCGCCGAGATCGTCTCCGCGCGCAGTTCGTCCGCCAGCTGGCGCAGCTGCTCGGGCTTCAGGTTGCGAAGATCCGCCGGCGTCGAAACGGTGTCGAGCA
>NZ_JBFUJZ010000019.1:0-6935 GCF_056401105.1 Sphingomonas sp. P4_G3
ACATCGGGTCGGATCGTCCCCCGGACGATCCTTGAGCATGCGGGGCATGCTCAACCCGATGTTCTTTCGCTGGGGTGACGAGAGGATTCCGCGGGGATGACGCCAGGAATATGAGCTCCCCAACCTAGGCGTTCAGGCTCTATATAGGCGATCGCGCGCACGTTTCGGACATATAGTCAGGGAGGGAAGCCATGACGCCGCTGTTGCTCGCCGCATTCCTGTTCGCTGCCGACGGTCCGCCGCCGGTCAATCGGCAGATCGACTATCCGGGATTCCAGCGGCTTGCCGCGCGCGTCGCGCCGGAACGCGCAAAACGCCGCGTCACGCTGGCGCGCTTCAGGCAAATGGCCGCGACGGGGGAAGCGATCATTCTCGACGCGCGATCGGCCGATGCGTTCGCGCAGGGGCATATCGCCGGGGCGATCAACCTGCCGCTGACCGATTTCACCGCGCCGGCGCTGGCCGCGGTCCTGCCCGACCGCGATCGGCCAGTGCTGATCTACTGCAACAACAATTTCTCGAACGACCGGCCACCCGTGATGCTCAAGTCGGCGGCGGTGTCGCTCAACATCCAGACCTATATCAACCTCGCCGCTTACGGATATCGCGCCGTCTACGAACTCGGCGAGACAGTCGATTTCGACGACCCGAAGGTGGGCTGGGTAAAAGGCTGACGCCGGGCGCGTGCGGCCGGTTGGCCACGCGCGCCCGCGATCATCAGTTCGAGCGAGTCGTAACGGTCGTCTTGGTCTTGACCGTCGCCGGCGCCGCCTTGCGCACGACGTGGCGCCTCGTCACCACACGTTTGCGCGTGGCCGCCCTGGTGACGACCTTGGGAGCCGGAGAGACCGTCTCGGTCGTAACCGTCGTGCTGGTCGGCGTGGGCGGCGGCGGCGGCGCGGCGATGATTACCGGGGCTGGTGGCGGCGCGTTGCGCGCTGCAGCGGCTGCGGCCTCCGCCGCGGCGGCGCGAGCATTGGCGTCCGAGGCCGATCGCGCGGCGTCGGCTGCCGCTGCGTCGGCTGCCTGCTTGTCGTCGCGGGCGCGGTTGAGCTTGGCGCGCTGCGCCTCGCCAAGTGCCTGGTCGGCAAGCGTCGACGCGCGATTGGCGTCGGCGATCGCGTCGGTCTTCTTGTCGCGCGCCAGATCCTCCTGCGCGGTACGCAATGCTCCTTGCGCCTCGGCGAGCAGCCGCGGCACTTCACCTGCGGCGCCGACCTTGCTGGCGGCATCGACCTTGGCCTGGGCGGCGGCGACCGCCTCTTGCGCGCGGTCCTTCTTGCCCTGCGCCAATGCGGGCGACGCGGCAATGAGTGCGGCCCCCGATACGCACGCGAATATGGTTGGGAAACGCATGTCACTCTCCTGTTCATGGAACTGCCGCACAACGATCGTTACGCAGGGGATGTTCCGTAACGGTCTCAACGGGTGACGGATGCGATCGGGCCCGCTAAGGGCGTGCGGCATGACCGGAATCACGCCCGAAATCGTCGCCGAACACGGCCTGTCGCCCGAGGAATATGAGCGCGTCCTCCACGCCATGGGACGCGAACCAAACCTGACCGAACTGGGCATCTTTTCGGTCATGTGGTCCGAACATTGTTCGTACAAATCGTCGCGTATCCATTTGAAAAAGCTGCCGACCACGGCGCCGTGGGTGATCTGCGGACCGGGTGAGAACGCCGGCGTGATCGACATCGGCGACGGCCAGGCCGCGATCTTCAAGATGGAGAGCCACAACCATCCGTCTTACATCGAGCCCTATCAGGGCGCGGCGACCGGAGTCGGCGGCATCCTGCGCGACGTGTTCACGATGGGCGCGCGCCCGGTCGCCAACCTCAACGCGTTGCGCTTCGGGCGTCCCGATCATCCCAAGATGCGCCACCTGATCGCCGGCGTGGTCCACGGCATCGGCGGTTACGGCAATTGCGTCGGCGTGCCGACCGTGGGTGGCGAGGTCAATTTCCACGCCGCCTATGACGGCAATATCCTGGTCAACGCGATGACCGTCGGCGTCGCCGAGACCGCCAAGATCTTCTATTCGGCAGCCTCGGGCATCGGCAATTCGATCGTCTATGTCGGGTCGAAGACCGGGCGCGACGGCATCCACGGCGCCACCATGGCGTCGGCCGATTTCTCCGAGGATTCGGAGGAGAAGCGCCCGACGGTACAGGTCGGCGACCCGTTCACCGAAAAATTGCTGATCGAAGCGTGCCTGGAATTGATGGCGTCCGACGCGATCGTCGCGATTCAGGATATGGGCGCGGCCGGCCTGACCTCGTCGTCGGTCGAGATGGCATCGAAGGGCGGCGTCGGGATCGAACTCGACATGAACGCGGTGCCGTGCCGCGAGACCGGCATGACGCCCTATGAGATGATGCTGTCGGAGAGCCAGGAGCGGATGCTCATGGTGCTCAAGCCCGGCCGCGAGCCTGAGGCGGAGGCGATTTTCCGCAAGTGGCAGCTCGATTTCGCGATCATCGGAACGGTGACAGATACCGGCCGCATGGTGTTGACATTCAACGGCGAAACGGTGTGCGATATCCCGCTCGGGCCGCTCGCCGACGACGCACCGGCCTATGATCGGCCATTCGTGCGCACCACGCCCCCGGCGGATCTGACCGATGAGCCCGAATGCGGCGACCTGACCGGCGATCTGCTCAAACTGATGGCGTCGCCCGACATCGCCAGCCGCCGCTGGATCTGGGAGCAATATGACCACATGGTCGGCGCCGACACCGTCCAGCGCCCCGGCGGCGACGCCGCGGTTGTCCGCGTCCATGGCACGTCCAAGGGCCTGGCGATCACCACCGACTGCACCCCGCGCTACTGCCTGGCCGATCCGTTCGAGGGCGGAAAGCAGGCGATTGCCGAGGCTTATCGTAATATCTGCGCAGTCGGTGCGAAGCCGCTGGCAACCACCGATTGCATGAATTTCGGCAATCCGCAGCGGCCCGAGATCATGGGGCAGTTCGTCGGCGCGATCGAGGGCATGGCGGAAGCCTGCACCGCGCTCGACTTCCCGATCGTGAGCGGCAACGTGTCGCTCTACAACGAGACCAAGAATGACGATGGCAGCGGGTCGGCGATCCTGCCCACGCCGGCGATCGGCGGCGTCGGCCTGCTGCAGGATTACACCAAGAGCGCGACGATCGCGTTCAAGCACACCGGCGACGCGATCCTGGCGGTCGGCGAGCGCGGCGGTCATCTCGGCCAGTCGATCTGGCTGCGCGAGGTCCATGGTCGCGAGGATGGCCCCCCGCCCCCGGTCGACCTCAAGGCCGAGCGCCGCACCGGCGATTTCATCCGTTCGGCGATCGAACGCGGGCTGATCAGCGCGTGCCATGACGTCTCCGACGGCGGCATGGCGGTCGCGCTGGCCGAAATGGCGCTGGCGAGCGGCATCGGCGCGATGATCAACGAGGCGCAGCCGTTCGGCGTGGCGGGATCGTTCTTCGGCGAGGATCAGGGTCTCTATCTGGTCACCGTGCCCGACGAAGCGCTGGCCGAATTCCTGGCCGATGCCGCAGCAGGCGACGTTCCCGCCGATCCGATCGGAAGGACGATCAAGGACCGGCTGATCTTCGAACTCGACGAAGGCGATTGGTGCGTCAGCATCGCCGACCTGCGCGCCGCGCATGAAGGCTTTTTCCCTGCGCTGATGGGCGACACCATCGTTTGATAGGGCGCCTGATCGGGCGCCCAATCCGCGCCGGCCGCGTCGGGCTGTTGTAGTACGGCAGGTTGGTGATAGCGTCGGCGTCATGGCATCGCTCGACGCACCGTCTTCGCGCCCCAAGGCGGCCCCAGCGGGCTATTCGGGAACCCCGCTGGCGAAGAAGCTGTCGCTCGCGCCAGGCATGCGTGCCTGGTTCCATGCCATGCCCGACAGCGTCCACGCGGAGATCGATCCCGCGGCGATCGGCGTCGTCGAGGTCGATGCTCCGGTTCCGGGCCTCGACGCCGCGCATCTGTTCGTCACCGACCGCGCCGAGCTGGAACGGCTGATTGTCCAGCTGCGCGCCACGATCGCCCCAGCCGGGCAGATCTGGGTGTCGTGGCCGAAAAAGGCATCCAAGGTCCCGACCGACGTCACCGAGGACGTTATCCGCGCCGTCGCGTTGCCGATCGGGCTGGTCGATGTGAAGGTCTGCGCGGTCGACGCAATCTGGTCGGGGCTCAAATTGGTGATACGCCGCGAATTGCGGTGAAGCGGGGAGAGGAACGATGGAAGGAACCGGTCGCAAGATCCTGTTGGCGACGTTGGTCGCGGGCACGCTCGATATCCTGTCGGCGTGCGTCTACACGCTGATCGCCGGGCGTGCGCCGATCAACATGCTCAAGGGGCTGGCCAGCGCCATCCTGGGCAATGATGCGGTCAAAGGCGGGATCGGCGTGGCGCTGGTCGGGCTGCTGCTGCACTTCGCGATCATGGCGGTGATGGCGGCGTTCTTCGTCATCGCGGCAAGCCGCCTGCCATTGCTCAAGGCTCGCTGGCTGCTCGCGGGCATCGCCTATGGCGTCGGGTTGTGGGCGGTGATGAACCTGATCGTGTTGCCGCTGCGCTTTGGCGCGCATCCGTTCACGGCGCTGGGCCTGGCCGAGCAGTTCTTCAGCCATATCGTTCTGGTGGGCATCCCGATCGCCTGGTTCGCGCGACGGTGATCCACCCACCGGCGAGCGACGGCGCGGCCGTGCCGCAACGGCTGCGCACGCTCGACGCGGTGCGCGGAGTGGCGGTGATGGGCATTCTGCTGCTCAACATCATCGACTTCGCGATGCCCGGTTACGCCGCGATCGACCCCAGCTTCTATGGGGGATCGACCGGCGCCAATTGGTGGGAATGGGCGATCGCTTACGCGATCGGCGACGGCAAGTTCCGCGGCCTGTTCACGATGATGTTCGGCGCCTCGACCATGCTGATCGCCGACCGCGCGCTGCTGAGCGGCCAGCGGCCCGCGGTGGTGCATTATGCGCGGATGGCGACCTTGTTCGTGTTCGGCATGGTCCACGCGTATCTGATCTGGGCGGGCGACATCCTGGTGCTCTACGCGCTGACGGGGATGATCGCGTTCGTCGGCTGGCGCGTGCGGCCGCGGATGCTGGTGACGATCGGCATGCTGCTGCTGGCGTTCAAGCTGGCGGACGGATTGGTCGCTTATCAGCACCTGGAAAGCGCGCGCGTGGCGTCGATCCAGCCGACTCCCGATCCGGCCCTGGCCGCCGACTGGCGCGCATTCCGACAGCAATCCGATCCGCAGCGCGACGCGATTGCGCGCGAACTGGCGGGCTATCGCGGATCCTATGGCGACGCGTTCAAGGTGCGCGCGCGAACCGCGATCTTCTTCCAGACGATCGTCAACCGCATCGCCTTCATCGATACGCTCGCGCTGATGCTGATCGGCATGGCGCTGTTCCGCTGGGGATTCTTTTCCGGTGCCTGGTCGCGGCGCGCTTATTGGCTGACGGCCGCCGCCGTGCCGCTCGCCTGGGCGGCCTATATCCCTCTCATCGGCTGGCTCGATGCGACGCATTGGGCGCCACTGACGATGATCGCGACCGAGGCGATCCAGCTGAGCTTGCTGCGGCCCTGGCTCAGCCTGGGCTACGCCGCCTTAGTCATCCTGTTCGTGCAATCGGGACGCCTGCCCTGGCTGGCGGATCGCTTCGCCGCCACGGGAAGGATGGCGTTTTCCAATTATCTCGGCACCTCGATCGTCTGCACGTTGATCTTCAACGGCTATGGCCTGGGCTGGTACGGCTATCTGCAGCGCTGGCAGTGCCTGATCGTCGTCGCCGGGATGTGGCTGCTGATGCTCGCCTGGTCGAAGCCATGGCTCGACCGATTCGCTTATGGTCCGTTCGAATGGCTGTGGCGCAGTGCCGCGCGTGGGCAATGGCAACCGTTCCGGCGCACGAGGCAAGTTGCAAACGTGTCGCAATAGTATTGCGAATCGATCTCACTATCGCTAACTCGATGGCAACGAGCGCGAGGGATAATCGGTTTCATGATGGTGTGCGTGTGCAATGCGATCCGCGAACGCGAAGTGCGCGAGGCCGCGCGCAACGGATCGATGACCGCGTGCCAAGCCTATCGCTCGCTCGGCCGCCAGCCCAAATGCGGCCAGTGCGTGCCGTTCGCGCGATCCATTATCGATGACGAGCGCGCTGCTGCGTAGCGTTCGCAACAGAGGAAAACCGCAGAAATCCGCCATTTTTTGGACTGTTTTGCCCGACCTTCCGGGGCTATGATGCCGGCTGAAAAGCAACGAAGGGCATCACCATGAAGGGCGATCCGCAGGTCATCGACTTCCTCAACACCGCGCTCAAGAACGAACTGACCGCGATCAACCAATATTGGCTGCATTATCGCCTGCTCGACCATTGGGGCGTGCAGAAGCTCGCCGAGTTCGAGCGCCACGAATCGATCGACGAGATGAAGCATGCCGACTGGCTGTCGGAGCGCATCCTGTTCCTCGACGGCCTGCCCAACTTTCAATTGCTCGGGCGGCTACGCATCGGCGAGACGGTCGAAGAGGTGTTGAAGTCGGACCTCGAGCTCGAGATGGAAGCGCTGCCGCTGCTGCGCGACGCGATCGAACATTGCGAGAAAGTCCGCGACTATGTCAGCCGCGACCTGTTCCGTCGCATCCTCGACAGCGAGGAAGAACATGTCGACACGCTCGAGCGCCAGTTCGACATGATCGAGCGGATGGGGCTGGAGAATTACATCCAGCTCAACGCGAAATCAGCGGAAGACAGCGAAAGCTGAGCGGGACACAGGACGGGCTTCTTAATCCGTCATCCCGGCCTTGTGCCGGGATCCACTGTGCAGATTAGAGTCTTTTTCAGCTTTGCTGAATCGGTGCCGGCCCWCTCCCCCACCCGRCCTCCCATAGAATACCCTGATTGGGAGGTCGGGTGGGGGAGAGGGC
>NZ_JBFUJZ010000020.1:0-2148 GCF_056401105.1 Sphingomonas sp. P4_G3
AGGTGAGTCCGATCGCGACCAGGTCCCAGCGCGGCCGGAAGCGGTCGGGCGCGCTGAATTGCGCGAGCATCTCGCGATGATGCGTGATCGGCCCGGCGATCAGGTGCGGGAAAAAGGTGATGAACAGCGCGTAGTTGAGCGGATCGCGCTCGCTGACCCGGCCACCATAGGCGTCGACCAGATAGGCGATTTGCTGGAAAGTGAAGAACGAAATGGCGAGCGGGAGGATGACGTGCGGCACCTGCCAGTCGCCGCCGAACAATTCCCGCGTCGTTTCCAGGGCGAACATCGTGTATTTGAAATAGCCGAGCAGGCAGACGTTAAAACCGATGCCAAGCGCGAGCGTAAGCTTGCTCTGCCGCCGTATGAGTAGGCCGCCGAGCCAGTAATTGACCCCCATGCTGGTCAACAGCAGCGGCAGGTTCTGCCAGCGCCACCAGCTGTAGAACACCAATGACGCAACGGTAAGCCAGGCCGCGGCGAGGCGCGGTTGATTGAATCGGGCGATGACGATGAAACCGACGAAGACGACGGGCAGGAACAGCGATATGAACTCGCTGGAATTGAACAGCATGGTCCAAATTCCCCCGTTTTGCTTGCCCCGATCAAATGACCCGAGTTTGTTGACTCGATCTGATCGGTTCGATCGCGACGAAGCCTAGCATCGCCGGTGCGACGCCCGCAGCGTTTAGGACGAATTAACCCGTAATTCCCCGCGCGCCGCCCTCGGCGGCGCGGTGCCTGTCAACCGAGCTACGGTAAAGCCCGATCGGCGCCGTTGCGGATCTTGCCACAGGGAGGATGCGATGAAAGTGTCTCGTTCAATCGCTCGCCGATCGCCCAGATGGCGGCCTGGGTCCTGTTCTGGACGCCGACCTTGCGAAGAATGGCCTTCACATGGATCTTCACCGTCGCCTCGCTGATCTCGAGCTGGCGCGAGATGATCTTGTTGGGTTGCCCGCTCACCAGACAGGCGAGAATTTCGATTTCCCGCAGTGACAGGCCGGCCTGCTTCATCGACTGGCTGGTGCCCGGCGACAGCCCGAGATTGGGATGCGTGGGCAGGAATTCGGCCAGGTTCGACGGCATCACCTTCTCGCCGATGGCGATCAATCGCAGCGAAATCACTAGAGATTCGGACGATGCCGCGATGATGTAGCCGTAAACGCCTTCGCGGAAACAGCTGACCATTTCGTCGAAATCGAACGCAGCAGCCATCACCGCCAGCCGATAGCCGGGGAACCGCTCGGCAAGTTCCGCGGGATGGTACCCCGTCTTGGCGTCCGCGAGGCCGTCCATCAGCAGAATGTGGACGACGTCGCTGCCGTCGTCATCGACCGCTTCGACGTCGCTGAGCTGGCTCGCGTCGACCGCGGCTTCCAGTACGTCAAATCCGTTTTCGGTCAGTATCCTCTGTAACCCGTCCAGAGCTATTCGATTGGGCCCGAGCAAGGCAATCTTGATGCGAGGTGTCATTAGATAGCCTCCAGAATCACGAGTTTATTGCTATAATGATCCTCATGAAAGGCCTCGGCTCTCGGCTGTTGATAAATAGTAGCAAAACTCAATTTCCTTATTATGGGTACTAAGTGTGATAATAAGCTAAATTAGTCAAAAAGTATTATTGATATTAAGCGAATTTACTTACGTATATGTACTTATATATTTCGAGCATCGTGGTTGACGCCCTGGAGTTTCCGGTATCGGGTTGTCCGGCGCCCTCGTCGTCTCAGCCTCGATGGCTAACGCTCTGAATTCTACGCGACGTCCCGAATGGGGCGGGATCAATCGTCTCGTGAATGATTCCGGTGGTGAGGTCGCGGCGTCCGGATTTGGGGGAGGCTGTCGATGTGTGTTCTGATCATCGGCAACATGGGATATGTCGGCCCCTTCGCTCGCGCGGCAGCGAAATGCCGAAGAGCAGCCCGAGGCCGATCGCCATGTCGGTATAGCCGGAAAAGTCGAAATAGATTTGCAGCGCGTAGGATAATGCGCCGGTCCATGCCTGGATGAATTGTACGCCGCCGATCTCTGCCTGCACGAAGATCGGCCGCACCGCGACGCCGAGCGGATCGGCGACCATCACCTTCTTGAACAATCCGATGAGGAACAAGGTGAGTCCGATCGCGACCAGGTCCCAGCGCGGCC
>NZ_JBFUJZ010000021.1:0-1029 GCF_056401105.1 Sphingomonas sp. P4_G3
CGGCAACGACGCGGTGACGGTGACCGTCGCCGATACCGTGACCGGCGCGACCAACGGTCTGACCCTGATCGGCGGCACCGGCGGCGCGGGCAATATCAGCGTGACGGGCGCCGGCGGCTTCTTCGGCGGAACTGGCGACGGCGCCAATATCCTCAACAACGGTTCGGGCACGGTCACCTTCAATATCTCGGGTGCGAGCGGCTCGACGGCGGGCAACGGCATCATCGTTCGCGATACCGCGGTTGGCGGCGACATCAGCGTCACGACCGGCGCGGTGACGGCGCTGGCGGTCGGCAAGAACGCGATCGATGTGCAGAGCCAGTCCCTGACCGCCAATGTCACTGAGGTGGCCAATGGCGATATCCAGGCGGGCAATGCCGGCATGGTGGCTGCCATCTTCCCGGCAGCGGCGACCGGCAATATCGACGTGACCGCGAATGGCGCGATTACCGCGCGGTTCGGCATCGACGCCGAGAATTTCGGCACCGGCAATACCACGGTCACGACCGTCGGCCCGGTCAACGTTACCACCGGCAACGGCATCTACGCACAGACCTCCGGCGGCAACGTCACGGTCACCGCGGGCGATGTCACCTCGACGGGCAACACCGCGATCGTCGCGCAGCAGGCTGATGCGACCGGCGCGGGCAGTGTCGATGTGACCGCAGGCAACGTCTCGGGCACGACCGGCATCTTCGCCAACAACATCGGCACCGGCACGCTCAGCGTGACGGCCAACGGCACGGTGACGGGCACGTTTGCCGAGGGCATCAAGGCGACCGGCAACGACGCGGTGACGGTGACCGTCGCCGATACCGTGACCGGCGCGACCAACGGTCTGACCCTGATCGGCGGCACCGGCGGCGCGGGCAATATCAGCGTGACGGGCGCCGGCGGCTTCTTCGGCGGAACTGGCGACGGCGCCAATATCCTCAACAACGGTTCGGGCACGGTCACCTTCAATATCTCGGGTGCGAGCGGCTCGACGGCGGGCAACGGCATCATCGTTCGCGATACCGCGGTTGGCGG
>NZ_JBFUJZ010000022.1:0-518 GCF_056401105.1 Sphingomonas sp. P4_G3
TCAGGCGCAGACGCTGACCGGCAATGTGACCGAGGTCGCGAACGGCGACATCAACGCGGGCAATGCCGGCATGGTGGCGGCGATCCTCAACGCGGCGGGCACCGGCAATATCGACGTGACCGCCAACGGCGCAATCACCGCGCGGTTCGGCATCGACGCCGAGAATTTCGGATCAGGCAATACGACGGTCACCACCGTCGGCCCGGTCAATGTGACGACGGGTAACGGCATCTTCGCGCTGACCACCGGCGGCAACGTCTCGGTTACCGCGGGCGATGTCACTTCGACCGGCAACACCGCGATCATCGCGCAGCAGACCAAGGTCGCGGGCGCGGGCAATGTCGATGTGACCGCGGGCAACGTCTCGGGCACGACCGGCATCGATGCGCACAACTTTGGCACTGGTACCGTCAGTGTCACCGCCAACGGCACGGTGACGGGTACGTTTGCCGAGGGCATCAAGGCAGTCGGCAACGATGCGGTGACCATCTCGGTCGCCGATACGGTGACTGGCGCGA